>CAWDFE010000028.1:0-92334 GCA_963801435.1 uncultured Actinomycetota bacterium
GCGGGGCACGACGCTGACCAGCGGCTATGAGCCGAGGTGGTAGCCGGTGCCCGTCGCCGTCGTGTTCCGGTGTGAGATTTGCGGCGCCAGGCCCGACCCCGAGACCCAGATCTCGCTGCAGCGACAGTTGCTGGACCTGCGCCACGGCGAGTACGTGGACGCCGAGCCCGGCCGGTGGCTGACCTGGCACGGCCGCGGCATGTACGGCCCGGTGCGCTACGCCTGCGGCGACCACCGCGGCGAGCTCAAGGCGGTGGTCCGCGCGCACTACGGCACGCTGGGCTGGCATCCGTGGGCCTCCGGGCCGCACCCGTGGGCGGGGCGGCGGGGGTCAGACCGGGCGCGCGCGCTCGCCCGGCAGCTGCGCTCGGGCTTCGGCGCGCCGCGGATGTAGCCCCCGGTAATCCAGAGCACAGCAAATTGCGCCCGGCCTCCGGCGAGACTACGGTGCCACGGATGCGCCGGCCGAGCCCCCGAGCGTTCTGGTCCTCCCTGACCCCGGGGCAGAGGCGGACCCTGGGGCTGATGAGCGCTGTCGTCGTCGGGCTGCACGTCGTCGGCTTCGTGCTCCTGATATCGCTGGCGACGCCCGCGCCACTGGGGGCCGGCGGCGCGCTGACGGTGGGCGTCGGGGTCACCGCCTACACCCTGGGCCTGCGCCACGCGTTCGACGCCGACCACATCACGGCGATCGACAACACCACCCGCAAGCTCATGTCGGAGGGGCGCCGGCCCCTGAGCGTGGGGTTCTGGTTCTCGCTGGGGCACTCGACGATCGTGTTCGCCCTCGCCTTCCTCATCTCGGTGGGGGTGCACGCTGTGGACGGACCCGTGCTCAACGGCGGCTCGCACCTGCACCAGGTCGCCAGAGTGGTGGGGACCCTCGTCTCCGGATCGTTCCTGTACCTCATCGCCGCCCTCAACGTGGTCATCCTGCTCGGGATCCTGCGCGTGTTCCGGCAGATGCGCGCCGGCGGCTACGACGAGGCCGAGCTCGAGCAGCAGCTGCATCGCCGGGGCTTGCTCAACCGAGTCCTCGGCCGGCTGACCCGGACCGTCACCCGGCCCGGTCAGATGTACCCCGTCGGCGTCCTCTTCGGCCTCGGCTTCGACACCGCCAGCGAGGTGGCCCTGCTCGTCCTCGCCGGCGGGGCCGCCGGCGCCGGGCTGCCCTGGTACGCGGTGCTGTGCCTGCCGGTCCTGTTCGCCGCCGGCATGTCGCTGATGGACACCATCGACGGCTCGTTCATGAACTTCGCCTACGGCTGGGCCCTGTCGGAGCCAGTGCGCAAGGTCTTCTACAACCTGACCGTCACCGGGCTCTCGGTGGCCGTAGCCCTGGTGATCGGCACGATCGAGCTCGGGGGCCTGCTCGCCGTTCAGCTCCACCTCGACGGCGGGTTCTGGGGGTGGTTCGAGGGCATCGACCTCAACACGCTCGGGTTCGTGATCGTGGGGCTGGTCATCGTGACGTGGGCGGTGGCGGTGGCGGTGTGGCGGGTCGCGGGCATCGAGGAGCGCTGGGGGGCGCAGCTGCGAGACCAGCGCCCCTGAGCCGCACGCCGCGGGTAGGTCTCCCAAGACGGCCGAGGTGCGCCTGGACCGCGTCGCCCAGACGGCCAGATGACGCGCCGACGGCGGCTGAGAGCCGGAGTCTCCCGCCGGAGACCTCGCCCGGGATGGTGACCTAACCCAACGCGTTCTCGGCGACCGCTTCCTGGGCGGGCCCGACCAGCATCGATTGCAGGCGGCGCACCGCGTCGAGATGGTCGCCGGTCCAGATGACCCGCACCGCGGTGGCGGTGGCGTGGCCGTCCTGATCGCGCAGGTCATGGCCCACGGCGTTGACGAGGCGCCCGTCGGCGACGGCGTCGGCCGTGAGCGGTTCGGGGACCGCGCCCTGGCCGACGAGGCTCTCGGCAAAGCGCGCGTACCAGCCGCGGACCATGTCGGACCCTGAGAGGAGCTCGCGCCGCGCCGCGGCGCGGTCGCCCCCTTCGGCGGCGTCGCC
This sequence comes from uncultured Actinomycetota bacterium, assembly GCA_963801435.1. Lineage (GTDB taxonomy): Bacteria > Actinomycetota > Thermoleophilia > Solirubrobacterales > Solirubrobacteraceae > Palsa-465. The sequence goes on from CAWDFE010000028.1 coordinate 2,012, forward strand.
GTCCCACAGTTGGAGCACGGCGTCGCCCGCCAGCCGGATCCCCACCACGCCGGTGACCAGCGCCGTCACCTCGGCCATCGGCAGCGGCTTGGCGCCGCGCTCGGCCAGGTAGCCGCGGAAGGTGTCGTCCAGCCGCCGGGCCGCCGCTGCGGCCTGGGCGGCCTGCTCCACCGGCGGCCCCGGCGCGGGGCCGCCCGAGTCGCAGCGGCCCAGGCCGTAGGCCACCGCGCCGGTGAGGTAGCTGACGCTGTCGGCGTAGGCGGCGGAGAGCGCCCGGCCAAGCGCGGCGCCGGCCCCGCGGGGCCACAGGGCGAGCCCGACCGCGAGGCTGACCGCGCCGCCGAGGAGAATGTCCTCGATCCGGACCAGGCCGATCTTCCACCCGGCCGGCGCCAGCAGGTTGAAGAGGATCATCAGCGTCAACGTGAACGCTGCCTGGCCGGCGGCGAAGGACACCGTCGCCGGCGCCAGGCCGGCCAGCAGGACCACGAACGGCAGCACCGCCCACAGCACGGCGGTGTTGGTACCCACCACCGCCACGATGGCGCCGCCGATGATGAAGCCGACCGTCGTGCCGATGACGGCGCGCGCGAGGTTCTGGCCGGTGCTCAGAGCGCTGGAGCGCAGGACGCTGAGGGTCGCGAACGCCACCCAGAAAGCGTGCTGGACCGACAGCAGGTCGGCGACCAGCACCGCCAGCCCGAGGCCGGCCGCGCCCCGCAGGCTGTTGTGCAGCCACAGCGAGTTGCGCTCGGCGTGCGACCCGGCGCGCTGGTGGGCGGCGGCCAGGAACCCGACGAAGCCCTCGGGCTGGCGGCCGAGCACCTTCTCCAGCCAGGTCCGCCGTTCCGCGCGGGCCGCGAAGTCGACGTTGGCCGCGATCTGCAGGACGATGAAGCTCAGCTCTTGGGAGCGGAAGCTCGGATCCAGGGCACTGACCACACGGCGAGCGTTCTCCTCGTCGTCAGGGGCCGCCGCTGATTCCGGCAGCGCCGCGGTGCTCGTGCGCTCGAGCTCCTCGAGGCCCGCGCGCAGCTGGGCGGTGGCCGCGCTCAGGGTCTCGCCGGGCCGCCCCGGGGACTCGAGGAGGTCCGCCGCGGCGTCGAGCACCGTGGCCCCGGCCTGCTTGACCGCGCACACCTCCTCGATCGGCTTGAAGCCGGCCGGGGCGGTGAGCACGCTGCGCAGGACGATCGTGTTGAGCCACCGCAGCTCGTCCACCAGCCGGACCACGGCTCGCGCCGAGGTGCTCAGCCCGGTGGGCCGGTAAGGAGTGGCGAAGAAGCCGCTCTGCACCGCCTCGACGGCGGCGTCGGCGGCGGCCACCGCCTCGTGGTAGGCGGCCTCCCCCGACGCGGGGCGCCCGGCCATCACGAACGTGATCTCGGCGCGCAACCGCGCCGCCAGCGCCCGGCAGGCGGCGATCGCCGAGCTGCGCACCGGGTCCCGGGCCGGCGCGGGCCACAGCAGCGAGATCGCCAGCAACGACACCGCCGCCGCCAGACCCCACCCCGCGACGCGGTCCGGAATCGACGAAACCGGACCGGGCAGGGAGACCGGAAGGATGAGCGAGAGCAGAAGCGCCGTGGTGGCGCTGGCCAGGACCGAGCTCACCACCCCGGCGAACAGGACGGCAAAGGCGAGCGCGGCGGTGACCACGGCGGCCAGCCACGTTGTGCGCGATGCCAGCGTCCCGAGGCAGATGAGCACGGCGCAGGCGACGCCGAGCGCCGCTTGGCACTGCACGCGGTTGCGGATCGACCCGCCGAAGTCGACGAGGAGGAGCATCGCGAAGGACCCGAACGCGGCAAACGTCGCCAGCGCCGGGTTGCCGAGCCACGGGCCCGCGAGGGCGAACAGCGCGGGCATGATCAGCGCTGCGCGCGTGGCGCGACGCAGGGCGGCGAAGCCACGGTCGTGCCGGCGAAGCCACTCCCACCCGGGCGGCTCCCGGCGGGCTGATGGTACGGACAAAGCGGTCAGGAGAGTCCCCCAGGGGACGGATGAACAATCACCGGGATTATCCCAGGACAGCACCGTCGGCCCGGCCTGGGCCTGCGGGCCGGCCCTGGGCTGGCGGCCGGCTCTGGGCCGGCGGCCGGGTCTGCGCCGGCGGCCCGCCGGGGTCAGGAGCGGATCGTCAGCGGCATCGACCGCAACGGGCCGGCGCCATGCCCGTCGGTGGCCGACACGGTCAGCACATAGCGGCCGGGGCCCGGGGCCGACCGAGCGCCGAGGCGCCACTGCGCCCGGTACCCGAGGGTCCCCGCGACGTGGACGGGGCGGCGGCCGGTCACCACGGAGCCCTCGGTCACAGCTGCCCCGCCGGGCGCCGTGGCGCGCCCACAGCCGCGCCGCTCGCTCGCCGGTGCGCGCGTCAGCGTCCAGTGCACGGTGGACGCCTGGCTGGTGGCCGCCGAGATCGGGTCCTCGGCGGAGATCGTGCAGCTGCCCGTGCCGCCGGGCAGGAGCCGGGTGACCGTGGGCAGGGGGAACGCCACCGGGCGCAGCGCTGCCATCAGCGGCACCCCGGCACCCCGCAGCGTGAGCTGCCCCCGGGCGACGCCGGCGCGGGTGGGGGTGAACAGCACCATCAGGCGGCAGCTGTGGCGGGGGCCCAGCGTGGCGTGGTCGCAGTTGTCCGTCGGGATGCGGAATCGCCGCGCGTCGGGGCCCGAGATCGAGCCGCGCGCGATGAACACCCCGGCGCTCAGCGGGTTGGTGAGCACCAGGACCCAGCGCTGCGGGTAGCCGACACCATCGCCCGCGCCCGTGGGCATGAACCTCGCCGGGAGCTCGGGCGATCTCAGGGATGACAGCGAGGGCGCCGCGCCGGTGACCGGCACGTCGAGCGGGCCCTGGTCGGAGGTGAGCTCCAGGGCTCCGACTGCCTCGCCGCCGGCGTCCGGGCTGAACAGCAGTGATACGACGCAGGTCTGGTGAGGCTCAAGAACCTGGCCGGCGCAGCCGTTTCGCGCCACGGCCAGCCCCCCGGCGTGGGGGCCGGCCAGCGTGGCGGCGCCGAGGAGGATGGGCTCGCCGCCCGGATCGCTCACGGTGACCCGCCGGGCGCTCATCCGCCCCGGCGGGACAGGCGCCATCGTCACGGTCGAGGGTGACGCGGCCGGACGCGCACCGGGGCAGTCGCGCCCGATCGTCTCGTAACACTCGGCGACGTCCTGCACGACGCCGAACGACGGCCTGGCCACGATCCCGGGATCGACCACCGGCGGATCTGAGACGTCGCCGCCGAGGACCCCCTCGGACGCGAACTGGCCGACCAGGTTGTCGCGCTCGGTGACGAATACCTCGGCGGCGCCGGCGTCCACCAGCGTGGGGATCGAGGCGGCCAGGTACGCGGCCTGGGCGCCCTCGCCGCCGGTGTAGCCAGGGTCGTACTGATAGGCGGGGTCAGACGGGTATCCGTGCTCGGTCACCCAGAGCGGTCCCGTGAAGCCGTCGGCCGCGAGGAACCGCCGCCACGCCGCGACGTCGGGAGCCAGCGACCACAGATCTCCGCGCTCGTGGACGTTGGCGGTGTCGAACGCCTGCGCGGCGTCGGCGCCTGGGGTGGCGAACACCTGCCTCACCCAGCCCATGCCGGCGGTGCTGGAGATGCCGCCGAGCAGGACATCCTCGGCGGGATCGACCGCCTTGATCGCGTCGTGCGCGGTGCGAAGCATGAAGGCGTACTGCTGCGGCGTTCCGTCAAAGAACGAGGCGCTGTTGGGCTCGTTCCACACCTCCCAGTCGCGGATCACCGGGTCGGCGTGGCTCGACGATCTGGCTGATGACCGACGCGTACGCCGGCAGGTCGGCCGTGGCGCACCGGCTCGTGTCGAAGGTGGGGGCGGCGCAGTCCGCCATCCACGTCGGGATCGTCAGCAGGTCGGCCACGACCCGCAGGCGGTAGGTCTGCGCCAGCGCCATCAGCTCGTCCAGCCCCGAGAAGTCGGGGGGCTGCGACTGGCTTGCGAACACCATCGCGGGCGCGACGTCGACGCGGATCGCGGACGCGTGCATGGCGGCGGCCTGGGCGAACATGGCCTCCATGAACGACGGCGGGTCATCGAGCTGGAGCATGGAGTGGGCTCCCACGGGGTTCTGTGCCGCGGCGACGCCGGCCCCCGCCGTCAGAGCGGCGAGTGCGGTGAGCGCGGCCGCGGCCAGGACCGTCAGCGCACGAGCGGGCGGCCGGCCGTGCGTCACAACCGGCCGTCGGTGCTGGGGTCCGCCTCGCCGCCGAAGTACCGATCGAGGACCGCCTGATAGGTCGGCTCGCCGTTCGAGGCAGCGCGGGCGAACAGCGTCATGGACGATCGCAGCTTGACCGCGTCGACGTCCCCGAAGATCTGCTCGGCGCTGCCCCCGGTCCGGTCGGCGAGCGTCCGGGCGCATTCGGCGATCCGCGGGCCCAGGACGGGGTGCTCGAGGTAGGCGCGCGCCTCCGCCAGCGAGGAGATCGCGTAGCGCTGCGACATGGCGCTGCGCCCCAGGCCGGCGATCTGCGGAAACACGAACCACATCCAGTGGCCGGTCTTGCGCCCCGCGCGCAGCTGCGCCAGGGCGGAGTGGTAGACGCCGTTCTGGGCCGCCTCGAAGCGACGCAGGTCGTAGGGGTCGTCCACACTAACCACCGCCACCGCCACCCCCGCCGCCGGTGCTCGTCGCGACCGTGGTGGTGGTACGGATCACCGTGGAGCTCGTGTGGGGGATGGTGGCCGTCGTGCTCACCACGGTAGTGGTCGTGCTGGTGGCGATGGGGGCGGCGCCCGACGTCGAGGTGTGGGTCTGGGTTGCCTGCGGCTTGAGCGCCGGCACCGGCACGGTCGCGCCGAGGCGCGTGACCGAGACGGTCGCGGACGTCGCGGCGTCGCCGGAGGCCACGGAGCCCGTGGTCGTCTGTGACGATGTCGACTTGACCGCGATGCCGACCCCGAAGCCGATCGCCAGCGCCGCGACCAGTGCCGCGCCCAGCAGCCACCAGCGCCGGCGCACCGAAGCGGCGCGCGCGGCGGTCACATCGCTCTGGCTGTCCGGAGCGGTCCCGCGCTCCATGCCCGTCGTCCCCTTCCCGGTTCCACGGGGGATCCTACACGGCGCCGTCGCATGGCCCGGCTGGGGCTCGAACCCAGGACCGACGGATTATGAGTCCGCTGCTCTGACCAGCTGAGCTACCGGGCCGGAATCGGCGCGACGCTAGCACTTGGCGGGGCAGACCAAGCCCGCCGAGACGACGGCATGCGGCGGGGTCGTCAGGTAATCTCCGGTCCGATGCTGTCCTTCGGTCTCCTCAGCCTCGGCAACAGCCCGAGCTCGTTCGGGTCGACGCTCGCCCTGCTGATTACGTTCATCGGCATCGGCATCGTGGTCAACGTGCTGATCATTTACATCGTCGCCCAGGTGTTCGCCGAGCACAAGCAGAATCAGGCCCGCCAGCGCAGCCTCGAGTAACCGCGCGCCGGCCTCCGTCGCGCCTCGATCGGCGCGTCGTTCGCTGCGCTGGAGAAACAGCCTGGAAGGAACGATGGCCGCACGCGTCGAAACAGACGCCTGCCCATGAAGCAACCATCCATCTCGACAGCCGCCCCGGATCCCCCCACGGTCATCAGGCGCTCTCCGGGTATATTCGTGCGCGGTTCGACGAGTTCTCCCGCTCGCAGAAGGACGTCGCGCAGTACATCGTCGACCATCTCGACGAAGCCGCCTTCCAGACCGCCGAGGAGCTCGCGCGCCGCGCCAGCACGTCCTCGAGCACGGTCGTGCGCTTCTCGCAGGCACTCGGCTTCGAGGGTTTCCCCGAGCTCCAGCAGGCCGCTCGCGACGAGTACCGCCGGCGGGTCGGCGAGGATGGCGTCGCCGACTCAGGCGCCGGGTCGCCGCCACCCGCTGTTCTCGCTTGACCACACCGAGTTCGAGGCGGCGCTCGCCGCCGACCACGTCAACGTCGAGGACACCGCGCACAAGCTGTCGCGCTCCGACGTCGAGGCGGCGATCGACGCGATCGTCTCCGCCGAGAAGGTCCTGATCGCCGGCACCGACCAGATGGCGTTCTTCGCCAGCTACCTGCGGCACCTGCTGATGCTGCTCGACATGCGCGCCGAGATCGTCGCGAGTCCCTCGCAGGAGGCGCTCGGCCGGCTCAGCCGGATCGACGACCACGACGCTCGTCGTCGGCCTGTCGGCCGGACGGCCACACCCGCTGATCACGCGGACGATGAAGCTGGCCCGCCATCGCAAGGCGCCGACCCTGGCGATCACCGACGCGACGCTCTCCGAGGTGGCCCGGCTGGCCCGGATTCGTCTCTACTACTCGTCGAACACGCCGGCGTTCGTGCGCTCGCACACCGCGCTGCTGTCACTGATCCAGGCGCTGGCCTACGGCGTCTACTCGCGGGACGCGCAGCAGTACGACGTGCGGATCAAGGCCTTCCGGCTCAAGTAGCCGCCGGGCGCGGCCCCACCAGCAGCGACTGCAGCGCGTGGCCGATCCGGCCCCGGCGGTCCTAAAGGATCGCTCTCGACCACGCCCACGCTCCCCGCCTCGACGCGGGTGCGCGACTCCAGCGCCGATCCACTCGTCGAGCGGAGGGCGTTCCACGTAGATGGTGAGGTCGGGGTTGATGAACATGTAGTCATCCCAGTCCAGCACCGCGGCGATGCCGTTGCGGAAGTCACTGGCCGCAGCCACGCGCTCGAGCGGCTGGATGGGGCGGCCGTAGATCAGGGGATGACGCAGGCGGAACCACGCGATCGCCTCGCCGGGCTCGTGAACTGCCCCTTGACGAAGCGGATCTCCATGCCCTCGGTGACGAACATCCGCCGGTGCCGGCCCTCCCAGTCGCTGCGGACGCCGTCTTCGGGGCCCGGAAATGGCCGCGCCACCACCTTGCCGTCACCGACGTCGGACGGGCGGACCAGCAGGGCGCGGGCGCGCGTCACCTCGACACCGCCGCCGCTGCGCAGCGTCGCGTCCAGCAGCGTGACCCGCCGTCCCGGCCGCACCACCTCTACCGAGACGGTCAGCCCGTGCTGGGGGACTGGGCGTACGAACTCGTAGGTGATCCGCGCGACCCGGAGCCCGTCCTGGGCGGGATGGGCCTCGATGGCGTGCATCAGCAGCGCGGCGGGGGCGCCGCCGTGCAGCGCTCCGTGGTACCAGGGACCCACGGCCAGCTCGGTGGCCTCATAGACATCGCCATCCTGGACAAACACCGCGTCCACGCTCATCGGTGGAGAACCTAGCGCCCGGCTACACTGCCGCTCATGGACAGCAACGGCGGTACCCCGCGCGACGAGGCAACCTTCACCGTCAAGGCCGGCCTGGCCGAGATGCTCAAGGGCGGCGTGATCATGGACGTGGTCACCGCCGAGCAGGCCAAGATCGCCGAGGACGCCGGTGCGGCCGCCGTGATGGCGCTGGAGCGCGTCCCCGCCGACATCCGGCGTGACGGGGGCGTGGCCCGCATGTCCGATCCGGAGATGATCAAGGGCATTCAGGAGGCGGTCACGGTCCCGGTGATGGCCAAGGCCCGCATCGGCCACTTCGCCGAGGCGCAGGTGCTGGAGGCTCTCGAGGTCGACTACATCGACGAGTCCGAGGTCCTGACCCCGGCGGACGAGGCCAACCACATCGACAAGTGGAACTTCAAGATCCCGTTCGTGTGCGGCGCCACCAACCTCGGCGAGGCGTTGCGCCGGATCGGGGAGGGGGCGGCGATGATCCGCTCCAAGGGCGAGGCCGGCACCGGCGACATCGTCGAGGCCGTCCGGCACCTGCGCGTGATCCGCCGGGAGATCCGGCGGCTCGGGGTGCTCGATGCCGAGGAGCTGCCGACTGCCGCCAAGGAGCTGGGCGCGCCCCTGCCGCTCGTGCGTCAGGTCGCGGCCGAGGGCCGGCTCCCCGTGGTGCTCTTCTGCGCCGGCGGCATCGCCACACCGGCCGACGCATCCCTGGTGATGCAGCTCGGAGCTGAGGGCGTCTTCGTCGGCTCGGGGATCTTCAAGTCCTCGAACCCCGAGCGCCGCGCCCGGGCGATCGTCGAGGCGACGACCCACTACCAGGACCCTGCCCGGGTGGCCGCCGCGTCCACCGGTCTGGGTCAGCCCATGGACAGCCTGGAGTCGTCCAAGCTTGAATCCGAGCAGTTGCTCGCCGGCCGCGGCTGGTAGCGGTGCCCGACCGCTCGGCGCAGCGCGCGCCGCTGGTCGGAGTCCTGGCATTGCAGGGCGACTTCGAGGCCCACGCCACGATCCTGGGCTCGCTGGGCGCTGTGGCGCGCGAGGTGCGCGTCCCCGCCCACCTGGACGGCCTTGACGCGCTGGTCATTCCCGGCGGGGAGTCTACGGTCATGACCCTCGGGATCGAGCGTGAGGGGCTGGGCGACCCGCTGCGCGACCTCGCCGGCTCCGGCACGCCGGTGCTGGGCACGTGCGCCGGCATGATCATGCTCGACCGCGCCCATCTCGGCGTGCTCGACATCGAGGCCCGGCGCAACGCGTTCGGCCGCCAGCTGCACTCCTTCGAGGCCGATCTGGACGTGACCGGGGTGCCGGGAGGACCTGTCCATGCCGTCTTCATCCGTGCCCCCTGGGTGGCCCACACCGGCCCCGAGGTGGAGGTCCTGGCCGAGGTCGAGGGGCACCCAGTCGCCGTGCGCCAGGGCAGCGTCCTCGCGGTCTCCTTCCATCCCGAGCTGACGGGTGAGACGCGCCTGCACGAACTGCTCCTGGCCGCCGTCTCTGTCTGAGCTGACCGTTCGGCCGGGCGTTCGCGGTGGCGAGCGCCACGTCAACCACGGGTTTTGAGGAGGTAGCCGCCGGCGGCGCCGGGCGATTGAAGCCACACGCCACGCACCGCGCCCCTTCACGGCGTGTGTCGTGAGAGTTCAGCCCGCTGAAGCCACAGATCGCGCGCCATCAAATGCCGCGGTGTGTGGCGTGAGGTTTCAAGACTCGGCCGGGAGGCTGACCGCGACCGTCCGCGCACCTCCTCGAAAGCCCGCCGTTGACGTACGCTCGCGCCCCGAGACACGCCCGGCCCCGCAGCCGCATCCCATCGCGCCGGTTCGCGGTGTGCCGCGCCTGCCAATTCCCCATGAATCGAGGGTTTCAGCGGATTTCGCCCCCGCGACAAGAACGACTTACTAGCAAGACGCGGCGGGTTGCGCTCCTGGCGAGTTGCGGGCGATCGCCTCCGCCGCTTACCCGCCCTGCGTTCGTGTCCGCGCGGGTATTCGTCGGCTCACTTCCGAATTGTCCGGCGGATGCAGCGAGCTCACTGGGGGTGTCACACACCACCGCGAGCCTCGAGACCAAGCAGTCCGGCGAATATGGACCGGCGCGCGCCACACCAACAAGATCGAGTACTCAGCCTTGGTCTTACTGCGCGCTCAGTAGCTGAACAGCCTTCTGAGCGGACGTGAGTCCCGCGCCATCGGCGCCGGTTAACTCGCGCCTGCGATCCGGCTGATGCGCCGCGCCGTCCTGTCTCTGCAGTACGTGACGACGCAGCTCGAGATGCTCAACCAGATGTCGCCGTGGGAGTACAGCGAGATCCGGGTGGTGCTCGGACGGTAGCGGCTTCGACTCGCCCGGGTTCCGACGGGTCCCAGTGGTCACCCAGCGGATCTCGAAGGCGTTCGCCCGGCTGCTCGAGCTCGCCGGCCTATCGATCGAGGATCTGTATCGCCACGACCGCGAGCACGAGGAGCTCTACCAGCTGGCCGAGCTGCTGACCGAGTGGGACGAGCGAATCTGGGTGTGGCGCTTCGTCACTACACAATCGTCGCCCGCGCGCTCGGCGAGGGCACCATCGGAACCCAGGGCACTCCGGTGCAGGTGCTCGGCAAGCTGATCGCCCAGCGCCAGATCCCGAAGCTGTGGGAAGTCCGCAGCGGCTCGTCGAGCTGTTCGACGCCGAGCGCGGTGGCAGCGCGGTGTAGCCCGCGGCGCGCCAGCACCGACGCAACCGGCGCCATGCCCGGTGCGCGCTCAGGGATCTGACATACGGGATTGAGAGTCCGCCAATGCGGGTAACAGCGCCTCGTAAGAGGAGAGGCAGACGTCCGCTCCCGTTTCGTGAGCGGCGCCGTCGGCCACGGCACGCGTACAAAGAGAGGTTCGGCATGGGTCTCAGGGCTCGTCTGTTGGCGGTCGGCGTTTCGGTGGTCGTGTGCATTGGAGGGGTCGCCGTCGGCATGACTGCCGCTTCCGCACGCTCACGCGGAACTACACACCGCACCGTGAGGTTCACGCGCGACCGCGCGGCGCTCAAACGCGCGCGCCTCGCTGAAGACCCGGCGATCGAGCGACGGATCAATTCTCTGATCCGGCGGATGACTCTCCAGGAGAAGCTCGACCAGCTCACGCTTCTGTCTGACGGGCAGATCAACGATGCCGAGGCGGCCAAGCCGGTAGGCGCCGTCTTTAGCCTCACCGACCCGAAGCTCATCGACCACTACCAGCGGATTGCCGTCCAGCAGTCCCGCCTGCACATCCCGATCCTGTTCGCCTACGACACCATCCACGGCTTCCGCAGCATCTTCCCGATCCCGCTCGCGACCGCAAGCAGCTTCGATCCCACCGTCGCCCAGACCGACGGCTCGATCGGCGCCGCCGAGTCGACGGTGGTCGGCCTCAAGCAGATCTATAGCCCGATGGTGGACGTGTCGCATGAGCCGCGGTGGGGCCGCATCTCAGAGGCGGCCGGCGAGGACCCGTACGTGAACTCGGTCATGGCCGCCGCGCGGGTCAAGGGCGACCAGGGCAGCGACCCCAGCGCGAGCGACAAGGTGGTCGCCAGCGTCAAGCACTTCGTCGCCTACGGGCAGCCCGAGTCCGGCCGTGACTACAACACCACGGACATGTCGAAGGCGCGGCTGTGGAACTTCTATCTGCCGCCGTTCAAGGCCGCCATCGACGCCGGGGCGCAGACGGCGATGTGCTCGTTCAACGCGCTCAACGCGGTCCCGGGATGCGCAGATAACTACACCGAGACGCAGGTGCTCAAGCGCCAGTGGGGTTTCGACGGGTTCATCGAGGCAGACTACACCGCGGTGGCGGAGCTGCGGTCCTGCCCGCCGGTTAACCCGAACACCGGCCCGTGCGGGCACGGCGTCGCGGCCGATGGGCCCACAGCCGCGCAGATCGCCCTCAACGGCGGCACCGACATGGAGATGGTCTCGACTAACTTCCGGGATTTCGGGGCGCAGCTGGTGGCCAGCGGCCGCGTGCCGATGTCGCGCATCAACGACGCTGTACGCCGCATCCTGCGGGTCAAGTTCCGCGCCGGGCTGTTCGATCACATCAGCTTCAACCATGCCGACAACCGGCAGACGCCGATCCCGGCATCTAACCGAGCGGCCGCGCGTAAGGCTGCGGACGAGTCGATGGTCCTGCTCAAGAACGACAACGCCACCCTGCCGTTCGATCCGAGCAAGCGCACCGCGGTGATCGGGCCGCTGGGGCAGGCCTCTGGCGCGGGCGTCACGGCGCCCGGTCACGACATGCTCGGCCCCTGGTGGGGGCAGGGCCGGGACCAGGATGCCGTCGCTCCGTACGACGGCATCAAGGCGCAGTCTCCCGGCGCGACGTACACGCCGGGCTGCACGCTCAGCCACAGCGACCTCTATGACCCGGCGGGAGAGTGCGCGACGGTGGACGACGCCGCGGTCAAGGCAGCCGCTGAGAACGCCGACCAGGTGATTCTGACCCTCGGGGAGACTCGGGAGATGAGCGGCGAGGCGGAGGCGCGTTCGAACCTCGATCTGCCCGGCCAGCAGCAGCAGATCATCAACGATGTGAAGTCCACCGGAAAGCCGTTCGCGGTCGTGCTGTTCAACGGCCGCCCGCTCACCCTCAGCCAGGTCGCCGCCACCTCACCGGCGATCCTGGAGGCCTGGTTCGGCGGCATCGAGGCCGGAGACGCGGTAGCCGATGCCGTGTTCGGGAAGGTCAACCCGAGCGGCAAGCTGCCGGTCGACTTCCCGGTCAACGTCGGCCAGGTCCCGATCTACTACAACCACGAGCCGACCGGGCGACCGTGCGACCCGACCTCGAAGTACAACTCGCGTCACCGCGACATCGTCAGCTGCGATCCGCTGTTCGGGTTCGGCTACGGGCTCAGCTACACGACCTTCAAAGTCAGCAACCTGCGGCTGAGCTCGGCGACGATGGACGCCCGGAAAGGCACCGTGCAAGCCAGCGTCGACGTTACGAACACCGGAACGACGCGAGTCGGAGACGATGTCGCTCAGCTCTACATCCACCCGATTGCGTCGAGCCTCGAGCAGCCGGTGCGGCGCCTGCGGGGCTTCCAGCGCGTCACGCTTGCGCCCGGCCAGACGACGACAGTGACCTGGACACTGACGCCGAGCGACGTGGGCTACTACGACAATGGCGGACGCTTCCGGGTCGAGAACGGGACGATCGAGGTCTACGCCGGCGACAGCTCAAGCGAATCCGACAATCGCGCGACATTCGACGTTGTGAACGGCCAAGCGCACAGTCAGGGCAATCCGTTCGGGCCTCTCGCGGCGCGGCAAGCGAAGATGGCGGCGATTCAGCGGCGCGGGTAGCGGCCTCTGTGTCTCGGCCAAGATCACGCCTTCGCTTCGCCGGCGTCGAAGGTATGTCAGAGCGTATAGCTGCCGACGTCCCGGAAGAGCGGCGGCGGAGAATCGGCTTCACCATGATTGCCGCTGGTCTCATCACTGCCCTGGCGATGCTGCTGGGCGGACCGTCTATCGCGTCAGGCGCCGCGCCGCGGACCGCGCACGTGCATCACGCGACCAGGGCAGGCACCGTGTCCTTCACGACTCGGCAGCGGGCGGTCCTGTACGGGATCGCGCACGACACGTGGCGGTTCTACGCCGCCGACGTCGACCCGAGCACCCACCTACCGCTCGACAACCTGGGTCCGGGCCCGACCCGCGGCGCCTACACGTCGGCGTCGAACATCGGTGTGTATCTGTGGGCGGTCGTCGCCGCCCACGACCTCGGCCTGATCAGCACGTCTCGGGCCGAGCACCTGGCCGGCGCGACCTTGCGCGAGGTCACGACGTTGAAGCGCTACGACGGCTTCCTGTACCAGTGGTATGACACGAACAACGGGAACGTCCTGTTGAACCCCGGACAGGGTGATTGCGCGACAACCTCCGGCACCAACGACAACTGCTCGTTCGTCTCGGCGGTCGACAACGGCTGGTACGCGTCGGGTCTGATCGAGGTCCGCCAGGCGCTGCCCAGGGTCCGCGATCTGGCGAGCCGGCTCCTCTCCGACATGGACTTCTCCATCTTCTACGACAACCGCGCCCAGACCGACTGCAACACCAACGCGTCGCTGCCGGGCAACCAGCCCACTGGACAGCAGTACGGCGGTTTCTACGTCGGCCAGGGTCCCGCGGGCTACCACAACGGAGCGCTGTACTCCGACCCGCGCATCTCCATGTACATCGGCATGGGGCTGCACCAGATGCCGGGCGATGTCTGGTGGCGCACGTGGCGCACGCTGCCGCCGCAGCGCTGCCCCACCGATCCCGACTTCTCCTGGCAGGGGCAGTGGCCGGTGCCGGGCTACTGGCAGACGATCATCGACCCCCAGTCCCACAAACCGTTCGACGTGTGGGAGGGACACTACGTCTATCCGGGCACCGACCTGACGTTCATCCCCACCTTCGCCGGTGGGATGTTCGAAGGCCTGATGGCAAATCTCGTCGTGCCGGAGACGACGTGGGGGACGCACAGCTTCGGCTTGGCGGACCTGCGCTGGGCCCAGGTGCAGAAGCTGTACGCCACCGGCGTTCTTCACTATCCCGTCTGGGGTCTGTCACCATCGAGCACGGCCGACGACACCGGCAACTACGGCGGCTTTGGGGTCGAGGGGCTCGCCTTCCCTACAGGCGAGGGGCTGGCTCAGTGCACGACCTGCGCCAGCGAGACGACCGTCACCCCCCACGCGTCGGCGATCGCTCTGCCCGTCATCCCCCAGCAGACCTACGCCAACCTGCAGGCGCTGCGCACCCTCTACCCGGGGGTCTACAGCTCCGACGGCGGCTTCTATGACGCCGTGAACCCGCAGACGGGCTCGGTCGGCCATCGGCGGCTGGTGCTCGACCAGTCGATGATCATGGCGGCGATCGACGATGCGCTCAACGACGACGCACTCCAGCGCGACTTCGCCCGCGACCCCGTGTCCTGGGCGGCGCGGACGTACCTATCGGCCGAGCGGATGTCGATCCACTGAGCGCCGCTGCGCGTAGTCGCGGAAGTCGCGCTCGAAGCGCTCCCAGTCCCACCACGGGACTCCGTCGGGCCGCGGCGGGGGCTGCTCGTCGACCGGCTCGGAGCCTCCGTCGGGGGGATCCTCCTGATCGCGCCCGCGCGACAGCCAGGCGGCGAGGGCCGCGACCGAGATCCCGGTCGCATAGACCACCGCGGCCAGGACCGAGTGATGGGTCAGCGTGGCCAGGCCGCCGACGGCGTACAGGCCCAGCGCGCAGATGACCAGTCGGCGCAGTTCGGCCGGGTCGGCCGCCCGGCGCGGCGCCCGGGCGCAGGCGCTGGCGGCAATAGCGGCCACGAGAACCGCGGCGAACGCCAGCTTCCAGGCGAGGGACGGCGGCATCTCCCCATGATGGGGGCGACTGACCAGTAGGTCAACCCCGCCTCCGAGGTGGTCAGACCTCGAGGCCGTGGCGCATGGTGTTCTCGCTCAGCGCGCGCTGCTCGACGAACTGGAGCAGGTAGTCGGGCCCGCCCGCCTTCAGGCCCGTGCCCGATAGCCGGTTGCCGCCGAACGGCTGGCGCGCGACCATCGCGCCGGTGATGCCGCGGTTGACATAGAGGTTGCCGACCGGCGAGCGCTGGCGCACGCGACGCACGATCCCCGGGTCGCGGGTGAACAGCCCACCGGTGAGGGCGTAGGCCAGCCCGTCCACGACGTCGCAGGCGTGCTCGACGTCGCGCACCCGCTGGACGGCGAGCAGTGGCCCGAAGATCTCCTCCTCCAGCACCGGCGAGCCGTCGGGAAGGTCCGCGGCCAGGGTGGCCGGACAGAACCAGCCGTCGCCGCCGGGCGCCTCGGCCTGGGCCACCACGCGCCCGCCGTCGCGCGCGGCCTGCTCGTAGCGGCCCACCCGCTCCTGGGCCTCGCGCTCGATGACCGGCGGCACGTCGGTGCCCAGCGTCTGCGCCTGCCCGACCACCAGCGTCCGCACGGCGCCGGCCAGCCGCTCGATCAGCTGGTCGGCGATCGCCTCGTGCACCAGGATCCGCGAGGCCGCCGAGCACTTCTGGCCGGCGTAGTTGAACGCCGAGCCGACGATCCCGGGGACGGCCTCGTCCAGGTCGGCGTCGGCGGCGACGATCACGCAGTTCTTGCCGCCCAGCTCCGCCACCACCTGCTTGAAGTGGCGCTGGCCGTCGCGTAGCTGCGCAGCGCCGGAGATGATCTCCCGCCCCACCGCCAGCGAGCCCGTGAAGGCGATGGCGTGGACGTCGCGATGGGCCACCAGCGCCGCGCCGACGTCGCCCTCGCCGGGCAAAAGCGCGATCGCCGATGGCGGCACGCCGCCCGCGCGCAGGGCCTGCACGAGCCGGAGGGCGAGGGCCGGCGACTGCTCGGCTGGTTTGAGCAGCACGGCGTTGCCCGTGGCCAGCGCCGCTGAGGTCATCCCGCACGGGATGGCGAGCGGGAAGTTCCATGGAGAGATCACGGCGACGATCCCGCGCGGGACGTAGCGCAGTTCGTTGCGCTCGCCCGGCACCTGCAGCAGCGGCCGCCCTCGCTCGAGCTCCAGCGCCCCACGCGCGTAGTACTCGAGGAAGTCGATTGCCTCGCACACGTCGGCGTCGGCCTCGGGCCAGGGTTTGGCGCACTCGCGGACCTCCAGCGCCGCGATCTCGAGCCGGCGTTCGCGCAGCCACTCGGCGGCGGCGATGAGGGCAGCGGCGCGATGCTCGGCGGAGGTGGCGGCCCAGGCGGCGCGGCCCGTCTGGGCCTCGGCAACAGCGGCGTCGACGTCGGCCGAGGTGGCGACGGCGGCACGGGCGACGACCCGCTCGGGGGTGCCCGGATCGGTGCTCGTCAGCGCGCCGCCCGAGCGTGCGCCGGTGCCGATGACCACCGGCACGTCCAGCGGCAGCTCGGCGTCGACTCGCGCCATCGCGTCAGACAGCTGAGCGCGCACTGGCGAGCGGCGCAGTTCGAGGATGGGTTCGTTGGCGAAGGGGGTCGGCATGGATTGCGCCACAGCACGTTAGAACGAAACACCACGCCGGTGCTCGAGGAGCCGCGGGGCTACCCAGCCACCGCCGTGCGGCCCGCCGGCCGGGCGCCCATCACGGCAGGAGGGGGTAGCACGGAATCTGGAGATCGCGCCGGATCGCCACCGGCACGTGCACGGCCACGCACGCGTCGCCGTCCCCGCTCTCGTCGATGCGCCAGTGCCCGCGAGCGTGGCGGAGCGCCGTCCACGCCGTCTTGTGAAACGGCCTGCATCGCGACCCCCAGCCCTTGGCCGGCTTGAAGAACACGACACCCCAGAACCTGTTGACGCTCGAGATGTAGACCGCGGCGCACTGCCGCGGCGCCGCGGCGCCCAGGGCCGCGTGCACCACCGGATCCTTGGCGGCGCCGCTCACCGCCACGCGGGCCACGGCGGCCGCCGGCAGGGCCAGCAGCACCACCGCGCCCAGGGTCAGGAGGAGGCGCTTCACGATCCGCGAGACACTATCGGCGCTCAGGACGGGATGTTCCAGAACAGCTGATGGCCGGTGACGGCGCTGAGGGTGAACGTCTCGGTGCGCTTGTGCGTGAACGGGTTGGGGACGCGCGTGTAGTGGATCGTCATCCGCGTGAACACGCTGAAGCCGAGCAGCCTGCGCGGCCGGTAGAGCTTGATGTTCACCGGGTGCTGAGAGAAGGAGCCGGCGGCGCAGAATGGCTCGCAGTTGTCCAGCCAGTCCGCCCCGCTACCCAGCGCGGCGGTGGCGGTCCAGGAACTCCACGTCAAGCGCCCGGGCTTGGGGTGGCGGCCGGCGCGCCCGGGCCCGGCCAGGAAACCGCTGCCGTCGCCGGTGTAGACGATCTCGCCTGGGCGCACGAGCAGGCTCTTGCCCTGGTGCGGCGTGCCGCCGTCGGCGACGGCGCTCGGCAGCGCGGCGGCGCTCGACGTGCCCGCCAGGGCGAGCGCTGCGACAAGACCCAGACTCCACGCGGTGACTCTCATGGCCCGGCCAACATACCGGTTTCAGGGGGCGACGAGGAGCTGCTCCACCGGCACGCCGCGGGCCTGCTCTGACAAGAAGCTCTCGTTGGAGGTGTTCTCCAGGAGGCGGCGGACCAGGTAGGCCATGCCCGCCACCAGGTCACCCACGGGGCAGTAGGTGCGCACGCGGAAGCCGCATGCCGCCAGCGCATGCTGGAGCTCGTCGCCCAGGCCGCGCAGCACTTGGAGCTCGAGGTCGCGGTCCTCGCCGCCGCCGACCCGGTTGCAGGCGATCGCGTGGGCCACGGAGCGCAGGTTGTGCGACGCGACCGCCACCCGCAGCGCGGGCCGTGCGGCCAGCAGCCCGCGGGTGAGGGCCTCGAAGTTGCGGTCGCACTCGTGCTTGTCCTGGAAGACGGGCACGTCCCAGCCGTGCTGGCGCGCCTGGACGAGCTCGTGGTCCCAGTAGGCGCCCTTGACCAGGCGTACGGTCAGCGGCGGAACGCGGGGCGTGGCGCGCACCCAGGCGACGATCTGCTCAAGCTGCGCGGGCGAGTCGCGCAGGTACGCCTGGAGGACGAGGCCGGCGGACGGCCCGTCGCGGAAGTCGTCTTCGTCGAGCAGGTCCAGCACCAGCTCCAGCACCGCCTCGCGGGAGTCCAGCGACTCCATGTCGATGTGCAGGTGCGCACCGGAGGCCTGGGCGGCGCGCAGCAGCGGTCGAAGGCGGCGGCCGGCGTCGCGCTGGCCACGCTCCGGGGCGTCGGGGCGCAGCATCGGCGTGAGCGCCGACACTTTCACGCACACGTTGGCCCGCGGCAGCGGCCCGACCCCGTCGGCCTCAAGCACCGGCCGCTTCGGCCAGCCCCGGGTGGCCGAGGAGAGCTGCTCGATCGCGTCCAGGCAGCGCTCCGCGTAGCGATCGGCTTCGGCCTCGGTGACGGTGGCCTCCCCGAGCAGGTCCACCGAGCTGGCCACGCCCCGCTCCCACAGCTTGCGCAGCGTCCCGAGGGCGGCGGCGGGGGTCTCGCCGACGATGAAGCGGTGGGCCAGGTGGCGGACCCCGCCGGCGGCCGCGGCCCCCAGAGCGGCGCGCCCCGCGCGCGTGCCCGACATCTTCATGGCCACCGACAGCGGCGGGGGCGCATCGGGCACCTCCTCCAGATAGCCGACGAGGTGGCGGGCGAGATCGTCGAGCGAGCGGCACGCCGGGACCACGTCGACGAACCGAAACAGCGCCGCCCGCAGCTCGCCGTCGCTGGAGGCCATCTCCATGGCGCGGGCGTCCAGGGCCTTGAGCGGCTGGCGCGAGGCGCCTGGGAAGGCCGCCGCCAGCGTCTCGCCGACCTGGCGCAGCTCAATCTCCAGGGCGGGGTCGCCCGTCTGCAGCGACTCGGTCACGCGCGGCCCCCGCTCGCCGCCCCGGCTGGCACGGGGGTGGGAAACGGCGTGGCCAGCGTCCGGCGCTCGATCTCCTCCCAGCTCATGTCACGGGCGCGCAGCGCCTCATCGGCGGCGCCGCCGCCCCGGAGCCCGAACAGGCGCTTGCGATACAGCAGCCAGATGGCGACCGCCAGATTGATGATGAAGCCGATGACCTTGAGCACGGTGCCCTGATGGATGATCTCGTAGATCTCGAGCGGGAGCAGCAGCGTGGTGGCGATGAAGGTGAGGTACTCCGCCCACCGCTTGCCATACCACAGGCCGACGGCCTCGACACCCTCGAGCACGCCGTAGGCGAGCAGCGCCGCCCCCACCTCGTGCAGGGTGCCCGAGTTCAGGGTGAACAGCCGGTCAAGCTCATGGAGGATCCCGACGTGGCCCGAGGTCTGGACGGGGCCGCCGGCGACGCCACCTTGGAGCGCCGACAGTATCCGGTAGTAGGCATCGCGCAGCGAGGCCTTGTGGGCGGTGAAGGCCAGCACCCCGGCGCCCAGGAGCGCCAGCACGACGAAGTGGAACATGCGGTCGACGGCGATCAGCCGCAGGACGATGCGGTCGCGCAGCGCTCTCCCGCGCAGGGGGACCACGATTTCCGAGCGGTCCGGAGGATGCGGGCCCGTGGGGTGTTCGGGCATGGGCAGTGGGACCCAGGTGTCGCAGCGCAGGCAGCGGTGCCAGCGCACGTCCCCGTGGTCCTGGACCATCAGCGCGTCCTCGGGCCGAGCCGGGCCTGCGTCGCGCCCGACCAGGACGTGGCCGCCGATCCCGCAGGTGATCAGCTCCCAGTCGATCTGGCGGCGGCGTCGCGGGTGCTGGGTCCCCGGTGGGTGGCGGTGATGGGCCATCAGCTCACAGGATGTTGACCGCGCGCGCGAACACCAAGCCGATGGTCGTCAGCGCTACCAGCGACTGGCCCGCCATGAGGGCCTTCGCCAGTGGTGTCAGCGGCATCGTGTCAGTGGGGCTGAAGGCCGTGGCGTTGGTGAACGACGTATACAGGTAGTCGAGCAGGGTCGGCTCCCAGCCGCGCGGGGCGAACGGCCGCGCGTCGTCGGTCATCTGGGGAAACAGGAAATCCGGTTGCGGCCGGCGCTTGAGCCTGCGGCCCAACGGACCGCCGCCGTCCAGCTGCCAGAACCAGACACCGAAGAGGAGCACGTTCGTGACCCAGAGGACGACCCCCGAACCGATGAGCGCGTGGCCGGTCACCCGCCCTCCGCGCAGCAGGAAGTGCACGAGCATGACGAGCGCGTAGGCATTGGCGGCGGAGACGACCCCGATGAGCGTGAGCGCGAGATGCCGGCGCAGGGGGCTGTGGCGCAAGCGGGGGTGGGGGGAAGCGATCGCGAGGGCGAGCAGCGCCACCGCCTCCATCCCCGGGAGCAGCCAGTACGGGCCAACCGTCAGCGCATCGGAGAGCGACAATTGGAGGAGGATCGCCGCGGCAAGGACGAGCTGGCCGCCCCAGTACGGGTCATAGCGCGTCAGCGCGGCCCGAACGTCCCGGTCCAGCTCGTGTTCGAGATCGGTGGGCACGGCTGGATAGTGGCACGCGTGGGAGCAGCCGGAGCATCGCTAACGTCTGCGGTCGCACCCTGGCAGGGGGAGGATCTGACCGAACGGTGCCCGAACATGTGGACGATGCGCATCAGACCCATCGGCGCCGGCGCGGCGCTCGCGGCCCTGGCTCTCGCCGGTTGCGGCGGGGGCGGCGGCACTCAGAGCGCGCAGGGCTCCCGACCCACGGCGGCCACCGCCGGTCAGACCGGGACGGCCCCGGCCGGCACGCAGAGTCAATCGGCCACGACCACCACCGCCAGCCCGTCGGCGGCGGCCACCACGACCGCCTCGCAGTCCACCGGGGCCCCCGCGGCCAACGGCGGCGCCAGCGTCGGCGCGTCGACGGACCAGTGCACCGCGGCGGGACTCAGCCTCGCCTTCCTGGGCGGACAGGGCGCGACCGGTCACGGGGAGCTCGGCTTCGCGCTCAAGAACACCGGCTCCACCTGCAGCACCGGGGGCTACCCGGGGATCCAGTTTCTGGCCAAGGACGGCGCGGCGCTGCCGACGAACCCGCAGCACACCACCAGCGACTTCTTCGGCAGCCTGCCGCTCAAGGCGCTCTCCCTCGATCCCGGCCAGACCGCGTCGTTCCGGCTGGGGGTGTCGCACGGCGGGGGCTCGGACAGCGGGTGCAGCACCGCGTACGGCCTGCAGGTGATCGCCCCCAACGACACCGCGACGCTGCGAGTGCCGATCCCCAGCGGCGCCTCGGAATGCGGCGCGACCACGGTGTCGCCGTTGCAGCCGGGCGACTCCGCCTACCAGTGAGCGGCTGAGCGCCGGGTCTGGTGTCTGAACCCGTACTTACGACGGAGCGCCGGCGGCGAACCGGGTGACGGGCCCGGTGGCGTCCTCGGTGACCCGGCCGTCGGCGAGGAGCAGGTCGAGGTGGCCGAGGACCTCGGAGATCGTCAGATAGGCCTGAGTGACCGCGACGTTGCCCCACATCTGGGTGGCGAGGTCATACGCCGTCTGGGGCCCGGAGTCCAGCAGCCGCCGCAGCTTGGCGGCTCGCCGCTCAGACATGCGAAAGCGCTCGTCGATGAGCGCCGCGTGATCCCGGATGGGCGGGCCATGGCCGCCCAGGACCAGCTGCGCGGGCATCTCCCGGGTGCGGCGCAGCGAGGATATGTAGTCCACGAGCGCGTGCGGCCGCTCGGCCGCATCGTCGCTCGCTCCGCCGTCGAGCGGCCGCGACAGGAGCGGGTTGGACGAGATGCGCGCCAGCAGATGATCGCCGGCGATGAGGATTTGCCGCCGCTGGTCCCAGAAGACCGTGTCCGAGGGGCTGTGGCCGGGGCGGTGGCGAGCGATGAGCGTCCGGTCGCGCAGGGTGAGCTCGTCGCCGTCGCGCACGGGCACCGTCACCTGCCCGCTGGAGCCGAATGCCCGGAAGGCCGCGCCGACCGAGCCCAGCGCGGTGGCGAGCTCGGACGGCACGCCGTGGCGGCGCATCATGCCCATGGAAAACGCGTCATCGGCAGTGGCGCTGGCGCTGAAATCCTCCAGATAGGGGCCAAGCAGGTGAAAGGCCGCCACCTCCGCGCCCGAGCGCCGGGCGAGGATCTCCAGCAGCCCGAGGTGGTCCATGTGCTGGTGGGTGATCACGATCAGCCCCAGGTCCTCGATGCGGTGGCCCAGGTCGCCGATGGCCTGCTCGAGCTCGTCGAGCGACTTGCCGCTGTTGGGCCCCGTGTCGACGAGCGTCAGCGGATCATCCTCGATCAGGTAGCAGTTGACGCGCCCGACGAGAAACGGCGTGGGCACCGCCATGAGATGGATCCCGGCGTCTCCGGCCTCGGCGACCAACTGCTCGGCGTCGGCGGCCAGGTCGCGGGCGCCGGCGTCCCCGGAGCTCACGAGCGGATGAGGCCGAGCACCTCGTCGCGCTTGGTCTCCATGTCCTGCACGGAGACCAGCGACTCCAGGCACAGCCGCAACAGCGGCTCGGTGTTGGACGCCCGCACGTTGAAGTGCCAGCCCTCGTAGTCCACCGAGATCCCGTCCAGCCGGCTCTGCTTGGCATCGGAGTAGCGCTCGGCCAGCGCCTCCATCTTGGCGTCGCCGTCATCGACCGTACTGTTGATCTCGCCGGAGATGAAGTAATGGCTGCGATACGGCTCCAGCAGCTCGGACATGGGTGCCCCGCGCTGGGAGAGGAGCTCCAGGATGAGCAGCGCCGGCAGGGTGCCCGAGTCGGCGTTGTAGAACTCACGGAAGTAGTAGTGGCCTGACACCTCGCCGCCGAAGATCGCGTGCTCTTCGCGCATCCGCGTCTTGAAGAACGCGTGTCCCACGCGGTTGACCAGCGCTCGGCCGCCCTCCCGCTTGGCGACGTCGGCGACGGCGCGACTCGCCCGCACGTCATAAAGGACGGTCGCGCCCGCTTCCTTTTGCAAGAGGGACTCGGTGAGCAGCGCGGTGAGGAAGTCACCGTCGACGAAATGGCCCTGCTCGTCGATGAAGAAGCAGCGGTCGGCGTCGCCGTCCCAGGCGATCCCGAGATCGGCCTGGCGCTCCACGACCTCGCGCATGATGAACTCGCGGTTCTCGGGCAGCATCGGGTTGGGCTCGTGGTCGGGGAAGTTCCCGTCGGGGGTCCAGTAGGCCTTGCTTAGGTCCAGGCCGAGGCGCTCGAGCAGGGGGCCCACCATCGGCCCCGCCATGCCGTTACCGCCGTCGACCACCACCTTCAGCGGCCGGATCGCGGACTGGTCGATGAGCTTGAGCGCCGCCTCCTGGAACTCGTCGTGGACGTCCACCTCCTCCACCGACCCGCCCCCGGGGGCGTCGCCCAGGCCGTCGAGGATGCCGTCGCGCACCTCGCCCAGCCCGGCGTCGCCCGACAGGGCCAGCGCGCCGCGGCTCACCAGCTTGGCGCCGGTGTAGGGCTTGGGGTTGTGCGAGGCGGTGCACATCAGCCCGCCGTCGAGATCGCGGGCCCCGACCAGGTAGTAGAGCATCTCGGTGCCCACCATCCCCGCGTCCAGCACGCTGGCGCCCTCGTCGACCATCCCCGCGCGGTAGGCCTCGGCCATCTCGGGGGCCGTGAGGCGCATGTCGCGCCCCAGGCCCAGGCGCAGCTCGGACGTCGGCCTGCCCTCCATTCCGGCGATGACGCGCGCAAACGAGCGACCGATGGCGCGCGCCGTTCGCGGATCGAGTTCGTCGCCGAACAGGCCGCGCACGTCATAGGCCTTGAACACCTCGGGATGGGCGAGCTCGGACACCGGGCAGAGATAATGCCTGATAATTCGCCGCCGTGAGACCCCGCGTGGTGATCCTCTGCGGCGGGCGGGGCACCCGCCTGCAGGAACGCACCCACGCCATCCCCAAGCCGATGGTCGAGATCGGCGGGCGTCCGATCCTGTGGCACGTGCTCCAGATCTACCTCGCCCAGGGGTTCCGACGCTTCCTGCTGCTGACCGGTTACCTGGGCGAGCAGGTGCAGCGGTTCGTCGCTTCTGAGAGCTGGCCCGCGGGCGCGGAGATCCGCTGCCTGCCCACCGGCGCCGACACGCCCACCGGCGGGCGGGTGCACCGAGCCGCCGAGGCCCTGGAGGGGAGGGGGTTCTGCCTGGCCTACGGCGACGGGGTGGCCGATGTGAACCTCGATGCGCTGCTGACCGTCCATGCGGAGCACGGAGCGGCGGCCACGATGACCGTCGTGCGGCCGCCGCTGCCCTTCGGGGTCGCGCATCTCAACGGTGACGGCGTCGTCCGCGGGTTCAGCGAGAAGCCCCGCTCCGAGCATTGGGTCAACGGCGGCTTCTTCTGCTTCGAGCCGGCCGTGTTCGAGCTGCTGACGCCCGACAGCGTGCTGGAACGGGAGCCGCTGGAGCGTCTGGCGCAGGCAGGCGGCCTTCGAGCCTTCCGACACGAGGGGTTCTGGGAGTGCATGGACACCTACAAGGATGCGGTCGCCCTCAACGACCTGTGGGCTGCCGGCGCCGCGCCGTGGAAGCTGTGGGCGTAGCGCCCGCGGGGTCTCAATCGGTGCTGGTCACCGGCGCTCACGGCCTGCTCGGCGCGTGGCTGACCACCGCGCTGCTGGACGCCGGCCACGCGGTGGTGGCGGTGCGCCGCGACGAGCCGGCGGTGTCGGCCCTGGGGCTGCTGGGCCGCGACGGCGAGGTGAACACCGTGCACGGCGACATCTGCGAGGAGGGGCTCGTCGCCCGCGCGCTCAACGAGTACGAGGTCTCTAGCGTGTTCCACCTCGCCGCCCAAACGCAGGTTGGCACCGCCAACCACGCTCCGCGATCCACGTTCGAGACCAATGTCCGCGGCACCTGGATCCTGCTCGAGGCGTGTCGCATCCACGGCGTGCGCAGCGTGGTGGTGGCCTCCTCGGACAAGGCCTACGGGCGCCAGCCCGAGTTGCCCTACCGCGAGACGCACCCACTGCTGCCGACGTTCCCCTATGACGTGTCCAAAGCGGCCGCCGACCTCATCGCTCGCTCCTACTGGCACACCTTCGGGCTCCCGGTGGCGGTCACTCGGTTCGCCAACCTCTACGGCGGCGGCGACACCAATCGGCGCCGTCTGGTGCCGGAGGCGGTGGGTGCGGTACTGGCCGGGCGTGCACCGGTGATCCGCTCTGACGGCTCGCCCGAGCGAGACTTCCTCTACGTGGAGGACGCGGTGGCAGCCTACCTGGCGATCTGGGATGCGGTCCTGGCGGGGCGAGCCGGGGGCGAGGCGTTCAACGCCGGGGGCAGCCGCCCTCACCGTGTCCGCGACGTCGTCGATCTCATCTGTCGGCTCGCGGGCGGCGGCCTGACGCCCGAGCTCCTGGGCGACGGGACCCCGCACGGCGAAATCGACCGTCAGTGGCTTGACGCCACCAAGCTCTCGGAGCTCACCGGCTGGGCGCCGGCGGTCGGACTGGAGGAGGGCCTGCGCCGCACGATCGCGTGGTACCGAGAGCATCCGCGGGCACTCGGCCTGCTCCTCCGGGCCCCAGGCGGCTCCTATAGTTAGACGGCATGTCCGGTCATTCCAAATGGGCCTCCATCAAGCACAAGAAGGCAGTCGTGGACCAGCGCCGCGGCCAGCATTTCACCAAGCTCAGCCGCGCGATCACGGTCGCCGCGCGTGAGGGCGGCGGCGACATCGACGGCAATCCGTCCCTGGCGCTCGCTGTCCAGAAGGCCCGCGACGCCTCGATGCCCAAGGACAACATCGAGCGCGCCATCGCCAAGGGCACCGGCGAGGGCGTCGACGCCGACCAGCTCGAGACCGTTCTGTACGAGGGCTACGGCCCCGGCGGCGTGGCCCTGCTCATCGAGGCGGTGACCGACAATCGCAACCGCACCGGCGCAGATGTCCGCCACGCGCTGTCCAAGCACGGCGGCAACCTCGGAGAGCCGGGATCTGTGTCCTACCTGTTCGACAAGCGCGGGGTGATCGTCGTCGACGCGTCTCGCTATGACGAGGAGGACCTGCTGGTGGCGATCGACGCCGGCGCCGAGGACATCTCGCGCGATGACGACGTCTACGAGATCGTGTCAGAGCCCGGGGACCTCGTTTCCGTGCGCGATGCACTGACCGAGGCGGGCGTCGAGATCGAGTCCGCCGATGTCACCCAGCGGCCCAAGTCCCGGGTGCCCCTGCAGGAGTCAGAGGCGTCGCGGCTGCTCAAGCTGATCGACATGCTCGAGGAGTCAGACGACGTCGGGGCGGTGCATGCCAACTTCGACGTGGACGCCGACGTGCTGGAGCGGATCGCCTCCTAGAGCGGCGCGAGCCTCCTCAGGTCCGGGTCCTTCGTCGCTTCTTCGTCGCGCTCGCTACTCTCGGCCCCCTCATGCCTAAGACGACAACAATCACCTGTGCCGCGCTCGCGCTGGCAGCTGCGGTGGCCGGCTGTGGGAGCAGCCAGCCCGTCGCCCCGGGCGTCCAGACGGCGCCGTCGGCGGGCGCGACGGCCGCCGCCAGCACCGCCGCCGCCAGCAGCTCGACGTCGAGCGCGTCGGCCAGCGCCACCAGCACCACCACCAGCAACACGCCGCTTCCGGCGGCGCTGAAGACTAAGCCGAAGGTCACCGTCCCCTCCGGTTCGCCGCCCAAGCAGCTCGTGGTGAAGGACCTCATCAAGGGCACCGGCCCGGCCGCCACCGCCAACTCGACGGTCAACGTCCAGTATGTCGGCAAGGTCTACAAGGGGGGTAAGCAGTTTGACGCCTCCTGGACCGACGGCTCGGGCCAGCCGGTGTCCCTGCCCCTGTCAGGCGTCATCAAGGGCTGGCAGCAGGGCATCCCCGGCATGAAGGTCGGCGGCCGCCGCGAGCTCATCATCCCGCCGAGCCTCGGCTACGGCTCCACCGCGCAGTCCAAGATCCCGGCGAACTCCACGCTGGTGTTCGTCATCGACCTGCACGGCGTGTCCTAGTCGGGCCCCGCGTCCCTGTCACGGGCGCGGTAGAGCAGCGTCAGCCCCGACACGCCCTTGAGCCGCACGAGGGCCGGCCCGGAGGCGAGGCCGGCGCGCAGGCTGGGCAACTCCTCCTGCGCTCCGGCTCCGTGCTGACGAACATCGCGGCGTCGCCGATCGTCTTGACCAGCCGTACGGGCGCCTCGGTTACGGACGCGGCCAGGGAGGCCAGCCGCCCGGCGACGGTGCCCAGCTCGCCCTCGCTGAATCCGTCCTCGTGCAGCCGCTCGAGCAGTTTGCGGCGGGCGGCCCGCTCCTCCCCGTCGAGCCCCTCGAGGAGCTCGTCGATGTCGAAGTCCATCGCCGCATCCTCTCTGTGACGGCGACGTTCGCTAGCATCCTCGCCTCCTCGCGGGCGCGCTCGGAGCTTGCGTCGCCCGTCTAGCTGAACCCGATCCGGACCGCACACATGCTTTCGATCCTGATGCCCGTTTACAACGAGCGCGAACGCGTCCAACAGGCCATTACCGAGGTGCTGGCGACCGAGCTTCCCACCGCCTTCGAGCTCATCATCGTCGACGACGGCTCCACCGACGGCACCCGCGACATCCTCCGCAACGGGCAGTGGGATGAGCGCGTGCGGCTGATCGAGCACGAGCACAACCAGGGCAAGGGCGCCGCCATCCAGACCGCCCTGCGCGAGGCGCGGGGCGACTTCTCATGCATCTTCGACGCCGACCTCGAGTACGACCCTGAGGACCTCGCGCTGCTCATGCCGCCGCTCATGGATGGGCGCGCCAACGCCTGCTTCGGCGTCCGCGCGTTCGACGGCTACACCAGCCACTCCTTCCTGTTCGTCCTCGGCAACAAGGGCGTCACGCTGGCGTGCAACCTGCTGTTCAACGTGTACCTGCACGACATCATGACCTGCCACAAGATGCTTCGCACCGACCTGTTCCAGAGCCTCCCGCTGAGCGCCGCGGGGTTCTCGATCGAGCCCGAGATCACCGCGCGCCTGGTGCAGAAGGGCGAGCGGATCTTCGAGGTCCCGGTCCACTACCGGGCGCGCGCCACCGAGGAGGGTAAGAAGCTCACAGCCCGGGACGGGTTCCGCGTGGTCGGGACCCTGGTGCGCTGCCGCTTCTCCCCGAAGACCTAAGTAGCCGCTGTCTGATCGGTGGTTTCGGGGGGTGTGGGGGGTGCGTTGATGTGGGTTTAGGTGTTGTGGGTGCTGGTTTTTTGTTGTTGTTGGCGTAGTTTGGTGCGGGCGGCGCGGGCCATGTTGGCGATGTGGCGGTTTCCGCGTTGTTCGGCGCGGTGGTAGGCGTGGTAGGCGGCGGTTAGGTTGCCTTGTTCTTCCATGCAGGCGCCGAGGTTGAAGGCTCCGGCGGCGTCGCCGCGTTGGTCTGCTTTGCGGTAGGCGGCTTCGGCGGCGGCGAGTTGGCCTTGTTCTTCGAGCAGGATGCCGAGGTTGGAGGCGGCGCCGTCGTGTCCGCGGTCGGTGGCGCGGCGGTAGGCGTCGGCGGCTTGGTTGATGGCGTGGCGTGCTTCGAGGAGCATTCCGAGGTTGGCGGCTCCGTCGGCGTTGCCGCGTTGGTCGGCTCGGCGGTAGGCGGCTTCGGCTTGGTCTGTTGCGTCTTGGTCTTCGAGGATGCGGCCGAGTTTGACGGGGGCGGTGGCGTGGCCGTGTTTGTCGGCGTGGCTGAACGCTGCTTGGGCGCCGGTGGTGTTGCCTTGGGCTTCGAGCAGCAGTCCGAGGTTGTAGGCGTGGTCGGCCTCGGCTTTGTGGGGGGTGTCGGGCGGGTCGTGGTTGGCCGGGATGCCGGCGCCATCCGTGGCGCCGTTCCCGTTGGCGTGTGCCCGGTGGCCGTTGGCGCGTGCTTCCGCGCCGTTGGCGTTCGCCCCCGTGCCGTTGGCGCGTGCTTCCGCGCCGTCGGCGTGTGCCCCCGTGCCGTTGGCGCGTGCTTCCGCGCCGTCGGCGTGTGCCCCCGTGCCGTTGGCGCGTGCCCCTGCGCCGTTGGCGTGTGCCCCCGTGCCGTTGGCGCGTTCTTCCGCGCCGTTGGCGTGTGCCCCCGTGCCGTTGGCGCGTCTTCCGCGCCGTCGGCGTGTGCCCCCGTGCCGTTGGCGCGTGCCCCCGCGCCGTTGGCGTTCGCCCCCGTGCCGTTGGCGCGTGCCCCCGCGCCGTTGGCGTTCGCCCCCGTGCCGTTGGCGCGTCCCCCGCGCCGTTGGCGTTCGCCCCGGTGCCGTTGGCGCGTTTGCCCGCGCCGTTGGCGTTCGCCCCGGTGCCGTTGGCGCGTGCCCCCGCGCCGTTGGCGTTCGCCCCGGTGCCGTTGGCGCGTGCCCCTGCGCCGTTGGTCTTCGCCCCGGTGCCGTTGGCGCGTTTGCCTGCGCCGTTGGCGTTTGCCCCTGTGCGGTTGGGCGTCTCGCCGTTTCCGCTGGCGCGTGCCCCCGCGCCGTCGGCCTGTGCCCCCGTGCCGTGGGTGTGTGCCCCCGTGTCGTGGGTGTGTGCCCCGGTGTCGTGGGTGTGTGCCCCCGTGTCGTGGGTGTGCGCCCCCCTTCCGTTGGTCGTCACGCCGTTGGCGTTGGCGTGCGCCCCCGCGTGGTTAGGCGTGAGGCTGTTTGGGCTGGTGTGCGCGGCTGTGGCGGTGGGTCGCGACTGTCGCGCTTGTCGCGACCGTGTCCTGGACGTGCGCGTCGTGGTCGTGGACGGCGCTGGTGGCGGTGGTGTGGGTGCGGTGGGGGGTGGTGGCGGTGTGCTGGTGGGTGCGAACCACGCGGGCGCGTGGGCGACTCATCGTGGCTGCGCCGGCGCTCCCGGGGGACAGTAGGTACCACATGGCGGCGATGATGAGCGCGACCGCGAGCCCGAGCCCGATCAGGATGTTCCACGGCACCGACCCGGTTCCGGGGGCGGTCACGGCGGGGTGGGTGACCGGCGCGGGCGCGGTCCGCGGCGCGGGCGAGGCTGGGGTGGAGTGGTGCGCGGGCCGCGGGGGGGTGGAGTGGTGTGCGGGCCGCGGGGGGGTGGAGTGGTGTGTGGGCGGGGGGGTGGGCTTGGCGAGGAGGGTGAGCGTTGGTGGTGCGGCGATGCCGTTGACGTGGAGGTGGTGTGATCGTTGGAAGCGTGTGACGGCGGTTTGGGTGAGTGGGCCGTATTGTCCGTCGATGGGGCCGGGCGGGTCGCCGGCGGCGGCGAGGTGGTGTTGGAGGGAGCGGACGTCGCTTGAGTCCGCGGGGCTGTCGGCGGCGCCGGGTCCGAGGATGAGGGTTGGTGTGGCGAGTGCGGCCCAGGTGCGGGGGCCGGCGATGCCGTCTGGTTGGAGGCGGTGCGCGGCTTGGAAGGCGGTCACGGCGTGTCGTGTCCGGGGGCCGAAGATGCCGTCGATGCCGTCGGGGGTGTAGCCGGCGTGGGCGAGGCGATGTTGCAGGGCTCGGACTTGCGGTGACCCGCTGGGGGTGGCGTAGCCGGCGCCGAGGGCCAGGATGGCGTGGTCGAGGTGGGTGTCGCGCGATCCTGTCGTGGGGGCGGGGCTGGTCGCGGCGTGGGCGTGCGCCGGTGGCGTGTGCGCCGCGGCGGCGGTGGCCGGGAAGGCGACCGCGAGCAGCGCGGTGATGGTCAGCGCGCGTGTGGCTGCGTTGGCTTTGTGGTGTGAGCGGCTGAGCCTGCCCCGGATGACTTGCATCGTTTTCGGTGTCCTCGGTTGTTGCGCCTCGCGTCCGCTGAGGGGGCGAGGCCACTTAGGGGAGAAGCGGTGATGTGTGCTGGCGGGGTCGCGGCGGGTGCCGCGACGTGACGAGACGGGCGCGTGAGCGCGGCGATCCGCCTCGTGGGAGAGCCGCCGGTGGGTATCAGTCGGGGTGCTCGGGGTGTGACGCCAGCAGCGTCGCGCGCCATGGCGTCAGGTCCAGCGGGAGCCGCCCCAGGATCAGGGTCAGGAACGCCAGCGTGAGTAGCTCTACCGCGGCGATGACGTGGGGGGCGGGCGAGCCGATGCCGCCGCCGCCGGCGGTCGCGCCGCCGACCGGTGCTTTGGTCGGGGCGGGCGGCGGGGCGTAGGGGAGCATCACGGGCGTCGATGTCGGGTCGGCGGCTGGGCTGGTGACCGTGGTGGGCGCCAGCTTGAGCCGAGGGGGCAGCGCGGTGACGCGGGCGGGGGGGGTGGCGGGGAAATCGTTGTCTGCCGGGGAGGTGTCGGTGAGGATGCTGGGGGCGCTGATGGCCGCCGGGGGGCGGGAGTCGGGGCGCGTGGTCATCCCCGCGGTGGGGGGCGCGCCCGCTGCCGGCGGGGCGTTGGCCTGGTCCTGCGCTGATGGTGGCGGGGAGAGCACGCCGAGCGGTGTTGGCGGTGGGATCGGCAGGCTCGACGCGGTGGGGGTGGTGGGCGACAGTGTCGCGACAGGTCCTGTCGCGACAGATCCTGTCGCGACAGGCGGTGTCGCGACGGGTCGTGTCGCGACGGGTCCTGTCGTGGTCGCGACGGGTCCTGTCGCGGTCGCGCCGGGCGTGGCCGGTGGTGTCGGGGGCGGTGTCGTCCGGGCCGGCGGGGTGGTGGGCGGTGTCGTCCGGGCCGGTGGGGTGGTGGGCGGCGGTGTGGGGGTCGAGGCTGACGACGCCGGCGGCGGTGTCGCGGCGGATCCCCCGGCGGCGGGTGACGGCGTCCCGCGCCGCGGTGAGGCCGGCTCGGCCGCGTTCGCGGTGGTCGGCGTCTTGTTGGCCGGGGAGGATCCGGCGTTGGCGCGCGCCGTCGCGGGCGCTGGCTTCTTCGCCGGCTTCTTGGCCTTCTTGGGCGCGGGAGCGGGAGCGGTGGTGTCGGCGGCGGCGAGGAGGGACGCCAGGGTGGGTGGGGCGGGGGACGGCGGTGTCGCCGGCGCGTCAACCGGCGGCGCCGCTGCGGCCGCGGCCACGGCCGTGGTGGTGGTGGGGTCGGTCGGCGCGGTGGTGGCGGTGACCGGCGGCGTGACCGGCGTGACCGGCGTGGCCGGCGTGGCCGGGGTGTCGGTGGTGGTGGTGGTGGTGGTGGGCGCCGGGTCCGGGCTGTTGGTGGCGGCGGGTGCGGCGGACGGGAGGGCCGGCGTGACCGGCGGCGTGACCGGCGGGCGGCGGGGCGGGGGGCCGGCGCCGCGGACGCGGGCGGGGTGGCCGGCGCCGCGGACGTGGGCGGGGTGGTCGGCTGGTCGGTGACCGGGCCGTTCACGGCGCGGCTGGCGGCGGGCAGCGTCCTGGCCGGGGCGGGGCGCGCGATCGCCGCTGTGGCCCCGACGCTGCACAGCACGGCTGTGATGGTCGCTGCTGCGACCGAGCAAAGCCATGACTGATACGCGCGCATAGCAAGCAATAGAGAGGGGGTCCCCACCCCTGCGTCCTTGACGATTTTCCCGAGCGGCCGATACGACTTGCCACTGGCCGGCCCCGATAGTGGACCCCGAAGGTAATCGCTATTCCGGCGCCCAGCAACCCTCCCCCGAAATTTTAATGCGCAATTTGCGACTTTTTAACCGTTCCAAGGCCTTGTAACTCCAGATAGGACCTGATAGACGCGACATGTCGCGACAGGCCTATTTTTAGGTCGCTTCACCGTTACACGGTGCACCTGATTTTAGTATGAGGGGGGGGTCGGTCTGATCGATCACCCACCCTGGTCGCGGCGGGGAGATCCACCCGCGCCACGATCGGCGTCAGCGTCGGTCACTCGCGCCAGGACCAGGCCCACGCACCGACGCCGCGCGACACCAGGATGAGAGACACAGCAACATCGACGCGGGGCTCGCCATGACCAAGCCACCGAGACCGCCGACGCTGCCCTCCGGAGCAGCGCACCAGCCGCTACCCCACACGCCGATAATCGCGCCCACCCCCCGCCGCCAACCCAGCCGCGCCAGCCGCCGCCGACAAGCTCACACCGACACGACCACCCCACCTCGAAGACCACACCCCCACCCACACGAGCCAGCCAGATGCTGGCACTCGAGACGGCTACGTAGTTCGACTCGCCCTCGTCCGCCGGCGCGCCGGCGCGGGCCCCGGCCCGATCTGTTCCGTCGAGGTGTAGATCGACTGGATCGTCGAGAACAGGGGCTGCACCGGATTGCCCTGCAGGTCGATCTCGCCCTTCTCCACGAACGGGGGGTGGGGGAACGGGTCCCCGCCGCTCCAGCCGGGTTTGGCGGGGAAGTCCTGCAGCGCGAACCACATCGCAGCGGCGACGTAGGGCTTGGTGGAGAACACGCCGAGGTGGAAGGCGGCCTGAGCGGTCTGGTACTGGTAGGTGCCGCGCTGTTCGGGGGGTCCGTTCTGGCTGCCCTCGAAGCCGAACTCGGTGATCATCAGCGGCTTGGAGGGGTAGCAGCCGTGCAGGAAGTCCAGGAACGGGCTGAGCTGATCGGGATCGTCGGTACTGCCGCCGCCGGCGTCAAACCAGCCGAAGTAGTCGTTGAAGCCGAGCACGTCCAGCGGTGCATACGCGAACTGGCAGGTGACGCCGGGCCAGTTGGAGATCGCCATGCCCACCGGCCGCGTCGGATCGAGCTGGTGGGCGATCTGCGTGGCGCCGGCGATGTAGCGCGCCTCGGCGTCGTTGGGCGGCGTCTGGAGCTCGTTGGCGATGCTCCACACCAGGACCGAGGGGTGGTTCTCGTTGGTGAGGATGTTGGTACGCAGCATGTTGTGGGCGAAGTTCAGCCACCCGGGCCGCGTCAGATAGCTCGAGTTCACCTGCCAGACGGGGATCTCGGACCACAGCAGGATCCCGTCGCGGTCGGCGGCCTCCTCGATCTGCGGATTGAGCGGGTAATGGGCGCGGATCATCTTGCCGCCCAGCTCGCGCACCCAGCCCACCATCGCCTGCAGCTGAGCCGGTGATAGTGCTGCGCCCGACTGGATGTTGAGCTGATGCAGGTCGAACCCGCGCAGGTCCAGCAAGCGGCCGTTGAGCAGGAGCTGCCCGCCGGGACCGACGGTGATGCTGCGGATCCCGCTGAAGTCCGTGTAGCCCTCGAGCTTGCGGCCGGCGGCGTCCGACAGCGTCAGTGCGGCGCGATACAGGAACGGGTCGTCCGGGGCCCACAGGTGCGGGGAGGCGAGGCTCACGGTCGCCTGCGCGACCCAGGTGGCGCCGGGCAGGATCGTGTGGCCGCCGAAGTTGAGTTTGGCCGAGCCGTAGGAGCCCCGGAGGCTCACCGTCTGGGCGGCTCTGGTCCAGTTGCGCACCGACACCTGCTCCTGGATCTGAGCCGCGCAGGTGGGACAGGGCAGGATCGGCCGGATGACCACCGGCGACATGTCGACCGCCTGGACCGAGCGCAGGTAGACCTCCTGGTTGATGCCGCCGTAGTTCCACCAACCGCCGTTGCCGGGCGGCAGGTCGCCGTTCGTGCGGCGATCGTCGACGCGGACGATCAGGCGGTTGACCCCGGGCCGCACGCCCTTGAGCGGGAACTCGAACGGCAGGTACTCGCCAGCGTGGAAGCCGATCTTGTGGCCGTTGAGCCACACCGTGGCTCGGTAGTTGACGGACTCGAAGCGGATGATCCAGCTGCGAAACCGCGCCGGAGTGTAGGAGGCAAAGGCCTTGGCCGGGATGGTGAAGTCGCGCCGGTACCAGCCCACATATCCGTTCATCGACGCCTGGGAGAGGTCGCCGGCGTTGTACGAGTTGGGGACGCTGACCGGAGTCCAGCCTCCGGTGGAGGAGACGTTGCGCCACCACCCGCCGGCGAGGCCGGCGTCCGCGGTGTCGGAGCGATACAGCCAGGCCCCGCCGAGCAGCCAGCGGTCGGTGGGGCCGTCGCGGTACAGCGCCCCGAACGTCGGAGGCGTGGCGGTGTAGGCCGGCGCCGTCTGGGCCAGCGCGGGCGTCGCGTCGCCGGCCAGCCCGGCCACGCCCAGCGCGAGCACCGCAAGCACGACGGCCGCCACCGGGCGCGCCGTCTTACGGAGGCGCCAGGCCCCGTCGCTACAATCGCCCGCCGATGTCAGCCGTCGACTCGCCGCAGCAGCGGCCATCCGCGACCGGCTCCGTCGGCTCCGGAGAGTCTCGCGGAGCCTCATCGGTCCGCCCCCGCATTCCGCGCTCGCCCGCGGTGATCGCGGTGCTCGTGTGCGTGGTTCTGGCCGCCCTGTCGGCGCTGATCCTGCCCACCGTGCCCAGCTACGACCCGTGGTCGTGGATCGTGTGGGGCCGCGAGGTCACCGACCCGCACTTGAGCTTCATCGTCAACGGCGGGCCATCGTGGAAGCCGCTGCCGATGATCTTCACCACGATCTACGGCCTGCTCGGCGGCGCGGCGCCGACGCTGTGGGTGATCACCGCCCGGATCGGCGGGTTGCTGGCCCTGTGGGGCACGTGGAAGCTGACCAGCCGCCTGGCCGGCGGCGGGTGGCTCGGGGCGTTCGCGGGCCTGCTGGCAATGATCGGGATCGTGCTCACCGGCCGCCAGGACCAGGCCTGGTACTACTACTTCCTGCACGGGACCTCCGAGGCCATCCTCGTCGGCGTCACCGTGTGGGCGGTGGACCGCATCCTGGACGGCAAGCACGGCCAGGCCTACCTGCTGATAGTCGCGGGCGGGCTCATCCGCCCGGAGTGGTGGCCGTTCCTGGGCCTGTACGCGATCTGGCTGTGGTTTCGCCACCCCGGCTTCAGGAGCCCGCGGATGCGCCTGCTGCTCGTAGCGGGGCTGGCCGTCCAGCCCATCGGCTGGTTCGTGCCGCCGTGGATCACCACCGGCCAGCCGTTCTTGGCCGCCAGCCACGCCGCCGACTACAACGGCCACCTGGGGTCCGACGTCCTGCGCTCGATCCTGACGCGCGGGGTCCGCGACCAGCTGCTGCCCGCGCTCATCCTGGCCGTGGCGGCCGTGGTCATCACCTGGGTGCGCGACCGCAACCGCGTCATCCTGGCGATCGCCGCGTTCACCGCGGGCTGGTGGGTGGTGGTGGTGGGTGAGACCCTCGACGGTTACCCCGGCCTCGAGCGCTTCTTCCTGCCCGCCGCCGCGCTGACCACGGTGCTCGGCGGGGTCGGGCTGGCGGAGCTGGCCCGGCTGGCCGGCGGGCTCGCCGGCTCGCTGCGCCGCCCGGTGACGGCGGGCGTGGCAGTGGTCCTGGGGGCGGCCTGCATCCCCTTCGCCACCACGCAGATCAGCGTCGCCCGCACGGATGAGCGCACCGCCTCCCAGGGCGTCCACCTGCTCGACACCCTCACCCAGGCGGTGGCTGCCGCCGGCGGCAAGCCCGGTGTCCTGCCGTGCCAGTCGAGCTTCACGGCGGTCAACCACTCTGCGCAGACCGCGCTGGCGTGGAAGCTCGGCGTGACGCTCCAACGCGTCGGCACGTCGATGCGCGCGCCTGGGGTGGACTTCATCGGGCCCCACGCGGCGCAGATCGGAGGGCCGGCCCACGTCGACCCGCGCCTGACCCACACCGAGACCGTGGCCACTGTCGGGCCGTGGCGCGTGGTGCGCCTGACCGACCCGCGGCTTGCAGGCAGCGCCTGCGTCGGCGGCCGCTGAGCGGCTGAGCCCGAGGGCGGTCACAGGCCGTCCCCTCCGGGCGCCCTGATCACCAGCTGCGCCCGTGCCCTGGCGGAGTGGGCCCGCCTGCCCTTCCCGTGCCGCTTCTTGGGCTTGGGCTTGGGCTTGGGCTTGGGCTTGATTTTGAGCTTGTGGGTGATGACGGTCTGGTTGCCGGCGCGGTCGGTGATGATGAGCCGGACCGTGTAGGTGCGGATCCGCTTGTAGACGTGGGTGGCGGTGGCGCGGCGGATCCGGCCCTGCGGCGAACCGTCGCCCCACTTGACGTAGACCGTGGACACGCCGGAGGCATCGGCCCTGGGCAGTCCGGGTGGCGGGGTATCGGTGTAGGCGACGTGCAGCGACTCGCGCATATGGACGATCGACGTGCCGCTGAGCTTGAGCTTCGCCGTCGGCGGGACGGTGTCGACGAAGATGGTGGCCGGTATCGCGGCGGTGCTGCGCTCCGCCAGGTTGACGGCGGTGAGCTGATAGGAGTGGCGCCCGTTGGCCAGAGGCGCCGGCGCGACCATCTGAGTGGCCGTGGTCTGACCGACGACGGCGCCGTCGATGCGCAGCACGTACGTGGGCGCGCCCCACAGCTCGGCGGCGCCCGACCACATCAACGGCGGCGACGCCGTCCTGGTCCAGCGGAAGCTGTTTGAGGCTACGAAGCCGCCGGGCGCCTGGAAGAGCTGGACGGCGATGATCGACGTACTCGTGCCGGCCCCCTGCACCCAGGCGACGGCTGCGTCGCCGGCCACATCCCCCGCGGCGACCAGGCCCTCGTCAGCGTCAGTGGCGCCCAGGGACGGGCTGGAGAGCACCTGCTCGGGTCCCAGGTCAGAGCCGTCGGCGGCGTAGCGCACGCGGATCTCGGCAGTGCCCGCCACGCCGGGGGTCTGCTGCCAGGCGATGAGGTTGGAGATCAGACCGGCGGTGGCGGGGACGGCGTCGGGCAGATCGCTGTTGGGCAGGCTGTCGACGCGCTCGGTCTCGCCGCTTGCGTCGTTGGAGCCCACCGTGGTGGCGTACAGCTGGTGGGTCTGATCGGTCTCGGAGGTGACGAAGCCCGCGCCGTACTCGGTCACCGCCGTCTGGGGCTGGTCGGCGCCCTCGGACCCGCCGGTGCTCGTGCCGTCAGCGGCGGTGGCGCCGTCGTACTGGGCGCCATGCAATCGGTTCATCAGCACCCGTGACTGGATTGCCGAGCCATTGGTGAGCCGCTCCTGGAAGGTCACCGACGCATATGTCGAGTCGCCGCCGGCCGAGATCGACGGCGAGCCGGCGGAGACCTCGGACCAACCGGCGAACGACGCCGGATCGGCCTGCTCGACGACGGCGCTGGGCGTCGTCTTGAGCACGCGCCGCGTGTAGATGTGGCCGCCCTCGCCCCAGACGACGATCCCAACGCCGTCCCCGGCCGCGATCACGTCAGGGTGGCCGGTGCCGGTGCCTGCGGCATCGGCGGGGTTGGCGTCAAGCGGCGCCGACCCCGTCGCCCACTGTCCCTGGAAGTAGTAGGCGGCTCTCACGTCCCCGCCACCGGCGCCCCCGGTGTCGGTGAACGCCAGGTAGGCCTTGCCGAAGTTGGAGATCGAGATGGAGGGGCTGGCGCCGCCATTGAACAACGGCGCTGGCGCGCTCAGCGGCGAGGTCGAGGTGGCCGCCTGGTCGACGTAGAGGGTCCCGCCGTTGACGAAGGCCACCAGGAGCAGCCCGCCCGGCCCCGACGCGATCACGGGCTGGGAGGAAGCGCCCAGGAGGCCAGGGTCGGCCTGGACCGGCGGCGCGAACACGCCTCCGGCCAGACGCGACACGAACACGTGGGGGACGCCCACGACGTCCTTGAGGTAGACGAGCGCCCCGGTGCCGTCCCGGGCTATCGACATGGCGTTCAGGGACTGGATGTCGGCGCTGGGCCCGTCGATGACCGCGTCGCCGAGGGCCGCCGTGGGGCTGCGCGGGCCCGCCGCGTTCGCGGGCGCGGAAACGGTGGCCGCGAGCGCGGAGAGGCACAGGAAGACCAGCGCCCTGCGCCCTGCCCCGGTGCACAGAGATGAACGAGCCGAGAGGATGACATCCGCTACAACATCAGACATTGCCGCGGGTTGCGCCGCCGGCGAGGCTTTGACAGAGATCTAACAGTCGTCGGCGCCCGAGCCGGGGAGGCGTCCGGGCGCCCGCGGAGAATGTCTGTCGCATGCTTGTCCTCGGCATCGATCCCGGCACCGCCAGCACCGGCTACGGCGTCGTGCGCGGCGTCGGATCGCGGCTGCGCGCGGTGGACGAGGGCATAATCCAGACCCGCGCCGGGGTGCCGCTGGAGCGGCGGCTGGCGGACATCCACCAGCGGGTCGGCGAGTTGCTCGACGAGCACCAGCCCGAGGCGGTGGCCGTCGAGGAGCTGTACTTCGGCGCCAACGTCCGCACAGCGTTCGCCGTGGGCCAGGCGCGCGGCGTGATCTTGCTCGCCGCCGGCCAGCGGGGCGTGCCGACCCGGTCCTACACCCCCCAGCAGGTCAAGGGGGCCGTGTGCGCCAACGGGCGCGCCGGCAAGGAGCAGGTGGCTCGCATGGTGACGCGGCTGCTCGGCCTGGCGACGGCGCCGACCCCGGACCACGTCTCCGATGCCCTGGCGGTAGCGATCTGCCATCTCAACCACTCGCCGCTGGCCCGCGCGGTCGCGGGAGCGTCGGCGTGATCGCGCTCCTCTCGGGCACGGTGGCGGTGCGCCGCGGTGACCACGTGGTCGTCAGCTGCGGCGGCGTCGGCTACCGGCTGGCGGTGTCGGCGGAGACCCTCAAGCACGTGCCGGCGGTCGGACGCGACGTGCTGCTGCATACGCATCTCATCGTCCGCGACGACGCGCTGGCGCTCTACGGCTTTGCCACCGAGGAGGAGCGCGACCTGTTCCTGATGCTGCTGAGCGTTCAGGCGGTGGGCCCCAAGGTCGCGCTGGCCGTGCTGTCGGGGGCGCCGCCGCGAGAGCTGCTCCGGGTCGTCGCCGCCGGCGACGCCGCCCGCCTGCAGGCGGCACCGGGCGTGGGCAAGCGCACGGCGGAGCGGATCATCGTCGAGCTGCGCGAGAAGGTCGGCGCCACCCTGCCCGAGGACTCCATCACCGTGACCCGCTCGGACGATCCGGCCACTGTGGCGCGCGAGGCGCTGCTTGGGCTGGGCTACAGCGCCCCCGAGATCGACGGGCTGCTGGAGGGCGCCGCGGGTCAGAGCACCGAGGAGCTGATCGCCCACGCGCTGCGGAGCGCGCGCCGATGAGCGGGGAGGGTGGGACACGTATCCAGGACGCTGAGGAGGTGGCCGGCGACGAGCTGGAGCTCGACCGCTCGCTGCGCCCGCGCCGCCTGGAGGACTTCATCGGCCAGGAGGCCATCCGGGATCAGCTCGCCGTCTCCATTGAGGCAGCTGCCACGCGCGGCGAGGCGCTGGACCACGTGTTGCTGGCCGGCCCGCCGGGGCTGGGCAAGACTTCGCTGGCCCAGATCGTCGCCGCCGAGCTCGACGTCCCGTTCGTCCAGACGGCCGGCCCCGCGCTGGAGCGCAAGGGCGACATCGCGTCGTTTCTGACCGCGCTGGAGGCGCGCGCCGTGTTCTTCGTGGACGAGGTCCACCGCCTGCCCCGGGCGCTCGAGGAGACCTTCTATCCCGCGATGGAGGACGGCGTGCTTCCCATCACGGTCGGTCAGGGAGCGGGAGCCAGCATCGTGACGCTGCCGCTGCCGCCGTTCACGCTGATCGGGGCGACCACCCGCGCCGGCCTGCTGACGACGCCGCTGCGCGATCGCTTCGGGATCCAGCACCGGCTCGAGCACTACGGGCCCGATGACCTCGCCCGTATCGTGACCCGGTCGGCGCGGCTGCTCGGCGTGGAGATCGAGGCCGCCGGGGCGGTGGCCATCGCCCAGCGCAGCCGCGGCACCCCGCGGGTCGCCAACCGGCTGCTGCGCCGCGTCCGGGACTACGCGGAGGTGCGCCACGGCGGGCTGGTCACCGAGCCGGTGGCGGCGGCGGCGCTGGACCTGCTCGAGGTCGACGAGGAGGGTCTTGACCGCCTGGATCGTGAGATCCTGCGTGCGATCTGCGAGAAGTTCGGCGGCGGTCCGGTCGGCCTGTCGACGCTGGCGGTCGCGGTGGGGGAGGAGCAGGACACGGTCGAGGATGTCTACGAGCCGTACCTGCTGCAACGCGGCCTCATCGAGCGCACGCCCCGCGGCCGGGCGGCGACGCCCCGGGCGTTCGCCCACCTGGGCCTCGCGCCCGCCGCATCCGCGCCGGCCCAGGCACGCCTGATCTGAGCTCTGCAAGGCCGCCGTCAGTGCCGCGGCTTCTTCGGCTACTCCTAAGCACGTCCCTCTATCCTGAGGCGCCGATGGCGCGCGAGCACTACTTCATCTGTCCGCATTGCGGCAACCGGTCGATGGGGACCGACCGCAACGCCGGCTTTCGCCGCGAGGCCCGCGGCTGCGAGAAGTGCGGCTTCGCCTACCTGTTCGAGCTCCTGGACGACTACTACCCGGCGCCCAACGCCGCCTTTTTCGCGTGCGACTCCGACGGGCGGATCGTGGACTGCGGGCGCGGCTCGTTCGAGCTGACGGGGCTCAAGACCGAGCAGGCGATCGGTCGGCCCGTCCGCGAGGTCCTCGGGCTGCGCTTCGACGATGGGGCCGATCACGTCGGCACCGTGTTGGAGTGGGAGGTCCGCGTGCAGGGCAAGCCGGTGGAGGTCCACGCCGAGCACGATCTGCCCGCCCACGCGGTCGCCGACATCTTCCCTGCATACGACGATGATGAGGGGGGCCTCCTGGTCGTGCTGACCCCTACCAACCATCAATAGCCGCGCGTCGGCCCCGCCTCGCGCCCCAGCCATTAGCATCCGTCGTAGCTGATGTCAGATCGCCAGCGTCACGGCTTTGTCCTGCTCCTCGTGATGGGACTGATGGCCGCCTCGGTGTTCGTGCTGCTCACCCAGAAGACGATCCTCGGGCTCGACCTCAAGGGCGGCATCGAGCTCGTCTACCAGGGCGAGCCCAGTCCCCAGACCCCGCACGTCACACAGGACGCGCTCAACCGTGCCGTCGACATCATGCGCTCCCGCGTCGATCAGCTCGGCGTGTCGGAGCCGTCGATCCAGACGACCGGCAACAACCTGATCACCGTGGGGTTGCCCGACGTCCACGACGTCGCCCGCGCCGAGAACGAGGTGGGCCAGACCGCCCAGCTGCACTTCTATGACTGGGAGGCCAATGTCCTGACGCCGAACGGCAAGACGGTGCAGGAGCAGCTCATCACGCAGGACCCCACTGCCGTCACGATCAGCCAGGGAGCGGGCAACGGTCCCGGGGTGCCCGGGGCGGGCGGGGTGCCGCTGTACGAGGCAACCACGCTCGCGGCCAAGCAGCCGCCAGAGCCCCTGTCGCCGACCCAGTCGCGCAAGGGGCCGGCCTACTATCTGTTCGGCGCGCCCGGGAGCGCCGCCTGCGAGGCCGCGGCCAAGGCCAACGGCACCACGCCCGTGCAGGGCCAGCACTGCCTGCTGGCGGGCCCGGACTCAAGCCTGCCCGACGTGTACCAGTCGCTGCCGGCCGGGGTGACCAAGGCTGAGACCGAGCTCGTGAAGGTGCCGCAGGGCACCGTCGTGCTCCAGGCGGCCAACCCCTCGGCGTCGAATCAGGTCAAGCCGGGCAGCCCCAACGCGGAGTATTTCGTGCTGCGCGACAACGTCGCGCTGAGCGGCACCGACATCACCAACCCGCAGCCGAGCACTGACCAGACCGGCTCGCCCGACGTCACCTTCGGCTTCAACGGCAAGGGCCAGTCGGCGTTCGAGAGGGTCACCGGCCAGATCGCGCATCGCGGCGCCAACGTCAGCCTCGGTGGCAATACGTACGACCAGCACTTCGCGGTCGCGTTGGACAACCAGCTCGTCACCGTCCCGTCGATCAACTTCAAGCAGTACCCGGACGGGATCATCGGCGGTGGCGGCGCGGACATCACCGGCGGCTTCACCAGCCAGACGGCCTCGGATCTGGCCACGCAGCTGCGGCTCGGCGCGCTGCCGATCAACCTCAAGCGGATCTCCGAGCAGCAGGTCTCGGCCACGTTGGGCCAGCAGGCGTTGCATCAGGGCCTCGTCGCCGGCGCCATCGGCCTGCTCGTCGTCGCCATCTTCCTCATCGCCTACTACCGGATCCTCGGCGTCATCGCCGTCGCGGGCCTGGCGGTGTACGGCCTCTACTTCTACGCGCTGATCAAGCTCATCCCGATCACGCTGACCCTGGCGGGCATCGCCGGTCTGATCCTCACCATCGGCGTGGCCGCGGACGCCAACATTGTCATCTTCGAGCGCGTCAAGGAGGAGATCCGCGCC
The DNA here is from genome assembly GCA_963801435.1 of uncultured Actinomycetota bacterium. Classification (GTDB taxonomy): domain Bacteria; phylum Actinomycetota; class Thermoleophilia; order Solirubrobacterales; family Solirubrobacteraceae; genus Palsa-465. Next base: position 44,502 of record CAWDFE010000028.1, read on the forward strand.
GGGCGCTCGATCCGCGCCGGGATCGCCACCGGCTACAAGAAGGGCCTCACCGCGATCATCGACGCCAACGTGGTCACGATCATGACCGCGTTCATCCTGTTCGTGCTGGCGACGTCTGACGTGCAGGGCTTCGCCTTCACGCTGGGCATCGGGGTGATCGTGTCGCTGTTCACGGCGGTTCTGGCCACCCAGGCGATCCTCATGACGATGAGCGACTCGCGGACGATCGCGCGGCCCTCGGCGCTCGGCGCCGGGGGCAAGCACCGCGTCTGGCGCTATGACTTCATGGGCGCCTCCAAGTACTTCTTCTCGTTGTCGGGCGTCATCCTGCTGATCGGCGCGCTGGCTATCGGCGGCCGCGGGCTCAACCTCGGCATCGACTTCACCTCGGGCGCCCGCATCGACGTGGCCCTGAACCATCCCGCAACCGCGTCGTCGATCCGGTCGGTCGTTTCCGGTGAGGGAGTGTCCGACCCGGTCGTCCAGGAGATCGGCGGCAAGGGCACCCAGTTCCAGATCACCTCCAAGCCCCTGGCGAGCACCAACAACGTCCAACAGGCGCTCAACGCCAAATACGGCGTCACGGGCTTCTCCTCCGACACGGTGGGCCCGACGTTCGGGCGCACCGTCGCCCACAGCGCAGTGATCGCCATCATCGCCTCCCTGCTGGTCATCTCGGCCTATGTGGCGCTGCGCTTCGACTGGAAGTTCGCGGTGCCGGTCCTCATCGCCCTGATGCACGACGTGTTGATCACGAGCGGCGTCTACGCGTTGACCGGGAGGCAGGTGACGGTCGACACGGTCGCGGCCCTGCTCACCATCCTGGGTTACTCCCTCTACGACACGATCATCGTGTTCGACCGGGTGCGAGAGAACATCCCGCGGATGCCCAGAGCTGCCTTCTCGCAGATCGTCAACCGCTCCATGTCCGAGGTGCTGACCCGGTCGCTGGCGACCACGTCGTGCACGCTGCTGCCGATCCTGGCGCTCCTGCTGTTCGGCGGCTCGACGCTCCAGGACTTCGCCTTCGCCCTGCTTATCGGCGTCGCGTCGGGCGCCTACTCGTCGATCTTCATCGCTTCTCCCGTGCTCACCCACTGGAAGGAGCGCGAGTCTCTCTATCGCCACCGCCGCGAGCGCATCCAGACCGAGTACGGCATGGTCCCGGCGTACGCCTCCTCGGGGTCCGATGTCGAACCGGACCGCGGTCGCGCACGGCGCCGCGCCGGCCGCATCACCGCCCCCGAGCCCGAGGGCGTGAGCGCCGCCGAGTTCGAGCAGATGAAGCGCGACATCGCCGAGGAGGAGGCCGAGCCGACGCGGCCGACGTCCACGCTGACCAAGCGCCTGGCCCGCACCCGCGATGGCCAGGGCGGCCGCGCGGGCCGCGCCCCGCGCAACGCCGGCAACGGCGGGGGTCAGGCGGCCGCGCCCACTCCGCCCCCGAGCCCGGCTCCACCACCACCACGCACCCCGGCCCCGCCACCCACCCCGCCCGACGCCGACGTCGATCTGGATCAGCCGCTCGCCGGCGAGGATTTCCAGCACGCCCCGGACGAGGCCGAGGAGGGCGGCATCGCGCGCTCTCCCAAGCCGGGCCGGTCCACGGGCAAGGGAAGCGGGCGCAACCGCCGCCACGGGAGGCGTCGCTGATGGGGGCGCTCGCCTGGGTGATGATGGGCCTGGCGCTGTGGCACTTCACCATCTGGATGCCCGACCGCTCCTGGGGCGGGATCGTGGGCGCCTTCCTCGGCGCACTGTTCGGCGCCGTGCTGTTCGGCCTTATCGTAAACGGCTTTAACATCCCCGGCCGCCACGACACGACCATCGCCACCGCGCTGGAGGCCATTCCCGGCGCGCTGATCGGAATCGGGCTCGTGTACGCGGAGGGCGTCCGCCGCGAGCGCGCGGGCCACGCCGGTCCCGTCAGCTTCTGACGCCCCGGTCCGTCTGAGGGGGCGCCTACGCTGGCGCCCGATGATCCAGGCCGCCGCGCTCGCCCAACCGCTCCCCGCCATCGAACCCGGCGCCGGGCCGCTCGCCCTGCGGGTGGCCGAGCCAGCTCCGTCCGGGCCCGTACCAGCCGCCCGCCCCCGGCTCGAGATCCCCGCTTACCGGGCGGCGGAGGCCCTGACGCTCGAGCGCGAGCTGGGTGTCGGCCACGTGCTGGCACAGATCCTCGTCCGCCGCGGGCTCGGCGAGCCGGGGCAGGCGCGTCGCTTCCTCGATGCCCGCGAGGAGCACGACCCGTCGGCGTTCGCCGGCATTGAGCGAGCGATGGACGTCATCCGCGGACACGTCGCGGCCGGCGGGCGCATCGTCGTCCACGGCGACTATGACGTGGACGGCGTCTGCGCCACCGCGATCATGATCCGGGCGCTGCGCGATCTGGGCGCCGACGCCGGGTGGTTTTTGCCCAGCCGCGCCGAGGACGGCTACGGCCTGTCGGCGGCCACGGTGGCCCGCCTGGCCGACCGCGGCACGGCGCTGATCGTCACCGTCGACTGCGGCATCACGGCGGTGGACGAGGTCGCGGCCGCGACAGCGGCCGGCCTCGACGTCGTCGTCTGCGATCACCACGCTCCCCGTGCCGACGACGTGCTGCCCGACTGCCCGATCGTGCATCCCGCACTCTGTGACTACCCGTGCTCGACGCTGTGCGGGGCTGCGGTGGCCTACAAGCTCGCCGCCGCCCTCGGCGCCGGCACGGCCGACGAGGATCTCGACATGGTGGCCCTGGCCACCGTGGCCGATCTCGTCCCGCTCACCGGCGAGAACCGCCGGCTCGTGCGTCAGGGCCTGGCCGCGCTGGCAGCCACCGGTAAGCCCGGGCTGCGGGCGCTTATGGCCGTCTCGCGCGCGGACCCGAGCGCGTTGGACACGGGCACGCTCGGCTTCCGGCTGGCGCCGCGCATCAACGCCGCGGGCCGGCTGCGGCGCGCCGACGCCGGGCTTGAGCTGCTGCTGTGCGCGGACCCGGCGCGGGCCCGCGCCATCGCCGCCGAGCTCGACGCGGTCAACGTCGAGCGCCGCGCGGTCGAGCAGCGCATCCTGTGGGAGGCCGAGTCCCAGGTGGCCGAGCTCGGGCCACGCTCCGGCTACGTGCTGTGGTCTGAGGACTGGCACGCGGGCGTCGTCGGGATCGTCGCCTCGCGAATCGTCGAGCGCCACCACCGCCCAGCGGTGCTCGTGGCGCTCGAGGGTGACACGGGGGGCGGCTCGGGCCGCAGCATCCCCGGCTTCGACCTGTTGGGCGCCCTGCACGCGGGGTCGGCGCACCTGCGTCGCTACGGCGGCCACCGCGCCGCCGCCGGGCTGACCATCGACGCCGGAGCGCTCACGGCTTTCCGGGCGGCGTTCGAAGCCCACGCCGACGCGGTCCTCACGCCCGACCTGCTCGAGCCCGTCGAGCGGGTGGACGCCGTGGTCTCCGGCCACGAGCTCGGCCTGGGGCTGGCGGACGAGCTCCAGCGCCTGGAGCCCTGCGGAATGGGCAATCCCTCACCGCGCCTGCTCGTCCCCGGCGGGCGCTTTGATGACGTGCGGGCGATGGGGGAGGGCCGGCACGCCCGCTTCTCGGTCACCTCCGGGGGCGTCCGGGCCCGCGCGGTGGCCTTCGGCTGCGACGGGACCGTCACCGACGACCCGGACCGGCCGCTGGATGCGACGTTTCGGCTGGAGCGCAACGCCTGGAACGGCGCGGTGGAGCCACGGCTGGTGCTGCGCCACGCCCAACCGTGCGCCCCGGCCCCGATCAGCGCTCTCCCCGCGGCCGACCGCTACCTGGATGCGGTGCTCGCCGAGGTCGATGCGGCGTTGGAGCCGGCCGCGGGACCGGCGCGCGGGACCGGCGCCACCCGTGTGGTGGTGGACTGCCGCGGGCACAGCCCGCTGGCGGTCCTCGTGGACGCGGTGGCGGGTGGTGAGCCGGTCCTGGCGCTGTGCGCCGACGTGGCGCGCCGGCAGCGCGGTCTGCGCGAGCGCGTGGGCGGCTTCACCCTCGCCGCCTACGCCGAGGTCGAGCGCGACCCCTCGCCGGCGCTCGCCTATGCGCACGTGGTGGCGCTCGACCCGCCCGCGAGGACCGCTAGCGAGCGGGCGCTGCGGTCGGGCGAGGGCATCGCGACGCTGGCCTGGGGCGAGCCCGAGCTGCGCTTCGCCCGCCAACTGCACGAGCACGAGTACGCGCTGCGCGACTCACTCGCCTCGGTCTACCGGGCGCTCCGCGCCAGTGATCGGGCGGAGGGGGCCGAGCTGGAGCGGCTGCTGCGCGGAGACGGAATCCCAGGCCGCTCGGCGCGGCTGGCGGGACGGCTCGTGCGCGTGCTCTCAGAGCTTGCGCTGGTGCGTCTGGACCGCGACCCGCCGGCCCTTGCCATCCTCGATCATGCGCCGACCGAGCTTCACCGCTCCGCCGCCTTCAGGTTCTATTCTCAGGTGTACGAGGACGGTCAGCGATACCTGAACAGCGCAAATCATCGAGCCGGCGCCTGAGCCGGGCCATCGGTCGCGGCGACGCGGGTGACAGCGTCAAGCCGCCGAAGCACAAGGCGGACTCCGACGGCGTCTCCACGGTGCTGGCCTCCGATCGCCCGCGTGTGGACGGCCTCGCCGTCGCCCCCGGCGACACGGTGGTCGACAACCCCGAGCTGTCGCCGTCCGAGCAGCGGCTGCTGGGAGACCTGTTCGCGATCGTCGAGGAGCACGCCGACCAGGCGCTTGCGGTCGACCGCGACCGGGTTGAGGCGGCCTTCGCGTACTCCTGTGTGCACCATGCCGACCAGCGCCGCCTCTCGGGGGAGGAGTTCATCATCCACCCGGTCGGCGTGGCCAAGATCTGCGCCGGCATGCGCCTGGACACCGAGACGTTGTGCGCCGCGCTGCTGCACGACACCGTCGAGGACACCAGCGCCTCCCTGGAGGAGGTGGGCGAGACCTTCGGCGAGGAGGTCGCCGTGCTGGTCGACGGCGTCACCAAGCTCGACAACCTGACCTTCCAGTCGCGCGACGAGGCCCAGGCCGAGAACTACCGCAAGATGGTGGTGGCGATGGCCACCGACATCCGGGTCATCCTCATCAAGCTCGCCGACCGCCTGCACAACATGCGCACGATCTCGGCCATGTCCAAGCAGAAGCAGCTGGAGAAGTCGCGCGAGACCCTGGACATCTACGCGCCGATCGCGCACCGTCTCGGCATCCACGCCATCAAGTGGGAGCTGGAGGACCTCGCCTTCCAGACCCTGCACCCTCGCAAGTACAACGACATCAAGGGGCTGGTGGCCCAGCAACGCGGTGAGCGTGAGCGCTACGTCAACGAGGCGGGCGAGATCGTGGCCGAGGAGCTGGCCGAGCTGGGCATCCACGCCGACATCTCCGGCCGCGCCAAGCACTTCTACTCCATCTACGCCAAGATGACCAAGAAGGGGCGCGAGTTCAACGAGATCTACGACCTGACGGCGATGCGTGTGATCGTCGACACGGTGAAGGACTGCTATGGCGCGGTGGGTGTCATCCACTCTCTGTGGAAGCCGCTGCCGGGCCGCTTCAAGGACTTCATCGCCATGCCGAAGTTCAACATGTACTCCTCGCTGCACACGACGGTGATCGGGCCCCAGGGCCGGCCGCTGGAGATCCAGATCCGCACCCGCGAGATGCACGAACTCGCCGAGTTCGGGATCGCCGCGCACTGGATGTACAAGGAGGGCGCGGTCGGCGCCGACGGCGTCCGCGCCCCGCGTGACTCTGACGGCAAGCTCAAGTGGCTGCGCTCGCTCATGGACTGGCAGCAGGACATGGCCGACCCCAAGGAGTTCATGGAGAACCTCAAGGTCGACCTGTTCGAGGACGAGGTCTTCGTGTTCACACCCAAGGGCGAAGTCAAGTCGCTGGCGGCGGGCTCCACGCCGCTGGACTTCGCCTATGAGATCCACACTGACGTCGGCCACCGCTGCGTCGGCGCCAAGGTCAACGGCAAGATCGTCCCGCTCTCCTACCAGCTGCGCTCGGGCGACATCGTCGAGGTGCTCACCTCCAAGCGCGAGCGCGGGCCCTCCCGCGACTGGCTGGCGCTGGTCAAGACGACCCGTGCCCGCAACAAGATCAAGGCCTGGTTCAAGGCCGAGAGCCGCCGTGACACGGAGCACAGCGGACGCGAACTGCTCCAGGAGGCCTTGCGCAAGGCGGGCCTGCCGGCACAGAAGCTGGTCGGCTCGCCGCTGCTGGCCGACGTCATCCGCGAGATGGGCTTCCGCAAGGGCGACGACTTCTACATCGCGCTGGGCGGCGCCAAGGTCTCGGCCACCACCGTCGTCAACAAGGTGCTCCAGCGCCTCAAGCAGGGCGAGGCGGCGGAGTCCGAGCCGACCGCCGCCGACGACCTCATCCAGACCAGCCGCCGGCGCACCCGCCCGACCACCTCCTCGTCGCGCTACGGCATCGCCGTCGAGGGGATCGACGAGGTGATGCTGCGCCTGGCCAAGTGCTGCCGCCCGGTGCCCGGCGACCCGATCGTCGGCTACATCTCACTCGGCCGCGGGATCACCATCCACCGCGAGGACTGCCCCAACGTGGCGGTGCTGCGCAAGGACCCCGAGCGCTTCACCAACGTCTCCTGGGACGGAGACGCCGAGACCTCGTTCCGCGTCGAGATCGAGGTGGACGGGTGGGACCGCCATCGCCTCCTGGAGGACATGTCGCGCACCTTCGCCGAGGCCGGCATCAACATCCTCGACGCCCGCTGCACCGTCAACCACCCGATGGTCAAGAACCGGTTCGTGGTCGAGGTCGGCGACACCCGCACGCTCGATCAGGCGATCAACCGCCTGCGCAACATCGACGCGGTCTTCGACGCCTACCGCGTCACCCCCGGCGCCGGGTAGTCCAAGCTCCGCTCTTGACCCACTCCTCTGGGGGCCTGGTGGCGCATGGACGCGGGGTTTTGCAAGTACTTTTGGGAGACAGTTGAGCTCAGGTCGCTGTCGCACAAATCCACGACTTCCTGAGGACGATGACGGCGGTGAGCGGCGCGGCTGGTCATCTGCGCCTGCATCCGGGAGGCCACGCTGGGACAGAAAGCGCCGATTTCCGGCGCCTTTCGTCCCAGCGTCATGCGGCAGGCCGCAGCGGCGCTGTAGCCGCTGTCGGCGCCCGCCGCGATCGTCGACTCGTGCTACGACGCGTCCCGCTCCTTTATGCGACAGCCACTCAGAGAGGGAATATCTACCAAAGGTCCGCCCGAGCGTTCCGGGCTACCCCGACCCATCCTCGATAGACGTCGTTGACGTTCGCCACGCACCTCGCCGCAGCGTAAGTGGGCAGCAGATATCACCCACTAGTCCCGGCTGAGAGGGTCGCGCTCTCCCGCCGCACGCGCTGGCGGTGGCGTTCGCGCCACGCGCACCCGCCGCACGTCCGCGGTCGGGAGCTTGGTGAGGGCCACGGCGTGGCCGACCGGGAGCGTCTTGATCTCGTTGGGGTCGACGAGGAATCGCTCCACCTGACGCCGGCTCGCCCGCGCGCCGCCGCCGGCGGTCAGCAGGCCCCGCACGTGCCGGGTTTCGTCCCACACCCACCGGGTGCCGGCCATCTTCGCGATCGTCTCTGCCGATTCGGGCACGTCCTGGCGGTGGGCGATCTTCACCCCGACGATCCCCAGAACCTGATCGCGGAACCCCGGCGCGGCACGCTGGAGGTCGGCCATCTCCTGGGTGGCGGTGAGGACGCTGATGCCCGACTCGCGGGCCCGCGCCAAGAGCGCGAGGAGGTGGTCGTCACCCAGGGCGGAGAACTCGTCGATGGCGATTGTGGCCGGCACCGCTGCGCGCTCGGCACCGGCGAGGCGGTACCCCGAGGCGCTGACGAGATCCTGGATCGCCAGCGCGCCCAGTTGGGCCGCGAGCTTGCCGTAGACGCTGGCGTTGAGGCTGAACAGGATCACGTCCCCGCCGTCCAGGCCCGCGCGCAGGTCGATCGACGTCTCCGGGCGGCCGCCGGGCATGAGGTAGGGCCCGGCGCAGGATTCGCTCAGCAGCGCCAGCCGCGTCCCCAGCCCGCGGGCGGCGCTGACCTGATCGCCGGTCAGGCTGCCCAGGTAGTCCTCCACGCGCTCGGCCAACGGTCCCCGCACGCCGCGCAGCGCCGCGGCCAGCCGCCCCGGCTCCATCAGCGCCACCACCTCGTCCAGTCGCGCCGGCGTCCCCGGGCCCCGGGCATGGAGCACCTGCAGCACGGTCTGCACGTAGCGCTCGGCCGCGCGCTGATAGTGGGGCTCAGAGAAGCGCTCGGTCGCGATCAGCTTGTCCTTGAGCGCCGTGGCGTTGCCGTAGGCCAGCGGATTCCAGTGGCCCGGGCCGTCGGGGGACCAGATCCGCAGGCCGCGCCCCGCCGCCACGCTGGCCCGCTCCAGCGCCGCGGCGAACGCCGGCGAGCCCTTCATGTCGATGGCGATCACCGGCCGGCCTCGGCGGACCTGCGTGGTGAGGATCCCGAGCATCGTGGTCGATTTGCCGGCCCCGCTGGCGCCGACGATCAGGGCGTGCGCGGCGAGCTGGTGATCCGACAGCGCCACCACCCGCCCGCGGGGGTCGCTGCCGAGCACCACCGAACGGTCGGCGTCGTCGCTCGACGCGCGGTCGCCGGCGCGTGCCACCGCGGCACGGATGAGCGCGGGCGCCAGCATCACGGCCAGGCCGGCGGCCAGCAGTCCGACCGCCACCCCCACTGAGGGTGCCGCCAGCACCGCGATGTACAGCGCCAGACTGCCGTAGCGGCGCTCCGCGGAGCTGCGCCGGGACTCGGGGCTCACCGCGCTGCCTCCGGCGCGAGACGGCGGGCGCCCACGCGGTCGGCGCCGCGCCCCGGCTGCGGTGCCAGCGCGCCGGCGGCGATGGCGACCTGCCGGACGGTCACCAGCTCGCGCAGCCCAAGGCGCCGCACCGAGCGGTCGATGGCGCAGGCCGCCGCCGGGCGGTCCACGAGGTAGACGACCGCGTCGATGCGGTGGTCGGCGGCATACCCGGTGAGGATCCGCGCGCGGCGCACAGGCTCCTTGGTGGAGAGCTCGAGTTCGAAGGCCACGCGGTGCCCTGTGCTGGTGACGATCGCCATGTCGGGGTAGTGCAGCCGGTCGCGCCCGCCCGGGCCCACCCCGCCCAGGCGCACCCCGTAGCGTGGCGCCGTCGCCGGGGCGCGCCCGTCGCCGGAGCGCATCTCGCGCTCGGAGACCACCCGCCGGGCGTCGCCGAAGCGGCCCGCGCGCGCCGCCAGCATCAGCCACGCCAGCCCGGCGTCGTGGCGGTGCGTGGCCAGATCGAACCCGCGCGGCGCGGGCAGCTCGCAGCCGACGGCGCGCAGCCCGGAGGCGGTGATCTGATGCCACGCCGGCCCGCGATGCAGCTCGCGGACGCGGCGCAGGTACCCCGCGCGCCCCAGACGCCGCAACCGCGCCCCGGCCGTCGCGTCGCTCACGGCCAGCAGCAGCGCCACCTGGGCGCAGAGGACGAAGCGGTGCTCGGCCGCGAAGGTCAGGAGGGCCCGATCGGCGTCAGTCAGCTGGACGCTTCGTGCACGCGATGGCTCCATGTAGTTAAAGAGGCTCCAGCGGGGAGGTATTCACCCCCCTGTCAGCACAGTCAGCGCCCGGGATGGGGCAGCGAGCTGGTGTCCACGACCTCGAAGTCGCGCCCTGACAGCTGGTCGAGCTGGTGCAACGCGTCGTCGTTCCAGTGGGGGCTCGGGGCCCCCGAGATGAACCACGGGCTGCCGTTGTCGGCGAGGATCATCCCGTAGGTCTTCAGCGCCTGGGCAACGATCCGGGCCTGACGGGACAGACGGGAGATGTTCACGCTCGCCTTCAGGCGGACGCGCAGGCCCATGGGTGGCGCGTCGGGGCCATGGCAGCTCCCCGCCTCGTGGCGGGCGGGGTAGACGTAGCGAGGCGCCGTGCACGGCGCGGTGAAGCGCAGGGCGTGGCGGATGGCGCCCGCGGCCGCCTCGCGGTAGATGGCCAGGCCGGCCAGGATCGGCAGCCCGGCCGCGTCGGCCGAGGTCCAGCCCGCCGGACGCAGCTTGTCCGAGCGCAGGTTGAAGATCGCGCCCGAGCCGGCGCTCCACCGGGCGCCCGCGTTGTGCGGGTAGGCGGCGAAGAGCTCATACTCGGTGCAGCTGTCCCGGTTGACGACGATGACGTGGCGGTCACCGCTCGAGCGCGGGCCGCCCTCGATCGGGACGTGGCGCGGCAGGGGATAGCGGTGGCCATCGGACTCCGAGGCGTACTGGAAGCTGACCGGGACGCGCCGGGTGTGGTTGGTGACGACGGCGTAGGGGATGCCGTTGGGGGCACCGGCGTAGACGGTCCCGAAGTCGGGGTGGACGCGGTTGTCCAGGCCGATGCCGGCGATGAGCGCCGCGGAGTCCGAGGCCACGGGAACCCGGTCCACCCTCTGATTCCACGGGTTGTCGGCCGGGAACACGGGGCAGCTGGTGCCGGGAAGAGTCTGTGGGTTGCCCGTGGTCGGGGCGGCCTGCGCCTGGGCGAGCGCGACCGCCGCCGCAGCGACCGACAGGATGACGGGGAGAGACCGGCGAGGCATCAGATGCCCTAGGACACGACGAGGATGCCCCGGGGCACGCTGGTGAACACGGCCTGCTGCACGGCGCCGATGTAATCGCCGTCGACCTGGAGGGGCAGGGGGCGGTCGTCGAGGCTGGTGACGCGCACCTCGCCCACGTCCCTGAACCCATGCACGTGCCGATGGCCGACCACGTGGGCGCGGCCCGACAGCGCCCGCCAGCCGATCGAAGGGACATCGAGGGGGCTGGCCCGGCGCAGGACGATGCCGGCCAGGTCGCCGCCGTCTAGCGATGCGCCCTCGGCCATGCGGACCGCGCGGTCGCCGAAGTACGTGTAGGGGTGGGCGTTCTGGATGATCGCGGTGACGCCGTCCACAGTCTCCTCGCCGATCTGGGCACGCAGGCGGAGCGGGTGGACGAGATAGCGGCGATTGAACGTCTTGACCGCGGCCCACGTGTAGTACCACTCGCCCAGCCGTGCCTTGAGCCGGGGATGGGCGTCGACGATCTCCACGACGCTGGCGTCGAGCCCGGCGCCCGCGGAGAAGGTGAAGTAACGGTCGTTGACGCGGCCGACGTCGACGCGGCGCGGGCACCAGTCATCGGCCATCGCCAGCAGATGCTCGGTGGCGTCCACGACGTCGGCGGGGATACCCAGCATGCGGCAGTAGACGTTGGCCCGCCCGCCCGGAAGGCAGCACAGCGGCGTGTCGGATCCGACCAGGCCGTTGGCGGCCTCGTTGACGGTGCCGTCGCCACCGAACGCGACCACCACGTCATAGCCTTCTGATGCCGCCTCGCGGCACAGCTCGGTGGCATGGTCGCGAGCCTCGGTGTCCACCGCATGGACGTCGTAGCGACCGCGCAACGCGTAGACCACGAGGTTCTTGAGGCGGTCCGACACGGTCGTCGCGTACGGGTTGACGATCACCAGCATCCGGCGGCTGGGCGCAGCGGACTGCTCCAGATCGAGGATCGCCTCGAGGCGCGCCAAGGGGTCGGACGAGGCGGTGGCCATGGGTCGGCAGGACGGTACAGAGTTCGGCGCCGGGCACCGATATACTGCCCCACACATAGCAGTACGCATCGAGAGGGGTGGAGGGATATGGCCCTGTGAAACCCCGGCAACCTCCCGCAAGGGAAAGGTGCCAATTCCATCAGGCTTCCAACTACAAAGGCCTGGGAGATGTGGCAGGGCGGTTTCATCGACCTCCGACCACTGACCCCGGCGGAGGTTTTTTCATATGCCGCCAGAGTCGCTTCGCTGCAAGGAATGCCAGTCGGTCTATCCGCTTGACGCGCGGTACGTGTGCGAGCGCTGCTTCGGGCCTCTCGAGGTTGCCTACGCCACGTGGGGCGGGCCCGAGGCCGCCGACCCCGAGGCCCTGCGCCGGCGCATCCAGGCCGGCCCGCACTCGCTGTGGCGCTACGGGGACTTCCTCCCGGTGCAGACGCTCCCGCAGGGCCACCTGCCCGCCGGGTGGACGCCGTTGCTTCGCGCCGACCAGCTGGCCGAGCGCCTGGGCCTCAGGGAGGTCTGGATCAAGAACGACGCCGCCAACCCGACGCACTCGTTCAAGGACCGCGTGGTGTCGGTGGCGCTGGCGCGCGCCCGCGAGCTGGGGTTCGAAACGATCGCCTGTGCCTCCACCGGCAACCTCGCCAACGCCGTCGCCGCCCACTCGGCGGCGGCGGGCCTGGAGTCCTACGTCTTCATCCCCTCCAACCTCGAGGAGCAGAAGATCCTGGCCACTGGCGTGTACGGCACCAACGTGGTCGGCGTGCGAGGCAACTACGACGACGTTAACCGCCTGTGCACCGAGCTCTCCGGCGACCACGAATGGGCGTTCGTGAACATCAACATGCGCCCCTACTACGCCGAGGGCTCGAAGACACTGGCCTACGAGACAGCCGAGCAGCTGGGCTGGGGGCTGCCCGACCGCGTGGTGGCGCCGATCGCCTCCGGCTCGCTGTTCACCAAGATCGCGCGGGGCTTTGCCGAGTGGATCGATCTCGGCCTCGTTCAGGGCAGCCTGCCGACCTTCAACGGCGCCCAGGCGGCCGGCTGCTCGCCGGTGGCCACCGCGTTTGCGGACGGCCAGGACTTCTGCCGCCCGGTCAAGCCCGACACGATCGCCAAGTCGCTTGCGATCGGCAACCCGGCCGACGGGCCCTACGCGCTCGAGCTGGCCCGCTCCAGCGGCGGCAGCATCGAATCGGTCACCGACGACGAGATCCGGGAGGGCATCCGTCTACTGGCCCGCACCACCGGCATCTTCACCGAGACCGCCGGCGGAGTGACTACCGCGGTGCTGGCCAAGCTGGCCCAGCGCGGCGACATCGACCCTGACGAGCGGGTGGTCGCCTACATCACCGGCGAGGGCCTGAAGACCCTCGACGCGGTGCGCGGCATGTTCACAGCGTGGGAGATCGAGCCCACGGTCTCGGCCTTCGAGGCGGCCAACGAGCGCGTCGGCGCGCTCGCCTAAGATGTGCGCCATGGCCGTCAGCGTGAAGATTCCCACCCAGCTGCGCTCCGCCACCGGAGGCGAGGCGTCCGCCAGCGTCGACGGATCCACCGTCGGCGAGGTTCTCGATTCCCTCTATGACCGCTTCGACGAGCTGCGCAGCCGCATCGCCGAGGACGGCGGCCTGCGCCGGTTCGTCAATGTGTATGTCGACGGCGAGGACATCCGCTTCCTCGACGGCCTGGACACCCAGGTCAAGGACGGTGACGAGGTGACGATCCTGCCCGCCGTCGCCGGCGGCTGAGCGGCGCCGTCCGCGATCAGGCCGCCGCGGGCTCGATGCCGTACTCGTCAAGCCACGGCGTGCGATAGCCGCCGCGCCACAGGACGGGGAAGAACGCGTCGTCGATCTCGACCTCGCCCGGGCGCCGGTAGCGGGAGTAGATCGGGTGGTTGCGCTCCGGGTTCCAGCGGGTGTCGGTGGAGATAAGGTGGCTGATGATCGAGCGGCGCTGGGCGTCGGCGCGCTCGTTGGGCGGGCTGCCGTGGAAGGTCCAGCCGTCGTGGATCGCCGCCCCGCCGGCGGGCACCTCGATCGGCACCAGCTCGAGCTCGGTCCCGGGCGACGCCGAGTCGCACACGTGGCCCAGCCAGTCGTCGGGCGCGTGGAACGTGCCCACCCAGACCGGCGTGCGGCCACCGGTGCGAGCCGCGCACGTAGTAGATCGTGCCGGTGTCGGCCGCGGTGTCGTCGAGCGCCATCCAGCAGGTCGTCATATTGGGAGGGTCGAGGTGGTCCAGGTACGCCGCGTCCTGGTGGCAGAGCAGCGCCTTGCCCGACGGGGGCTTCCAGATCGCGTTGTCCTGGGCGAGCCGGACGCCGGACAGGCCGGCCACGCGCGCGGCGAACACCCCAACCTGGCGAGACAAGGTCACACTCGCGAGTACGCGGTCGGCCTTCCACACGTTGCACATCTGGCGCGTCATGTCCGCTGGGGTGACGCCCGCGGTGTAGTTGACCTCGTCGGGCGCCAGCCCGGTCTCCCACTCGTGCTCGAACACGGCCATGAAATGACATCGCAGCTCGTCAAGCACCGCTGGCTTCAGGAAGCGCTCGACGATCAGGAAGCCGTCGGAGCGGTAGCACTCGATCTGGGCGGCGGTCGGCTCGATCACGCTAGGTCGTGGCCGGCGCACAGCGCTCAACCGAGAGCGGGCGCGTCGGTGTCCCCGCTGACGCGCCGGATCTTCTCGATCGCGGCGCGCAGCAGCCGCGACACCTGCATCTGGGAGGTGCCGATCCGGTTGGCGATCTCCGATTGGGTGAGGTCGCGCCCGAAGCGCAGATAGAGGATCAGGCGGTCGGACTCGCTCAGCGTCTCGACCCCCTTGGCGATGATGGTCAGGTACTCGGCCTGTTCCAGACGGACGTCCTCGGCGCCCAACACCGCGGCCAGGGAGGGAACGCCGGCTTCGTCATCGTCTGATCCGGCCTCCAGCGGCGCGGCATGGCGGGCGTGGTAGGCCTCGATCGCCTCCAGCGTCTGCTCCTCGGTGGCGTGCAGCGCCTCGGCCAGCTCCGACAGCGACGGCGACCGTCCCAGCTTCGAGGACAGCTGATCGGTGACGTTGGCCAGCTCCAGCGCTCGCTCCTTGACCCCCCGGGGGACGTGTACGGCCCACCCGCTGTCGCGGAAGTAGCGCTTGAGCTCGCCCAGCATGGTCGGCGTGGCGAAGCTGGTGAAGGCGAAGCCCCGGTCGGGATCAAACCGCGCGACGGCCTTGAGCAGGCCGACCATGGCCACCTGGGTGAGGTCCTCCAGCGGCTCGCCGCGGGCATGGTAGCGACGGGCCACGCTGCGGGCGAGAGGCTCGAACCGGAGAACGATCTCCTCGAGCAGCGCCGGATCCTCGGCCTCCCGGTAGCGACGCATCAACTCGTCGGTCGAGAGGCTCCCGGGCGGCTCGCGGTCAGCCGTCACGCGCCACGTCGCTGAAAGCCGGCCGCCGACCATTCGCACCACTTCAGGCACTCGCATCCTCGTCCGAAGTCTGTGCGACGGTCTGCGCCGGCGGAACGCCGCCGGGTGCCTCCCATCGATCTGATCAGGTCCGGTCGCCGCCGAGCCGACGGGCCCCGGAACGCGGCCATCATATCGGCGGCGCCCGGCGCGTCAGCCCCCGAGCCCGTTCCCCACCTCGCCCGGCTCGGGCGTGAGGACGAACACCTCCACCTGATGGTTCTGTTCCAGGTCGTTGGCGCTCATGAAGGAGTACACGCGGCGGCCGGTGATCTGCTCAACGGCCGCGATCATCGCCTGGCGCATCGCATCCTGGAGGCCGAGCCGCCCGGCCGCGACAATGTCTCCCTTGTCGTTGGCGGTGAGCGTCTGCTCGGCGCGGGTGTAACCACCCTCGAGCAGACAGACCACGAGGTTGCCGTCGATCGTCGTGCGCGAGTTGGTGGGCCCACGGCCGATGAACTCCTTGTGCAGACGGCTGATTGCGTTGGAGATCTCCAGCGGCCGGGAGACGGTCGCCTCGGCGTCGGCGGGGGTGATCTCGGGCTTCGACTCTTCGAGCATGGCGTACGTATAGGTTCGGCTAAGGCAGGACGGGTCGCCGATTTTACTCGGGATCTGGCGCAGTACCCGGCCTGCGGTTGATCGCTTCCTTGGCGGGTAGCCGGTGGTCGGTGCCCGACGGGTCAGTTGTCAGCGAGCCAATCAGCCACGGCGCGCAGATCGGAGACGAACGCGTCCATGGCGGCGCCGCGCTCGGCCTTGTCGCGATGGCGCAGAATCGCGGACGGATGCGTCGTCACCGTCACCAGTTCGGCCTCGGGATCGGCGGCCGGGGCGGGTCGCCTTCTTCGTTCAAGAGAGTCATCGGGTGATCGTCTCGGTACCCCCGCGATGAAGCCGGCACGCATCGGCTGCTCGGGCTGGAACTACGCCGACTGGCGCGGGACGTTCTACCCGCAGCGCGAGCCACAGCGCCGGTGGCTGGAGCTGTACTCGCGGCGCTTTGACACCGTGGAGGTCAATAGCACCTTCTACCGGCTGCCCCGGCGCGACGCGGTGGCCGGCTGGGTGAAGCAGACTCCCCCGGACTTCACCTTCGCGGTCAAGGCCAGCCGCTACCTGACCCACATCAAGCGCCTCACTGACCTCAGCGAGGGAGTGGCCCGGTTCTACGAGCGCATCGAGCCGCTCATCGAGGGCGGCAAGCTCGGGCCCGTCCTGTGGCAGCTGCCGGGGAACTTCCCGCGCGACGATCAGCGGCTCCGGGGTTGGCTCGCTGCGCTGCCCGACGGCCGGCACACGATCGAGTTCCGGCATCAGAGCTGGTTCTGTGCGCCGGTGATGCGGGCGCTGCGCGAGCACGACGTGGCCTTGACCATCGGCGATCATCCCGAGCGCCCCTTCCAGACCCATGCGGCCACGACCTCCTGGCGATTCGTGCGCTTCCACTACGGGCAGCGCGGGCGAGCCGGCAACTACTCGGCCGCGGAGATCGAGCAGTGGGCCCGCCGGATCGCGCAGTGGCGCCGGCGCCAGGCCGTGTGGGCGTACTTCAACAACGACTGGCGCGGCTTTGCGCCCGCCAACGCCCGCGCGCTGGCACGGAGGCTGGGCGCCGAGTGCTGCACTACACCCGGTTGCGCGTGACCGGGATCCCGAACCTGATCTGGAGCGCGCCGGCGTCGACGTCCTCGCGGTAGCGCCTCTCGTCGCCGCCATGCGTGAAGAGGAGGATGCGGTCGGCGGGGAACGTCTTGAGGGCGTCGTCGATGGCCTTCTCGGGATCGCTCTCCCCGGTGTCGCCGCTGGCCGACACGCCGGCCTCGCCGAGCTTGTCGAGGCTCTCGGCGCGAATCTCCTCGGCGCGTGCGATGGCAGCGTCGGCATCGGAGAGCCAGAACCGCAGCGCGCTCTTGTGAAGCGCCGGCGCGACCACCATCACCTCGGCGCCGGTGGGGTCGGCCTCGCCGGGCAGGGCGTCCCGGAGCCGGTCGGCGGTGACCGGCTCAGAGGTGAGGACGAGAAGTCGCATGTGGCGTCGCGTACCCGGGCGCCGCGGCGAGGAAACACCACGCGTCACGGCCGGCGGCGCGGGTATGCGACCGGTGTGACCCATCACACATCCCAAGCCAGTTCCGGCATTCCGGCTCCCACCCCGGCGCCGCCCGTGCCGGATCCCCGTCCGCCCGCGCCACCCGGCCCCGGTCCGGACCCGGACCCGGCCCCGCCGACGCCGGGACCGACTCCCGGGCCGCCCGACCCGCCGAGCCCCAACCCGCGGCCCATCTGAGGCGGCTAGCGCGGACCGGAGTACAACGACTCGAACACGTCGGCAAAGCGCTCGTTGACCAGCGCGCGCTTGACCTTGAGCGTCGGGGTCAGCTCCCCGTCCTCCACCGTCAGGTCGCGTTCCAGGATGGCGAACTTCTTGATCTGCTCCACCTGGGCGTAGTGCGCGTTGGCAGCATCCAGCGCGTCCTGCACGAGCGCGCGGGCTTCGTCGGCCCGCGCCAGCGCGCCGACGTCCTCAGGCAACCCACGCTCCTTGGCCCAGGGGAGGATCTCCTCGGCGTCGAGCGTGATGAGCGCGACCGGGTACGGGCGCCGGTCGCCGTGCATCACGGCGTGGGAGATGTAGCGGCTCTGCTTGAGGTCGTTCTCGATGTTGGCCGGGGTGAGGTTCTTGCCGCCGGCGGTGATGATGATGTCCTTCTTGCGGCCGGTGATCGACAGGTAGCCGTCGTCGTCAATCGCGCCCACGTCGCCGGTGTGCAGCCACCCGTCGACCAGCGTCTCGGCGGTGGCCTCGGGGTTGCGCCAGTACTCGCGGAAGATGTTGGGCCCGCGGACGAGGATCTCGCCGTCCTCCTCGGCGATCCGGATCTCGACGCCCGGCAGCGGGCGACCCACGGTGCCGAACTTCAAGTGCTCGAGGGTGCACACCGTGCCCACGGCGCTCGTCTCGGTCATACCCCACCCCTCCAGCACGGGAATGCCGCAGGCGTAGAAGAACTCGAGGATCTCGGGGGCGATCGGCGCTGCGCCGGTGACCGCCTTGCGGATGTTGTTGCCGAACAGCCCGCGCACACGGGAATACAGGGCCTCCTCGGCGCGGTCGAAGGCGGCCTGCATCTCCCCGGGGATCTCCTCGCCGCGGTCGCGCCGCCGCCGCACCTCCACGCCGATCTTGACCGCCTGCCTGAATCGCTCGCGCTCCTCCTCTGACCCGGCCTCGGTCATCTTCAGCGCCGCGGTGTAGAGCTTCTCGAAGATGCGGGGGACCGACGGCAGGTACGTCGGCTTGTGCTCGATCAGCTCGGCGAGGATCTGCTTGGTGTCTCCGCCGTAATAGACGATCGCCGTGCCCTGGTCATAGGAGGCCAGCTGGGCGGTGAGCGCGAAGACGTGAGCCAGCGGCAAAAACAGGTAGGTCGTCTCGTCGGCCTCGATGAAGGCGATCTCCTCCACCATCTCGCACACGCTCATGGCGTTGGCTTGGGTCAGCACGACCCCCTTGGGAGGGCCCGTGGTCCCTGAGGTGTAGATGATCGTGTAGGCATCCTCGGGCGACACCTGGGATTGGCGCTCTCCAAGCTCGGCGCGGTCGCGCGCCCGGCCGCGCCCGCGCAGCGCCTCCAGCGTCATGTCCCCGGCGTCGCCCTCGATCGCCACGACGACGCCCAGATCGGCCAACTCGTCGCGGACCTGCTCGACCTTGGCCACCTGGGCCTCGTTCTCGCACACAACCACCTTGGCCCCGGAGTCGCCCAGCACCCAGGCGCACTCCCGTGGCGCGTTGGTGGGGTAGATGGGCACCACGACCCCGCCCGCCGCGGAGATGCCGTAGCTGACCAGCGTCCACTCCAGTCGCGTGTCGGCGAGGATGCCCACACGGTCACCGGCCGCGATCCCCACATCGGCGAGGCCCAGGGCCACCTCGCGGATGACGTCCACGGCCTCGGCGTAGCTCAGCTCGCGCCACTCTCCGTCGACGTGATATCGGGCCGCCAGGTGATCGCCGAACCGCTGCGCCGCGGAGCTGGGGAGGGCGGCGACGGTGGCGGCGATCGCACGGGTGGTCTCTGTCATGGGATTCTCCTCTTCGGCGCGGCGACGGGCGTCATGCGCCGCTAACTGTCGCAAATCCGCCCGGGGCGGATCAGCCCGTATTTTCGCCGGTCCGCAAGCCGGCGGCCACCGAGCTCCACAGCGTCACATGCGGGCGTGGCCGCGCCCGTGACGGCGCCGTTCCGGCCCGGCCGGTCGAGATCGCCTGCGTGGCCTCGGAGCTGGTGGCAAACCGCTGCAGCGCCAGCGCCGCCGGCAACGCGCGGCCGAAGCCGAGCGTCGACGCGTGCCACATCTCGAGCATCGGCGTCCCGCGGACGTCGATCCGCTGAAGCGCCCGGCGGCGCAGCTCGGGGATCACCGTGTGGGCGAGGGTCAGGACCACGCCGTCGCCGGCTGCTGCGGCGGCCACCGCCGCGGCGTGCGAGGTGTAGCCGATGACGTCGCCCGGTGCGATGCCGGTGCGGGCGAAGAGCAGACCGGCGCCCGTCGTGGGGTCCAACTCGGGCGGGCCCAGCAGCCAGCGCTCGCCGGTCAGCTCGTCCGGCGGGATGTCGCGCCGCGCTGCGAGTGGGTGGCCCGGGGCGGCGACCACCACGAGCCGGCAGCGAAGAAAGGGCACGGACGCGATGGTGGCGGCGCGGTCGGCCGCCGGCGCCGGTCCCAGGGCGATGTCGGCGCGGCGATGCTCGAGCCTCTGGGCCAGCGATTCGCCGGGCACGGACTCGATGGCCACGTCGAGCCCCGGGTCGCGGGCGGTGAAGGCGTCGATCAGCGGACCGACGTGCTCGGCCACCACGTTCGTGACCGCCACCTGCATGAGCCGGGCCTGGCCCGGGGTGTCCTGGACCGAGCGGCGGGCCTGCTCGGCCAGCCCGAGGATCTCCGAGGCCAGCGCGGCCAGGCGGCGGCCGCCGGCGGTGAGCGCGATGCCGCGGCCGTCGCGGACGAACAGCTCGTCGCCGAGCTCCTTGCGCAGCGCCGCCACCGCGACCGAGACGGCCGGCTCGGTCACGCCCAATTGGCCTGCCGCGGCCTTCACGGAGCCCAGCCGCGCCACGAGCACGAACGACTGGAGCTGGGCGAGGGTCATCGAGGTTGGCCTAAGCGATCACTTAACTCAACTTGCATACGGCGGCACACGGCCCGAGAATCCTAGTCATGGAGAGAAGGGTCTAGTGCCGCATCCCCCGGCGGCCGGGCCCGGAGCCCGTTGTTGGAAAGGACTCCGTGCAGGTCCCGGCACCATTTGAATACGAGCGCGCCACCAGCGTCGACCACGCGCTGGAGCTGCTGCGCCAACTTGGACCCGAGGCGCGCATCCTCGCCGGCGGGCACTCCCTGCTGCCGATGATGAAGCTGCGCCTGGCGACGCCCGGATACCTCATCGACATCGACGGACTGGCGGACGAGCTCGGCTACATCCGGGAGATCGGCCCACCCACCCAACCCACCCACGAGATCCGGATCGGGGCCATGACCCGCCATCGCGAGCTGTTGGAATCGCCGCTCCTGGCTGAGCGGGTGGCGATCTTCACCGATGCCGAGCGCGTCATCGCCGACCCCGTCGTCCGTAACCGCGGCACCATCGGCGGCGCGCTGTGCCAGGCTGACCCGTCCGAGGACCTCGGCGCGGTGTGCTCGGCGATCGGCGCCCGGACCGTGGTGCGCGGCCTGGACGGCGACCGTGTCCTCGACATCGACGACTTTCACCGGGGCCCCTACCAGACGGCCGTCGCCGACGACGAAATGCTCCTGGAGATCCGGGTGCCGCTGCGGTCGCGCGCGGGGAGCGCCTACGAGAAGGTGGACCGGCGGGTCGGCGACTGGGCGGTGGCCGCCGCCGGAGCGGCGCTGAGCCTCGATGACGACGGAGTCGTCGCCGAGGCAGGGGTCGCCCTGGCCGCTGTCGGCGCCGACATCGCCTGCGCCCAGGCCCGTGACGAGCTCATCGGCCAGGCCCCGACGCACGATGTCCTCGAGCGCGCCGGCGCGGCCGCCGCCGCCGCGTGCTCGCCCGTCGCCGACCAGCGCGGATCGGCCGAGTACAAGCGGCACGTCGCCGGTGTCCTCACCGTCCGGGCCCTGCAGCGGTCGGTCGCCCGCGCGCGGCCGGAGCCGGAGGGGTGATGCAGGTGACCGTCGCCGTCAACGGACAGGCGCACACCCGGCAGGTGGAGCCGCGGTTGCTGCTGGTCCACTTCCTGCGCGACGAGCTGGGGCTGACCGGGACCCATTGGGGGTGCGACACGTCCAACTGCGGGACGTGTGTCGTTCTCATGGACGGCGAGCCGGTGAAGTCATGCACGGTGCTGACGGCCACCGCCGCCGGCCATCGGATCCGGACCGTCGAGGGGCTGGAGGTCGACGGGCGGCTGGACCCGGTGCAGGAGGGCTTTCGCGAGGAGCACGGGCTCCAATGCGGCTTCTGCACTCCTGGGATGATGCTCACCGCCCGGGCGCTGCTGGACCGGCACGCGAGTGCTGCCACGTTGGACAAGTTGACCGACCAGGAGATCCGTGAGGCGATCTCCGGCCAGATCTGCCGCTGCACGGGCTACGCGACGATCGTGAGATCGATCCGCTGGGCAGCGGAGCGAGAGAGAGTGCGGACCAAGGAGGAGGTGTGAAGGTGCCCATCGTCATTGGGGCTTCAAGCGGTTGGACCATTGGGCTGATCCTGGGCGTCGTGGTGGTGATCGTCGCCGCGGCGATCGTGATCACGATCGTGGCCCTTGCCAGGCGGATCGCCAAGCAGGCCGCGGGTGCCGTGGAGGGCGTGGACGTCGTGCGCTCCCAGACCGACGCGCTGAGCGGCGTCGGCCAGATCAACGACTCGGGCGTCCGGATCCTGCATTCGGCCCGGGCGCTGCGCAAGGTGGCGGTGGGCAGATGACCGTCTACGCGCTCACAGACCACGGCGCGTGGGGGATCGGCCTCATCATCGCGCTCCTTGCCGCGCTCGCCGTCGCGGCCCTGCTGGTGGTGCTCATCCGCACCGTGCAGGACATCGACCGCTCGGCCGGACAGCTGCTGGAGGTGGCCGGCCAGGTCGCCGCCAACACCGCCAATATCCCCCAGCTTCAGGCCACTGCGCCGGTGCTGGGCCAGATAGTTGACGAGGCGATCATCCAGGACGGCTACATGAACGCCCTCACCGATGGCTACGGCGGGGTGACGGCATGAGCTCCACGGCCCTGACCATCCTCAGCGTCGTGCTGGCGCTGGTCATCATCGCCGTGCTCGCCGGCGCGCTGATCATGATCCGCGCCGGGCTGAGCTCGGCCTCGGGCAAGCTGGCCACGCTCGCCGACGCCCTGGAGGGTGTGCAAGTCGATCACCTGGCTCCGCTCAAGCCCGCCGTGGAGGCCATCAACGCGCAGTTCGACATCATCGTCGGCGCCCTGCCCGGCATCGCCGCCAAGGCAGCGATCGTCGCCGAGAGGAGGCCCTCATGACCCTGGAATGGATCGGCGACGTGATCCTGGTGTTGGTCATCCTGCCCGTGGTCGCCTATCTGCTGTTCGGCGTGTTCACCGCCGCCAACGGGATCGTGCCCAGCGTGGAGCGGATCGCCCGCGCGGCTCGTGCCGGCTCGGCCGACCTCGACGCCGTGCCGCTGCTGCTGACCACTCAGGACCAGGTCGCCAAGACGATCCAGGCAGCCGCCCACTACGGCGGCTCGCTGGACGTCATCCTCGACGACGCGGAAGGAGCGTGAGGCGATGCCGGCTGCCGGAGTGGTGATGATCGCCGCCGTCGTCTTCATCGTGGCGGCGATCGTGCTCTACCTGGTCGCGACGATCGTGGCCCTGCGCAAGATCACCGCGAGCCTCGACGACGCCATCGGCGGAGTGGGGGAGATCATCGAGAAGAGCGCTCCCGTCGCCCCGGTGGTGGCGGACATCAACGCGAACCTGGACGCGGGCGTCGACCTCCTGGAGGGGCTGCTGGTCAAGAAGGCGGGGCTGACCGATGCGGTCGGTCTGATCGACGGTCTGTACCCTGGCGCCGCGGCGGCGGGCCTGCGGCAATTCCCCGAGTCAACGACGATCAGGGCGCCGCGGATCGGCGAGGTCTACACCCGCGGCACGCTGACGTTGGCGCGGCTGGGACGCGAGGCGCCGATCGCCGCCGCCTCCCCCAACGGCCCGGCGCTGCGCAACCCGGGCTACGGCTCGAGCGCCGCCCGCACCCTGTACCCGGACGGCCGGGAGCCGCACGCCAAGGCGCTGCCGCGTTCGCCGGTGATCGGGACCGAGTCACCGGTGCAGTACGACCCGGATGAAGAGGTCGGCGCCCCCCGCCGGCGCATGCCCGCGACGTCGTCGGAAAGGAGCTGACGGCCATGCAGACCCCGGCACCATTCACCTACGAGCGCGCCGCCAGCGTCGATGCCGCGATCGCGGCGCTGGTCAAGCACGACGGCGAGGCGCGGATCATCGCCGGCGGCCACTCGCTGCTGCCGATGATGAAGCTCCGCCTGGCACAGCCGGCACACCTCATCGACATCAACGACCTCCGGGACCTGGAGTACATCCGGGAGTTCGCCGACGAGATCCGGATCGGCGCGCTGACCCGCCACGTCGAGCTGCTGCACTCCGACGTGCTGGCCCGGCGCCTGCCGATCTTCGCCGACGCGGAGATGGTCATCGCCGACCCGGTCGTCCGCAACCGCGGCACGATCGGCGGCTCCCTGTGCCAGGCCGACGCCGCCGAGGACCTGAGCTCGGTGTGCTCGGCGGTCAAGGCCTCGGCGGTGATCCGCGGCGCCGACGGCGAGCGGGTCGTGGGGATGGACGCATTCCACGTCGGGCCTTACGTCACCGCAGTCGGCGACGGCGAGATGCTCACCGAGGTCCGGATCCCGCTGCGGGCAGGCGGGGGCTCGGCCCACGAGAAGGTGGAGCGCCGCGCCGGGGACTGGGCCATCGCGGCCGCCTCGGCGGCGGTGTGGATCGAGGGCGGCACGATCGCCGATGTCGGGCTGGCGCTCAGCGCCGTGGGGCCCACCACGGTCCACGTGACCCGCGCCGAGGAGCTGCTCACCGGCCAGACCCCCTCGGACGAGCTGTTCGCGCAAGCGGGCCAGATCGCGTCCGAGGACTGCTCGCCGTCCGCCGACGGCCGCGGACCGGTCGACTACAAGCGCCATCTCGCCGGCGTGCTCACGACGCGGGCACTGCGCAAAGCGGCGGCCCGCGCGCTGCAACAGGAGGCATGACACGGATGCAAGTGACGGTCAACATCAACGGACAGGACGTCTCCCGGGACGTCGAGCCGCGCACGCTGCTGGTGCACTTCATCCGGGACACCCCGGCGCTCACCGGAACCCATTGGGGCTGTGACACCTCCAACTGCGGCGCCTGCGTGGTCCTGATGGACGGCAAGCCCGTCAAGTCGTGCACGACGCTGGCGGTCATGTGCGAGGGCCACGAGGTCCGCACGGTGGAGTCCCTGGAGGTGGACGGCAAGCTTGACCCGCTTCAGATGGGCTTCCACGAGATGCACGCGCTGCACTGCGGCTTCTGCACCCCGGGGATGCTCATGACCACCCGGGCGCTGCTGGATGAGAATCCGGACCCGTCAGAGCAGGAGATCCGCACCGCCATCTCGGGCGCGATCTGCCGCTGCACGGGCTACAAGAACATCGTGGGCGCAGTTCGCTGGGCGGCCGAGCACGAGGCCGCGAACCGACAGGGACAGGAGGTGCACTGATGGCCGTCACCGAGCAGAACCTTCCGAGTCCCGGCCAGGAGCGGCCGATCGGATTTGGGCGCCTCAAGCGCAAGGAGGACGCGCGGTTCATCCGCGGCAAGGGCACCTATCTGGATGACATCCGTCTCCCGGGGATGGTGCACGGCGCGGTGCTGCGCAGCCCCTACGCGCACGCCAAGATCAACTCGATCGACACCTCGGCGGCGCTCGAGCTGCCCGGCGTGGCGGCGGTGATCACGGCGAAGGACCTGGAGACCCTCGGCCTCGCCTGGATGCCGACGATCTCATATGACACCCAGGCGGTGCTGGCGGGCGACAAGGTGCGCTTCCAGGGCCAGGAGGTGGCGTTTGTCATCGCCACCGACGAGTACATCGCGCGCGACGCGCTCCCGCTCATCGAGGTCGACTACGAGCCGCTGCCCGCGGTCGTGGACGCCCGCAAGGCGCTGGACCCCGACGCGCCGCTCATCCGCGACGACAAGGAGGGCCAGACCGACAACCTGGCCTCGGCGACGTGGGAGGCTGGTGACGAGGACGCCACCGATCGCGTGTTCGCCGAGGCAGACGTCATCGCCACCCGCGACATCATCTACCCGCGCTGCCACCCGGCGCCGCTGGAGACGTGCGGCATGATCGCCGACTTTGACCCCAAGACCGGGCAGCTGGACATCTACAACGGCAACCAGGCGCCCAACGTGCACCGCACCGTGTACGCGCACGTCGCCGGGCTGGCCGAGCACATGATCCGGATTCGCTGCAACGACATCGGCGGAGGCTTCGGCAACAAGGTACCGGTGTACCCGGGCTACGTGTGCGCCATCGCCGGCTCGATCGTGGCCGGCGTGCCGGTGAAGTGGATCGAGGACCGCTCGGAGAACCTCATGTCCACCGGGTTCGCCCGCGACTACATCATGCGGGCCCAGATGTGTGCCAAGGACGGCAAGATCACCGGCCTGCGCGTCGACGTGATCGCCGATCACGGCGCCTTTGACTCGACCGCCCAGCCGACGAAGTTCCCGGCCGGCTTCTTCCACATCTGCTGCGGGTCCTACGACCTCCAGGCCAGCCACGTCAAGGTCAAGGCGGTCTACACCAACAAGGCTCCGGGCGGCGTGGCCTACCGGTGCTCGTTCCGGATCACCGAGGCCGTCTATCTCGTCGAGCGCATGGTGAACGCGTTGGCGCTCGAGATGGGCGCCGACCAGATCGACCTGCGGATGCGCAGCTTCATCGGTCCCGACCAGTTCCCGTACGAGACGACCACCGGATGGACCTATGACTCGGGCAACTACGCCGAGACCATGAAGGTGGCGATGGACATCGCCGGCTATGACGACCTGCTCAGAGAGCAAGCCGAGAAGCGGGCACGCGGCGAGCTGATGGGCATCGGCGTGTCGTTCTTCACCGAGGGCGTCGGCGCCGGACCGCGCAAGCACATGGACATCCTCGGCATGTCGATGAACGACGGCGCCGACCTGCGCGTGCACCCCTCGGGCAAGGCGATGGTGTCGCTGAGCGCCCAGACCCAGGGGCAGGGCCACGAGACGACGTTCGCTCAGATCGTGGCCGAGGAGCTCGGAATCCCGCCTGAGGACATCCAGGTGCGCCACGGCGACACCGACCGCACGCCGTACGGGCTGGGCACCTACGGCTCGCGCTCGACCCCGGTGTCCGGGGCCGCGGTGGCCGTGGTATCGCGCAAGGTGCGTGACAAGGCGCGACTCATCGCCGCCCACATGCTCGAGACCCGGCCCGAGGACCTGGCGTGGGAGAAGGGCCGCTGGTATGTCAAGGGCGACCCGGAGAAGGGCGCGATGATCGAGGACATCGCCGCCCGCGCCTACAGCGGCGAGTCGCTGCCCGCGGGCATGGAGGGCGGTCTGGACGCGCAGGTCATCTACGACCCGCCGAACCTCACCTATCCCTACGGCGCCTACATCGCCGTCGTCGACATCGACCCCGACACCGCCCATGTGACGGTGCGGCGGTTCATCGCCGTCGACGACTGCGGCGTGCGCATCAACCCGATGATCGTGGACGGCCAGATCCACGGTGGGCTGGCTGAGGGGATCGGGATCGCGCTCATGGAGGTCATCACGTTCGACGACGAGGGCAACTGCCTGAACTCGTCGTTCATGGACTACCTCATCCCGACCGCGCTGGAGTGCCCCGACTTCGAGCTGGGGCAGACGGTCACGCCGTGCCCGCACCACCCCCTCGGCGCCAAGGGGGTGGGCGAGTCGCCCAACGTGGGCTCGCCGCCGGCGATCGTCAACGCGGTCATCGACGCGCTGCACCAGACCCACGGCGTCGATCACGTCGACATGCCCTGCACCCCGGCGCGGGTGTGGGCGGCGATGCAGGGGCGCCCCGAGCCGCCGCAATGAGCCTGGACGAGATCCACGCCCTCGTCCCCGACGTGGAGACGTTGGCGCGTCGGCTGGCCTCCGTCGACTACCTCGTCGACGAGGGGCTGGCCACCGCCATGTTCCTCAGTCTGAGCCTGCCCCAGCCGCTCCTGCTGGAGGGGGAGGCCGGGGTGGGCAAGACCGAGGCGGCGAAGTCGCTGGCGGCCGTGCTCGACACGCCACTGGTGCGGCTGCAGTGCTACGAGGGCATCGACGCCGCGGAGGCTCTGTACGAGTGGAACTACCCGCGCCAGCTGCTGTCGATCCGGCTGGCCGACGCGCGCGGCGCGGACCTGTCCGAGGCGGACCTGTTCGGTCCCGACTATCTCATCGCGCGGCCGCTGCTGCAGGCCCTCCGGCACCCCGGACCGCGCCCGGCGGTCCTGCTCATCGACGAGATCGACCGGGCCGACGACGACTTCGAGGCGTTCCTGCTCGAGCTGCTGGCCGAGGCCACCGTGACGATCCCGGAGATCGGCACCATCACGGCGACCCACCCACCGGCGATCGTGCTCACCTCCAACCGCACGCGCGACCTGCACGACGCCGTCAAGCGCCGCTGCCTGTACCAGTGGATCGACTACCCGAGCCCCGAGCGTGAGGTGGAGATCATCCGCCGGCGCGTGCCGAGCGCCGCCCAGACGCTCGCGGTGCAGGTGGCCGACGCCATCAGCCGCATGCGCGACTCCGACGTGCAGAAGCCGCCCGGGATCGCCGAGGCGATCGACTGGCTGGCCGCGCTCAGCGTCCTGGGGCTGGACGAGCTGGACGAGAGCGCCGCCGAGCGGACGCTCGGCTCGGTGCTCAAGTACCGCGAGGACCAGGAGCTCGTGCGCGCGGCGGGGTTGGCCCGGATGGTGAGCTGACATGCCTGACTTCGGCGTCGAGACCATCGAGCTGGACCTGCCGGAGCTCGCGGCCGGCTTCGGCCGGCGGCTGCACGACGCCGGCGTCCCGGTGGAGCCCGATCGCTCCGCCCGGTTTGCCGCGGCGCTGCGATTGGCGCGTCCGGTGGCCCGCCGCCGCCTGTACTGGACCGCCCGTGCCGTCTTCGTCTCTGACCTCTCGCAGGTGCGGATCTTCGACCACGTGTTCGCCGAGGTGTTCGGCGCCGGCGCCGGCGACGAGGATCACTCGGTGATCGAGGACGTTCGCCAGGTCCCGGCCGCGGCCGATGACGACCGCCCGGTTGCGGACCTCCCCGTCACCCCCGAGGGCGCCCATCAGGACGACGCATGGGCGGCCGGGGCGGCCTCCGCGCCGTCGCGCAGCCGCCGCGACCGAGCCGAGCAGGAGCTGCCCGTCGGGGTGGTCGCGTCTGACGAGGAGCTCATCCGCTCCAAGCGCTTCGATGCGCTCGACGCCGGCGAGCTGGCCGCCCTGTACCGCCTCATGTCGCAACTGGTGCTGGCCACGCCCCAGCGGCGAACCCGGCGCGCCGAGGGCTGCCGGCGCGGCGCCACGGTCGACTTGCGTCGCACGCTGCGCGGCAGCCTGCGCACCGGCGGCGACCCGATCCGGCTGGCCCGTCGGCGCCGCCGGGTCGTGCGCCGGCGGCTGGTGCTGCTGTGCGACATCTCGGGCTCTATGGAGCCCTACGCGCGGGCCTACCTTCAGTTCCTCACGGTCGCCGCCCAGGGCGGGGACCGCCACACCCGCTCGGAGGCGTTCGTGTTCGCCACCCGCCTGACCCGGCTGACGCGCGCGCTGCAGTCGCGAAACCCCGAGCGCGCGATCCAGCGCGCCGCCGCGACCGCGCCGGACTGGTCCAGCGGCACCCGCATCGGGGACGCGCTAAAGACCTTCAACGACCGGCACGGCCGGCGGGGCATGGCCCGCGGGGCGGTCTTGGTCATCCTGTCCGACGGCTGGGAGCGCGGCGACCCCGAGCTCGTGGGGCGCGAGATGGAACGACTGTCACGCCTGGCCTACCGCATCGTGTGGGTCAACCCGCGCGTCGCCGCGGCCGGCTTCGTGCCCCGCGCCGGCGGGATGGCGGCGGCGCTGCCCTACTGCGACGCGCTGGTCAGCGGCCACAGCCTGGAGGCGCTGCAGGAGGTGGTCGACGCCATCGGCGGCCGGCGGGCCGACGGGGGTGAGCGGCCGGCAGAGCTGGTCAGGTGGGCGGGGTGGGCGGGAATCGTCTCCGATGAGGAGTCGTGGCCGAGCGCCACGCCCGTCCCGGGCAGCTCGGTGGCGATGCCATCGGGCTATGGGCCCAGCCGGGGACGGACGACGCCAGGATGGAGCCTGAGTCGATGACCCCGCTCCGCCCACTCGGCCCACTGCACGGCGAGCCCGAGGTGCCGCTGCAAGGCCAGGGCAGCTCCGGCGAGCGCCCCCCAAAGCTCTGTATCTATCCGGGCTGTGAGCGCCCGGCGGTGCCGCCCCACCTGCTGGGCGGCCCGCAGCCCAGCTTCTGCGACCTGGAGGAGCACAACGCGCTCACCGCCCACCAGGAGCGTCAGCGACTCGCGGCCGAGCAACATGCAAAGGAGGGAGTAGGCGATGGCGAATGAGGCATACCGGGCGGTGTTCCTGCGGGTACACCCGACGGGCAAGATGGTGCTCAGCCTGACGACCGAGGCCGACGGCCACGAGGCCGACTACGCGTGCCAGGTCGCCGGCGAGCTGGGGATCCCGCCTCTGGACGTCAAGGTCGTCCCGGCCGATACCGACCGCTTCGGCGAGGCCCACGGGTTCAACACGGCGCCGTCGGACGGCACGTCGTCAGCGGTCACCTCCGCGACCGAGAAGATCCTGACCAAGGCGCGGCTGCTGGCGGGGGTGGCGCTGGACTCGGCGCCCGACGCGCTGACCTGGACCGACGGCGTGTTCAGCGCCGGCGAGGGTCCGGAGCACTCGCGGACGATCGCCGACATCGCCATGTACGCGCACGGCACGGGCGCGCTGCCGCCGGGCGTGGAGGGCGGCCTGGACGCGCAGACGGTCTACCGCGGCTGAATGGCGCGAGTCCGCGATCAGCCGGTGGGCCGCAGCTGTGCGTCGATCTCGACGGCGACCTCGTCAGTGACCTTCAGCGTCCCGAACAGCGCCGAGTACGGCTTCATGCCCCACTCGGTCTGCTTGACGGTGGCCTTGCCGGTGAGGCGTCCGTCGCCGGACACGGCGATGTCGAAGGCGATGAGGTTCACGCCGTTGACCAGCTCGAGGTCGCCGGTGACATGGAGGTGGTCGTCGCCCTCGGGGCGGACCGCCGTCGACTTGAAGGAGATCGGGCTGCCCTTGAGCACCTCCTGGTTGACCGTCTGGGCGATCCCGGCCTTGTCATCGTCGTCAAGCGCCTTCACGCCGCCCGTGCCCTCCTTGACCGTGAACGACGTGGAGTCGGCGCTGAGCTCCAGCACGCTCTGGGACGGATCGTCGGCGAACTGCGCGGTCGCGCCCCAGCGCTCGACCGCGATGAGCAGGTTGTGGCCGGCCTTGGAGGCCGCGCCCCCTTTGCCCGTGCGCACGAGAAGCGTTCCGTCCTGCGGGCCCAGCTCATACGTCCCCGGCTGTATCGCCATGCTTGGATCTCTTTCTGTCTCGCCACTGGCCAGTTCCCGAGAACATACCTGCGAAAGGACACCCGAACATGGTTGAGCTTGACCATCCGATCACCTCAGACAAGTCGATCGACGACAACTGGAAGCTCGTCACCGACCTCGAGCGGCTCGTGCCGTGTGTGCAGGGCGGCACCGTGAAGGAGAAGGTCTCAGATACCGAGGTCAAGGCGGAGATCAGGGTCAAGATGGGCGCGATGTCGATGCGCTTCACGGGCACCGTGAGCGTCGTCGAGCAGGACCCCGAGGCGCACCGCGCGCTGCTGCGGGTCAAGGCCCGCGAGGTCGGCGGGTCCGGCCACGCCAACGCCGACGTGACCTTCACGCTCGCCGACGGCGGCGGCAACATCCACACCGCGGCGCAGATCACCGGCAAGGCGGCGTCGATGGGCGAGGGCACCGTGTCCACCGTGCTCGACGCGCTCGTCAAGGACTTCACCAACAACTTCATTGCGGCCGCGTAGGCGCCGGGAGCTCGCCAGCGATGCCGGTCCGCACGATGCGCGAGGTCCAGCCGGGGGAGGTCCCGGTCGACGGCGGCACCGCCGTCCAGGATCATCCCGAGCGCCCGGTGTTTCGCGGCAACGGCGACTATGACTACGTGTGCGTGAGCTGCGGCAACGTCCTGGCCTCCGGGATGGACCCGGCGTACATGACGCGCCGCGTGCGGGTCAGGTGCGGCCGCTGCCGCACGGTCAACATCGCTGCCGAGGTCTCGGAGCAGGCCGCCCGGCGGCCGAGGACGGGCGGGTGAGCTGATGGCCGTGGCGCAGACACCTCCGAGCGTGCGGCCCGAGCGGCCGATCGGGTTCGGGCGCATGACGCGCAAGGAGGACGAGCGGCTTATCCGCGGTCGCGGGGTGTTCGTGGACGACGTGCAGCGCCCGGGGATGGTCCACGGCGCGATGCTGCGCAGCCCCTACGCCCACGCCCGCGTGGTGTCGGTGGACACCTCGGCGGCGCTCGCGCACCCGAAGGTGCTGGCGGTCATCACCGGGCGCGACCTGGACGCGCGGGGGCTGGCCTGGATGCCGACCCTGTCGGGGGACACCCAGGCGGTGCTCGCCACCGACAAGGTCCGCTTCCAGGGCCAGGAGGTGGCCTTCGTGATCGCGGAGGACCGCTACTCGGCCCGCGATGCGCTCGAGCTCGTGGAGGTGGAGTACGAGCCGCTCGGCGTCGTGGTGGACCCGTGGCGCGCGCTGGACGCCGACGCGCCGGTCATCCGCGACGACCACCCGGGCCGCACCAGCAATCACCTCTTTGACTGGGAGGCCGGCGACGCCACCCACACGGCGGAGGTGTTCGCGGACGCCGAGGTGGTGGTGGAGCAGGACATGGTGTTCCCGCGCTCGCACCCCGCGCCGATGGAGACATGCGGGGCGGTGGCCGAGTTCGATCGCATCGCCGGCAAGCTCACGCTGTGGGCGACGACCCAGGCGCCGCACGCCCACCGCACGCTGTACGCCGGCATCCTTGGGCTCGACGAGCACCGCATCCGGGTGGTCTCGCCCGACGTCGGTGGCGGCTTCGGCAACAAGGTCCCCGTGTACCCGGGCTACGTGTGCGCGGCCGTGGCCGCGATGACCACCGGCCGGCCGGTGAAGTGGATGGAGGACCGCTCGGAGAACCTCATGTCCACGGGCTTCTCGCGCGACTACACGATGCGCGGCGCCATCGCCGCCGACGGCGACGGGCGGATCCGCGCAGTGCGCGTCGACGTGCTGGCAGACCACGGGGCGTTCAACGCCACCGCCCAGCCGACGCGGTTCCCCGCCGGTTTCTTCCACGTGTTCACCGGCTCCTATGACCTTCAGGCCGCGCACTGCCACGTCCGCGGGGTCTACACCAACAAGGCGCCCGGCGGGGTCGCCTACGCCTGCTCGTTCCGGGTGGCCGAGGCGGTCTACCTGGTGGAGCGCCTCGTGGAGATACTGGCCGGCCGGCTGGGGATCGATCCCGCCGAGTTGCGGCTGCGCAACCTGCTGGCGCCCGAGCAGTTTCCCTACACATGCCAGACGGGCTGGGTCTATGACTCGGGCGACTATCCGCGGGCGCTGCGCGCGGCGCTCGAGCTCGCCGGCTACGAAGACCTGCGCGCCGAGCAGGTGCAGCGCCGTGAACGCGGCGAGCTGATGGGCATCGGGATCTCCTTCTTCACCGAGGCGGTCGGGGCAGGCCCGCGCAAGCACATGGACATCGCGGGCCTGGGCATGAACGACGGCGCCGCGCTGCGGATCTCACCGACGGGTAAAGCCCAGCTGGCCATCAGCGTCCAGACCCAGGGGCAGGGGCATGAGACCACGTTCGCCCAGATCGTCGCCCACGAGCTGGGGATCCCCCCCGAGGACGTGGATGTGGTGCACGGTGACACCGACGCCACGCCCTACGGCCTGGGGACCTATGGCTCGCGTTCCACCCCGGTGAGTGGCGCCGCCGCCGCGCTGGTGGCGCGCAAGGTCCGAGACCGCGCCCGGCTCGTCGCCGCGGCGATGCTCGAGGTCTCGCCCGACGACCTCGAATGGTTCAACGACGGCGACGCCACCCGCCCCGCGCGCTGGTTCGTCAAGGGCGACCCCGAGCAGGGCGCCACCATCCCTGAGATCGCGATGGCCGCCCGCGGCTCGGTCGAGCTGCCGCCGGGGGTCGAGTCCGGGCTGGACGCCGAGACCGTCTATGACCCGCCGAACCTGACGTTCCCGTTCGGCGCCTACATCTGCGTGGTGGGGGTGGATCCGGGGACCGGCAAGGTTCGCGTCGAGCGCTTTGTCGCCGTCGACGACTGCGGCACCAGGATCAACCCGATGATCGTCGAGGGCCAGGTGCACGGCGGGCTCACCGATGGGGTCGGGCTCGCGCTGATGGAGAAGATCGCGTTCGACGAGCACGGCAACTGCCTCGGCGGCTCGCTCATGGACTATCTCATCCCGACCGCGCTGGAGGTGCCCGACTGGGAGACCGGCCACACGGTCACCCCGTCGCCCCACCATCCCTTCGGGGCCAAGGGGATCGGGGAGTCGGCCACCGTCGGCTCGCCGCCGGCGATCGTCAACGCCGTGTGCGACGCGCTAAAGCCGTTCGGCGTGCGGCACGTCGATATGCCCTGCACGCCCGGGCGCGTGTGGCACGCTATGCAAGGGAAGGTATGAACTCATGATCCAGGGCGATCTCGCCATCCACGTCCAGAGTCTCCTGTCCGAGCGCACCCCGTTCGTCCTGGCGACCGTGGTCCGCGCGCGCCGGCCCACGAGCGTCCGGCCCGGCAACGCCGCCGTGGTGTTACCCGACGGGACGATGGAGGGGTTCGTCGGCGGCGTGTGCGCCGAGTCCTCGGTGCGCCTGCACGCGCTGCGCGCCATGGAGACCGGTGAGCCGCTGCTGCTGCGTCTGGTCCCCGACGAGGGCGACGCCGAGGGCGCCGACGCCATCGAGGGCGCGGTGGTGGAGCGCAACCCGTGCCTGAGCGGTGGCGCGCTGGAGATCTTCCTCGAGCCCCACCTGCCGGCGGCGCGCCTGGTGGTGGTGGGCGGCTCGCCGATCGCCGAGGCCGTGGTGTCGGTGGGCCACGCGTCGGGCTATGACGTCGTACGGGCCGCGGCGGGCGACGGGGCCGACATCGCCGGCGCCGCGGCGGTCATCGTCGCCTCGCACGGCAACGGAGAGGAGGCCGTCATCGCCGAGGCGCTGCGCGCCGGCGTCGGCTACGTGGCCCTCGTGGCCAGCCCCAGGCGAGGCGCCGCGGTGCGCGCCGAGCTCGGCGTGCCCGACGAGCTGGCCGCCCAGCTGCACACGCCCGCCGGACTCGACGTCGGCGCCCGCACCCCCGCCGAGATCGCCATCTCGATCCTGGCCCAGATGATCGGCTGCCATCACTCGGATCCTGTTCCGGGCCGCCCCGAGGCCACGGCGCCCGCCCCCGCGGTGGTGGCGGTGGCGACCGACCCGGTGTGCGGGATGCAGGTCGCGATCACCGACGCGGCCCCGCGCCTCCAGATCGCCGGCGACCTCGTCTATTTCTGCTGTGACCGGTGCCGCGACACATACGCCGCAGACCATGCCGGCGACCTCGCGGCCCGCCCGACATGAGAGAGCCGGGCGGCGGGGATCGGTGGATCAGCGGGCTGGTGCTCATGCTCGGCGACCAGCCGGGCGTGAGCGTCGCCACCGTCGAGGCGCTCCTGGCCGGCCGCGGCGATGCCGCCCTGGCCGCGTGCGCCTACAGCGACGGCCGCGGGCACCCGCTGGCCTTTCACGGGCGGCGTTCTCCGAACTGATGGGCCTCAACGGCGACAAGCGGGTCTGGAAGCTCCTGGACCGGCACGCTGACGAGGTCGTCGAGGTGGCGATGGACGGCACCATCCCGCTCGACGTCGATACCTGGGAGGACTACCGGCGCGTGCTGCTGGGTGCCGCGCACGTGTGACGTCGGACACGCAGGGAAGAAACCGGCGACGACAGCGTCCCTAGAGAGACTGCCCGCCACACCGGGGGCGGACAATCATGAACAGGGACCACCTCAAGCGACCGGCGCTGGGCCGGCTGATGCTCGGCATCGTCGCCGCCCTCGCGGCGTGGCCGGCCGTCGCCCACGCGGACACCACCACGTTCAGTGCCACCGCCGGCGTGCCGGTTGCCGGCACGGTCGCGGTCATCAACGCCGGCTGCCTGAACATCGACTGCCGGGGTCTCAACCCCTCCATCGACATCAACTGGGGCGACGGCACCCTCGCGTTGACGCGCGTCGCCGCGATGCCGGCTTGCCCGTCACCCACGGACCCGTGCCCCGGCCCGGTCAACTGGACGGTCAAGGTCCCGATGAACGCCCACACCTACGCGCAGCCGGGGACTTACCGGCTCTCCCTGATGGGCCCCATCTTCGGAACGCACGCCGCCACGGCGACCGTGACCGACGACTCCGCGAGCATCGTCGAGACCGTGCCGCCGCTCAAACCGGTCGTGGGCGCCACGTTCTCCGGGGCGATCGCCACGTTCACGGACACCAATCCGTTCGTCAAGGCCGCCGAGTTCACCGCCACGGTCAACTGGGGGGACGGCACCACCACGCCCGCCACGGTCAGTCTGGCCGCGGACGGGCTGTCGTTCCCGGTCTCGGGTAGTCACGTCTACGCGCACGTCGGGAGCTTCCCGGTGACCGTCGCCATCCAGCACGGGGCCGCCACCGCGGATGTGATCGGGGCGTCAGCCTCGATGATGACAACCGCCACCGTGAGCGACGCGGCGCTGACCGGCGCCGGGAACATCGTGACCGCGGTCGCCGGCGTGCCGTTCAGCGGGACCGTCGCCACCTTCGCCGACCCCAACCCGTTCGCCAAGGCCGCCGACTTCACCGCGGCGATCGCCTGGGGCGCGGAGGCCACGACGGCCGGGACCGTCACCGCGGCGCCCGGGGGGTTCGCGGTGAGCGGGTCGCACACGTTCGCCGGGTCGGGCCAGATCCCGATCCGCGTGGTCGTCCACGACAGCGGCGGCTCCTCGGTGACGGTCGACACCGTCGGCGCAGTGAGCCCGGCGCCACCGCCGCCCGTCACCACGGTCGCGCTGTCGCCGGCCGCGCCCAACGGACAGCACGGGTGGTATCGCTCGGCCGTCCACGCCGCGGTCACCGCCCGTAGCCTCGTGGGGAGGGTGGCCGAGACCCGTTGCCGGCTTGACGGCAGCGCTCCCGCGACGTTTGGCGCGCTCCCGGGCGCATGCCCGTTCGCCGGCGCCGGGGGCGACGTCGCCGGCGACGGCCGGCATGTGCTCTTCGCGGCCAGCATCACCGACGCCGGCCAGGCCGAGGTCCCCGGGGCGACCGAGGTCGCGATCGA
The DNA here is from genome assembly GCA_963801435.1 of uncultured Actinomycetota bacterium. Lineage (GTDB taxonomy): Bacteria > Actinomycetota > Thermoleophilia > Solirubrobacterales > Solirubrobacteraceae > Palsa-465. The sequence continues at coordinate 81,154 of CAWDFE010000028.1, forward strand.
CCGCACAGCGCCGCACCTGGCCTGCGCCCGCACGTCGCCGGCATTCGTCGAGGGCAGCACCGGCGCGGCGGTCACCGCGACCGTCCGGGATGCGACCTCGGGCCCGCTGAGCGAGACGGTTTCGGCTCGCGCGGCGGTGGCCACCCCGGGCCAGAAGCACGTCCGGCTCACCGGCTTTGACCAGGCCGGCAACTCCGCGAGCATCCGCTGCGGCTATCGGGTGTTGGGACAGATCAGCCCCTCGATGTTCTGGTCCTTCAGTCCGGGGCGCAGCTCCACCACGGTCGCTTCGCTCACCGGTAACGATGTGCCGGTCGCCGCCACCGTGCGGATGCTGTGCCGCGGAACGGGCTGCCCGGCCGCGTCGCGGACGCTCAAGGTCTCGACCGGCCGGGCCTGCAAGGGCAGTCGATGCGCGAAGCGGCGCAAGCCGGGAACCGGCACGGTCGACGTCACACCGCTGTTCCGAGGCCGGCGGTTGGGACCCGCCACGGTCGTGACGGTGGCGATGACCGAGCGCAACGCGATCGGCAAGGCCTTCGTGTTCACCGTGCGCAGCGGCCGGGATCCGAAGGTCGTGATCGGGTGCCTGGCGCCGGGGTCCGTCGTGCCCCGGCGGGGCTGCTAAGCGCGCCCCCGAGGGTCGCTGGCCGAGGGGCCGGTCCGCCCTGCCGGTTTGAAACCTCACGACACGCACGCCGCTGGCTGTGCAGGCGTGGCGTGAGGTTTCAGCATGACTCGGGTTTGGCGCCACACACCGTGGTGAGACGCGCTGTGTGGCGTGAGCTTTCAATCGCGCCGCTCTGACCGCGGGTCAGTTGAGCTTGCCGTGCCGGGGGCACGGCCCGATCCTCTTCGGGTTGCCGCATGTGCAGGGCTTGCCGACCGCGCTCAGATCGCGCAGGGACTCCACGAACTCCCGCAGGAACCGCCACCGCGGCGGGCGAGGGGGCGGCGGTTCCAGCGGAGACGCCATCGAGGCCCGACGGTACTTCACCGCCCCCGATCGGGGGCGGCCCCGGGCTCGAGCGCGGCGCTGGCCAGCACCACCAGCCGCCGGAGCGCGCCGCCGGGCGCGGCGCCGTAGAGCGGGCTCCAGCCGCCGTCGCTGAGCATCCGCTCGGTCAGGGCGGCTCCTTCAGCGGCGATGGGCTCCGGGCTGCGCAGCCGCTTGACCAGAACGTCGATGGCGTCGGTGGCGTCGATCACCGCGGCGCGGCGGACGAGCCCGAAGGTGTAGCGCCGGGGCGCCGGGTGGCGAGCCTCGTGCACGATGTGGCGCAGCGAGCGCGCCAGCGCCCGGCGCGTATGGTCAGCGGTCAGCTGCTCGGCGCGCAGGGTCAGTGCCGGCGACGAGGCCGGGTCCGCGCCCTCGGACAGCTCACGCGTCAGCGACCAGCGCTGTGCGGCCACCTGGGCGCGCACGGCAAGCGATCGGCGGGAACGGTCAGTCGGGGCGTGGCGCGGGGCGGTGGTGAGCTCGCCACGGGGAGGCAGGGAAATGGTCGGCATGATGTGCTCCTGTGAAATGAAAAAGCCGGGTCTGTGAGTGCTCCGGACCGCGACTGGCGCTGATGCCGGGGCAGTGGAAAGGCACAAACCGAGCGTAGGTCCGCCCGCGTGAGGACTCTGTGAAAGAAGCGGGCCCGCGCGTGCAGATTTCGTCAAGACGCGACGTGCACGGCGGAGCGCGCCCGGCAGGATTTGAACCTGCGACCTTCCGCTCCGGAGGCGGACGCTCTATCCCCTGAGCTACGGGCGCTCGAGTGATCGGGGAAGATCGCAGGCCAGCTTAGCCTGGATTCGGCGTGGAGATCGCGATCATCTCGGACACCCACCTGCCGCGCGGCTCGCGCGCGCTGCCCGAGGCGTGCGTCGAGCGCGTGACGGCGGCGGACCTGATCGTGCACGCGGGCGACCTCAGCCGGTTCGAGGTCCTGGAGGAGCTCAAGGAGTTCGGGTCGGTCATCGCGGTGCACGGCAACACCGACGACGCGATGCTGCGTGCGGCGCTGCCCGAGAGCGCGGTGATCCCGGTGGCAGAGCGCACGCTCGCGGTGATCCACAACGCCGGCCCGGCGGCCGGGCGGCTGAGACGGCTCAGGGCGCGCTTCCCCGGCGCCGACGCGGTGGTCTTCGGGCACTCGCACATCCCGCTGCACGAGCGGGCGCCCGACGGGTTTCAGATCTTCAACCCGGGCAGCCCCACGGACAGGCGCCGCCAGCCGCGCCACACCATGGGTCTCTGCCACGTTCGCGGCGGCCGGCTGGAGTTCGAACTCATCCCACTTGACTGACACACTCAGACCGCACTCATGGAGCTCTCGATCTTCTTCGCCGGAACCGGCGGCTCGATCCCCACCGCGCGCCGCGGCCTGCCGTCGATCCTGGTGCGGCGCGGGGGCGACCGGATCCTGTTCGACTGCGGGGAGGGGACCCAGCGCCAGCTCGTCAGCTCGGTGGGCCTGGCCGACCTGACCGAGATCTACCTCACGCACTTTCACGCCGACCACTGGCTGGGGCTGCCGGGCATGCTCAAGACCTTCGATCTGCGCGGCCGCGAGATGCCCCTGACGATCTGCGGTCCCGTCGGGCTGCGCGCGCTCATGGGCCTCGCCCTACGGATGGCCGGCGCGGTCGGCTTCGAGCTCGAGCTGATCGAGCTCGAGCCCGGCGACGAGCTGGAGCGCGACGGCCACCGGATCGCTCCCGTGCCGGTGTCCCACCGCGGACCGGCGCTCGGCTACGTGCTCTACGAGGACGAGCGCCCCGGCGAGTTTCACAGGGAGGCGGCGCTCCGCCTCGGCCTCACCGAGGGCCCCGAGTTCGGCCGCGTCCAGCGCGGCGAGACGATCCGGGGAGTCACCCCGGACCAGGTGCTGGGGCCCGCGCGGCCCGGGCGCAAGCTGGTGCTCTCCGGGGACACGCGCCCGTGCGAGGCACTGCGGATCGCCGCGCACCGCGCCGACGTGCTCGTGCACGAGGCGACGTTCGCCGAGGAGGAGCGCGAGCGCGCCGCCGACAGCGGGCACTCGACCGCCCAGCAGGCGGCCACCATCGCCCAGGAGTCCGAGGTCACGCTGCTGGCGCTCAACCACGTCTCCACGCGCCACCCCCTCGCCCAGCTGCGCGACGAGGCCCGGGCGGTGTTCGGAAACACGGTGGTCCCCCGGGACTTCGACACCATCGAGGTCCCGTTTCCCGAGCGGGGTGAGCCGGGTCTCATCCGCTGGAGCGAGCGGATGGCCGCCGAGCAACCCGCGGCGCCGGCGTCGTGAGGAAGGCCCGGGCGCCCGCGATCCTCGAGACGCCGCGGATGACCGGCGAGCCGGTCGGTCCCGAGCACGAGACGGAGCTGGCGGAGCGGACGCTGGACCCGCGCGTGTACCGGACGCTGTGGCCTTGGTCCTGCCCGCCCACCCGGGCCGACGTGCGCGCCGGCCTGGTGGCCAAGCGCGAGCACTGGGAGCGCCACGGCTTCGGGATGTGGCTGCTACGCGACCGGGCCAGCGGCGAGATGGTCGGCCGAGGCGGCCTGCAGTACACCGACGCGATCGGCGGGTTCGCCGTCGAGGCAGCATGGGCGATCACGCCGGGGCGATGGGGGCAGGGCCTCGCCACCGAGCTGGCCAGAGCGTCGGTGACGGTGGCGTTCGAGGTGCTCGACGTGCACGAGGTCATCGCCGTCACGCTGCCAGACAATGTCGCCTCGCGCCGCGTCATGGAGAAGGCGGGCTTCGCATATGACCGGCCGCTCGAGCACGCCGGCCTCGCCCACGTGCTCTACCGCCGCGGCCCCGAGCCGGCGCGCCCGCCCCTGACCGCCGGGGGCGCTGCTACGCTCCGCAACCAGCAAGCCGCCCGCCCCTTAACCCGGTCCCGTGAGGCCAGGAAGGAGCCACGTTGGACGCCGTGACGGTCGCCCTCGACCGCGATGACATGCGCCGCACGCTGGTGCGGATCGCCCACGAGATCGTGGAGAAGAACCCCGACGGCGCGCTCGCGCTCGTCGGCATCCACCGCCGGGGCGCGCACCTGGCCAAGCGCCTGCAGCCGCTCACCTCCGAGCTGCTCGACTCGCCGGTCCCGTTGGGGTCCGTCGACATCGCGTTCTACCGCGACGACCTCACGATCCGGTCCAGCTCTCCGGTGGTGCACGACACCGAGCTGGACTTCGGCCTCGACGGCCGCACGATCGTGATCGTCGACGACGTGCTCTACACCGGCCGCACCGTCCGGGCGGCGATCGACGCCATCTTCGATTACGGCCGCCCCGCGCGCGTGCAGCTGGCGGTGATGGTGGACCGTGGGCACCGGGAGCTGCCGATCCGCCCTGACTACGTGGGCAAGAACCTGCCGACCTCGCAGGACCAGCGCGTGAACGTCCGCGTTGACGAGGTCGACGGCGCCGACGAGGTCACCATCGGGCCCGCCAACCAGCCGAGGATCAAAGCAGCGTGAGCGCCACCAGGATGCCCCGCCATCTCATCTCCATCGACGACCTGGACCGCAGCGGCATCGAGCGCGTTCTCGACCGCGCCGAGTCCTTCGCCGAGGTCTCCGGACGCGAGATCAAGAAGGTCCCCGCGCTGCGCGGCCGCACGATCGTCAACCTCTTCTACGAGGCGAGCACGCGCACCTCCAGCTCCTTCGAGCTGGCGGCCAAGCGCCTCTCGGCCGACGTGGTCAACATCCGCTCCGCCGGCTCCAGCGTCGACAAGGGCGAATCGCTCAAGGACACGGTGCAGACGCTATCGGCGTACGACCCGGCGGCGATCGTGATCCGCTCGCCCCACGCCGGCGCGGCGCAGCTCGTCGCCGGCTGGACGGCCGCGGCAGTGGTCAACGCCGGGGACGGCAAGCACGAGCACCCCACTCAGGCGCTGCTCGACGTGTTCACGCTGCGGCGCCGGTTCGGCTCCCTGGACCGCCTCAACGTGTGGATCGTCGGGGACGTCAGCCACTCGCGCGTCGCGCGCTCGGACATCCTCGCCTTCACCCGGATGGGTGCCGACGTCACCGTGTGCGGGCCACCGACACTGCTGCCGCGTCACATCGAGGCGCTCGGCTGCCAGGCCACGCCGACGCTCGATCGCATTGGCGACGCCGACGTGGTCTACGTCCTGCGGATGCAGCACGAGCGCATGCAGCAGTCCTTCGTGCCCAGCCTGCGCGAGTACGCCGCGCACTATCAGATCAACGACAGGCGCCTGCGGCCCGACCAGCTCGTCATGCATCCGGGCCCGGTCAACCGGGGGGTGGAGCTCTCGGCGTCCATCATCGACTCCGAGCAGGCCCTCATCGGCGACCAGGTCAAGGCCGGGGTGGCGGTGCGGATGGCGGTCCTCTACGAGCTGCTCGTCGGCGCACCGGTTCCGGCGGCGGTGGCGTGATGAATCCCCAGCGACTGTTCCACGCCGTCCGCCCCGGCGACGACCTGCTCATCCGCGGCGCCCATGTGCTCGACCCGCGCACCGATCTCGATGGACCCCACGATGTCCTCATCCGCAACGGCCGTATCGCCGAGCTGGGCGAGCCCGGCGGCCTGCCGCCGTCGGAACAGATCGACCTCATCGACGCCGCGGGCCAGTACGTGTTCCCCGGTTTCGTGGACCCCCATGTGCATCTGCGGACCCCCGGCCACGAGTACAAGGAGGACATCGACACCGGGACCGCGGCGGCCGCCGCCGGCGGGTTCTGCGCGGTGGTCGCGATGCCCAACACCAGCCCCACCGTCGACACCGCGGCGGTGCTGGGATCGCTGATCGAACGCGCCCAGCGCCAGGCGCGCGTGCCCGTCGGCTTCCTGGCCTCGATCACACGCGGACTCGCCGGCGAGGAGCTCACGGAGATGGCGGAGATGCGCGACCTCGGCGCGCTCGGCTTCACCGATGACGGCAAGCCGGTCGTCTCGGCGGGGATGCTGCGCAAGGCGCTTCAGTACCAGCGGCTGGCCGGCGGGGTAATCGCCCTGCACGAGGAGGACCCGGCGCTGTCGATGGACGGCGTGATGCACGAGGGCGCGGTGTCGGCGCGCCTGGGGCTGGCCGGGATCCCGTCGCTGTCTGAGTCCACGATGATCGCCCGCGACGGCGCCCTCGCCCTCTACGAGCACGCGCGCGTCCACTTCCAGCACCTGTCCGCCGCAGAGTCGGTCCAGGCGCTGGCGGCAGCCAAGGATTCGGCCCACCCACCCGCGCGAGTGAGCGGCGAGGCCAGCCCCCACCACCTGACGATGACCGACGACCTGGTCCGCACCCTGGACAGCCGCTTCAAAATGAACCCGCCCCTGCGCGCCGAGTCAGACCGCCAGGCGCTGGTGGAGGGCCTGCGCACCGGGGTCATCGACTGCGTCGCCACCGATCACGCGCCCCATGCGGTGCATGAGAAGGAGGTGCCGTTCGAGCAGGCGCCGATGGGGACCACCGGGCTGGAGACCGCGTTCGCCGCGCTCTATACCGAGCTGGTGCTCTCGGGCGAGCTGGAGCTGGCCACCGTGATCGAGCGGATGACGGCGGGCGCCGGGCTCTACGAGCTGCCCACGCCGCGGATCGCCGTGGGCGAGGATGCCAACTTGTGCCTCGTTGACCTGGAGACGACCTGGGTGGTGGGCGAGGACGGCTATGTCAGCCGCTCGGCCAACTCCTGCTTTCACGGCCGCATGCTCCATGGCCGGGTGCTGCTGACCCTCGCCGCGGGCGCCGTCGTCTACCGGCGTCCGATGCTCGTGCGAGAGGAGCACGCCCGCTCGGGCGCGGGCGCGACGCCGGGCGAGCGCGCGTAGATGGCGCTCCAGGACGCCACCGCCTACGTTCAGCTCGAGGATGGCGCTCGGTTCGAGGGCATCGCCTGCGGCGCTGACGAGGCCGCGGTGGGAGAGATCGTGTTCACGACCTCGATGTCGGGCTACCAGGAGGCGATGACCGACCCCAGCTACGCCGGACAGCTCCTGGCCTTCACCTACCCGCAGATCGGCAACTACGGCGTCAGCGCGGACGCGATGGAGTCAGACCGCGTCCACGTGCGAGCGGCGATCATGCGCGCCGGCGTGGACCGCCACGATGCCCCGGGGGCCGAGGCCGGCTGGCTGAGCTGGCTGACCGCCAACGGCATCCCGGCGATCACGGACCTCGACACCCGGGCGCTGGTGCGCCACATCCGCGACGCCGGGGCGATGCGCGGCGGGCTGTTCCCGGCGCGGATCGCGCCGCACGAGGCGCGGGCGCTGATCGAGGCCGAGCCGTCCATGACCGGGCGCGACCTGGCTCGGACGGTGACGCCGGGACAGGCGACCGTGCTGGATCCCATCGGCACGGACAGCGGCATGCAGATCGCCATGATCGACACCGGGGTCAAGCTCTCCATCGTGCGCAACCTGCGCGCCCGGGGCGCCACGGTCACCCTGCATCCGTGCCACGCCGGCGCCGACGCGCTCCTGGCCACCGAGCCCGACGCGGTGTTCCTGGCCAACGGCCCCGGCGATCCGGGCGCGCTGGACTACGTAGTGCAGACGGTCCGCGGGCTGGTGGGCAGGCTGCCGGTCTACGGCATCTGCCTCGGCCACCAGCTGCTGTGCCGGGCGGTCGGGCTGGAGACCTACAAGCTGCCCTTCGGCCATCATGGTGCCAACCACCCGGTCAAGGACCTGGCCACCGGCCGCACCGAGATCACCAGCCAGAACCACGGCTTCGCCGTGCTCGGCCCGGGCGGCGCGCGCACGATCGATGACGATGAGCCGGTGCGCTGGGAGACCGACTTCGGCGCCGCCGAGCTGACCCACATCAACCTCTATGACCGCACCGTGGAGGGCCTGACATTGCGCGACGTCGCCGGCGCCACCGTCCAGTACCACCCCGAGGCCGGGCCCGGGCCGCATGACTCGCTGTACCTGTTCGACCGCTTCGTCGACGCCATCGCGGCGGCCGCGTAGTCCCGTGCCCCGCCGCACCGACATCCACAAGGTCCTGCTGCTGGGCTCCGGTCCGATCGTCATCGGCCAGGCCGCCGAGTTCGACTACTCGGGCACCCAAGCCTGCCGCGTGCTCGAGCAGGACGGCTACGAGGTCGTCCTGGTCAACTCCAACCCGGCCACGATCATGACCGACCCCGAGGTGGCCACGACCACCTACATCGAGCCGCTGCTCCCGGGGCCGGTGGCGCAGATCATCGAGCGCGAGCGCCCCGACGCCCTGCTGCCGACGCTCGGCGGCCAGACCGCGCTCAACCTGGCCAAGGCCCTGCACGAGAACGGCACGCTGGAGCGCTTCGGCGTCGAGCTCATCGGCGCCAACTACGACGCCATCGACCGGGCCGAGGACCGCGAGCGCTTCCGCGACACGATGACCGCCGCGGGTCTCAGGGTTCCCCGCTCCGCGATCGCCCATTCGCTCAGCGACGGCCACGCTGCACTGCACGAGCTCGGGCTGCCCTTCATCGTCCGGCCGGCGTTCACGCTGGGCGGGACCGGCGGCGGCGTGGTGCGCTCCGAGGCCGACATCGAGCGCGTGGTGGGCGGGGGACTGGCCGCCTCGCCCATCGGCCAGGTATTGCTCGAGGAATCGGTGCTGGGCTGGGGCGAGTTCGAGCTCGAGGTGATGCGCGACCACACCGACAACGTCGTGATCGTCTGCTCGATCGAGAACCTCGACCCGATGGGCGTCCACACCGGCGACAGCGTCTGCGTCGCGCCCCAGCAGACGCTCACCGACAAGCAGTACCAGGCGCTGCGCGACCAGGCGATCGCCGTCATCCGCGCCGTGGGGGTCGAGACCGGCGGCTCCAACGTGCAGTTTGCGGTCAACTCCGCCACGGACGAGATCGTCGTCATCGAGATGAATCCGCGCGTCTCGCGCTCCAGCGCCCTCGCCTCCAAGGCGACCGGCTTCCCGATCGCCAAGATCGCCGCGCGTCTGGCGGTGGGCTACACACTGCAGGAGATCCCCAACGACATCACCCGGGCCACCCCGGCGAGCTTTGAGCCGGCCATCGACTACTGCGTGGTCAAGTGGCCGCGGTTCGCCTTCGAGAAGTTCCCCGGTGCGGAGGCCGGCCTGACCACGCACATGAAGTCCGTGGGCGAGGCGATGGCCCTGGGGCGGACGTTCAAGCAGGCCTTCGCCAAGGCCCTGCGCTCGCGCGAGCTCGACACCCGGGCCGTCTCGCCCGAGGACGACGAGGCGCTCCTCACCCTGCTGGAGATGCCGGGCGCCGACCGCTACGACCACCTCCTCGAGGCCCTTCGCCGCGGCACGCCGATCGGCGAGCTGCGCCGCCGCACGAGCATCGACCCGTGGTTCCTGCGGGAGCTGGGCGAACTGGTGGCCGAGCCCGAGGCTCCGTTCGCCGGGGAGCGCACGTACAAGGCCGTCGACACCTGCGCCGCCGAATTCGCCGCGCGCACCCCGTACTACTACTCGGGGTGGGAGCGTCCGGGGAATACGGACCCACCCACCCCCAGCCACGAGGTCGTTCGGGGCGACAAGGCCAGCGTCGTCATCCTCGGCTCCGGCCCCAACCGGATCGGCCAGGGGATCGAGTTCGACTACTGCTGCGTGCACGCCGCCCAGACCGTCCGCCAGCTCGGGCGCGACGCGGTGATGGTCAACTGCAACCCCGAGACGGTCTCGACGGACTACGACACATCCGACCGCCTGTACTTCGAGCCGCTGACCCTCGAGGACGTGCTCGCGGTGTGCGAGCTGGAGAGGCCCGAAGGAGTCGTGGTCCAGTTCGGCGGCCAGACGCCGCTGAAGCTCGCCGCCGGCCTGGACGCCGCGGGGGTGAAGATCCTCGGCACCAGCATCGACGCCATCGACCTGGCCGAGGACCGCTCCCGGTTCGGGGCCCTGCTGGACCGGCTCGGCTACAGCGCGCCGCCCTATGCCACCGCCACCAGCGCCGAGGAGGCCCTGGCCGCCGCGCCCGGCGTCGGGTTCCCGCTGCTCGTCCGGCCCAGCTATGTGCTGGGCGGCCGAGCCATGGAGATCGTCTACGACGTCGAGGGCCTGCGCGACTACCTGAAGCGCGTCGGCGCGGACGCCGACCCCAGCCACCCCACCATCTACCTCGACCGCTTCCTGGAGGACTCGATCGAGGTCGACGTCGACGCGCTGTGCGACGGCGAGCAGGTGTGGATCGCCGGGATCATGCAGCACGTCGAGGAGGCCGGGATTCACTCCGGGGACTCCGCCTGCGTGCTGCCGCCCCACACCCTGGGCGGCGACATGCTCGACCGCATCCGCGAGCAGACCAGCGGGATCGCCAAGGCGCTGGGCGTCGTCGGGCTGCTCAACGTCCAGTTCGCCATCCGCGGCGACGACCGCCTGTTCGTCATCGAGGCCAACCCGCGGGCCTCGCGCACGGTGCCGTTCGTGTCCAAGGCCATCGGCCAGCCGCTCGCGAAGCTCGCCTGCCGAATCCTGCTCGGCGAGCGGATCGCCGACCTGGACCTGCCCGAGACCACCGGGTGCGGCCATGTCTGCGTCAAGGAGGCGGTGCTGCCGTTCAGCCGCTTCGCCGGCGCAGACTCCCTGCTGGGCCCCGAGATGCGGTCCACCGGCGAGGTGATGGGGATCGCCGCCGACTTCCCCACGGCGTTCGCCAAGGCTCAGGCGGCGGCCGGCGCCCAACTCCCCAACGAGGGCACGGTCTTCCTCACCGTCGCCGACGGGGACAAGCCGGCCGCGACCGGGATCGCCAGCCTGCTGCACGACCTCGGCTTCGAGATCATCGCCACGCGCGGCACCGCGCAGTCGCTGCGGCGGATGGGGATCCCCGCTACCGCGATCAATAAGCTCAACGAGGGCCCCAACAACGTCGTGGACTGGATCGAGCGCGGAGCCGTGGACCTGGTCATCAACACCCCCACGGGCACGCGCGCCCGGTCTGACGGGTACGAGATCCGCGCCGCGGCGATCGCCCGGGGAATCCCCTGCGTCACCACAATGTCCGGCGGCCTGGCCGCGGCCCGCGCGATCATCTCCGCCCAGCGGGGTGCGCCGGAGGTCGTCTCGCTCCAGGAACTGCATCGCATCCGCTCGGCGAGGGCGAGCGGGCCGGTGAGCTCTCCGTGAGCGCCGCCGCGATCGACCGCGTCAAGGCGCCGTTCGGCGCCCGCCTCGCGCCCGTGGTGGGCCGCGAGCGCCACGGCGCCTACACCGTGCTGCGCTGCTTGGACTCATC
>CAWDFE010000029.1:0-157051 GCA_963801435.1 uncultured Actinomycetota bacterium
GCGCTGCACGAGCGTGGCGTTCTCCTCGAGCAGCGGATCACGAGTCATCTGAGCGGGGCGCGAGTGCGTCGCGGTGGCGCCCACCGGCGGGGCCTTGGTCGTTTCGGCCGGGCTGATCCCCTCGCCTCGCGATCAGCCGGCCGTCGCAACGGGCTCAGGCGCGCTGTCCGCTGCCTTTTCGGCGCCGGGCGGGACCGCCAGGACGGGACACGGTGAGCTGTGCAGCAGGCCCTGGGTGACGCTACCCAGCATCAGCGCGCCCACCAAGCCGTGCCCGCGGGTGCCCACGACGATGAGGTCAGAGTCGGCCTGATCGGCGACGTCGCAGATGGCCTCGGCGATCTTCATGCTCCGCGCGGCCACGACGTGCACAACGGTCTTGATGCCGTTGTCACGGGCGATGGCGGTGGCCTGCCGGCGCACCTTCGCCTTGATCTCGTCCTCGTTACCGAACGCATCCAGGCCGGAGGCGCGTCCGCTCACGAGCTTCTCGACCACGTGTACGACGTGCAGTTCGGCACCATCGCCCTTGGCGACGTCAACCGCCGGAGCCATGGCGCGGTCGGCATGCACGGAGCCATCCGTTGCCCATAGCACCTTCGTGAACATCATGCACCTCGATTGCTCGGCTGGTTGGAGTGAGCACAGCCTCCCGCCGGCGGCGGGCCGCGCCAACCCGCGTAACCCGCACTCCCCGTCCGTGCAGACCACCGACCGGGGCCACGATCTCGTGGTGAGGTCAGCGTGGCTCGGGTCGTGCGTCCGCAAGGCTCTCGGCTCGTTGCTTGATGCCGAGCAGCATCTTGCGCTCCATCACCAGTGAGGCCGGCTCCATCGGCAGCATCCCGATGCGGTCGACCAGCCGCGGAAGGCGAAAGCGGTTGCGGCTGATCAGCCTCGTGTCGCCGTCGTGCTCGCTCAGCACGAAGCTCCAGACCCAGTTTCCGTCGCCGCTCCGCCAGGCGAGCACGTGCCCGGGCTCCAACCGCTCAAGGCACATGCGATTGGAGCCGTAGGCGATGGTGTCGCCGACATGCGGGTCCTGGAACTCGGGCAGGATCCGATCGGCGCTGTGCATGCCGAGGCGGAGGAGGTTCTCGATCCAGTCATACGTGTAGGCGCCACCGCGCGGCGACGGGCCCATCTGCACGAGCCAGGGCCAGACCGCGGACGGGGGGGCGTGAATGTCGATCGCGCGCGTCGCAACGCCGTCCACGTCCCCGAGCAGCTCATCCCCCGGCAGCCGCGCGGAGGCCTCCGCCTCAGTGGCGCCCCAGGTCAGGATCCGGCGGCGCAGCAGAGTGACGTAGAGCGTGACCATCACCCCGGCGAGAGGGAGTGTCCATCGTCCGGATCTCATCGAGTCCGACACTGGGTCCTCACGCCGCATCACTGTTACATGTACGGGAAAGCGGGCGTCTGGATCAATGTGAGAACGTCGGTAACCATGTCGGGGCTCCTCACTGGATGGTGAGCCGGATACTCGCAACGACGCCTGGGATTGCCATCCGCAGAAGAAGCTCGCGCCGCCTCGGGGCGACCACGGATCCTCGCTAGCTCTGCGGCCTGACGGGATCGCGTCTGGCGCGACGGCTCCGTAGTTCGCGACCTACCACTCTGCGGCAAAGCCCTGATGGCGGTCGCGCCGTGCTTCTCCACAGTTGCAGGTGTCAAGCCCATCAGGGCGACGTGAACCGTCAACTAGGAGGAATGCTATGTCACGTAAGGTGTTCGACAAACTGACCAGCGCCGCCGGCATCGTGGTCGTGGTCGTGTTGGTGATCGCCGGCGGGCTGCTGCTGTGGGGCCACAGCTTCGTGAACTCAAACGTTCAGAGCCAGCTGGCCCAGCAGCAGGTCTCCTTCCCGCCCCAGGCCGCGTTCGCGCATCCCAAGGCCGGGACCGAGATCACCCCGTCGATGATCCCGTCGGTGTCGAAGTACGCCGGCCAGCAGCTGCTGACCGGGGCCCAGGCCAAGACCTACGCCGACAACTTCATCGCCGTCCACCTCTCTGAGATGCCTTACGGCGGCGTGTACTCCAAGATCAGCGCTGCCGCGCTGGCCAATCCCAAGAACCCGCAGCTGCAGCAGCTGGTGCAGACCTCGTTCCGCGGCACGACCCTGCGGGGCCTGCTGCTGGAGGCCTACGCCTTCTCCAAGATCGGGCAGATCATGCTGTGGGGCGCGATCGCGTCGTTCGCCGCTGCGCTGATGATGGGCGCGCTGGTCGCACTCGGATTCGCCCACGCCCGCCGCACCGAGCCTGAAGCGCGGCTGTTCGGCGCCCAGGCGGGGACGGCCGCCACCTCCTGAACGGGAGTCGTCCCGCTCGGGCTTGACGCCCATAGCAGATGCCCGCTCCGGCCGCCTGGCCGGGGCGGGCATCTCGTCGTGGTAGGGATCGGACCTCGGGTACGAGACTTTCGAGACTGACGGGTCTCGAAAGTCTGCTACGGTTCAGTGTGCGATGTCGAGTGATCCCCCGCCGCGGCGAACGATGGGACGGCCCAAGGACGAGAGAGCTGATCGGGCGATCATCGCGGCGACGCTGGAGCTACTTGCCGAAGGCGGGGTACGCGACCTCCACATGGACGACGTGGCCGATCGAGCGCGGGTCGGCAAGGCGACGATCTACCGTCGCTATCGCTCGAAGAATTCGCTGATCAGTGCCGCGGTCGCGACGCTGGTAGGCGAGATCGAAATTCCCGACACGGGCTCAACCCAAGCCGATCTGCTCGCCTTGATGAGTCAGGCAGTCGAGCTCTACAGCGGGTCGCTCGCCCCGCGGTTGATGCCGTCGCTCGTGGAGGAGGCTCATCGCAACCCGGAGCTGGCGAGGACGGTTCGCGGCGAGTTCTTGGCTCGGCGACGGGCGGCGCTGAGCACGGTGCTCAACCGCGGCGTGCTGCGGGGCGATCTGCGTCGCGATCTAGATGTCGAGCTCGCCCTCGATGTGCTGGGCGGAGCGATCTTCTATCGGCTGCTGATAACCGGTGGGCCGATCGACCAACGTCTCGCCCAAGGCGTCGTCGAGCTGATTCTGCACGGCTTCGCGCCGGTCGACAACGACGCCCCGAGGGCCGCCACCACAAAGGAGACATGGAGACGATGAAGATCCACGCCCTTACGACCGGAGCGGTGCGCGTCAAGCGCAGCTTCCTCTTCCCCAGCCCTGGCGCGCGACGCCAGCTGGATCTGTTCATGCCCGGCGATTTCTCAGATCCGCTGCCAATCCACTGCTGGGCGGTCGAGCACGAGGGGGTGCTGCGGCTCGTTGATACCGGGGAGACAGTAGCGGCGCGAGACGTGCCGTTCGCGCGGATGGAGGTCGCGCGCGAGCAGGAACTCCCGAGCGCGATGGCTGCCGCGGGGCTGAACCTCAACGACGTCTCCGAGGTCGTCCTCACCCACGCCCACGGCGACCACATCGACGGCCTGGTGCACGTGCGCGCGCGCGTGCTCATCAATGAGACGGAGCTGCGATCGGTCCACTCGGCGATGGGGCGGGTGATGCGTCGCGTCCTGCGCCAGCCGCTCCCGCCGGGGTTCGCTCCCGAGACCTTCGTCCTCGACGGCGGACCGTTCGGGGCGTTTCCGCGCAGCCGGGCACTCAGCGACGACGGACGCATCATGGCCATCGATACCGAGGGGCACACGCCAGGCCATATTTCAGTGATCTGTATCGACGACTCAGGCCGGCACGTGATGCTCGCCGGTGACGCGACGGACACGCTCGAACAGCTCCACGCACGCCGCCACGACGCGGTCGGGCCCGATCCCAAGCGACACATCGCGACGCTCGACACGATTCTGGCCCATTGCGCGCAGCATCCTACGGTCTACCTGCCTTCCCACGACCCAGACTCGGCAGCCCGGTTCACGGCAGCGACGACCGTGCATGCCGACCAATCCATGGCCCCGGGGGACAGCGCTGCGCCCGTGCCGGCGACCTAGCGGCGATCGCCGCGATCACGACGGTGGGCTGGATCGCTGACGCTCGGACTGGCGGCGGACGACCGACGTCGGGGACCCTGAGTGAAGACCAGCCCGCGGTTGGCGCCCCGCCCTCGCCGCGGCGCGTCGCGCCGGGCAGGGGACTCATGCGGTGCACTGAGGGTCATGGCGGTCACACCGTCGATGACCTGAACCCGTAGTTACCCGCCAATGAGAACTCTCTTTTCCTCTTTTCTCTGGCTTGATGCCTAAGATGGCCGCCTGGCCCATCTGGTGCTGATCGAAGACGAGCCGGGGATCGTCGATTTCATGGTGCGGGGCCTGACCCTCGCCGGCTATCACGTGGAGTCGGCGCCCGATGGCGAACGTGGGCTCCAGCTCGCGCTCGGCGAGAACGTCGACCTCGTGGTTCTCGACCTCATGTTGCCGCGGATGAGCGGGAACGAGGTGCTCCACCGGCTGGTCGACCATCGACCCGGGCTGCCCATGATCGTGGTCACAGCGCGCGGCGAACTCGAGGATCGGGTCGGCGGCCTGAAAGCGGGCGCCGTGGACTACCTGGTCAAGCCGTTTGCCATGGACGAGCTCGAGCGTGGCAACTGCTCTGATTCGCCGTCGCGTATCGCCGTCATGCCGAGAGGATCGTGCCCCGCTTTGCGCCTGGAATCGGTGAGAGCCCGCTGCGCGCAAACGCTCGACTGCTCGTCTACGGACCGTAGTCCCTCCGGAGTTCCCAACCCGACTCAACCCGGATGAGGCGGGTGGGTCCTGCCGCGAGTCTTAGAGATCGATGAGCGGCGTGCCCACCCAAACGGACGATCGGCCGGGGACGGTCGTCGACCGACGCCCCGACGTTGGTCGTGCCGCTCGCGAGCGTCGGACAACGGAACCATGACAAGGACAACTACGCACGGTGAGACGCATCTCAGCTACCGCGCCGGGTGGTTGCGGGCGGCGGTGCTGGGGGCCAACGACGGGATCCTGTCCGTCGCGAGCGTGGTCATCGGTGTGGCGGCATCGGGCGCCGGCCGAGGCGCCGTGGCGACCGCGGGGGTCGCGGCGCTCAGCGCGGGGGCGATGTCGATGGCCGCCGGCGAGTTCGTGTCGGTGAGCTCCCAGCGTGACACCGAGAACGCTGACCTGGCCTTGGAGGAGCGAGAACTGGCGGCCAATCCCGAAGGTGAGCTGCGCGAACTCACCGAGATCTACGTCGATCGTGGGCTGTCACGAGGCCTCGCAGCTCAGGTCGCCGAGACGCTGACCGGTCACGACGCGCTCGAAGCCCATGCTCGTGACGAGCTGGGGCTGGACGAGGACCGGCGTGCCCGGCCCCTGCAGGCCGCGGCGGCGTCCGCGGCCGCGTTCTCCGCCGGCGCGATCGTGCCGCTGGTCGCGGCGATCCTCGCCGGGGAGGCGGCGCGCATCCCGATCTGTGTCGCGGTCGCGGTGGCAATGCTGATTCTGCTCGGTGACCTGGGTGCGCGTCTGGGTGGCGCGCCACGGGTGCGAGCGATCGTACGTGTCACTGTCTGGGGGCTCCTGGCGATGGGTGTCACCGCAAGCGTGGGGGCAATCGCCGGTACGGTCGCCGGGTAGATCGCGTGGTTCAACGGCGCCCGGCGCGGATCCGTGTGGCCGGTCAGCCAACGTGGTAGCGCGCCGGTACGTAGTTCTGCTCGCCCTGGGGCGGTCGGTGGAAACCCGCAGCCACCGGCGGAGCCGATACGGATGGCAGCGCGGACTGTGATTTCTACCGTGCGCTGGTATGACCCCAAGCACGCACGATCGGCTCCGGGTCGTCGTCGCCGGCGGCGGCGTTGCCGCGTTGGAGACGCTCCTCGCCCTCAGGTCGCTGGCCGGACAGCGCGTCGAGCTCACGCTCATTTCAGTGGAGCGCGAGTTCCTCTATCGCCCAGTGACAGTGGCCGAGGCGTTCGATCGTGGCGAGGCGCGGGTCTACGGGCTCGCCGATATCGTCGAAGGCGACTGCGGCGGGACGATGATCTGGGACTCGCTGGCCCACGTGGAGCCCGACGTCAAGGTCGCGGTGACCGGATCCGGTCGCCGAGTTCCGTTCGACGCCCTGGTGGTTGCGACCGGAGCGGTGACCACCGAGCCGTTTCCCGGAGCACTGGCCTTCCGCGGTCGTGTGGATGTACCCGCTCTGCGCGACCTCCTCGCGGAACTGGTCGACGGTCGCGCTCGATCCGTCGCGCTCGCCTTGCCCTCCCAGCGGGTCTGGCCGCTCCCGCTCTATGAGCTGGCGCTGATGACTGCCGGGCATTTGCGTGCGCATGGTGCGAGTGCGGTGAAGGTGTGGCTGGTGACGCCCGAGGAGGAGCCGCTGGAGCTCTTCGGGCCGGCGGGCGCGAGTGGCATCTCGCCGATGCTCGATGCCCGCGGCATCATTCTGCGGACGTGGTCGCATCCCGCGCTCGTGCGCAGCCATGCGCTGGTGTTGTCCGGGGGCGCCGAGATCTTCGTCGACAGGGTGATCACGCTGCCCGTACTGGAGGGACCGCGGATCCACGGCCTGCCGCACGACAAGCACGGCTTCATCCCCGTTGACGCCCACGGGCGGGTCGCAGGCGTTGCGGACATCTACGCCGCGGGTGACATCACGGCGTTTCCGCTCAAGCAGGGCGGCCTCGCTGCGCAGCAGGCCGATGCGGTCGCCGAGATGATCGCCGCCGCGGCCGGTGCCGCCGTGACCCCTGAGCCGTTCACGCCCGTGCTTCGCGGGCTGCTGATGACCGGGGGCGCCCCCCTGTACCTGCGGTGCGAGCCGCAGCGATTGCCGCACGAGGCGACCGTGGCGATCGAGGCGACGAGGCCCCTGCGCAACGGAGGCGGCGGTTCAGCGGCCGCAGGACAGGCTCTGTGGTGGCCGCCCGCCAAGGTCGCGGGGCGCTACCTCGCTCCCTACCTCGCGGGTGCACGCCCCGTACCACTCGGCGCCGAACCGCTGGTCGATCGCGTTGCCATCCCCGGGGCGGAGCTCAGTGACCCGGAGTACCAGGACGCACTCGAGCTGGCGCTGATACTCGCCGATTGCGACGCCCGCTGGGGTGACTACCGCTCGGCGCTCAGTGCACTGGACGCCGCCGAAGCGCTGGAGGGGGCCTTGCCCTCTCGATACGAGGCCAAGCGGCGCGAGTGGCGCTCGGCTGCGAGGGCCGCGGGATGAGACGACCTGATCCTCGCTGCATCCACATTTGTCACTGCGAGAGTCCGGAGACCCCATGACCATGCTCGGCGCGATCGTCAATCTCAGTGGCCACCCCGGATTCGCTCACTGGCATTTCTTCGCCATGTCCGTACCCAACATCGTCGTGATCGTGCTGACACTCGTCGTGTTCGCGGTCGCGATCCTTGCGCCCTTCCCGGGCCACGAGCGCAACGGAGACTCGACATGAGCAGCTCAGCCCAGCGATCGTGGACGACGCGTCTACGCGGGCGTGCCGTCGCCGCGCTGCCGCCGGAGAAGCTCCTGCCCGACGGCCAGCCAACCTATGTCGCCTCATGGATCTATGTCTTCGGCGTGCTGTCGCTGAGCGCCCTGGCAGTGCTCATCGGCTCGGGGATGATCCTGGCGCTCAAGGGGCCCACCTGGTGGCACGTGTCCAGTGTCGGCCACTTCTTCAACAGCATCCATCTGTGGTCAGTCGAGCTGTTCTTCTTCTTCATGGTCGTGCACCTGTGGGGCAAGTATTGGATGGCGGCGTGGCGTGGCGGACGGCAGCGTGTTTGGATGACCGGTGCGGTCACCTTCCTGGTCGCGGTTCCCTGCGCTCTGACCGGCTACGTCTCGCAGCAGAACTTCGACGCGCAGTGGATCTCCACGCAGGCCAAGGACGCGATGAACTCTGTCGGGATCGGCTCGTTCTTCAACCTCATGAACTTCGGGCAGATGTACTCCTTCCACATCCTGCTGCTGCCGATCGCCGTGGTCGGACTGGTCGTGGCCCATGTCCTGCTGGTGCGCAAGCACGGCGTCGTGCCGCCCTTCGAGCTGCAGGACAAGCTTCGGGCCATGGGCGCCGGCGACGACGGCGAGGCGTCGTCATGAGCCGCCAGCAACGTCACCGCGACGAGGAGGCGGCGCGCGAATGGAAGGGCGAGTACCGCCCATATGATCTGGTCAAGGAGGCGTCAATCGCGCTGGGCGTGGTGCTGGCGCTGGCGGTCGTGCTGACGATCCTGTTCTCCTCGCCGGACGAGCAGTCGAGCACGATCAAGACCTGGTCGCGCACCGACCCGGTCGACTTCGTCACCACCGCCGTCAGCGAGCTTGACGGTACGAGCGGCACGGCGACCTACGGGCCGCCGTATAACCACAACGACCCGGGGCAGCACATCGCATTCGTCCGCCTGCAGAAGTGGCTTGGAGTCAATCTCGCCGTCAACGCCGAGCAGAACTTCGTCCTCGGCCCCCTGGGCTCCATCTACGGTCAGTCCACGCTGCAGAGCGCGATCTCCCGCTATCGAAGCGCCTCGCCCCAGCAGCAGGCCGCGTGGACGACCGCCTACACCACCGCGCTGAGCAAGGCCAAGGCCGGCGCAGGCGGCTCGGTATCCGTCCCGGCCGGCAACTACGGACCCGTGCCGGCGCTGATGAGCTCGCTGCTCTCCTTCGCGCAGTCCGGCGGGCTCGACGGCGCGCTGCTGACCAATCGGCAGTTCTACCAGACCGACTACACCAAGGCGCTGCTGTTGATGGCAGACGGTGGGGTACTGGCCAACCGTGCCCAGGCCGAGCACCTGCTCGGCGATCAGTGGGGGATGATGAACGAGACGGGCAGCTACCCCGGCCAGGTGTGGCTATGGCTCTACACATTCTGGTACCAGATCAAGCCATTCTCAACCTCGGCCAACGCCGACGTCCTCGTGATGGCGGCCATGGGTCTGCTCAGCCTGGCGTTCGTGCTCGTCCCGTTCCTCCCGGGTGTTCGTGACCTCCCGCGGTGGATCCCGATCTACAAGTTGATCTGGCGCGAGCACTACCGCCCTCACGACGCACCCGACACACAACGTCCTGAAGGGGAGATCCAGGCCCGGGGCTCGCCGGCGATCTGACCCGGTCAGGCACGAGTTCGTGAACCGCAGCCGAGCCCGAGGGCCCTCCGACCGGCGGGTGGAGGCACACGTGCGCATCGATGTTCTCGGCGCTGGCGTGGTCGGCAGCGTCTATGCCGGTCACCTGTTGCAGGCGGGACACGATGTGGCGCTGGTGGCCCGGGGCAGGCGCCTGACCGATCTGCGCGCCACGGGGCTTGTTCTCGAGGAGGCTGACTCTGGGGAGCGGTGCCCGCTGTCGATCGAGGCGCTGGACGCGCCGGTGCTGCACCCACGCTGTGACTTCGTTGTCGTCGCCGGTGGGCGGAGTCCGTGATGTGCAGCGGTCAGATATGTGCTGATCCGCGAGCAGAAGACGACGCTCGGCGAGCCCAGCGGCGTGAGGTCGAGCCGGCTGCGACGGCTGCAGGCCGTGTTCAGTGGCCCCGGCCTTCCGACGCGGCTGACGGCAGACATCGAGGGTTGGCTGCTCGGGCACCTCGCGTTCGTCGTGCCGATCGCATTCGCGCTGCACAGCGCCGACACCGATGCTGAGCGCCTGGCTCATGATCCGGTGGCGCTGCGCCTGATGGTCCGCGCGACCCGTCAGGCGTTTCGGGCACTCCGCGCCGCTCATGGGTGGAGATCCCGATCAATCTCACCATCCTCTACCTCCGGATGCCCGAGCGGTTTGCGGTTCGCTACTGGCAGCGGGTCTTCGCGAGTCCACGCGGAGAGCTGTGGTTTGCCGGCCACAGCCGGGATGCGGCGCAGGAGATGGCCGTTCTTCGTGACGAGCTGCTCGCCGCGGTGCATCGGACCGGCAAGCCAACGCCTGACCTCGACGCGTTGCTCGCCCGAGACGCCGGTCAGCCGTGAACGCCGGCGGCGCCCTCCTGAAGGGCGTCGAAGTCGAGCTCGAGCAACGCCTCGGCCACACGAGGATCGAATTGCGCCCGGTGGGCGGCGCACACCTCAGGGACCGTGCGAGGGTCGCGTGTGCTGATCGCGTTCGTGTAGCCGGCCTCGGCGAGCATCACCGCGATGTTGAACGCCTGGTCGTCAACGATGAGGATGCGCATCGCCGCGAGGACGGACTCGTCCGTGGTGGCGGCGGCCAGCGTCACGTCAGAAACTGCCATGTCCTCTATCGGTCGACCGCCGAGGCGAATTCTTGAAGTCACACGCCACGCATCGGCCGATGCCGACGGGCGTGACGCTTCAAGATCCTGCCGCGCCCTTAGATAGTTGTCCCCGCAACTACCTTGCTATCCTCACAACAAGCGCCATGGAACTCGGACTCGCCACCTTCGCCGACCTCAGCTCGGGCGTGAGCCCGGAGCAGCGCATGCGCGACCTGCTGGAGGAGGCCGAACTGGCCGAGCAGGTGGGCCTGGACGTGTTCGCCATCGGCGAGCACCACCGTCCGGATTTCCTCATCTCATCGCCGGTGGTGGCGCTGGCGGCGATCGCCGCGCGCACCGAGCGGATCCGCCTCTCGAGCGCCGTGACAGTGCTCAGCTCCGAAGATCCCGTGCGGGTCTTCCAGCAGTTCGCCGAGCTCGATCTCATCTCCGGCGGTCGGGCCGAGATCATGGCCGGCCGTGGCTCGTTCATCGAGTCCTTCCCGCTGTTCGGCTATGACCTCGACGACTACGACGAGCTCTATGCCTCCAAGCTCGACCTGCTGCTGGCCATCCGCGACCACGAGCGCGTCACCTGGTCAGGGCGGCTGCGCGCGCCGCTCGACGATGCCGGCGTGTACCCGCGGCCGGTCCAGGATCCGCTGCCGGTGTGGGTGGCTGTCGGCGGCACGCCGCAGAGCGTGGTGCGCGCGGGCGTCCTGGGACTGCCCCTCACGCTGGCCATCATCGGCGGCCAGCCCGAGCGCTTCGCTCCGCTGGTGGCGCTGTATCGCCGCGCGGCGACGGAGGCCGGCCACGACGCCGCCGCGCTGCCGCTGGCGATCAACACGCACGCGTTCGTGGGCGAGACCTCGCAGGCGGCCCACAGCGCATTCGCCGGCCCCTACCTGGCGATGATGAACAAGATCGGGCGCGAGCGCGGTTGGCCACCGTCCGGGCGCGAGGAGTACCAGGCGCTGCGGTCCCCGCGCGGGGCCGTCGCCGCCGGCTCGCCCGAGCAGGTGGCCGAGAAGATCCTGTTCGAGCACGAGCTGTTTGCAAACAGCCGCTACATCGGGCAGATGAGCGTCGGCGCGGTGGCCCACGAGGACGTCATGCGCTCGATCGAGTTGTTCGGCACGCGGGTGGCACCGGTGGTGCGCGAAGAGGTCTCCCGCCGCCAGCCGGTCACTGTCTGACGCGCTCGTAGAGCGCGAGCGTGGCTCGGGCCGCCTCGTCCCACGAGTAGGGGCCGCGCGCGGCGGCCAGCGCCGCCGCCCCGAGCCGCTCGCGCTCGCCGGCGTCGGCCACCAGCGACGCCAGCGCGACCCGTAGTGCCTCACCGTCTCCCGGCGGCACGAGCCGCGCGGCGCCGGTGGCGGCGATCTCAGAGAACCCGCCGACATCCGACAGCACCGTGGCGCGGCCGGCCCCGAGCGCGGCGGCAAGCACGCCCGACATGTCGAAACGCTCGGTCCGCGTATACGGCAGCACCACCACGTCGGCGCGCCCGATCAGCGCGTCGGCCTCGCCCGCGCTGACGAACCGGGGTACGAGCGTCGCCCCGTCGGGCATCCGCGGCAGCGCCATCATGGGCCGCCCGACGATCCAGAGCTGGGCCCCGGCCAGGCCACGCCAGGCGGCGAGCAGCGTGTCCAGGCCCTTGTAGGGCCGCAGGAGGCCGAACAGGAGCACGACGGGGTGGCCGTCGTCGGCGATCTCGGCGGGCAGGGGGGCGGTGGCGCCCGCCGGCGCAAACGCGCCGTGGTGGATGACCTGGACCTTGGCGGCGGGCACGCCGAGGCGCTCGACGAGCTGGCGCCGGCCGTACTCGGAGTGCACGACGATGCCGTCGACCCGGTCAAACAGTCGGCGCTGGGCGCTGACCTGACCGGGATGCGGCTCGCGGGGGAGCAGGTCGTGGGCGGTGAGCACCAGCGGGCGGCGCGGTAGCAGCGGCAGGTCGAGCACCGGCGCGGTCAGCCACTGGAAGTGCACGACCTCGGCCGCCGCGGCGGCGGCGCGGTAGCGCCACATGTCGGGCACGTGGGCGGCGAGCTTGCTCCACCGCCGCAGCCGGGAACCGGCCGCTCCCACGACACGCCGGTAGAACAGCTCGCGCCGCACGTAGCCGTCGGGGGCCGGGACCTCGCCGTAGGCGAAGCGGCTGGTGATGAGCTGGACGTCGGCGCCGGCCCGTACCAGGGCGGCGGCGAGGGCGTGGTCATAGGGGGGCGTGAACGCCGGAGGGTCGACGAGGTGTATCCGCATCACCCCTCCAGCCGCCGGCCGGCTAGCCGCGCCAGGCGTGCGGCCACGGCGCGCGCCTCCTGGCCGCCCAGCGGGTGCACGCGGGCATCGCCGTCGCGGACCAGCCGCGCCACCGCGGGGGCGAGCTCCGCCAGGCGGGGCGCCCCGGGGCGCCGCCCCACGACGTCGCGCGCGCACCGCAGCGGGTGGCGCACCAGGAGTCGCGCCAGTGCCAGTGCCCGGGCCGCGCCGCCATCGTCCTCGCGGTAGTCGATGGTCAGGCCGCGCACCGCCCTGGACGCCGGCGCCTCGGGCCGCGCCGAAGCCTCCACGCGCGCGCCTGCGAGCGTCAGGGCGAAGTCGGCCAAAGGGTCGTCGCGGGCCGGGAAGCGGTCGGCCACCAGCACGACGCGGGCCGGCCCGCGTCCTTCGCGGCGCGGTCGGTTGGACAGCGCGAAGCCGGCCAGCTCCTCCACGCCGAGCACGGCGTCGAGGGCCAGGAACTGACCACGCTCGAGGCGCCCGCGGCGGGGAGGCGGGTGGGGTGCCGATCCGAGGGCGAGGGGCGGCGGTGCAGCATGCCGGCGTAGCGCCCGGCCGGCGGCGCGCTGCAGCGCCGGCTCGGGCGTAAAGCCCTCATAGCGGCGCCCCAGCCATGCGCGGCCGGCGGCATATCCGCGCCACTGGCGGCGCAGCGCACGGACGGTGGTGCGGTAGCGGTGCTCCACCGCCGCTCTCCGGCGCGCCTCCAGGCGCCATCCGGCGCGCTGCAGCCGCCACGAGAAGTCGGTGTCCTCCGCGGCGCGCACCCCCTCGTAGAAGCCGCCGATGGCCTCGAACGCCTCGCGGCGCACGAGCAGGTTGGCGGCCACGGCCCGTGGCATGTACCCGTGGGCCAGGTGCGCGTCCTGGTCCAGGAAGCTCTTGGCCGCCCCGTAGCGGACGGCCAGCCCGGTCCCGCCGGGAGCGGGCACAACCGCCCCCGCCAGTGCGCCGACGTCGTCATCGACGGCATCCGCGAAGAACCGCGCCAGCAGGTCGGCCGGGGCGTGGCAGTCGGCATCCAGGAACAGGACCCAGCCGCGGCTCGCGCGCTCGGCGCCGGCGTTGCGCGCGTGCGACGGCGACTGCTCGCCGGTGACCGCCACCACCGTCACGCCCTCAGCGAGCGGAGCGGTCCCCGAATTGTCGGCAAGGATGAGCTCGTCGTCCGGCCTTACCGAAAGGGCGCGCAGGGCCTCCAGCGCCGTCTGCGCCTCGGCACGGCTCCCCGCGAACGGCATCACGACGCTGACGGCGGGACGGCTCACGGGCGGCTGCCGGCAGGCCGGGGACGGGGGCTGCGCAGACGGCCGAGGAGCAGCCGCGCCTGCGCCAGCTCGGCGCCGTGGGCAAAGCCGGTGGCCCACAGCACGAGCGGGATCGCCAGCCACACGAGGGCGCGACTGAGGAAGCCGACCACCCCGGACGTCGGCAAGGCAAGCTCACCGGCGGCCGCCAGGCCGCCCACCACGACGACGAGGTGGACCAGCCGCCGCCACTCGAACGCCACCGGGAACGCGTGGCGTGTCAGCACGTGCATCACGCCGAGCATCACAACGTAGGCGCCGCACAGCGCCAGCCCCGCGCCGGCCAGTCCCAGGGCCGGGACCAGCACGAGCAGGAGCGCCACGTTGACCGCCAGGCCGGCGATCGCTGCGGGGAAGTTGCGCTCGGTCACCTTGGCGCGGCCCGCCACGGCGAGGAATACCACCCACAGCCCGTACATGGCCCAGCCGAGCGCCACCCACGGCAGGGCCTTGTAGGCCTCATAGAACGCCGGCGCGGCGAGCAGGCGCAGGATCCAGCGCGCCTCGAGCGCCAGCCCGGCCACGACCCAGCCGCTGACCAGCATGTAGTACGTGGTGACCAGACCGTAGAGCCGGCCCGCCTCGCGGTCGTCGGTCACCGAGTAGGCCAGCGGCGGCCATGCGTACTGAAAGGCCCGCACGATGAACGCCACCGCCCCGGCCAGCTTGACCGCGATCGAGTACAGCCCCGCCAGCGTCCGGCTCTGGGTGTGGAACAGGTAGTAGCGGTCGACGATGCTCAGCGCGTACACCGATGCCTCGGCGGGCACGGTGGGCAGCCCGAAGCGCAGCAGCTCGCGCATCCGCTCGGCCTGACCCGGTCGCGGGCGCAGCCGGTGGCGCAGCTTGAACCACAGTGCGAACAGCACCACGGTGGAGGCCCCGTAGTTGCCCAGCAGCAGCCCGCGCGCGCCTTTACCGAGGATCACCACCAGCACGACCGAGGCGGCGACGGTCATGAGCACGTTGCACACCGAGGCGACGGCATACAGCCGCAGCCGCTCCTCGACGCGCAGAATGCCATAGGCCAGCTCCAGGTTGGTGAACGCCCACAGGCCGAGCACCGCGATCCGCAGGGTCGTGGGGTCGCGATAGCCGAGCACCACCCGGCTGATGGGCTCGG
Organism: uncultured Actinomycetota bacterium; assembly: GCA_963801435.1. GTDB lineage: Bacteria > Actinomycetota > Thermoleophilia > Solirubrobacterales > Solirubrobacteraceae > Palsa-465. The sequence continues at coordinate 14,858 of CAWDFE010000029.1, forward strand.
CGAACACCGCCAGGACGATCGAGACGATCGTGGTGGCGAGGAGCAGGAAGGCGATCGCGTGCCGTGCCAGCGCGTCGCGCCGATCCTGATCGTCGTCGGTGAAGTAGAAGCGCAGGAACGACTCGATGATCCCGAAGCGCACCAGGATGCTGACCAGGATCACGCCGTTGGCCAGCAGCTCGACGACCCCGTAGCCCGCCGGCGACACGTACCGCGTGTAGACCGGCAGCAGGATCACGGCGATGAACTTGGAGACGACGTCGGCGACCTGATAGGCCGCCAGCGAGGAGACCAGTCGCTTCAGATAGGCGGTCACGCCGGCTAACGGTACGGGGATCGGCAGCGTCCTTCCGGTGTCCGATCGTCTGGCGAGCCGCTACTGGACCGTGATCACGGCCTGCGGTGCGAGGGCCGGCAAGATCGGCGAGCGCGCGGAGGTGCAGGCCCGGTTGGTCAGCAGCACTCCCGCCACGTAGGTGCCGGGCGGCGCGGGCCGGCCGTCGGCGACGGTGCCGTCCCAGGTGCTGTGGCCCGCGCGTGAGGTAGCGTTGTAGCTCTTGACCTGCTTCGGTGCGCGGCCAGGGCGGACGCGGTAGATGAGGACGCGCGGACGCGCGGCGTCGGTGCCGGTGTAGCGGATGATCACGGGCGTCGCTGACCCCGACGCGACCGAGGACGGGGTGGCGCTCATCACCCGCACGTGCGGGGGCGCGGTCTGGACGGTGACCGGCTCGGCGGCCGTGCTGTTGGAGATGAGCAGCGAGCGGGCCTCGTGGGTGAGCACCACGTCGATGTAGTAGGTCCCATCGGGGGCGACCCGGCCGTCGGCGAGGCGGCCGTTCCAGGAGAACTCGTGGCGCCTGGGCGGATGGGCGCCCATGTAGACGTCGTTGCCGATCTGGCGCACCTTGACGCCGTCATGGACGATGTAGACGTCGACGTTGTCGGACCGGTTCTGGAGGTAGAAGGAGAGGTTCATGCGCCGGAAGCTGACCGGCACGAGCACGCCCTTCCCGTTGCGGCGAAGGCAGACGCCGCCGCTGACCGGGTTGATGGTGCCTGGCACGGGCGCCGGGCGGCCCTGGATCAGGGGCGTGGTCACCTTGAGGTGCTGGGTGACGAAGAACGCCCCCACGGTGGCGATCACCAGCGCGACGAACGTCGCGACCGGCCACCGGGTCACAGCGGTACCACCGCCACGTTCGGCACTTCGAAGGTGTGGAAGGCATCCAGGCCACGGGGGTCGGCGGCGCAGAGCATGACCCGGATGCTGCCGCCGTGGCAGACCACGAGCGCCGGCAGCGGGCCGGTGTCGTGGATCTCGCCGAGCGCCTCGGTGACGCGCTGCTGGTGCTCGAGCAGCGACTCGCCGCCCGGGAAGCGGAAATGCGCCCCGCCCCGCCGCCACGCCGTGTACAGCTCCGGTTCGGCGCGCCGCACGTCGACCATCAGATGGCCCTCCCAGCGGCCGCGGGCGCCCTCGCGCAGGCGGGCGTCGAGCGCTGGCGACAGCCCGATCCGCTCTCCCACCATCTCGGCGGTCTCGCGCGCCCGGCTCAGATCAGAGGACCACAGCGACGCGATGCCGTCGCCGGCCACGCGCTCGGCGAGTTCGCGGGCCTGACGGCGGCCGGTGTCGTTGAGCGGCGTGTCACGGAAGCCCTGGAAGCGGAACGGCTCGAGGTTGTCAGCGGTCTCGCCGTGGCGAGCCAGCCGGATTCCCCCGAGACCGAGGCTCATCTCGACGCGGCGAGCCGGCGCCGCGCGGCGCACGGGGACTCAGTCATTGAGCTCGGCGACCGCGGTGTCCGAGCGCAGGCCCACGCGGATCGTCTCGAGCGAGAGCACGTCCTCGGGCGTGATGTTGCCGAGATTCACGTCGGGGCCCAGACGGCGGACGAACCACACCTGTTGTTCCTTGCGAGGAGCGTCGAACATGATCTTGTCGCCCGGGATGGCGTGAAGGATCTCGTCCACCAGGCCCTGCCGGACCTCGCCGTCGTGGCGGAAGATGCCCACGGCCCCGCTCTCGCGGCCCTCGGCGATGACCTTCCAGGCGCCGGCATCCAGCTCGGCCTGCATCTGCTCCACCCAGCGGTAGGGGGCCATGATGCGGGTGTCGTCCTTGGAGCCGACCTCGGACAGGACGGTGAACTCCTCGGCCAGCCGCGAGATGAGCTCGAGCTTACGCTCGGCCTCGATGTTGAGCGTGCCGTCGGACAGCTCGATGTGGTCCAGGCCCAGCTCGTGCAGCCACGCGACGAGCCGGTCCAGGCGGTTCTGGGCGATGGCCAGTTCGGTGAGCGTGCCGCCGAACATCGCCGTGATCCCGTGCTCCTTGTACCGAGCCAGCTTGGCCTCGAGGTTGCCGGTGGCGACGGCGGTGCCCCATCCGAGCTTGACAATGTCGATGTAGTCGCCCGCGATTTCGACCAGCCCGTCGATGTCGGCCACGCTCAGGCCGCGGTCGAGCACGTGCGTGATGCCCTCCTGGCGGGGCTTGGAGGTGCGCGGGGGAAGCTCGAGCAGATCCTTCATGGCGGACATCGGACGCAAGAGGGTAGCGGCGGCAGGCGCGGCGCGACGGCAGGGCGTCGGGCAGCGCGGTGAGCGGGTCAGCCGGTCTGCGTCAGGTCGGCGCCCGCCGTGACCACGACCTGGGTCGTGCAGGCGGTGGTGCTGCCGCAGACCTTGAGACGATCACCCTGACTGACCGCCTGGACCGACGCCGGGCCGAGGTTCAGGGACTTGGCCACCGCAAGCGCGTCGGCGCGGTCACCCGAGGAGGTGTAGCCGACGATCGTGGAGTTCAGCCCGGTTTCGGCGGCGTTCTGCTTGGCGCCGCCCTTGTAGCCGGCGGCCGTCAGCTTGCCCAGGACGTCAGCGGCGAGGTTGTTGGTCGAGGTGCCGTTGAGGACGGCGACCGTAACCCCGCTTGGCGTGACCGTCGTCCCGGCGGCCCTCCGCTGCTTGCCGGTCCGCCTGGCCGCGGTGGGACTCGAGGGAGACGCCGCCGACGAGGACGACGCGCTCGAAGCGCCGCCGGTGCTGTTCGAGCCGGTCACGAACACGAGCACGACGGCGACCACGGCGGCGACCAGGATGCCGGCCAGCACGAGGAACACGGGGCTGATGCGGCGGCCCGAGGGCTGGCGTTCACCGCGGCGCGGCGCGGGCGACACCGGCGGGCGGCCAGGCGGCCGCTGGTCCTGGCGCGGCGGAGCCACCCGCGGAGGCGGGGCTGGCTCGGTGGCCGCGGCCATGGCGGGCATGGGGACCACCGGAGGACGAGCGACGCCGTTGCCGCCACCGGCGGCCGTGGAGGGCGCCGGACCGGGAGCGGGCGTGGGAGGCGGAGTCGCGACGGTGGCGTCGGACACGTGACCCTCACCAGCGCCGTTGGTGGAGGGCCTGAGCGCCCGGATCGAGATCTCGTCCGGCTCAACGAGCGGGATGAGCCGCGTGGCGAAGCTGAGGGCGGGGGCCCCGACGCCCGCCGGAGCGGCCGGGATCGTCGCCACGCCGCCACCGCCGGCGGCGACCTGCTCGCCAGGCACGGCGCGCGACGCCGCGGCGCGCGCGGCCAGCGCAGCCGCGGGCGGGGCGGCTACGGGAGCGCCGGTCGTCTGCGCCGAGGCGGGAGCCGCGGCCGGCTGGCTGCGCGCCCGCGACAGATGGTCGACATAGAGCTGGAGCTGATAGAGCTGTTGCTCGGCCTCGTCGGCGCGGCGACGGAGGTTGGCGGTCTCCCGGCTCTGGGTGAAGAAGATGAGGACGAGGAGCGCGAGCCCGATGAGGGAGGCGAAGCCGGCCTTGGCACCCACCGAGTTGATGAAGTGCTGGATCGAGAGCGCATACGGGATCGTTGCCATGGTCACGGGCGCAGTCTAAGGGTGGACGCAGGCGCCTCGCCGGAGGACAGCGTGACGCGGGCGCCGGACAGCTCGGACACGGTTTTCGCCAGCGCGGCGGCGTCACCTTCGAGAACGAGCAGGTTTATCTCAGCGAACGTGTGGTCCACCCACTGGGGGTCCAGACGGTCGTGGCTGGCGCGCTGGATGCGCTGCACCGGCGTGGGCTGGGGGTACTCGTGGGTGTCGAACAGCTCCTCGTGGAACTTCTCCCCCGGGCGCGCGCCGACAATGTCGATCGCGATGTCGCGCTCGGGCTCCAGCCCCGACAGGCGGATCATGGTCTTGGCCAGCTCGAGGATGCGCACGGGCTCGCCCATCTCGAGCACGAAGATCTCGCCGCTGCGCTCGTCCTGGAGCGAGCCCGCGCGGATGATGAGCTGGACGGCCTCGGGGATCGTCATGAAGTAACGGGTCATGCGCTCGTCGGTCACCGTCACCGGGCCGCCGGCGGCGATCTGGCGGCGGAAGATGGGCACCACCGATCCCGACGAGCCCAGGACGTTGCCGAACCGCACCGTGGCGTAGCGGGTCTGTGGGTGCTTGGTGGCCTCGGCCTCGACCGCCCACTCGGCCAGCGCCTTGGAGGCGCCCATAACGGTGGCCGGGTTGACCGCCTTGTCGGTGGAGACGAGCACGAAGGTGCGCACGTCCAGCTCGCCGGCTATGCGGGCCACCAGACGCGTGGCCAGCGCGTTGTTGCGGATCGCCTCGACGGGGTTGGACTCCATCATCGCGACGTGCTTGTAGGCGGCGGCGTGGAACACGACGGTGGGGCGGTGCTCAGCCAGCACCTCGCGCATCCGCTCCTCCTCCTTGCAGTCGGCCAAGACGGGGACCGCGGTGCGGACATGGCGTTCGTCCTCGAGTTCGCGGCGGATCTCGAACAGATTGTCCTCGGCGTGATCGACGAGCACGAGCCTGCGGGGGCCGACGCGCGCGATCTGCCGACACAGTTCGCCGCCGATGGAGCCGCCTGCACCGGTGACCATCACCACCTGGCCTGCCAGGTAGGCGCCCACGCTCTGGAGCTCCTCGCGGACGGGCTCGCGACCGAGCATGTCCTCGACGCGGACCTCGCGCAGCTGACGGGTGACCCGGAGCTGGCCCGAGCCGTCGCGCAGCAGCTCGAACACGGTCGGCATCGTCCGGACCGGGATGCCGCGCTCGCGACAGGCCGCGACCACGCGGCCGCGCAGCTCGCCGGGGGCCGACGGGATGGCGATCACGACCTCGTCAGGCTCGACCGCGTCCAGCACCCGCGCCAGATCGGCGTCGGTGGTGCCCAGCACCTTGAGGCCGTGCTCGTCCCTGATCCCCAGCTTGCGGGGGTCGTCGTCGAGGAAGCCCACCGGCGTCAGGCCCAGTTGCGGGTTGCGCAGCAACTCCCGGACGACGAGGCGGCCACCCTCGCCGCCGCCGATGATGAGCACCTCGCGGCCGCCCTTGCCGGCGCGGATGGTGCGGATCCGGCCCTCGACGACGAGCTGCACGGCGAACCGCGCCCCGACGAGCAGCGCCAGGCTGAGCAGGAAGAACAGGGAGATGACGCTGGCCGGCAACGCCACGGGCGCGTCGGGACCCGGCTTGAAGATGGCCGGGTGGACGTGCTCGATGCCCGGGATCTTGATGGTCGTGGCCGCCTGGACGGGATGCAGGAGCGCGATGACCCCTACGAGCACGACGGTGGCCACGACCACCGCCTTGAGCACGGCCTCGTAGTCGCGCTGGCCGATGAACCGCCACAGCCGCTGGTACTGGCCCAAGGCCGCCAGGGCAACGAGGTTCAGCACCACGACCCCGCCGACGGTGGCGCTCAGCAGATGGCCGTAGCGCTGGTTGGGGAAGTCGAAGTTCCCCTCGAAGCGGAGCCAGAAGGCAAGGACGTATGCGAGCGCGACCAGGATGCCATCGACGACGAGCTGGGGGAGCGCGTGGCGATGGACGGGGAAGGCCGCGGATCTGATCCGTCGGCGCATGCGGGCCGGATTCTAGTTTCTAGTGGCGGAGGTGTGAAGAACGGCTAAGCCCGTCCTGCGGCCTTGGCGCGCTCACTTGGGGACGAAGACACCCTCGGGATGGCGCGCGGTGGGTACGTAGAGCCCCTTCATCCTGTTGCAGGAGCTCCCCGCGGGCTGGTGGTTGGGCGTGACCGCCCAGCCGTTGGGCAGCGGCGTGAAGTAGAGGTCGGGGCGCTTCTTGGCCAGCTCGATCTTGGGCCGGTAGCCGATCACGCCGGTGTTGCGGTGCAGGTACCAGCCCATGATGCTCACGTACTCGACGTTGAGCACCGGCCAGCCGCAGGCCTGGACGCGGGCGGGCCCCCCGAGCGCGGTGATGAGCGCGCCGAGCTTGTTGATCTCCTCGGTGCGGGCCCGCTCGTGGTAGATGTCCTTGTGCTCGGCCCGGGCGTGGTCGATACCCTGGGGCACCATCAGCACGAGCAGCACGGCCGCCACCGGGATCCCGGCCCAGCTCGGCAGCGCGCGCCAGTAGCGCTTGGCGTCCAGCAGCAGCCAACCGAAGCAGACTCCGGCGAGGACGGCGGTCAGGCCGGCCGGCTCGAACAGGTAGCGCGGCACGCCGGGGAAGCCGTGCAGCACGAAGGCGATCTCCACAACCACCCAGCCGGCGGCCATGCCGGCGAGCGCCAGGACGGTCCAATTGCGCCGCAGCAGCGCCAACCCGGCCACCAGGAGCGCGGCGAGCTGAAGCGCGACGTAGTCGAGCGCCGTGAAGCGGTTGACCGTGCACGCGATCTTGCCTCCGGTGCACTCGCGCGGGGACTTGAGGGCCAGCTGACCGGCGATGTTGGGACGGCCGTTGGTGATGGTCGGCACGCCGAACCACAGAAACAGCGTGATGACGCCCCCGGCGATGACCATCTTGCGCATCTCCGGGCGCTTGACGATCAGCCAGATGCCGTAGACGCCGACGAACGGCCACACCTCGGGCCGCCCGAGGCCGGCGAGGACGCCGAGCCAGAACGCCCAGCGCAGACGGCCGCACAGGTACTGGTCGATCGCCGCCAAGCAAACGCTGACGAGCATCGAGTCCGACTGGGCGCTCATCAGGTAGTGGAAGTACTCCTGGATGCCGAGCACCGCGGCGCCGCCGAACAGACCGGCGGCCCAGGCGGCGCGGGTGGGGACGGATTTGCCGCCCTCGCTCGCGGTCAGTCGATACGCGATGCGCCCGCCGAACACGGCGCCGCTGAACGAGATGGAGACGGCGGTGAGCATCCACAGGTACAACGCCCAGTGGCCGAACAGGGCATAGACGACGGTGAAGATGAAGGTGAACGGCTTCCACGAGGGGGCGCCGCCGAGGTCCAGCGTGCCGCGCAGCGTGTGGTAGCCCCAGTTCAACCAGCCGTAGGGGTCATAGCCCGGCCTGGTCCCGGTCCAGCGCAGCACGATGGCCGCGGCCAGCACCACGCCCGCGCCCACCAGCCACCACGCGTACCGGCTCAGCAGGGAGCGGCCCCGCGGCGCGGAGGCGGTCGGCGGCGAGGAAGGGTTGCCCTCCGGTGGGAGGGTGTGCGGCGTCTCTAGGGTGTCAGACACGAGGAGCCACGCACGGTACCAGCCCCGGAGGCCGGTGCCGCCTCCCGCTCAGCGGGCGCGTTAGCGGTGTGTTCAGGCTCGATTGGTGGGCCGTGAGAGCAGGTCCGCCAGGACGCCGGGGTCACGCCGGACGCGCTGCGCCGGGTCCGCCCCGCCGTCGCGCTTGGCCAGCTGCACCTGTTCGGGGCGCTCCAGCCGAGCCAGCCGCCCCTCGGCGATCAGCCGCTCGTCCACCGCCCCCGGCCGCCCCTCGAACACCGTGAACACCGGTGTGCCGAGCGCCACCGCCTCGCGGTTCATGGTGCCCCCCGCCGAGACCACGAGGTCGGCGTACGCGATGAGCGACTGTGCGTCGATCGCCCGCTCGGGGACGATGAAGCCGCCGGCGCTCACCAGTTCGGCCCGCTGCTCGGGGGTGCGCGGCAGGACGATGGTCTGCGCGCCGCGCAGCCGGTCGAGCACCTGGCCGAACAGGTCGTTCTCGAAGCGGTGATAGAGCGAGACCGCCGGCGGGGTGCGAACCACCGCGATCGGCTGCTGGGAGTCCAGGCCCAGATCCGACAGCACGCGCGGATCGGGCTCGAAATCCGCCAGGTAGTACTCCTCCTTGAGCCCGGGATAGCGACCCAGCTTCCGGCGCGCGCCGTAGCGGTACAGCCGCTCGGGCGGGATCGCCTCCGGAACCACGACGGCCTGCGCCAGCCGGCAGTTGACGTTGTGCTGCACGGTCGCCCACTCGTAGTCGAACGTGGTGGAGCACGGGATCCGCAACAGTGCCGCGGCGACGGTGATGTCGTTGGACCCGTGCCCGATGGCCAGGTCGAACGGCCCGTGGCGGCGTGCCCAGCGCAGCAGCTCGGTCGAGCGAGAGGCCAGGCCGAGGGCCTTGTCGGCCAGGCCCGCTCCCCGGTGTCGCCCGATCGCGGTGTGCTCGAGCCCGAAGCGGTCGCACAGGGCCAGCGTCTGCGCGAAGTCCCGGGCGGTGACGTGCACCTCATCCCCGCGGTCGCGCAGCCGCTCGATCACCGGCCGGAGGACCAGGACGTGGGGGGAGTTGGTGAAGTCGACCCAGACGCGCACGGTGATCTCCGGCGTGCGGTGCGGCGAGCCGAGCTAGGCCGCCCCGGCGAGGGCGGCGACGACCTCGCCGGCCTGCTCGGCCCCGAACACCGGGCTGATCGGCAGCGCGATGCCGGTGGCGCCGAGCTCCTCGGTGGCGGGGAGCGCCGCCAGCTCGCCCACGTAGGGCGCCATCGCCGGCTGGCGATGGAGGGGACGGCGGTAGTAGCCGCGCGCCTGGATGCCGGCGGCGGTGAGGACGGTGATGATCTCGTCGGCCCGGGAGTGGGTGACCACGTAGAGGTGCCAGGCCGGCTCGCTGCCGTCCGGTATGACCGGCACCCCCACGTGCTCCGCGACGCCTGCGGCGAGGTAGGCGGCGGCGGCGGCACGGCGGCCGTCACACCAGGCGTCGAGGTGAGGCAGGAGGACGCGGAGGATGGCGGCCTGGATCTCGTCCAGGCGCGAGTTGTAGCCCACATGCTCGAACGTCTGCTTGTCCCGCGAGCCGTGGAAGCGCAACGAGCGGGCCATCTCGGCGAGCTCGTCGCTGTCGGTGGCCACCGCCCCGCCGTCTCCGAACGCGCCGAGGTTCTTGGACGGATAGAACGAGAAGGTGGCCGCGTGACCCAGCGCGCCGGCCATCCTGCCGTCGCGTCGCGCCCCGGCCGCCTGGGCGGCGTCCTCGAGCACCGGCAGCCCCAGCTCGCTCAGGTCCGGCGCGGGGAGGCCGAAGAGGTCGACGGGGAGGATCGCAGTCGTGCGCGGCGTCAGCGCGGCGCGCACGGTGTCGACCGTGACGTTGCGGGTGTCGAAGTCGACGTCGCAGAACACCGGCCGCGCGCCCGCGTTGACGATCGCCTCGGCGCTGGCGTAGAAGGTGTAGGCGGGCACGACCACGTCGTCGCCGGGCTTGACGCCGAGCGCACGGAGCCCCACGGTGATGGCGTCCGTACCGTTGGCGACGCCGATCACGTGGCGGACCCCGAGGTAGCCGGCGAACTCCTGCTCGAAGGCCTGGACGTTGGGGCCGAGCACGAAGCGCCGGTCGGCCACGACCTCCGCGATGCGCTCGAGGATCGTCTGGCGCAGCGGAGCCAGCGGCGTGGCGGTGTCGAACTGGGGGACGGCCATGGCGCCCACACTAGATGAGAGGCCGCTCACGCGACCCGTCGGGACGCTCGCGCCCCGCTACGCTAGGCGCCCGTGCCGTTTCTTCTGGCCTCCCTGACCGGGCCTCTGGTCAACCTCGCCACGAATCTCATCGACAGCATCGGGCTGGCAGGCGTCGCCCTGCTGACCCTGAGCTCCGGTGTCATCGGCGTGCCCGGTACCGAGCCGACGATGCTGTTCGCCGGATTCGACGTGTTCCAGGGGAACCTGACGCTGCCCGGGATCATCGTAGCGGGCGTCGTCGGCGACGTCGCCGGCGCCTCCATCGCGTACTCGATCGGGTACTTCGGCTCGCGCGAGCTGCTCGAGTCCCACGGCTCCAAGCTCCACGTCAGCGCCGCCGGGCTCGGGCGCGCCCACCGCTGGTTCGAGCGCTACGGCAGCCCGGTGATCTTCGTGTCGCGCTTCATCCCGCTCATCCGCGCGGCCTTCCCGTACGCCGCCGGCGTGGCCCGGATGCCGTTCGGGCGCTTCGTCGCCTTCGCCACGGCGGGCTCGATCATCTGGATTGGCGGTCTGGCCGTCCTCGGCCGCGAGGTCGGCAGCCAGTGGGAGGCGTGGCGCAAGCACCTGGAGTACGTCGACTATGCGGCGGCCGTCCTGCTGGTGGTCCTGGTGGTCTTCCTGATCGTCCGCTGGCGCCAGGGCCCCCCGCGTGACGGCGAGGCGCACCAGGCAGAGCCGGCGACGGATGCGGTCGCCGACTGACGCCGGGGCGGGCGGGGGCGGTCTCTCGCCCGGCGGCGGACAGGAGATAGCCATCGGGGAGGCCCTGGTGCTGGGCGCCCTGCACGGCCCGGCCGAGCTGCTGCCGATCTCCTCGTCGGGACACATCACGGTCATCCCGTGGCTGCTTCAGTGGGACTACTGCGACGTGGACCCCGAGCTGCGCAAGGCCTTCGAGGTGGCGCTGCACGCCGGCACGGCGGCGGCGCTGCTGATCACGCTGCGCACCGAGGTGTCAGACGCCGTGCATGGGATGAGCCTGCGCCTGGCCGAGCTCGTCGTCCTGTCGTTCGTGCCCCCGGCGATCGTCGGCTACACGCTGGAGCGCCCCATCGAACGCCACCTGGGAACGCCGGCGACGATCGCCCTGGGGCTGCTGGCGGGGTCGGTGGCGATGGCCCGCGCCGATCGGGCCCCCCAGACGCGCACCTCCCATGACGCCGGGGCCACCGACGCGCTGTGGCTCGGGATCGCGCAGGCGTGCGCGCTGCTGCCCGGAGTCTCGCGCAACGGCGCGACGCTGGCGGCCGCGCGGCGGCGGCGGTTCACCCGGGAGGACGCGAACAAGCTCTCCCGCCACGTGGCGCTGCCGGTGATCGCCGGCGCCACCCTGCTCAAGACCGTGCGCCTCGCCCGGCGGGGGCTGGCGCCCCGCGGCACCGTGCCGATCGCGGTGGGCGCCGCCGCCTCGTTCGCATCGACGCTGGGCTCCACGTGGCTCATTCGCCAGGTGGAGCGCGACCGCTCGCTGCTGCCGTACGCGGTGTACCGGATCGCGCTGGCGGGCGTCATCCTCAGCCGCGTCGCCCAGCGTCGCCGCGCTCCCGCGGAAGACCGGGCCCCGGCCGCGATGGCGCGAGCGGAGTCCGAGCCATATACGACAATGGCGTCGTGACCGACGCCTACGCAGCCGCCGGAGTCGACACCCGGCAGGCCGACCGCGGTGTGGCCGCGCTGGTCTCCGTGCTCAGCTCGATCCAAACGGGCCGCGAGCGTCTGTCCGTGCCGCTGCCCGGGCACTACGCCAGCGTGATCCGCATCGCTCCCAACCTCGGCGTGGCCCTGGCCACGGACAGCGTCGGGTCCAAGGTGGTCGTGGCCGAACAGGCTCAGCGGTTCTCAACCATCGGGATCGACTGCGTGGCCATGAGCGTCAACGACCTCATCTGCGTGGGCGCGGAGCCGCTGGCGCTGCTGGACTACCTGGCGGTCGAATCGGCCGACCCAGACCTGTTGGCCGAGCTCGCGGTGGGGCTCCGCGTAGGCGCCGAGGATGCCGGCGTGGAGATCCCCGGTGGCGAGGTGTGCCAGTTGCCCGAGGTCATCCGCGGCCACCCCTCGCCGTACGGCTTTGACCTCGTCGGCTCGGCGTTCGGCACGGTGGCGCTCGACGCCATCGTCGACGGCACAGCGTGCGCGCCCGGTGACGCGCTCATCGGGCTGCCGGCCTCGGGAGTGCATTCCAACGGGCTCACCCTGGCCCGCCGCGTCCTGCTGGACGACGCCGGTCTGTCGCTGAGCGACCGGCCGGCGGAGCTGGGCGGGGCCAGCGTCGCCGACGTGCTGCTCGAGCCGACCGTGATCTACGTGCGAGCGATCCTCGAGCTCCTGCGCTCCGACATTTCGGTTCACGGGCTCGCCCACATCACCGGCGGTGGCCTGCTCAACCTGCTGCGCCTGGGAAACGACCCCGCCCACCCGGTCGGCTTCGAGATCACCGAGCCTCTGCCGGTCACCCCGGTGTTCTCGCTGATCGCCGAGCTGGGCGACGTCCCACCCGCCGAGATGTGGGAGGTCTTCAACATGGGCTGCGGCTTCTGCGCGGTGGTCGCAGCCGGGGACGCCGACCGCGCCGAGGCGCTGCTATCGGGCCGTCACGCCGGGACCGCGATGATCGGTCGCGTGACGGACGCAGGCGGCCGGGTGAGCGTTCCGGCGCTCGGCATCGAGGGCGAAGCGGGGCGGATCCGGGCAACCTAGTGCAGCGTCCCGTGGCCCACGGTCCTAAGAGCAATCTCACTGCCGCAGACCCACCCGAGCGACGCGTGCCGCAAAATACGGGCGGACGCATGAGCACCCTGGTGGGAACCAGTCTCAACGGCCGCTATCGCCTGGAGGCGAGGATCGCGGCCGGGGGCATGTCGACGGTCTACCGCGCAATGGACGAGACGCTCGAGCGTCAGGTCGCAGTCAAGCTGATGAACCGGGAGGTCACGTCGGACTCCGATCAGCTCGAGCGCTTCCGCCGGGAGGCGCGCGCGGTCGCACAGCTGTCGCATCCCCACATCGTCGGGGTCATCGACGCGGGCGAGGACTCGGACCCCACCCACCCCCGCCCCTACATCGTGTTCGAGTACGTCGAGGGCGAGACCCTCAAGGAGCGAATCCGCCGACAGGGGCGGCTGCCCATCACCGAGGCGGTCGCCTACGCCATCGAGATCGCCCGCGCGCTGGGAGCGGCCCACGCCCGGCACATCGTTCACCGTGACGTCAAGCCCCAGAACGTCCTCATCGACCACGAGGGGTCGGCCAAGGTGACCGACTTCGGGATCGCGCGCACGCTGGAGGAGGACGGCCTGACCGCGGACGGCCGCGTGCTCGGCACCACCGACTACGTTTCGCCCGAGCAGGCGCTGGGCCAGGACGTGACCGGCCAGTCGGACCTGTACTCACTGGGCGTCGTGCTCTATGAGATGCTCACCGGCGAGGTCCCGTTCACCGGCGAGAACCAGGTGGCGGTGGCGATGAAGCACGTGCGCGAGCAGATCCCTGACGTCCAGCTCAAGCGGCCTGAGATCTCCGCGGTGCTGGCCTCCGTGGTCGACACCGCTACCGCCAAGCGCCTTGACGAGCGCTACGCCGACGACGCCGAGCTCATCGCCGACCTCGAGGACGTTCTGGCCATCGAGACCGCTCGCTCGGGCAACGTCACGGGCGAGGTCACCACCGTGCTGCGGACGCTGCCCTCGCGCAAGCGCCGCCGCCTGCCGCTGCGCCGCCGCCAGCCGGTCGTGGTCGCGGTCCTGGGCCTGATCCTCGTCGCCGCGGTCGTCGGAGCCCTGATCTTTCTGGCCAACCGCACCCACCACGGCACCGGCACGCTGGCCCAGGCCCCGCCGAAGGCCACGCCGCACCAGGTCTCGCTGTGCGACTCCTGCGCGCGCGACTACAACCCCGACGCGCTGAGCGGGCCCAAGAACCAGCACCCCGAGCAGGCGGACCTCGCCATCGACGGCGACCGCAACACCGCGTGGTCGACCGAGAGCTACGTCAGAGACACCCTCGGCAAGCCCGGCGTCGGGATCTACGTCGACGCCAAGCCGGGCGTGGCCGCCGGGTCGATGATCATCGACACCGACACCCCCGGATACGCGACCACGATCTACGCCCGCAGCTCCAAGCCCGACCCCAACACCTTCGACACCGGCCCCGGAGGATGGGTCAGGGTCGGCACCGCCCCGAAGGTGCAGGGCAAGCAGACGATCAAGCTGAGTACCCGCGCCACCCGCTACCGCTACTACCTGGTGTGGATCACGAGCCTCGGCGCCCACAGCCACGTGGACGTCAACGAGATCGCCCTCTACACCTGACCCGCCCCCACCGCCATCAGTGGCGGAGGGCGCGCTCGGCGGCGTGGCGCTCCAGAGCCAACCCCACGAGCCGGTCGAGCAGCGCGGGGTATGCGATCCCGCTGGCCGCGAACAACGAGCCGAACACGCTCGTCTGGGTGAAGCCGGGCATCGTGTTGAGCTCGTTGACGAGCACGTCGGGGCCGACCACGAAGAAGTCCACCCGGGCCAGGCCCTGGCAGCCGGACTTGACGAATGTCTGCACCGCCAGGTCCCGGATCCGCTCGCGGATCTCCGGATCCAGCTGAGCCGGGACCACGAGCTGCATCCCGCCCGGGGCGTACTTGGCCTCGTAGTCGTACCAGCCGCTCTCGCCAGCGGCGAGCAGGATCTCGCCCGGCTCCGACGCGAGGGGATCTCCGTTGCCCAGCACCGAGCACTCCACCTCGCGTGCGGCGGCGAACGCCTCGACGATGACCAGCGAGTCATGCGCGAACGCGGTCCGCAGCGCGGACCCCAGCTCCCCGGGCTCCGCGACCTTGGCGATGCCGACCGAGGAGCCCAGCCGCGCCGGCTTGACGAACACGGGGTAGCCGAGCTCGGCGACGGTCCGTGCGATGGCGTCGGGATCGGCGTCGAAATCGGGCTGGTCAACGGCGCGGTAGTCCACCTGGGGGATCCCAAGCTCCGCCATGAGCTGCTTGAACAGCACCTTGTTCATGCATAGCGCGGAGGCCAGCACGCCAGCGCCGACGTAGGGCATGTCCATGCACTCGAGCAGCCCCTGCACCGTCCCGTCCTCGCCGAAGGGACCGTGGAGCACGGGGAAGACGACGTCGACGTCCGGCAGCCCGGAGCCCAGCGCCACCGTCACCGGCTCCCCGCCGCGCCGCCAGACGCCGTCGCGGCCGATCTCGATCTCGGTCACGGCGTGGCCGGCCGCGCGCAGGCCTTCGGCCACCGAGGCGCCCGAGGCACGCGAGATCTCGTGCTCGGAAGAGCGTCCTCCGGCGAGCACCGCCACCCGCTGGGCGCTCATGCCCCGGGGCTGCGGGAGGTCGAGGTGGTCGTGGTCGTCGGCGTGGTCGTCGGCGTGGTCGTGGTCGTCTTCGTTGTCGAGGTCGTCGTCGTGGACGAGGAGGACGAGGAGCTGGCCAGCTTCCCGATCGTGATGGTCACCGTGCTGCCCTTCGTGGCGGTGGAGTTGGCGGCGGGGCTCTGGGAGACCACGACGCCATTCTGGCTGGGATTGGTGACGGTCGTGGTCCGCTGGGCCACCCTGAACCCGGACGCGGTGAGCGCGCTGGCGGCGTTTGCCGGGGGATCGCCGGTCACCGTCGGCACCGAGACGGTGGTCGGCGCGGTCCCGACGGTGATCGTGACCGACGAGCCGTTGGGAGCGTTCGTGTTCCCGCTCGGGCTCTGGCTGATGACATTGCCGACATCGCTCTGGGACGGCGTGGACTGGTCGCGCTGCGAGACGTCAAAGCCGGCCCGGGTCAGATCCTCGGTGGCCTGGGTCTGGCCCTCGCCCACCACGTTGGGAACCTTCTTCTCGGGCTGGCCGGAGGACACGAACAGCGTCACCGCGGTGCCTCGCGGGACCGACCGCGCCGTGCCCGGATTGGTGCCAGTCACCTGGCCCTGCGCGAACCGGTTAGAGGTCTGCGTCACGACGTTGCCGACCCTGAGCCCGGCTCGGCGCAGCACCCTGGTGGCCTGGGCCTCCGTCAGCCCCTGTACCGAGGGCACGGATGCGTTGCCCTGGCCGCTGGACACCGTCAGGGTCACCGTGGAGCCCCTGTCGGCCTTGGTGCCGGCGGCCGGGGACTCGGCCACGACGATGCCGGCGGGACGGCGGTTGGGCACCGGGACCGTGGCCACCTGGAACTTGGCCTGCTCCACCGTCGCGCGCGCGACGCTGACCTGCTCCCCGGTGACCTTGGGCACCAGCACCTGCCTGGGCCGGGTGAGGAAGTACGCCGCCGCGGCTGCGGCGGCCACCAGCAGGATCACCAGCAGCACCCATCCCCAGACCCTCCAGCCCGAGCCGTCGTGATCCTCCGGCGGCGGGCGCACGGCCAAGATCTCCCCCGAGCCATTGGTGGCCTGGTCCTGGGTCTGGCGGTAGGCCGCGATCCCCGGGCCCACGATCGCCGCCCCGGCGCCCGCCGCGGCGCCCGCCGCGGCCACGGCGGCCATGCTGGCGGTGTGCTGGCCGGCGCCGGCCGAGGCGATCGCCTCACGGCAGTGCTCGAGCACGGTGATGAGCTGGTCGGCGTCGGCGGGGCGGTCCGATGCGTTCTTGTTCAGCACCCACAGGACCGTCTGCTCGAGCTCGGGCGGGATGTTGGGATTGAGCCGGCGGGGCGGCGTCGGTGCCTCGGACACGTGCTTGAGCGCGATCGTCACCGCGGACTCGGCGTCGAACGGGACCCGTCCGGTGAGCATCTCGTAGAGCACCACGCCGATCGAGTACAGGTCCGAGCCCGCGCTGACGGCATGCCCCTGGGCCTGCTCGGGCGACAGGTACTGCGCCGTGCCCATGATCGAGCCGGTCTCGGTCATGTCGGAGGCGCCGGCCCGGGCGATGCCGAAGTCCGTGACCTTGGCGTGGCCCGAATCGTCGACGATGACGTTATGGGGCTTGAGGTCGCGGTGGATGACGCCCCGGCGGTGCGCGAACCGTGCCGCCTTGAGGATCTGGATGGTGATGTCGATGGCGCGCAGCGGATCGAGCGGCGCCTCCTCTCGGATGAGCTGCTTGAGCGAGCGTCCCGGCAGGTATTCCATCGCGATGTAGTACGTGTCGTCGAACGTCCCGCGGTCATAGACGCTGACCACGTTGGGGTGCTGGAGGCCGGCCGCCGCCTGGGCCTCGCGGCGGAAGCGCTCGACGAAGTCGGGATCCTCGGCGAAGCGGTGGTGCAGCAGCTTGAGCGCCACCTTGCGACCGAGCTGCTGATCCTCGGCCAGGAACACGTCCGCCATGCCTCCGGATCCGAGCCGCGACAACACCCGGTAGCGGCCGTCCACCATCGTGTTCGGAGCCGGATCGGCCATCAGACCCGGCTCCACGTCGAGTGTCGGTCCGCGGCAGTCACCGCTATCTGCCCTCGGACAGGAGCGTCTGGACGACGTCGCGCGCGATCGGCGCCGCCACCTGGCCGCCGAACTCGCCGTTGGTCTTCTCGATCGTGACCGCGATCGCCACCTTGGGGTCGTTGGCTGGAGCGAAGCCGATGAACCACGGCTGGGTCAGGCCGGATCCGGTGGTGCCGATCGAAGCCGTTCCGGTCTTGCCGGCGAACGGGATACCGGCCCCCAGGCGCGCCGGCGTGCCCGTGCCCTCGTCGACCACCGTGCGCATCATCTGGTTGACCTCGGACGCGGTCTTGGGGCTCATCACCTGGTCCAGGACGGTCGGCTGGATCGTCTCGACGGTGCGCCCGTCGGGGTCGACCACCTTGCTGGTCAGCCGCGGCTCCATCAGCTTGCCGCCGTTGGCCACCGCCGCGGCCACCATCGCCATCTGCAGCGGGGTGACCAGGAGCCCGCCTTGTCCGATGCCGATGCGGCCGATGTCCTCGTTGGGGCTGGCCGGGAGGTACGGGCGCCCGTTGGGGTTGAACGGCCGGCTCTGGGCCAGCTCGGCGCGCGGGAGGTCGATCGGGGGCAGGGCGTAGAAGCCAAAGCGCTTCATGTACTTGGTCATCGTCGGTCGCCCCACGTTCTCCGCCACCTGCGCGAACACGGTGTTGACCGAGTACGTCAGTGCCTTGGTGAGGGTGATGGGTCCAAAGCTCTGGTTGCCGTCGTTCTGCAGCGGCACCCCGGAGATCGTCTTGGGCGAATCGCCGTTGATGATCGAGGTGGGGGTGTACTTGCCGCTGTCGATGCCGGCTGTTGCCGTCACCACCTTGAACGTCGATCCGGGCGGATACTGCCCCTGGGTGGCGCGATTGAGCTGGCAGGCGATGGCGATGCAGGCCTTGCTCGGCGTCGGGTGGTTGTTGTCGTAGGTGGGGTTGGAGTACATCGTCAGGACCGCGCCCGTGCGTGGATCCAACGCCACCACGGAGCCGGCGCGTCCGGCCAGTTCCTGTTGGGCCAGCCGCTGGGCCTTGGCGTCCAGGAACGTGTAGAGGTCGTCGCCCACGTTCTGGTTGCCCCCCAGGGGCCCGAACACGGAGTTCAGCGCGGTCTGCTTGCCCTTGAGCTCGGCCAGTCGGTAGCGCTCGAGCCCGGCCGACTGCCCGCGGGTCAGGTTGGAATACCCGACAGGCTGGGCGAACAGCGGCCCCAGCGGGTACGTCCGGCCGTAGAAGCCTGTCCTGGGCTGGCGGACCGAGCGGGCCAGCGTCTCGCCGTTGTCGGCGAGGATCCGTCCGCGCTTGACCTTCAGCGCCGTGATCAGGGTGCGGCTGTTGAGCGGGTTGTCATTGAGCGCCGTGGCGTCGATCACCGTCCACCGGGTGGTCCAGACAATCAGGAGCGCGAACAGGATCACGATCACGCCGAACAGGTTCCTGATCTGGGCGTTCACCTCTCGGCCCTCACTTAGACCGGCCTCCGCGAGCGGTCGGACACGAGCAGCAACAGCGCCAGCAGCACGAAGTTGGACACGATCGACGCACCACCGTAGGAAATGAAGGGCAGCGTGACGCCGGTAAGGGGGATCACCCGCGTGACCCCGCCGACGATCACGAACACCTGGAGCCCGAACACTGTCGACAGCCCAACGGCCAGCAGCGTCGAGAACGAGTCGCGGGCCAGCGTCGCGGTCTTGAAGCCACGGTAGATGAACAACAGGTAGGCGACGAGGACCGCGGTAGCGCCGAACAGTCCCAGCTCGTTGGTGATGACCGCATAGATCATGTCGGTCTGCGGGAACGGGATCAGCGACAGGATCGACTGGCCCCAGCCCAGGCCGAACAGGCCGCCGGCCGACTGGGCGAAGATCCCGTTGGCCACCTGGAAGCTCCCGCCCGTGGCGTGGTAGAGGCGGGGATCGAAGGGGTGCTGCCAATCCTCGAAGCGGGCGTTGACGTGCGGGATGTGAGTGCCCAGGTACCAGGCGCCAATGGCGAAGGCCAGCAGCCCGATGACCACGAACGACAGCCGGCCGGTGGCGACGTACAGCATCGAGAGCAGCGCCCCGTAGAACATCAGGGACGAGCCGATATCCGACAGCAGGACCAGCGCGACCATGGCCACCCCCCAGATGACCAGCACCGGCCCGAAGTGCTTGAGCGGCGGCAGCGTCACCCCCAGGACCCGACGCGCGCCCATCACCATCACCTGGCGAGTGTCGCGCAGGTAGCTGGCGAGGAAGATCACGAGGCCGATCTTGGAGAACTCGGTGGGCTGGAAGCTCAATCCACCGGGAACCTTGATCTGCAGGTAGGCGCCGTTGACCTGCTCGCCGATCCCGGGCAGGCGCGGCAGGACCAGCAGCACCAGCGACACCACCACGATCAGATAGCGGTACTGCTCGAGCTTGCGATAGTCGCGAAAGAGGATGATCGTGGCCACGAACAGGATCAGCCCCAGCACGAACCACTGCGCCTGCTGGCGCGCATCGGTGGAGCTGATCCGGTAGACCATGACGATCCCGAAGCTCGCCAGCAGCGCCACCAGCGGGAACAGGTAGGGGTCGGCGTTGGGCAGCGTCAGGCGGATGCAGACGTGCGCGGCCACGCACAGGGCCAGGAAGATCGCCCCGTAGGTCAGCGACACGTTGGACAGCGCGTTCTCGCGCTGGATGAACACCCCGGCGAATCCGGCGGTGACGAGGAGGGCGGCCGGGATCAGGCCGAACAACTCACGATTGCGCGCGCTCATCGGCTCAGCTGGCCGAGTTCGGCGGCGCGCACGAGGCTGATGGCGTCCGCCTGGGAGCGCAGCCGGTGGTTGAGCAGCTGCGCGCGGCGGTCGGCTGGAATCGCTGCCGCCGGCACACCGGAGACGTAGAACTGCTCGTACATGTTGACCCCCAGCGGCAGGCTGTACGGGAAGCCGCGAAACACCGTCACGATGCCGTCCGGGTTGGTCCCGACGAAGAAGTACTCGCGGCTGGCGAGATAGGCCCCGCCCCCGACGACGAACAGGACCGCCGCGATCGCGATCAGGGCCGCTACGGGCTTGATGAACCGCTCGGAGCGGCGGCGGCGCGGCGGGCGCGAGTCCGACGCGGCGGGTGGGCCTTGGGTCCTCGCCAGCCTCGGGGTGGAACGCTCGCGCTGGGCCGGCAGCTGCGGCGGCGGCGCGGTCATCACACCGCCGCGGTCGGCGCGTGCCGACGGGCCCGACATCGGTGGCGCGGCGGTGGTGGGCTCGGCCGCGTCGTCCTCCGCGACCACGGTGGGCGGCGACTCCATTCCCACCATCGTGGGTTCGTCGGACACGTCCCCGTCGGTCCCGCCGACCTCCTCCAGGCGGAACAGGACGACCGTGATGTTGTCGCGGCCGCCCGCGTCGTTGGCGGCGTCGATGAGGCGGTCCGCGGCGCGATCGAGGCTGGGCTCGCCGCCGAGAATGTGGACGATCTGCTCCTCGCCGATCATCGACGTCAGCCCGTCGCTGCACAGCAGCACGACGTCGCCCGCGCGCATCGGATAGCTCCACGTGTCGACCTCCACGTCGCCCTCGATCCCCAGCGCGCGTGTGATGATCGATCGCTGTGGGTGCTCGGCCGCCTGCGCTTCGGTGAGCTTGCCCTGGCGCACCAGTTCCTCCACGAGCGAGTGGTCCTGTGTCAGGCGCGCCAGCTCGCCGTCGCGGAAGATGTAGGCGCGGCTGTCGCCGACGTGGGCCACCGCCAGGTGGTTATCGTCGAGGTAGGCCGCGGTGAGCGTGGTGCCCATCCCGTCGAGCTCGTGCTCGGTGCGCGACAGGTCGTAGATCCGCCGGTTGGCCGCCCGGATGCGGTCGGTCAGGCGCTCCTCGGCGCTGCCCTCGTCCGGGAGCGCCTCGTGGAACTCCTCCACCGCCAGCTTGGAGGCCACCTCGCCGGCCTGCGCGCCGCCCATGCCGTCGGCGACGACGAACAGCGGCGCGCGCACGAAGGCGTTGTCCTCGTTGTCACGGCGCTGGCGCCCGGTGTCGGTTTTCCAGATCGTGTCGGCGGCGCGGAGCATGCTCAATGGGTTCTAGCGGCTGGAGGCGTCGGTGGTGATGGTCATTGCAGGTAGGAGAACTCGCTGTCGCCGATCCTGATGCGGTCGCCGCTGTAGAGGGGCCGGGGCCCCGACAGCGGCTCCTCGTTGAGGTAGGTCCCGTTGGTGGAGCCCAGATCCTCTATCACCAGCATGTGACCCTCACGCGAGATGCGCGCATGACGCGATGACGCGAACGGATCGTCGAGCTTGATCTCGACGTCACCGCGGCCCAGCACGGCTCCCTCCAACAGGTCGTAGGCGACCCCGGCCTGGTGCCCGGCCGCGCGCTCCACCAGCAGGCGCGGCTCGAAATCGGCCAGTTCGGCGAACCCCGACGCCTCGTACATGCCGGTCTCGTCGGAGGCGGGGGCCCGGCCCGGCATCGCCGGGGCGCCGCGACCCCGCCGCAGGTCGCGGATCGCGCTCCACGCCACCCAGATGAGGAACAGGTACAGGACGGCGAGGAAGCCGAACTTCAAGCCAACGGAGACGGGCTGGAGCATCGGGCCTCTATTCGAGCTCGAACTGCAGCACGGTGGTTCCCAGCTCGATCTCGTCGCCGGGCTTGAGCACCTCGCTCCCCTCCACGCGGTGCCCGTTGAGCCGGGAGCCGTTGGTGGAGCCGAGATCGCTCAGCACCCACGAGCCGCCGCGGGGGCGGACCTCGGCGTGTGTGCGGGACACATTGGGGTCATCGACGGTCACGTCGCATTGGCGGCTGCGCCCCAGGGTGGCGCCGGCGGCACCCACGATCAGCCGCTTGCCGCCCATGAGCAGCAGGGCGCTCTCCTGGCGCGCCCGGGCGCGTTCCTCCAGCGGCTCGGCGACGCGCCCGGCGGTGCTGTAGATCATCGTCCGGCCCGACGCCTCGGGGTCGGCGCGGCCCGCGGGGCTCGACCGGCTCGGGGGCTCGTCCTCCGCGAACTCGGGCTCGGGGTTGACGACGGCGGTCTGGATGCCGAACTCGCCCAGGCCGAGCCGGTCGTCGGTCTCGAATTCGACAACGGGCCGGGACATCAGCACCAGCCGCTCCCGGCGGGCATGCTCGAGCAGATAGCCGGTGAGCTCTGAGACCAGCGCGTCCTCGTACTCCGCAAAGCGCTCGCGGTCGCGCGGGGACAGGTAGACGCGGTACTCGTTAGGGACGTAGGTGCGCGACAGAGAGAGCGTCCGGTGCTCCTCCATCTCGCGGGCGAGCTTGCGCGCGATCTCCACCGGACGCACCTCGGAGCGGAAGGCACGGCTGAAGGTGCCTTCGACGAGGCCGGCGATCTTGCTCTCGATGCTTCTGAGCACACTCATGCGGTCGCCCCTCCGGGCGGATCCATGCTACGGAACTCTGGCCCCAGGACCACTCGAGCGCAACGCGGCGCGCCACGTCTCAAGGAAAGAGGATGCCAGGGCGACCGCGGCCGCTGCCGCCGCCCCGATCAGTGCGCTGGGCGGAGCTCCCATGACGTCAGAGCCGTGCACGGCGGCCATCGCCGCCCCGGTGCCGGCTACCACGATAGCCGCCCACGCCAGGACGCGAAGGGCGTCCAGGACCAGCGAGGCACCCCGGACCAGCCACGGCAGCACGACCGCGGCGAGCGCCCACACCACTGCGGGGGCCAGCACGCCGCTGGACACCAGCGGGCTGAGGAGGTTGTCAACGGTCGTGGTCGGCGAGCTCATCCAGTTCTGCGGCGGAGGGGTGAGGGCGACACCGGGCACCCGGGTCAGGTAGAGAGCCTTCCCGGCAATCGCCGCCGCCAAAAGCAGCCACACCCAGCCGATCGCACCCAGCGCCGCCCTTGCCCAGGCGCCGCGGGCACGGGCGGCCATCGCCGGCCACGCTCCGGCGAGGCCGACCAGCCCGAGCGCCGGGGCGCCGACCGAGAGCGGCCACGTCACCGCTGCGGCCGGACTGAGGACGAGCGGCAGCGCCAGTGCCACCGTGATGACCATTGCGGCACCGGGGCGGTGCTCCGAGACGGCCACCGCGGCCAGCGCGACGGTCAGCGCGGCCCACCCGAGGCGGGGCAGGAGGAGGACCGCGGCCGCCGCGAACAGGCCGGCCGCGGCCGGGGGCACGGGCGACGGCGCCAGGGCGGTGACGGCAAGCCACACCGCCAGCGCCGCCGCGGCAGCGGCGCCGAGCGCCCGTGAGGGCCAGGCGTACACGGCGACGGCGGCGAGCGGCGCGTCCTGTGGTGGTGTCTTGAGCGGCGTCCCCGGCTCGGCCGGGCCGGGCTCGCGCCACAGCCGGTCGTCGGGGCCATCCGCCTCCGGCGCCGCCGAGCGTGGGCGCAGGGTGCTCCAGGCCCCGGTGACCACGCCGGGCTCGTCGCCCACGTCGCGGCGGGCGCACACGAGCGCGTGGCGCAACTCGGTCACCGTGCCTCGCTCCCGCGGTCGGGGGCGCAGCGCCAGGTCGATGGCGGCGGCCAGGTCGCGCGGCAGGTCACGGCGCTGCCGGCGCAGGGGGGGCAGGTACAGGCCGAGCCGGCGGGAAGGCCGGGCGCCGCGGACGTGAGCCACCGGATTGACGCCGCTGAGCGCCTCGTAGACGACCAGCGCCAGGGAATAGAGGTCGGCGGGCTCACCGGCCTCCAGGCCCTCGGCCTGCTCGGGCGCCATGTAGGCCAGCGTGCCCAGGACGTCGCCGGTGAGCGTAAGCGCGTCGCCACCGAGCACGCGGGCGACGCCGAAATCGGTCAGCCTGGCGACCTGGGCATCGCCGGCGGGCGCATCGGGCACGAGGACGTTGGACGGCTTGACGTCGCGGTGCACGACCCCCTGCGCATGAGCATGTCCGAGCGCGTCGCAGAGGGCGATGGCGATGGCCACGATGTCGCGGTCCGAGAGCCGTCCGCGCTCGAGCAGAGCGTCGAGCGTCTCGCCACGGACCAGCTCGGAGACCAGGTAGGCGCCCTCATCGTCGACCGCGGCCTCATACAGCGTGACGATGGCGGGGTGCGAGAGCCGCGCCGCCGCTCGGGCCTCGCGCTCGAAGCGGCCGGGTGGGTGGGACATTTTCCTCTCGCGCGCCAGGATCTTGACCGCCACGTCGCGCTCCAGCCGCTCGTCTCGCGCCATCCACACCGTCCCGAACGCGCCGGTCCCGAGTCGGCTCTGGAGGCGGTAGCGATCGAGCACCACCGGCGACGGCGGCGAGCGGTTGGCGAGGTGGCGTGTGGGCAGCGTCCCCCGCGCGGTCGCCTGACTGCCGTCAGT
Source organism: uncultured Actinomycetota bacterium (assembly GCA_963801435.1). Taxonomy (GTDB): domain Bacteria; phylum Actinomycetota; class Thermoleophilia; order Solirubrobacterales; family Solirubrobacteraceae; genus Palsa-465. The sequence continues at coordinate 39,238 of CAWDFE010000029.1, forward strand.
GGCGTGCGCGGCGGGCTCGGATTCCCGGCGCGCACGGGCGTTGAGCGGCTCATCTGAGCGCATGGAGCGCTTTTCGGTGTCACGCCGGTGGTCCCTGCGCCCGGGCGGCCGCGATCGCCGGGCATTCCCCCCGCGCGTGTGGTTGGCGAATTGTGAATCCAACCGCACGTGGGGTCATACTGCGGACTTCCACCGGCACAGCAAGGAGCGGTACCGCTTGTCGTTCTTCGACGAGGTCGACGAACCACCTCGTACAGAGCCTCGCACGACGCCCCGCGCAGGACCCCGCGGCCGTCGACCCTCAGGAGGCTCCGGAGGGCGCCGCCCTCCTGGCGGCGACCAGCAGTCGATCCAGGTCCGCCGGGCCATCGCCCTGGGCGCGCTGGTGGTGATCATCCTGCTCATCGCCCTCGGCGTCCACAGCTGCCAGGTCAGCGCCACCAACAACGCATTGCAGGACTACGCCAACAGCGTGTCCTCACTCAACAGCCAGTCGGCCACCAACGGCAAGTCGCTCTTCACGACGTTGGCGCAGGCGAGCAGCGCCAACGCCACCAACGTGCAGAATCAGATCAACCAGACGCTCACCAACGAGAAGCAGGTCCTGTCCAAGGCCAAGGCACTGAGCGTTCCCGATCAGGTCAAGACCGCCCAGTCCAAGTTCCTGCTGGCCCTCCAGATGCGCGTGGACGGCGTCGGCAACATCGCCAAGGAGATCCAGCCCGCACTCGCCGGCACGGCGTCCCAGACCGCCGTCAACAATCTGGCGGCTGAGACCGCCGTCCTGTACGGCTCCGACGTGATCTACAAGAGATACGCGGTCCCGGACCTCGTCGGCGCGCTGAACGCCGCCGGCACCCGCTTCTCTCCCATCAACGGCGACCAGTTCGTCACCAACGTCCAGTGGGTGCTGCCATCGTTCATCGCCCAGCAGCTGCACGTCAGCGTGCCGGGGGCCAGCCCCACCAAGGTCGCGCCCGGCCTCCACGGCCACTCGCTCACCTCCGTCAGCGTCGGCGGCACGACGCTCCAGACCGGCTCGACGAACACGGTCCCCGCGAGTCCGATCCCCACCTTCACCCTGGACTTCAACAACGGCGGCACCAATAACGAGACCAACGTCAAGTGCAAGGTGTCCATCAACGGCTCGAGCGTGAGCGGGACCGCCACGGTGCCCGAGACCTTCGCCGGCAAGAACGCCAGCTGCCAGGTCAAGCTCAACGCCGCCCCCCCCAAGGGCACCCAGAGCGTGGTGGCGACGATCGAGAAGGTGCCGGGCGAGAAGAACGTGACCAACAACACCAACACCTATACGGTCACCTTCCAGTAGGACCCCCTCGACGCTCGATCGAGCGCGTGGGGCCGTGGGTCAGCCCCGGTTGTGATTGACGACCTCGATGTTGTGCCCGTCGGGGTCGAGCACGAACGCGCCGGCCAGGCTCGCCACGTCCGCGACCCTCCGGGTCGAGGCCTATCCTTACTGCGGTGCACGACCTGACGAGCACCGTCGGCATCGTGGCGATCGCGGCGGGCGCGGTTGCCATCGTCGCTCTGCTCGTCACCGTCTTCCTGGCTGTTCGGCTCGCGCGGGTGCGCTCCGACCAGCGGGCGGTGCTGGGTGACCGTCGCGAGGACCTCGTGGCCCACGCGGCATCCCTGCGCCACCAGTTCGAGGTACTGCACCAGTACGTCGAGGACGTGGTAGCCGGGCTCGACCAGCGCATGGCGACCGCCGAGCAGCGCATCGACGGCGCCATCGCGTACACCTCCCTGGTGCGCTACGACGCCTACGGGGACATGTCCGGCCGCCAGTCGATGTCGATGGCGCTGCTGGACTCCACCCGCTCCGGGCTCGTGCTCACGGCGATCCTCCATCGCGACCAAGCCCGCCTGTACGCCAAGCAGGTGCATGCCGGCCGCGGCGAGCTCGAGCTCTCGCCGGAGGAGGACGAGGCCATCAAGCTCGCCCTCCGGGGCTCCCGGGGCCAGCAGTTGGCCGGCGGGGGGCGCGGACAGCCGCACGCCGGGGGCGTCACCTCCACCGGCGCCGCCTGACCGGTGACCGCTCGCTCGAGGGGCGCCCTACGGGCCGGCTACTTCGGTCCCGAGGGGACTTACACCCAGGAGGCCCTGCTGGCGGACACCGCGGGCCTGGAGCTCGACACCGTCCCGCTCCCGACGATCTACGACACGGTCATGGCGGTGCACGATGGACTCGTGGACACGGCGCTCGTGCCGATCGAGAACTCGCTGGAGGGGTCGGTCAACGCCACGCTCGACGCGCTGGCCATGGAGACCGACGACGTCACCATCGTGGGCGAGGTCGTCCAGCCGATCCGCCACTGCCTGATCGCCCGCACCTCGCTGGAGCTGTCGGAGATCGAGACCGTCGTGTCCCATCCGCAGGCCAACGCGCAGTGCGCCCGCTTCATCCGCACCCGACTGCCCAACGCGCGCGTGCTCGCCGGCAGCTCCACCGCGGACGCCGTGCGCCTGGTGGCCGATCACGACGGTCCCTGGGCCGCCCTGGGCAACCGGCTGGCCGCCGAGCGCTATGGCTGCCTGGTCCTGCGCGCCGGCGTGGAGGACGTGGCCGACAACGAGACCCGCTTTGTGTGGCTGGCGCGCGCCGGAGCCGCCCCGGGCGGCCCGCGCGCCGTCGTCTCCGGCATCGCGCCGCTGGGCCCGTGGAAGACCGCGATCGTGTTCTGGGGCGTCGGCTCCGAGGCGCCCGGCTGGCTCGTCGCGTGCCTGTCGGAGTTCGCCGAGCGCGGGGTCAACCTCACCCGGATCGAGTCGCGGCCGCGCAAGCAGGGCCTCGGGCGCTACATGTTCTTCGCCGACATGGAGGGGCACGAGGACGACTCCGCGGTCACAGCCGGCCTGGGCGGACTGCGCGTCCGCGTGGAGCGCCTGAAGGTGCTGGGCTCCTATCCCGCCGCGTGATCGGCGGCGCGGGTCCCGACCGACGAGGTCGACCGGGCGCCGACCGACGCACCCGCAAGTGCCGCCAGCCGCACCGGTACACTCCGCGCCAGCGAGAGTCCTTCATGGCGACGTCCGTAACACCAGAGCCATTGGGGTCCGCGCCGCAATCAGAGCACCAGCGGCGCGGGCGGGCCATTGGCCGGGTGCTCGTATTGAACGCGACGTACGAACCGATCAACGTCTGCACGGTCCGGCGCGCCGTCGTCCTGCTGCTCAAGGAGAAGGCCGAGGTGATCGAGCGCGCCGAGTGGGAGCTGCACTCGGCGACCTCGACGATCGCCCGTCCCGTCGTCATCCGGCTCGTCAGCTACGTCCGCATCCCGCGCGACACGCACCGGCGCAAGATCACCCGCCGCGCCGTGTTCGCCCGTGACGACTGGACCTGCCAGTACTGCGGCAGCCGCTCCAACCTCACCGTCGATCATGTGGTCCCGCGCTCCAAGGGCGGACCGTCCAGCTGGGAGAACATCGTCGCCTCCTGCGCGCCGTGCAACCGCCGCAAGGGCAACTCGCTCCCCCGCCAGGTGGGGATGCACCTCAGCCGCGAGCCGCGCACGCCCAGCCCCCACGTCTTCATCCAGGTCGCCAGCCCGACGATCCCGGCGGCTTGGCGGACCTACCTCGCGGCCTGAGCCCGGCGGATCCCTACGCCGCGGCGGATCCCTGAGCGGTCCCGTAGCGCTCCGCGGCGCGCGCCCGGGCCTTGGCGGCCTCGACCTCTCGGTTTCGGGGCGGCGCGTTCGTGGTCAGTTGGGCCAGCAGGCGCACCGAGATCTCGGCGACCTCGTGGACGGCGGCGTGGAAGGCCTCCTCGTTGGCCTTGGAGGGCTTGGTGAAGCCGCTGATCTTGCGGACGTACTGGAGCGCCGCGGCCTCCACCTCCTCGTGGGTGGCGGCGGGCTCGAAGTTGTGGAGGGTTCTGATGTTTCGGCACATGCCCTGATCGTAACGCGGCGGCTCGCCGTGCCACGCGGCCGCCGTTCCGGGGGTTATGCACATCTGTTGCGTGTGGCGTAACAGATATGCATCACGTCCCGTGCCGCCCTCCCGCGAGCCCCCGGAGCCCCCTTAACGGGCGAAGGGCGCCGTCGACATCGGCGCCCTTCGCGAATCTGGCTGCTGACCACCACGAGCCGTTAGTGCCGGAGGGACGAATCCCGGGCGCTCGGGGCGGCGGTGTCACGGGTTGGACTCCGCTAAGCGGGGTCAGCCACCGACCTAGCGGCCGGACACCTCCAGGGTCCCGCAAGAACTGTCAGACAAGCTCGGACCACCTCCTTTCTCTGGTACTCAGGAGGTTATCGAATCCGTCCGGCGGAATCGCCCGGTTGCTCGCCGAGAGTCGCCGGGCTACTCGTCGCCCGGCGCGTCCTGGTCGGCGGACGGCGACGTCTCGGCCGGCTCGTCGGCGACCTCGGCGGCGGGAGGCACGTTGTCATCGGCCACCGAGACTGGGGCGTCGCCGGCGACCTCGGCCGCCGTCTCGGCCTCTGACTCGACCACGAGGGCGACCGCGCTGACGTGGTCGTCGTCGCGGATGTTCATCACGCGGACGCCCTGCGACGCCCGGCCGTAGCGGTTGATGCCCCGCACCGAGGTGCGCTGCACCATGCCGGCCTGGGAGATGAACACGAGCTCCTGGTGCTCGCGCACCACCAGCGCGCCGGCCAGCTGGCCCTTGTTCTCGGTCAGCGTGATCGTCTTGACGCCCATCGTGCCGCGCCCCTTGACCGGGTAGTCGGGAATCGGCGTGCGCTTGCCATAGCCGTTCTCGGTGACCACCAGCAGTTCCTGGTCGTCACGGGCGACGTCCATCGCCAGCACGGCGTTGCCCTTCTGGGAGACGTTCATGCCGCGCACGCCGCTGGTGTCGCGACCCATGGCCCGCACGGCGTCCTCGGAGAAGCGCGCTGCCTGGCCGGACCGCGACACCATGATGATGTCGTCGTGGCCGCTGGTGCGCCGCACGGCGATCAGCTCGTCGTCATCGCGGATGTTGATGGCGATGATCCCGTCGGCCTTGATCGGCGTGTTGTAGGCCAGGAACGCGGTCTTCTTGATCTGGCCTTCGCGCGTGGCGAACACCAGGTACTTGCCCTCGGTGAAGTCCCGCGTGGACAGCACGGACTGGACCCGTTCGCCCTCGCGCAGCGGCAGTAGGTTGACCAGCGCGCGCCCCTTGGCGGTACGCGACGCCTCCGGCAGCTCGTAGACCTTGAGCCGGTAGACCTTCCCGCGGTTGGTGAAGAACAGCAGGTAGTCATGCGTGGAGGTGACGAACAGGTGCTCGATGTAGTCGTCGTCCTTCATGTCCATGCCGGTCACCCCGACGCCACCGCGGCGCTGCTGGCGGTAGGTGGAGAGCGGCAGTGACTTGATGTAGCCGGAGTTCGTGATCGAGATGACCATCTGCTGGTCGGCGATCAGGTCCTCGATGTCGATCTCGCCCTCGGCGTGGGTGATCTCCGTCCGGCGCTCGTCGCCGTAGGCGTCGGAGATCTCCTGGAGCTCGTCCTTGATGATGCCGTTGACGCGCTCCTCGTCGCCGAGGATCTCGCGCAGCTCCTTGATGCGCTCGACCAGATCGGCGTGCTCCTGCCTGATCTTGTCGGCCTCGAGGGCGGTGAGCCGGCTCAACGTCAACTGAAGGATCGCCTGGGCCTGGACCACCGTCAGCTCGAAGCGCTCGATGAGCCCCGCGCGCGCGGTTTCCGAGTCACGCGACCCCCGGATGAGCGCGATGACCTCGTCCAGGTTGCCCAGCGCGATGAGGAGCCCTTCCAGGACGTGGGCGCGCTCCTCGGCCCGGCGCAGCTGGTACTTCGTACGGCGGACGATGACCTCGCGCTGGTGATCGACGTAGTGGCCGATGGCCTCGCGCAGCGACAGCGTGCGCGGGACGTTGTCCACCAGCGCCACCATGTTGACCCCAAATGTCGTCTGCATCGGAGTGTGCTTGTGGAGCTTGTTGAGCACCACCTTGGGAATCGCGTCGCGCTTGAGCTCGATGACGATGCGCATGCCGTGGCGGTCTGACTCGTCGCGCAGGTCGGAGATCTCGGGGATCTTCTTGTCCAGCACGAGGTCGCGGATCTTGAGCATGAGACCGCCCTCGCCGCCCTTGCGGACCTGGAAGGGCAGCTCGGTGACGATGATCGCCTCCTTGCCCTGCCCGATCGGCTCGACGTGGGCCTTGGCCTGCACCCGCACGCGTCCGCGTCCGGTGGCGTAGGCGTCGCGGATGCCCTCGCGGCCCAGGATCGTGCCGGCGGTGGGGAAGTCGGGGCCCTTGATGTGCTTCATGAGGCCCTCGACGTCGATCGACGGGTCCTCGATATAGGCGATCGTCGCGCCGACGACCTCGCGCAGGTTGTGAGGCGGGATGTTCGTGGCCATGCCCACCGCGATCCCGGAGCCACCGTTGACCAGAAGGTTGGGGAAACGCGCCGGCAGCACCACCGGCTCCTGGCGCGTGCCGTCGTAGGTGGGGACGAAATCGACGGTCTCCTCGTCGATGTCGCGCAGCATCTCGGTGGCCAGGCGGTCCAGGCGCGCCTCGGTGTAGCGCATGGCCGCGGCCGAGTAGCCGTCGATGTTGCCGAAGTTCCCGTGGCCGTCGACGAGCGGGTAGCGCATCGAGAAGTCCTGGGCCAGGCGCACCAGCGTGTCGTAGATGGCGCTGTCGCCGTGAGGGTGGTACTTGCCCATGACCTCGCCGACGATCTGCGCACACTTGACGTGCTTGCGGTTGGGCTGGAGCCCGAGCTCGTTCATCACGTACAGGACGCGACGGTGAACGGGCTTGAGGCCGTCGCGCACATCGGGCAGCGCGCGCCCGACGATGACGGACATGGCGTAGTCCAGATACGCCGAGCGCATCTCCTCCTCGAGCCCGCGGGGCTCGATGTTGCCGCCGCCGATGGTGTCGATCGCTGACATGGGGCTCCTTCCTTAGACGTCCAGGTTGGCGGCCAGGGCGTTCTCCTCGATGAACGCGCGCCTCGGCTCGACCTGATCTCCCATCAGCATCGAGAACACGAGATCGGCGGACGCGGCGTCCTCCATCGTGACCTGGACCAGCGTCCGGGTGGCGGGGTCCATCGTCGTCTCACGCAGCTCATCGGCGTCCATCTCGCCCAGGCCCTTGAAGCGGTAGTAGTCAATGCCCTTCTGGGCGAGCGCCAGGACCTGATCGTGGAGCTCCTCGAAGCTGGCGGCGTCGCTCGTGGTGTCGCCCAGCGCCACGGTGAACGGTGGCGTGCCGGTGAGAGCGTCCAGGTCACGGTGCACGTCGGCCAGACGGCGATACTCGTTGGCCTCGAGCGCGGTGCGACGGACGTAATGGGTGGTCGCCAATCCGGTCTTGGACTCGATCGTGCGCACGACGATCTCGTCGGGGCGCTCGTCCACGAGCGTGAGCTCGTAGGCGTGGCCATCGCCGTTGCCGTCCCCGCCGCCGATGTGGCGCAGCAGACCGGGCACGTCGGTGATCTGTTCCTCGAGCAGGCGGGCCTGCTGCATGAATGAGACGACGCCGTGACCGTGAGCGGCGCGCAGCGCCGACGCCCAGCCCTCGTACTGCTTGAGCAGGCGGGCGAAGCGCTTCCAACGGGTCTCGGTGAGCTTGAAGGCGTTGCCCTTGGCGTCGCGGATCTCGAGCTTCTCGAACTTGTCGCCGAGCAGGATGTCCTCGAGCTCTGACTCGCGCTCGATGTAGCGGTGCTTCTGTCCGCGCGTGAGCCGGTACAGCGGCGGCTTCGCGATGTAGACGTAGCCGGCCTCGATGAGCGGCTGCATCTCGCGGAACAGCAACGTCAGCGCGAGCGTGCGGATGTGAGCGCCGTCGACGTCGGCGTCGGTCAGCAGCACGATCTTGTGGTAGCGCGCCTTTTCGATGTCGAACTCGTCGCGCACGCCGGTGCCGATCGCGGTGATGAGCGCCTGGATCTCGGTGTTCTGCAGCACCTTGTCGATCCGGCTCTTCTCGACGTTGAGGATCTTGCCGCGCAGGGGCAGGATGGCCTGGGTGCTGCGATCCCGCGCGCTCACCGCCGAGCCGCCGGCCGAGTCCCCCTCGACGACGAACAACTCCGACAACGACGGATCCTTGACCGAGCAGTCCGCGAGCTTGCCTGGGAGCGTCGAGTTCTCCAGCGCCGACTTGCGGCGGGTGAGGTCACGTGCCTTGCGCGCGGCATTCCGGGCCTGGGCGGCCGAGACCGCCTTCCGGATGACCGCGCGGGCGTCCTGCGGGTTCTCCTCCAGGTACTCGGCCAGCCTGGCGTTGACCACCGACTGCACGAAGCCGGCCATGCCCGGGTTGCCGAGCTTGGTCTTCGTCTGCCCCTCGAACTGGGGGTCGGTCAGCTTGGCCGAGATGACGGCGGTGAGCCCCTCGCGCACATCCTCGCCGCTGAGGTTGTCGTCCTTGTCGCGCAGCTCGGCGTGCTCACGCGCGTAGCGGTTGAGCACGCCGGTGAGCGCCGCGCGGAAGCCGGACAGGTGTGCGCCGCCCTCACGGGTGTTGATGTTGTTGGCGAACGAGAACACGGACTCCTGATAGGAGGCGTTCCACTGCATGGCGACCTCGACGGAGCCCTCCTCGCTCTCGCCCTCGAAGGAGATGACCTTGCGGTGAATCGGCTCCTTGTTCGCGTTGAGGAACGAGACGAAGTCGACGATCCCACCGTCGTACTGGAACTCCGCGCGCTTGCCGTCACCGCGCTCGTCGATGAGGATGATCTTCAGACCGCGCGTGAGGAACGCGGTGTCGCGCATCCGCTCCTCGATCACCTTGAAGTCGGCCTCGAGCGTCTCGAAGACCTCGGAGTCGGGCAGGAAGGTGGTCGTGGTGCCGGTCTCAGTCGTCTTTGCGCCCCGCGCGACGTCAGCCAGCGGCTTGCCGCGCTCATAGGACTGCGTCCATACGTATCCATCGCGACGGATCTCGACGTCGACACGCTCGGACAGGGCGTTGACGACGGAGACACCGACGCCGTGGAGGCCTCCGGAGACCTTGTAGCCACCGCCCTCGCCGAACTTGCCACCGGCGTGCAGTACGGTCATGACGACCTCGACCGCGGGCCGTCCTTCCTTGGCCATCACGGCGACCGGGATCCCGCGCCCGTCATCGACGACCGTGACGGAGTCGTCGGGGTGAATGGTCACGGTGATCTCCGAGCAGTGACCCGCCAGGGCCTCGTCAACCGAGTTGTCGACGACTTCGTAGATCAGGTGGTGGAGCCCATGGACACCGGTGGAGCCGATGTACATGCCCGGACGCTTCCGGACCGCTTCAAGGCCCTCGAGAACGGTGATGTCTTGTGCGTCGTAACTGGAATTGCCAGCGCCCGTCTGGGCGCCCTCGTCGTTCGCCACGATCCTCCGATGACGTTGAGACGCCCCGGTCCCGCGCCATGCCAGGCGCGCCGGGGCGTGAGGAATGGTGTACAGAAGAATAGCACAACGACCGGCCGAAACCGCCTCTCGTCCGCACTAGTTTTGCCTGCAAAACCTGGGAAAAGCGCGGTGCCTCAGCGGCCGCCGGCAACACACCTCAGGCGCGATATCCCCGCGGACTCCATGGCCGTGTTCAGACGCTCGATGATGAGCACCGACATGAGGTCGAGCTCCTGGGCCCAGACCGACGCGGAGCAGGTGACGGTGAGCACGCCACCGCGCTCGGCGGTGGGCTGCGCCTGGGCCGCGATGGACGGCCCCACAACCTCCGGCCAGGCGCGCTGGACGTCCGCCAGGAGCGTTTCGGGAGCCAGCTCGTCGGCCAGCACGGTGAATGCCTCCTCCATGGTCCGCGGGGACCGCCTATGACTCATCCCACGATCGCCTCGGCTAGTACGCGGCCGTCGGCCACCGCCAGGCGGGCCACCCCCGGGTCGTCGGCCCCGGGCACCTGATCGAGGTCGGTGGCGGTGATCACGCTCTGACCAGCGCCGGATCGCAAGAGGTCGATCAGCGCGCGGCGGCGGTCGCGGTCGAGTTCGCTCATCACGTCATCGAGGAGCAGGAGCGGCGGGGTATGGCGGTGGACGGCAAGCGCGTCGCGCTCGGCCAGCAGCAGGGCGAGCAGGGCGAGCCGCTGCTGGCCCTGGGAACCGTAGGCACGCAGCTCGCGTCCCTCGCGCGTGGTGGTGAGATCGTCGCGGTGGGGCCCGTGCCCAGTGAAGCCGCGCTCGACGTCGCCATCGATGCGCTCGCGCAGCTCGGCCTCGAGCTCCTCCGGCGTGGCTGCCTTGGATCGCGGGCGGTAGTGCAGCGACGGCTCGCCGCCCAGGCCCAGATCGGCGCACCACCGGGCAAACGCCTCGCTCACCGCGTTGACGGCGGCGCGGCGGTCGGCCATGAGCCCAATTCCCTGGCGCGCCAGTTGCGCGTCCCAGCTGTGCAACGAGTTGCGGCTGCCCGCTCCCGAGCGGATGCGAGCGATGAGCGCGTTGCGCTGGGCCAGGGACTGCGCGTACGCGCGGCGTGTGGCCACGCGCGCCGGCCACAGCGCGCCGACAAGGTGGTCGAGGTGCGCGCGGCGTAGCGAGGGCGCTCCCTTGATCAGCTCGAGGCGGTCCGGGAGAAACACGCTGACGAGCGGACGCTCTGACACCTCCAACAGCCGCTCCACGGCGGCGCCGTCGACCCGCATCCGCTTGGGCTCTCCGGGCGCGAAGCCCACCGACAGCTCGTGGGTGCCGTCCTCGGCCTCAGTGTCGACCACGACGCGCGCAGCTCGCTCGCCGAACCGCACCACCTCGCGCTCGTTGGTGGTGCGGCACGAGCGTCCCGTGCAGCCGAAGTAGAGCGCCTCCAGCAGGTTGCTCTTGCCGGCGCCGTTCGGGCCGGTGATGACCGTCAGGCCATCGCCGAGCGCGGCACCGGCTTCGTGGTAGCCGCGGAAGTCACGGACGCTGAGACGCACGACGCGCACGCGGGCTCCGCTCTCCCCATTTCCTAGACGTTGAGCCTGATCGGCATGATCAAGTAACGGAAGCGGCTCTCGTCGGCGGCCTCGATGAGGCCCGGGCGCAGTGGGCTGATGAGCTTGAGGAGCACGTCGCCCTCGTCGATGGCCTCGAGGCCCGCGCGAAGGAACTCCGGGTTGAACCCGATCTCGAGCGCCTCGCCCTGGAATGCCACCGGCAGCGATTCCGAGGCCTCGCCGACATCCGGCGTCTGCGCGGACACGGTGAGCTCGCCGGGCGCGAACGCGAGCCGAAGCGGCGCGTTCTTCTGCGCCAAGAGGCTCATCCGCCGCACCACGTCCGTGAACTCGCCGCCGGCCAGCCGCAGTTCGTGCTCGAAGCTCTCGGGCAGCAGTTGGCGGTAGTTGGGGAACTGGCCGTCGATGAGCCGGCTGGAGAGGACGACGCGGCCCAACGTGAACAGCACCTGGTTCTGGCGCACGCTGATGCTCACCGACTCGTCCTCGGCATGGCCCACCAGCCGGGCCAACTCTTGGAGCGCACGGGCCGGCACATTGACCTCGAATCCGGACGCCAGCGGGGTCTCGAGCGTCGTCTCCTTGACGCTGAGGCGGTAGGAGTCCGTGGCCACCATCCGCAGCTCGCGCTCCGAGGCCGACACGAGGATGCCGGTGAGCACCGGGCGCGTCTCGTCGCGCGAGGCGGAGCCGGCCACCTTCTGGGCAGTCGAGACGAATGCGGCGGCCGGCACCTCCACGGCTGTCTCCGGCTCGGGCTCGGGGAACGGGGGGAAGTCGTCGCTGCGGAGCGTGCGGATGTGGAAGCGGGCGTTGCCGGAGATGACCTCGACGTCCTGCTCCGCCGAGCGGAGCTCCAGGGAGACGGCCGTGGCGGGCAACGACCGGACCACGTCGAGCATGAGGCGAGCGGGGAGCACGATGGTGCCCTCGCGCGTGACCTCTGCCTCGAGGGGGACGCGCAGGCCGACATCCATATCGGTGGCGCGCAGCTCGCATCCGTCCTGGCCGACGGTGAGTTGGACGCCGGACAGCGCCTGGATGGCGCTTCGGGTCGAGGCCACTCTGCTGACGGTCTGTAGCTGTGCCAGCAGAGCATCGCGCTCGAGCGAGATCTTCACGATGAATACCTCAGAAAGGAGTTAGAAGTCATAGAGGGAAGAAAGGCTGTGGAGAACCGCGTGTTCTCCAGCAAATTGCGAACGAGTTGCTGTTGAAGGCGGACAGGCAAGTCTGTCAACAGTTGCGGTCGGCTTGAGTGGAGGACACCATGGCGGCGAGCGCTGCGATTTCGTCCACAGTCTGTTGATCGTTCTTCAGGCGCTCGGAGACGCGCTTGCACGCGTGGAGGACGGTGGTGTGGTTGCGCCCGCCAAAGGCCTTGCCGATCGCCGGCAGGGACGCGCCGGTGAGATCGCGCGAGAGGTGGATGGCCACCTGGCGCGGCCAGGAGATGCTGCCGGTACGGCTCGCCGAGGTCAACTCCTCCACCGACAGCTTGAAGTGTATGGCCACCACCGCCTGGACCTCGGCGATCGACGGCGGTCCCGCTCCCCGGCGCCCGGGGTACATGGCGTCGAGGACCTCCTTGGCCAGCGCGCGGTCGATCGGACGCTGGGTCAGGGAGTGGAAGGCGACGACGCGGATGAGGGCGCCCTCGAGCGCGCGGATGTTGTCCGGGACGCGGTCGGCGATGAGAGCGAGGACGGTTGGATCGGTGAGGGCGATGTGGTCCAGTGCGGCCCGCTTGCGCAGGATGGTCACGCGCGTGGCGTGGTCGGGCGGCTTGATGTCAGCGACCAGCCCGGCCTCGAAGCGCTCCCGCAGGCGCTGCTCGATCGAGACCAGGGCCCGCGGCAGGCGGTCACAGGTGAGGACGAGCTGCCGGCCGCTCTCGTACAGGGCATTGAAGGTGTGGAAGAACTCCTCCTCTGTCCGCGCCTTGCTCGCCAGGAACTGCACGTCGTCGATGAGGAGAACGTCCGCGTGGCGGTAGGCGTGCTTGAAGGCCTCCAGCGTCTTCGTGCTCAGCGCGCTGATGAAGTGGTTGGTGAAGGCCTCGGCGGTCGTGTAGCGGACCGTCGTGCCCCCGCCGAAGTCGAGGACGTAGTTGCCGATGGCGTGCAAGAGGTGGGTCTTGCCCAATCCGGGCGGCGCGTAGAGGAAGAGCGGGTTGTAGGCCTGACCGGGGAGCTCGGCCACGGCCAGGGCCGCCGCGTGGGCGAGGCGGTTGCCTTCGCCGATGACGAACTGCTCGAAGCGATAGCGTGGGTTGAGTGCGGTGGGCTCCGCGTTGGCGGCGGTCCGCGCGGGTGTCTCGTGGTGGGGGGAGAGGGCGCTGACGAAGGTGACGCGGACGTGGGACCCCAGGACCTGGTGCACGCATTGCTCCAGCACCGGCCCGAAGCGGCCCGTCAGCCACTTCTCGGTGGCGGCCGGCGCGCGCAGCAGGAGCATGTCGCCGTCGAAGGACTCGAGTTGGATCGGGGCCAACCAGATCTCGTAGGCCGACGTCCCAACGAGCCGCTGGAGCTCAGCCCCAATGGCGCGCCATGCGGGCACGGCGTCAGGTTGAGCAGGCAGCGACAAGCAGCTCCTCCCAGGAGCGTTCGAGAACGATGCGCGAGGGCCGGACGAAATCGCCCGGGGGTCGGCGAATATATCAACGGGCCTGGGGGCCGCCGGTGGGGTCAGCCGGGGCGTTGGCGCAAAGCGCGGGAAAAAGCTCGGGGGCCCGTTGCGGGGTGGCTGTGCAGCGCGGATTACGGTCCGCCGGGACAGGCTCGGCGCCTGCGTATACTCCGACTTCTCCGCTCCGCGGGACCCTGCCATGAAACGCACTTACCAGCCAAAGAAGCGCAAGCGCGCCCGGACCCACGGCTTTCGCGCCCGAATGCAGACGCGAGCGGGGCGCGTGACGCTCAAGCGACGGCGCGCAAAGGGACGCAAGCGCCTCACGGTGTGATGCCCCGCGGGTGGGCGGGATCCGTGTCCGCACATCGGCCGGGGCGAGGTCGGCTCTCGCGCAGCGCGGAATTCGACCGTGTCTTCCGCCACGGTCGGTCCCACGCCGGACGCGACCTCGTGCTCTACGTCTTTCCGCGCGGAGATGACGACGCCGCGCCGCGTCTCGGCCTTTCGGTATCGCGCAAGGTCGGCGGCGCGGTGGAACGCAACCGCGTCAAGCGACTGCTGCGCGAGGCCTTCGCTCGCGAGAGCGAGCGGCTACCGCCGGGGACCGACGCGGTGGTGATCGCGCGTCAGGGCGCTCGCGAACTGGCGGTTCGCGACGGCTTATCGGGCATCCAAAGTGCCTTGGGTGAGTTGGTGGACAAGGTCCCCGGCGCCACGATCATCACCGCCGGCGGGGATCCCGATGAGGCCGCCGCCTGATGAGGGCCGCGCGCCGCCTCGCCGTCCTGCCGATTCGGGCGTACCAGGTGCTTCTGTCGCCGATGACCGGCGACCGCTGCAAGTACTACCCCTCGTGCTCGGAATATGCCGCGCAGGCCATCAATCGATACGGCATACTGCGCGGACTCGTCCTGGCCGGCTGGAGGCTCCTGCGGTGCAACCCATGGAGCCGCGGGGGCTTTGACCCCGTGGAGGAACAGCGGTTGTTCAAGCCCCGAGCGACGGCCCCGAGCGCCTGACCATGCTGTTCGTCACCGCCAACATCTTCCAGCCGCTGATCGACATCTTCGAGTCGGTCCTGAAGTTCTTCCACGACTCCGTCGGGGTCTCGTGGGGCTTCTCGATCGTCCTGCTGACGATTTGCGTGCGGGCGGTGCTCATCCCGCTGACGGTGAAGCAGTTGAGATCGATGGCGCGGATGCAGCAACTCCAGCCCGAGCTGAAGGCGCTCCAGGCGAAGTACAAGGACGACAAGCAGCGCCAGCAGCAGGAGATGATGAAGTTCTACAAGGAGAACAACGTCAACCCGTTGGGCTCCTGCCTGCCGATGGCGGCGCAGCTGCCGGTCTTCATCTCGCTGTACTACATGCTGCGCCAGAGCCTGCGAACGGACATCTGCCCGGCGATCCAGCACGCCTACCAGCACGCCTACCAGATCAAGCACCACGTCTCGGCCGCCGTCGCGGCGGGCCAGACGACGGCGTGCGGACCGCACGGCGGAGCCAGCTTCCTGTTCATCCCCGACCTCACCGACAAGGCGACCGGAGCCGTCCTGGTCGTCCTGATCGTGCTCTACGTCGGCACCCAGCTCGGGTCGAGCCTGATGATGTCGAGCGCCACGATGGACCGCACGCAGCGGCAGATCATGCTCTTCATGCCGCTGCTGTTCGTGCTGTTCGTCATCCGGTTCCCGGCCGGCGTGCTCGTGTACTGGATCACCACCAACCTGTGGACGATCGGCCAGCAGTACGTGATCAAACGCCGCATCGGCCCGCTGCGCCCAGCCACGGCGGGGGGTCCGCCGGCGGCGGGCGGCGGATCGGGCTCCGGGCCGCGGCCACCACGAGAGGACGGTGGAGGTGGGCCGCCGAAGTCAGGGCCCAACGGCTCTGGCGGTGGCGGTGGCCTGGGTGGTCTGATCCGCAGGCCCAAGGAGAAGGAGCCCGAGCCGGTGGCCGCGGGCGCACGCGGTGGCGCGCCGCCGAGACCGCCGCGCAAGAAGAAGAAGCGATCCGGGCGTCGGCGGTAAGCGGATGTCGGCCGGCCGACAGGATCCCGCCGAGCGGGTACGCGAGTTGATGGAACGGATCGCCGGCGCCGCCGGCGTCGACGCCACCGTCGAGGTCCGCGAACAGGACGACGGGCTCCATGCCGAGTTCGTCGGCGAGGACGTGGGTCTGCTGATCGGCCGTCACGGCCAGACGATCGACGCCATCCAGCACCTCGCCTTCCGGATGGCCAGCCGCGGCGATGGCGAGCGCGTGTCGGTGCTGGTCGACGCCGCCGGCTACCGGGAGCGCCGCGCCGAGACGCTGCGGGCCACTGCCGATCAGGCGGCGCAGACGGCCATCAGCCACCACCGCGCCGTGCCGCTGGAGGCGATGA
Organism: uncultured Actinomycetota bacterium; assembly: GCA_963801435.1. Taxonomy (GTDB): domain Bacteria; phylum Actinomycetota; class Thermoleophilia; order Solirubrobacterales; family Solirubrobacteraceae; genus Palsa-465. Next base: position 55,193 of record CAWDFE010000029.1, read on the forward strand.
GCGCGCTGGAGCGAAAGGTGATCCACGAGCATCTCAAGGATCGCCACGACGTCGAGACCTACAGCGAGGGCCAGGAGCCCTCGCGCCATCTCGTCGTCGCGCCGCTGGTGGACTGACTGGGTCCGTTTCACGTTTTTCTTGACGGTGAAACACAGGCGGCGCTAGAACCTCACCCATGGCGCAGCTCTCCGACTTCGACCGGGGTTTCCTGATCGGGCTGCTGGTCGGCGAGGGCTCGTTCGGCGGGGACGGGCGCCAGCCACAGGTGGTGCTGCGGATGCACACGCGCCACGAAGCGATCTTCCGCTGGCTCGAGGCGCGGTTTCCGAACTGTCGGCTGTATGGCCCATACCACCATGGCGGCCGGTCCTACTACCAATGGATGGCTCGGGGCCGGGCGCTGGTGGAGGACCTCCTCCCGCTCCTCGAGGCGGAGATCAAGCCCGACCGCGACGCGCGGAGCGCCGAGCGCTTCCAAGCGATGTGCGAGCGATACGCGTCTGCCATCCAACGCGAACGCGAGCGCATCGAGCGCCGTGATTAGTGAGCTTGCGGGCCGCTACAGGCTGACGGAGCCGGCTGTCGTGCAGCTCGAGGCTCTCGTTCAGCGCGTCGTCACCGACCCGACCGCGCCCACCACGGTCACGGACCGCGCCGCGATCCTACGTGACCACCTCGCCGACTCGCTCGCGGCGCTCGAGCTGCCGATGGTCCGCGACGCTACGGCGATCGCCGACCTGGGATCCGGCGCCGGCTTCCCCGGCCTGCCGCTTGCCGTCGCTCTTCCCGACGCGCAGGTGAGCCTGGTGGAGAGCAACGCCCGAAAGTGCGCGTTCATGGACGGCGCGATCGTGGCGATCGGCGTGCGCAACGCGACGCCGGTCCATAGGCGCGCGGAGGCGTGGCCGGACGGGATCGGGGCGTGCGACCTGGTCACCGCGCGGGCGCTGGCCCCGCTGGCCGTGGTCGCCGAGTACGCGGCGCCGCTCCTGGCACCCGGCGGAACGCTGGTAGCGTGGCGGGGACGGCGCGACCCCGAAGACGAGGCGGCGGCGGCACGAGCCGCCGCCGAACTGGGGCTTGCGCCACGGGAGCCGATACACGTCGAGCCCTATGCCGGGGCGCTGCACCGCCACCTGCACGTGATGGTCAAGGTCGCCGCGACGCCCGGCCGCTTCCCCCGCCGGCCCGGAGTGGCGCGCAAGCGCCCGCTGGGCGCGCCGTCTGACCGCCCGCCCCGCTAGCTTCAAGGCCGATGGGGACCGTCTACGCGATCGCCAACCAGAAGGGCGGGGTGGGTAAGACCACGACCGCCGTCAATCTGGCAGCGTGCATCGCGGAGGCGGGCTACGAGACGCTCCTGGTGGACATGGACCCTCAGTCCAACGCGACGCTCGGTCTGGGCATCGACAAGCACATCAGGCCGACCGTCTACGACGCGCTCCTGGGCGAGGTCCCGCTGGCCGAGGCCGTGGTGGCCAGCGCCATCCCGCAACTGCGCGTCGTTCCGGCGGGCCCGGACCTCGCCGGCGCGACCGTCGAATTGCCGCGCATGACGGGGTCCGAGGGGCGGCTGCGCGAGACGCTGTTCCCGATCCGGGACCTGTACGCGTTCATCCTGCTGGACTGCCCGCCCTCGCTCGGGCCGCTGACGGTCAACGCGCTGGTGGCCGCCGACCGGGTGATCGTCCCCGTCCAGTCCGAGTATTTCGCGCTGGAGGGCCTCGCCGGCCTGTTGGACACCTTGTCGCTGGTGCAACGTGAGCTCAACCCGAGGCTGACGGTTGCCGGGATGCTGCTGACGATGCATGACGGCCGGACCCGCCTGGCCCAGGACGTGGAGGCGGAGATCCGCGAACACTTCCCCCAGTTGGTGTTCGAGACCGTGATCCCTCGCAACGTCCGTGTGGGCGAGGCGCCGAGCTTCGGCAAGCCGGTGATCCACTACGACCCCCATTGCGCGGGCTCGGGCGCCTACTTCGAGCTGGCGAAGGAGGTCGCCGCCCGTGGCTGACCGCCAGCGGGGCATGGGCCGCGGCCTGGCGGCGATCCTCTCGGTGGCACCGCGGGAGGAGCCCGAGGAGCTGCGCCGGATCCCGGTCGAGCTCATCTCGGCCAACCCCCACCAGCCGCGTGACAGCTTCGATGAGGCCGCGCTCGTGGCCCTGGCGGAGTCGATCAAGGTCAGGGGCGTGCTGCAGCCGGTGCTCGTCCGGCCGCTGCCGGGCGGAACGTATGAGCTGATCGCCGGCGAGCGCCGCTGGCGAGCGGCCAAGCTGGCCGAGCTCGAAGACCTGCCGGCGATCGTGCGCCACCACGAGGACGCCGCGTCGCTCGAGGTGGCACTGATCGAGAACATGGCCCGCCAGGACCTCAACCCGGTCGAGGAGGCCCGGGCCTGCGCGGCACTGACCGAGGAGCTCGGCCTGTCGCGTGAGGACGTGGGCCGTCGCGTCGGCCGCAGCCGGGTCGCGGTCTCGAACCTCATCCGCCTGCTCGACCTGCCCGACGAGGCCCTCGCGGCGATTCAGGCCGGCGACCTGAGCGAGGGCCACGGCCGCGCGCTGCTGACGGCGCCCGATCACTCCGACCGGCGCCGCCTGGCTCGCTCCGCCGTACAGAACGACTGGTCGGTGCGTGAGCTCGAGCAGCGGGCCCGAGCCACGCGCTCCGAATCCGACGGCACGCTGCCGTCCGACCGACGCCGGCGCCGCGGCCGTAGGCTGCACCCCGACCAGGAGGCCGCGATCGCCGAGATCGGCGACACCTTCGAGGCCGCTCTGGGGCGCGAGGTGAAGGTCTCAGCCTCAGGTGCAGGCTTTCGAGCGCAGCTGGAATTTGCGAGCGCCGAGGAGGCTCTCGCGGTCGCGCGCAGCCTGAAGGTCGCTGCACCCGCCTCAACCCAGGGTTGAGCAGCGAGATTTGACCAATCGCTAGCTGTGGACCCGGCGGAGCAGACGACGACGACGCCCGTCGCCGGGCTCAGACGCCGTTAGAATCGACCAGCGGACGGGCGATTAGCTCAGTCGGTTAGAGCGCTTCTCTGATAAGGAAGAGGTCCCAGGTTCGAGTCCTGGATCGCCCACTCGCCGGACCGGACGTCGCGGGGATGCAGGCTTTTTTCCGTTAGGCGATGGTCGCGGCGGACAGTCGGTGATTACCCGCGGCGCCACGGGTCGATGAACACATCGTCGATCCGCGGGTTCCCAGAGAGGCTGGTGAAGTTCACAGACACTTGGGCCGTGCCGCCTCCCAGCGCCCCCAGCACCGCTGAGCTCGTCAGCATCACCGGACTTGGCGACCATTCGCCGCCTGCGACGGCAACCCCAGCGGGGATCACGATACGCCCGTACACGACGTTGACCGCGACCAAACCTCTGCCTGCGATGAAGAAACGGATCGTGGGGTACGCCGCGTCCACGCACGTTGGAGACGACGTGGCTGATGACGCGGCGGGCAGGGATAGCGAGGAGGAGCCGAGGGTTCCTGTCGCCGCGTACCGCTCGCTTCCCCCGACAAGCTCGGCTCCGCCCGCCAAGGTCCATCCAGGGCCTTCGAAGTCGCCACCCGGCGCGAGCTTGTAACTGGCGAAATCCCACCACGGCGCGAACGGCTGGCTAAGCGCAGAGCTGTCGCAGGGATCGAGATTGACGACGGACGTGGGGTTGCGGACGTTTGCCTACCGCGTCCCCAACGATCGGTGCGACGAGAGCAGCGGCCCCCAGACTGCTCACTGCTAAGGCGGTGCTAATCAGGCGACGGGACGATTTGATCACGGGGCTCTCCACTGGTAGGCAGACGCAGACCACCCCTCGCCGACGGCCGATTCGCCTGCTCGAGCGCCGCGAGACGGTGCCATTTTGGTACCCGTTCGCCGTCGGGCCGTAACGTCTGCTGCACTCGCCGCGAGAGGGTGCGGCAGTCCTCGATTGGCGTTACGGCCGATCTTTTGGGGCTGTCGTATGGTTAGGCGTGAGTTGCGACGAAGAGTCGTGCCCGAAACAGAGGCCCTGGCGGGCCTCAGGGGCCCACCAGGGCTCGAGGGAACCGCACCCGTGCGCCGCCGCGCGCGCCCCTTTCTCACCGCGGCGGTAAAGGCTGGTCCGGCTATGAGCTTGTTGGCTGCGGTATGCATCAGACAGAATGAGCACGCCCGCTTTCAGGGCGCTAACCGGTTGCTAAGCAATGCAGTTTCGAATCCTCGGTCCGCTTGAGGTCGCCGATGGCGGCCGTCTGGTCTCGCTGGCGGGGGCACAGCGGTCGCTGTTGGCGCTGCTGCTACTCAGCGCGAATGAGGTCGTGTCCGCGGATCGTTTGATCGACGAACTATGGGGCGAAGAGGCTCCTGCGTCGGGGCGGACTGCGTTACAGGTGCGGGTCTCGCAGCTGCGAAAGGCGCTCGGCGATGCCGGCGGGCGGATAGCGACCCGCACGCCGGGATATCTGTTGCGCGTCGATCGCGACGAGCTTGACCTGTATCGCTTCGAGCGGCTGGTGAGCGAGGCGGAGAAGGCCGAGCCGGCGGAGGCGGCCGCGAAGTTGGGCGAGGCGCTGGGCTTGTGGCGCGGGGCTCCGCTTGTCGATCTCTCCTACGAGTCGTTCGCACAGCCGGCGATCAGGCGGCTGGAGGAGATGCGCTTGGCAGCGTATGAGAAGCGCATCGAGGCTGATCTGGAGCTCGGGCGTGAGGCTGACCTGGTCGCCGAGCTGGAGACGCTGGTTGACGAGCATCCGTCGCGCGAGCGTTTGCATGCACAGCTGATGCTGGCGCTGTACCGGTGCGGCCGGCAGGCCGATGCGCTCGCGGCCTATCAGGGCGCCAGGCGCGTGCTGGTCGAGCAGCTGGCGATCGAGCCGGGCCCGCCGCTGCGCCAGCTCGAGCAGGCGATCCTGCGCCAGGAAGTGTCGCTGGACCTCGCGTCGACGGTCGCTGCGCGCGCGCCGTCGGTCGCTGCGGCGTCGGAATCCTCGCCGCCAGGCCCGCGCAAGGACCGGAACGCCCCTCACAACCTGCCCGCCCAGGTCTCCAGCTTCATCGGTCGTGAGCGCCAGCTGAACGAGCTTCGGCAGCTGCTGTCCGGGGCTCGCACGATCACGCTGACCGGCGCCGGGGGCGTGGGCAAGACGCGGCTCGCGGTGCAGCTAGCAGCGGGCATCTTGGACTGGTCGGGCGACGGGGCCTGGTTCGTCGATCTCGCGCCGCTGACTGACGCGACGCTCGTCGCCGCGAAGCTGGCCAGCGTTCTTGGAGTCCCGGAGCAGCCGGGAAGATCGCTGCCTGAGTCGCTGATCGCAGCGTGCAGGGACCGACAGCTACTCGTCATCCTGGACAACTGCGAACACGTGATCGGCGAAGCGGCCAATGTCGCCGACCAGTTGGTGCGCGGTTGTCCGAAAATGATCATTCTGGCGACCAGTCGCGAGCCGCTCGCGATCGAAGGCGAGCATCTGTATCGCGTCCCCTCACTGTCGGTCCCGCCGGCCAGTGCGGATCCCGACCGCCTGCTCGCGAGCGATGCGGTTCGGCTGTTCGCTGAACGGGCGCGCCAGCAACGCTTCGACTTTGCCGTCGACCCCGACAATGCGTCTGCGGTAGCACGAGTGTGCCGCCGCCTGGACGGGATCCCACTTGCGATCGAGCTCGCTGCCGCCCGGCTGCGCACGCTGCCGCTCGACGAGATCGACAATCGGCTCGATCAACGCTTCCGCCTCCTCACCGGCGGACATCGCATCACGCCGCCACGACAGCAAACGCTCGAAGCCCTGATCGACTGGTCATATGACCTATTGAACCCTGAAGAACAGGAGCTGCTCGAGCGCCTGTCGGTGTTTGCAGGCGGGTTTGATCTCCACAGCGCCGAGGCGGTGGTAGGCGCCGGCTTCGACTCCCCGCTCGGCGTCCTCGATCGGCTCGCCGGGTTGGTCGATAAGAGCCTTCTCCACGCCGACGACGTCGGATCGGTCCGCTACCGGTTGCTGGACACCGTGCGCGACTACGCGGCCGCAAAGCTGCTGGCGCGAAGCCACATGGCCGCCGACGCGGTGCGCACCGCGCACCGCGATCACTACCTCGCATTGGCGGAGACCGCGGCGCCACACCTCATCGGCGACGGCCAGATTGAGTGGCTTGACCGTCTCCAACTCGAGTTCGACAATCTCCGCGCCGCAATCGCTTACTCTCTCCGAGACCCCAGCCCTGCCGCTGGACTGCGGCTCGGCCGGGCATTGTGCTACTTCTGGCTCTACCGAGAGCCTCTGGCTGAAGGCGCGACGGCACTGTCTGCCGCACTTGACCGCCCAGACGCCCAGCAGCCCACGCTTCTACGCGGCCGCGCTCTTGTCGCCGCAGGCTTACTGCTGATCATGATCACGGGTGAGTACGACTCAGCATTCGCCCGCGCTCAGGAAGCGCTAGGTATCGCCGGCGCGCTGGCCGATGAGCGTCTCCGCGCCGAAGCGCTACACGTACTTGCCCTTATCCACGAGAGTCGAGGCAACGAGCAGGCCCACCTGGAAGTCAGTGGCGAGGCGCTCGCCCTGGCCACGACATTGGCCGACTCGCATCTCACGGCGCTGTTGCTGATGACGAGAGGGTCCTCTCCGCGCTTGAGTCCGGCCGAGCGAGTACGCACGGTGCAAGAAAGCCTGGAGTTGCTTCGCGAAACCGGAAACAAAGTGCTGTACCTCGGTACCCTCAACAACCTCAGTTACCTCGAGATAGAAGCCGGAAAGATCAGCGTGGCGCGTGCACGCCTGACCGAGGCAGTTCGTCTGGCCCGAGAGGTCGGCGACCCACGAGGCCTGAGCTTGCACCTGTGCACGCTCGGCTTCGCCTCACATCTCGACAACGCCGACACCGATGCCCGGGCGATGTTCGATGAATCGCTGGCCATCGCGCGCCGAAACGGCGATCAATTGATGGTCGCCTACGCGCACCTCGGCCTGGCGTTGATAGCGAGTCGCGCCGGAGACGCGCAGACTGCCGCGCAGCTGCACGGGGTCGCCGACGCGATCCACCACAAGCTCGGCGCACGCTTCGACAGCCTGGAATCCCGGCTGCGCGACGACGACCTCGCCCGCCTGCGAGCGGCGCTGGGGGACACCGCATTCCAGACGGCTTACAACGCGGGGCGCGCACCTGACATCCCCGCTGCCGCTACCTCTGCATGAACCCGGGAGCGCGCGGCTGATCGGGAGAGGCGGACACTCGGCCGTCCGTCCGAGGCTTCGCGCCCCCCGGCCGCATGCTGTTCGTGAACATCCCCGTAGCGGACCTGCGGCGCCCCCCGCGCTACAGTCGCCCGAATGACCTTCGGCGCCGCCACGAGAGCCGGGGACGGCGTGGTCATCGAAGCCGAGACGATCGGCGAGGCGTGGCTGGACGTCGCCGACCACATCCTGACGACCGGTGTGGCCGAGCGCTACGACGGCCTGCCGATCCTCGAGGTCGCGCACGCGACGCTCGTCATCGCGCGTCCCGACGCTGACGATCCGCTGATCGCGGCGCATGGCGACCATGAGCGCCTCGCCTGGATGCGGGCGAACTTCGCCGATCACGCTCGCGTCGCGGCGCTCGGCGACGCGAGGTCCTACGCAAGTCGGATCTTTGACTACACGGGGGCTGGCCGCGACCAGCTGGCGTGGGTGATCGAGCGCCTGCGCGACGATCCCGCGTCGCGCAGCGCGACGATCACCACGCTCGAGCCGCTGATGGACACGGCGTACATCCCGTGCGTGTCGCTGCTGGACTTCTGGATCCGCGACGGCGCGGTCGAGCTCGTGGTCTACGCGCATTCGATCGACTTCGGCGCCAAGGGCTATGGCAACCTGATCGAGCTCGCTCTGCTCCAGCACACGGTCGCCGCCGCCCTCGAGCGGCCGGTCGCGGCGCTGCGGTTCGCGATCAAGTCGGCCCACGTGTATGACACCGAACGGGAGAACATGCGCGCCGTGCTGTCGGCAAGCGCGACTCGCCCAACGCGCTGAGGCCGAAAGTGCGCCGGACAGGCCCGGGCGCCTGTCATCATCACGCCATGGCGCGCGCCCGTCTCGCCGCACCCCTGGTGCTGGTGGCCGCCGCCCTCGTCGTGGGCGGGTGTGGCGCGGGCAGCGCGAGCTCCAGCCACTCGTCGGCCCCGCGGCCGCGGGTCACCGACCGGCCGCACCACTCTCCCGCCGCGCCCTCGGTGCCGGCCAATCCGGTCCCGGCGAGACGCCCTCGCTCGGCCGACGCCGGCACCGTGGCGGTGATTCGGCACTGGGCCGACGCGCTGCGCCGCGGCGACGTGCGCGGCGCCGCTCGCCTCTTCGAGATCCCCAGCGTGTTCGCCCCGGGCCCCGATCAGGAGGTCACCATCCACAGCCGCGCCCAGGCGGAGGCGGCGAACGCGGGGCTGCCCTGCGGGGCCAAGCTGATCTCCGTCACCAAGATCAGCGGTCCGCTCGTGCAGGCCCTGTTCCGCCTCACCGGCCGCCCCGGGCGCGGCGGCAGCACATGCAACCCGGGCGCCGGCGCCACCGCGCGCACCAACTTCGTCATCGTGGCCGGCCGTATTCGGGTGTGGTTGCGCGCCCCCGACCAGCCCGGGGACAACAGCCAGCCTCCGCCTTCCGGCGCCTCCGGTGGCGGCGGCGGGCCCACGGTCTGACCCTGGAAGGTGCCTGAGCGCTAGCGTCCGGCACATCCGCCAAGCGCGCCTCCTGACCGTCACGGCCGCTGATCGCAGGGCCGCGCCGGCCCGGACACCCAGTCTTAACGCGAGCCGCACACGTTTGCGGTTGACAGCACCCGCCCCCAAACGATAGCTTTGCACCTGCAAACGATTGCAGCGCTCCGTCGTCCCGCCAATAGGACGGCACAAGAGAAGCGGAGGGTGAGGGAGATGAGGGTCCTTCGGAGGTGCGTGGCAGCCGGGCTCGCGCTCGGCGCGATCACGCTCATAACAGCGTGCGGCAGTAGCTCGTCCAGCAGCAGCGCGTCGAGCAGCGGTGGCGGTGGTGCCGCCACGAGCTCGAGCAGCCATGCGAACGCCAGCCCGATCACGATCGGGACCTCGTTGTCGCTCTCGGGCGACTTCGCCGCCGACGGCCAGGCCTTCGAGCGCGGGTACCAGCTGTGGGCCGCCGACCAGAACAAGGCCGGTGGCCTGATGGGGCATCCGGTCAAGCTCGACGTCATATCGGACGCCTCCAGCCCGGCTCAGGTGGTCTCCAACTACCAGAAGCTGATCGGCTCCAACAAGGACCAGCTCGTGTTCGGCCCCTTCTCGTCGCTGCTCACGGTGCCGGCGGCGCGCATCGCCCAGCGATACGGCTACGCCTTTGTCGAGGGCGCTGGCGGCGCCCCGTCCGTGTTCGGCGCGGGCCTGCACAACGTGTTCGACGTCTCGATCCCGGTCAGGCTCAACCTCGTGAGCTTCGCGCAGTGGGTCGCGTCCCTGCCGCCGTCCAAGCGGCCCAAGACCGCCGCGTACGTGACCGTGAACGATCCGTTCACCCAGCCGCAGCTACCGCCGGCGCAGAAGATCATGGAGGCCGCCGGCGTCAAGACGGTGCTCAACAAGGTCTTCCCCGCCGAGGTGAGTGACTACACCCCGATTGCTGGCCAGGTCGCGTCGGCCAAGCCCGACGTGGTCGTGCTCGGGGCCGTCGACGTACCGACGGTGTCGGCTTTCACCCATACGTTCATCCAGCAGCACTACAACCCCAAGGCGTTCATCGCCACCGCCGGGCCCGACCAGGGCGCGCAATTCATCAAGGCCGTGGGGAAGGGCAATGAGAACGGCATCTTCGTTCCCAACGGGTGGTACGGCGGCTTCAAGAAAGCCGACAGCCAGCAGATGGTCAAGGAGTACATCGCCAAGTACGGCGGTGACGCGTCTTCGGTGAACGCCGACGTCGCCGAGGCCTACTCGGTGGGTCAGGTCCTCGCGCAGGCCGTCCAGGCCACCCACGGCTTCGACCAGCAGAAGATCATCAACTACCTCAAGAGCCGCGCCATCCTCAACAGCGTGCAGGGGCCGGTCAAGTTCGACAACCTGGGCGAGAACAACGCCCAGAAGACGCTGACCTTCCAGTGGCAGAACAGCAACCTGGTGCAATCGCTCCCCACGACCACACCGGGCTCGACGCCGCCCCAGTACCCGAAGCCCGCGTGGGCGGGGTAGTGGCAGGTCAGCCGCTGATCGAGCGACACTGACGCAGTGTCCTTCACCGAACTGCTGCAGGCCATCGTCGATGGGATCCTGACCGGCGGCGTCTACGCCCTGATGGCCGCCGGTCTGACCCTGATCTTCGGCGTCATGGACATCATCAACATCGCCCAGGGCGTGATGGTCATCCTCGGCGCCTACCTGAGCTACGTGCTCTCGGTCCACCTCGGCATCGGTCTGCTGCCAGGGCTCCTGATCACGCTGCCGGTGATGTTCGCGGTGGGAGTGGCGATCGAGTTCTGCTTCATGCGCCGCCTGCGCGACCAGGACCGCACCCAGATGTCGATCCTCGTCACCTACGCGGTGGCGATCGTCATCGAGGGTGTACTCACGGCCATCTTCGGGGTTGACTTCCGCCAGCTGCAAGCGTCCTATGTCAACAGCTCGGTGCACATGCTGGGCTTCTACCTGCCGGTCATCTACCTGATCGGGTTCGGCCTGGCCGTCGTGCTGCTGGGCGTCCTGTACTACGGCCTGTATCGCACCAAGTTCGGCCGGGCGGTGCGCGCGTCGTTGCAGAACCGCACCGCCGCGGACCTCATCGGGGTCGACGTCAACCGGGTGCGCACGCTCTCGATGGGCATCGGCGTCGCGGTGACTGCGGTGGGTGGGATGGTGTTCGGCGCGACCAACTCCTTCAACCCCAACACCGGCTACGACCTCATCTCCCGGCTCCTGGCGATCGTCATCCTCGGCGGCATGGGCAGCATCGGCGGCGCCATGGCCGCCGCCGTCTTCCTGCTCGTCATCAATGACGTGGTGGCGGTCGCGTGGTCGCCGACGTGGGCGCCCCTGGTGTACTTCGCGGCGCTCGTGATTGTGCTGTCGATCCGGCCCCAGGGCCTGTTCGGTCGCACGGCGGCGCGCGCCCAATGAGGAGTCGCGCTCTCGCACTGGTCGGCATCGCTGTCGCGATTGTGCTCATCGCGGTGTTCCCCCTGGTGGTCACCGATCCCACCGCCACCTCGATCGCCGTGTTCACGCTGGTCTTCATGGTTTCGGCCAGCGCGTGGAACATCTTCAGCGGCTACTCGGGCTACCTGGCCCTGGGGCACGCCGTGTTCTTCGGCTGCGGCGGCTACGCCGTGGCCCTGGCGGCGCGCGACTGGCACGTCACCGGCGGGTGGGCGGTGTTCGGGCTGCTCCCGTTCGGCGGCATCGTCGCCGGGCTGATCGCCATCCCGGTAGGTCTGGTGGCGCTGCGCACCCGCCGCCACACGTTCGTGGTGGTCACCATCGCCATCTTCTTCATCTTCCAGCTGGCGGCGACCAATCTCGCCTTCACCGGCGGGACGTCGGGGATCCTGCTGCCGATCGCGCCGTTCTCGGCCGCCAACTTCAACCAGCCCTTCTACTACGTCGCGTTCGCGATCCTGGTGGCGACCGTCCTGGTCTCGTGGGGGGTCCGCCGCTCGCGGTTCGGGCTCCAGCTTCTGGCCATCCGTGACGACGAGGACCGGGCCCTCGGCCTCGGCGTCAGGACCCGGCGCCTCAAGCTGATCGCCTTCGTCATCTCGGCGGTGCCGATCGGCATGGTCGGCGGCCTGTACTTCTACTTCGTGGGGCAGATCTTTCCCCAGTTCGCCTTTGACCCCTTGTTCGACCTGTCGATCGCGCTCATGGCGTTCCTGGGCGGGCTGGGCACGATCACCGGGCCGCTGTTGGGCGCGGCGGTGCTCGAGTCCCTGCAGCAGTACCTGACCCAGACGTTCTCGAGCAACGCCACGTACCTCATCGCCTACGGAGTCCTCTTCTTGGCGGTGATCCTGATCCTCCCGCGCGGCATCGTCCCCGGCATCGCCCAGTGGCTCGCCCGCCGCCGCGCGCGGACCGCCCCGACCGCCGGCGCGGAGCGCGAGCGCAAGGTCTCCGGCGGAGTGGCGGGAGCGGCGCCGTGACCGGCGTCATCGAAGTACGGGGCGTGTCGAAGTCCTACGGCGGGGTCACCGCGCTGTCGCAGTGCGACCTCGAGGTCCGCGAGGGCGAGATCAACGGCCTGATCGGGCCCAACGGCTCGGGCAAGACGACGCTGTTCAACGTCATCACCGGCTACGAGCGCATCCAGCAGGGTGAGGTCCGCTTCCGGGGCGCGGAGATCACCAACGCGCCGCCGGACCGTGTCTTCGACCTCGGCATCGGGCGCACGTTCCAGCTCACACGCCTGTTCATGCGCCTCACCGTGCTCGAGAACATGCTCGTCGCCACGCAGCGGGAGGAGGGCTGGCTGCGCGCGGTGGTGCGCCGCGCCGGCTCGGTGGGCGAGAAACGACGCGCCATGGAGCTGCTGGACTTTGTCGGCATCGTGGGCCTGGCCGCCGAGCCCGCGGGGAATCTCTCCTACGGCCAGCGCAAGCTGCTCGAGCTGGCCTCGCTGCTCGTCGCTGATCCCGCCGTCCTGCTCCTGGACGAGCCCGCCGGCGGGGTCAACCCCACGCTCATCGGCCACCTCGCCGATCGCATCGCGGCCCTCAACCGCGACGGCAAGACGATCGTGGTCGTGGAGCACAACATGGAGTTCGTCATGAGCCTGTGCTCCCGGGTGACGGTGCTCAGCCAGGGGACCGCGCTCGTGTCGGGCACTCCCGCCGAGGTCCGCGCCAACCCGGCGGTGCTCGATGCCTACCTCGGCGGCGAGGACGACGCCTCGACTCAGCAGGAGCTGGCCGCACAGGCCGGCCGCCGGGGGGTGCAGGTCACCGCGACGCCGGCCCGTACGACGGCGCCCGAACCCGTGGACGGCCCGGCGCCGCTGTTATGCATCCGGGCCGTCACGGTGGGCTACGGAGGCGGCGACATCCTCAAGGAGGTGTCCCTCGACGTGCCGCGCGGGAGCATCACCTGCGTTGTCGGCCCCAACGGCGCCGGCAAGTCGACGCTGCTGGCGACGATCAGCGGGCTGCTGCGGCCGCGCACTGGGGCGATCGAGCTCGACGGCGCGCCGATCTCGGGCTTGACGCCCAAGCAGATCCTCGGGCACGGGTTGGCCCAGATCCCCCAGGCGCACAGCCTCTTCACGGAGATGACCGTGCGCGAGAACGTCGAGATGGGCGCCTTCACCGTGGACGACAGCGCACTGGTCGCCCAGCGGCTGCGCGCCGTGGAGGAGCTCTACCCGATCGTGCGCGAGCGTGCCGGCGAGAAGGCCGGCAGCCTGTCCGGGGGCCAGCAGCGCCTAGTCGAGTTCGCTCGCTGCTTGATGCTCGACCCTCAGCTGATCATGCTCGACGAGCCATCGATGGGCCTGGACCCGCAGACCCGCGTGATGGTGTTCGAGATGATTCAGGAGATGAACCGGCGCGGCAAGACGATCCTGCTCGTCGAGCAGAACGCGCGGGCCGGCCTGCGCCTGAGCTCCCACGGCGTGGTCCTTGAGAACGGGACCGTGCGCCTGACGGGCTCCGGCCACGAGGTGCTCGAGCACCCCGAGATTGGCGCGCTGTACCTCGGTGGCGCGGGAATCGGCCCCGCCCGCCAGGGCTCCGCGACGTGAGCGGGCGCGACGACACGGCCGCCGTGGCGGACGTCGTCGTTGCCGGCGCGGGCCACAACAGCCTGATCACGGCCGCCTACCTGACGCGCGCCGGATACCGCTGCCGGGTGCTCGATGCGCGCTCGACGCCCGGCGGCGGCGTCGCCTCAGAGGAGCTCCTGCTGCCGGGGTTCAAGCTCGACTCCTGCTCGACCGGGCACACGCTGATCCAGACCAACCCGGTCCTCAGTGCCGACGAGCTCGGCTTGATCGCCGATCACGGGCTGGCCTACATCGAGCCAGATCCGGTCGCCCACGTCGTCTTCCCCGACGGCGACTCGCTCACCATGTGGCTCGACCTGGAGCGCACCTGTGAGCAGATCGCCTACTACTCCCGTGCCGATGCAGCCGCCTACCGGCGCCTCCTGTCCGAGTACGACGCCGTCAAGGACGTGTTCAACCGTCAGCGGTTCACGCCGGTCGGCCTGGGCCCGAGCCTTGATGAGATGCTCGAGGGCCGGCCGGGTGGCGCGCGCTGGCGCCGCCGCGCCGCGATGAGCGCGTGGGAAGTCATACGCCGCGAGTTCGAGAGTCCGCATGTGCGGTCATTCATGCTCTGGATGGCGTTCCAGACCGGGCAGCCGGTCGACTCCGCCGGTTCCGGCCCGTTGGCCTACTCGATCGTGTTCGGACGCCAGCGCCGGAGCTGGACCCTCCCGCGGGGCGGCTCGGGCGAGTTGGTCCGAGCGCTGGTGGAGGTGATCGAGCAGGGCGGCAGCGAGATCATCTGTGACCAGCGCGTCGTCGACCTGATCGTGTCCGGCGGACGCTGCGTCGGGGTGGTGACGCAGGACGGGACCCGGCACCTCGCGGGCCGGGCGGTGCTCTCGACGATCCACGTCAAGGATCTGGTGCGGATGGCTACTCCGGCCGACTGGGGCGAGGACTTCCGCTATGCGATCGACACCTACGACGAGGGCATCTCGGCCTTCGCCGCCCATTACGCGACGACCGAGGCGCCCCGCTACCCGACGCGAGACGGCGGCGAAATCGAGGTCGTCTCCGCCGGGGTGGCGGGATGGGGAGACGACATCCGGCGGATGGGACGCGACGTGCGCGAGGGCCGGCTGGTGTACGACGGCGCATGGCTCCTGTTCCCGGCGCCGACGGTGGCCGATCCGACGCGTGCCCCCGCCGGGCAGCACACCGTCAAGATCCTCGGCATGCAGCCGTACGCGCCCGAAGGTGCTGCCGGCCGCGCGGACGCCGGCGAGTCCTGGCGGCGGCTCCGGGAGGAGGTCGCTGCGGTCCATCTCGGCCACCTCCGCCGCGCCGCGCCGAACATGGTCGACGACGCGATCCTGGCCGAGCTCATCGTGTCGCCTGTCGATCTGGAGCGGTCGAACCGTCATATGTGGCGCGGCACCTTCCACGGCGGTGACCGCTCGCTGGCCAACAGCGGCGCGCAACGGCCGGCTCCAGGGTGGGCGCAGCACCGAATGCCGATTCCGGGTCTGTACCAGACGGGCGGCACCACGCATCCGGGTGGTTCGGTCACCGGCGGGCCGGGGCGCAACGCCGCCATCGTGATGTTGGCCGACCTGGGCACGGAGCTTGACGCGGTCCTCCAACACGGTCGCGGGCGTCGGCGCGCGGCGGTCTGAGCCGCGGCCGGGGGTGTGACACGGGCGGCTCGAGTCATGGACGGGGGCATAATCTGCCTGTGCGTGGCACGGTGACGATTCGGGATGTCGCTCGCCTGGCGGAGGTCCACCCCGGCACCGTCTCCCGCGCGCTCAACGAGCAGACGCGTGCGCTGGTCAACGAGGAGACGGCCGAGCGGGTTCTCCGGGTGGCCGAGGAGCTCGGCTACCGGCCCAACCCGATCGCCCGCGGCCTGAAGACCAATCGCTCCTTCACCGTCGGAGTGCTCATCCCGGACCTGACCAATCCGCTGTTCCCGCCGATCATGCGCGGGATCGAGGATCGGCTGGGCGCCGCCGGATACACCGCGCTCATCGTCAACACCGACAACGACCCTGGGCGCGAGCGCAGCCAGATGGACGCGATGCGGGCGCGGCAGGTGGATGGGTTCATCGCCGCGACGGCCCGGCTGGACACGGAACTGCTCGCCGACGTCGCCGCCGGCGGCGCGCCGATGGTCCTGGTCAACCGCAGTCTTGAGGATGGCTCGCTGGCCGCCGTCACCGTCGATGACCGCGAGGGCATCCGCCTGGCGGTCAGCCACGTCGCCAAGCTCGGGCACGAGCGCATCGGTCACGTCGGCGGCCCACAGAACCTCTCGACGGGCCACCTGCGCCATCTCGGCTTCCGGGAGGCGATGGCCGGCTTGGGGCTGGCGGCTCCGTCCGAGCAGGTCGTGTTCGCGGATGCGTTCACCGAGGCGCAGGGCCAGCAGGCGTGCGCTGCGCTCCTGGACCAGGTCCCGGGGGTGACCGCCGTGGTCGCCGCCAACGATCGGCTGGCCATCGGCTGTTACGACGCTCTCGACGCTCGTGGTCTGGCCTGCCCCGGCGACGTGTCGGTGACCGGGTTCAACGACATGCCGTTCGTCGACCGGCTCCGTCCGCCACTGACCTCGGTTCGGGTGCCCCAGCGCGAGATCGGCACTGCGGCCGCGGATCTGCTGCTCGGTCAGCTCAGCGACGGCTCGCGGGACGCTCGGCAGATCCTGCTGGAGCCGACGCTCATCGTGCGCAGCTCCACCGCACCCCCGGCGGACCGCAAACGTTTGCAGTAGGGTTGCGGCATGGCCGACGAGCGCGTCCAGGCGGCGATCCGCAATTGGGCCGGGCGGTTCATCGCCAACGGCATCGACTACAGCGACTTCGCCCGCACGACGGCGGCGATCGACCGCTGGGACAAGTGGCTGGAGCGGTGGACCGACACCGCCGAGGTGCACGTCTCGCTCGCCGAGGCGGCGGCCGCGGCGGGCCGGGAGCGCAGCGCCGGCGAGGCGTACGCGCAGGCCGCCGTCACCTACCACTTCTCCAAGTTCGTGTGGGTGCTCGACCCCGAGCGCAACCGCGCGAACACCCAGGCGGCGATCCGGTGCCTGTATGAGGCGCACGCGCGCCTTGACCCCACCGCGGAGCGCGTGGAGGCGGCCATGGACGGCGGCGCGGTGGTCGCCAACCTGCGCCGGCCACCCGCCGCGGCCGGCCCCGTTCCGCTCGTGCTCCTCATCCCCGGGCTGGACTCGACCAAGGAGGAGTTCTTCCGCTGGGAGTCGGTGTTCCTGGCGCGCGGGATGGCCACGCTCTCGCTCGACGGCCCCGGTCAGGGAGAGACCGGGTTTCACCTCGACATCCGGCCCGACTACGAGCTGGCCGTCGCGGCGATCATCGACGCGGTGGCGGGGCGCCCGGAGCTCGACGGTGACCGGATCGGCGCGGTGGGGGTCAGCCTTGGCGGCCACTATGTCGTGCGTGCCGCCGCCTTCGAGTCCCGGATCACTGCCCTGGCCGGAATCAGCGGCCCCTATGACTTCGCTGCTGGGTGGGACACGATGCCGGCGCTGACCCGGGAGACCGTCGTCCACCATACCGGCGCCTCGTCCGAGGCGCAGGCCCGCTCGCGCGCCGCCGAGCTCAACCTGTCCGGGGTGGCCGAGCGCGTGTCGGCGCCGTGCCTGGTGGTGACGGGCAAGCTGGACCGGGTGATCGCGTGGCAGCAGACCAAGCGGATTGCCGACGCCGTCCCGGGGGCCGAGTGGGTGCTCTACGAGGACGGCACCCACGTGTGCAACAACATCCCCTACAAATACCGGCCCTTGGTGGCGGACTGGATGTGGGAGCGGTTGGCATGACCGGCGTCGAGGCCCTCCCGCGCGAGCAGTGGGGCGCGTTCGTCGGCGGCCGCTGGGTCGACGTCGGCGATCGGGCCACCTTCGGCGTCACCGAGCCGGCCACCGGGCAGGAGATCGCTCGCGTGGTCGACGGCGACGCCGAGTTGGTCGCCGAGGCGGTCGCGAACTCGCGGCGGGCGTTCGCGCGGTGGCGGGCGCTCGCCCCCCGGGAACGTGGTCGCCTGCTGCGCCTGGTCGCCGCCACAATCCGCGAGCACCTGGCCGAGCTGGCCGAGCTGGAGGCGCGGGAGGTCGGCAAGCCGCGACGCGACGCCCTGCGCTTTGACCTCTCCTTCTGCCACGCCGGCTACGACTACTACGCCGGTCTGGCCGACACGCTGCACGGCGAGATCCTGGACCAGGGACCGATCGAAGCCCGCGTCATCTATGAGCCCTACGGTGTCGTGGCGGCGATCCTGCCCTTCAACTGGCCGCCGATTCACTTCACCAAGAAGTGCGCGCCGGCGCTTGCCGCCGGGAACACGGTCATCGTCAAGCCGGGCGAGCAGGCGCCGCTGACGGTGCTGCGGCTCGTCGAGCTGGCCAACGAGGTGCTGCCGCCCGGCGTGATCAACGCGGTGCCCGGCCTGAGCGCGGGGCCTGCGCTCTCCAGTCACCCGCGCGTGGAGCGGATCACCTTCACCGGGGCGACCGAGACCGGCCGGCGGGTCCTGCGCGGCGCCGCGGAGAACCTGACGTTCGCGACGATGGAGCTCGGGGGCAAGAACGCGGTTATGGTCCTCGCCGATGCCGACCTGGACGAGGCGGTCGACGTGGTCGTGGAGGGGATGTTCTACAACCAGGGCGAGGCGTGCACGTCGACGGGGCGGATCCTGGTCCACGATTCCATCCACGACGCTTTTCTGGAGCGGTTTTGCGCAGCCGTCAAGCGGCTGGTGGTGGGCGACGGACTGGATCCGGCGACCGACATCGGAGCGATGGTGACCGCCGACCAGCGCGACAAGGTGCTCGCCCACCTGCAACGGGGCTTGGACGAGGGGGCTCGGCTAGTCGTCCAGGGTCAGCTGCCCACCGACGAGCGGCTCCAGGCTGGTTACTGGGTCGCCCCGACCGTGCTGGCCGACGTGACCCCGGAGATGTCCATCGCTCAGGAGGAGATCTTCGGGCCGATCGCCTGCGTCATGCGGTTCACCGGGGAGGACGACGCGGTCGAGATCTGCAACGGGACCCGCTATGGCCTCACCGCCGCCATCTGCACCACCGACGAGGTGCGGGCCTACCGGATCGCGCAGCGTCTCGAGGTGGGCATGGTGTTCGTCAACAACTACATGCGGCGCGCGTTCCTCGGCTCGCCGTTCGGCGGCCAGAAGGAGAGCGGGTTCGGGCGCGAGAACGCGGTCGAGACCCTCCACGAGTTCGTGCGCTCCAAGAACATCCGATTCCCCTCCGGCCGCGGCGAGATCCCCACTTGGCCGCCGCGCGACTGACCGGCGAACGGGCCAGCTCAGTCCTGCCCCCGGGGTACGGCCTCCTTGACGTCGTGGTGAAGCTCTGTGTTGCGGTTGGACTGCGGGTCGCGCTCGAGCGCGAGGCTCCCCCCCGCGGTGAAGTACGGCTTGCCGGCGATCACCAGATCCTCGGCGGGGAAGCGAGTGATGATCTCGCAGCCGTCGCGGGTCACCACCAGCTGCTCCTCGATGCGCGCCGCCGACCAGCCGTCAGTGGCGGGCCAGAACGTCTCGAGCGCGAACACCATCCCCTCCTGGATCTCCTCCGGATGATCGAGTGAGACCAGCCGGCTGAAGATCGGCTTCTCCCAGATCGTCAGCCCCACGCCGTGGCCGAACTGCAGCGCGAAGGCCGCCTCCTCGTCGGGGAAGCCGAACTCCTGGGCCTTGGGGAACACCTCCACCACCTCGGCGGTGCTCACGCCCGGGCGGATGAGGTCGATGGCGGCGTCGAGGTAGTAGCGGCAGCGCTTGTAGGCGTCCACGAGCGGTCGCGATGCGCTGGCTACCGCGAAGGTGCGGTAGTAGCACGTGCGGTAGCCCATGTAGCTGTGGAGGATGTCGAAGTAGGCCGGGTCGCCGGGGCGGAGCGCGCGATCGGTGAACACATGGGGATGCGGGCTGCAGCGCTCGCCCGAGATCGCGTTGACGCCCTCTACGAACTCCGAGCCCATCTCGTAGAGGACGCGGTTGACGAGCGCGACGCAGTCGTTCTCGCGGATGCCGGCGCGCATCGTGCGGTAGAGCTCCTCGTAGGCGGCGTCCACCATTGCGCAGGCCATGTTGAGCAGCGTGATCTCGTCCTGGGTCTTGATCATCCGCGCCTGCTGCATGAGCTGCTGGCCGTCGACCACCTCGATCCCTTCGCGCTGCAGCGCGAACAGCACCGGCGGCTCGATGGCATCGATGCCCACGGGCTCTGAGAGCAGGCCGCGCTGCTCAAGCTCGACGCGGATCTTGGCGGCCACGTCCTCCGCGCGGCCGGCCTCCGGCGACATGGCGCCTCGCATCGTCGAGATGCCGGCGCGGCTGCGGCCGTCCCCCAGCCAGGGGTTGTAGAGCTGGTGGTGGCGGGCGGCCGACCCGAAGTCCCACATGATCGGCTCGTCGTCCTGGGGCAGCAGGCAGAAGCGGTTGAGCTTGTCCTGCGCCCACGTCCCGATGTGGGTGGCCGTGATGTAGCGGATGTTGGACATGTCGAAGCAGAGCAGCGCCCCCAGCTCCGACGCGGCGACCAGCCCCTTGATCCGGGCCAGGCGCTCCTCGCGGAGCCGGTCATGGCGGACCCGCTCCTCCCAGTCAACACCCATCACGCCGTAGCTGTGCAGACCCACTGGCTCCACCCCATCCTCATGTCGGTGCAAACGATTGCAGACAGCATACCCCCCGACCTTGACGCCCCTCAACCGCTCGGCTAGAGTCCTGCAATCGATTGCAACGTGAGGAATTGAGAGGGCTATGGGCGGCGATCAGGTGACCAGCCTCGGCTGGGTAGGCGTGGGGCGCATGGGGCGGGCGTTGGTCACGAGGCTGCTGCGCGCCGGCCACGAGGTCGCCGTCTACAACCGCACGCGCGAGAAGGCCGCGGACCTCGAGGCGTATGGCGCCGTCGTGGTGGACACGCCCGCCGATCTCGCCGATCGCGACATCGTGTTCACGATGGTGGCCGGCTCCGACGACGTCGAGCAGGTGTGCGCGGCGCTGCTGTCGCGCCACGACGTCGCTCCCGGCCTCATCGTCGACTCCACCACGATCTCCCCGTCGGCCGCCGAGCAGATCCGCGCACGAGCGCTCGAGCGCGGGACCGCGATGCTGGCGGCCCCGGTCAGTGGCAACCCCAAAGTCGCCGAGTCCGGGCGGCTCACCATCGTCGCCTCGGGACCCCGCAGCGCCTGGGAGCAAGCCCGGCCCTACCTCGAGCTGCTGTGCCGGCATGCCACCTACGTCGGCGAGGGGGAGCGCGCGCGGCTGGTGAAGATCTGCCACAACCTCATGCTGGGGGTGGTCGCCCAGTGCATGGCCGAGGTCACGGTGCTGGCGGAGAAGGGAGGCGTCGCGCGCGCCGACTTCCTCGCGTTCCTCAACGACAGCGTCATGGGCTCGACCTTCACCCGCTACAAGTCGCCGGCCTATGTCAACCTCGATTTCACGCCCACCTTTACCCCCGAGCTCCTGCTTAAGGACTTCCACCTCGGCTTCGAGGCCGCCCGGGAACTCGACGTGGCGATGCCGCTGGCGGCCGCCACCGAGCAGATCGTGCAGGCCCTCAAGGGCCAGAAGGGCAACGAGGTCGATTTCGCCGCTCTCATCGAGCTGTGCGCACAGGCGTCCGGCCTGACGCTCGAGCCCGAGAACGTCGAGGTCGAGGACGGCCTCGGGTCGCCGGCGAACGGCGCCGACGGTGGGGGCGCCAAGCCACAGCGTGGCCACCAGGCGCGCCCCGTGAGCACGCCCTGATCGACGCACCACGAGCGCCGGCGGCCCGCACGTCACGTCGCCCGGACCACCGGCGGGCGCACCGCCTCAGCCCACCGGCGCGACCGCGGACTTGACGAGCTTGGTCTCGGGCGAGATGTAGGTGCCGCGGTTCTCGCCCTGGCAGATGGCGGCGATGGCGCCGCGCTCGTCGAAGTCGAAGACATGCAGCGGCAGCTCGTAGTCACGCGCCAGCACGATCGCCTGCTGGTCCATCACCCGCAGATCGCGCTCCAGGACGTCGCTGTAGCCAAGCGTGTCGTAGCGATGCGCGCCCGGCTCCTTGCGGGGATCGCGGTCGTAGATGCCGTCCGTGCCGTGCTTGGCCAGCAGGATCGCGTCGGCGCGCAACTCGATCGCGCGCTGCACGGCGGGATAATCGGTGGTGACGTAGGGCTGGCCGATACCGCACGCCAGCAGCACGAGTCGCTCGCGCTCCAGATGCGACAGGGCCCGGAGCCGGATGAAGGGCTCGGCCATCGACTGCATCGGCAACGCGGTCATCAGGCGCACGTCCTCCAGCCCCCGGTGCTTGAGCACGCCGCGCAGCAGGATCCCGTTCATGACCGTTCCGAGCATCCCGATGTTGTCGGCCTCGGCGCGCTCGATGCCCCATCCCTCGGCCACGTTGCCGCGGAAGAAGTTGCCGCCGCCGACGACCACGGCCTCCTCGACGCCCAGGGCGCGCGCGGCGATCAGCTCGTCGGCGACGTATCCGATCGCCTCTGAGTCAAGCCCGAAGGGCGCGGCTCCCGCAAAGGCACGTCCGCTGAGCTTGACGATCACGCGCCGGTAGCGGAGCGGAGACACGGGGCAAGCCTAGCGTATGGCCGCCGCCGTTCCGGGTCGCCGCGAGCCGCCGCCAAACCTGGCAGGCTTGCGGTCAGATGCAGCATCCGGGCGCGGCACAGACGTCGCCGACGCACCACCCGGGCACGCGCCGTGCCCGGGCCCGCGACTGGTTCTCACCCCAGGCCAACGTCACAGGGCGTGGGATCGTCGCCAGTTACAGCGCCCGCTTCTGGGGGATCGTCGTGGTCCTCGGCGTCATCACGGGGCTGGGTGCCGCCGCCCTCGTCGGCCTCCTGCACCTGGTCGAGCATCTCGCCTACGGCTACCGCAGCGGCCCGTTTCTCGACGGCGTGGCCGCCGCCGCCTCCTGGCGCCGGGTCGCGGCTCTGCTGGTGGCCGCGGTGGTCGTGTCCGTCGGCACGTACGTGCTCGGGCGACTCCCGGTCTCGGGCGGCGCCGAGGTGTCGGAGACGGTGTGGCGGCGCGGCGGGCACATGGCGCTGGTTCCCAGCGTGGCCCGCGCGGTCATCTCGATCGTGACCGTCGGGCTCGGCGTCGTCGCTGGGGCGCGAGGCCGCTCCACAGCTCGTCGGCGCGGCGTCGGCCAGCCGGCTGTCGGATTGGGGCGCGCTGCCGATCTGGCAGCGGCGACTGCTGGTGGCGTCGGGCGCCGGAGCCGGCTTCGCCGCGGTCTACAACGTGCCCCTGGGCGGGACGCTGTTCGCGCTCGAGGTCCTACTCGGCACGCTGGCGCTGCCCCTCGTGCTCCCCGCATTGGCGACCTCAGTGATCGCCACCGCGGTGGCGTGGCTGTGGCTCGGCACCGGCCCGACCTACCGCCTGCCCAGCTACGCCGTGCACCCCCAGCAGCTGGCCTGGGCCGCGGTGGCGGGCCCGATCATCGGCATCGTGGCGATCTGCTGGGTGCGCATCATCGCTGGGCCGGCACGCACCGCCCGCAGGGGCCGCGGGCGCTACCTCGCGCCGTTCGCCGTCTTCTTCATCCTCGGACTGGTGTCGATCCAGTACCCCGCGCTGCTGGGCAACGGCAAGGGCGTGGTCCAGCTCGCGGCCGTCGGCGGCATCTCGCTCGGCCTGCTCATGGTGCTGTTCGTCCTCAAGCCGCTGGCCACCGCGGCCTGCCTGTGGACCGGCTCGCCCGGCGGCCTGTTCACGCCCTCGCTGACGATCGGCGCGCTGCTCGCCGGGATCCTCGGCTACGGCTGGCTCCACCTGTGGCCAGGCGCGAGGATCGGCAGCTACGCCATCATCGGGGGCGGCGCGTTCCTGGCGGCGGCGATGCAGGGGCCGCTTTCGGGCGTGGTCCTCGTTCTTGAGCTGACGCGCAACTTCGACTCGCTGATGGCCCCGACCCTGCTGGCCGTGACGGAGGCGACGGTCATCGCCCGGCGGCTGGGCGCCCCGTCGATCTACTCCGCCCGGCTGCGCCCCGACCCCGACGACCTGTCCACGCGGTCGGCCGGGACCGCGGCGATCGACACCCTGGAACAGGCCGGGCTCCTGCCGGGCGAGGAGCCGGGGGAGGGTGAGGACGACGATCGGCCGCGGTGACGCGGGGCGACCGTCAAACCCCGCTGAGGAAAGGCGGGTCGGGAAACTGCGGGCCGGATGTGTGGCGGATCTTGAAGGAAATAGCGCCAAGATCCGCCACAGCCCTTAAACGCCGAGAGCCCCAGCCGAAAAGGCTGGGGCTCCCGGTCAAACCGTCCGGCGGATTAGGCCGCCCGGCGGAGCTCCTCGAGGTCGGAGCTCTTGGCCAGCCGGCTCAGACCCTGCTGCTCGAGCTCGCGGGCCTTGACTGAGCGGGATGCCCAGCTCGATCCCGGTCTGACGCAGGTTGAGCGGCTCTGCACCCTCCAAGTCCGAAGCGCAGCCGGATCACGTTGCGCTCGGCCTCGGGCAGCCGCGCGACCGCGCCGCTGATGAGCTCCTGGCGCTCGGCCGACTCGACCTCCTCGTCCGGCTCGGGCCGGTCGGAGGCCAGCAGATCGCCGAAGGCGGTCTCGCCGTCCTCGCCGACAGGCTGGTCGAGACTGGTCAGGCCCCGGGTCAGCTCGCGCAGCTCGGCGACCTCTTCGACGTCGAGCTCGGCCTCGGCCGCGATCTCCTCGTCGGTGGGCTCCCGGCCCAGCTTGGTGCTGAGCTCGGACTCCACCTTGCGCACCTTTGTCTGGCGCTGCGCGACGTGCACGGGCAGACGGATGGTCCGGCCGTGGTTCTGCAGGCCGCGCTGGAGCGCCTGGCGAATCCACAGGGTGCCGTAGGTGGAGAACTTGAACCCGCGGCGCCAGTCGAACTTCTCGACGGCGCGGATCAGGCCCAGCATGCCCTCCTGGACCAGGTCCTCCATCGGAAGACCGTGACCCTGGTAGCGGCGCGCCTGTGAGACGACCAACCGCAGGTTGGAGTTGATCATCCGCTCCTTGGCCGCTAGGTCCCCGCGCTCGATGCGCTTGGCCAGCTCGATCTCCTCCTCGGCGGTCAGCAGCGGATGCGCACGAGCCGAACGCAGGAACAGGTCAAGCGAGTTCTCCGTCATCGCGCCGGTGCCGGTGCCAGGCGTCAGACGCGGGTCACCGGTCGCTGGGCGTCGCTCAGCTGACCGCGCGCGACGCCGGGGCTGACGTCGTGGCGACGGCGCGCATCAAGCGCTGCCGTGCTTCGACCACGGGCTCGCGCGTCGCTGTTGGTCGTCGTGATGCTCAGTGACCCTTCGCCTGGCGTCTCGCGCACATCGTTTTCAAAGCTGTTCAGGACAATCTCCGTGTTTCTCGTCATGAGGTTTCTACGCCAGTTAGTGTAGCAACTTGTTCGATGGTTGTCGAACTAAGCTCGCCCACTGGCAACAACGCCTAGGACGACTGATTCGCCCGCAGGCCAATGATTCCCGCCTGCCACGTAATTACGCAGGTGAATCCTCAATTCGAGGTGTTTCCAGACTAAGAACAACGACAAAGTGTGCCGAACGGCACGTATCGATCCCCCCCAGGTGGGGGGGTCAGAAGCCGCCGACTGTTCAGTTTGACCCGCCGGCCAGCGGTTTAGGTTCCGCTGGTCGCGTTCGCGATGTCGGGCGTCCCTGATCAGTTTCGCGATGTCGGCGTCCCGAGTCCGGTGACGAGATCGTACCCGGGGTTCGGCCGAATATGCATCTTCGGTACAGCCTCCTGGGTCGCTCTGAAGCGGCGCTCGCCCGGCCGAGCGCCGGAATCGCGGATCAGGTCTACCGCGACGCGGTGTATTCGAAACCCTAAGAGTCCTAAATCTAGAAATACAGGCGCTCGATGGCGCTGTCGTCCGATTCGGGCTCGCAAACGTCTCCCGAGCCAGGTCGAGGAACGCGGCGACGGCAGGGGGGAGGCGGCGGCCCGGCCCGCCAGGCGAGGGTGATGTCACGCCGCAGCGACGGATCCACGAGCCGCGACACGGCGACCTCGGCGCCGGGCGCTCGGCGTCCGAGCGCGGCAGGATCGACACGCCGAAGCCGCGGGCAACGAGGCGGCGGATGCGCTGGCTCTCGTTGGACTCGAGCGTGACCCGGGGCTCGAAGCCGACCTGGCGGCCGGCGGCGAGCAAAAGCTCACGCAGCCGGGCGCCGGCGCGGAAGCTGATGAACTGCTCCTCGGCCAGCTCGGCCATGCGCACCTTGGGGCGGCCGCTCAGCGGGTGGTCGAGCGGCAGCAGAACCAGCGAGCTCCTCGGAGACGAGCTGATGCAGGCCGAGGCCGTGGGACTCGACGCGCTCGGTGACCGAAAGGAAGGCCAGGTCGAGCTCGTCGACGCGCAGCATCTCGGCCATCTCCTCGCTGGATCTGCTCGCGCACCGTCAGCCCCACTCCGGGATGGCGGTCGTGAAACAAGGCGAGGGGCAGCGACAGGTCGACCGGGCCCATGGTGTGCATCGCCCCGATGGTGACGTGGCCGGTGTCCATCCCGCGCAGCGCCTGCAGCTCGGTGCCCGCGGCGTCGAGCTCGGCGAGCACCCGCCGCGCGCGCGCCACCAGCACGCCTGCCGGCCTCGGTCAGGCCACGTGGCGGGTCGTGCGCTCCACCAGCGGGAGCCCCACCTCGTCCTCGAGGCGGCGGATCTGCTGGGACAGGGCCGGCTGGGCGACGTGCTCGCGCGCGGCGGCGCGCGTGAAGTTCAGCTCCTCAGCCAGCGCGACGAGGTAGCGCAGCTGCCGCAGTTCCATAAGCGGGAATTATAAATCACTCCGACTCCACGTCTTGGACTTCTAGAGGAGGACGGGCCATCATTGTGAGCGCAGTACCTCTCCTCCCTCGAGCGCGCCCCGAGTCCGGCCTCATATCCCGCCGGTTCCGGGGCGCTCTCTCTTTAAGCGCGCGACCCGGCGCGGTCAGCTCAGCCCGAGCAAACGCGCGGCGTTGTCCTTGAGCACCAGGGGCCGGACCTCGTCGCGGATGGGGAGCTTCTCGAAGTCAGACAGCCACCGGTCCGGCGTGATCAGGGGGAAGTCGGACCCGAACAGCATCTTGTCGCGCAGTCGGGTGTTGATGTACTGCACGAGGATGTCCGGGAAGTACTTGGGCGACCAGCCGCTCAGATCGATGTACACGTTGGGCTTGTGCACAGAGATGGCCAGGGCCTCCTCCTGCCAGGGAAAGGATGGGTGAGCCAGGATGATGTCCAGGCCCGGGAACTCGGCCGCCACGTCGTCGACCGCCATCGGGTTGGAGTACTTCAACCGCACCCCGCCCCCGCCGGGCATGCCGGCGCCGATGCCGGTGGTCCCGGAATGGAACAGGGCGATCAGCCCCGCCTGGGCGATCACGTCATACAGCGGGAACCACTCGGGATCGTTGGGCCAGAACGCCTGGGTGTTGGGGTGGAACTTGAACCCGCGCACCCCGGCGGCGATGAGTTCCTCGGCCTCGCGCACCGCCAGCTTGCCCTTGTGCGGATCCACCGAGCCGAACGGGATGAGCACATCGGGATTGGTGCGAGCCGCCTCGAGCACCTCCGAGCTGCCCAGGCGGTGGCGGCCCATGCCGGCCTCGTCGTCGACGTTGAAGATCACCGCCACCAGGTTGCGCTCCCGGTAGTACTCGGCGACCTCCTGGGCTGACGGCTGGGGCGGATGGCCGCCGAAGTACCTGCCGGCCGCCTCCAGTATCTCCAGCGTGACCGGATCCTGGGGCTCGTCGTGGTTGCGCTCGGCGTGCACGTGCACGTCGATGGCCGCGACCCGCTCCAGATCGATCGAGGCGTTCGGCATCACCGGGCTCAGCCGTAGATCCGGACGAGCGACTCCGCCACCATCGCGGGCTTCTCGGAGCCCTTGACCTCCACGGTCACCTTGAGCTTCATCTGCTTGCCTCCGGGGACGTCGAAGACCTCCACGACCTCCGCGCCGCCGCGCCATTGCGCGCCCACGGGAAGGGGGGCGGGGAAACGGACGCGATCCAGGCCGTAGTTGACGCCCGTCTTGGCGTCCGAGACGGTGACCAGCTCGCCGGTGATCGGGGCCAGCAGCGACAGGGTGAGAAAGCCGTGGGCGATGGTGCCGCCGAATGGGGATTCCTTGGCGCGCTCGACGTCGACGTGGATGTACTGGTGATCGTCGGTCGCATCGGCGAACTGGTTGACGCGATCCTGCTCCATGAACCGCCATCCCGTGTATCCGGCGTGCTTGCCGACGAGGTCCTGGAGGCCGGCCAGATCGGTGACGAGGCCCGAAGTCTCTGAAGTGCTCACGATCGTCCTTTGCGCGTTGGTCTTTCCGTCCGGAATTCCTGGACGCCGGCCCCACGGCCGCCTGAGGTCGGTGAACGCTACCAGCGCGCTGAGGCCCCGCTCGGCAGGGCGCCGCCAGACCGCCGCGTAGTTCTCGCGGCCACCCGCGTGCCAACACTGAAGCGTCAGGACCGTGCCACCCGGTCCAACGGTTCCCGAGCGCGTGGCGCGGTGCGAGTCCCAGCGGACTGACGCCGCGACTGCCGCCGGGAGGTCCGAAGGTGGGACGTATACTGAGCCGACCCCTACGAGGAGCGACGCGGTGCAGGAAATGGTGATCTACGGCGTGAGCTTCGACATGGTCGGCAAGCAGCCGATCGTGCTGCTCAAGACCGTCGAGAGCAACAAGTTCCTGCCGATCTGGATCGGTCATCCAGAGGCGGCGGCCATCCTGATGAAGCTCCAGGGCGCCTCCACGCCGCGCCCCATGACCCACGACCTGCTGTCGGACATGCTCGGGGAGCTGGAGGTCGAATGCACCCGCGTGGCCGTCACCGAGCTGCGCGAGAACACCTTCTACGCCTCGATCTCGCTGCGCGCCGGCGGGCGGGATCTGGAGATCGACTCGCGCCCCTCGGACGCCCTGGCTCTGGCCGTGCGCTCGGGCGCCCCGATCTTCGCCGCTGACGAGGTGATCACCGAGTCCGCCATCGAGTTCGAGCACGAGGTGGAGGACACCGAGGAGGTCGTTGAGAAGTTCAAGGACTTCCTGGACAAGGTGACGCCGGAGGACTTCGCCTCCGACGAGTAGGCGTGGGCCGGGCCGTTGGGTCGGCTGGACGGATGTCTCGTCGCCTCGGCGTGGTGCATACGGCCGCCGAGCGGACCGATCTCACACTCTGACGGTCGCCGGCGCGGTAGGCTGGCCCGCGCCCAGGCTGTCGTGACGGGGGTGTCGCGGGCGGCCGTCAAAGTCCAGACCCGACGCCCGACCGGGGGCGGCGAAAGGTGAAAAGAGATGACTGTGCGTGGTGCTTGCCGCCCGCGGCTGTGGCTGCGGGGTGGCGCGTTGCTGGTGGCTGCCGTTCTGACCCTCCCCATCGCCGGCGCGACGGCCAGGACGCCGAGCGCGCGCGACGTCAGGTCGGCGCGACGGCTGATGGGCGACCTCGCCCGCTTCTACCGGGCGGGCCTCGACACGCGCCGGCAGGCGAATGCCGCCGTGAACGCCTCGATCCAGATGATCAAGGGCACGTGCCCGAACGCGCTCCCCAACACGAGCTCCGGGCCCAAGCGCCGGCGGGCGGTGTCGATGCAGATGTTCACCGAGGCCGCCTATGACATCGCCCTCGTCGCGGCGCAACCCATCGACCACGCGGCGCTCGTGGAGGCGGCGGGCCTGGACCGACTCCACTTCAGCCGGCGCACCGCCAACCGCGACGCGCGCGAGATCTCGCGCGGGCAGCGGCTCACGGCGGCGCTGAAGACCTCGGACCTGTGCGGGGACCTCGAGGCCGCCGCAGCCAGCGGCTTCACCCGCGTGCCGCCCGCGACCCGGCACTTCCTGGCCGTGGTCAATCGCGTGTTCTCGATTCCCGCTCCGTCGTTCGATGGCCTTCAGAAGGACCTCGGGCCCTACCTGACCACCCGGCGCGACAAGGCCGCGGTCAGGCGGGTGCGTGACCTGGGGACGCGCTACACGGAGTTCGCCTTCACCCTGGGCCTGAACGCGGGGGGAAAGCTGGTCTCGGTGCTGACCGACACGCCGAACCCGCTGAGTGCTCAGGCCGCCACGACCGCCGCCGCCAACACGCGCTCCACGAGCGCGTCGAACGAGATCCCGGCCGCCTCGGCGGCGAGCGGCAGCAGGCTGGTCTCGGTGAGCCCCGGGATGGGGTTGGCCTCGAGCACATAAAGCTCGCCGGTGGCCGTCTCCAGCATGAGGTCGACGCGGCCGAAGCCCGAGCAGCCGAGCAGCGCGTAGGTCTCCAGCGCGATCTCGCCCGCCCGCGCGGCCACCTCCTCGTCAAGCTCGGCGGGGCAGACGAACCGGGTGCGGCCGATCTCGTAGCGCGCCTCGAAGTCGTAGAAGTCCTCCTGCTCGGGCACGGCCTCGACGATCGGCAGCGCCACCGGCACGCCGTCCTGCTCGAGGATCGAGACCGCCAGCTCCCGGCCCTCCACGTAGCGCTCGAGCAGGACCTTGCGGTCATAGGAGAAGGCGGCCACGAGCGCGGTGGGGACGTCGGCCGCGGTCCGGGCGAACTTGATCCCCAGCGCCGACCCCTGGCGAGCGGGCTTGACCACGATGGGGAACTCCAGGCGGTCCTCGATCGCCGGCAGGGCCTGCGCGGCGCCCAACGCTCCCAGGGCGGTCTCGTTGAAGGCGTAGAAATCGGGCGTCGGGATCCCGCGATCGCGCATCGCGTGCTTGGCCAGCACCTTGTCCGAGGCGCGGATGCACGCCGAGATCCCCGATCCGGTGTGTGGAATCCCCACCACCTCGAGCAGCTCCTGCACGGTCCCGTCCTCGCCGTCGGATCCGTGCAACGCGACAAACGCCACGTCGGGCCCGTGGGTGGTCAGCTGGGTGACGAGGTCGGGCCCGACGTCGATGGGGATGGGCTCGTGACCCAGCCGCTCGAGCGCGTCCTGGACCCGGGCGCCCGACCGCAACGACACCTGGCGCTCCAGCGAGCGCCCGCCCTTGAGGACGGCCACGCGCACAGTCTCACCCCGCGCGCTTGTGCTTGGCGGGCAGCGGGAGGACCTTGGCCAGCTCCTCCTCCGTCCGCCGTCCCCGGTCCGGAGCGCCGTCCCCGCTCGCGTCCGCCGTCCGCTGCGCCGCCGCCACTCGCTCGGCGGCGATCCGGGCCGCGGCCGCGGTGACGTCGGACCGGGGGGCCGCCTCCTGTCGCGGCGGCTCGGAGACCGCCCGGGCCGCCCCGGTGAGCGTGCCGTACATCGCCACCTGCTCGCGGACGACCTCGCCGATGCGGCGGATGCCCTCGCGGATGGCGTCCTCGTCGACGCCCGAGAAGTTCAGGCGCATCGCCGATCCACCGCGTCCGTCGACGAACGCCGCCCGGCCCGGGACGAACGCGACGTGCTCGCGTAGCGCCCGGGCGAGCAGGTCGGTGGTGTCGATGTAGTCGGGCATCGTGGCCCAGATGAACAGCCCACCCCGCGGATGGGTCCATTCGGCCTCGCGCGGGAAGTGCTCGGCCAGCGCGTCGAGCATCACGTCGCGGCGACGACGGTAGATCTCCAGCAGCGATCGGACGTAGTCGTCCCACGGGCCGGCGTCGAAGTAGGCGCTTACGAAGTACTGCGAGATCGACGACGAGCACAGGTCCGAGCCCTGCTTGCCGATCTGCATCTTCTGGAGGATTGGCGCCGGGGCCGCGGCCCAGCCCAGCCGGACCCCGGGCGAGAGGATCTTGGAGAACGTGCTGGCGTAGATGACGAACTCGTCGTCGAGCGAGTGCAGCGTCGGCAGCGCCTCGCCCTCGTAGCGCAGCAGCCCGTAGGGGTTGTCCTCGAGCACGATGAGCTCGCGCTCCCCGGCGATGCGCACCAGCTCGCGCCGGCGCTCCAGCGACATCGTCACGCCCGCGGGGTTGTGGAAGTTGGGGACCGTGTAGATGAACTTCGGCCTGCGCCCGGAGCGCTCCAGCTCGTCCAGCGTCGCCTCGAGCTCGTGCACGCGCATGCCGTCGCGGTCCATCGTCACCTGGACGACGTCGGCCTGGTAGGAGGAGAAGGTGGGGATGGCCCCCGGGTAGGTGGGAGCCTCGGCGACCACCACGTCGCCGGGGTCCACCAGCGTCTTGCACACCAGGTCGATGACCTGCTGTCCGCCGCTGGTGACGAGCACCTCGTCAGTGTCGATCTCCATGCCCTCGGCCGCCATCACACGGGCGATGCACTCCTTGACCCGGGCAAAGCCCTCGGTGGGCCCGTACTGCAGCGCCCGGGCGCACGACTCGCTGGCGATCGTGTTCATCAGCCCGGCGTAGGAGTCAGCGGGGAACGTCGATGTGTCCGGCATTCCGCCGGCCAGCGAGATCACGTCCTCGCGCTCGGTGAGCGCCATCAGGTCGCGCATGGCCGACGAGCGCATGACCTTCGTGCGCTGGGCGAACAGGGCCGCATAGCGCTGAATGTCCCGAGCGGTCGACCTGCGGCGTGGGGCCGAGAGATGTGAGTTGCGGCCAGAGAGAACGGGGTCCGGCTCGCGCTCGAGCCCGCCGGGGCTCACGCTTCCGTCTCGTCTATCGTCACCACGGTCACGGTACAGCACGGTGCACCTCGCCTTCGACATCTTCCAGGGGATCGGCATCGCCGCGGCGGTGGGCATCAGGCCGTTCTTGCCGGCAGTCGCAGTGGGCGCGCTGGGAGCCGCCGACGTCCAGATCAACTTCGACCACACTTCCTACTCTTTCCTGGAGCAGGCGCCATTCCTGCTGGTGATGGTCATCGGTGTCGCTCTGCTGGCCGTCACCGAGCGTCAGGCGACGCGCCGGCAGCTGGAGGGCCGTTTCGTGGTCGCGGCCCTGGCCGTCATCAGCCTGGTGCTCGGGGCGCTCTTCTTCGCCGGGGCGTTGGCCCAGGACCGGCACACCGTGTGGCCGGGCTTCATCATCGGGGTTCTGTGCGCCGGCGTGGGCATCCTGGCGACGCGCCCGTTGCTGGAGCGCGTCCGGACCCGTCTGGACCAGGAGACCGCCGCCATGCTGCCGCTGTTCTCCGAGAGCGGAGCGCTCCTGGCCGCCGTGCTGTCGGTGCTGTTGCCTCCCGTGGGCCTGGTGGTACTGCTGCTGTTGCTGTGGCTGCTGTTCGCCGGGCGCCGGCGCGGCGAGCAGAAGTACGCGGGACTGCGAATCCTCCGCTAGACGACGTCTGATCGCGTGGCCGCTGAGCCCAAGAAGCTCGTGCTCGTCGTCGTCGACGCGATGAAACCGGCGATGCTGGAGCGTGTCGTTGCCTCCGGTCGCGCGCCGGCGATGGCCCGCATCCAGCAGGAGGGGGTGTACGTCGGGGACTGCGTGGCCGCGTTTCCCTCGGTGACCCCGGTGTGCGCGGCGACGATCACCACCGGCGTCGGCCCCGACCGGCACCTGATCCCGAGCATGAACTGGTATCACCGTGAGGAGGGGCGCTACGTCGAGTACGGCTCGAGCTTCTCGGCCAGCCGGCAGTTCGGCGTACTGCGCTCGCTCACCGACACGGTCTACCGGATGAACGCCGAGCACCTGTCCCGCGACGTCGAGACGGTGTTCGAGTCCCTGGACGACGCCGAGGTCCGCACCGCCGGCACCACCTATCTGATCTATCGCGGCCGCCACGAGCACGAGGTCGCCAACGAGTCGGCGCTGGCACGGATCGCCACCTCCACGTTCTTCCGGCGTACGATCGAGGGCCCCCTGGAGCTGTTCTACGCCGACCTGTACGCCTCGCGCCGGACCGGCTGCCGCGGCCAGCTCGGGCTGCCCGGAGCACGCGACCAGCACACCGGGTGCGTCGGCTCCTACCTGGTGGAGAACGACCTGTTCGACTTCCTGCTCTACTCGTTGCCCGACAACGACGCGTTCTCGCACCGCAACGGCCCCCACGCCCAGGTGACGTCGCTGGCGGCGGCCGACCGCCAGCTCGAGCGGCTGATGCATGCCGCCGGCGGGCCCGACGAGTTCCTGGAGCAGTACGCGGTGATCGTCTGCTCCGACCATTCCCAGGCGCCGGTGGAGGAGCGCATTCGCCTGGACGTCGCGTTCGAGGACTTCGAGGTGGCGCGGCCCAGCCCGTCGGGCTCGGCGGGCGCGCGAGCTCGCGCTCAGCCCCGCGCAGCGGTCGGCGATGATCTACGCGCTGGACCCTGACGAGGCCCCGGACACGTGTGCGCGCGCGCGTGATGTGGCCGCGGAGCTCGAGGGCGTCGACCTCGTGATGTGGCGCCACGACGGCGAGGCGATCATCCGCAGCCGCCGTGGCGAGCTGCGTTTCGCCGCCGGGGGCGAGCTGGCGGACTCCCGGGGCGAGCGCTGGAGCGTGGACGGCGATCTCGCGGTGCTGCGGGCCGAGATCCAGGACGGGCGCCTCCTGTCCACCGAGTACCCCGACGCGCTGGGGCGGGTGTGGTCGTCACTGCACTGCCCCACCGCGGGGGACATCCTGCTGTCGGCGGCCCCGGGCTACGAATTCGTGGACTGGGGCGGGTCCGACCACGTCGGCGGCGGGTCCCACGGCTCGCTGCACCGCACGGATTCGCTGGGCGCACTCTTGTGGTGCGGTACCGGGCCGGATTCTCGTGCCGTTCGCGACCAATGGTCCCTGCGCGACATCGCGCCGATGATCCGGGCACACTTCGGTCTAGGATCCGCGCGCGGCGGGGATTAGTGGACGGTTAGTGCATGCAGACTCTTACGGCGATTCGATATCTGACGGCTACATTCACCCGATGCCCGAAGAGCTGACCACGGCCGTTGAGCTGCCCTTCCGTCACCGTGTCCGTCACGGCGTCCGCAAGCCGGACAACTGGCTGCAGCTCATCCGCTTCGCCGCCGTTGGCGCCAGCGGGTATGTCGTCAACCTGGCGGTGTTCGCGGTCTGCGTCCACCTCATCGGGATCGACTACAAGCTCGCCGCGGTGGTGGCGTTCGTGGTCTCGGTGCTCAACAATTTCTGGTGGAACCGCCACTGGACCTTCCGCGGGCGGCGCGAGGCGCATCCGGTCGAGCAGGCGGTCAAGTTCTTCGCGATCTCGCTGATCGCGTTCGGCTTCAGCTACGTGGTGCTGGTGTCGCTCGTCGACGGCGCCGGGCTGCCCAAGGTCGTGGCGCAGGCGATCTCGATCGCTGCCGCGACGCCGTTGTCGTTCGTGGGGCAGAAGCTGTGGAGCTTTAGGGCCTAAGGTCCCGTTTGCCCGCCAACGGGCCTCGTCGTGCTCCGCCCACCGCCCACCGCCCACCGCCACAGCCGGCGGATCCTCGTGCCGGTGCTGCTCGCGCTCGTGTGCTTCGGCGTGCCCGCCGCCGCCGGCGCCGCGACGACCAGCGGCAGCGGCCTCACCGGGCTGCCGGGTCCCGCCTCGGGCACGCGGGCCAGCGTCACGACGGTGACCAAGACCGTGACCAAGACCGTCGCCGCGTCGGGGTCCCCAGTGCTCGTCACCTCGTTGACCACGCCACCCAGCGGCTACCGGCTGACCGCCGCGAAGGTTCTGGCGCTCGCCCGGGCCGATCCCCGGGTCCGGGCGGAGCTGCGCAACCACAGCAAGGCGGTGCCCTACGAGTACACCAAGGGCTTCCCGACCTGGCAGGTGAGCTGGTTCTCCCACACCAAGCCCCAGCGCGAACTGCTCCAGGTCTACGTCGACGACAACACCGGCGCGGTCACCCAGGCATGGACCGGCTTTCAGGTCGCGTGGACGATGGCCCGCGGGTACCCCGGAGCATTCGGGCGCCGCGTGAACGCCTGGTACATCTGGGTTCCGTTCTGCATCCTATTCGCCGCGCCGTTCATCCCCGTGTCCTTCCGGCGCCCTCGGCATCCGGCCTCGTCTGAAGGTGCCGAGGACACGTCGTCCGGCCGCCGGCGGCCGAGCCTGTGGCACCTGGACATCCTGGTGCTGCTGAGCTTCTCGATCTCGCTGGCGTTCTTCAACCACGCCGCGATCGGGCTCTCCGTCCCGCTGGTCTATCCGCCGCTCATCTACCTGATGATCCGGCTGCTGCTGCTCGCCAACGGCCGCGGGCGGCCCAGCCGGCCGCTGCACACGCTGGCGCCGACCTCGTGGCTGGCTGTGGGGACCGTGTTCCTCATGGCCTTCCGTATCGGCCTCAACATCCTCAACTCCAACGTGATCGACGTGGGCTACTCGGGCGTGATCGGCGCCGACAAGCTGATCCACGGCGCCCCGCTCTACGGCCACTGGCCCCACGACAACATGTACGGGGATACGTATGGACCGGTGAGCTACTTCCTCTACGTCCCGTTCCGCCTCATCTTCGGCTGGAGCGGCACCTGGGACTCGTTGCCGGCCGCCCACGGGGCCGCCATCTTCTTCGACTTGCTCACGCTCGCGGGCTTGTATCTGCTCGGACGCCGGCTCAAGGGCAGCTCGCTCGGCGTGGTGCTGGCCTACTGCTGGGCCGCCTATCCCTTCACGCTCTACGCGCTGAACTCCAACACCAACGACAGCCTCGTGGGCGCCTCGCTGGTGTTTGCCCTTTTGGCCATCCGCTCGGCGCCGGGCCGCGGCGTGATGGCGGCGCTGGCGGGCATGACCAAGTTCGCTCCGTTCGCGCTGGCCCCCCTGCTCCTGCGCGGCACCGATGAGCGGCTGCGCTGGCGCTCGGTCATCGCCTATGGCGCGGCCTTCGCCGTCACCGTTGTGGTGACGATGCTGCCCGTCCTGCTCCATCACGACCTCAAGGCGTTCTGGGACGACTCCATCCTCTACCAGTCAGATCGCACCACGCCGTTCTCGGTCTGGGGGCTGTGGGGCGGACTCGGCGGACTGCAGAGCCTGCTCCAGGGCGCGGTGGTCGCGCTGGCGCTCGGCGCCGCGTTCGTGCCGTCGCGCCGGGGGGTGGTGGAGGTGGCGGCCCTGGGCGCCGGCATCCTCATCGCGCTGCAGCTCACCCTCAACTACTGGCTGTATCCCTACATCGTCTGGTTCTTCCCGCTGGCGATCATCGCCCTCGTGGCCACCCACCCCGACGGTCACGAACGACCGCTGGAGGCGTGGGCGGACGCCACTGGCCCCGATGCGGAGCCGGTGCGGATCCGCATCGCCTCTACGTGATCCCGTCGGCCGGCTCGAGCAGCTGGCGGATGGCCACCGCCCGCCGCGGCTCCTCGCCGGTCGTGATCAGCACCGCGTTGAGCCACGGATCCTCGGTGGAGGTCTCGAAGCGGACCGGCATCTTGGTGGCCATCGCCTCGATCGCCTGCTCGCGCTTGACCCCGATGACGCCGCCGCGCGGCCCGGTCATCCCGACGTCGGTGATGTAGGCGGTCCCGCCGGGCAGGATCCGCGCGTCGGCGGTGGGCACGTGCGTGTGCGTGCCCAGGACGGCGGTCACGCGCCCGTCCAGGTACCAGCCCATGCCGACCTTCTCGCTGGTCGCCTCGCCGTGCATGTCAACGAGGATGTGGTCAGCCTCGCCGCGCAGCGCATGCAGAGCGGCATCGGCCTCGGCGAACGCAGGCCGGCCCGCGTCCATGAACAGGTTGCCCGAAAGCGACAGCACTGCGAGCGAGGCCCCGTCGCGCTCCACCACACACCAACCGTGTCCGGGCTGGCTGCGCAGGAAGTTCGCCGGGCGCAGGATCTCCTTGCGCTCGTCCAGGTAGGCGTAGATGTCGCGCTGGCGGTAGGTGTGGTTGCCCAGCGTGATGACGTCCACGCCGGCGGCGAACAGCTGGTCGGCGATCTTGGGGGTGATCCCCAGGCCGCCGGCCGCGTTCTCGCCGTTGACGACCACGAAGTCCGGGGCGAGCCGGTCGCGCAGCGCGGGCAGCATCCCCAGCAGGGTGCGCTTGCCCAAGCCTCCCACGAGGTCGCCGGCGAACAGGATGTTGACGGCTCGTGCCATTCAGAGATTGACCCCTCCCACCCTCATAATCACAGTATGCGTCGATGGGCCCGACTGCGCACTGAGGCCCCGCCAGCGCCGGAGGGGGAGCCTGACGCCGAGGCCGTGGAGGCCGGCGGCCCGGTGGACGAGGAGCCGGGGGCCCGCGAGGAGCCGCGCGGCGCGGACGATCCGCAGGAGGATCCCGGCCCGGGCCCCGAGGCGGCGAAGACGCAGGCCCGGCTCACGCCCACCCCACACCCCGCGCCGCCCGTCGTGGTGCCGCGCTGGGTGCAGATCGTGTTGCTCCCGCTCGCGATACTGGGCCTGTGGGCACTGGCGCGCGCGTCGGGCTCGGTACTGCTCATCCTCATCGTGGCCGGAACGGTGGCGCTGATCGTGGCCCCGGTCGTCCGGTTCCTGGAGGTGCTCCTCCCGCGCGGTGTGGCGATCTTCCTGGTGTACCTCGGAACGTTCGCGATCCTCGCCGGCATCGGTGTCCTGCTGGCCAGCCCGGTGACAAGCCAGATCACGCGGTTCGAGCGCAACGTGCCCGAGATCGTCCGCCACGCCAACCAGGAGCTCGACAACATCCAGCGATTCCTCAACGACCACGGGATCAACGTCCACATCCAGCAGCAGGGCCAGTCGGCGCTGCAGACGCTGCAGAAGGACGTCCTCAAGCGCTCGAGCGACATCGTGTCCTTCTCCCGGGACCTGCTGTCCGAGATCGTGACGATCGGGTTCGATTTCGTGCTCACGCTCGTGCTCTCGGTCTACCTCCTCGTCTACGGACGCGACATCGGCAACCTGGCGCGGCGGATCATGCCGCCCGGCGACGGCACCCCTGAGGACGACTATCCCCTGCTCGTTCAGCGCGCGGTGACCGGATACGTCCGCGGCCAGCTGCTCTTCAGCCTGGTCATGGGCGGCAGCGCCGCCATCGCGCTGGAGATCCTGGGGCTGGTGGGCATCTTCCCCGCCGGTCGCGACTACGCGTTCTTCTTCGGCGCGTTCTACGGGATCATGGAGTTCATTCCGTACATCGGCCCGATCATCGGCCCGGTGCCCGCGGTCCTGGTGGCGCTGTTCGAGAGCCCGATCACCGCCGTCTGGCTCATCCTCCTGTTCGTGGCCCTCCAGCAGCTCGAGGGCCACGTGGTCGCGCCTCAGGTGTTCCGGATCTCGCTGCGGATCAACCCCATCCTCATCATCCTGGCGCTGCTCGTCGGCTATCAGCTCTACGGGATCGCCGGGGCGCTGATCGCCCTGCCGGTGATCGCGGTCATCCGCCAGACGGTCGTGTACCTGCGCCGCCACCTGGTCCTCGAGCCCTGGGGCACGCGGGGGGTCGGGTTGGGGCTGATGTCCGATGGCCCGGATCGATGTCGGGACTGCGGCGCGCCCGCGGCCGGCGGCGATGCCTACTGCCGGTCGTGTGGGGCATCGCTCGAGCCGCGCGTGACCACTCCTCGATGACCACGCGCGTACCGGCGTCCCCGCTCGAGGTCCGTGGCGTGACCAAGCGCTTCGGCGCTCGCGCGGCGCTGCAGGCCGTGAGCTTCGAACTGGCCGCGGGCGAGCTGGTGGGCATCGTCGGGCCCAACGGCGCCGGGAAGACGACGCTGCTCTCGATCCTCGCCGGCGTGCTCTCCCCGGACGAGGGCGAGCTCACGCTGTCGGGCCGAGATTCCGGGTGGGTTCCTCAGCAGCCGGCGCTCTACTCCAAGCTGTCGGTGGCCGAGAACCTGCGTCTGTTCGCGCGCCTGGAGAAGGTCCCCGACCCGGAGGCCGCGGTCAGGCGCATGCTGGCCCAGACCGATCTCGCGGAGCGCGCCGACGAGGAGGTGGGCAGGCTCTCGCGCGGCAACCAGCAGCGGGTCAATATCGCCATCGGCCTGCTCTCTGAGCCCTCGCTGCTGCTGCTCGACGAGCCGTCGGCGTCGCTGGACCCGCGCCAGCGCGAGCGCCTGTGGGAGTTCATCTCGGCGCTGGGCACCACCGTGGTCTTCTCCACGCACGACGTGGGCGAGGTTGAGCGCTACGCCACCCGGGTGCTGCTGCTGGCCGACGGCGAGCTGCTCTTCACCGGCACCCCGGGCGAGCTCGAGCAGGCGGTCGGCGGCGACCCGCGCGATCTGGAGGCGGCACTGGTGAGCTTCCTGCACCAGCGCGGCCACTAAAGTGGCCCTGCCCGCGGATACGCTCGCATTCGAGGCGCGCCTGGCGGCGCCAGCATGGGCTTGCGGCCCGCTCGGCACCCTGCCTCGCCAGACCGGCCCGCGCCCATGTCATCCGGCTGTCCTCGGACCCTCGTGTAGCGCTGCTACACGTCGGGTCCTGCGTCCTCGCCTGGCATCCACCAGTCACACCTCTCGGTGCGACCGCATCCACAGCCAGGACCACTGCTGATGCGCTGGCTGCTCGTCAAGGACCTCCAGATCCTGCGCCGCTCGCCCCTGCTGGTGGGGCTGCTCGTGGTCTACCCGATCGCCATCGCGCTGATGATCGGGTTCGCACTGTCCAGCCCGCCGAGCAAGCCGACGGTGGCGTTCTACAACGAGGTGCCCAAGGGCCAGGGCACGATCAGCCTTGGCAGCCAGAAACTCGACGTCGCCGGCTACGTCAAGGATCTGCTCCGCTCCGTGCACCCAATCAAGGTCCACTCCCAGACCGAGGCGATCGCCGCCGTGCGCGAGGGCCGGGCCCTTGCGGCCGTGGTCATCCCGGCTGACCTGCCCCAGCAGGTCCAGAACCTCATCACCGAGGGCGTGGGCAATCCGACGGTGCAGCTGTATCTCAACAGCAGGGATCCGATCGAGCGCCAGTACGTCGACCAGGCCATCTCCTCGCGCATCAACCAGGTCGAACAGGACGTCTCCAAGCAGGTGCTGCGCGTGGCCGTCACCGACCTGCAGCGGGTGCTCAACGGCGGCGGCGTGCAGATTCTCGGCCAGACCGTCCGGCTGCTGGGGCTTCGCAACGCGCGCACGATCGTCCAGGGCACGCTGGCCTCGCTGCCGCGCGACTCGCCGCTGCGCCCGGCGCTGGCCCAGGTCGTCAGCTTCGCCGATCTGGCCATCCAGGGCCTGGCCTTCGCCAAGCCTGTGCTGGGCACGATCGGCACGCCGCTCACCGTGAACGAGACGCAGCTGACCGGCCGCACCACGCCCACCGACGCCTACGCCGCTGCGATCGCGGTGATCGTGTCGCTGATGTTCGTCGCCATGCTGCTGGCGGCGGGGTCGCTCGCCCTCGAGCGTTCCGAGCACGCCTATCCGCGCCTCATCCGGGGCCTGGTCACAACCGGGAGCCTGCTGTCGGAGAAGGTGGTGCTCGCCGGCGGGTGCGCGACCCTGGTAACCCTCCTGATGGCGGCCTTCGTCTCGCTCTTCGTCCATCTGGAGTGGGCCCGCTTCGCGCTGTGGCTGGTGTCGCTGGCGGTGGCGAGCGTGGCCTTCGGCGCGTTGGGGGTCGCCATCGGCGCCGTTTCACGCGAGGTGAGCGCCGCGTCGCTGATGGCGTTTCTCGTCTCCCTGCCGATCGCCTTTGTGGCGCTGGTGCCGGCCAGCGCCGTCTCGGGGACGCTGAAGACCGTGCTCGATGCCATCGCCTTCCTGTTCCCGTTCAAGGCGGCGCTCCAGGCGGTCTCCAACGCGTTCAGCGGCACCTCGCCTCCGGTCGGACTGCCGCTCCTGCACCTGGCGGTGCTCACCGCGGTCTTCGGGGGCCTCGCTCTGCTGGCGATGCGTCGGTTCGCGACGCGCTAGTGGCGGAGCAGCGCGGCGAGCGCCCCGGCGCCCCCTGACAACAGCGGCGCGCCGTGGGAGACGAGGATGCGCTCCACCGGGAGGTCGAGGAGGGGGCGCAGGAGGGCTCGCAGTTCGACCTGCGTGAGCGGCGGCTTGAGGTACTCGAGCCACGAGTCGGGGCACAATCGGATGCCGCCCGCGTCCGAGCCGATGATGCGGTCGCCGGGGACGAGCGCGCGGTGTCCGGGCAGCCAGAACATCGTCTCGTCGGCGGCGGGGAAGCGGACGGCCTGCACGCCCGGCGGGAGGCTGCGCAGGCTGGTGACCACCTCCCCGCCGTAGCGCCCGGCCACTGCCTTCCGGCTGCGGCCGTGAAAGCGGATGGTGGTGAGGACGTCGACGGTTCGGGAGCCGACGGCCTCATCAGACCAGGTCCAGAACGCCGCCTCATCGGCCGGCAGCAGCGGATCGACGAACACCGCGCGGTCAGAGACGACCGCCAGGACGCAGCCCACGTTCGGGTCCCAGTCGCCGGCGCTGTCGGGTTCGGCTCCGGCTCGCCAAGCGGGGTGCGGCGCGGTCCATCGCCACAGCCCCGGGGCGAGCTCCGCGCCCACCACGCGTGAGCTCAGCGCTGGCCGGTCGTGCGCAGGAAGCCGAAGATGCAGACCGCGGCGACGATGAGCGCGATGATCGGCAGCCAGGCTCCGACTACGCCGACGATCGACAGCACGAGGCCCACGACGAACACCCCTCCGGCGACGCTCCCGCCGACGACCATCCGGTAGGCGCGCTGCTCGCGCGCGCGCCTCGGGGTGTAGCTGCCACTGCCGCGTCGTTGCAGGTTGCTCATGGTCAGCGAAGCGTAGCGCCCCCCGGGGCCGCCGCGCGGTAGGTTGTGCCAACCATGGCCGACGAGGACACCTATCTGCTGCTCTACACCTACGTGGAGGACATGGCCGACCGGCGCGGCCCCTACCGCGAGGCCCACCTGGCCGCCATCCGCGCCGAGCGCGACGCCGGCCACATCACCCAGGCGGGCGCGCTGGGCACGCCGCCGACCGGAGGCGCGATCGTTTGGAAGGGCGTGACGCGCGAGGACATCGAGGCCTTCACCGCCGCTGACCCGTACGTCGCCAACGGGCTGGTCACCGCCCAGCGCATCGAGCGCTGGAACCTCGTCTGAGCCAGTACGCGGTGGGTGCCGCGAGGCGCCGATCAGCGCCAGTATTCTCGGATCACAGCTATGTCGTTCCCGCAGACCCGCCTGCGCAGGCTCAGAGCCAATCACGCGCTGCGCGGCCTGGTGCGCGAGACGCACCTTCAGGTCGCCGACTTCGTCTACCCGATGTTCGTGGCCCACGGGATCGACCGGCGCGAGCCGATCGCCGAGATGCCCGGCGTGGACCACCTGTCGATCGCGCACGCGGTGGAGGAGGCCGGCGAGGCCGCCGCGCTGGGGATCCCGGCGGTGCTCCTGTTCGGGCTTCCGGCCGCCAAGGACGAGGAGGGCTCGGGCGCCTGGGATGACGAGGGCGTCATCCAGCTCGCGACGCGGGCGATCAAGGACGCCCACCCCGACCTGCTGGTCATCTGCGACCTGTGCCTGTGCGAGTACACCAACCACGGCCACTGCGGCGTCCTGCGCGACGGGCCCCACGGGCTCGGCGTGGACAACGACGCCACCCTCGAGTTGCTGTCGCGCACTGCCGTCTCGCAGGCCCGGGCCGGTGCCGACATCATCGCCCCGTCGGACATGATGGACGGCCGCGTGGGCACCATCCGCACCGCGCTGGATGACGAGGGCTACACCGAGACGCCGATCATGGCCTACTCGGCGAAGTTCGCCTCCGCGTTCTATGGCCCGTTCCGCGTCGCCGCGGACTCCGCCCCCGCCTTCGGGGACCGGCGCGGCTACCAGATGGATCCCGCCAACGGCGACGAGGCGGTGCGCGAGGCGCGCCTCGATGTCGAGGAGGGGGCCGACATCCTCATCGTCAAGCCGGCGCTGCCGTACCTGGACGTGATCCGCCGAGTCAAGGACGACACGTCCCTGCCTGTGGCCGCCTACAACGTCAGCGGCGAGTACTCGATGCTCAAGGCGGCGGCCGCCGCCGGGTACCTTGAAGAGCCCACGGCGGTCCTGGAGGTGCTGACCTCCATCCGCCGCGCCGGGGCCGACATCATCATCACCTACCACGCCAAGGACGCTGCACAATGGCTTCAATGAAACCTCCGGGGACCGCCGCTGACGGGATCGCCGACGGCCGCCACGGTCCGAAGCTGCGCAGCCGCAAGCACGGCGCCGCGATCCCGCTCAC
Source organism: uncultured Actinomycetota bacterium (assembly GCA_963801435.1). Classification (GTDB taxonomy): domain Bacteria; phylum Actinomycetota; class Thermoleophilia; order Solirubrobacterales; family Solirubrobacteraceae; genus Palsa-465. The sequence continues at coordinate 98,844 of CAWDFE010000029.1, forward strand.
CGATCTGGACAAGCGGCTGCTCAACCTGATGCAGGGACGGTTCCCCATCGCCGAGCGCCCCTACCGGCACGTCGGCGGCGAGGCCGGCGTCACCGAGGTGGAGGCGATGGCGGCGGTAACGCGCCTGCTCGAGGAGCGCATCATCCGCCAGGTCACGCCGATCTTCGACACCCGCGCGCTCGGCTACTCCTCGATGCTCGTGGCGGCCAAGGTCGACCCCGACAACCCGTGGCGGGCCGCCACGATCATCAACGCCCATCCCGGGGTCTCGCACAACTACCTGCGCAACCACGAGTTCAACATCTGGTTCACGATCGCCACCGAGCCTGAGTCGAAGCTGGGGCTCCAGGGCACGCTGGACGTGCTGGCGCGCGAGGCGCGAGCCGAGTCGGTGCGCCAGCTTCCCACGCTCAAGCTGTTCAAGATCCGTATGGACCTGGAAATGGAGGCCGGCACCGACGCACTCGCGAGCGCGGCCCAAGCCGTCGAGCCCGCCGAGACCGAGGCCCAGCCCTACGACGACTTCGACCGGGCGGTGATCCGCGCGCTCCAGGGCGACATGCCGGTGATTCCCGAGCCCTATGCGCCCGCCGCCGCCGATCTGGGGATCCCGCAGGCGCAACTGCTCGAGCACCTGCGCGGCATGCAGGAGCGCCGGTTGCTGCGGCGCGTGGCCGCGATCCTGTTTCACCGCCGCGCCGGCTTCAGCGCCAACGGCATGGGGGTGTGGCAGGTGCCTGACAAGCGCATCATGGAGCTCGGCAGGCGGATGGCGTCCTTCCGCGGCATCTCACACTGCTACCAGCGCCCGACCTATGCGGACTGGCCCTACTCGGTGTTCACGATGGCCCATGGGCGCTCCAAGGAGGAATGCGACGCCATCCTCGACTCGATCGCCGACGACACCGGCATCTCGGAGCGGGCCACGCTGTACTCGTCCACCGAGTTCAAGAAGATCCGCCTCCTGTACTTCACCGAGGACCACCGGGACTGGGAACGTCAGCACGCGGGCGTGTGACCGACACCGCGGTTGACAGCACCCGCTCGGCGCAGCTCTACGCGCGCGCACGGCGCCTCATGCCCGGCGGGGTGAACTCGCCGGTGCGGGCGATGCGCTCGATCGGCCGCGACCCGATCTTCATCGCCTCGGGCGCCGGGCCGATCATCACCGACGTCGACGGCAACCACTACATCGACTGGGTGAGCTCGTGGGGCCCGCTCATCCTGGGCCACGCGCATCCCGACGTGGTCGCGGCGGTGGGCGCGGCGGCGGCGCGCGGCACCACCTTCGGCGCCCCCACGCCGGGCGAGGTGGAGCTCGCCGCGCAGGTCTCCGAGCGCTTCCCCTCCGTGGAGATGCTGCGCATGACCTCGTCCGGGACCGAGGCGACGCTGAGCGCCATCCGGCTGGCCCGCGCCGCCACCGGCCGTGACACGATCCTCAAGTTCTCGGGCGCCTACCACGGCCATGTGGACGGGCTGCTGGCCGAGGCCGGCTCGGGCCTGGCCACGCAGGGGATCCCTGCCAGCCCCGGAGTGCCGGCGGCGGCTGCGGCGGCGACCATGATCGTGCCCTGGAACGACCCCGAAGCGCTGTTGGGCGCGGTCGCCCGCCACACGCCCGCGGCGATCATCGCCGAGCCCGTTCCGGCCAACATGGGCGTCGTCCCGCCCCAGCCGGGGTACCTCGAGTTGCTGCGCCGCACCGCGTCGGACCGCGGCGCCCTGCTCGTCTTCGACGAGGTGATCACCGGCCTGCGCGTCGCCCGCGGCGGCGCCCAGGAGCGCTTCGGCGTGCTGCCCGACCTCACCATCATGGGCAAGATCGTGGGCGGGGGGCTGCCCGCGGCCGCCTACGGTGGGTCCCGGGAGCTGATGGAGCGCATCGCGCCGGCCGGCGACGTCTACCAGGCGGGGACGCTTTCGGGCAATCCGCTGGCGGTCGCCGCCGCCCTGGCCACGCTTCAGCACCTCGACGGGGCCGCCTACGAGCGGCTGGCTGAGACCACCGAGACGCTGGCCGAGGGCATGCGTGAGGTCGCGCGGGCCGCCGGCTACCCGGTCCAGGTCCAGTCGTTGCCGGGCCTGCTCACGATCTTCTTCACCGAGGGGCCGGTGACCAACTACGCCGGGGCGGCTGGGTGCGACACCGACGCCTACGCCCGCTGGTGCCGGGCCCTGCTGGCCCGCGGCGTGTACCCGCCGCCGTCGCAGTTCGAGGCTTGGTTCCCGTCGCTGGCCCACGGTCGCGAGCACGTCACGCGCACCCTGACGGCGGCAGCCGAGGCGTTCGCCGAGGTCCTAGGGTGAGCCTGGCCGCGCTGCGCGAGGCGCTCTTGGACCAGGGCGGCACGCTCGCCGACTCACTCGATGTGGCGGCGGAGGCCGACGTCGCTCCCCCGCCCGGGCCCGGAGCGCCGCAGCTCGCCGCGGCAGGCCCCCGCACCGCGGGACGTGAGCGCGAGTACGAGTTGCTGCTCGAGATGATCGTGGAGGGATCGCTGCTGCACTACGGCGCCCCGCGGCTGGTGCGCCGCGCCGATCCCGACCTCGCGCTGCTGCTGGGCGATCAGCTCTACGCCCTGGGGCTGGTGCGCCTGGCCGAGCTGGGAGACCTCGACGCGGTCGCCGAGCTGGCCGACCTCATCTCGCTGCTGGCGCAGGCACAGGCGGCGTCGAACCCCCGTCTAGCGGACGCGATCTGGCAGGCCGGGGCGGCGGCGATCGGCTGGGGAGCGACGCTCGAGCACGCGGAGGCAAAGGCGCTGGCGCGGGCCGGGGACAGCGGGGCTGCGGACGCGCTCACCGCGGCCCGCGATGCCGCGATTCGGAATCCCAACGGTGGGGTCTCGTGACGCCCGCCTCTTTGTTGACTGTACGCTTCGGGGCGCGTTCAATGTCCTTTAGCTGCGGTTGAGCGAACACACAAGTGGCAGATCGACACAAAGAGGGCTTTAAGTCCAAGTACACGGCCGACCGGCAGATGCCGGGCGCGTTTGACGGCGAGACCGTCACCCGGCGCCGGTTCATGAATGTCGTGACGCAGGGCAGCGGCCTGGTCGCCGCGATGGCGTTCACGCTCCCCGCGCTGGGGTTCGCTCTGGGGCCGCTGTTCAGCCGAGTCCCCTTTGACTGGCAGCCCATCGGTCCGCCCGAGGACTTCACCCAGACGACCTACAACACCAAGGTGCTCACGATCGTCCAGGGCATCGGCGAGGCCGGCTACTCGATCGCCTACGTCCGGGGCCGGGACCCGCAGATCGACACCGAGCCCGAGGACCAGTACAACCACTGGGTGGCGCTGTCCTCGCGCTGCATGCACCTGGGCTGTCCGGTTCGTTACGTGGCCGCCGCACAGCGCTTCATCTGCCCCTGTCACGGCGGGGTCTACGACTTCCGCGGCATGGTGGCCGGCGGTCCCCCGGTCCGCCCGCTGGACCGGTTCTACACCCGCCTGAACAAGGCGACCGGCCTGGTCGAGATCGGTCCGCGCTACTCGGTCAACTCCGAGCTCGAGCGCTTCTCCCCGCGTGACCCCGGCCAGCCGCTGGACGGCATCGGGCAGTTCTTGTATCCGGCGCGGTTCGACACCTCGACGCTGCCCAAGAACTGATGCCCGAGATCCTGCCCAAGTCGCTCAAGCCGCTCCCCAAGCCACCCGGCGAAGAGGGTCAGCAGATGACGCCGCTCGAGACTGCCGCCGAGGGCGGGATCCACGTCGTCGACTGGATCGACGAGCGCACCTCGCTGTCGGGCGGCGTGCGCTGGCTGCTGTTCCGCAAGGTCCCCAAGGGGATCAACTGGTTCTACACCCTGGGCTCGGCGACGCTGTTCGCCTTCCTCAACCAGGCGGTCACGGGCGTGTTCCTGGCGATGTTCTACCAGCCGAACGTCAACGGCGGCGCCTACGAATCGATCCGCTATATCACGGACGACGCCTTCCTCGGCCAGCTCGTGCGGAGCATGCACAAGTGGGGCGCGTCGGTGATGATCATCCTCATCTTCCTGCACATGGCGCGCGTGTTCTTCTTCGGCGCCTACAAGTACCCGCGGGAGCTGACGTGGATCATCGGCGTGACCCTGCTCATCCTGACCCTGGCGATGGGCTTCACCGGCTATCTGCTGCCGTTCGACCAGCGCTCCTACTGGGCCACGATCGTGGGCGTGAACATCAACGGCACCGGCCCGTTCCTGGGTCCCTACCTGTCGGACTTCCTGCGCGCAGGTCCCGAGTTCGGCGCCACCACGCTGTCGCGGTTCTACGCCATCCACATGCTGCTCATCCCCGGGCTGATCGCCGCCCTCATCGGCGCGCACCTGTACTTGGTCACCAAGCTGGGCATCTCGGCACCGCCGTGGCTCAAGGCCGAGGAGGAGCCCGAGATGCGCGAGGCGCAGGTATGACCCCGTCCCCACCCACCCCATGAACCAGGCCGAGAAGGAGGGCTACCTCCGCGACTACGCCCTCCTGAAGAACCAGGGCAAGCCGTTCTTCCCCTACGCGGTCGCCAAGGACTCGATGATGGCCGTGGTGGTCATGGTCGTGATCATCTTCCTCGCCCTCATGTTCGGCGCGGAGATGGGGCCCAAGGCGGACCCGACCACCACCACGTACGTCCCCCGGCCGGACTGGTACTTCTTCTTCCTGTTCGAGGTCTTGAGGGTGATGAAGAACATCCCCAAGTTCACGGACCTCGCCACGATCGGCGTGCCGACGATCTGCATGATCCTGCTGTTCCTGCTGCCGTTCTATGACCGCAGCCCGGAGCGCCGGATCGAGCGCCGGCCAGTGGCCCTGGCCGCCGGACTGACCACGATCTTCGCGATGGCGTTCCTCACCTACTCGGGTGCCAGCACCGGGTCTCCCAACACCGTCGACCTGCCGCCGCCGGCGGGGCTCACCGCCGCGCAGAAGGCGACATTCCGGGCCGGCGAGGACGTCGTGGGCGAGTCGGGCTGCCTGGCCTGCCACGTGATCGGCGACAACGGCAACAACGGGCCCGGCCCGCCCCTCACTCACATCGGATCGATTCGCCGACCCCAGGCGATCGCCTCGACGCTCCGCAACCCGACGGCGCCGATGCCATCGTTCGCGGACCTGGCCAAGACCAGTCCGGAGAAGTTCCAGAACCTGGTCAACTTCCTTTCGATGCTCCAGTAGGGCGCTTCAGGGGCAAGGGACCATGACGGCGAGACCATCTTCGCCGCCGGGCCACTCCGACACGGACGTTCGGCATCCGATCGCGGAGTCCATGCCCGGCACGCTGCCCGAGCCGCAGGTCCGGGCCATGTTCGATCGCATCGCCGGCGTCTACGACCGCATGAACTCGGTCATGACCGCCGGGCTGCACCACCACTGGCGCCGGCGCGCTGCCGACCTGGCGGTAGTCGGGCCCGGCGCGCGCGCGCTCGACGTCGCCACCGGCACCGGCGACCTCGCGCTCGAGCTGGCCCGGCGGGTGGCGCCCGGCGGCGCGGTGACCGGCGCTGACTTCTCGGAGCGGATGCTCGAGCTGGCGCGCCAGAAGTCGGATGGCGCGGTGGCGGCGGGGCTCATCGCGCGCGAGGTCGAGATGCGCTTCGAGGCCGCCAACGCCTTGGCGCTGCCCTACGGTGACGGCGAGTTCGACGCGGCGACCGTGGGCTTCGGCGCGCGCAACTTCTCCGATCTCGAGGGCGGCCTGGCCGAGATGGCCCGCGTCGTGCGCCCCGGTGGCCGCGTCGTGGTGCTGGAGATCACCAGCCCCACGGGCCCGCCGCTGTCAACGTTTCTGGATGTGTGGTTTGACCACATCGTCCCCATGCTCGGCCGGGTGGCCGGCGATGCCGACGCCTACAGCTACCTGCCCAGCTCGGTGCGGCGCTTTCCTGCGCCGGAGGCGCTGGCGACGGTCATGTGGCGCTGCGGGCTGCGCCCCGTGCGATATGTGATCACCGCCGGCGGGATCATCGCCCTCCACGTCGGCGAGGTCGCGCGATGAACGCGGTCCAGGAGACGGTGCAGGCGGTCGTCGCGGCCGGCGGCGGAGCGGCGGCGCGGCTGATGGAGCGCCTGGAGGCGCGGCTGCTCGAGGTCGCGGGGGGTCACGGCGCGCTGCTCGGGCGCCATGCCGGCGATACGATCGCCGCCGGCGGCAAGCGACTGCGGCCGCTGCTGCTGTTCCTCGCCGCCGGCGCACCGCCCCCCGAGTCCGAGGCATTGCTGCGCTCGGCGGTGGCGGTGGAGCTGGTGCACTCGGCAACCCTGGTCCACGATGACGTGCTCGACGGGTCGCCGCTACGGCGGGGGCGGCCCACCGTGATGGCAGCCGGGGGGCGGCTGGCGGCCACCGCGACCGGCGACCTGCTCTTCTCGCGCGCGTTCGCCGAGCTGGCCGGGGCGCGGTCGGTGGCGGCGGTGCGGGTGCTCTCGCGCGCCAGCTCGGAACTGGCCACCGGCGAGCTCATGCAGCGCGCCGACGCCTGGCGAGCGGTGCCCACCGAGCGCTACCTCGAGCGCTGCCGGCTGAAGACCGCCGTGCTGTTCCGGGCGGCATGCGAGCTGGGCGCGCTGGAGGGCGATGACGAGGAGCGCGTTGAGGGGCTGGCCGCCTTCGGCGAGCGGATCGGGCTCGCCTTCCAGCTGCTCGACGACGTGCTCGATGTGACGGGACCCCCCGAGCGCACCGGGAAGCCGCGCGGCGCTGATCTGCTGGACGGGACGGTGACCCTGCCGCTCATTCTCGCGCGCGGGCGCGACCCCGAGCTGGGGGCGCTGGACCTGCGCAGCGTCGTCACGCCCGCGCATGCCGCCCGGGTGTGCGCGCGCATCGCGGACACCGGGGCGCTCGAGGAGACGCGGGCGCGCGCCCTTGACCTGGTGGCGAGCGCCAAGGCCGAGCTCCCGGATCTCCTGGAGCGCCAGCGCACGGCGCTCGAGCTCATCGCCGACGGCGTGGTGGAGCGCTATTCGTGAGAAGCGCCCGCCCGCCCATCGCGAGCGGCCGGGGAGGAGCTAGAAGTCCTCGGGGAGGATGAGGTCGGCGTTGAGCGCCGCGGCGAACCGCTCGATCTCCTCGGTCATGTTCGCCTGGGTGACGCGACGCAGGTCCGAAAGCATGTCGGTCAGGCCGTCGTCGAGGCGCTCCTCCAGCGCGTCGACCTGCTCCTGATCGAAGACGCCCTCGTCCATCCAGAAGCAGTTGGGGCACTGCAGGACGAGCTCCCAGAAGCCCTGGGGCGCCTCGGACCAGGCGAGCGGCTGCACCAGGTGCGAGCTGCACTCGGGGCAAACGTGCAGGCCCGGGTGCGTCGTCTCCTCGGCGTAGAACCGGACAACCTCGATCGTCCGCCCGGAGGGGAGGACGATGCGTCGGATCGAGTGTCTCTCAGGGTGGTTGTTCATGGCGGCTCACGGGATTTATCGGCTCGCCTCAGTCCGAGCTTGAGCGAGATCACGCCAACCCACACGCGTTAACACATCCGGACGGCCTTTTGGCCGCTACGCTTGTCTTCCCCCCAAATTTGGAGAGGCGTTTGAAGCAATGTTCCGTAACCCAGGCATAGACGCGATCGTCGTCCTCATCATTGTTCTACTGATTCTTGGTCCAAAGCGGCTGCCCGGGATCGGTAAGGGCTTGGGGTCGGGGATGCGCGAGTTCAAGGAAGGGATCACCGGCGAGTCCAAGGACGACGAGAAGCCCGCTCTGTCTGAGGCCAGGACCACGCCGGAGGCCACGCCGAGCTCCAGCGAGCCGGCGGCCACCCCCGGATCCGGCACCGCTGGGTCCGAGCGCTCCTAGCAGCGCGCCGGGGCGCACACCATGGCGAAGGTTCTCCGGCCCATCGGGCACGAGGATCGCCTGAGCATCGTCGACCATCTCGACGAGCTGCGCAGCCGCCTGTTCGTGTGTCTCGCGGCGCTCGCCGTCGCGTTCGCGCTCTGCTACTGGCAGAACAACACGCTGCTGGACCTTCTCAACAAGCCGCTACCGCCGGCGTCCAGCCACGCGTCCAACAAGATCGGCGGGCTGACGCGCGACAGCGCCAACGCGTCGAAGGCGATCGGCGACGCCGCCAAGCAGTTCAAGGCGCTATCAACCTCGTCCAGTCTGTCGGCAGGCGACCGGACGACGCTGGGTCAGGCGGCCAACGACCTGACGCAGGCATCGAGGGCCTTACCCCAGACGACCCCCAGGAACGTGCCGGTCACGCTCGGCGTGGGAGAGGGCTTCACCACGACGCTGACCGTCTGCTTCTGGGCGGCGCTCCTCCTCACGCTGCCGGTCCTGCTCTACGAGCTGTACGCGTTCTGCGTACCGGCGCTGAGCGCGTCGGAGCGCAAGGTGGCGACGCCCGTGATTCTCGCGGCGCCCGCGCTGTTCGTCGTCGGCGTGCTCTTCACGTTCATCGTCGTCCTGCCTGCGGCCGTCAAGTTCCTCCAGGGCTACAACTCCGGCCAGTTCGACAACCTCGTGCAGGCCAAGCCGCTGTATTCGTTCGAGGTTGTCACGATGGGCGCGATCGGCCTGGCCTTCCAGCTGCCGCTGATGCTGATGGGCCTGCGTCAGCTCGGCGTGATCAATGGCAGCACCCTGACCCGTCACTGGCGCTACGCTACGGTCATCATCGCCGTCATCGCGGCGGCGATGCCAGGGGCGGACCCGGTCACGACCGGCTTGGAGACCGCCCCGCTCGTCATCCTCTTTCTCGCCAGCATCGTGTTGCTCAAACTCGCTGACCGCCGTGACGCCAAACGCGCCGCCGCCGAGCTGATCACCGTCGGCCCGCCGGACGCCGGCCAGTCGGAGTAGGCGATGCTGTTCGATCTGCGCAGCCGCGGCCGCCGCCGCACCGTTCAGGCGGTGTACCTGGGGTTGGCCGTCCTCATGGGCGGTGGCCTCATCCTGTTCGGCGTTGGCACGGGCAGCGGCATCGGCGGCCTGCTCAACGCCTTCACCGGCAACGGGTCCAACAATCAGAGCGCCCAGATCAGCCAGGCCGAGAAGGCCGCGATCAAGGCGACCCAGAAAGACCCCAACAACGCCGCGGCGTGGGGCGCCCTGCTGACGGCCCGCTACCAGAACGCCTCCAGCGTTGGCTTCAACAGCAACACCAACACCTACACCGCCGCCGGCAAGCAGGAGCTGACCAAGGCCACCGAGGCCTGGCAGCGCTACCTCGCCCTGACCAAGAACCCCACCAACAACCTCTCCATCGTCGCTGCCAACGCCTACGCCACCCTCGCCGATTACGGAAACGAGGCCAATGCGTGGGACTACGCCACCCAGGCTGACCCAAGCTCCCCCAAGAGCTTCGAGTGCCTGGCCATCTCGGCGTACGCGGCCAAGCAGAATCGCACGGGCGACCTCGCCGCCGCCAAGGTGGCCGCCATGGTCCCGAAGTCGACCCGCAAGACCCTGCTGCAGCAGATCAACACCGCCAAGACCAACCCCGCCTTGGCCCAGACCTGCTGACCGCTCGCGTTCTTCGGGCCGGGGTAACATCGGCGGGACCCGAGGGCCGTTAGCTCAGCTGGTAGAGCAGGGGACTCTTAATCCCAAGGTCGGAGGTTCGATCCCTCCACGGCCCACTCCGAACGCCCCGGCTTGTCCGGGGCTTTCGTGTTTTCGGGACATGTGCCAACTCCGCCGCATGTCCCCAATATGTCCCGAGACCGGCGCAGCATTTGCCACATGGACAGCTGAGTCCGGCCTCCGACGGGGCATGTCTTCCGTGTCGAGCGGGGCCGCGGGCCCGTCTGGTACGCCAGGTACCGGCTGCCGGATGGGCGGCAGATTCAGAAGAAGCTGGGGCCGGCGGGGACCGAGCGGGGGGAGGCCGCCCGCCGGCCACTTCACCAAACGCCTGGCCGAGGCCTGGCTATGAGACGTCCTGGACCAGGCAGCGCCGAGGGACGCTGCCTGGCATGAGGTTAGCGGCGGAACATCCCGGTCGACCACTTCCACGGAGCACGGCCATCGGCGGACACAAAACTCACGTTTTGCGGGGCTTTTCAACGCCCAGTGAGATCCGGACTCCTGGTCCGCATTAGGGTCGACTTGGGGCGCGGTTACTCGCATCACCAGCGGATGTATCATCGCGTCAGCGTGGGGAACCTGGGTCTCATGCGTAGGAGGGGTCCGACGCGAGAGCAGGGGGGTGGGGTCGGGCTAGCACCCCACCCTGGTGGTCGCTGGCCGCGGCGCGTCGGTCCCAACCTGCAGTGCGCCGGCCGGACAGTCCCGATCTTCCGTGTCACTGCGCTGACCGGCGCGGCCGCCGCGGTGTCACTCGCCGTTTGGGAGGCCAGCCGCCTAGGAGTGTCACCGCTTGTCGAGCTCGGTGTGTGCCTGGTCGCGGTGCTGACCTTCCTCACGCTCGCGTTCGTGACCAAAGCGGTGGCCGGTGGGGAGACTCTCATCTACTACCACCATGAAATCGCCGTACTCGGTGTGACGGCTACGACGTGCCTCGTGCTCGGCCTGGCCCCCGGCCGCTATCTCGACGCCACCGCGCTCGGCCTCGGCGCCTGCCTGGGAATCGGGCGCATCGGCTGCGTGGCCGCCGGCTGCTGCCACGGGCGGCCGGGCAGGCACGGGATCGCCTACGGCGAGCGGTACGCATCGAGTGGGTTCCCGCCGTGGCTGATGGGTACCACGCTCGTCCCAGTCCCGGCGATCGAGAGCGCGCTCGTCGCGCTGGTCGTGGTCATCGGTTGTGTGGCCGTCGCCGATGCTCACGCCCCTGGAGCGGCATTCGTCTGGTACGTCGAGGGCTACGGCGTCATTCGCTTCTTCCTGGAAGAGCTGCGAGGCGACAGCTCTCGCCGATTCGTTCTCGGCCTCTCGGAGGCACAGTGGACCTCGGTGGCCATCGTGCTCTGCATGACGCTCCTCGGTCTCGCCGGCATCACGCCGGGAGGTCCGAGCTCCCTCGTCGCATTGGCCGTGGTCGGGCCCGGCGCCGTCGTGATCGGCCTCCGCGCGCGTCGCACCGATCGGGACGCGCTTGAACCGCGCCATGTCCGAGAGCTCGCGCGGCTCGCCCACGGGAAGGACCGATGGATCTCACCCCGCGAGACATCGCTCGGAGTGCTCGTCTCCGGAGGCCGGGTCCAAGCTGCCGATCACTGGTCCCTATCCCGCCGTCGCCCGGCGCTCTCGGAGCGAGAGGCGACGATCCTGGCGCAGCAGTTGGTCGCGATCCGCGCGCCCGGAGGCTCGTCACCCCGGGTGATCCGGGGGGTGGCTGACGTCTACCACGTCCTGCTTCCCGAGCCGGAGGAGCTCCTACAGGAACGGAGTCCCCGTCCGAACCAGCAGCGCTGATGGAGCACGGTCACGACGATGCGCAGGCCACGCCCGAGCCGGCGGTCGGTCAGGCCAAGGCTCCTGGCGCGGAGCAATCAGGTTTCGACTCGCTCCTGCGCGGACCGGCGGGTTCCCTCTCTCACGCGGACCTGATGGCCCTCCAGCGCTCGGCTGGCAACCAGGCGGTCCTCGGGTTGCTGCGCGCGGTGGCGCCTCCGTCCGGCCAGCGCCGGTTGACGCGGATTGCTGACCCGCCCTCCGCGACCCGGACCGTGGCCGGGCTAGAGATCGTCTCCGACGACGCGCTCGCCGGCCCCGGCCAGATCTCCAAGAGGGCATTCCTGGACCAGGTCGAGCACGCCGTGCGAGATGTCGTCGATCACGAGCTCGCCGGGACGATCTTCCGGTCGCAGGGGTGCCCTTGGATCGCGCATTGGATGGCCTACTACGGCGGGCGAACTCCAGCCGAGCTCCACGACGCCCTCGTGCAATACGCGCCCGCAGCCGGCGCGGCGTCGGGTCTCGACGAGATCTTGGCGGCTATCCGGGCCCGCGTGGGGGACGGCATCGCGACGTGGCGTGCGACACGGGCCATCCCGGACCTGACGCCGGCTGCCAGTGGCGATTCCGCGTCCGGGGCTTCGCGGCCTCTCATGCGCGCCGCCCGGGAGCCAGACGATGCGCGCAGCGTGCAGGCCGAGCTGGGGTCAGGACGCGCGTTGGACCCGTCGGTCGCCGCCCGCATGACCCAGTTACTCGGCCCGGACGTGGCGCGTGCACGGGTGCACACCGATGCACTCGGCGGGCGTGTGGCCGAGCGTCATCGGGCCACTGCGGTCGCGGTCGGCCACCATGTCGCATTCGCGCAGGGCGCGTACCAACCGGGTACACCGCTTGGCGACGCCTTGATCGCCCATGAGCTGGCGCACGTCGCCCAACACGTCGACAGCCCCAGCGCGCCGGTGGCGGCGTCCGCCGACGCCGAACGCGAGGCGGCGGCGGCGGGCATCGCCGCGTTCGCCCAACGTGGGGCGCCGGAGTTGCTCAGGGAGACGGCGCGGTCGCTGCGCAGGAGCGTGCGCTCCGGCCTCGCGCTGCGACGCTGTGATCCCCATACATGGCCGACCACGCCCGGGGTCTTCGGACGTGCGCCACAGATGGTGCGCCCAGGGTTTGATCGGGCCGGCAACGTCCCCGGCGCGATCCCGAAGGTCGTCGACAGCGCCGGGGTCTCGAGCTTCGACTTCGACGGTGACGGCGACCAGAGCGCTGAGCTGCGCGCCGATGTCAAGACGGCGGAATTGTGGACCAGCGGCGCGGCCAAGCGGGTGACCGTCGGACTCACCCAGCTCTCGTCCCAGCGGCGGATGGTGGCCGACTTCCAGCTGCCCGACATGTCTCAGGGCGGAGGACCGCCCCAGGTGGCGGTAGCGGAGACCACCGATGGCGAGCGGCCGACCGTGATAGCGCTCACCCTGCCCATCGGAACCCAGGAGCTGCGCGTGCAGCCGGTCCGGCGTTTCGCCACCTCGGCCCGTTACGTTCTCGAGCTCACCGGCCAGGACGGCCGCATGGCGTCGCAGCCGCGCCTCGAGCAGAGGGTCAACTACGACTTCCCCCTCGAGACGGCCGCGCTCAATGAGGTGTTCGCCACCTACGACCCAAACCGGGACCCGGACAAGCAGGGTCCGCGAGACTTCGTGCAGGTCGGCGGCATCTGGTCGCTGGACGTCACCATCGGCGCTTACGGCGATCGCTTTCGCATGACGTTCCGCCGCGTGATGGAGGGCGTCAGCACGGTCGAGATGGGGCTGTCAGTGCTTGCGAAGCCGAAGGGCGCTGCCGACGATTCCGACGACCAGCCGCTGGCCGGCCGCGCGATCGTGCTCGAGGTCGGTGGCGCGCTCGCGCCGAAGATCCTCAAGAGCGACCCGACGGCGCTGCTGCTCGACCTCGATGGCGACGGCAGGGTCGACGTCATCGTTCACGACCGGCTGACGTTGCGCGCCGACGCGAAGGGGCCGGGGACGAATGACCGAGACCACGAGATTACGGTCGCCGGGCCGTCGACGGTCGCGCAGCGGTTCAAGTTCCCGGTGAGGGACGGGTTCATCCTGGCGGGGCCGCCACAGGGCGTGGCTACCGATTTCTTCGCCGCTTCGGACACCCATGCGGTCAGCTCCTTGGCGGCGCAGGAGCAGGTGGGCGTGTTCGACGAGAAGAAGGGACAGCTGCTCGGTGAGCTGGTCTCCGTCGAGCGCACCCTCGCCGCGCTGCGCAAAAAGGCGATGGAGGAGAAGCTGATCTCCGAGAGCCTGTACAAGGCGTGGAACCAGGCCGAGTGGGACTTCGCGTCGCTGGCGGCGTACGAGAGATCAGAGCCTCCAGCCGACCTCGTCGAGTCCGTCACCAAGTCGGCCAAGACGTTCTACGACGAGCTCGAGCACGCTACCGCGCGCGGCGAAGAGGACATCGAGGGCGCCGACAACGCGACCGTCGCGCAGAAGAACCCCTACACCGGCAGCCGCCGGCGGATCTTGTGGCCCGGACCGTCGGACATCGACGCCGGCGGGAACTTCGCGGCGCAGATCACCGCCCGTAAGTGGAAGGACGCCGGGGAGACCTACCGCAAGCTCGTCGATGGTCTGGATCGGTGGGTGGCCTTCGTCAACCGCGAGAAGTACGGCCAGAAAACGGACGTTGACAAGCCCGAAACCCAGCGCGCGCTCGTTGGAGAGCGCCTGACCGGGTTGCGCGAGGCGTTGCGTGAGCTCGAGCCCAAGAATCCGACCCGCGTCTCGGCGGTGCTGCACACGGACGAGGTCTTCGAGCACACGGGCGATATCCAGGAGATCCCGCTCTCGCTGTACTACTGGAAGGAGGACGACGACTGGTACGTCAAGGATCTGACGACGCCCGACGACATGCCGCACTGGAGCATAAGCGCACGGGCGGGTGAGACCGAGCCGCCGAGCCGACTCTTCTACAAGCTCGACGACAACGCCCATTTCCCGAAGGGGATGATCCACTGGATGCTGCCGAGCGGCCTCGGCGGCGTTGTGCGCACCACGGGGCCGAGCACGATCCGCCGCTGGGCCACATATATCGGCGTCGGGGCCGCGGCCATTGGGCTCGGCCTGGTGACGTTCGGCTCTGGGAGTGTCGCGGTCGTGGGCGGCTACGTCCTCGCGGGGTCCGCAATTCTCGGTGCCGCCACCGCGGGATACGACCTCTACGAGAAGGGCACGCACGGGACCCTGACGGCGGGAACGGCAGTGCTCGACGTCGCCCAGATCGCCTCGGCCGTCACCGGGTTTGGGGCACTTCGCTTCGGACGCATCCTGGCGGGCGTGCGGACCGCCGCTGCCGAGGGCGCGGCGGTCGAAGCGACGAGTGCCATCCAGCTGGCGCAGCGGGCGTACGTGCCGCTCCGGATGGCGCAGGTCACCTCGGACGTGGTGACGCTCGCGGTGATGAGCGCCGACCTCGAAAAGCAGGTGGATCGGATCAACAAGGCCCAGATCTCCGACCCCGAGCGCAAGCGTGCGTTCGCGCTGCTGTTCACACAGTTCGCGTTCACAGGCGGTTTGACGGCGCTGTCGGTGAAGGGTCTGATGCCGGAGATGCTCGGCAAGGGACAGGACATCGCCATCGTCCGGTACGGCGACAAAGAGTTCGCCATCCCGCGCGGCGAGTCGGTCCAGGGCAGCGAGATCAACCAGCGTGCCGCAAAGCTGGGCAACGCCCCCGACGGGGCCGCTCAGGAGCAGCTGCTGAAATCGATGGGCAAGATCGGAGGCAAGGCGGGGAGCGCGCTCACCGAGATCGAGATGATGCGGCTGCGGCCGGATGCGACCGGCAAGGTGACCGTTGGCCCGACCGGGAAGGTTTCCGCTGGGGGCAAGGATGCCGGGAACCTCGCCGACCTCGTCGAGAAGGCACAGCAGGCCAACGCCGCAGCTGCGGCCCACGGCGTCAAATGGCAGTACTCGGTGAAGATCAGCAAGGCCGGAGCGGACGGCGCCAGCCCGGTGCAGGTGGTCGCCGAGCCGCGGGCGACGGCCGCCCCCGGGAATGACATCGCGAGCCTGCAGCTGTTCACCAATGCCACCACGGGCCGCGCGCAGCTGGTCGCCGGCAAGACCGCAGAGCTCAAGAGGCTCGACGTCGGCAGCCGGATCGAGATCCTCGCCGACGGTCGGCTGCGGATCAACGATCAGATCGACATCGGTGTCGAGTTGCTCAGCCGCCTCAAGCAGGACGAGCTCAAGACGTTGCTCAAGGGCACCAAGGAGCTCGACGCCACCGGCTGGAGCCTGGAGACGCTCAAGCAGCGGGACAAGCCGTTGTTCGACGAGATCGAGAAATCGCTCCTGTCGACCGGGGCATACCGGCTGCGCGTCGCCGCGCACAAGACCGAGGGACTCAGGTGGGCGCAGACCGAGCTGAAGCTGGCGCCCGATCTGCAGACCGAGCTCGGGGTCCTGATGGGCAAGGCCGATGAACCCTCACTGACGCGCTTCTTCGACCTGGCCAACGAGTCCTCCGGCTTCAAGGAGGCGCTGGACCCGCAGGCGCGCTCGCTGTTCGCGAAGGTAGCCCTAGAGGGTAAGCCGACATCGCTGGCGGACTTCGTCAATCGCTACCAGTACGCCAGGGCGGAGATGCTCCGGCAGAAAGCGCTCGCGGGTAAGGGCGTGGCGAACGAAAAGCCGCTGTTGGAGAAGTACGACGCCGACAAGACCCTGCGCGACTCGATCGGCAACGCGGAGAACGCGGCACGGCAGGCTAACGTCGCGAAGATCGGGTCCACGACCATCAAGCCGGGCTCGACCAGTGCCGAGACTGTGGCCGCGCTGCGCGAGCACCCGGAGCAGCTCAAGTTCGGCGACGAGGGGGCACTCACCTATCACGTGCGCAAGCACCACAACGAGCTCCCGGAAGCCGAGCGCGCCGGCCAGCCGGGTATGAAGTCAGCCGAGACCGACGCGTACCTAGAGTCCGCCCGCAAGACGCTCGTCGAGCAGCCGCCCGGTAGCGTGAAGACCATGCCCACACAGGACGGGCTCGGCACCGTCTACACGTTCGAGCGTCAGCGACCCGGTGGGAGGTCCGGCAGGACGAGCAAGTTGCTCGTGCTCGTCCGCTTTGACGGCCAGGCCACGATCCTCACGTTCATTCCCTAGGCGAGATCGAGTGTCAGACGCAATCGAACCCGCCCCGATGCTCGACCAGCTCGAGCAGGTGCTCGACCGCGCACAACCGGGCACGGAAGAGGCCGAACAGGAACGGATCGCCGCCGCCGCGCTCGACGTCCTGTACGACATTGGGCTCGCCTTGAACACCGGTCGTCTGCCTCGCTCAAAGGTGCAGCCAGTGCTGGACCGCACACGGGGGAGACTCCCGCTGCTGGAGCGGGGCATCTTCGGGGTCGTCGTCGACGGCTCTGCGCCGTTACTGAACGACATCGTGTTTCCGGACGCCTGGCGGGAGGTGTGCACAACGCGCTCGGGGCTGCAGTTCGCGATCGACCTCTACTGGGATGGCCGGGTCCCCGAACAGCTCGGTGAAGACCTTAAGCAATTCGATTACCTGCTCGAACAGGTCGCAAAGCGCGATGCTCCGCTGCCACCCGAGCACGTGCCCCTCGGCGTTCCCCGCTACCACTGGTGGTGGTGGGTCCCTTACGAGGACCGACCGGCCCACTGACCCCCAGACCGGGCGCCGGACAGCCTCATGGTTTCAACGCGCCCGGGGGAGATGCGAACTCCCGACCTTCGGTTCCGTCGTTCCCCCTGGAGGGCTTTCGCAGTAGATACGGGCGGCGGGGCCGCCAAAGAAAAAGACACCGCAGCCTGGCTCGCCTTTTCGGGGGCGATCACAGTCGCTGTCCTGGCTGCCTCGACAGGCAACGTACGCCACAATCGCCAGCTTCGCCACGATCGCCAACTGAAAGATCTTGAAGAATTCAGGGCGCTCCTTGATGAGTGCGCACGAATGGCCGGCGAGACTTCTCAGCTCGCCCTCGCGCTGCTCACGCGATGCGTTAACGCCCGGCAGCTTGACACCGAACCTCCCGTCGCGATGCCGACTCCGCTCTTGCGCAACCTTGGAGTCGATATCGCGGCCAAACCAGCTGATTACCTAACCACGGATCCTGATATCCAAGCACTGGAGGATGGGTTCTATTCGGCGGCCAAACCGGTGTTCGGCCTGTACCAGCGCGTCGTGCTCCGGCTCGGAGAGGAACATGGGTCGCCAAGAGCTACCTGGCACTGCAGAGGCATGATCACCGTGAGCGGCTGCCTCACCGACAACGGCGGCGCCTACCGCTCCGCGCTGTCCGGGTCGCTTGTCGCGCCCTCGGAATCGGTCATCTGCGCACCCGGCTACCGACCCCAGACAAACGGCAAAGCCGAACGCTTCATCCAAACCCTGGTCGGCGGCTGGGCCTACGGCGTCGTCTATCCCAACAGCACCGCCGGCCAGCGCGGAGCTCGCGGCGAGCATGATCGCCGGGCCGAGGAGAGGTCATCGCTGGCGGTTCATGCGCCGGCGCTCTTGCGGCCATGGGCGAGCAGGCTCATGCCGGGGATGTCGAGGCCGGTCGGGGTGCGGTAGGCGCTGATCGCCTCGGCGGCGCGGTCGCGCAGCTCGCGGGCGTCGTCGTCGGGGAGGCTGGCGAGCATCATCGACAGCGGTCCTGCCAGAGCGGCGGTGCGCTCCCACCACTCATCGATCGAAGCCGCGCGGTAGGGCGTCGCCAGCTCGTCGACCGTCACGTCGTCGAGTCCGCCCTCGGCCAGCAACGCGGCGAGGCGGCCGGCGTCCGATAAGGAGAACGGGTGGGGCGTCGCCGGCGGCGGCAGCGTCAGCCCCAGCTGGGCGCCAACGACATCGAAGACCACGCCGAGCCACGGGTTGCGGTCGCGCGGGCCCCAGACGGTGAGCGCGACGCGGCCACCGGGGCGCAGGACGCGATGGATCTCGGCCGTGGCGCGGGCGGGGTCGGCGACGAGCATCAGGCCCTCGCGGCATAGCACGACGTCAAAGGACGAGTCGGGCTCATCGATCTGCTCGAGGTCCAGGTCGCGGGTGCGGACGCGGTCCAATCCGAGGATCCGCGCACGGACCGAGGCGATGGTGGTCATCTCGGCCACTACATCTGAGACGACGACATCGCCGTCGGGGTCAACGAGCGGCGCGGCCGCGAAGCCGGGCCCGCCGGGGCCGCAGGCCAATTCGAGGACGCGCTCGCCGGGCTGCGGCGTCGCGACGCGTAGCAGCGCCTCGGTGACCGGGGTGCCGCGGTCGTCGATGAAGTCGGCGTGCGCGGCCCATCCGGGCGCCACCGCGGCCCACATGCCGTGCAGCTGGGTGCGCAGCGCGTCGCTGCGGTGATCGATGCTCCTAGTGCTCATGGTCGTGTCTCGTAATCGGTTGATGAATGGAATGGACTGGTGATGGGTCCGAGTGTGCGATCAACCCGGCGCGCGTTCAATCGGGGACCTCCCGGCTATCGGCGAACGCGCCGATCGCGACGCCCACCGCCACTTGGACGTAGGGCACGTCGACGCGTGCATTGCGCTCGCGACAGTGCCCAGCGAGTCGGCTTCGAACAGGCAAAGCACGTCTCGTCTTCCGGGATCAGAACGGAGCCGAGGTAGGTGATCTTGGCGCCCTTGGCCCGTATGGCGTCGACGACGCCGACCTGCGGGCAGGGCGCGGATGCTTTGGTCATCGCGCGAAGCTACGCCTGGAGTCCGCTCGGAAACCGAGAACTCCCGGGGCTTGCCGACCGGAGCAGAATGTGGCGGTGGCCGCCTCCTCGTCGATCGTGGTGGGACGTGACGGCGAGCTCGAGACGCTCGCGAGCGTTCGTCGCAGCCGTCGAGGGACCGCGCGCGCTGTTGCTCGAGGGCGATGCCGGGGTGGGCAAGACGACGCTGTGGGACGAGGGCCTGCGCGTGGCCGGCGCTGCCGGTCATCATGTATTGACGTGCGCGCCGGCGCTGAACGAGTCCCAGTTGTCGTTCGCCGGGATCGCCGACCTGCTCGACGGACCTGCTCGAGGACGCGCTGCCAGGACTATCTGTTCCGCAGCGCCGTGCTCTCGAGGTAGCGCTGTTGCGAGAGGAGACCGACGGTCCGCCGCCCGACGAGCGGGCGATCGCCGCCGCGTTTCTCGGGGTGCTCCATCACGCCGGCGACAGCGACCCGGTGCTGCTCGCCATTGATGACGCGCAGTGGCTTGACTCCCCGTCGCGGTCGGTGCTCGAGTTCGTCGTGCGGCGGCTCGGTGACGAGCCCGTCGCGCTGTTGGTCTCGCGGCGCGGGTCAGGGGACGGTGAGGCGCCGCTGCATCTCGATCGTGCGCTTGGCCCGCAGCGGGTGCAGCGGATCGTCGTCGCGCCCCTGAGCCTCGGGGCGTTTCATCGCCTGCTTCAGGAGCGCCTCGGCGCGTCGTTTCCACGGCCCGTCTTGCGGCGGCTGCACGAGAACGCGGGCGGCAACCCGTTCTACGGACTCGAGCTCGCCCGCGCGCTGGCGCGCCGCGACGGGCCGGTCGATCTGGATGAGCCGCTACCGGTTCCGGTGAGCCTGCAGGAGCTCGTCGCAGAGCGCCTGGAGGCGCTGTCTCCCGACGCGCGCCGCCTGCTCGAAATCGTCTCCGCGCTTCTCGATCGCCGCACGACCGTGGTCGCCGACCTCGCGCGCGACGAGGGGCTCGAGGGCGCGATCGACGAGGCGGTCGCCGTCGGTGTGCTGGAGGTGCGCGGCCGGCGCCTGGCGTTCTCCCACCCGCTGCTCGCGTCGGGGGTCTACGCCGAGATCGGACCGGAGCGCCGGCGCGAGCTTCACCGGCTGCTGGTGACGCGCACCGCCGGCGAGGAGGAGCACGCGATCCACCTCGGGTTCGCGACCGACGAGCCCGATGCCGAGGTCGCGGCCCAGCTCGCCCGCGCAGCCGACCGGGCCCGCGCGCGAGGCGCCACGGCGACCGCGGGCCGGCTTGCCGAGAACGCGGCGCGCTTGACCCCGCCCGGCGACGACGAGGGAGCGCGGCGGACGATCGCCGCCGCCGGCTACTACCTGCACGCGGGTGACCAGGTTCACGGACGGACGATGCTCGAGGCGTTGATCGAACGCCTCGAGCCCGGTGTGGTGCGTGCCGAGGCGCTGTCGTTCCTGGCGTGGATTCCACCGACCGACGGCGACCTCGCGGCGCCGGTGCGCCTCGGCGAACAGGCGCTGGCCGAAGGGGGCGACGATCCCAGTGCTGTGCGCCGCGACACATCTGCGGGTCGGGGCGATCGAGCTGATCCGCGGGCACCTCGACGTGAGCGCCGCCCACGGCCGGGCCGCCGAGAAGATCGCGCGCGAGGTCGACGACGACGGCCTGCTGACGCTCACGCTGGCCTCGGTCGGCTACATCGAGATGCTCCGTGGCGCCGGCATCGTGGCCGAGACCCGCGACGCGATGGCCATCGAGCGGATGCTCGATAATTCTCCCGGATCGGTTTCGGTCGGTCGCGGGATGATCCTCGCCGGAATGACGCTGGCCGATTGCGGCGAGCTCGACGAGGCGCGCACGCTTCTCAGCAAGATTCTCGCCCGCGTGACCGAGGCCGGCAACGAGGTCGGACGCGCCGGCGTGCTGTTCCATCTCGCCGAGGTCGATCGCCGTGCTGGCAATTGGGAGGAGGCCTCGGCGCTGTCGACACGCTCGCGCAACCTGTTCGCCCAGACCGGCGGCGACTATGCGGCGTCGCCGGTCGTCGGGGTCCTGCTCGACGCGGGAATGGGCCGCGTCGAACAGGCGCGCCGCGACGGGCTGGCCGGACTTGACGCCGCTCAGCGGCTCGGCGATGCCCAGGCGACGCTGGACCACCGCGGCGCGCTGGGGTTCGTCGAGTTGTGTGCCGGCGATTTCGATGCGGCGGCCAGGTGGCTGCGCCCGGCGACTGATGTTCTGTTCGCGATGGAGATCGGCGAGCTGGCGGTGCACCCGGTCGTCCATCACGAGGTCGAGGCGGCGATCGCCACAGGCGACCTCGAGCGGGCGCAGTACGTCGTCGGCCGGGTCGAGGAGCTCGCTCGTAGGACCGGGCGTCCGTGGGCGCGGATGATCGCCGCCCGCGGGCGCGGCCAGCTGCTCGCCGCCGGCGGCGATCTCGAGGGCGCGCTGATCAGCCTCGGGCTGGCGATGGAGACCAACGTCGAGATCGGCGAGCCGTTCGAGTTCGCCCGCACGCTGATGGCGGTCGGGATCACCGAACGCCGCGCCAAGCGCAAGCGCGCCGCGCGCGAGGCGCTGCTGCGCGCCGCGGAGATCTTCGCCGGTCTGCCGGCCCCGGTCTGGGCGGCACGCGCGCAGGCGGAGATCAAACGTCTCGGGTTGCGCGCGGAAGGCAACGCGCTGACCGAGACCGAGGCGCGGATCGCGACGCTAGCCGCCAACGGGCGCACGAATCCCGAGATCGCCGCGGAGGTCTTCCTCAGCCGCAAGACGGTCGAGGACAACCTCTCGAAGATCTACCGCAAGCTCGGGATCCGGTCACGGATCGAGCTGGCCCGCAACTACCCGCGGAGCACCACGTCACAGGACGACCGGGACCTCACCGATTGATGGGAACGCGCGTGGATCTCACCATGCGCCCACCCATCCAACGAATTACAGGAGTCACCCGTGACCACCGTCGCCCCCTTTCCGGCAGCCCCTGACTGGAGTACTGGCACCTACGAGACCACTGCCGAGCAGCTACGACCGGCCGCCGCGGTCCTCGTCGACCGGGCCGCGCCCGAACCCGGCGAGACCGTGGTCGACATCGGCTGCGGGACTGGCACCGCGACGTTGCTGTCGGCGCTACGAGGCGCGCGTGCGGTCGGCGTTGACCCGGCGCACCGACTGCTCCAGGTCGCTCGTGACGCTGCCGCGCAACAAGGCCTGGGTGCCGCGTTCCTACTCGGCGAGGCTGGAGCGCTGCCGGTCGGCGACGGCGAGGCCGATGTCGTGCTGTCGTCGTTCGGTCTGATCTTCGTCAACGACCCCGCGGCCGCGGCCGCCGAGATCGCTCGCGTTCGCGCTCCCCGAGGGCGGGTCGTATTCACGGCATGGGCACCGGGAAACGCGCTTGACCGAGCCTTCGCGAGCATGGTCGTCGCCCTGACCAGTGCGCTCGCCGGTCACGGCGTCACGGCGCCCTCGCGTTTTGCCTGGCACGACCCCGACGCCCTAACCACCTTGTTCGCTCCGCTCGGGCTCAGCGCGCGGCTCGAGCAGCATGACCTCCAGATGACCAACGAGTCGGTAAGCGTGTACTTTGAGGAATGCATCGCGACGCATCCGCTGTGGGTCAGCGCCGCGCCGCTGCTAGCGGAGATCGGCGAGTCTCAGGCCGTGCGCGCAAAGATCATCGAGACGCTCACCCACGCCAACGAAGACCCGTCCGCGTTCCGGATCACGAGCCGCTACGTCGTCGTTTCGCTTGACGGTATACCGCCAGCGCAGCAGCTTCGAGCGCTGGGCGACAGCGTCTCGCTGCCCGGCGAACAGGCATACGAGGATGGTCGGCAGACCTACTCGCTAGGACCTTGGCGCGAGCAGGACCGCGACGAGGTGATCCGGTTCATCACGAGCATTCAGCAACGGGAATTCGGGCTTGAGATCTCCGCGGACGATCAGCCCGACATCCACGATGTCGAGAAGTTCTACCGTGCCACCGGCGGGGAATTCTGGGTTGCCAGGCACGCGGGTGCGGTCGTTGGAACGATCGCGGCGAGCAACCTCGGTGGCGGCCTGGTTGCTTTGCGAAAGCTGTTCGTCGCCGACAACCACCGGGGGAAAGGCCGCGGGTTGGCGCTGCGGTTGATGGACGTACTCGTTACGTGGGCCGACCACACACAAGTTCGCGACATCTATCTCGGTACAACCGACGAGATGCACGCCGCACATCGCTTCTACGCCAGGCAGGGCTTTGTCCAGATCGAGCGCGATGAGCTCCCGGCATCGTTCCCGGTCATGCTCGTCGACTCTCGGTTCTACCGGCGGCCCCTCATCGTCTCCTCGAAGATCGAGCGGAGCACCGCGGAAACGCGATTGACTCCGAGTCCGAGCGCGACGTAGCGTGAGCGGCGTGCGTGTTGCAGAGCTGTGGCGCTATCCCGTCAAGTCGCTTCAGGGAGAGCGGCTGGACTCTGTGTGGTTCGACCGCAACGGGCTCACGGGAGATCGTAGCTTTGCAATCTACGACGTCGCGACCGGGTTCGGCCTGACCGCACGCCGAGCACCGGAGCTGCTGTTCGCGTCCGCCCGGCTGCGCGACGACGATGCAGCTGAGATCATGTTGCCCGACGGGTCTCTCGCGACCGACGATGCTGCTCTTTCGCAGTGGCTCGGACGGCCGGTGGAGCTGCGGTTCGCAACCGCTCGTGGTGCCCGTCGCTACGAGAACGTCATCGACTTCGAGCGCGAGCCAACGAGCGAGTGGGCTCCGTTTGAGGGAGCCCCCGGCGCGTTTCACGACTCGGCCGGGGCGCGGGTGTCGCTGGTATCGACCGCGACGATCGGACCGTGGCATCAGCGCCGCTTTCGGTCCAATGTGCTGCTGGACGGTGAGGGCGAGGACGCGCTTGTCGGAGCGTCGATTGCGCTGGGTGACGCGATACTCGAGGTCGGCATGCGCATCCAGCGGTGCGTCATGACAACGCGCCGGCAACCCGGCGGGATCGACCGCGATCTCAGCGTTATGCGGACCATCGCCCGTGAACGCGACTCCCGTCTCGCCGTCGGGGCGCTTGTCCGCCAACCGGGCGTCGTACGCGTCGGTGACACACCCGAGTTGATCCCTACGGCCCATCACGGTCCAGGGATCTGCGCGCCGCATCCGCGATAACGGGCCGTCCGCCGGCTCGCCAGCTGCCGTTACGGGCGGGCGCGCCCCTCGAGGTCGAGCCAAACATCCGCTGTGCGGCCGTGCGTACGGATCATCGACGCGCTCTTGGTCTAGGACTAGGGAGCTCCCCGATTGATCGCGGGTGAGCGCGCTGGGATATTCGGAGAGTGCTTGCTCCTCGCCTCGTCTTGTTGCTGGTTGCGGCGCTACTCGGCGCCGCCGCGGTGGCCGTCGCCCCATCCGCCCAGGCGGCCGTGCCGCTCGTTGCGGTCCCGTTCAGCGCGCACGGCTGGCACCCAGCCGGCGTCTCCTCGCGGCAAGCTCGCGGCGACCTGGCGCAGCGGCTCAGTCGCTCCTCGCTGCGGCCGACCGGCGTTCAGGTCATTGGTGCGCGGCGCCCCGCGACAACGCTGCGCGACGAGGCGTTCGTGTTCGGCTCGGCTCCGGCGGCACGACGCGTCGTCGGAGCCTGGGCGGGGCGGCGCGCTGCGCGCGCCGGGGTCGGGCGGGATGGGCGGATGGTCGTTGGACGTGGCGTGGCGTCGGTGATCTGGCGCGAGGGCGCACGCGTTGGGCTGTTGATCCTGCGCGAGCGCACGGGGCGCTCCGCGTTGCTCCAGCAGGCGCTCCAGGACGCGCGCTTCGCCGACCGCTACCTGCGCGTGAGGCCCCCGAGCGACAGCTGGCTGCGCGTGCTCGCGGGCATCGGCGCGAACGGGCAGGTCAGCAGATTGACGGCGCTCGCGGCGTTCTCGCTGGCGTTCGGGCCGCTGCCGGGCGTGCGGCCGCCGCGCGGCCGGCACGCGGCGATTGAGTCCGGGACGCTCGCCGCGTGGTGGGCGCTGGCCTACCGCTCGCGGCTGACCGCCGCGCAGCGGGCCGCCGTCGATCGCAGGCTCGGGCTCCGCGTCCGGCGAGCCCGCGCCGCGTCGATGCTGGGATTGGGTGGTCGAGCATTCACGGCGAACCCTCTGTACCAAAGGATCGCGAACGAGTGGCAGTCCGTGTACGAGGCCCGTCTCGGCCGTGCGCTCGGTCTGACCATGGAGGTCGGCACATCGCCCGATGTGAGCGCAGCCGCCGATGCGATGGCGCTCAACGCACAGGGGGAGTGGGGCAGCGGCCAGCCACGGAGCTGCCAGGTGGCGCTCGGACGGCTCGGGATCGCCGCGCCGCCAGATGCGCAGCGGCTGCTGATCGCCCACGAGGTGTTCCACTGCTTCCAGTGGGCGCTGCTCGGCTCGCGCACTTGGCGCCGCCCGGAGCCGTGGATCATCGAGGGGACGGCGACCTGGGCCGCCGACACCGTCGACCCGCTGCCGTTCGTGGTGGCTGACAGGCTGGGTCACGGAACTCTCGGAAGCATCACTGGCTATCTGGCGACGCCTCAGACGCCGCTGTTCTCACGCGCGTACGACGCCGTCGGCTTCTGGGGGCACTTGGCGGACGTCAACGGGCCACTGTGGGCGCTGATGCCGGCGATCCTTAACGCCCCTGGCGATGACGCCGCGTTTGCGGCCGCCGGCGGCAGCGACGAGGAGAACGTGCTCTCAAGCTGGGGCTCGAGCGTCTTCAGGATCGGTTCAGTGCCAGGCTTCACGATGCACAGCCCGGTGCAACCGCCGAGCTTTGCCCAGCTCCGACCGGGCTCGCTTGAGGACATCATCTCCGGGCCTGTCGCCGCGGCGCAGTACACAACCGCCCAGTACGTCGTCCGGCCGGCCGGCACCGCGCCGATCATCCATGTGGCGATCGACGGTCCCGCCCGTCTCTTGTCCGGGACCACCGAGTACACCGACCTGAGCGATGCCTGGTTCTGCGTCGAGGGTCGCGACTGCACCTGTCCGCCGGGCAGCGCCGGTGATGTGCCCCCGACCCGGCCGCTGACGATTCCGGCGTACCTCGGAATTAGCGGCCGGCCCGTCCTCGGCACGGCCGGCCTCGTCGAGCCCGCCACACTCGACGACTTCTGCCATCGCCGGCCCCAGCCGGCGCCGGTCCCGAGGCCCGGAGGCGCAGGCGGCCCAGCCCGCGGCGGACTCGGCTGCGACACGGCCTGTGGCAGCTCCGACGGGGACCCGCACCTGGAGGCGATCGACGGCTACGACTACGACTTCCAGGCCGCCGGAGAGTTCACCGCCGTCAAGTCGACGACGGACGATCTGGAGGTCCAGGAGCGCCAGCAGCCGTTCCGCTCGCCCGACGTGAGCGTCAACACGGCGGTGGCGATGCGCGTGACCGGCGATCGGGTGGAGATCGACGCCGGGCACACGCTGTCGGTGCTGATCGACGGAGCGAAGCAGGCCGTGATGGGGGCGCCGGTGGCCCTGCCGCACGGGGGAACCGTCGCGCTCCGGTCTGGCGAGATCGTCGTCACCTGGCCCGATGGCACCCAGGTGCAGCTGTGGTCGGTCGGTCCCTGGGGGGTCTCGTATCTGTTCGAGCCCGTGCCGGCGCGCGCCGGCCAGCTCCGCGGACTGCTCGGTACCGACAGCGGCGACGCACGACACCTCGCCGGACGCGACGGCCACGTCTACGCGGCCGCGGCGCTGGAGGGCGCCCAGGGGTTCGCCACCAAGTACCGGCGCTTCGGTGAGAGCTGGCGGATCACGCCGGCGACGTCGCTGTTCACTTATCCCCGGGGCCGGAACACGGCGACTTACACCGACCGGAGCATCCCCAGGAGGCTCTACACGCTGCAATCGCTCCCGGCGAACGCCCGCAGCGCAGCGGCGGCGACCTGCCGACGGCGCGGGGTGACCCGCGCGGCGATCCTGCGGGACTGCGTGCTCGATGTCGCCGCCACCGGAGAGGCGGGCTTCGCAGCGTCGGGCGGGACCCTCCAGCGGACCGCCGGATCCCATCATGCGCTGGCACCGCCGCCACCGGCGGGGTCGGCGCCGGGCGGCGGGACCCGCGCCACCAAGTTCGTCACTACCTGTGAGACCTCGGTGCCCCCTGACGCCGACGGGCAGATTCCGGTCGGGACCGACGTGGAGATCGACTACGAGCTGGAGACGGCTGGCGGTGAGGACTTCGACACCACCGGACAGATCGTCAGCCACTGGCCGCAGGACGACGTCCTAGACATCGGTGAAACGAGCACCTCCGACTCCCACGAGCTCGACGATCCCGGAATCCACAGCGCCTACGTCACGTTCGCCGGGGACGCCGATCACGACGCCACCCAGAGCATCACCTGCACCTGGAACGTGGCGAGCTGAACCGGCCCCGGAGACGGCGCGGGCGTCTCCGGACCTCCGCAGCCGGCCGAGCGCCGCCGGGGCGGTGACACCGTCGCGGTGGCGGAGCTCGGTCTGATCGCCGTGGTCGTTGGCCGGCGGAGTCAGCGGGCCTGATGGCACCTGGCGGGGCTTGTCAGGTTCTGCGTCACGGGTCAGGCGGCGATCTCGTGGGCCACGCTCACGCGGCGGGCGGCGGACAGCCGCCCGGCGTGCGGACCGTGGTAGACGCCGGAGACGGGCGCAACGTCGCGGTAGTCGCGGCCCACGGCGACGGTGAGGTAGCGGAGGTCCGCCCGCCGGTCGTGTGTCGGGTCCCAGGCGAGGATCTCGACCGCCTGGCCGGGAACGGGCTGGAGCACTTCGACCCACGCGTGGGT
The DNA here is from genome assembly GCA_963801435.1 of uncultured Actinomycetota bacterium. GTDB lineage: Bacteria > Actinomycetota > Thermoleophilia > Solirubrobacterales > Solirubrobacteraceae > Palsa-465. The sequence goes on from CAWDFE010000029.1 coordinate 126,653, forward strand.
GCCGCCTTCGCCGATGAGATGTCCGGACACGTAGCGAGCGGGGATGCCGAGCAGCCGGCACAGCGCAACCATCAGATGCGCGTAGTCCTGGCAGACGCCGTGTCGGGCGGCAAGGGCCTGGCCTGCCGTCGTGTGCACGCTGGTTTGATCAAAGCCGTAGCTCATGGTCCGATACACCCAACCTCCCACGGCGCGAGCAAGGTCAGCACCCGTCTCGCGGCTGCCGGCAAGCGTGGCGGCTACGGCGCGCAGACCGGTGTCCGGGCGGGTGAGAGCCGACGGCAGGAGATAGATGCCAAGCGTCTGGTTCGTGGCCGCCTCGAGGTGCGGCCCCTGCCCGGCGAGCCGCTCCACGATCAGCGATACGTCGAAGTCGACGGACTCGTCTACGTTCGGGACGCGGATCTCAAAGATGACGTTGCCGAACCGGTCGATGCGCATCCGTTGGCACGAGCCCGGCTGGCTGACGTCCAGGCGGTGGCTGAGTACCCGCTGGTTGCCGTGAACCGGGCGGGGCACCACCACGAGGCGCTGCCGGAGGTTGCAGATAGGCGCCGTGTAGCGGTAGCGGAAGTGCTGCCGCACCTCGTAGACAGTCCGCTGGATCTGGCTGGCGTCCGTCGCGTGGTCACGAAAGCCGACCGGGAGGATGTCCGCGTCATACCGCCCGCCCGATTCGTGTTGTGAGCTGAGTTCCACAGGCAGTGCCCTACCCCAGCCGATCGTCGCGGGCTGCGGTGGCGGGAACAATCTCGTCCGCCCACACGATCATCCGCTCGAGCAACAGCTTGCCGTAGGACGTCACCATCGCGACGTCCATGGCGTCGCGACCTCGCGCGATGACCACACGCCCGATCCGGCTAGCGTTGTTGCGGGGATCAAACGTCCACCACCGTCCACCGAGGTAGACCTCCATCCAAGCGCAAAAGTCCATCGCCTCGGGCGGCGGCGGCACATCGATGTCCGGCAGATATCCGAACACGTAGCGTGCCGGGATGTTCAGAGCTCGGCAGAACGAGATCGCGAGGTGAGCAAAGTCACGGCAGACGCCACTCCTCGCCTCAAAGACATCGACCGACGTCGCGTCAGGGTTGCTGGCGGCGTAATCAAAGCGGACGTTATCGTGAACCCAGTCACAGACGGCCTGCACTCGCTCCCACCCCAGTGGTGTCGTCCCGAACAGGCTCAACGCCGCGTCAGACAGCAGGTCGGACAGGCAATAGCGGCTAGCCAGCATGTAGATGAGGATCTCGCCAGGCAGGTCCTCAACCCGGTGCTGCACCGCCACCGGGCCGACCTCATCCGGGGCGCCCGACGTCGTGACCTCGGCGTCGTAACGCAGGCTCGCGTTCCCCGCTCCGATCACAACACGCCTGGCGTGGTTGCCGTACATGTCGACGAGATCTGAGAACGACGCACTGGGCTGCACATCCCACGTCTCGCGTTCAACCGTCACGCCGCCATCAGAGCGGGCGCGCAGGAGCACGACCGCCGGGACCGGAAGCGCCGCCTCGAAGTGAAACTCGCACCCCACCCGTACCCGCACCAGGCCGTGTTCGTACGAGCTCATCAGAAACGCTCGGTCCCGTGGCCCCGGGCCACGATTCGTAATTCTCCGTGCCTGGAATGCGTCGCGCGAAACGACGGCCCGCCAATCGCGGTCACATTCACATACCTCAGCCTTCGAGCTGTCGGGTTCAATGCGTCGGGCCGTCCCTGAATCGAAGGGCACCATAGGGCAGCGCCCCCACCGTCATATCCTAAACCGCCCGCCAACCATGTCATTGGCCACCGGTCCAAGACCACAGACCGCCCATTGGCCACCTGGCACGGCGCGTAAAGCCCCGCCGACGCGCCCACGCCGATCCCACCACGCAGGGGCGAAAACGTGCGGCCGCTTGTCCCCGGCCGCCACCCCCACCACCGCGACCGCCGTGGCCGGTGGCGACCACAGGGAGTTTCTGGACGAGCTTGGCGCTCTTCGCCACATGGGATATTGACGACGTTCCCCCCTCGTTGTGGACTCTCGCGCGCCACCAACCGGCCCGCGAGGATCCCGATCCGGGCAGAGGAAGTCTCACTGTCGATGGCTCAGCGCACGTCGAGAACGTCGGCTTCGGGCGCTCGGCTTCGGCTCCGATGTCGTCGCAGAAGCCGAACGCTCAACGAGCATTGTCCGGGGGCAGCTCGCTGGGCCTGAGGTTGGTCGTGCAGGAGGGCGCTCGCCTGGATAATCGACTCGTGGCTGAGTCGGGTGTGCAGCGCAGCGTCGAGGTTGAGGCAGCGGCCTGGATCGGTGCTCGCCTCTCGCCGTTTGACTCCGGTGTGGTCACGTCGGTCGTCCCGGCCGGCTTTGAGGCCTATGCGCGCGTACTGCATCCACTCGACCCGGGAACGCGCGGTCAGCAGCCGGGCCGATGGATAGATGTCGCCGCATGGAGCGGAGTTGAGCTGGTGCCGGGCATCGACTTCCCCGACATCGCGGTGCCCGAGCACGAGCCGAGCGGTGTGGAGCCGTGGCCGGGCCACGTGCCGGAGGTCGGGACCCTGCACCCGGCTGACGCGGATGCGCTCGCCGCGGAACGGCAAGGCCGAGCGGTTCATCCGAACCCTCCTCGGCGGCTGGGCCTACGGCGCGATCTACCGCTCCAGCGCGGGAGCGCACCGCCGCGCTTGACGGATGGCTCTGGCACTACAACCATCACCGCAAACACTCAGCCCTCGGCCACCAACCACCCATCGCTCGCCCCCACGAGCGGAACCAACCTTGATGGGACTTACACATAGGTAGAGGGCAGGCTGGGGCCACGATAGTCCACCGGCTCGCGAGCGGTGGCCTGTGGGCGTCGTTCACGACGTCCCGCTGCACGGCTTCGTGATCGGCGGTTACACTCGCGACGGTGCTGCAGAACCGGGAAGTCGGTGCAAGTCCGATACGTCCTCGCCACTATGACCAGGGAGCTCGAACCCCACATCGCCACTGGGCACCGCCGGCCTGGGAAGGCGGAGTGAGAGCGTCCGCCCTGGGAGTCAGGAGACCGCCTGCATCGTCGTGTAGTGTCGATCCACGAGAGAGGGGGGGGCCTGTGCCGGCCGATCATGTCTGCGCTCATCGCCCGGGCTGCCGCCACCACCCGCGGTCGCGGCTGGCGTCGCGTGCTGCTGTCGACGTGCGACTGTCTGCTCTGTCGTGGGACGACCCGTCCCTTCACCACCGAGGAGCAATACATGACCGAGTCCACCTCTGAGGTTCCGAGTGGGGACCTGACCGCGCGCCTGGACGCCGGGCCGGTGATCTGTGCCGAGGGCTTCCTGTTCGAGTTGGAGCGCCGCGGATACCTGAGCGCCGGTGAGTTCGTCCCCGAGGTCGCCCTGGAGTACCCGGACGCCCTCCGGACCCTGCACGTCGACTTCCAGCGCGCCGGCTCTGACATCGTCGAGGCGTTCACCTACAACGGTCACCGCGAGAAGATGCGGGTCATCGGCAAGGAGGACCTGCTCGAGCCGCTGAACCGCGCCGCACTCCAGATCGCCCGGGAGGTCGCCGACCAGCGACCCGGCGACCTCATGGCCGGCAACATCTCGAACACCAACATCTGGGACCCCGAGGACACCGCCCGCCAGGCCGAGGTGCGCGGCATGTTCGAGGAGATGGTGGGCTGGGCCGTCGAGGGCGGCGCCGACATGATCATCGGCGAGACGTTCTACTACGCCGGCGAGGCGCTGGCGGCGCTCGAGGTCGCGAAGGCCACCGGCCTGCCCGTCGTCCTCACCATCGCGCCGATGGCGCTGGAGGAGATGGCCGACGGGGTCGGCATCGTCGAGACCTGCCAGCGGCTGGAGCAGGCCGGCGCGGACGTGGTGGGCATGAACTGCTTCCGCGGGCCCGAGACGATGCTGCCCTGGCTGAAGCAGATCCGCGCGGCCGTGTCGTGCCACGTCGGCGCACTGCCGATCCCCTACCGGACCACCGCCGAGGAACCGACGTTCTTCAACCTCAGCGACGACCGCGCGAGGGTGCCCTCGCCGCACGGCCGCACCTTCCCGACCGCGCTGGACCCGCTGTACGCCAACCGGTACGAGATCGGCGCCTTCGCCAAGGAGGTCCACGACCTCGGCATCAACTACATCGGCGTCTGCTGCGGTGCCTCGCCCATGCTGGTCCGCGAGACCGCGGAGGCAGTCGGGAAGTCCACCGAGGCCAGCCGATTCTCCGAGAACATGCGCAACCACTTCATGTACGGCGACAACGAGCGGCTACCCGAGCACATCGTCGCGCTCGGCGACCAGGCCTAGCTGCCAAACACCCGACCCCGCCCACCGACCGTTCGACCCTCTGCCCAGCGCAGGTCGGCTCGGTGGGCGGGCCCTCCACTGCCTCGCTGCCCGACGTCATGCGGATGCGGCGAGATCGCCGTCACCCGGCCGCTTGGCCGAGCACTTCGAGTTGGGGTCGGACGCGCACCCGGCCGGCGAGCGGCCGCGCCGGCGTCCGAAGTGCCCGAAGCTCGCCGAACCCAGGGCCCGGGGGATGGAGGCGGCATCCGCGGCGGTGCATGGGTGTGGCTGTGGCGCTCGCGTCTCGGTCGGTGAGAGCCGGCGGGTCGGAACTCGTGGGCACGGAGAGTCGCGCAAGATCTGTCAACTGGCCGGTTGCAGTGGCCGCGCATTCTCGGCACGCTTGAGGCGTGTCGTCGGTTGCCTTGGGGTTTGAAGCATTGGATGATTGGCTGTGGTGTCTGCGCACGCCGGTTGTCGCCTGCTACGCGATACGCGATCGCGGTGGAGTGGTGCTCGTCGACGCCAACGTGTCCGGTCAGCATGGCGCGATCCTTGATGCGCTTGCCGATCGGCTCGGGGCAGCGAGTGGCGCTGTCCCGGTCCGCCAAGTGTTGCTCACCCACGCTCACCCCGACCATGGCTCACGTTCCCCCGGCAGAGCCGGTTGAGCTCGATCGACTGCTGCGGCCCGGCGACGCGCTGGACTGGGAGGTCGGAGCGGAGCTGATCGGCGCTGCGGGACACACCCCCGGCCAGCTCGCCGTCTGGATCCCGGAGCACCGGACCTTGATCGCCGCCGACGCGCTCGCCAGTCACGACGGACACCCGATCGTCGGCGTCTTTAACCACGATCCCGCCCAAGCGGCGCGCACCGCGCTCAGGCTGCTCGAGCTCGAGCCAACCCGGCTGTGCGTCGGGCACGGCACACCGCTCAGCGGCGACGTTCGCGGCATGTTCGGTCAGATCGGTTAAGTGCGCCACGACGACCCTCTTCCCAGGTGCGCCAGATGAGCGATGGCAACTCCAGCGGATCGCTGGCGCGGCTTGTCGCCGATCCCGCTCACGGGCCGCTTCCGGCACTCATGCTCGTGCTCACTGTGCTGACGGGCGTGGTCGACGCCGTGAGCATCCTCAGTCTCGGACGGGTCTTCGTCGCGAATATGACCGGCAACATCGTCTTTGTCGGGTTCGCCGTTGCGGGCGCCAGTGGGTTCTCGCTGTCGGCCTCGCTGTCAGCGCTCGCCGGCTTTCTCCTCGGCGCTGCAGCCTTCGGCGCTGTCAGCGAGCGGGTGGGCGTCCATCGCGGCCACCTGCTCGCTGGCGTCGCCGGCGGCGAGCTCTTGCTGGTCGTTGTTGCCCTCGTGACCTTCATGCTCGCGGGGACGCATCCTGCTTCGGGGGCGAGAGCCGCCATCGCCGCTCTGCTGGCGCTGGCAATGGGGCTACAGAACGCGGCCGTGCGTCAGCTCAAGGTCTTCGATCTCACGACGACGGTGCTCACCATGACCTTGACAGGCATCGCGGCCGACCTGCATCAGCAAGACCATTTTGCGGTGATGCGCCGCCTGCTCGCGGTGATAGCGATGCTCGGTGGCGCCGTCATCGGGGCGCTGCTCGTCCTCGAGGTGAGCGACATCGCAGCGGTCGGCCTCGCCGCGTGTCTGCTCGCCATCGTTACTGGCAGCGCGATCGCGTCAAGCCGCTCACCCGCGCCTTGGCACACACCCCGTCCTTGACCCATTTCGACTCAGCTCACACCAGGACGCGAGCGGCGGTCATCCACGACCGTCACCCCCGGAACCCGCGGCTCGCCGTAAGCAGGACCGCCCGAAGCGGTGTAAGGCTGCGTCGTTGCGTGGGCACCGCGTCGTGCGGGTCGGCCTCGTCGGACTGATCGGTGGGCAGGCCAACGCACGTTCGCCGTCCCGGCAGTGAGGCGCGCGTCCGAACCGCGAACATTCACCCCATGCGCGAGACCGAACCAGAGCAGTGGCCCCGGCGCGCAACCCGTATGCCATCGCCATCTCACACTCTTGGTGGGCATCACGGCAGCGAACCTGTTTGCCGCCGACGCGAAGGCTGCCACCGGCCCTGACCGGCAGATCCATGCCCGACAGCTCTCGGGTAGCTGCGTACGCTGGGCCGCTGTCCCGACATGCAAAGCAAAGTCGGTCGACATGGCCAACCGAGACCAGCTTGCTCGCGCAATCCATAAGTTCGATGTGGCAGTCCCGCGGCAAAGCGCGCCCGCGGCATCCTCAAGCACTCGACGCGTACGAAGCGCCGAAATGTATTGGGGCGGCGGCTACGACCCGACCACCGGGAGCTCACTGAAGGCCTGTTCGTCCTCATGTTTCCCGATGCGTTGAAGGCCGCTGAAATGCGGTACCACGCGATCTGCGCGGCGGGCCGAGTCGTGGATAGGGCTCACGCAAGGTCCTAGCTGGCCGCGTCCAGCGCCCTTGCTCGTAGGCGAGCTGGGGAGCCGCATCACCGACGACCCGGGCGATTCCCCTTGTCGTCGCCATCGGCACCGTCGGCTCGGGGCGCGCCGGGACGATCGCTCGCCAAGAACTGCGCCCCGGGGTTGGGCGGCAGCGGCAGCGCCGCGGTCGATAACGATAGCCTCGCGCGCCCCGGCCATCCGAGCCGTGCGCCTGTGGCCGTTGGGTGACCGTCGGACGGCACAAGCGTGAGCAAGCACGCCCTCGCCTGGACACTCACCGGTGCTCCGCTTGCCGGAGCGGCACCCGCGCGCGACGCTAGCGCGGCGCTCCCGGCCGTGCGTTGCATCGGGTTCTGCAGCGCGGGACGGATGCAGCAGTCCCCACCGGCGTACACCACCGGGATGCTCCGGACGCTGCGTCGCGGTGTCGTGACACTGGTGCCTCGTTCCCGGTCTGTGAGCATCGACCCAGCCCGGCTCTTTCGTTCAGACGAGCGCGATCAGTTCGCCTGCCACGTGCTGCCGTCCGCGGTAAAGGCGTGTTGCGAGCGTCGCTTCGCGGGTGTGTAGGGAGCGCGCGGCCTCGCGGTAGGACAGTCCGACGAGGTCCACAGCGATGACGGCATCTCTGTACGGGGCTGGCGCGCTTGCGATTGCTTGCATGATGTCGCGGGCATTAATGCGAGGGTCACCGACAGAAGGCGCGTCGTCCTCAAAGAGTTGACGCGTGGCTGGTCGACGGGCGGCGGTGCGGTAGCGGTCGGCGTAGGTGTTTCTCAGCGCCCGTAGTAGGTAGCCGATTTCGTTGTCGTCGCGGAGCAACCGGGGTCGCTTGAGGACTGTGGCGAACGTTTCTTGTACTAGATCTTCGGCGTCGTGTCGCGATCCGCAGAGCCCCCACGCCGCCCGAACCAGGGCGTCGATGTAGAAGGGCACGCGATCCGGATCGAGCAAATGCGGCCTGGGCCCACGGCGCGAATCGCTGACAGGTCGACGTGGCAACGATCGCGCGAGGGGGCGTGGCTGAGCTTCGACGACGGTGCTGATGGTGCAATCGGTGCCCGCCGGCCCTTTGAGTATCGCGTCGTCTTGGAGAGCTCTAGCTGACATCTGCGAGAACCTCGCGGCCGACCCGCTGCAGGTCACGGAGATAGCGCCGGTCCGCATGCCACAGCAGCTCACTGTCCTGCGTCCCTGAGAGGTGCTCAGTGTCGGTGTGCGCATCGAGCAGCTCGTGGACAAGCCGCGTGAGTTGCTCTGACCGCGCGACGGCAGCACGCGCTGTCTGTGACGGTGAGAACGCCACGGATCTCAACTCATCCGTGTGGCCAGGGACGAACGCGGGACGCAATCGTTCCCGGGCGCCCCTGACTCCGCCGTGCTTTCCTGTTCGCAGGAGAGCGGGACCCGGGCAGCCTTCATATGGGCGGCCGTCGGGAGCTTGTGTTCGGTATTGGTGCCCCAAAGCGCCGGTCGGGCCCTGGTGCGGGCCACCGTCGGCGTCGTATCGGCAGGCAAGCGGTCGGGCCAGGCTTCCGGCGACGGGTGGGCCGTCGGCATGGGCAGGGCGCGCACGATCGGATTCGAGTCGCGCGCGTCGCGCCGCCGGGTACCCGCGCGTGTTGCGAGTCGCGCATGTTCGGCGGCTCGTCGCAGGTCAGCGATACGTTGCTGAGCGAGGATGGAGTTGAGGTGGGCGTTCATTGGTGACTTCCGGCAGGCCAGGTTGGTCGACGCGTCAAGCTAGGCGTAAGCCGCGGGGCTGCGATCAGCAGCTCTCTGATCTTGCGCCTAGCTGACGGCTCGTGCCGAGCGTGGCTAGAAGGGACAGTTCCCGGGGCTTGCGGCCGGCACGTCGGGGTTGACGCCGTGCCGGAGACCAAGGTAGGTGACGAGCACCACGGCCGGCTTGCGGCCTTCGTTTCGGGCGAGATGGACGTGGTTTGCGTGTTCGACGAAGCCCTGTCCTGCGGAGTAGCGCTGCGCGGTGCAGGTGGGGTCGGCGCTGTCATAGAGCGTCAGCGTGCCGGACTTGACCACGGCTACCACGGCCGCTCGGTGAGAGTGCCAGCCAAAGCTCGCGCCGGGCGGAACCGTCGCCTGGGCGACGATCACGTCAGCGGGTTTTCTGACATCGATGGTGTAGCGGTGGGACATGCTCGCGGCCCCGAGGATCTTCTCGGTGATCGGGTTGGCGCCCGCGGCCAGCGCCACGGCGGTGGTGCCGAGTCCCCCGAGGAGCGCGGCGAGGACGAGGAGTCGTTTCATTTGGGGTCTTCTTTCCGTCGAGTGGATGGTTTGGCAGCAGGCGGGGTCGGCCCGCCGGCCGATGGCGTGCCGTCGTGCGGCGCTCGTCGGCTCGTTGCCGGCGAGACTCGTGGGTTGTTGCTCTGTGTCGACGGCCCGCGTGGACTGGCGGGCGTCCCCGGTGCGAGCTACGGAGTGATGTTCTGGTTGAGGTGGAAGAGGTTGGTGGGGTCGTAGCGGCGCTTGAGCGCGACCAGCCGCTCGTAGTTCTGCTCGCCGTAGGAGGCCCGAAGCCGCTCGTCGCGGGCGTCGCCCATGAAGTTGATGTAGGCCCCGTCGCGGCTGACCGGGGCCAGAGCTTGGGTGGTGGCGCGCGCCCAGGCCACGTTGGCGTCAAAGCCCTCGGCGTCGGGCGAGCGCGCAATCACGTTGAGCACGTACTGCCCTGACCGGTCACCGAACGCCGCATCGCCCTCGCCGGCGCGCGCCACCGCCCCGCCGAAGTGGTGCAAGTGGATCTCCGAGTGCGGTGAGGGGACCGCCTGATGGCTGCCGACGGTCGCCGAGATCGCCGCGTCACTGAGCTCGTCGAGGTAGGCGGAGCGCATGTAGTTGTGCGCGCCACGGGCCCATAGCGCGTCGAGCAGGCTCTGCATCGCCGTGTAGGGCATGACCCCGATGAGATCGACGATCGGGTCGCCGAGATCCTTGAGGGGCTGCAGCAGGGCACGGCCGCGCTCGGGCTCGCCGGCGTGAACGGCGACGATCGCGATGACCGGCTTGCCGTGCACCGCTTCGGGGAGAAACGGCGCGGGCGGAGCGGTCGTGAGGTTGGCCAGGGTGGTCACCTCGTCGGGCAGTTCGCGCACCCAGTCGCGATAGAAGTGCAGCAGCTCTTCGGCGCGGTCGCCCGCAAAGAAGATCGGGCCCGCCAGCAGCATCGGGCCGATCGGATGCAGCCGGTACTCCAGCGAGGTGGCGATCCCGAAGTTCCCCCCGCCGCCGCGCAGGCCCCAGAGCAGCTCGGGATTCTCCTCCGCGCTCGCATGCACGAGCTGTCCATCGGCAGTGACGAGATCGGCGGCGATCAGGTTGTCGCAGGCCAGGCCGACCTTGCGCATCAGCCAGCCGATACCGCCGCCGAGCGTGAACCCGGCGATCCCCGTGGTCGACACCAGACCGCCGGTCACCGCGAGCCCGAACGCTTGCGTCTCGTGATCGAAGTCCGCCCACGTGCAACCGCCCTCGGCACTGGCGGTGCGACGCGCCGGATCGACGCGCACGGCGTTCATCGCGGACAGGTCGACGACCATGCCGCCATCGCAGGTGGAAAAGCCGGGCAGCGAGTGCCCGCCTCCGCGAACGGCAACGAGCAGGTTCTCGCTGCGCGCGAACTCCACCGCTCGCATGACGTCAGCGACGCCGGCACAGCGGACGATCAGCGCCGGCCGTCGGTCGTGGGCCCCGTTCCAAACCGCGCGCGCCTCGTCGTAGGCCTCGTCGGAGGGCCGGATGAGCTGGCCGCGCAGGCCCTGCTCGAGCTCGGCGAGTGTCGCGCCGCCGAGCACGTGGGGGATGGTCGCTTCAATGGTCATGTCTGCGAGCTCCTTTGTGCGCCGAATACTTCGAACGCGCTCAACCCTGGCGGGCCGGACTTAGCGACCCCTTAGCGACCACTTGATCGAGCTCGAAGCAGCGGGCGACCCCCCACCGGTCACCCAGCGGACGTAGACGCGCCAGTGCCGCGTCGAGCAGCCGGGCCGCGCGCTCGGCGTCGCCGTCGGCGATCGCCAGCTCGGCCAGCCTCAGCGTCACCCACCCCGCGGCGCGAAAGAAGTGCTGCGCTTCGGCCATCTCCCGGCTTGCTTGCAGCAGCTCGCGGGCGCGTGCGGGCTCGCCGACGTCAGCGGCGATGTTGCCGAGATTGAGCCGCATCCCCGATTGACCGGGCGCGTCGTCAGTCTCCTCAAACAGCGCCAACGCATCGCCGAGCAGCGACCGGCTTCGCTCGAGGTCGCCGGCGCGAGCGGCCAGGACGCCCAAGTTACTCAGCGTCATGCCGATACCTCGGCGGTCACTAAGCCCGCGGCGTAGTGTCAGCGCCTCCTCCAACCACTCGCGGCCGAGCTCGTGCTCCCCCAGAGCGCCCGCGAGATTGCCGAGGCGGTTCAGCGCGAACGCTGTGCCCATCGCGTCGCGCGCCTCGCGGAAGTGCGCCAGGCTCTCGGTCAGGCGCTGGCGCGCCAGTTCGCTGAGTCCCTGGGCGCGGGCGACATCGCCGAGCGCGGCCAGGACGTAGCCGATCGCGCGCCTCGCGTCCACGCGGCGAAAGAACTGCGCGGTCTCCTCAAAGTACATCCGCGGCGCGGCGCCCGGCCCCTCGCCCGCGACGAACAGGCCCGCCGTGTGCACCCGAAAGAACGCCTCGCCGTCCCGCGCGGGCACCTCGCGCAGCCGGGCCAGGCTGTCCAGCAGCGCCTCGCGGGCGCCCGCGAAGTCGCCGCGGCACTGGGCGAGCACCCCACAGGAGTGCAGGACCGCCGCCGCCACCTTGCGCTCGCCGAGCTCCTCGGCCAGCGCGCGGCTCTCGGCGTACAGGCGCTCGGCGTTGTCATAGCGGCTGGCCATGTACTCATAGACGCCGACCTCGTCGAGCGCGTGCGCGACCGCGCGGCGGTCGCCCAGCGCCCGAAAGATCTCGACCCGCTCGAGGCCCAGCTCGCTCACCCCGCCGGTTCGCCCCAGGCGGAGGTCCAGCCCGCACGCGGCGCGCAGAGCCTCCGCCCGAAGCTCCGTCGGCGCCGGGGCCGCCGCGAGCGCCGCCTGCAGCCACCCACTGCCCTCCAGAAAATGACTTCCGGCCATCCACATCGGCCACATGTGGACCGCCAGCCTCAACGCCTGCTGGGGTTCGTGGCGCAGCGCCCACCCGAGCGCCGCGCGCAGATTATCGTGATCGTGCTCGAGCCGGCCGGCCCCGACGATCGGCCCGGCCGCCGCGCCCTCGGGATCGGCCGCCCGGGCGAGCTCGAGGTAGAAAGCGTGATGGCGTGCCTCCAGCGGGGTCGCCTCGCCCGCCTCAACGAGGCTCTCGCGCGCGTACTGGCGCATGGGGTCAAGCAGGCGATAGCGGTACCCGCCGCTGTCGTCCTCGGCCACCACCAGCGACTTATCGACAAGCCGCCCTAGGATGTCGGCGACTCGGCGCTCGTCCATACCGTCGCCCGCCGCCACCTTCTCGGCGGCCTCCAGCGCGAAGCTCCCGGCAAAGACGCTCAGCCGGCGAAACAGCGCGCGTTCGGTCGTCGTCAACAGCGCGTGGCTCCAACTCAGCGTCGCCCTGAGCGTCTGCTGGCGGTCAACCACCGACCGGCTCCCGGTCGTCAGGACAGCGAGGCAATCGCCCAGTCGGGCCGCGATTTGAGCGGGCGAGAGCGCCCCCACGCGAGCAGCGGCGAGCTCCAGCGCGAGCGGCATCCCGTCCAGCCGCACGCAGATCTCGGCCACCGCACCCGCGTTGTCCTCGCCCAGGGCAAAGCCCGATGCGACGTCGCTCGCGCGCTCGCAGAACAGACGAATCGACTCGTATGAGGCCAGCTCCTCAGGCTTCACCGACCGACCCGAGGCCGGCAGTGTCAACGACGGGACCCGCCAGGTCACCTCTCCCGGGACGCGCAGGGGCTCGCGGCTCGTCGCCAGGATTCGCAGCTCCGAACAGGCGCCCAGCAGGTGTTCGGCGACAACGGCGCAGGCCGCGACCAGATGTTCGCAGTTGTCGAGGATCAGCAACGTGCGCGCCTGGCTGAGTTGGGCGCCGAGGCCTTCAAGGGCCGGGCGCTGAGAGGACAGCGTCAGACCGAGCGCGGAGGCAGTCTCCGCCGGCACCAACGCGGGATCGCCGAGGCCAGCCAACTCGACCAGCCATACACCATCGCGGCACGCGCCCAGCCGTGCCGTCGCAGCCTCGACAGCGAGGCGAGTCTTGCCCGACCCACCGGCGCCGGTCAGCGTGAGCAGGCGATTACGGTCAAGCAGACCGGCAACCTCCCGCAGCTCGCGGTCGCGCCCGATGAAGCTCGTCAACACGATCGGCAGGTTATGACGGGCACCCCCAGCCCGAGTTGCGCGCAACGCGTGCGCCGCCTTGCGGCGCGGCTCCTGATCGGGTGGGTCGAAGTTGACGTCGCCACGCAGCAGCGCCTGATACAAGCGCGCCGTCTCAGGGTCCGGCTCCGCCTCGAGGTCGCGCCGAAGCGCCTGGCGCAACCGCTGATACTGCGCCAGCGCGTGCTGGCGGCGACCCGCCGCGGCGAACAACCGCATCAGCGCGCGCTGGGCGCCTTCGTGCAGCGGATCAATCACCACAACCTGTTCAAGCGCCGCGATCGCCGCCTCGGCATCCCCGCCCTCAGCCAGACGGCTGGAAAGGTCGAGCAGCAGCCCCAGGTGCGCCTCGCTCACCGCCTCCCGCCGACCGACCGCCCACGCTTCGTAGCGATCCTCAGGGAGAAGCTCGCCGCGGTGAAGCTCGAGCGCCGCGCGATAATCCGACAACTCGCCACTTCCGCGGGCGCGCGCGACCCCCGCCTCGAACGCGTCGACGTCGACCTCCACCCTCCCGCCCGGATACAGCACCAGCATGTCGTCCCGCAACGGGAGAACAGTCGAGGTCTCGGCGCCCGCTGCCTCCAGCGCCCGCCGCGCGACATACAACGCCTGATGAAAGTTATTGGCCGCCGCCGCACGCGCCCGCTCAGGCCACAACAACTCAGTCGCCTGCTCCCGATGAACTCGACGCTCGGGCGACAGCGCGAGCAGCTTCACCAGACTCTTGGCCTTACGTAGACGCCACGCGCCCTCGGGCACAACCTCTCCGCCCACGCAAACCGCGAAGGCCCCGAACAGCCTTATCTGCACGGCCTTGTCCATCGCTCTAGCCCATGCTACGGGAGCCGGGGGGCCCTGAAAGGACCGCGCGGCGTCCGGGACCACTCGCCGCGCACGTCCCAGAATTCGGGAGCGGCGTGCTCACAGCGACCGTGCAAGCGACAGCGTCGAAGCGGCAGCCCGACCGGGCCGCGAGGCTGCTCCGCGAGGCGAAGCAGCAGCAGCGCTCGGAGAACTGCGACGTGCTCAGACGCGCCACACCGGACCTCGAGCAAGCGGACGACCGGCGCCGCGGTTCACCGAAGCAACAGTGGCCGGATCCGACGCCGCGCTGCTGCTATCGCCCAAACTCGGCGGTGCGGTTCCGCCGAACCGCGCGAGCCGCGCGACGATCGCATTCGTGGAGAGCGATCGTCCCGACTCGCCTCGAGCCGACGATGCGCAGAGCGACCGAGGAAGCGTCAGGCTGTGCCGACGCCTGACGCGTGCTCCGCGCGAGAAGCACTCGCCGAGGCCGGGTCCTCGCTCACGCGGGCCTAGTCGCCGTGGGGATCGTCCGGATGAGATCGCCCAGACCGCAGAAGCGGTCGCGCGCCGGATGTGCGGTTCCGCGCAGCCGGCAAAGCTCACCGGCACGTTCGCGATGCTCGTGGCGTTGCGGATAGCAGGTCTCTTGGTCCGGTGTGATGCCAGTGAATTTGAGGGTGTCAGCCTGGCGTGTCGAGGGCCGGAAGCATGAGTGGGCGCTCTTGGAGCGCGTGCTTGTCGCCCGAGTTGGCCAGGACGGCGTGGACGTGGGCGTAAAGGTCGTCCGCTGTCTCGGAGCTGTCGGCTATTGCTGTCACACCCACGGTCGCGAGCGGCTCGACGGAGCTAAGCATGTGGAACACCACCCCGCGTCCATGCTTGTGGTCGAAGCGAAGGTCCTGTCGCGCGGCTCGCGCGAGCAGGCCCGCGTGGCCGAGCACCTGCAACTGCGGGGTCTCCAGGTGATCCGTCGCGACGTAGTGCCTAGAATGCCCCCGGCGGGTCGTGAATCTTGCCGTCATTGGGTCGTACCTGCCGCGGGTGAGACGGGCAAGGGTCTGGTATGGGTGGGTCGTTCCGCTCATGCGCAAGTTCAGCTCGAGCGCGAAGGGCCTCCAGCCGTCGTCCTTTTCACGGGCCACGAGGAAATCGACCGCGAGCGGGCCGATCACTCCGGTATCCGCCAACTGCTTCGCGATCCGGCGGGCAAGGGCGCTGACTGTGTGGGCGTACGCAGGATCGGCTGGAAAGCGGCACCCCGCGAAGCTCTGCCCGCTGCGACCGTGAAGGATCTGGTCGTGCGTCGAGAGGAGCTCTACGGCTCGCGTTGGCGTGATCCATAGCTGGACGCTTGGGCTGCGCACCTCGCGGGCAGTGATTCGCTCTTCCACGACGCCACCCTGTGCAGCGAGCTTGCGCAGAAAAGCGGCTGGGCTGACCTCGTCGACGTTCGGGACCAGGCGAGCGAGACGCTGTTGGATGAGCTCACGCTCTCCGCGCGCGCCAGGCGCGGGCATTCCGGTCAGATCGAGCAGGGCGTTCCCCTCGCCGGACACCGCGTTGTCGAGCTTGATGACCAACTCGGCGAGCGCGGACTTCGTCGCGCGGAGCGCGCAGATCGCGTCGGTCGCCTCGGCGATGCTCCTGATGTGCTCCGCCCCCAACGGATGTGGTACTCCCGCCTGGGCGAACAGAGCGCGACCGCCGCTTTTGGTCCCCAGCCACGCGTGGTCGGGGTCGGCACCGTACAACGGGATATCGAGGGCGAGCGCGATGTCGCGTTCAACGGCCGTCGAGTTGTATGGCATCAGGTAGGCGGCGTTCGGAGCCGTGAGCGTGCCTCGGATGTGCTCGAGGACACGGGGTCGTGCAAGTAGCTTCTCGCTGAGGGGCCGTAGGCCGCGGTCGCCGAGCGACACGAGCCGCAGACGCTTTCGCGCCGACAGTCGGAATCTGCGCGGTAGAAGCGAGATGTAGTAGTCGATCGTGCGCTGTGCTACCGGCAACGAGGTGACGTACGTCAGCTCCAAGCCAGGATCTTGCAGCTCGAACAGCACGCTGAGCAGGCGCTCCTCGTAGGATCGCGTCTCGGCGGGAGGCTCGTGCCATCGGTCGACCGAGCGAGACGGCAAGACCACGACGGAACGCCGCGTCGCACCGAGCGCGGCGGTCGTGGT
Organism: uncultured Actinomycetota bacterium; assembly: GCA_963801435.1. GTDB lineage: Bacteria > Actinomycetota > Thermoleophilia > Solirubrobacterales > Solirubrobacteraceae > Palsa-465. The sequence continues at coordinate 142,718 of CAWDFE010000029.1, forward strand.
GACGGCAAGCCGGTCCTGCAGGCGATCGAACCGATTCCCCTGCCACGCTTCAACCGCCGGGTGCGCCGTGGATCCTGGAACAACACGACCAACCGGCTGCCGATACCTAGCCGCGCTCGCCTCTGCCGAGCGGTTCCACCGCGCCATCATGGACATCCGGTTGCGGTCTTGCTCGCCCCGCCGCCGACCCTCACCAGTGTTCGCGTGAGCCACGCAGTAGCTCAGATCGTTCATCGGTCCCTCCCAGTCTCGTCACGCCTGGATGCCCGGTCCGCCCGGTCAGGGGCAAGCTTCCACGCATTGCTCAAGTCAGCGGACGTCCGCTGACTTCCCAGACGCTAAGACGCACCGTCGGTGGGAATCTTTTCCGTGAGGGTGAGCACAGTTGCCGACGTGCCCCATGGGCGCTCGACTTGCGGGCTCGGCACCGCGTCGAGCCTTGTTGAGCGGTTGGGGCCACGTACCGAGGCCCGTCGAGCGCCAGTCGGAGCGGCCGGGCTTTGACCAGGCGGGCAGGCCGAGCCAGCCGCCGGTGCGGGCGCCGGCGTGCAGCGCCGGCTCAGCGGTGGTGGGCGATCTTCGCCACTACTCTGGCAAGGACCCGGTTGCCACGCCCCAAGAGGGGTCGCCCCACGAGAACGGCACGGTCTCGGAGAGCCGCAGCTTGGCGACACCGACCGGCGCCTGGTAGGCGTAGCCCTTGACTTGCCTGGGGTTCGTCGAGCCGCACGTATGGCGGACCGAGGTCCAGCCCTCCGGGCTCGCCTGCCCCCCTACGGGTCGCACGGCATCTCGAGGTCAAGGGCTTGGTCGCGTAGCAGCGTCCCAACATCAAGCAGGTAGTTGGCGTGCCCGCTGCCGCTCAACCTCAAGCATGGACGCACCAGGTCGCGCCGCCCGACAGCACCTAACCGCGGCAGCACTTGGGTGCCCCAGTCGCGCGCGTCGTGACGGAGCGGACGATCGCCTCCCACGGATCGCTGTGCATGCACTGGCTGTGCAGATCGGCGCTATCGCCCACCTCTCGGGCCGGGCATCTGTCGCACTCACGGGGCTATGCGAACACTTCGGCGCGGTGTGCGGGCACGCAGATCTAAGCCTCGACTGCCCACACTGCGCCGGGGCGGTCGATACGCGCTGCGCACCGGTGCCGAAGCTGTGCCTACGCACCACCTTGGATGACGAGCTTCACTCCGTTGCCCTGCTCTCGGCGAGCGGCGGGATCGGCCATCTCTGCTGCTCGTCGTCCAATCCGAGAGACTCGAGCGGGCCGAACTGAGCGATCGTCGGCCACTGCCTTAGCTACGGGTTTCTGGGACGCCTCTTGCGTGGTGCCGCCGAACCAGTCGGTCCTGTTTGGGGCCCAGCCTCGGCACGACGGTTGGCGCGCTGCGGGCCCTGCGATCGGGAGGCTGCATCCTCGGCTGACTCGCTTGGTAGCGTAGGCCACGCGCTGGGAGGGGCGGGTGCACCTTTCGCTGCGCGCGGAGGAATGGTCTGATACCGGGATGACGATAAGCCTCGAAGGCGCGATCGACGTCATCCCTCCTGGATGTGAGGGCTGGGAGGAGATGTATCCGCGCCATGCGCGCTTTAGCGTCGCCCGTGGGGACGCCGGCGGAGGGCGCTTCTGGTTCCGGGACGACATGCATTGGTCCGAGCCGATTCACCCGTTCGACGCCGTGGTCGTCGACTTCTCGGTCGTCGCCCTCAGCCAGGCGAGCGCCCGTCTGTTTGCGGTTCCGGCGTCGCTCGGCATCGAGTATCGGATTCTGAACGGCTACGGCTACGTCAGTCCACATTCGATAACCGACCCCGCGATGATCGAGCGAAGAGCGCAGCTGTTCAAAGATCGGGGCGGGTTCTATTACGACCACTGGGACGATCTCTATGCGAGCTGGCTAGGAAAGGTTGAGGACGCCACCAGGGAGCTCGAGGCGCTCGAGATCCCGACGCTCCCCGAGTTCGAGGACTTGGTGGTGGTCACCGAGGGCCGCGGGATCGGCTCTAGTCACGCTCTGCTCGTCGCCTACAACCGCGTGATCGAAGGCCTCGATCGGGTCCTTCAATACCACTTCGAGTTTCTCAACCTGGGCTATCTGGCCTATCTCGTGTTCTACGAGTTCTGCAGCCAAGCGTTCCCCGACACGCCCGACGAAGCGGTCTCGCAGATGGTGAAGGGCATCGACGTGGTTGTGGTTCGCCCGGACGAAGAGCTGAAGCGGCTTGCCCAGCTCGCGCTCGAGCTCGGGATCGGAGCGACCGTCAAGGCGTCGGAGACAGAGGAAGCGTTACGGGTGGCGCTCGGCGACAGCGAAGCCGGATCGCGATGGCTCGGCGAATTCGAGCGCGCGAAGGATCCGTGGTTCTACTTTTCGTACGGCAACGGTCTCTCGAGCCACCACCGCTCGTGGATCGACGATACGAGGCTGCCGATCGCGATGGTGGCCTCGTACATCGGCCGCCTCGAGGCCGGTGAGAGGATCTCGCGCCCGCGCGAGGCGGTGGTCGATGAGCGCAACCGGCTCACTGAGCAGCACCGAGCTCGGCTCGACGCCGAGGCACGGCTGGTCTTCGACGAGCGACTCGCGCTCGCTCGCACCGTGTTCCCGTTCGTCGAGAACCACAACTTCTACATCGACCACCGCTACCTCGCGATCTTCTGGAACAAGGTGAGAGAGTTCGGCGCCCTGCTCGCTAGTCACGGCTTTCTCGAGCGTGAGGAGGACATCTTCTATCTGCGCCACGACGAGGTGCCTGCCGCGCTCGCAGAGCTACGGCTCTTGTGGAGCACCAGCGGCACGGGCGCAGCTCGAGCCGCCAACCCATTGGACGAGGACCGTCGAGAGGCGGCGATCGATCCGCGAGGCCATGCGACGCTGGAGCCCCCCACCGGCGCTCGGTCGCCCACCTCAGGACGTCGCCGACCCGCTGACGATCATGCTGTGGGGGGTGACGACGGACCGTGTCCGAGACTGGCTCGGGGAAGCTCGTGCCCCCGACAGCCGCGCCCTGCCCGGCATCCCGGCGTCCTCAGGCGTCGCCGAGGGCCTCGCGCGAGTCATCACCCATCCGGATCAGCTCGGGCAGCTCGAGGATGGGGAGATCCTCGTGGCGCCTTCGACGTCAACGAGTTGGACGCCGGTGTTCGCGCGGCTCGCCGCGGCAGTCTCGGACAGCGGTGGGGTGATGTGCCATGCGGCGATCGTTGCGCGCGAGTATCAGCTCCCCGCGGTTGTCGGCACGCTGACGGCCACCAGGCTGATCAGAACCGGTGCTCGCATCCGCGTCGACGGCACCGCTGGCGTCGTGACGATTCTCGACTGATTGGCTGCGGCGCAGCAAATGCGCCAGAATGCGCCATGTCCCGCGCGACGGCGACTGGGGTCTTCGGCCGTGACGAAGACCTCGAAGCGCTCAGGGCCTTCCTGTCAGCGGTCCAAGACGGACCGACGGCCCTCGTCCTGGCGGGCCCGCCCGGCATTGGCAAGACGATCCTGTGGCAGCGCGGTGTGGAGGACGCCGGGCGACGCTTCGGTCATGTCCTCCTCCACCGCAGCGCCGAGGCCGAGGCGTCGATGTCGTTCACTGGACTCTCGGACCTGGTCGCGCCTGTTTTCGAGCGCGTGGCTTCGTCGCTCGCGCCGCTCCGCCGCCGCGCCTTGGAGGTGGCGCTGTTGCTTGCCGAGCCGGATCAACAGCCACCTGACCCACGTGCCATTGGGCTCGCTCTGCTCGACACTCTGACTGCGCTCGCCGAGAACGGACCGGTCGTGATCGCCCTCGACGATGTCCAATGGCTCGATGACTCCTCGGCCGCCGTCCTGGAGATCGCGCTCCGGCGCCTGCGCGGAGCACCCATCGGCGTGCTGGCGACGCTCCGGGGCCAACAGGGCGCCGCCACGTTGTTCGGGCTCGATCGCACCCTTCCGGAAGATCGCGTCGAGACGCGCTGGCTCGGCGCCCTTGGGCTGGATGCACTAGACCGGTTGCTGCGTGCAAGGATCGACCTCGATCTCACCCGGACGGAGCTCGCCTGTGTGTTCGAGACCTCAGGAGGAAACCCATACTTCGCGCTCGAGCTCGGTCGTGAGCTCATCCGCACGAAGTCACGCCCCTCGTCGGGTAGATCATTGCGCGTCCCTGCGAGCCTCCAGCAGCTGCTGGGCGATCGCCTCGACCGGTTGTCTCGCGAAACGGCGGACGTGCTCCTTCTCATCGCAGCGCTCGCGCAGCCCACCGTTGAGGTCGTGACTGCGGCGCATGACGAGCCCGCACGCGTACTGGACGCGCTGGACACGGCGGCGGGCGAAGGGCTGATCGAGCTCGCGGGATCGCGCATCGATTTCGCGCATCCTCTGCTTGCCTCGGTCTGTTACGACCGAGCCCCGCTCGCGAAGCGTCGTACCACGCACGCCGCGCTCGCAGCGGTTGTCGCCGATGTCGAAGAGAGGGCCCGCCACCTCGCGCGCGCCACGCCGGCGCCACACGCGACGGTCGCGACTGCGCTCGACGACGCCGCCGAACACGCAGCCAGCCGCGGCGCGACCCAGGCCGCGGCCGAGCTCTGCGAACTCGCCGCCGAGATGACCCCTCGCGAGGATCCAGACGGACGCCGACGACGACTGCTAGCAGCGGCTGGGTACCACCGCCTCGCGGGTCACGGCGATCGGGCGGTGGCGCTGCTGCGGCCGTTGCTCGCGGATGTCCCCTCGGGCGTCGAGCGCGCCGACATCCTGTTTGCGCTCGTCGTGACGATGCGAGGTCAGACCGTCGAGAAGATCGAGCTCGCCGAGGAGGCACTGGCCAACGCAGTCGACGATGACGCGCGGAGCGCCCAGTACCTCGCCCACCGAATGGGGACGCACCTCTGGAACGCCGACATTCCGGCCGCCCTCGCCGACGGCAAGGCAGCTCTCGAGAAGGCGGAGCGTCTCGCGGACCCCGCTCTGCTCGCCGTGACGATTACGCGGATCGGGATGGTCGAGGCATATGCGACGGAGGTGACTCCGGGACTTCTCGAGCGAGGCGCGGAGCTCGAGGAGCGGAACGGCCTGGTGCTGGAGTACACGAACAGCCCGCTGTACATGCTCACCCGCCTGCGCATGCGGATGGGCGAGACCGAGCAGTCACGTGCCGTCCTCGAGGCGCTCGAAGCGAAGGCGGCTGCGCGCGGAGACGAGCATTCCCGCATGATGCTGCTCTGGACACTCGCCATGCTGGAATGGTCCGCCGGACGGTGGCCACAGGCACTCGGGTACTGCGCGGCAGCGTACGAGCTCACCGAGCAGAGCCAATATCCGCACGCGCTCGCGTGGGTTGGGCGGATCAAGGCGCTCGTCGAGGCCGATCTCGGCCTGGTGGACGAGGCACGTTCGTCGATCGCGGAGGGGCTGGCATTCACGCGCGCGACCGGAAACGAGTTCTCCACCATCCACTGCCTGGGCACGCTCGGCCGCCTCGAGTTCGCCGTCGGCGACCTCGAGGCAGCGGGCGCGCACCTGCGTGAGCTTCCCGCCCGGCTGCTGGCGGCAGGGATCAACGATCCGACGATCCCGGCGTGGGCCGACGCGATCGAGACGCTCGTAGCCCTCGGTGAGCTCCCACGGGCCCGGTCATACCTCGAGTCCTACGAGTCGAACTCGCTGCGACTAGGCAGCCCGTGGGCGCGCGCAGCCGCCGCACGCTGTCGCGGGCTACTGGCTAGCGCGGGAGGCGACCTGGAAGCTGCCTTCTCAGCATACGCGCGAGCGATCGACGCCCTCGAAGGAGTGGACATCCCGTTCGAGCTAGGCCGCACCCTGCTCTGCCTCGGATCGGCGCGGCGACGGGCAAGGCACAAGCGCCTGGCGCGCGACGCGCTCGAAGAAGCGCTCGCGATCTTCGAGCGTCTCGGCGCGCTCCTGTGGATCCCAAAGGCCGAGAGCGAACTCAGGCGAATCAGCGGCCGACGGCGCGCCTCCGTGCAGGACCTGACGGAGATGGAGTCGAGAGTGGCCGCGCTGGCCGCGGGCGGCCGGTCGAACAAGGAAATCGCCGCCGCGCTCTTCGTGAGCGTGCACACGGTGAGCGCCCATCTCTCCCGGATCTACACAAAGTTGGGCGTCCGCTCCCGCGTTCAACTCGCCACCCGGTTCGGCGCGGCCGACGGCACAGGCAAGACGAACTAGCTCGTCAAACCGTCCTTCAGCGCCGCGAAAGTGTAGTCATTTTCACAATTTCGCCCCGCTCGTGCGGGTCGTAGCGTGGCGCGTGCCATGCGACGCCTGATCATCTCGGCTCGGTTCTCCGCACAGGCTACGCAGCCCTCGGGCGAACCCCCCGAGGTCGACGTCGATGGCAGAAGCGCATGGGTGAGTGTCCACGCCGCCGACGAGTCCGATGCGGGAATCAATTCGCTCAGCTATTCGAGCCACGCCAAGTTCACGGGGGAGTCGACGTTCACCGAACGGGGGCGCCTCACCGTCGACGAGGGCGACGGCGCGCTCGACTTCGCCACCTTCGCCGAAGGGTTCCTGGGCCCCTCAGCCGATCCTGAGCTCCATCACGGTTCGGTGAGCTGGCGCATCGAACGCGGACACGGCCGCTTCCAGGGTGCCAGCGGCTTGATCACCTCCAATTTCGTCCTGCGCCCAACCAGTGGCGAGGTCGACGAACGGCAGGTGGCCGTGGTTTTCCTGCCGTGAAAGGTCCGTTCGTACCACGATGAAAGGAAACAGATCATGCGTAGACCCGCTTTGATCTCCGCGCTCCTGGTCCTCTGCTTGACCGCCGCAGGAGCGACCTTCGCCGTCGCGAAGGGCCCGGTCAAGCGCCACACCCAACGACAGCTGACCGTCTACGCGGTCACTCCCAAGGACGGGCTCGCCGTGCTCCCGGGACAGCCCGGCAAGTTCAGCCTAGGCGACAGGGTCGCCTTCTCCGACGACCTGCTTACCTCCAAAGGCGGTACAAGGTTGGGCACCGACGGTGGCGCGTGCACAGTCACTCGCGTGACTGATGCCGCGACCGGTTCCGGAGTCCTGCTCTGTGTGGTCACCTTCTCGCTGCCTGGAGGCGACATCGAGACCCAGGCGCTGAACACCCTCACCAACGGCGGCTTCAGCGGGACCCAGGCCGGCTCCATCACCGGCGGCACCGGCAAGTACCGACACGCAAGCGGCCAGTTGTCGATCACGTTCCTCAGCCCAACCGAGGCCACGATCACATTCCAGCTCTGAAGCCTGGCTGGTGGAAGCCGGTGCGGATGTCACGGGTGAGCCGCCCGCTCCAGTCCGCGATTGCAGAAGTAGCGCGTCGAGCGACGAGCAGAGCTCTCGCCGCCGTGGTGCGCGGCCCTCAGATTCGCCAATCTTGAGAGTGCGCCCGCCGACGCGCGCCTATGCAATCGGCCAACTCTGCACGCCGTCGCGTCCGCCCTGCTCTCGGCGAACAGGAGGGCGAGCCGGCGCTCGCTGGCAGGCACCGTTGGTAGGGATCGGGTTGGGCGCCGGCGCCGTGGGGGTACGCGGCGTTCTGGTTGCGGAGGACACGTGCGGCCGTGGTCTTTCGTACCCTCGGCGCATGCCAGACCTCGCCGAACTCGTGGCCGCGATTGACAGTCGTCTCGCCGCTATCGCGGCCGAGATGAGCGCCTTGGACGCCGCCAAGGCAGAGCTCGCCGCGCCGCGCGCCGGCGGGCACGCGCCCGCGATCACCACCGACGGCGCAACCTCCCGATCGCGGCGGCGGCGAACGGCGCGCGGTCGTGTGACGCCGTCAGCTACACCGCCTGGGCCAGCCACCGGTAGCCGGACAGCCGAGTCAGTCGAAGCGGCGCAGGACGTCGGGGGCGGCGTGACGCGCTCGAGGGGGAAGCGGGCGGCAACGGCAACGCGGGCTCGCCGTGGCGGCGGGGCGGTTGGGGTCGAGACGCTCGAGCGGCTCTTGGCTGACGCCTGCGCGGGGTTGAGCGCGAACGCGATCGCCAAGCAGGCCAACGCGAGTTACGGCCGCACGCTGAAGCTGCTGCACGAACTGGAGGCGGCCGGGCAGGTCCGCCGATCGGGAGCGCGGCGCTTAACGGTGTGGCAGCTGATTACCGACGAGGAGCGGATTGCGGCGCGGGCTGCCGAACTCGAGCGCCAACGCAGCGCCCCCGGCCGGCGGCGCGGGAGGGCCAAGGCCTCCTAGCCGCGGCCGGCCGCGACGTCGGCGGGTTCTGCATGAGTTGCGACCCCTTCGGTGCAAGCTCCTCACGCGCCGCCGAGTCCCAGCCAGCGGTATGTCGCGCCGATGCGGTGGTAGGAGCGACGACAGCGTGTTTGACCAAAGGAGTCGTCTGGGCGGGGTTCCAGTAGCAACGGTCCCGACCGCCGCGTGGATCAACAAGCCCGCCGCGACCGAGGAGGCTGCTCACTCAAGCCGACGCGCGCTGTCTGATTCGTCTTGACAGGCTCCGGGGCGGCACCCGAGGCTTGGTGGGGTGATCCTCGCGCTGTGGGACACGTCGCAGAGTGAGCGCTCATGGGATCGTGGTGGCGAGGGCGAGGAGTCGGTTCAGGAGTCGCTTGCCAAACGTTGTCACGCCGGCGCGTTCGTGTCGCACGACCGGCGCGTCTCCAAGTCGCTGGCGAGCATCGACTCCATCGCTGTGGCGCCGACTGGCGGTGATTGACACGAAGCGCTCCAGGGGCAAGGTCGCCGTTCGCAAGGCCGCTCTACGCCCAGGCGAGGCTCACGTAGTTGTCAGTCGTCGTGGGTTCTCCTGCACCATCGCGATGATGCGGCGCACCGACATCTGTCACTCGTGCGGGTAGAAGGTCCAGCGCGGCAACTTGCGCAGCAGCGCCTCGAAGTGCTTGCGGCTCATTCGGCTCGTTACGTGCCCGCGGCCGGGGGTGTTGGTGCGGTCCACGTTGTCGACCTCGGCCAAGCGCCGCAGCGGGGCGAACTCGACGACCATGTCGTTCTCGTAGAGCACCTCCATGCCTCGGACGAGATACGTGTGAAAGCGCATGCGCACCACGACCGAGGCCGCGTCGTCTTGCTTGAGCGCGGCGCCAACGACGCGCTTGTCGGGCGTCGGGCGGTCGTACATCGCGGTCTGCTTGGGCAGCGACGTGTGCCCGCCGGACGCTCCCACATAGCTGCCAGGGTGCTCCTTGGTCGCCGCCGCCTCGTAGAACGGCGCGGTGTCGCCCTCACCGTCGAGTGACCACGCGGGGTCGTCCTTCGTCCCCCACGCCACCGGCTTCTCCTGGCCCGAGAACGTCGACTTCACGCTGGTCTCGAAGCCGAGGCTCTTGCCAGCGGCGTCGAAGACCTCGGCCTCGGGCGCGAAGAACTGGATCCAGCCGGTGTTGGGCGCGTCGTCGCCCTCGTAGTCAAAGCTGAACCTCTTGTCGGGTCCTGTGATCAGCTGGACGTCGTTGTACGTCGTCACCTTGCCGCCCGATACGGCGACGGCGTCGACCTGCTTCGCGCTCTGGACTGCGAGCTGGGCGGTCGGCCGGATCGCGGCGCCCGTCAGCGACTCGAGCTCCAGGAAGGCGAGCACGCGGGTGACGAGGTGGTCGGCGCCGAGGACGCGGCCGGCGACGTCGCGGTAGTTGGCGACGGCGGCGGCCGGGATCGTGCGCGCCTTGGCGAGGAGCGCCTTCGGGTCCTCCCACCACGACAGGAGCATGACGGTGTCGATGACCTGGCCCTGCCTGAGCGCGTCGGCGAAGTCCGTTTCGAGCCGCTCGGTGCGGGCGGTCTCGACCAGCTTGGCGAGCGTCGTCCACCACGCCGGGAGCGGTGGCTTGGACCGGCCCTGGATCTTGCGGACGGTGTCGAGCAGCGCGTCGAGGCGGGTGAGGTCGAGCGTCCTCAGCGCGTCGCGGCGCTCCTCGTCGGTGTCGAGGTCGCGGAGCAGCTTGACGATCTCGACGTGGTCCCACTTCTGCCGGTACCTGGCGAGGTCGGCCGTGCGGTCCTTGAGCGGCATCCGCGCCAGGACGCCGACCGCGCGGTTGCCGGCGCTGCGCTGCAGCGCGAGGACGCGGGCGTACGGATGGACGGGCCCGCGCGGGGCGGCCCGGGGAGGGCTCGGGCTCGGTCGCCCGCTTCGCTGCCACACGGACCGATCTTCGCCTACCACGACCGGCGGGGCAAGGGTAGGATCGCGTCGTGAGGGAGTTCGCGCAGCCGTCGCGGCAGCCCGCGCCGAACGCTCGGCGCCCATGGTCCGCGCTGCACCTCCGGGGCGCGGTCGGCAATCGCGCGATGGGGCGGCTGCTCGCACGCAGGCCGCGCTCGCTACCCACCGACCCGACACAGCTCGAGGACTACCGCCCGGCCCTCACGCAACTGAAGGTCGACACCGACATCCAGTCGCTGGGCGCGGTCGGCAATCGGGCGATGGGGCGGCTGCTCGCACGCAGGCCGCGCTCGCTGCCCACCGACCCGACACAGCTCGAGGACTACCGCCCGGTCCTCACGCAGCTGAAGATCGACACCGACATCCAGACGCTGGGCGCGCTCAACCGGTTCTTCCGGGAGACAGGTGGCCGCTTCGCCACCCGGGACGGGTTCTCCGTCAACTTCAACCGCTCGCCGGATCTCGACGCGCTCGCGGCCAAGGTGCCGGTGGTGGGCATCGGCCTGGACAACCTCGCGCTCTTCATCTTCAACCTGACCAACGTCGCCACCGAGCCCGTCATCACAGATGCTGTCCACGTGCAGCACCTGCAGCTCGATGCGTTCAAGGGCTGGGACGGCGACTACCGCTTCACGTCCGTGAGGGTCACCTCGGGCGAGGTCGACGTGATGGTCGAGTACCTCGGCCACAGCCTCGACACGCCGCCCGACTGGGAGGTCGCGCTGATCAAGCGGACCTTCGACGACTTCGGCTTCACCTGGGGCACCGGCGACGTCGGGTGGGCGACGGACCGCAAGACCGAGGTCATGTCGGACATCGACGAGGTGCCGCGCGCGGTGCTGCATGAGGTGCGCGGGATCGACTGGCAGCGCATGCGCGCGCCGAACGGCCCGGACGGCGAGGCCGGGGAGTACCAGGGCCGTGCGATCAAGCTCTACACCAACGCGTTCAGCGACGCCCGGCACCTGCGCGAACTCGTGGTCCACGAGATCGGGCATGCGCTCGACTTCCGGCCGCAGGAGCGCGGTGGACCGTCGCCCCGCAACGCCGACCCCGCGTACCGGACGGCCGCGGGAGCGCTGAGCACGGCCGTCACCGACTACGGCAAGGGCGCTTGGAAGGAGAACTTCGCCGAGGACTTCGCGATGTTCGTCGTGGACCCGGACCTGCTGAAGCTGCTGCGGCCGAACGTGCACGAGTACTTCGACAAGCTCGTCGACGGCCTGCCGAAGGCGCCGTAGGCTCCGGCGAGCGGCCGGCCTCGCAAGGCCTCAGCCGATCTTGTGGAAGCTCGCGCGACATAAGGATTGTCCGCGCCGTCCTCGGCCCACGCGTCAGCGCGGGCTTTCTATCGCCCAGACGCACGTGTCAGCTCTAACTGAATCGGACGAGCGGGTCTCGCCGCGCCACGTCCAAGAAACGTCCGTTTTTGAGACCGGACGGCCGGGTCAGCAATGCTCCGGACGACCGGCTCCGGCGCGTCGCAAAACGCTGTCTCAATTCTCAGTGTCTCGTCGCGTCCTCATCCGAGGCTTCTGAGACGATCGCCTGGTGAGCAGTGTGCTGGGGACCCGCGACCTGATCGGTTACGCGCGCGTGTCGACGGACGAGCAGAATCTCGAGCTGCAGCTCGACGCGCTGGAAGCGGCCGGCTGTAAGCGGGTGTTCCGCGACGTTGGTTCGGGATCGCTGAAGCATCGGCCTCAGCTGGATGCCTGCTTTGACTATCTGCGGACTGGGGACACGCTGGTGGTCTGGCGCCTGGACCGGCTCGGCCGAGGTCTGAAGCACTTGATCGAGTCGATCGACGAGCTCCATGCGCGCGAGGTCGGCTTCCGATCTCTCACGGAGGCGATCGACACGACGACGCCGGCGGGCCGTCTGCAGTTCCACATCTTCGGCGCGCTGGCGGAGTTCGAGCGCGAGACGGTCCGGGAGCGTACCCGCGCCGGCCTGGCCGCTGCGCGGGCTCGCGGTCGGCTTGGCGGACGACCGGCGTCGCTGAGTCCTGAGAAGCTGGCGGCCGCGGAGGCGATGCGGGCGCACCAGCATCCGATGCGCGACATCGCCGCGGCACTGGGCGTCAGCCGAGCGACCCTCTATCGCCATCTGGCCGCCAGCGATGGCTCAAACCCACCTCGGCGTCGACCCTGAGGCGCGGGCCGAGGGCCGAGTCAGTCGCGACTGACTCGGCGTTCCGGGCGGGGCAGGGCGGCATATGCCGGGCATCGCGATCCGATCGTGCGACCGGCAGCGTTCGCTTAGCCGGGGGTCAATGCGAAATCCATCGAACGGGCCATATGAGACGCACAGCGGCTAGGGGCCTGAAACCCGGCCCGCCTACCAGCGAGCGTGCGGTGGTGGATCGTCGATTGCGACGAGGCGATCGGCAGGTCCGGCGGTGCAATCGGTCTTGCCGCCGACCGCCCATGGCCAGATTGGGTCGGAAGCAGGCGTCTCGGGAGGGCGCCAGCACGCTGTTCGGACTGCCGCCGTTTCGTGAAAGGGGAACTCTGGGAACTCATCCTTCGGTGGTGAGAGCTAGGTCGAGCGTGTATCGGACCCCTGGCTTGCCGCCGACCATGCAGTCTCCGGCGGATACAAACCCGGCCTTTTCAAGCACCCTTCGCGAGGCGCGATTAGCCTCGGTCGTCTTCGCCGTGAGCGTGCGCAGGCCGTACTGATCTTTTGCCAGCCGATACAGCTCGCGCAGGCCGGCTGTCGCGACGCCGCGGCCGGCGACTTGCTGCGCGACTCGGTAACCGACCTCCGCCGTCCCGTCCGCGAGGTCGTACAAATTGAAGCGACCGAGCACCGTTCCGTCCTGGTCGACGAGCACATGACAGCTGCACACCCCGGCGTCCTGCTCGGCCAGCAGCGCGCGATGGCGCTCAGAGAACTGCTCAAAAAACTCGTCGCCGCGATCGGTGATCGATGCCGCGAAGTACGTCCGGTTCTCCAGCTCGAAAGCAAGAATCGCCTGCGCGTGATCGCTGCGAAGACGCTGTAGTTCCAGCACGCATTCAACGTACTCGCTGGCCACTCGAGGGCCGCCAACGTCCCGCTGCCGGATCGTCGCCGTCTCGGCAGTCTCGCTCAGACTGCCGCTCGCCGCCGAAGGCAGCACTGCTGACGACGTCGTCTCAGACGGGATCCCCTTCTGCGAGGCCACCCCGTCGTCATGGCCGTCTTCGGCGGGGACCAGCAGTTTCGCTTTCGTGGCTGCATTGGCGACAACCCGGAAAGTGTTGGGTCACGTACTGTCGGAATGGCGGGGGTCAGGCGGTGGCGGGGGAGGGGCGTGGGGCCTCGCGGATCGGCTCCGAGGGCGTCGTCCCGTGAGTTCTGGCTCGCAGCCGCAGCTGTGCATGTAACTCGGGTCCAGTCGAACGGGGTCGTGTCGGCGACCCATCAGCAGCCTTGACGTTGCGTGCACGCTGGGTGCGTGACAACCCACGCGGCCCGGCTGCGGCTGCCGCGTCGAAGCTGGCCGACCGAACTGCCATGCGCCTCCGGATTGTCGCCCTGGTCATACGTCGAGCTGGCCGCGATAGAGCCATCTGATCTCGCCGTTCGCTTCACCAGTCCGGCGGAAACCGACCCGTTCGAGGGTGCGAATGGAGGCCACGTTGTTGGGGTCGCAGCCAGCGACGATGGCATCGACGCCCGGCTGAGCACGTGCCCATCTAACGAGGGCGCTGGCCGCCTCGGCTGCATATCCGCGACGGCGACGGCTGGGGATGACGCTGTAGCCGACCTCGATCGCGCCAGCGTCGTCGGGCGGCCCGCGGAAGCCAATGTCCCCGACCACGCTTGCACTGCAGCGCTCGATCATCACCCAGACGCCGAAGCACTCCGTGTCCACCGATGCGCCGGCATGACGTCGAAGCACACCAACAAGATGGGGATCCGGCCACTCTGCAGAGAGTCGCGAACCCAAGGCGCGACACGCTGCCTCCCGATCCTGCGGCAAGGCCGCGGCCGCCCGTGCAGGCAGGGGCTTTAACTCCAGGTGGTCGGTGAGCAGTCTCAGCATTCGCGATGCGCAAACCTCTTAGGAGCGGTAACAGCTGGCTCCTAGGATCCCAAAACGCGGTCAGGGCTAGGAGGAGTGGCTGACCCCTCGATCGATCCGGCCACGGCGCTCCCTCGCGGTCGGCCAGCCCGATCGTCTTTTGGTACCCAGCTTTGGCGTTCGCCTGTTCGCCGTC
>CAWDFE010000030.1:0-259960 GCA_963801435.1 uncultured Actinomycetota bacterium
CTCGGCGCAGGCTGTCAATCATCGCTACGACAGCTACGCCGTGGTAGGCGTCGCGTGGACGGGCAGCGGAGATCTGACGCCGGGGCGCGCTCGAGCTGAGCTTTCGCACCGCGAGTCCCGGGAGGGGGTGGACGACGGCCAGGCCGGGAATGACGGACACGCCGAGCCCGGCGGCGACGAGCGCCTGGACCGCGATGTGGTCATCGGAGGCGAAGTCCGCTTGTGGGGTGAACCCCACCCGCCGGCACGCGTCGCTGGCGATCCGATACCAGGCGCTGGTCGGTGCCCCTCCGATCCAGGGCTCACCGCTCAGCTCGGAGAGCTCGAGCGTTCGGCGCCGCCGGGCGAGGCGGTGCCGCGCGGGTAGGACGGCTTGGAAGACATCGTCCAGGAGCGGGATCCGCTCCAGATCGCGGGCGCCGATGTCGGGTATCGCCTCATGGTCATAGATCAGCGCGAGGTCGAGCTCCCCGGCCTCTAGCCGCGTGATGAGTCGCGCCAGATGATCGTCTACGACGGTCAACGTGACGTCTGGGTGGTCCCGGCGGAATGCTGCGAACGCGGGCGGCACGAGCGTGGCGAGCGCGGTCGGGAAGGTCCCGAATCGCAGGCGTCCGTGCCGCCTGCCCGCGATCTCGCCGAGTTCCTGCTCGGCGCCATCGAGCCGCGCGAAGATCCCGGTCGCGTGGCGGGTCAATGCGTACCCGGCCTCGGTCAGCTCGACCGGGCGCGTGCCGCGCTCGATCAGCGGCAGTCCGACCTCACGTTCCAGCGCCGCGATGTGTTGGCTGACGGCCGACTGCGTGAGCGTCAACGCGTCGGCTGCAGCCGAAAAGGACCCCCGGGCCGCGACCTCGGAGAGCACCCGCAGTCTGCGCACGTCGAGCATTAGTGTGACTTATAGACCTTCGCATATCGTAATTGCAACTAATGGGCTCGGGTGGAACGATCGACCGGCAATCGACCGAAGGAGGACAGCAATGCCACTCATCAACGTCAAGCTGATCGAGGACGTCTTCACGTCCGAGCAGAAGGAACAGATCGTCGAGCGCCTCACCGACGCGATGGTCTCCGTCGAGGGAGAGAACATGCGAGGCGTCACCTGGGTCGTCGTCGAGGAGGTCCACAGCGGCGACTGGGGCATCGGCGGCCAGCCCCTGACCACTGAGGCCGTCAAAGCGCTCGCCGCCGGCATGCCCGCCTAGCAAGCGTGATCACGGCGACACCGCCGGCGCATGATCACACACGTCATGCGCCGGCGGCACCTGCCTAGCCCGAATACGCCACTCGATCCAAAGGACAACCACAATGAGGCGACTCCTCATCACCGCCGCGCTCCTCACCGCGCTCGGCGCGACCACAGCTGCGCTGGCCGCCAGCGCATCCCCGATCACCGAGAAGGTCCTCGGCGCCGCCGGCATCCCGCAGGGCTACACCATCCACGTCATCAAGCCGGCCGACGTCGTCGTCGCCCGGGCAACGGTTCCGCCCGGCGCGAGCTTCGGCTGGCATTACCACCGATCCGCCGTAGTCGTGGTCGTCAAGTCCGGCACGCTGACGCTGTACGACAGCGCCGACCGGACCTGCGCCCCACAACGGTACTCGGCGGGGCAGGGCTTCACCGAACGCCCACACCACGTCCACCTCGCCCGCAACGAAGGCAGCACGCCGGCCGTCGTCCTCGTCACCTATCTCGGCCTCAAGCACGGCATCAACCCGGACGTGCCCGTCCCGAGCCCAGGGAACTGCCCCTTCTAGCTGACGATCACCGCGCGAACGCAGTTGTCCGTTGGCGCAGGGCTGCCGGCCGGGGGGGTCGCAACGGCGAGTCTGGCGGTCGGTGGCGGTGATCACGCCGTGGGTGTTCGCGGCGCGGCGGTGGCGCTCCAAACGATCAGTTTCGGGAGGCCGAGCTGTCTGTGGCGGAGCTTTCGCAATCGCTGGAACCAGCGCTCTGCAGGGCGCTGGTCTGTGCGAGCATTGAACGGATGAAACTGGGCGTGCACCTGCCCCTGATCGAGTTCGGGGATGAGGGACAGTCCCTGGGTCGCCTCCAGGCCACGGTGGATGCGGCGGGGCAGTCGGGATTCGTTGCCGTCTCAGCCAATGACCACTTCGTGTTCTCTAGGCCCTGGCTGGATGGTCCGACGGCGCTGGCGGCCGTAGTCGACCGCTCCGGGGAGATGACGTTGGCGACCACGATCTCGCTGGCGTCGCTGCGCGGACCGGTGCCGCTGGCAAAGGCGCTAGCTGCATTGGACGTACTGTCGGGCGGACGGCTGGTCGCCGGAGTGGGTCCGGGATCCTCCGAGCGAGACTACGCCGCTGTCGGGATGCCATTCGACGACAGGTGGAAGCGGTTCGACGAGACGGTGATGATTGTGCGGGCGCTGCTTCGTCAACAGTCCGCGCCGAAGGCGACGCGGTACTTCACCCTTCCCGACCTCGCGTTGGCGCCGGCGCCAAGGCAGGCGGGAGGTGTTCCGCTGTGGATCGGAAGCTGGGGATCAGCAGCGGGCCTGCGTCGCGTAGCCCGGTTGGGCGATGGCTGGCTGGCGTCCGCTTACAACACCACTCCTGAGCAGTTCGTCTCCGCGATCGCGCTACTGGGCGGCGAGCTTCGTGGCCTGGGCCGCGAAGCTGAGCAATTCCCGAATGCGCTGGTGACGATGTGGACCTGGATAACAGAGAGCCGTGTAGAGCGCAACCGCGTTCTCGCGGGTGTTCTCGCACCGCTGCTGGGCCGCGACGTCGACGAGCTACGCGAGCGGGTCTGCGTGGGGTCGGCCGAGCACTGCGCTGAGCTGCTGTCGCGCTACGCGAGCGCCGGATGTCAGCGCGTCTACCTCTGGCCGCTGGGAGACGAGTCACGACAGATAGAGCTGGCTGCCGCCGAGATTGCGCCGCGCATCGTTTCCTGACGCAACCGCAGACGACGCTAAGCCGTGCGCCGTTATTGGGAAGCAAACCAAAGGGTGTGCGCGGCTGGCTTCTGCCTCACCTCTGATATTGCGGCGGCCAGGATCCCACTCTGCCTATGAGCAGTTCCGGCCGCGCTCGAGCCGACGGTGTTACCCCTGGTCTCACGAACATCCGGCACTTTCGGCTCTCCGAAACGGGCTGATCAGACTTCTCCTCGCGGCCGCATCCCAGTAGCAGCGCGACGCCGTCCTGCTCTTGCTCACCTACGAGCATCGGCACGTCGATCCCAACGACCTCCCGTTGCGCGGAAAGGGCGCACGCGGCCCGCGAGCGCTCCACGGCCGACTCGATGCGCCCGGTGCTGACCAGGTGCCCGGATGTTGCAAGCACCAAAGCAGCAGCCGCGCCGCCACCGGTCGCGTTGCCGCTCTGGGAGACGACCGGCCACGCACGGGCGTGGCGACCGCCGCCCTGGGCCGCGCCTCGGGGATCACGCAGATCGCCGATGGCAGGGCTCCGCCTCCGAGGCCCAGAACCCCGGCGATGCGTAGCGTAGGCAAGGTCACTGCGCGTGGCTGCTCCGATCGAGATCCCCAGCGACCGCTTCGCCGGCACCTGTGGCCGCTCTACGCCTGATGCAGCAGTCCAGGCGGTGCCGCCGAGGCTGCTGCTCTTGTGCTTGCTACACAGGAGTTCGTCGCTAACGGCGGAGGGCGGCCGTCAGAATCGGCGCCGCTGGACTGCTGTGTGCCGGGGCGGAGGGGCAGCTGTGGCCGTATCGGTCAGCGTAGCCGTTGGGGTTCCAGAAGCAGCGTCGCAAACCCGATCGGTGTCAATCGAGATGGCTGCAAGTTGGCTAGCATGGCCACCCCGGTCAGCCCCCGCCAGCGTCGCCGACCGCCCCGACGAGGCAGCGCACAGCATCCGTTCAACCCGATGCGGAGTCTCGGCTGGACGGGATAACGGTGATCTAACGGTGTTACGTGCGCGTTATGGGCGGTGCGGTAGACCCGACTGGCTCCACTACCTCCGATCACGACATCGCTGTAAACACTCATCACCGACGCACGATCGCGCTCACCGCCCTCGGCTGCGCGCTCCTGCTCGCCGCGTGCGGCTCCTCCAGCAAGTCCCCCGCGGCCGCACTGAACGACCAGGCGCTCGGGGTCAAGTTCGCGACCTGCATGCGCGACCACGGCGTCCCCAGCTTCCCCGACCCTGAGACGAGCGGGGGGATCCAGATTCCCGTCGCTCTCGCCAAGAATCCCTCACCGGCGTTCAAGTCCGCCATGCAAGCATGCAAGTACCTCATGGCGGCCGAAGGGCCGCCGCCGGTCGCGTCCGTCAGCCAGAAGGCCGCCGCGGTCAAACTCGCGCAGTGCATGCGCGAGCACGGCGTCCCCAACTACCCGGACCCCACCTACCAGGACGGGGCCTTGGTACCGCCGTCGATCGCGAACCCCGCGATCAACCCAGCCTCACCAGCGTTCGGCGCCGCCTCCAAAACATGTCAACCGCCGTGATCGGCGATCCAATGACGCCGCGGGTGCTTCGGCCAGCTAGCTCGCGACCGCACGCATAAGCGGCCACCGGGCAGGTCAAAGCGCCCGCCCGGTGTTAGCCAGATCGTCGCGACGAGCACTGCTGGTCTGATCGAGGACCAACAGTGCCGAGCCGACGCGACGTTGATCAGATTCTGGTTCGCCGCTGCCCGTAGCCGATCCAGAAGCGCAGTCGTCTCGCGAAATAGCCGTGTTATGGCGCTGTTATGCGGCGGGGCGTACAACCTGCGCCAAGATGCTCGAGCTGAGCAAACGCCACGTCTGGAGTGGTCTCGCTGCCGTCAGCTGCGCGGTCGCGCTTGCAGGCTGCGGGTCCTCTCACAAGCCGAGCAGCCCAACGCGCTCGGCAACCTACTCGCGTGCACTTGAGTTCGCGAACTGCATGCGCGCACACGGGGTGCCGAGCTTCCCTGACCCGAGAGCGGGAGGAGGAGGATTCGAACTGGGCGAGGGGATCAAACCGCAGCCCCCAGCATTCAAATCCGCACGCGACGCATGCGCAAAGCTCGCTCCCGGAGGCGGCGGCGGCGGCGTGCAGGCAACGGGGAGCCAGTTTCTCGCCGCGTTGAGGTTCGCCAGGTGCATGCGCACGCACGGCTTTTCGGGCTTCCCCGACCCCACGCGTTTTGATTCGCCCCCAGGTCCGATCCTCATCGTCGGGCAGGGCTTGTTCTTTCGGGTGACCCCGAGCTTCGACCCGAATATCCCGGCGGTCAAACGGGCGGTAGCCGCGTGCGGGGAGCGGTAGCTGCGTACCCAACGCCGCTCCTTTTATCGAGTTCCAGCAGTCTCGAGGACACTGCTGCATGTCACGGTGACGCGGCGCCCGCGCCGCCCATGGCACCCCGGTGAAAGGTCGGGCACGAAAGGCCTCCAGCGCCCTCGGTCGTGATGGAACTGCGGTTCGTGATCTGCGGCACGGCTCCTCGGTCCCGCGCTCGCCGGGTCTCGCTCTCGACCGGCCGCTCGTCATGGCGAGCGCACACCCGTCCTCACCGTTGGCATGCCGTTGACTACCTCGCGGCAGCTCACCGCGCGCGATCCTCCCACTCGCCGGTATCCGTAGGCTTGGAGCGCGATCTCAGCGGGCGAGGATGAGCGCGGCTGGCTGCGTGCCACATTCGGGAACGTGTGCAACGCGCGACTGTTCGCGCGCACCCGCTAACGGTCAGTCGGGGCTGCCGGGTCGTTTGGTGGGGAGGCGGGGTGTGGTGTCGGGCGGGTGGCGCCATCGCTGCTGCGCTCCAGTGCTCCCCACAGCGCGTGCATCGTCGGTGCGAGGTGGGCGAGCTCCTCCATGTGCAGCTCGCTGAGCGTCTCGAGTCGGCGCTCCCCCTCGTCGGTGAGGCGCAGGCGCACGGCGCTGAGGTTGTCGGGGTCTTGGGTTCGTGTGACCAGCCCGCCGGCTTCGGCGCGGTCGATCAATCCGACCGCGCTGTGATGGCGCAGCAACAAGTGCTCGGCCAAGTCGCCGATCGTCGGCCCGCGCGCCTCGCCGTGGCCACGGATCGCCAACAGCAGCTGGTGCTGCGCGGGCGTCAGCCCAGCCGACGCCGTCTGCTGCTCGCTCCAGCGCAGAAACCGACGCAGACCGTCTCGCAATTGCAGCAGCCGTCGGTAGTCCTCGTCTGTCGGGGTCGGGGACATCAGTCCGCATTCTCCCGCACGCCGAGACGGATCGCCTGTCGGCGGCCACGATCTGATCGGGCTCGATGTGACCATTCTTTGACACGCAGTATCGTACTACGATATCGTAATGCGATATGAGCGTACGGTCATGGCAAGTCTCCGTGAGACCTATCGAAGCGAAGCCGCGGCGCGAGACGCGACGGAGGCGTTCAGCGCGTCAAGAGTTCCCCACCACAACATCCGCCTGCTGATCGGCTACCCCTTGCACGACATCCGTTATGAGCCGGTCGGCGGGTTTGGGGCACGGTGGACCCCGACGCTCCCGTCGGGAGATTCTCCGGTCTTCCGCGGGCGCGCTGGCGGGCGGCGGGAGGCTTTTACGGCAATCCTGATCAGCAGCGCCAAGGGTCCTTCGCGGACGCTGAGCGGATCCTGATCGTGAGGCATGACCGCGGCGCCGAACGGATGCGCTACGCCAGCGTCCGCAACGCGCGGCGGCTGCTGCGGGCGGTCAACGTGACCGATCAGACCGCCGAGCGGATCATCGACGAGCTGCACCACGGGAACGCGGTGGTGGTGGCCGAGGTCGCCGAGGTGTCCCCTCGCGAGGCCCAGGCGCGATGCGAGACGATCGCTCACGCCGCCTGATCAAGCGGGCGACCAACCACCGCCAGTGAATCATTACCGCGGTCGCGTGTCGCGCGCCAGATCGCAAGGAGGCAACGCGCGCGCCGCGGCCGCCCTAAGCGCGACCATCGGATTTGAGGGTTGCGCGCGACACCGCTAACCCGCCACTCACCAAAAAGCTGGGAGCGACCCCCAACGAAGCCCGAGTGACCGTGTCGACGCCGTCGCAACGCTTTTCAGGGATCACTCCGTCTCGCCAACCATCTGGGGAGGTACAGCTGTGTCCGCAGTAGCAGAACGAACACGTCAGACCGCGCTCCCGCTGCACTGGCGACAGAGCACCGTCGGCGAGTATTTCGCCGAGGCATTCGGCTGTTTCATCCTGATTGCCCTCGGGGATGGGGTAGTGGCGATGCTGTGGGCGCTGATCGGATCCGGACGCAGCTCCGCTGGAGCTCTGCAATCGTCCGGGGACTGGCTCCTGATCACGTTGGGATGGTTCTTCGCGGTGATGCTCGCCGTCTACACGGTGGGTGGGATCACCGGCGCGCATATCAACCCGGCGATCACACTCGGCCAGGCGATTCGGGGTAATTTCACGTGGCGCAAGGGTGATCAGCAACGGTCCCTGGCTTCGGCTGTCGCGGACAACGCCCGCCGCGCGGTCGAACTCCACACAGGTTTCGCGCTGATCCGCCCGGCCCGTACGCCAGAACTCGCCACATCGACGTCGCCCGGAGAGGGTCGCGATGATCGAGATGGGGCAGTGGAGACCCCGCCGCTGGTTCTAGCCCAATCCAGCAGTCTCAATCGAATGGTTCGGGACCGGTCGACGCTGCCGGTGCCCACTTCGAGAGCCTCGACCAGCTCAGCGACCGCGTCCACGGCTTCCAGGCCGATACGGCAAGATTGGACGTTCACCCGCCACGCGGTGCAGGCCCTCTTCGACCGACTCGATCAGTGGGGCCGATTCACGCCGGCGGGAGGCGGCACGCTGCTAAAGGACGCTGCGATCCTCGGAGCCGGAGTGAGCGGTGGGACCAACCCGCTGCGCGGCGGCGTCCGCGACCGGGATGTTCGCCCGGACCGTGGTGCCGCGTCCCGGCGTCGACTCGATCTCCAGGGTCCCTCCGTGCGCGGCGATCCGTTCTGACACGTTCGCTAGCCCGTGACCGGCGTGGCGGGCCGATTCGACGTCAAAACCGGCGCCGTCGTCGACGATCTCGAAGAACAGCCGGCCATCGCGCTCCCATAGCCGAATCACGGCGGTCGCACCCAACCCGCCGTGCTTGTCGACGTTCTGCAGACTTTCCGCGCAGCAGAAGTAAACGGCGGCCTCGACCTCTTCGGAGTAGCGGCCGATCGCTCGTGCCTCGACCGTGGCCCGTGACACCGACCGCCGCACGAGGGCGACCAGGGCCGCCTGGAGTCCCAGGTCGCGAAGCACCGTTGGGTAGACGCCGTGGGCGAGGTCGCGGAGCTCCTCCAGAATCTCGTCCAGCTCTTTGCCCATCCCGTCCAGTCGCGCTCCGGCCTCGGGATCCGCGACGTCGCGGGCCTGGCCGAGTTTGATGATGAGGGCGATGAGATGTTGCTGGGCCCCGTCATGGAGGTCGCGCTCGATCTTTCGGCGCTCAGCCTCGCCTGCGGTGACGATGCGTGAGTGCAGCGCGCGGAGCTCCGTGGTCGTTGAGCCGAGCTCGGCGGTCAGGCGACCGTTCTCAATCGCCAGCAGCGTCGCCTGACCCGCGGCTGCGACGAGCTCTGGGTCGGTGTTCAAAGCGGCGTCGTGCCTGATCACGGCCACGGTCTCGCCGTTGTGCGTGATCGGAGACGACGACTGGCCGGGCGCAGGCACGGAGGCAAGAGGCCCTCCGCTCGAGTCGATAAAGCCGCCGCCCCGCTCGATCCGGAACCCGAGCTCGAGCGAGGGATCATCGAGTGCATCGGCCAGCGTCGTGCGCAGCTGAGCGGCGCTCGGGCTCTTGACCAGGCGGGAGACGATCTTTTTCAACGCGGTCGCGGCGAAGAGCGTGCTCACCACGACCGAAACCAGAAATCCCCATGGCAATGTGCTGTAACCAATGGTCGCCAGCCAGCCCACCTTCGAAAGCGTGTTCGCACTCACGTGCACCCGCTCGAGGACTCCGTAGTAGGCAAGCACCGGAACGGTGGCCATCAGAGCCGGGACATAGACCGGTACGAGTGCCCGTCTTCGCGGCCGCGTCGCTGTCGCCAGTCGGTAGCACAGGAACAAAAGGATTGCGGACAGTTCGACTATGACGTAGGGCGAAATGTCCGCGACGACGATACCGTCGGCGATCGACGGCCGATTGGCGATCATCAGGCCGTTCGCGGGACACGCTGCGTTGCAGGCGGCAAGCGGAGCACCGCCATAGACCACCGGCGAGAAGAGGACCCAGAGGACGTACCGGTCCAGGTAATAGAGCAAGATCGCGCCCATAAGCGCCCATCCGAAGCGACTCGCGATGCGACCTTCCGGGAACGCGAACACAACGTAATACGCGAGAAGAAACCAGGCCGAATCGGCCAACACACCGATGCTGTGGAGATGCGGCTCGGACGCTCCCTGAAGCGAGACCGCGGCCGTTGCGACTCCTAGCGCGAGAAGCAAGAAGCCGAGTCGATTGCCAGGGCGTCGCACGAGCCAGTAGAGCGCCGCGCCGAATGATCCCGCGACCATCACGGCGATCATCAGGCCGTACGCAACAGGATGGACGAGGTGGTCGCTCGTGGCGACGAGCAGACCCGCTCCGATCGCAACAGCTACCCCTCCGATCGCAAATGCGGTCAGGACGCCGCGACGAGCGACGGACGACCAGAGGGTAGGCGGCGCCCTTGAAGCGGCTGCATGGGCTTCAACGGCCGTGGACACACCAAACCTTCCGATTTAGCGACGCTCACGTTCGTCTATCACGTGTACGGCCGCCTGTCCAGTAAACGCCGTCGCGACGGCGCGCTGCCGCGGCGAGTAATCCGAGCGCTAAGTTCGGCAAGTCACGGGAGGTGCCGCTGCAGCACCATCCGCGCGCGCGAGGAGTACCGCGAGATCCGCGACCGGCTCTGCCCGCACCCAACGGAGCGGAGTTTCTTCATCACGACTGCGGCGCCCTCGCACCCCACCTCGCAATCGCCTCCAATCAGACGCGACGATCGCTGTCAGAACAGCCGGCGCGACTTCCCCTTCATCGCCGATCGGCAGCAAGCCGCAGACTGCCGGTTGGATCGAAGAGGAGCAGCAGGGGGGCCTGGAAACGGCGCGTCCCAGGTGTCGAATTCATCGGACGTGGAGTACGTAGACCACCATCGTCCAGTCGTTGCCGAAGCGGTCGGCGTGTAGACGGGTTGGGCCACGCCGTGCCGCGCCCAACCGGTCAGCCACGCGTATTGAGGCAAGGTTTTCCTCCTCGATGTCAAGGACCAGCGACTTCAAGCCCGCGTCCGCGGCGATCTTCATCATCTGGGTCACCGCGGCGAACGCCAGACCTCGGCCTCTCGCATGGGGCATGAGCCAGTAGCTCAGTTCCGCGGCTGGCTGGTCGCTCATCTGGACCGCGGCACATCGGACCGCCTCGGAGGCGAACTGAGGCAACCGCACGGCGACCCTTCCGAGCGCGCGATCGTCGTCAGGGAGACAGATCGCCCGGGTGGGACCACGTTCCTCGGTCATCTCTCTGCGCAGCCACGCCTCAAGGTCATCGGCCATCCACCACCACGGCCGGAGATACTCGTCCTCGGTCATCGGAGCGATATGGCCTAGGTCCGCCATCCGCCACCGCCGAAGCCTCACTTCTGGCACCCCGGGGGAGGCTAGCGAATCGTGAAGTTCCGCGGTCCGATCTCCCGCATGCCGACCAGGCATCTGCACCGTCGCCTTAGAGGCACAAACCTTGGAGGACGGTCCAGGAATGGTCGTATCGGCACTGCTTCGACCGTCCCGTCCGCACGACGACGATCGCGCGCGAGAAGCATTCGCCCGGGGCCGGGAACAGGTCGCGTGCTCATCGTTCATGCCGCCGAAGTCCGCCGGGTTGGTCGAAGTACGCCGACCTCGCCGACTTCTGCCAACGTCGCAAGCGTGTTGCGCCACACGGGACGTGACTTGCGGCGCACCAGCAGCGTCATCTGTTCACCTTCCTCCGCGTGGCTGCTTTGCGCTAACTATGCGTCTCGGGCCTGCGGCGCGCCCTTGTCAGGAGCGTGTGAACTGTCCGTGGAACCCGAAGGGGATGTGGTGTGGCACGTCGGCTCTGGCCACCTCGCTCAGCGTTTGGGCGTCCAGCACGAGCAAGAACGACGTTCCACGCTGTGCGTCGAAGACGACCGACAGGAGCACCCCCTCGTTCTCGACTTGCGAGTCGGGCGCTGCGACGAACACCGGCTCGCCGGGGTAGCAGCCCGGCTCGCCCCATCGCGTCGCCTTGCGCTCGTCGACGTCGATCATGACGATCTCGTCGAACCATCCGGTGGCGCCATCGAAGCCGGCCCCCCACGTGTAGCGGTAGGGCCGCTCGTTGTTGCGGCCGTAGTTGATCCGCGGCAGCTCAAACGACGCGCCGGATATCCGCTCGCGCATCACGGCGCCAGTGGCGGTGTCGAGTTCGAAGCGCTCGAGGTGCGGGCGGGCCGTGACACCCACGCCGGTCCGCAGGCGACCGAGATACAGCTCGGTGATGATGTTCGCATCTTCGTAGATGCAGATGTCCACGATCAGCTTGTCGCCCGTCTCATATGCGTTGACGTGATGGAACGCGAAGCAGGCGTCGGTTTCGAAAACGTGCTTCACCTGCCCGCTGCCACGATCGACGAGCTGGAATCGCGTCGGTCGGTCGCCGTGCCACGTGTAGTTCTCGATGTACGGGCGACCGCTCGTCGCCAACTTCAAAGTGTTGACCGCGAACGGAAACTCGGCCAGCACGAAGAAGCGCTCAGTAAGGCCGAACGAATGCACGTACGCCGGCTCTTTCACCGGGACCGACGCCACCACCTGCGGTTGGTGCCCACCGGGCGGGAACACGAAGAACTTGTAGTGGTTGCGCGGGCCGAGCTTGGCGGCATAGTTGAGCATCGCGCCGTCGCTGCGGCGACCGTGCGGATGGGCGGTCGTCAACTGGCCGGGCGCCTTGTACGCCACGCCGACGGTCTCGAGCGTGCGCGCATCGAACTGAACGGCGATCGGCGCCTCGGTCATTGCGATGTAGCGCTCACCGAGCCGGGCGAGGTTGACGTTCGTGTTGTCGCTCACGTTGGGGGAGAACATCGACTGCACGCGCTTGAAGATCGAGCGGCACGGGTCGCTGGCGAACTCGCTGAACTCGATCTTGCCGGTGTCGCGGGCCGCCTTGTAGGACTCGGTCTCGAGAAACCTGTTCGCGTACGAGACGTTGCCGTCGCTGATCTGGAACAGGTGCAACATCGCGAAGCCATCAAACCAGTGATTGAGCGTGCGCTCGCCTACATCCCACCGCGCCGGCGCCACACGCACGAGCGAACCCGTGAGCCACGCAGGAAGCCGTCCAGTGAGTGGCAGGCTCGCGAGCCCGACTTCGTCGCGGAGATCGGCAAAACCGCCACTTGCGAGTACGACACTGGTCGCGGCCTCGGCGGCGGACCTACTCTCGGTACTGGGATTCATCGCGCTCAGCTCCAGTCGAAACCGCAGTTGCGGTGTAGCCGGAAGGACTCCGACCGAGCCGATCGTATCCCAGTCGCGACCGGCCGCACAACGAATCAGTTCGATCACATACTCGCGCCCGCTGGAGCACAGAGCCGGTCCAATCCGGATGTCGCTACTCCGTTCCTCCTCGGGTACGGTTGCGATCCAGACGCAGCCGAGCGCCGCCCGGTTCCGCTCTCTCCTGACGGCATTCACGCCGCCCTTATCACGTGTCCCGGATTGGCGCGAGGCAGCCACCGGCCCAAGTGGCGGAGGATGCGTGCTGGCTCGGCCTGACCCCGGACCCTGGCAACCGGCGCTGACTGCTCGGCCGTGATCGGCGCCGCACACGCAATCGCAGTCGAGCAGAACCGAGGCGCCGCGGCGGTCGGAGACCTGTGTTCGACAAGCCCAGGTTCCGGCGCGGCAGCGGGTCGCCAGGCCCGCTCCGGCGCGTTACGGGCAGGGGGGCGAAAGTCCGCACGACGGCATCGATCGTGGCGCGGCCACAACCAGGGGTCGTCGGCGCGGCGAGGCCGTCGACTGTCGCTCGCCCAAACCCAACACGATCGCTTTGACCATTCAGGAGGCCTCGCCGCGCACAATCGCAACGGCGACCAAGCGCTGATGTAGGTGCTTCAGCAGGCGTTCAGGGTGCGTTCCAGCGAACGGCCAGGAGACCCGGAAAGCCGGCTGAGCCCGGTGATGAGCCGATCGTTAAGTTGCCCTGTAAGTCCTGGTCCAGGGACCTGGCCGGGTCCGGCGCCCCCGTGACGAGCGACAACGCCGGGGTCGGCGCCCAACATCAGACGATCCACGTCGCCGCCGACGAGAGACCCCGGATCGCCAGCAACTGCGGCATACCCCCAGCGGGACTCGAACCCGCGATCTCCTGCGTGAAAGGCAGGCGTCCTAACCGCTAGACCATGGGGGCGCAGCTTCGATTGTAGGTGCCGCGGGTCAGGCCTCGCGAGCCGTCCTCGCATGGTCGGCCAGGGTCCGGATCACGGCGGCGATCTGCCCGCGGACGTCGTCATCGGCAACCACCCCATCCGCCACGAGGGCGCGATCGACCGGGACGCGGGCGCAGGCCGCCTCCACGATGTCGGCGCCCGCGTAGCCCAGGACCTTGCGCAGGGACTCGTGCGCGTCGGCGGCGCCGGTGGGCGCGGCGGCCCCGGAGGCGTTGATCCAGGCGACGGGCTTCCTGTAGGTGCCGGCGTCGCCGATCGTCCACTCGAGCAGGTTCTTCATGGCGGCGGGCAGCGCTCCGGCGTACTCGGGCGTGCAGATCAGCAGGGCGTCGGCGGCCCGGACCTCGCGGCGCATGTCGGCCACGCGGGGGTCGACGGGAGTGCCCTCGCGGTCGTCGTCGGGGTTGAACAGGGGCAGCGCGCCGATGCCCGTGTACACCACCGCCTCGACCCCGCCATCCGCCACTTCGGCGGCCGTGCGCAGCACCGCGGCGTTGGTGGAGCCGGCGCGGCTCGAGCCGGACACGAGCAGGATCCTCACGGGCGCCGAAGCGGACACGGCTGTGAGCATAGGCGTGCCCCGCCTCTGTCACCATGGCGCGATGGGCGCGGTCAAACTCCAGGGCGAGCTCGTGGCCCGCGGCCCGGCTGCCGCGTTCATCCTGGACGACGACCAGGTGGCGGCCGTTGGGGAGGGCGCGAAGCGCTTCCCGGTCGTCGCCATCGTCAACGGTTACACCTGGCGGACCAGCGTGGCCCGCATGCACGGCGAATTCATGGTGGGGCTCAATCGGGAGGTGCGCGAGGGCGCGGGCGTCGCGGCCGGCGACACTGTCACGCTCGAGCTTGCGCTGGACACCGAGCCGCGCACCGTCGAGGTCCCGCCGGCGCTGGCCGAGGCGCTGGACTCAGACCCCGAGGCCAAGGCCACCTTCGAGGGGCTGGCCTTCACTCACCGCAAGGAGTTCGCGCGCTGGATCGAGGAGGCCAAGCGCGAGGACACGCGCCAGCGCCGGGTGACGCAGGCGGTGGAGATGATCCGCACCGGGAGAACCCGCAGCTGACACGACTCTCCACCGGCGCGCCGTAGGTCGCGGTTCCGCCTCCCGAGCCCGGGTAGGCGTCAACCGAGAGAAGGAGAGGCTATGGAACCTTTGTCTGCCCCTGAGCGGCGGAAAGCATCCGCTGCCACCGCGTCACGTCGTTCCGGTCCGCTCGCGCGACTCGATCGGATCCCGGTGTGGCCGTACGAGAAGCGCCTGCTGTGGGTCGTCGGCGCCGGCTACTTCTTCGCGTTCTTCGACATCGTGACGATCTCGTTCGCGCTGCCGGTGATCGCCACTCAGTTTCACGCCTCCAAGGGCGCGGTGTCGCTGTCGGTGACCAGCAGCCTCATCGGCTACATCATCGGCGCCATCGGCGACAGCCAGGTGGCGGACAAGTGGGGCCGCAAGCTCAGCCTCGCGGTGTCGGTGACCCTCTTCTCGGTAGGCACGGCGCTGGCGGCGGTGAGTTGGAACGTGGGCAGCCTCGTCGCGTTCCGATTCATCTCCGGGCTGGGCATCGGCGCCGAGATCGCCGCGGTGACGACGTATCTCAGCGAGATCTCGCCCGCTCCGCTGCGCGGCCGCTACACCAGCTGGGCCACGACCGCGGCGTACGCCGGCTTCGCCGTCGTCCCCTTTGTGGCTCGTGTGCTGGTGCCCAACTACGCGGCGGGCTGGCGCATCCTGTTCGCCATCGGCGCCCTCGGCGGCGTGACCATCCTGTTCATGCGCCGCGGCCTGCCCGCGTCCCCGCGCTGGCTCGTCTCCCACGGGCGGGAGGAGGAGGCGACCGAACTGGTCGCCGAGGCCGAGGACACCGCCCGTGAGAACCTTGATGACCACGAGGAGCTGCCGCCGCCGGAACCGGTCCCTGACGAGGCCGCCGCCGAAACGTTCCCGCTCAGGACACTGCTGCGGCAACCCATGGCCGGTCGCCTGGTGCTCTTCATCGGCGTCTGGTTCGTCTACTACATCGGCAACTACGGCTGGCTCACGCTGGCGCCGACGCTGTTCGTGGACAAGGGCTACAGCCTCGCCGACAGCACCACTTATCTCATCGTGTCCGGGATCGGCTTCCTGGCCGGCGCGTTTGCCACAACACGCTTCAGCGACGCCTTCGAGCGCAAGCACACGGCGGCGCTGTTCGCCACGGCGTGGGCGATCTCGCTGCTGGTGATCGGCCTGTTCGTGTCACCCGCGGTCATCGTCGTGTTCGGCTTCATCGCCTCGGCGACGTTGGGCTGCTCGTGCCGCTTCTCTATACCTATACCGCCGAGCACTTCGCCACGAGCGCCCGCGCGACCGGCGTGGCGCTGACCGACGGCCTCGGGCACATCGGCGGGGCGTTGGCCCCGCTCATCGTGCTCGGCGCCAACGCGGCGTTCGGCTTCTCGGGCGCGTTCATCGTCATGGCGGCCACCGGCGTGCTTACCGCCGGCTTGGTCCTGCTGGGCATCCCAGCGACGGGCCGCTCGCTGGAAACCGCGACCTCGGCGTGATGCGCCGGCCGGTTCGGCCGATTCATCTACGATGGCGGCGATGACAACGGCGCTGCGCATCGGCTGGATCGGCACCGGCGTCATGGGCGGCCCGATGGCCGGGCACCTGCTGGACCGCGGCCACGACGTGTCGGTGTTCAACCGCACCCGGAGCCGTGCGGACGCACTCGTAGAGGCCGGCGCGAAGTGGCGCGACTCACCGGCCGAGCTCGCGCAAGGCGCCGATGTCGTGGTCACGATGCTGGGCACCCCCGAAGACGTGCGCAACACCATCCTGGGCGAGGGCCGGGTGCTCGAGTGCATGCGTGAGGGCGCGCTGCTGATCGACATGACCACGAGCGAGCCCTCGCTCGCCGTCGAGATCCACGAGGCCGCCCGCGCCGCGACGGTCGACGCCCTCGACGCGCCCGTGTCGGGCGGCGACGTCGGCGCGCGCAACGGCACCCTGGTGATCATGGTCGGGGGCGACCAGGAGGCATTTGACCGTGCGCGCCCGGTGTTCGATCCGCTGGGCAAGACGATCGAGCGCCAAGGCGGCGCCGGCGCGGGCCAGCACACGAAGATGGTCAACCAGCTGGCGATCGCCGCGGGCATGATCGGCGTGTGCGAGGCGCTCGTCTACGGCCAACGTGCGGGCCTGAACCTCGACAAGACGCTCGCGACGATCCAGAACGGCGCCGCCGGCTCATGGTCGCTGTCCAACTACGGCCCGCGCCTGCTGCGTGGCGACCTCGAGCCGGGATTCAAGGTGGACCACTTCATCAAGGACCTGGGCATCGCGCTGGCCGAGGCGCGGGCGATGAACGTCGTGCTGCCGGGCGCATCGCTGGCCGAGCAGCTCTACGTGGGCGTCCGCAGCCAGGGTCTGGGGCAGAAGGGCACCCAGTCACTCGCCGTCGTGCTTGCCCAGCTCGCTCAGGCCGACTTCCCGCCGCGCTACTGAGCGCGCCGCAGTTCGGGCACGAGGTCTCGACCGTCCAGGACGCGATCGCGTTGCAGTGCGCACCGCAACCCCCGCACTCGCACCGCACCAGGCGCCGCACCACGTGCTCGGAGGCCGCGTCGATGATCGGCGCAGGCTCGTTGCACCGCTGAGTGGCCTTCCACTAGGAGAGCGGCCCGGAGCCGAGAACGCCGTGCTCCTCAAGGGTCCGTCGCAGCGCCTCGGGCGACTCGAACAGCACCGTCGGCATCCCGAGCGTCGCCGCCGCCGCGACATTGCGCGGATTGTCGTCGACCATGAGCGTCGAGGCGGCCGTCAGCCCGTAGCGCTCGAGCAGCACCCGGAAGATCCGCTCGTCGGGCTTGATCACCCCCTCTGACGAGGACACGACGGTGCCGTCGAACCAGCGCAGGAACTCGTAGCGCTCGCGTCGTAGCGGATAGGTGGTGGCCTCCATGTTGGTCAGCGCGAACAGCCGGACGTTCCCGTCCTCCTTGAGCTCGCGGAGGATGGCCACGGTCCCGTCGATCGGCCCGCCCACCATCTCCTCGGTGCGCCGGCCCCAGGCCCAGATAAGCTCGGCGTGCTCGGGATGCTCGCCTGCCAGCTGGGCACAGGTGACCTCGAAGGGAACCCCGAGGTCGTTGGCCTCGTGCCACTCCATCGTGCACACCTCGCGCAGAAAGCGCTCCATCGCCTCCTCGTCATCCATGAGCCGGCGGTACAGGTAGCGAGGGTTCCAGTCCAGGAGGACCCCGCCGATGTCGAAGATCACGGCGCCGATGGCGCCCTTGCTCGCGGTCGGCACGCCGGTAAGGGTCGCTCATCTGAGGCACACTTGGCCGGGTGACCCCCGGCTCCGCACCGAACGGCCCGATTCGCGCCGCGGTGATCGCACCGGCGCTGGACGCCGTCTGCGCCCGCGCACCCGACCACGTCGAGGTCGTGGAGGTGGACGATGGCCTGGACCTCGAGACCGTCGATTTCCTCGTCCCCTCGTCCGAGGCCCCCGACGTGCTCGAGCGCCTGCCCTCGCTCACCCGTGTCGCCGTCGTCCAGGTGCTGTCGGCGGGGACGGACTGGATCGAGAGCCGGGTCCCGGCCCAGGCGACCCTGTGCAGCGCCCGCGGCGCCCGCGACGCCCCGGTGGCCGAGTGGGTCGTGGGCGCGCTGCTGGGCGCCACCACCCAGCTGCTGCAGTGCGCGCGCCTGGACGCCTGGAGCGATCGCAGCCTCACCGACCTCGGAGGCTGGACTGTCGTGGTCGTCGGCATGGGATCGATTGGACGGCTCGTCGAGCAGCACCTGGCGGGTTTCGGGACCGAGGTGATCGGCGTCGCCTCGCGCGCGCGGGATGATCTGCGCGGCGTGGACGAGCTCGAGGCGCTGCTGCCCCGCGCCGACGCTGTCGTGATCCTGGCGCCGCTGACCGACGCCACGCGCGGGCTCATCGATTCCCGCCGGCTGGCGGCCATGCGCGACGACGCCGTCCTCGTCAACGCCGCGCGCGGCCCGGTGGTGGACACCGACGCGCTCGTGGCCGAGGTGACCTCGGGCCGCCTGCGCGCCGTTCTCGACGTCACCGATCCCGAGCCGCTGCCCGACGCCCACCCGCTGTGGAGCGCCCCGGGCGTCCTCTCCATCACTCCCCACATCGCCGGCGATTCGCCCGCCGGGAACGCCCGCGCCGCCGCGCTGGCCGGCGACCAGCTCGTTCGCTGGGTCGCGGGCGAGGAGCTGCACAACGTCGTGCGCCGATGACCGCCGCCTCTCCGCAGCGCAGCCATCAGTCGTTGCCCACCGCGGTGGCGGTCACCCGCGCGGTCCGCGAGGCGGCGCGCTTTGACCGCAAGCTCGTCTCCTTCGACGCTGGGCTGCTGGCGGCGATCCCGGTCGCGTCGGTCCTGACCATCGGCATCGCGATCGGCAAGCCGGTGTGGGGAGTCACCATGGGCGCCGGTGCCATGCTCGCCGGGATTGCGTGGCGCGTGAGCGGCGGACGCCCGCCCCTAGCGCTGATGGCCACCGACGCCTTCGCCATGGCGCTGTCGACGTTCATTGGCTCCATCACCGGCGCGGTCACCTGGCTTCACATCCCGATCCTGTGCCTGTGGGCGGCGCTGGCGGGCCTGCTCGTCTCGCTCGGGAACCGCGGCGGCGTCGTGGGCACGCAGGCGATGATCGCCTTCGTCGTGTTCGGCCGCCTCAGCGGAGGCGCCTCCCAGGCTCTGGGCCTGGCGACGCTTGTCCTCACCGGCGGCCTGGCCCAGGTGGCCTTCCTCAGCATCGTGCGCTGGCCGCTGCCGTTGCGCACCCAGCGCACCGCCACCGCCGCCGCTTACCGCGCGCTGTCTACGCTGGCGGCCGCCTCCGACGAGGCCTCCACGATCCCCGCGGCCCAGTCGATCGACGCCGCCGAGACGGCCCTGGCCTCGCCTGCCATGTTCGGCGACGCGGCGGTGACGACCCTGCGCAGCCTCGTCAACGAGGCCTTCCGGCTGCGGGTGCAGCTCGTGGCGATCCACGTGCTGCTGCGCCAGCTCCGCGCCGCCGGCGCGGTGGAGCCTGCGCCTGACCACAGCCCGGTGCGCCGCTCGCTGTCTCTCACCGCGGCCGCCCTGGACGCCGCCGCCGAGGCGATCCAGGGCGACGCCGACGCCGCCCAGCGGCTGGAGCGGCGCGCCGCCGAGCTCGACGCCGCCGTCCGGTCCTATGACGGCGGCGACCCCGCGCTGCACATGGACCGGCGCCTGGCCGCGCTCGCCGGGCAGATCCGCGCCGTCGCCTCGCTGGCACCTGCGGCGGGCAAGGGCGGCGGCATGCGCAGCCGCCGGCCCCACCCGCGCACCAACCAGCCGCTGCAGCGGCTGCGCGCCGACCTCGAGCAGCTGCGGGCCAACATGTCGCTGCACTCCCCCGCAGGCCGGCACGCCGTGCGGCTGGCGGTGGTGGTGCCGGGCGCCACGATGCTGGCGCGGGAGCTCCCCCTGCAGCGCAGCTATTGGATGGTGGTGGCGGCGGCGACGGTGCTGCGCCCGGAGTTCGGGGCCACCTTCACGCGGGGTGCCGAGCGAGCGCTGGGCACCACGCTGGGCGTCGCGCTGGCGGGCGCCATCGCGGTGACGGTGCACCCGGCGGGCGGGGCGACCATCGTGCTGGTCGGCCTGCTCGCCTGGGCGGGCTACTCGGTGTTCCCGGCCAGCTTCGCCGTGGGCTACGGCTTCATCACCGCGCTGGTGGTGTTCCTGCTCAACGTGGTCAGTCCCGACACCCTGGCGACCGCGACCGACCGGCTGGTCGACACGCTCGTCGGCGGCTTCATCGGCCTGCTCGCCTACGCGCTGTGGCCGACGTGGGCACGCACGTCGGCGTGGCAGTCCCTCTCGGACCTGGTCGGCTCCGAGCGCGCCTACGTCAACGGCGTGCTGGCGGCGACGGTGGCCGGCCGCCGGCCCGGCGACCAGCGGATGCGCGGCCTGGCGCGACGCGCGCGACTGGACCGCACCACCGCGGAGTCCACGGTGGCGCGCTCGCTGTCTGAGCCCGCCACCCGCCAGATCGATGCCTCCCAGAGCCAGCGTGCGCTGGCGACGATGCGCCGGCTCGTGCAGGCGGCCCACGTGCTGCGCCTCGACGTCCAGGACGAGCGCGAGCGCCGTCCCCACCCTGGCCTCCAACCGCTCCAGGACGGGATCGACGAACTGCTCGGAGCGGTACAGGCCAGCTTCCGGGCACGCCCCCTCACGGCCCTGGCGCCCCACGACCTTCCCGACATCCGCGCACGCTACGAGTCGTTTGAGCGCGAGTGTGGCCGCGATGAGGACGCGCTGGCGCTGCTGGCCCAGCTGGACGAGATGGTCGACGCCTCCAACAGCCTGGCCGCCGCCGCCGGGCTGGAGAGCACCGAGGAGGACGGGTCCGCCGAGGACTGAACTTCGGGAGACCGTGGAGTTCGCAACAATCCGCGACATGACCACCTTCCCGGATTCCCATCGCGATCTGCTCGACGCACAGGTCGCCACGCTGGCGACCATCGGCAAGGACGGATTGCCGCAGCTCACCGAGGTCTGGTTCCTGCACGACGAGGGCGAGCTGAAGACGTCGCTCAACTCGTCCCGACTCAAGACGCGCAACCTCCGGCAGCGCCCGGAGTGCGGTCTGATGATCCTCGACCTGGAGAACCCCTATCGGTACCTGTCGGTCCGCGGGCGCGCCACGGTGACGCCTGACGACGACTACGCGTTCGCGGGCAAGCTAGGCGCCAAGTACAGCGCCAACGTCCGCGATCATGACCAGCCGGGCGAGAGCCGCGTTGTGGTGACGATCGTGCCCTCCAACGTCTACGCGGTGAACATGGGCGGCTAGGACGTCGGGCTGAGGGCGGGCTGCCACCCGATCGCCGGCGCGATGTGGCGCGCGATCGTGTCCAGCATCTGCGCGTTGTACTCGACGCCGAGCTGGTTGGGGACGGTGAGGAGCAGGGTGTCAGCATCGCGCACCGCCCGGTCCGCACTGAGCTCCTCGGCGATGACGTCGGGCTCGCCGACGTAGCTGCGGCCAAAGCGCGCCAGGACCCCTTCCAGATACCCGACCTGGTCCTCGGCCGGCAGCGCCGCGCGGCCCCCGAAGTAGCGCCGGTCGGCGTCGGTGATGATCGGCAGGACGCTGCGGCTGACCGATACCCGCGGCTCGCGCTCCCAGCCCACCTCCGCCCACGCCTGGCGAAACCGCTGGATCTGCTCGGCCTGGAGCTCGTCGAACGGGACCCCGGTGTCCTCCACCAGCAGCGTGGAGCTCATCAGGCTCATGCCCTGCTGCGCCGTCCACTCGGCCGTGCCGCGCGTGCCCGACCCCCACCAGATGCGCTCGGCGAGGCCGGGAGACTGCGGCTGGATGGGCAAGAGGGCGGCCGATCCGGTCATGCGGACGTCGGCGGGGACCACGCCCGCCCCGGAGATGGCGGTACGGAACAGCCGGGTGTGCTCGCGAGCCATGTCGGCATCGGTGCTGCCCTCGCGCGGGTGGTAGCCGAACGCCTCCGAGCCGCGCAACGCGGGCTCCGGCGACCCGCGGCTGATGCCGAGCTGGAGGCGCCCGCCGCTGATGAGGTCGGCCGCGGCCGCGGCCTCGGCCATGTACAGCGGGTTCTCGTAGCGCATGTCGATCACCGCCGTTCCGATCTCGATCCGGCGTGTGCGAGCGCCGATCGCGCTTAGCAACGGAAACGGCGAGGCGAGCTGGCGCGCGAAGTGATGCACGCGCACGAACGCGCCGTCCAGCCCGATCTCCTCGGCGGCCTCGGCCAGCTCGATCGTCTGGCTCAGCGCATCCTGCGCCGTCTGCGTGCGCGAGCCCGGCACCGGCTGCCAGTGGCCGAAGGAGAGAAATCCGATGCGCTTCACCTCATCCATCCTAGGTCGGGGCGCCGCGGCGCCAGAAACCTCTCCGATTCGGTCTCCGGGACCGCGGTCGTCCGCGACTGACGGCCTACTCGGACTGGCGCCCGAGCGTGGCCACGAAGCGCTCGATCCGCCGTCGCTCCTCCTCGGACAGTGGCGCCGCGGCGGTGACGAGCAGCGTCATCGGCCCGCGGTCACGTGCCCACGCCGCAGCGGCATCGCCGAAGCCCACGCCGACCCACACCAGCGGGAGATGCCCGGCGTAGGCCATTACGGTCTGCTCCTGGCGCGGGGCCGAGTCCTCCCCACGCACCACCGGGACGCTGACCAGGTCGAGGTCGTGGGCGACGGCGTTGATCGCGTCCAGGCCGCCGTTACCGGCCAGGAGGGCGATCTCGCCGTCGTGGAGCATCTCGCGCGCCCAGCCCGACGGGGCTCCGGCGAGGGCGTCGGGGTCGCAGACCAAGCGGAAGCTGGGATCGGCCATGAACGCGGACGCTACCGGCTTTGCAGCAGCCGGGGCAGCTCTCGCATGTCGTCGAACACGGTGGTGCCCGGTCCCTCGAGCATTCGCGCCGGGGTCACGCTGCCGGCATAGCCGAACACGTGCATACCCGCGGCGCGGGCGGCCTGCACGCCGTACTGGCTGTCCTCCACGACCGCGCACGCCGCGGGCGCGACGCCCATGCGCTCGGCGGCGTGGAGGAACAGGTCGGGCGCCGGCTTGCCGTTGAGCACCTCGCTGGCGCTGAAGATCCGCCCGGCGAAGCGCTCGTAGAGCCCGGTCAGCTTCAGCTTGTAGACGAGCCGGTCGGGCTCGCTGCTCGACGCGACGCACGTCTGGGCCGGGATGGCATCGAGGGCGGCCTCGATGCCCGCGATCGGTTGCAGCTCGGCCTCGAAGGCCTCGTTGAAGCGGGCGCGGTAGGGCGCCATCCAGTCGTCAGCGAGGCGGCGGCCCAGATGCTCCTCAACCGCCGCGCGCATTACCGACGGCGAGCGGCCGACGAACCGGTCGATGATCTCCGCCGCAGTCAGCCGCATCCCGAACTCGGCGAGCATGACGGCGTCGACGCGGATGGCCAGCGGCTCACTGTCCACGAGCACGCCGTCACAGTCGAAGATGACCAGCTCGGGCCGGCCGTTGGCGGCGATGGGGTCGATCATCGGCCCCGAACATACACAGCGCCGGCGCGCCTCCATGGCATCGTCTTCACCGCGATGCACATCGAGTCGCTGACACCGGCCCGGTTTCACGAGGCGGTCGCCCTTTGGCCCGACGCGGTCCTGGCGTTCTACAACGCGATCGGCTACGGGCGAGACGACGTGTTCGTCATGTCCAAGCGGCTGCGCTGAACGGAACCTGAGGCCCCCGAGGTGGCGCGGCGCCCCCGAACCGCGCCACCTCGCGCCGGCGTCACCCCGGAAACGGATCAGCCGGCGAAGGAGTGAAACGCGCCCAGCGGCTCGGGGAGGCGAGGGACGAACGGCTTGAAGTGATAGGCCTTGCTGGTGTCGAACTTGGCCTTGGCGGCGGCCGCCGGATCGGCGAACGGCGTCAGGGCGGTGACGGCCTGGCTGATCTTCGTCCACTTCAGCGTCCGCTCGTAGCCGTTGTTGTTGGGCGGATCGGCGCTCTCGGCCTTGCCCTGGACGCCGGTGATCTTCTTGATCGGGCCTCCGTCATTGCTCGAGACGTCTCCACCGAGCACGCGGGCGAGGGTGCGGTGGTCTGATTCGATGCCCATGATCCGGGCCGCCAGGACGCGCAGGTCCGGGGTGCTGAAGTTGCGCACCCCCACCAGGTAGGCGGCGATGAACGCGTCCTCCAACGTGACGAGGACATCGAGCGTGGTCTGCGCGTCGGCGAACATCTTCGGCGGGTAGTAGAAGGTGGTGAACGGCGAGGGCTTGCCGGTCACGCTCTTCTCCAGCGCGTAGTGCGACATCTCCTCGTGGCGCGCGGCGATCAGGTAGCCCTGGTCGTCCTCGGCCAGGCGCTTGAAGAACGGCGCCCTGTCGATGATGTTGGTGTAGGTGGTGACGGCCAGGGCCTCGGCGATCTGCGCCGCCGCGACGATGGCCACGTCGCCGGAGGTCACGCCTCCGCCCTGGGCGGCAGCGAATGACGGCACCAGCATCCCCAGACCGGACACGCCGGCCACCATCCCGGCGCCCGTGGCGGCGCCCCTGCGCAGAAACTGTCTGCGATCGGATCCTGACTCATGCTGCGCTGCGGACATCGCGAGTCTCCCTTCACGGAACTCGAGTGATCTGGTCACGGCCTGATACGGGAGCGGCGCTCGGTTGGATCACCGGCGGCAACGACATCGGGGCCGCGCGCAAACGTTGTGAATGCGGCTCGTCTCGCCGGACAGAGGCTCACCTGCCCATCACCATCCCGAGTTCCTGGGGGCGCTGGGACCCGGGCAACACCGTTGGGATATCGTCGGGACCGTGACCGTGCGCGCCGACACGGGCCCGCCCGGCCGATGACCACCGCGGGACCACTGAGCACCAGCGTCGTCGGCAGCTACCCGCAGCCCAACTGGCTGATCGACCGCGACGCCCTGGGCTCGCATTCGGTCCCGCGCGTGCGGGTGAGCGAGGCATGGCGAGTCGCCGAGCTGTTCCTGGAGGAGGCGCAGGACGACGCCACGCTGCTGGCCATCCGCGATATGGAGCGGGCTGGGATCGACACCATCACCGACGGCGAGATGCGCCGCGAGAGCTACTCCAACCGGTTCGCGACCGCGCTGGACGGCGTCGACGCCGAGCACCCGGCCACCATCGCGACCCGATCCGGGGATCGGGTGGTGCCGCGCGTGGTCGCGCCGGTGCGCTGGCGCGGTCCGGTTGAGGTCCGCGACGTCGAGTTCCTGCGCGCACACACCGACCGCACGATCAAAATCACCCTCCCGGGCCCGTTCACCATGGCCCAGCAGGCCTCCAACGAGGCCTACGACGACTTTGACGAGCTGGTCATGGACCTTGCCGCCGCGGTCAACGCCGAGGCGCGCGCGCTACAGGCCGCGGGCGCCGACATCGTCCAGCTCGACGAGCCGTGGCTGCGCAACGACCCGGAGGGCGCCCGGCGCATCGCGGTACGCGCCATCGACGCCGCGCTTGACGGCCTGACCGCCACCACCGCGGTGCACATGTGCTTCGGCTACGCGGCGGTGGTCGGCCCCAAGGACCGCAACCGCTACGAGTTCCTGGGCGAGCTGGCGGACTCGAGCGCCCAGCAGGTCTCGGTGGAGGCGGCACAGCCCCAGCTCGACCTGGGCCAGCTCACCGAACTCGCCCCCAAGACCATCCTGCTCGGCGTGCTCGACCTGGGCGATCCCGAGGCCGAGTCGTCGGAGCGCGTCGCCGATCGCCTTCGCTCCGCCCTGCGGCACGTCCCCGCCGAGCGCCTGGTGGCGGCGCCCGACTGCGGGATGAAGTACCTGCCGCGCGCGCTGGCCTTCGCCAAGCTGCGCGCGCTCAGCGCCGGGACGGCGCTCGTCAACGCCGAGCTCTAGCGGACAGCCCCCCGCGGCAGGCGGCCGCGGCCTGGGAGACGAGGAGGATCCGTGCCGCCATGGGCAGGCGTCATAACACAGAAAACCGTGCCACCTGCCCACGGTTTAGCAGCGTTGTGCGCACGGGGGGCGACGCGGTAGAAAACCTCGCGCCGCGATCGGAGTTTTGTCGCGTTCTACCCGGAAAAACTGATCGGATGCTCCCACCCCCACCGGTTTGGAAACGTTCTGGAAACGGTTTGCCAACGCACCAATGACAGCTTTCTGGTGCGTGGCCAACCGGGGGCCGCGGACCACGAGCAGCAGCACGGGAAACCCACGCCGTAACAAAGCGATTCATGAGGAACGCGATCAACGAAGAGCGCAGCAGGATCGTCTGCGAGTGCGGGGCGCAGCTCGCCGGCGAAAGTAGGGGGCAGCTCTTTGACGCGGCACAGGTTCACCTCGCCCATCACCATCCCAAGTTCCTGGGGGCGCTAGGACCCGGGCTGGTGCAGCAGATGGCCGAGGAACGTCCGGGGGCAGTCAACGCCTGACGCGGGCGGCGGAGATCGCCGCCCGCCAGGCGCTGACGACGGACCAAAAACCACGAGCGGGTCGGTTAACGCTGAACTGTGCGCGAGGGTCCTGACCGCGCACAGGAGGCGAGCCGGATGAAGACCGCCGACCAAAACAACGTGTTCGCGATCGTCTTGGCCGGGGGCGAGGGCAAACGGCTCTCGCCGCTGACGCTGGACCGAGCCAAGCCGGCGGTCCCCTTCGGCGGCAACTACCGGCTCGTCGACTTCGCCCTGTCGAACCTCGTCAACGCGGGCTACCGGCGCATCGTCGTCCTCACGCAGTACAAGAGCCACTCTCTGGACCGCCACATCTCAACGACGTGGCGGCTGTCGCCGCTACTGGGCAACTATGTGGCGCCGGTCCCGGCGCAGATGCGGCGCGGCCCCTACTGGTTCCAGGGCTCGGCCGACGCGATCCACCAGAATCTCAACCTGCTGCGCGACGAGCGGCCTGAGGCCGTCATCGTGTTCGGGGCCGACCATATCTACCGCATGGACCCCGAGCAGATGGTGCGCCAGCACCTCGATTCCGGCGCGGCGGTGACGGTGGCGGCGATCCGGGTGCCGATCGAGCAGGCTGACCAGTTCGGGGTGATCGAGACCGCCGCCGACGGCCAGACGATCACCGCCTTCCGCGAGAAGCCCAAGGACCCGGTCGGGCTGCCCGCCACGCCCGACCAGGTGTACGCCTCGATGGGCAACTACGTCTTCTCCACCAACACGCTCGTCGATGCGGTCACGCTCGATGCCGGGACCCGC
Organism: uncultured Actinomycetota bacterium; assembly: GCA_963801435.1. Taxonomy (GTDB): domain Bacteria; phylum Actinomycetota; class Thermoleophilia; order Solirubrobacterales; family Solirubrobacteraceae; genus Palsa-465. The sequence continues at coordinate 27,122 of CAWDFE010000030.1, forward strand.
GACTCCTCCCACGACATGGGCGGCAACATCATCCCCATGCTGGTGGAGTCCGGGACCGCGCAGGTCTATGACTTCGCCGCCAACGAGGTCCCGGGCGCGACCGAGCGCGACCGAGGCTACTGGCGCGACGTAGGGACCCTAGACGCGTTCTATGACGCCCACATGGACCTCATCTCCGTGCACCCGGTGTTCAACCTCTACAACATGGAGTGGCCGATCCTGACGCTGCCCGAGCCCTTCCCACCGGCCAAGTTCGTGTTCGCCGACGACGACGGCCGCATGGGTTACGCCATGGACTCCATGGTGTGCTCAGGGGTGATCATCTCCGGCGCGGCGGTGACGAAGTCCGTGCTGTCCCCTGCCGTGCACGTGCATTCCTACGCCAAGGTCGAGCACTCCGTGCTGTTCTCGGGCGTGGAGGTGGGCCGCCACGCGATCGTCCGCAACGCGATCCTCGACAAGGACGTCTACGTCGAGCCGGGAGCGGAGGTCGGCGTCGACCTTGAGGCTGATCGGGCCGCCGGCTTCACCGTGTCCGACGCCGGGGTCGTGGTGATCCCGAAGGGCGCCCGGGTGCCGGCGCGCCTGACCACGTGACGATGCGCGTCGCGCTGCTCACGCGCGAGTACCCGCCCGAGGTCTACGGCGGCGCGGGCGTCCACGTGGAGTACCTGGCGCGTGAGCTCGCCTCGCGCGTGGACCTGTCGGTGCACTGCTGGGGAGCGGATCGCGACGATCCCGCCGTCCACGCGTACCGCCCGTGGGAGGCGCTGGCCGGGGACTCGCCGCATCTGGCGGCCCTGCAGGCGATGTCGGTGGACCTGCTCATGGCCGCCGGCACCGAGACCGCCGAGGTGGTGCACACCCACACCTGGTACGCCCAGTTCGGGGGCCACCTGGCCAAGCTGACCTACGGGATCCCGCACGTGGCCACCGTCCACTCGCTCGAGCCGCTGCGCCCGTGGAAGGCCGAGCAACTCGGGGGCGGCTACGCGCTGTCGAGCTTCTGCGAGCGCGTGGCGCTAGAGGGGGCCGAGGCGGTGATCGCCGTGTCCGAGGGCTCCAAGCGCGACATCCTCTCCTCCTACCCGGCGATCGACGAAGGGCGTGTCCACGTCGTCTACAACGGCATCGACACCGCCGAATATGCCCCGGATCCCGGCACCGACGTGCTGGAACGCGTCGGAGTGGACCCGAGTCGCCCGTCGGTGGTGTTCGTGGGACGGATCACGCGCCAGAAGGGGGTCCCACTGCTGGTGCGCGCCGCCGCCCATTTCGATCCGGCGGCGCAGCTGGTGCTGTGCGCCGGCGCCCCGGACACCCCTGAGATCGGCGCCGAGGTGGCCGCGGGCGTGCAGCGCCTGCAGGCCAGCCGCGACGGGATCTTCTGGATCGATGAGATGCTGCCCAAGACCGACGTCATCCAGCTCCTCAGCCGCGCCACGGTGTTCGCGTGCCCGTCGATCTACGAGCCGCTGGGGATCGTCAACCTGGAGGCGATGGCCTGTGAGGCGGCGGTGGTCGCCTCGGCGACGGGCGGGATCGTGGAGGTGGTCTCAGACGGCGAAACCGGCTTCCTCGTGCCCTTGGAGCAGGCCCCCGGCCAGATCGACCCGATCGACCCCGAGGCCTTCGCCCGCGCGTTCGCCGAGCGCGTGAACGCGCTCATCGCCGACCCGTCGCTCGCCGACGAGATGGGGCGCGCTGGCCGACGGCGAGTGACGGAGCACTTCGCCTGGCCGGCCATCGCGGATCAGACGGTGGCGATCTACGAGAGCCTCAGCGGTCATTCAGGTACGCCTGGGCCAGCTTCGCCGGAGCGCGCGCCAGCCAGGCCTCGGTCGTGATCTCCTCGAGGTCGGCGGGCGTGATCCGGTCAAGCGCCACCAGGATCGACGGGTATCCGTCGAAGTGCGGCGTCGTGAAGTAGACGCCGGACGGGTCTGCCACCAAGGCCTCCTTGGCAACGAGGTGCTCGACGCGGGCGCCGAGGATCGGCCCGTCCGGGGCGGGGTCGCCCAGGGCCTCCAGATCGGATGCCCGCAACGGGCGCTCCCACACGAACAGCTTGTCCTTCACCCGCCATTGCCTCAAGCCGCGCGACTCGCGCTCGGAGGTCTCGGGCAGCGCCAGCGCCAACCGCCGCACATCGTCCCAGGTGGCCATCGAACGACTGTACGCCGCCGCTACGTCAGCGGTTGGGCGGCGGCAGGAACTCGACCTCATGCCGGGCGGAGAGCGCTACGACGTCGTCCGGGTTCTGGTCCGCCATCGCGTCGATGCCGACGAACAGGTCGTAGAGCTTGGCCTTCGGCGTCACCCAGAACCAGCACAGGAGCGTCTGGCCCGAGCGGTTGAACAGCCCGTGGGGCTTGCCCCGGGGCAGGCGCACGAGATCGCCGGCGGTAGCGACGCGGTCGGCCTCGCCGTCGAACAGGGTCAGCTCGCCGTCGATCACGTACACGTACTCATCCTGGGTGGGGTGGATGTGGGGTGGCACGAACGTGTCCGGCGGCAGCTCGGCGTGCCAGGCGAACGAGTCGTCGGTGACCTGCTTGGGGCGGTAGATCTGGCCGAGGATGTGCCACGTGATGTCGTCCACCGACGCGTCGGCGGCCATCACGTCGGGTGTGCTGGGTGCGGTCATGCCGGTGCTCCTTGTCGTGGTTGCCTGTCGAGTGCCTGGGACGGCGAAGCCCGCCTTCTGGGCGTAGCCGCGGACGATCGCCTCGCGATCGGCGTAGGGCAGCACCGCCTCCACGTCGTCAAAGCCGTCGGGCGCGATGTCCTCCACGGCGTCGATGACGCCCTCGGGCCCGCCCGTGCGGTTGGAGTGGACGATCTCCGCGGTCGGCCCCAGCCTCGCGTCCTCATAGCGACTCAGGGCCGCGACGACGTCACTGGTGTCGGCCAACTCGTCAGCGAGCCGCATGGCGTCGAGGACGGCCTGGCTTGCGCCGTTGGAGCCGACCGGGTACATGGGGTGGGCCGCGTCGCCGAGCAGCGTCACCCGGCCGTGCGACCACCGGTCGATGGGGTCGCGATCGCACACCGGGTACTCCCAGAACACCGGAGTGGAGTGGATGAGCGCCGGGACAGCCACCTCGCTGATGCTGAAGCGATCCACGTGGGGCATCACCTCGTCCAGCCGCCCGGGCCGCGACCAGTCCTCGCGGTGGGGTGGCGGCGTTCCCTCCTCGCCGATCTTGACCATCACCGCCCAGTTGGTGAGCCGGTGGTCGGCGTCGCTGCCGGCGCCGATCGGGTACAGCACCACCTTGGCCGCCATGCCGCCGGCGATGATCATCGAACGGCCGGTGAGGAACACCGGCCAGTCGGTGGCGCCACGCCACAGCATCGTCCCGTTCCAACGCGGCGGCGGCTCGCCGGCCACCAGCGCCTCACGGACGGTCGAGTGGATGCCGTCGGCGCCGATCAGCGCCTCCCCGCGCACCGTCTCGGCGACGGCGCCCTCGTGGTCGCCGAACGTCACCGTCACGCCGTCGTCGTCCTGCTCGAACCCGGTCAGCCGGCAGCCGGTGCAGATGACCTCCTCGCCCAGGCGTTGCACCACCGCGTCGCGCAGCACGCCCTGGAGCACGCCGCGGTGGATGGAGAACTGGGGCACCGGGTGGCCGGCGTCCAAGCCGCGCAGTTCGCTCCACACCTCCTGGCCGAACCGGTTCATGTAGATGAGCTCGTGGGTGCGCACCGCCACCGCGTCCAGCCGCTCGAGCAGGCCGAGCGTCTGAAGCTCTCCGATCGCATGCGGCAGCGTGTTGATGCCCACGCCGAGCTCGCGGATCGAGGGCGACTGCTCGAAGACGCGGCACGCCAGCCCGCGCCGGTGCAGCGCCAGCGCGGTCGTCAGGCCTCCGATCCCACCGCCGACGACGATGATGGGCGCGCGCCTGGTGCCAGTCACGGCACCATTGTGCCCAGTCGCGCCGCGATCGCAGCCCACGCGTCGGTGCGCGGATCGATCAGCGCGAAGTGATCCACGCCGGGCAGCTCCATCAGCTCGCAGTGATCGTCGCCCGCGGCCGCTGCGGCCCGGGCGTAGCGTCGGCTCTGCTCGACGGGCACCCGCTGGTCGGCGTCGCCGTGCACCAGGAGCACGGGCACGCCGGCCGGGAGCCGCTGAAGCGGATCGGCCAGCCGGTAGGCGCCGGGACGCTCGGCCGGCCCCGCGCCCATGAACTCGAGCGTGGCGGACTCGCCGATGGCCCGCGCGTAAGCGTCGGTGAGATCGCAGACGCCGGCCAGCGACACGACTGCCGACACCGTGGGCTCGTCGGCCACGCACAATCCCAGCTGGCCGCCCGCCGAGTGGCCGATGATGACCACGCGCGCGAGGTCGAGCGGGTGCTCTACCTGGGCGAGCACGGCAATGGCGCGGCGCACGTCGTCCAGCGTCTCGGGCACGCCGCCGCCGTTGCCCGCGCGGCGGTACTCGACGTTCCACGACGCCCAGCCGCGATCAGCGAGATCCGTCGCCAGTGCCGCCATCGTCGACCTCGTGAAGCGCGCGCGCCAGAAGCCTCCGTGCAGCAGGACGGCCACCGGATGCGGCCCCCCGGTGCCCGGCAGCAGCAGGTCGGCGATCTGCTCGGGGTCGCTGCCGTAGGCGTGGGCCCGTGTCCGCGCGCCAGCGGTGGCGGCCAGGTCGGCCAGCTCGCCGAGAAGGGCCTGAAGGTCCGGCGCTGCCACGGCCGCAGCCTACCGTCGCCGGCGGGGCGCCTTGCCCCTTGTGACACCCGCAGACCGGTGGAATACTCGTTTGGGACCGGACGCAGCCTCGATGGAGGTGAACAGATGCCTGACCCGGCCAGTGTCCTTGTCGTAGCGCACCAGACCGCGGCCAACAGCGCGCTGCTGGAGGCGGTGCACGAGCGCGCCCAGCAGGGTCCGGTCCGCTTTCACATGGTGGTGCCGCGCCGACCGCACGGGATGCACAAGGTCGTCGACCCGATCGAAGCGGGCGAGCGCGAAGCCAACGCCGTGCTGGCGGACGCGTTGCCCAAGCTCTCGCAGGCGGCGAGCCAGGAGGTGACCGGCAGCGTGGGGGATCCCGAGCCGCTCATGGCGATCCATGACGCGGTCAACCTCGGCCACTACGACGAGATCATCATCTCGACGCTGCCTTTGGGGATCTCGCGCTGGCTGAAGCTGGATCTCATCAGCAAGGCCAAGGCGATCGGGCTGCCCGTCACCCATGTGGCGGCCAAGGACCGCGAGCCCAGCGGCGTGAGCTGAGGCCTCAGGGAACGACGCGCAGCGCCAGCGGGAGAGGCCCGTAGCGCAGCTGCGTCGCGAGGTCCGCGGCGGACTGGCGGGTGAAGCCGCCGGTCACGTCGGCGCGATCGGTCCGGATGCCGTTCGGGTATTGCCTGAAATCGATCGAGGGGACCGTGAGGAGCCGGCTGTCCAGGACGATCGCGAAGTGCTGGTCGAGCGACTCGCCCAGCCGGCTGAGCTCGGTGCCGCGCCTGGCGACGTCCCTCGTCGCGGCCTGGAACGCGCGCTCGCCGGCGCCCGTGAGTCCGAAGCTGACGGCCGGCTGCCGCGCTGCGTCGACGCTCTCCCGGGGGCTCACGGTGTCGCCGCCGGTCAGCGCCGCGTCGTCGCGTAGCACGAAGAACCGCGCCGACGGGCTGGCGAAGCTCACGTGGTCGGGCGCGACTGCCTGGAGGATACGCGTGCCCTGCGACACCGCCAGCACCTGGCCGGCCGAGGCGTTCACGCCGGCGGGAAGTTGGGCCGCCAGGGCAGCGATCGCCCGCTGACGGCTGGCGGAGCCGGGCAGGTCCAGGGGCCCCGCGAGCAGGCAGTGCGTCCCGGCCTGAGGCGCGGCCGCCGCGGCCGCCGCGGCCGCCGCGCAGGCAGCGCTGCCGGGCGCGCCGAACATGTAGTACTCCGGGCCGACTCGGGCCGTGAAGCGCGACGCGGTGCGCGATGGTTGCCTGGCGCCGAGCATCACCGCGTCATGCAGCGACATGCTGCCCGCGTCCGGCGTGCCGGGCCCGACACTCCCCCCCTGGCTGAGCGCGAGGACCGAGCTGTCGTGGGTTTGCAGGTCCTGCGCGGCCGTCCGCCCGTTGGGCGCCACGACGTTGGCCTCCCAGTCATAGACGTAGAGCTGCGCGGGCTGGGTGATCAGCGGGATGATCCGCGCCCGCTGCGCGGCGGACGCCTGGGGCGCGGTGATCACCAGGCTGTTCGGGCGCGTGCGGGTGACGCTGAAGTGGCTCAGGACCGAGCCGAGCCGTCGGCGGATGAGCTCTAGCTCCCGGGTCATTGCGCTCGATGTGATCTCAGGTGTCTGCGCCGTGGGTTGCGCGGCGAGGGTGATCGTCAGGCCGCGGCCGCTGGACGGGCTCGTGTGGGATGAGCCGCCGCCGGTTCTCAGGGCCACAGCCGCGACCACGAGCACCACCACGACCGAGAGGGCCGGCACCAGGATCCCCGCTTTACGACGTGGCGGGCTCGGCGGGGTCTCGGCCAGAATCCGGCGCATGATCCGCTCCGCCGCGGCGCGGTCGCCCGGGTCGGGGGAGGCCCCGCCGGAGACCGGGTTGGCCTCGCCGAGTTCGGTGATGACGGGGTCGTCTGTGGTCATGGCGCCTCTCCGGCGATCGACGAGTGAGATGCGAGGGGGGTCCCGGCGAGAGCGGCGGTGACGTGGCGGCGCGCGCGATGCAGCCGGCCGCGAAACGCCCCGGGGCTGCACCCGGCGGCCCGGGCGGCCCGCGCCGGCTCGAGGCCCTCCCACGCGACGAGGAGCAGTGCCTCGCGCTCCTGGGGCGACAGCCTCACCATCGCCACCGCCAGCTCGTCGCTCATCGCCGCGGGCGGGTCCCAGTCCGGGGCCGGCGCCGGCAACACGCTCCCCAGCCGGGCGGTCAGCGCACCCCGGCGCCGCTCCGCGCGATGCTGGTTGGCCAGCACCCGGCGTGCGACGCCCAGCAGCCACGGCAGCGGATCGTCGCCGAGGGAATCGCGCCGGCGCCAGGCCACCAGGAACGTTTCGGCGACGATGTCCTCCACCGAGGACGAGGGCGCCCGCCTGAGGACATAGGCGCGCACCGCCCAGTAGTGGGCGTCAAACAGCCGCTCGAATGCGGCGCGCCGGTCCTGGTTTGTCTCCGCTCCCATACGACAGACGAATTGTCCGGCACCGCGCCGGGCGTTACGCGCGAATGGTCACTCGAACCCAGGCGCCACCCACGAGGGCATAATGTCGGGCAGGCCGTCACTGACGCGGTCGGGGAATCGTGGCGGCCGCTTCTCCAGAAACGAGGCGATGCCCTCGGCGGCGTCGGCCGACTGCCCGCGCGCGAACATGCCACGCGAGTCGGCGCGGTGGGCGAGCATCGGATGTTCGGCGCCGAGCATGCGCCACATCATCTGCCGCGCCAGCGCCACCGACACCGCGGCGGTGTTGTCGGCGATCTCCCGGGCGATGGCACGGGCAGCATCCAGCAACTCGTCCTGAGCGTGCACGCTGCGGACCAGACCGCCCTCCAACGCCTCCTGGGCTGAGAACACGCGCCCGGTGGCGACCCATTCCATGGCGCGACTGATGCCGACCACGCGGGGCAGGAACCAGCTCGAGCACGCCTCGGGCACGATGCCGCGCCGCGCGAACACGAACCCCACTCGGGCGCTGTCGGCGGCGAGCCGGATGTCCATCGGCAGGGTCATCGTGGCGCCGACGCCGACCGCGGGCCCGTTGATCGCGGCGATCACCGGCTTGGTGCAGTCGAACACCCGCAGCGTGAACTGACCGCCGCCGTCGCGCGGGACGGCGTCGCCGTGCTCGCGCTCGCGCTCGCGCCAGTCAAAGGTGGAACCGCCCGCCTGTAGGTCGGCGCCGGCGCAGAACCCACGGCCGGCGCCGGTGACGATGATCGCTCGGACGGCGTCGCTGTTGTCGGCCACGTCGAAGGCGGCGATCAGCTCCTCACCCATCGTCGGGGTCCAGGCGTTGAGCCTGTCGGGCCGGTTCAGCGTGATCGTCAGCACGCCGTCGGCGGTCTCGGTGGTGATCTGCTCGTAGCTCATCGCGCTCCTCTCCGGGGTCGCCGCCGATCCTAAGCCCGCGGGGCCCGCACCGCCGCGCACCCTGGAGGCGCGGTCTCGCGCGGTCATTTTCGAGCCAGCATTCGTCACTGGGCGGCTCCTGGCTCGGAAATGCCCGCTGCGCGGGCAAAAGCGAGCCAGCTGCGTGCGCGGGGCGGTTGCTGGCTCGGAAATGCTCAGCGGGGGTCACGGGCGAGCGGCCATCGCGGTGGCTCACCGCGAGCTGGCGTCGTGCGCCCCGGGAAACTTGTAAGGCTGGCCTTATTAGTTTAGGCTGAGGACATGCCCGCCGCCCCACCGACCGCCACCGCCACCACTACCGCCGCCGACGCCGGCGTCGACCAGATCGCCGCGGCGCTGCGCGTCAGTCTCGGGCTGCTGGTGCGCCGGTTGCGCCAGGTGCCGGTGGAGGGAGGGCTCACCCTGTCGGAGACCTCGGCGCTGGCGCGCCTGGACCGGGGCGGCCCCACCACGCCGGGGGAGCTGGCCAAGCAGGAGCAGATCAGCCCACAGTCCATGGGCGCTACCCTCGCGGCGCTCGAGGCCCGGGGGCTGATCGAGCGCCGGCCCGATCCGGGCGACGGCCGCCGTGCCGTGATGTCGGTCACCGACGCGGGCCTGGGGCTGCTGCGCAGCCGGCGCAACGCCAAGGTCCGGCAGCTCGCCCGGGCGCTGGCGGCCGAGTTCACGCCCGCCGAGCTCGAGCGCCTGGCCGAGGCGGCGCGCCTGCTCGAGCGGTTGGGTCAGAGCCTCTGATGCGGGCGCGCCGGCGCGGGACCGGCGGCGTCCACGCCGCCCGCGACGTGGCGCGCACCCCGCCCGGCGAAGGCTACAAGTGGGTCGCGCTGTCCAACACGACGATGGCCGTGTTCATGTCGGCCCTCGACGGGTCGATCGTGATCATCTCGCTGCCCGCGATCTTCCGCGGCATCCACCTCGACCCGCTGGCGCCGGGCAACATCAGCTACCTGCTCTGGATGATCATGGGCTACCGCCTCGTCCAGGCGGTGCTGGTGGTGACGCTCGGCCGGCTGGGCGACATGTTCGGCCGCGTCCGGATCTACAACGCCGGCTTCGCGGTCTTCACCTTCGCCTCGATCCTGCTCTCCTTCGATCCGTTCACCGGGGGCCCGGGCGCGATGTGGCTGATCGGCTGGCGGGTGCTCCAGGCGGTCGGCGGCTCGATGCTCACGGCCAACTCGGCGGCGATCCTCACCGACGCGTTCCCGTCGGACCAGCGCGGCCTCGCGCTGGGCACCAACCAGATCGCCGCCATCGGCGGTCAGTTCGTGGGGCTGATCGCCGGCGGCCTGCTCGCCGCCATCGACTGGCGCGCCGTGTTCTGGGTCAACGTGCCCGTCGGCGTGTTCGGCACCGTGTGGGCCTACCACAAGCTCCGCGAGACCGCCGAGCGCCACCCCGGCCGCATCGACTGGTGGGGCAACGTCACCTTCGCCGTCGGCCTCGGCGCGGTGCTCATCGCCATCACCTACGGGATCCAGCCCTACGGCGGGCACACGATGGGATGGTCGAACCCGTGGGTGCTCGCCGGGCTCATCGGCGGCTTCCTCCTGCTGGCGGCTTTCTGGGCGATCGAGCGACGCGTGGCCGAGCCGATGTTCCAGCTCGGCCTGTTCCGGATCCGCGCGTTCGCCGCGGGCAGCGCCGCCGGCCTGATCGCCGCCACCGCCCGCGGCGGCCTGCAGTTCATGCTCATCATCTGGCTGCAGGGCATCTGGCTGCCGCTGCACGGCTACAACTACGCCGAGACGCCGCTGTGGGCCGGCATCTACCTGCTGCCGCTGACCATCGCCTTCCTCGCCTCGGGCCCGATCTCCGGCTACCTGTCTGACCGCTTCGGCTCGCGCGGTTTCGCCACCGCCGGCATGCTGATCTTCGCCGCGAGCTTCGTCGGGCTGCTGCTGCTCCCGGTCAACTTCCCCTACTGGGTCTTCGCGCTGCTCATCCTGGTCAACGGGATCGGCGTGGGCATGTTCGCGGCGCCCAACTCCTCCTCGATCATGGGCAGCGTGCCGGCGTCCCAGCGCGGCGCCGCCTCGGGGATGCGCTCCACCTTCCAGAACTCCGGCACGGCGCTCTCGATCGGCGTCTTCTTCTCGCTGATGATCGCCGGCCTGGCCAGCAGCCTGCCGCACACGCTGACCAGCGGCCTGGAGCAGCAGGGCGTCGCCCCCGCGGTCGCCCACCAGGTCGGCTCGCTGCCGCCGGTGTCGTCGCTGTTCGCGGCGGTCCTCGGCGTCAACCCGGTGGCCCACCTGCTGGGCTCCGGCCACGCCCTGGCCGCGCTGCCGGCGTCACATCGCAACGTGCTCACCGGCAACGAGTTCTTCCCCCACCTGATCTCCGGGCCGTTCCACGACGGCCTGGTCGTGGTGTTCACCGTGGCCGCCGTCCTCTCGGTGCTGGCCGCGTTCGCCTCGCTGCTGCGCGGCGGCCGCTACGTGCCCTCGCCCGTGCCCCTGAGACGAAAGGAAGCCGTGTCATGACCGAGACCCTCGCCGCCATCGACCCCCGTCGCACCGCGCTGCTCGTCATGGACTACCAGAACGGGATCGTCGGGATGATCGAGGACGCCGACTCCCTCCTGGCCCGCGCGGGACAGGCCATCGAGCTGATGCGCGAGCGCGGTGGCCACGTCGGGTACGTCCGCGTCGCCTTCACCGACGCCGACCTGGAGGCCATCCCGCCCACCAGCCGGATGGGCACCCGCATCGCCGCCGGGCCGCAGGCCTTCCACGCCGACTCCCCCACCACCGCCATCCACGACCGGGTCGCTCCGCAGGACGGCGACATCATCGTGCGCAAGACCCGCGTCGGAGCCTTCTCCACCACCGACCTCGAGCAGCAGCTGCGCGCGCGCGGCATCGACACCCTCATCCTGGCCGGCATCAGCACCAGTGGCGTCGTGCTCTCGACGGTGCGCGACGCCTCTGACCGCGACTACCGGCTGCTGCGTCCTGTCTGACGCCACCGCCGACCCGGATCCGGCGGTGCACGCCTTCCTGATCGAGAAGGTGTTCCCGCGCCAGGCGGACGTGGTCATGCTCGCCGAGCTCGACGGCCTGCTGGCGGGGGGCTGACCGCCCCGTCAGCACGGCCAGCACGACCATCCCGCCAGCACGACCATCCCGTCAGCACGACCATCCCGTCAGCACGACCATCCCGTCAGCGCGGCCAGTCTGCGCCGGCCGGGATCTCGTCGATCGCGTGGAAGACGGGCAGCCCTCGCTCGCGGGCGACGGCGACGTCCTGGTCGGCACCGGTCGAGTCGCCCGGAAGGCGCAGCACGGCGTCGCAGTGTTCGAGCAGGCGCTCCGCGGTCGGGTACATGACCCGCGCGGCGAGCGGATGGCTCACGGAGTCGACACCCGCGCTGCGCAGCACGGGCAGCGCGACCCACTCACCGATCATGGGGACATGGCCGGCATCGAAGATCGGCCATGCCGCCTCTTCCAGGCGTGTCAGGTTGCGCGCCATGAGCTCGGGGTCGTCGCCGGTCCCCGATCGATAGGGGCCCGCGATGAGGATGATCTTGGAGGTTGAGTTCGTCATGGCCGGGCATCATAATGCATAAACGTGCAACAGTGGAGTAGATCATGAACAAATGTGCAGATGCTGGTCGCTGAGCGCCGTGAGTTCCTGCTGAGGCGGCTCGAGCGCGACGGCAAGCTCGTCGCGCGCGACCTGGCCTCCGAGCTGCGCGTCTCCGAGGACAGCGTCCGCCGCGACCTGCGCGACCTCGCCGCCGCCGGGTTGTGCCAGCGCGTCTACGGCGGAGCGGTGCCCGTGTCGCGCGCGCTCGTCCACTACGCCGAGCGCGCATCGGTCGAGCCCGAGAGCAAGCAGCGAGTCGCGGTGCGCGCCGCAGCGCTGATCAACCCCGGCGACCGCGTGATCCTCGATGGCGGCACCACGACCCTCGCGGTGGTCAGGGCGCTGCCAGCCGACCTGACGGCCACCGCCATCACCCACAGCCCCACGATCGCGGCCGCGCTGGTGGATCACGCGGGTGTCGAGATCCTCCTGCTCGGCGGGCGCATCTACAAGCACTCCGCCGTCGCCTGCGGAGCCGCCACGGCGGAGGCGGCCGCCGCCATCTCGGCCGACCTGTTCCTCCTCGGCGTCACCGGCGTGCACCCAGATGCGGGACTGACGACCGGCGACGCGGAGGAGGCGGCGATGAAGCGAACCCTCGCCGCCCGGGCCGCCGACACCTACGTCCTGGCCAGCGCCGAGAAGATCGGCGCCATCTCCGCCTACAAGGTCCTCGACCTCGATGCCATCACGGGCGTCGTCACGGACTCGGAGGACCCTGTGCTCGAGGAGCTGGGGGGGCGCGGACCGGAGATCATCCGCGCTCGCTAACGACGCTCAGGGCGCGGTGGGAGTCAGGCGCGCGCGAAATGCTCTCGGACGCTGGTCACGATGTCATCGGCCGCCGGCAGGAACGCGTCCTCCAGCGTCGGGCTGTAGGGGATCGGCACGTCGGCGGTGGTCAGCCGCCAGGCGTCGTCGAGATGCTCGAGGGCGTCCTGCGCCAGATCGCCGAGCACCTCGCCCGACCAGCCGCCGGTGCGCGGCCCCTCCTCCACCACCAGCAGGCGGTTGGTGCGCTGGACAGACTCGCGGACGGTGTCGCGATCCAGCGGCCGCAGCGTGCGCAGGTCGATGACCTCGAGCTCCAGACCGTCGCCGGCCAGCGTCTCGGCGGCGGCGAGGGCGTCGTGCACGGACTTAGACGCGGTGGCGAGCGTGAGGTCGCGGCCCTCGCGCACGATCCGGGCGGCGCCGAGCGGCTCGATCTCGGGCCCGTCGCCGACCTCCTCCTTGACCGAGTACAGCCGCTTGTGCTCAAGGAACACCACGGGATTCGGGTCGCGGATCGACGCCTTGAGCAGCCGCTTGGCGTCCCCCGGGGTGGCCGGCGCGACCACTTTCAGGCCGGGGATCCCCTGAAACCACGGCGCGGGCATCTGGGAGTGGATCGCCCCGAACCGCCCGCCGGCGCCCACCGCCGAGCGCACCACCAGCGGCACGCTGGCCTGCTCGGCCGAGATGTACCAGTACTTGGCAGCCTGATTGACGAGGCTGTCCATGGCCAAAAACAGGAAGTCGCCGAACATGATCTCGATCACCGGGCGCATGCCGCCCACCGCGGCGCCGAACGCGGCGCCGGCGATCGCCAGCTCGGAGATCGGGGTGTCAAACACCCGCTCAGGGCCGTGGCGGTCCCGCAGCCCGCCGGTGACGGCGAACACCCCGCCGGCAGCGGCGACGTCCTCGCCGAAGAAGATCACGCTGGGGTCGCGCTCGAGCTCCTCGTCGAGCGCCTCGCGGATGGCCCCGCGGAATTCAAGGGTCGGCATCGGTGTGCGCCTCCGGATAGGGTCAGGCCAGCAGGCCGATCGGCGCCTGCAGGCGGTCGCGGACATCGGTCACAAAGCGCGCCGCGTCCGCGCCGTACAGGATGCGATGGTCGGCGGCGAGCGTCGCTGTCATCACCACCGCCGCGGTCACCACGCCGTCGCGGACGACAGCCCGCTCAGTGGCGGCGCCGACAGCCAAGATCGCCGCCTGCGGCGCGTTGATGATCGCGGTGAAGCGGTCCACCCCGAACATGCCGAGGTTAGACACCGTGAACGTCGCGCCCGAGAGCTCGGCGGGCGTGATCGCACCATTGCGCGCCTTCCCAGCCAGCGCGAGGGTGACGCCGGCGATCTCGGTGACCGGACGGCGGTCGGCGTCGCTGACGACCGGCACCAGCAGGCTGTCGGGCGCGGCGACGGCAAAGCCCACGTTGACCCGGTCATGCAGCACGAACGCCTCATCGGCGTAGCTGCCGTTCACGCGCGGGTGCGCGCGCAGCGCCAGCGCGCACGCCTTGATCACCATGTCGTTGACCGACGGCGCCGGCGAGTAGTGCTCGGCCAACTGCGCGCGCAGCGCCACACACGCGCCCATGTCGATGTCCACCACCAGCTCGAAGTCCGGGACGACGGCCCGCGACTCGGCCATCCGGCGCGCGATCGTACGCTGCGTACGGGTCAGCTCCTCGCGAGCGCCGTCAACCGACTCGGGCCCCGGCGCCGGCTCCGACGTGGCGCCGTTGCCGTGGCCGGCGGCGGTGAACGCCTCCACGTCGGCCTTCATGATCTGCCCCCGACGCCCGGTCGCCGTCACCGCGGCCAGGTCGATACCCCGCTCGCCGGCCATCCGCCGGGCCACCGGGGTGGCGAGCACCCGCGCGGGACGCGCCACGCTGGGCGCACTCCCATCCCCACGCAGCAGCCCGATCGCCTCGCCAAGCGCGACCGTCGCGCCCTCGGCGGCGAGGATCTCCAGCATCCCACCCGCCTCGGCCGCGTACTCCACTGTCGCCTTGTCAGTCTCGATCTCGACCAGCGCCTCCCCCACCACCACGCGATCGCCGGCGTCCTTGAGCCAGCGCACGATCATCCCCTCCTGCATGGAGTCAGACAGGCGCGGCATCCGCACCTCGATGCTCTGGGCCACGCTCATGACGGCGCGTACTCCGAGGCCGGCGTGTCAGGCGCGGGAAACGGCGCCGCCAGCGCCGCGGTGACCACCGCCGCCAGACGCTCAGCGACCCGGGCGTCGGCCCCATCCAGCCGACCGTCGTCCACGCCCGCCCCCGCCAACCGCGCGCGTGCGACCACCAACGGGTCGCGCTTGCGCATCTCGTCCAACTCGCCCGGCTTACGATAAGCGCCAGGATCACTGCGCGAATGCCCGACAAAACGGTAGGTGAGCGTCTCCAAGAACGCCGGCCCACCGCCCGAGCGCGCGTGCTCCACCGCCCGCCGCGCCGCCGCGCGCACCACCCACACATCCATGCCGTCCACCGTCTCCGCCCACAACCCCAGCGTCTCCGCACGCGCCCGGATCTCCCCCGCGGTCACCTCCTCGATCGGCGTGAACTCCATGTACCGGTTGTTCTCACACACGAACACGACCGGGAGCTCAAACACCCGCGCGAAATTCAGACACTCCGCGAAATACGCCTGATTGCTCGTCCCGTCACCGAAGAAGGCGACCGCGACGCCGCCCGTGCCGCGCCGCTGACAGGCGAGCGCCGCCCCCGTAGCAGCGGCGATCGATCCACCGACAATGCCAAAGCAACCAATCAGCCCATGCTCCAGATCGATCACGTTCATCGACCCCGCCCGCCCAGCGCACACACCCGTCTCGCGACCCAGCAGCTCCGCCATCAGCGCCTCGGGATCAACCCCCAGCGCCAACGCATGCCCATGACCGCGATAGGTCCCAGCCACCCGATCAGACTCGCCCAGAACACTGCACACGCCGACCGCCCCCGCCTCCTGACCCGAGTACAAGTGCGTCGTCCCATGCACCTCACCCTTCTGAAACAGCGACTGGACCGCCTCCTCAAAGCCCCGGATGAGCGCCATCCGCTCATACAGCTCCAATCCCAGCTCGATCTCGACGGCGTCACTGCTCTCGGTCATGGAGTGAGCCATGTCAGACGTGCACCTCCGTGGCGGGGGTCGCGACCTCGGTGCTAAACCGGGGCCTGGGACTCCGCGATTATCCCCGGAACGACAGCAGGCGTTGCAAACTGGACATTCACCCGGGCGCGCGCCCCTAGACTCGCGCCTGTGACCGAGTCCCGGATCGAGCAGGCTCTGGACCGGCGACGCGACGCCGCGGTCGCGGAATGGGGGCTCGTAGACGAGGTCGTGCTCATCGGCGCCGGCGACCCGATCGGCGTGCCGGGGCGGGGGGACCGGACCTATCCGTTCCACGCCCACTCCGAGTACCTCTACCTGACCGATCGCAACCGCCCGGGCGGCGTGCTCGCCTTCGACCCACAGGACGGCTGGTTTGACTTCGTGGTTGAGGTCACCGAGGAGCAGCGACTGTGGTCGGGCGCGCTCGGCGACGAGGTGGAGGGTGTCCCCCTCAGCCAGCTCGCGATCTGGCAGGGCGCGCGCCGCGACCGCGCCGTGGCATGCCTGGGGGCAGCGCCCCCCGCGTCGCTCGAGATCTCGTGCGACACCGCGTTGACAGCCGACCTGCGCCTCGCCCTCGACGTCGTGCGCCGGCCGAAGGATGCGGTGGAGTTGGAGCGCATGCGCCGCGCCGAGCGGGCAACGCGCGCCGCATTCGCCGCCGCCGTCCCCCTGCTGGTGGCGGGCAGCACCGAGCGCTCGGTGCAGATCGAGCTGGAGGCGGCCGCGCTACGCGCCGGGGGCGACGCCATGGCCTACGAAACGATCATCGGGGCGGGCACGAACTCCGCAGTCCTGCACTTCCTGCCCACCGATCGCACGCTGCGCGACGGTGACCTCGTGCTCATCGACGCCGGCGCCGAGTACCGCGCCTACGCGTCGGACATCACCCGCACCTATCCCGTCGGCGGCCGCCTGGACGCCGAGCAGCAGGAGCTGCACGCGCTGGTGCACGCCGCCGAGCGGGCGGCCATCGAGCGCTGCCAGCCCGGCACCGAGTGGGTGGACGTCCACCTGACCGCTGCCCAGGTCATCGCCGAGGGACTCGTGGCGTTCGGCCTGCTGCGGGGGGAGCCGAGCGCGCTGGTCGAGGCAGGCGCGGTGTGGCTGTTCTTCCCTCACGGCATCGGCCACCTCGTGGGCCTGGGCGTGCGCGACGCCGCCGGTTCGCTGCGCGAGCGCCGCGACACGCCCTCGCCGATCGCCAACCTGCGCATCAACCTGCCCCTGCAGCCCGGCTTCGTGGTCACGGTGGAGCCCGGGATCTACTTCGTGCCCGCCATGCTCCAGGATCCCGAGCGGCGGTCGCGTCACCGCGACGCGGTGAACTGGGACCGGGTCGACCGCATGCTGGATTTCGGCGGCATCCGCATCGAGGACAACCTGCACATCACGCCCGACGGCCACGAGATCCTCACCGCGGACGTGCCCGTGCTGGGCTGACCGGGCCGTTGCGGCGCTTACCGTTACGCCGGAGCGTCGGATACTCATGGGCGGGATGGACGCAGAGGACCGGCTGCGGCTTGACTACGACCGCACCACCGAGCTGGTGCAGTCGCTCTTGGACACCCGCTTCAAGCTCCTCGCGCTCGTGCCCACGATCGCCGGCGCCGCCGTCGGCCTCATCAGTGCGCCACGGCCCGCGGTGGAGCTACTGGGGATCGGCGTGCTCGGTCTCGTGGCCACCGTCGGCATCCTGCTCTACGAGCTGCACAACTCGGAGATCCTGGAGGCGATGCTGCGCCACGCCCAGGTCCTCGAGCGCGTGCTCGCCCTCGTCTACGGCGCGGCGCTGGGCGGTGGAGCTACCTCGTGGCGTGGGGCGTGCTGCTGTCGTTCGGCCTGAGCGACGCGCAGGGCGCGGGCGCCGTCATCGGAGCGGTCGCCGGCCTGGTGGTGATGTGGGAAGTCGAGCGCCTGGGGCGCGACGTCGCCGAAGCAGGCGGACACGTGCCCGGGACGCTCGTCGACCGCGCCTGACGGCGCAGGCTCGCCCTGACGCGTCATTCCCCGTGGCGCGGATGCAGGCCCGACCCGGTCTCGTATTCCCAGACGACCTCCCCGTCGAGGAGCGCGTCGGTCGGCCCCAGGCCCAGCGCTCGCGCCACCGCCATCGACGCCTCATGTTCGGGGTGGATGAAGGCGACGAAGCGCCCGACGCCGGCGCCCTCGAGCCAGCTCACGACCGCGCGGGCGGCCTCCCGCGCGTAGCCGCACCCCTGGAAGCGGACGCCCACGACCCAGGCGAGCACGGCGCTCACCGGGTCCGGATCCTCGGACACGGTGGCCTGGACGAAGCCGACGGCCAGACCGTCCTGACGGCGGCGCGCGATCCAGTTGAGCCAGCGCTCCACGCCGTCGGGTGAGCGCCCGGTCGCCTGGCGCGCGTAGCGCGTGCGCAGCTCGTCAAGTGTGGCCGGCCGACCACCGGTGAACGCGAACAGGCGCGCGTCATCGAGCAGCGGCGCCATCTCCTCGGCGTGGTGGACGCGCAGCGGTTCGAGCGCCAGGCGCTCGGTCTGGAGCGGGGATGCGTTTCCGTCGCCGGCGGTCATCGGTTCGCTAGCTTGCCTCACTCAACCTTCGACACCGACCGGGAGCTGGACATGACACACAGGTTCTCATCGATCGTCGCCGTCGCCGCCACCTCCGCCACCGTCGCCCTGGCCGCGGCGGCCTCGGCCGGCGCCTCGGGGGCTCATGCGACCAGGCTCGCGCCCCCGGTCATCCGGGAATCGTTCACGCCGCTCCCGTGCAGTGGCTCGCCGGGCCATCGCTCCACCCTGCAGATGGAGGGCTGCGCCGAACAGCAGATCCTGCGCAGCGA
The DNA here is from genome assembly GCA_963801435.1 of uncultured Actinomycetota bacterium. Taxonomy (GTDB): domain Bacteria; phylum Actinomycetota; class Thermoleophilia; order Solirubrobacterales; family Solirubrobacteraceae; genus Palsa-465. The sequence goes on from CAWDFE010000030.1 coordinate 45,542, forward strand.
CACGCAGATCGACGCGCTCAACAAGAAGATCTTCGGCGCGCTGCCGACCAATTCGGCCCGTCGTGACCTGATCGCGGGCCACCGGGCGTGGCTGGCCTACCGCAGGGCGTACTGCCTGAGCGTGTCCGACGTCTTCCAGGGCGGAACCGCCGCCGGCGCCGTGGCCGCGGACTGCACCGCCTCGGTCAACGCCCAGCACGTCTCCAACCTCAAGGCATTCCTCAAGGACCTCGCGTCCAACGGTTGACAGCGGGACCGGCGGATCTCGCCGCTCAGTGCTTGACGATGTCGCCCAGGGCGCGGCCGCTGATGACCGACTCCGGGCGCTCCGCGGCGATGTCCGAGCCGGTTTGGGCGTGCTCGTCGCGTCGCTTGATGAGCAGCCACTGCGGCGGATCGCCGCGACCGGTGCGCTGTAGGGCAAAGCCGCCCTCGAGCTTCTCACCGTGGAGCACGAACACGGCATGGCCGCGATCGAGCGCCTCGGGCCACGGCACGCGGCCGCCCTGCTCGTAGGTCCCGCGATCCCACACGATCACGCCGCCGCCGTGACCGGGCCCCTCGAACTCGTTGTGGTCCGTGTCGTGATCGGGCACCTGGACGGCCAGCCGCTTGACCGCGGGATCCAGGGACGGCCCCTTGGGCACCGCCCACGAGCGCATCACGCCGTCCACCTCCAGGCGCACGTCGTAATGGTGCGAGGTCGCCTGATGCTCCTGGACCACGAAGACCCCGGCGCTCACCCCGCGGACGGCGAACTGCTCGTGGCCCTCCACCTTGACGGACTCGACCTCGACGCCGGGGACGCCTGCCCCCGACCATGCGGCAGCCAGCTGCCCGGGGGCGCCGGCCGGGCCCTCGGCGTGGATCCGTACCTTCCCGTCCGCGTCGTCGCGCACCCAGCCCAGCAGGTTCAGCTCCCGCGCCCGCGCGAGCACCCGCTCCACGAGGTCGTCGCGGCGCCCGTCCGCGGAGAGGCTCGCCCGGATCGCTTCTTGGGACTTCGCGCGCTTGGTCATCACCGCTCCCACCGACGTTACCGGGGCGCGAACGTCAACGACGGCTATCGGATGGGGGATCGAGCGCGCGAACGGATTCCTCGAGACGACCGCGTCGGGACGCGCGGGACGGGGTAGGTACCAGCAGGATCATGCGCGAACAGCTCGCTCAGCGGTTGCGCGATCCCATCGCGTGGGCCGATGCCTCACAGCTCGCCAAGACAGTGGGGGCCGCGGTCGTGGCCTGGGTCCTGGCCGTTGACGTCCTGCACCTCTCCCAGGCGTTCATGGCGCCGTGGGCGGCGCTCCTCACGGTCCACGCCACGGTGTTCGGCACCGTGCGGGGGGGAGCGCAGCAGGCCGGAGCGAGCATCCTAGGCGTGCTCATCGCGTTCGGCGCATGGAGCGTGTTCGCGACGGGAGCGCTGTCGCTCGGCGCGGCGGTGCTGGTGGGGATGCTCGCCGGCTCGCTGCCGGGGCTGCGCGCCCCGACCACCACCGCGGCGACGGCCGTGGTGGTCCTCACTACGGGCTACATCAACCAGGGCGGGACGCTGGCGGCACGACTGGCGGACACCGGTATCGGGATCGCCGTGGGCCTGCTCGTCAACCTGCTCGTATGGCCGCCACTGCGCGACCGCGTTGCCGCCCGCCACATCGACGTCATCGACGACCGCCTCGGCGAGTTGCTGACGAGAATGGCCCAACAGATCACGGAGGGCTGCGGCCCGCGGAAGGCCGACGACTGGATCGAGCAGACCAACCGGCTCGATGATGACGTCGATCGCGCCTGGCGCGTGCTGGAGGAGGCGCGCGAGAGCGGGCGCCTGAACCCGCGCCCGGCCGTGCCGCACCGGATGCGGCTCACCCAGGAGATGATCCCGATCATCAACGGGCTCGCCCAGGCGGTCGCCGAGACCCGCAGTATGGCGCGGACCGTTCGCGTCGCCACCATCGCGCCTGAGGACTGGCACGCCGGCTTTCGGGAGGCCTGGCTGGAGCTTCTGCGGCGCGCCGGGACGGCGGTCACGCGCGCCGACGCCGCGGGGATCAGAGCGGCTCGCGCCGAGCTGGGTGAGCTCTCGGACCGGCTGGTGGGCGAGGAGCTGCACGGAGCGCAGTGGCCCGTGTTCGGCGCTCTGCTCGTCAACCTGCGCAACGTGCTCGACGCACTCGACGCCGTGGCCGAGGCCCAGCCGGTGGGGGTCCCGGCGCCCTCGGTCAGGCGCGCACAGTCGTGGCGCCCAGCAGCTTCCGCACGTGCGCGGCAGCGTCCTGGGCAGCGGTGAGCTCGCGCGCGCTTGAGGTCCGAGCCCGGAGCTAATTGGACATCGGTTCGATCGGCCGCTCCGTGGGGCGGACCGAGCCGGCGATGAGGCCGGCGACGATGAGAACCACGACGACCGCGAGCAGCGCATGGGGGACGCCCAAGCGCTGGCCCAGGAAGCCGATGAGCGGCGGCCCGGCCAGGAAGGCGCTGTAGCCGATCGTGGTGATGACGCCCACCCGCGGCGCCGCCAGCAGGGGCTCGTCGGCGCCCGCGCTCATCCCCATCGGGAAGCCCAGAGACGTCCCGGTCCCCCACAGCAGCGCGCCCAGGAGCGCCAGCCCGATGTCGGGGCCGAAGATGAACAGGCCCAGCCCGACGATGGCCAGCACGACGAGGACGCGTGCCACCGGCACTCGGCCGTAACGGTCCAGGGCGGCGGGCCCGAACCAGCGCGCCGTCGTCATCGCTCCCAGGAAGGTGGCGAACACGAGCGTCCCCACCGCCGGCGCGACGTGGTGGTGGTCGATGGTGGCCAGGCTGATCCAGTCGTTCCCGGCGCCCTCGGCGAATGCGAACGCCAGCACGAACAGGCCGACGAGCAGCGTGCGCGGCTCCCGCCACGCCAGCAGGGAGGCGCGCGCGGTGGGGGCCTCGAACTCGCCGGGCCCGGCGGCCCCGGTGGGCGTCCCAGGATCGGCCAGCTTCGCCGTGTCAGTGAGGAACCGGCGGGCACTCACCGGGACCGCCACCCCGACGATCACTCCGGCGATGGCCAGATGGGCCGTCACCGAGACCCCCAGCGCCACCATCGCGGCGCCGCCGAGCGCGCCGGCCACCGTGCCCAGGCTGAACCCGGCGTGGAAGCGGGGCATGATCGAGCGGCCCAGCCGGCGCTCGACCAACGCTCCCTGGACGTTCATGGCGACGTCCCAGGTGCCGCTGGCCGCCCCCCAGCAGAACAGGCCGCCGACCACCGGCGCCACGCCGATGCGGTAGCCCACCGCGACCACCACCAGCCCCGCGCCCCCCAGCGCCGCCGCCGCCCTCACGGTCGCGCGCGAGCCAAAGCGCGCCACCACCGGCCCGGCGAGCGGCAGCGAGATCACCGACCCGGCGGCGAGCGAGAGCAGCAGCGCCCCGAGCTGGGAGGGGTCGAGGCCGAGATGGGTCTTGACCTGCGGGATCCGCGACGCCCAGCTGGCAAACCCGAACCCGGCGCCGGCGAACGCCACGTACACGGCCAGCGTGGCGCCGCGGAGCTTGCTGGCGGTAGCGAGGCTCAGGGCCCGGGCTCCGCCGACACCGTGACCTCGTCCAGTCGCCGGGCCAGGAACCGCCGCTCGGCGTCGGAGCCGGCCAGCTCGAGCGCGCGCCGGTAGGCGACCTCGGCCTCGTCCAGGCGCCCGAGCCGGCGCAGCAGGTCGGCGCGCGTCGCGTGCAGCAGGTGATAGCCGTCGAGCCGACCCGACGCCTCCAGCTCGCCGACCACCTCCAGGCCGGCGTAGAGCCCGCTCGCCATGGCGATGGCCACCGCCTGGTTGAGCGCGACCACCGGCGACGGGACCACCCGGGCCAGGAGCTCGTAGAGCGCGGCGATCTGCGCCCAGTCGGTGTCCGCCGCGTCCGCCGCGGCGGTGTGGCACGCGGCGATCGCCGCCTGCAGCTGATACGGGCCCGCCCGACGGTGGCGCAGCGCGGCGTCGAGCAGGTCCTCGGCCTCCTCGATCTCCGCCGAGTCCCACAGGCTGCGGTCCTGATCCTCGAGCGTGATCACATCGCCCGCCGCGTCCAACCGAGCGTGACGGCGCGCATGGTGCAGCAGCATCAGCGCCAACAGGCCGGCCGCCTCGGGCTCGTCGGGCATGAGCCGGCTCAGCGCGCGGGCGAGCCGGATCGCCTCGTCGCAGAGCTGGGCCCGGATGAGGTCAGGGCCGCCCGAGGCCGCATACCCCTCGTTGAACAGCAGGTACAGCACGGCGAGCACACCGCCCAAGCGCTCGGGGAGCAGATGTGCCGGCGGGACGCGATAGGGGATGCGGGCCCCCGCGATCTTGGCCTTGGCGCGCACGAGCCGCTTGGCCATGGTCGGGTCCGGCACGAGGAACGCGCGGGCGATCTCGGCGGTCGTCAGGCCCGCCAGCGTCCGGAGGGTCAGCGCCACCCGGCCCTCCAGTGGGAGGGCCGGGTGACAGCAGGTGAACATCAGCCGCAGCCGGTCGTCCTCGATCCCGCTCTCGTCAGTGTCGTCGTCCATCGCATCGGCCTCGGTGGGGAGCGCCCCGGCCTCCTCGAGCAGCTCCGCCTTTCGGCGCTCGCGCCGCAGGCGGTCGATGGCGCGGTTCTTGGCCACCGTCGTGAGCCATGCGCCGGGGCGGGCGGGCACCCCGTCCGCGGCCCAGCGGCGCACCGCCTCGGCGAACGCCTCCTGGGCGCATTCCTCGGCCAGGTCCCAGTCGCCGGTGCGCCGGATCAGCGTGGCGACGATGCGTCCCCATTCATCGCTGAATGCCGCGGCCACGGCCTTTTGAGCGTCGGCTGTCACTCCTCCGCGAACGGCCGCACCTCGATCGATCCGATGCGGGCGACGGGATGCTTGCCGGCCACCTCCAGCGCCTCGTCGAGGTCGGCGCACTCCAGGAGGTCGTAGCCGGCGATGTACTCCTTGGTCTCGGCGAACGGCCCGTCGGCCAGCACGACCTCGCCCTCGCGCACGCGCACCGTGGTCGCTGAGGCGATCTCCTGGAGCCGGTTGCCCTGCAAGCGCACGCCGCGTCCGTCCATCTCGCTCACCCACGCGATGGTGTCCCGCGGCATGTCCTTGACCGACTCAGGGGTCACCAGCGCCTCGTCCACGCAGACAAACATGAGGTATTTCATCGTCGTCCTCCCGGATCGGGTGCCGGACCGGCACCTTGGTCTTATCACCCCTACGACGAACGCGATCGGCCGAGATGGACACGCCGGCCCCGACGCGCCCGGGCTCGGCGCCGGATCAGTGGGGCAGCCGGAAGCCGCAGACGACGGCGGCGTGCTTGAACGCCGGCGCCTGCGGATCGTCCACGACGAGGAACATCCCGCCCCGGCCGAGGGCCAGGCCGCGGGCCGGCGGTGTCGCGGGTGGCCCGGTCGTTGGATCCGGGAACTCGGGCACGCCATGGGCGCGAATGCAGCGAGCCAGCTTCAGCATCGCCAGCTTGTCGGCCTCAGATGGTCGGCTCAAGGGGCCGCCTCCGGCGAACAGCCCATCGCAGGCGCGCTGTGCGGCCTGGAACGCGGGGGCGTTGATATCGATGCCGTTGGGCACGACCAGGCCCCCGCGCGGCGTGGGATCCGGAAAGTGCGACACGCCGTGCGCGCGCATGCACTGCGCGACCTTGAGCAGCGGGTCGGCGGCATGGGCGCCGCCGGTTGCTGCAGAGCCCGAGCGGCCGCACCCCGCACCGAGGAGGGCGGCCGCCGCCGTGCCCGCGGCGAGTGATCTGCGGATGCGCCGAGGATCCACCAAGCGGGTTGTACCGGGCGCGACGTCACAGCGCCGTCACGCGGTTACGCCCGTGTCACCCCGGTCAGAAATCGGGGCCGGCGCCGGCGCCCAGGGCGTTGAGCCAGGCGCGGATCCAGCGTCCGGCGGGCGTGATCTGCCCCTCCTCGTAGCCGGAGGTCGCCCGCGCCAGGGTGATGCCGTTCAGGGTGGACCAGCCGTATTCGATCCCCGTGCCGACGGCGGCGTAGCGGGCGACCACCTGGCCCTTGTCCAGGAAGCTGCCGGGCGGAGCGATGCTGGTGATCTCCTCGGCCACGTACTGGACCCTCCCGGCGTCGGGACCCTCGAGGAGTTCGAAGTACACCAGCGGCTGGTTGAGGTACCAGCCGGGCTCGATGGCCAGCACCTTGATCCGGCAGGGGGCCAGGATCGGATCCCCGACGGGCATGTTGGCGTCCACGCCCTGGTCGGTGCGCTCCCAGTGATTGACGTACGGGAGAGGATTGATGTAGGTGGCGTTCGTCACCTTGGCCGCGACGGCCTCGAGCTTGAGCTCGGACCGGACCTGCGACAGCGGCGGTGCGTGCGCGTGGATGTCGCCTACCGGGTCGGTCGCGGTCATCGCCGACGCCTGCGCCCCCGCCGTGGGCTGGACGGCATGGGGCGTCCCCTGGGGAACCGTGTCGGTGCTGGTGGTGGTGGCGGCGGTGGTGGTGACGACGCTCGAGCCACACGCCGTCAGCGAGAGAGCCGCGGCCGCCAGCGCGGCATATCTCATGATCGCCAAGGACACTCACGATCGATTTTCCCGGACGAGCCCCCGCCGATGCGCCGGGCTTGCCCGAGCCGGCGCCGATCCCATAGCGTTGGCTTACCCGACCTTGGAGGTGCCCGATGGCCCGCACGCATCACCTGCCCGACGAACAGGTCCATTTCACGTGGGATGCGGGCAACGAGCCGCGGGTCGTGGTCGACTCCGGGGACACCGTGGTCGTGTGGACGCGGGACGTCTCGGACAACCAGATCACCCCGGACTCGGACACGAGCGTCATCGCCGGACTGGACTGGGATCGGGTCTACCCGCTCAACGGTCCGATCGGCATATCAGGCGCGGAGCCAGGCGACACGCTGGCCATCGAGATCCTCGACATCCACACCCAGGGCTGGGGCTGGACGGCGATCCTGCCCGGCCTCGGCCTGCTGCCCGAGGACTTCCCCGACGCCTACCTCCGTGTCTTCGATGTCTCCGACGGCGACGTCGCCTATCTGCGCGAGGACATCGCGATCCCGCTGACGCCGTTCTTCGGGACGATGGGGGTCTGCCCCGCGGGAGCCAGCGCGCAACCGGTGATGCCGCCCGGCACCTTCGGCGGCAACATGGACACGCGCCAGCTCGTGCGGGAGGCGACGCTCTACCTCCCGGTCCAGGTCGAGCGTGCGCTCTTCTCCTGCGGCGACGCGCACGGCTGCCAGGGCGACGGCGAGGTGTGCGTCACCGGGCTGGAGGCGCCGATGTTCGCCGCGCTGCGCTTCACGCTGCACAAGGGCCGCTCCATTCCGAGCCCCCAGTTCCGCACGCCGGCGCCGCTGACTCCGCGCGTGGACTCGGCGCCGTTTTACGGGACCACCGGGGTCGGCGGCGACCTTTACGTCGCGGCCCAGGAGGCGATCCGCGCGATGGTGGACCACATCGCTACCACCTACGACCTCGGCCGCGAGGACGCCTACCTGCTCTGTAGCCTCGCCGTCGACCTCAAGATCTCGGAGATCGTCGACGCGGGCCAGTACATCGTGAGCGCGCTGCTCCCGGAGGCGATCTTCACCGGCTGAGCGGGCCCGGGACGGCGAAGCCGGCCGTTACACTGAGCTCATGCGGACTCCCACGCGACGAGTAGAGCACGCCACCGGTCGGTGACCGGCCCGCAGCCCCTGCGGGTGGACCGGTGGCAGACAGTGCCGTCCGTCGACGTCAATCCGAGGAGTCCCGATGTTGTACCCATCTGAAGCCCCCGCCGGCACCGGTCGCTTTCGCGCCGCCACCAGCTCGCCGGTCCGCGACATCCTGGCGCTCACCGAGCGGCCGGGGGTCGTGTCGTTCGCCGGCGGCCTGCCGGCGCCGGACCTGTTCGACGTCACCGGTCTGCGCGCAGCCTTCACCGCCGTCCTGTCCGAGGACAGCGGCGGGCGCACCCTGCAGTACTCCACCACCGAGGGCGACCCGTTCCTGCGCACGCTGGTCGCCGAGCGGCTGTCGGCCCGCGGCCTTGCGACAGGCGCGGAGGACCTGCTCATCACCAGCGGCTCACAGCAGGCCCTGACGCTCGCGTCCAGCGTCCTGCTCGAGCCGGGCGACCGCGTGCTGGTGGAGGAGCCGTCCTACCTGGCGGCGCTCCAATGCTTTGCCCTGGCCGGCGCCGAGGCGATCCCGGTGCCCTGCGACGAGGACGGCCTGGACCCCGACGCGCTCGAGGCGCTCGTGCGCCGGCACCGCCCCAAGCTGCTCTACACCATTCCCACGTTCCACAACCCCACGGGCCGGACGCTGCCGTGGGGGCGCCGCCGGGCGCTGGCCGAGATGGCGGAGCGCACCGGGCTGTGGCTGGTGGAGGACGACCCCTACGGAGAGCTGCGCTATCGCGGCGAGGCGCTCCCGGCGGTGGCATCGCTGCCGGCAGCGCGAGAGCGGACGCTCGCGATCTCGACCCTGTCCAAGATCGCCGCCCCGGGACTGCGCATCGGCTGGGTGCGGGCTCCGCGGCCGCTGCTGCGGTCCCTGACGATCGCCAAGCAGGCCGCCGACCTGCACTCCTCCACCGTCGACCAGGCGGCCGCCGCGCGCTGGCTGGCCACCGCGGACCTCGCCGCCCACCTGGAGCGGCTGCGCGCCGAGTACGGCGCGCGCCGCGACGCGCTGGTCGGCGGCCTGGCCGCCGCGCTGCCGCCCGGCTCCACCCACAACCACCCCGACGGCGGCATGTTCGTGTGGGCGCGTCTGCCCGACGGCTGGGACGCCGGCGCGCTGCTTGAGCGCGCCCTGGAGCGGGATGTGGCCTACGTGCCGGGAGCGCCGTTCTTCTCGGGGCCGCCCGATCGCGCCACGCTTCGCCTCTCGTTCACCGCGCACCGGTCCGAGGAGATCGGCCGCGGCCTGGAGCGCCTGGCTGACGCCTTCGCGGCGCCGCGCGCGGGCTAGAGCTCGTCCTCCACGTACACGCGGACGATCTCGTCAAAGGTCCGTTCCGCCGAGAAGCCGAGCTCCGTCGCGCGCCGGGCATCGAACGCGCGCGGCCACCCGCTGACGATCTCCTCGGTGGCCGCGTCGGGCTCTGAGCGGATGAGCCCCACCGCCGCGTCGCCGCCGACCCGGCGCAGCGCCGCAATCTCATCGGCCACGGTCGCCGACAGCCCGGGCATCGTCAGCGACCGCCGCAGCCCGAGCGCACTCGTGTCCATCGTGGCGGCGTGCACGATGAAACCGACCGCCGCGCGGGGCGAGGCGAACCAGTGGCGCACGTCGGGCGAGACGGGCAGCACCGCGGGCCGGCCGTGCAGTGGCTCACGGATGATGTTGGAGAAGAACCCCGATGCCGCCAGATTCGGCGCACCCGGGCGCACGCAGATCGTGGGCAGGCGGATGCCCACGGCGTCGACATACCCGCGGCGGGCGTAGTCGGCGAGCAGCAGCTCCGCGATGGCCTTCTGCGTGCCGTAGCTCGTCGCCGGCGTCGTGGCCTGATCGTCGCCGACGACGTCGGGCAGCGGCGGTCCGAAGACCGCGACCGAGGAGCTGAAGACGAGCCGCGGACGATAGCCGTCGCCCGCCAGCCGGACCGCCTCCAGCAGGTGACGCGTGGCGTCGAGGTTGACGCGGTAGCCCTTGGCGAAGTCGCGCTCGGCCTCCCCGGACACCACCGCCGCGAGGTCGATGATCACCTCGGGCCGGCCGGCGAGGAGCTCCTGGGCCACGCCGGGCTCGGCCAGGTCGGCGACCCCGATCTGCATCTGCGCACGGGCGTCAGGCAATGCCGACGGTGTAACCACGTCGACGAGGCGCATCAACGAGATGCCGTCGGCGCCGAGGGATCCGTCGCGCGCGAGGCGCTCGACGAGCTTTCGCCCGATCATTCCCGTGGCGCCGATGATCAGTATCCGCATCGCCTCACCCCGAGCTGCGCATCTTATGGGGCCGTCGATGGACCGGGAACGGGCCGGTGGTCGACAATGAGTTCCCGGTAGCACGTCGACACCCCCGTCAAGGAGTTGCCCCATGGCTATGGATTGCACCTATCGCCTGCGCATCCCGCACCATTCCGGGCAGCTGGCGAAGGTGGCGACCTGCATCGCCGAGCACGGAGGGCTCATCGGTGACGTGACCACGATCACGATCGCCCGCAGGGAGGCGCTGCGGGAGATCACGGTGGAGCTACGTGACAAGGACCACGCCGAGACGCTCGCGGCCGGGCTGGGGGCGCTGCCGGGCGTGTCGGTCGTGTGGTTCCACGACCGTGCCTTCATCGCCCACGACGGCGGCAAGCTCGAGGTCACGGGTCGGCACGTCATCCGCACCAACCAGGACGTGCGCGACGTGTACACCCCCGGCGTTGCACGCGTGTGCGAGGCGATCGCGGAGTTCCCGCAGCTCGCCGGCCGCTTCACGATGATCGGGCGCAGCGTCGCCATCTGCACCAACGGCACGCGCGTGCTGGGCCTCGGGGACATCGGGCCGGTGCCGAGCATGCCCGTCATGGAGGGCAAGGCGCTGTTCTACGCCCAGCTGGTGGGCGTCAGCGCGGTGCCGATCCTCATCGACGCCAAGGACGTCGACGCGTTCGTGGACACCGTGATCCGGGTGGCTCCCGGGTTCGGCGGGATCCACCTCGAGGACATCTCCGCACCCGAATGCTTCGAGATCGAGCGCCGGCTCATCCAGGCGCTGCCCCAGCCCGTCATGCACGACGACGTCCACGGCACCGCGGTGGTTACGATGGCGGCCGCCATCGCGGCCTGTCGCCAGGTCGACATGCGGCTGGACGAAGCCGTGGTGGGTCAGATCGGCCTGGGCGCGGCGGGCTACGGGATCGCCTCGCTCATTCACGACGCCGGCGTCAAGCGGGTCATCGCCAGCGACCCGAGTACGTGGGCGCAGGACCAGGCGCGCGCGCACGGGATTGAGATCGCCGACCTCGCCACCGTGATGGCCGAGGCCGATGTCGTTGTGGCCACGACGGGCCGCGCGGGCCTGATCACCCCCGATCTCGTTCGCTCCGGCCAGGTGATCCTGGCCCTCACCAACCCCGCGCCGGAGATCGAGCCCGAGGCCGCGCTGGCCGCCGGAGCCGCGTTCGCGGCCGACGGCACCAGCGTCAACAACGTGCTCGGGTACCCCGGCATCTTCCGGGGCGCTCTGCTGGCGGGGGCCAGCGAGATCAACATCAGCATGAAGCGCGCGGCGGCCTGGGCGCTGGCCGGGCTCACTGTCGAGTCCGAGCTCGTGCCCGATGTGCTGGACCGCAACGTCCACGAGACGGTGGCGCAGGCGGTGCGTCAGGCGGCCATCGACAGCGGCGTGTCCGATGCGGGCCGAATCGTCCCCGAGATGGTGACCTTCCATCCCGCTAGCACACATTGATCCCGGTATTTGGGACAAAACGTGATCAGGGAGGGATTGACTTGTGGCCCTGTGCCCACATAGGGTTCCAGGTGGGCGTAGGTGCCTGACAAAGCGAAGAGCGGGCCAGGAGATGTGAGGTCCGCCACACGGCAGGTCATTCTTCGGAGTGATTTATCCCACGTGTGCTCCGGGTCACACCTGCGCCCATTTTCTTTGCCCGGGAGAGGAGGGGACCGCTTGACGCTGTCACAGTGTGGCAGTTGGGTTCCGCGGGCCTCATGCGATACGTGACACTCAACTAGGTGACGGGCTTCCTCGGGCCCCGCACCGGTGGCCGGCGATCGCTCGCCCCGCTTCTGGACGCCGGCGAGATGGTGCTCGCGCCCGGGTGCTATGACCCGCTCGGCGCCAGGCTCATCGAGGAGGCGGGCTTCCCGGCGGTGTACATGACGGGCTTCGGCACCGCCGCGGGCCGGCTGGGCCGGCCGGACGTGGGCCTGCTGACGCTCTCGGAGATGGTGGACAACGCCCGGCGGATCGCCGACGCCGTCGACCTCCCGGTGATCGCCGACGCCGACACCGGCTACGGCAATCCGCTCAACGTCATCCGCACGGTGCGCGAGTACGAGGCCGCCGGCGTCGCCGCCATCCATCTCGAGGACCAGGTGATGCCCAAGAAGTGCGGGCACATGAAGGGCAAGGAGCTCATCCCCGCCGGCGAGATGGCGGCCAAGGTGTCCGCCGCCATCGCCGCACGGCGAAGCCCTGACTTCCTCATCATTGCGCGCACGGACGCCCGCGCGGTGGAGGGACTTAGCGGCGCGCTGGCGCGCGCGCAGCGGTACCGCGACGCCGGCGCCGACGTCCTCTTCATCGAGGCGCCGGAGTCCATGGAGGAGATCCGCGAGATCGCCGAGCGCTTCGCCGGTGTCCCCCTGCTGTTCAACTACGCCGAGGGCGGCAGGACACCGGCGGTGACCCACGCGTTCCTGCGCGAGCTGGGCTTCGGCCTCGTCATCTTCCCGATCAGCACGCTGCTGGTCGCCACGGCGGCGATGCGGTCGGTTCTGCGCGAGATCAAGGCGAGCGGCACCCCGATCGACGTACTGCCGTCGATGCTGGGCTTCGACGCGTTCCTGGACTTCATCGGCGTCGGCGAGATCCGCGAGCTGGAGCAGCGTTTCGCCACGCGCGACACCTCAACCCCACAGGAGGAGCAGCGGTGACTGACATGTTTGAGAAGGCGAGCATCTCGAGCGACCTCGCCCACCGGATCGTCGCGGCCGCGGAGGTCAAGGCGGCAGACATGGGCGTGCCCATGAACATCGCGGTGTGCGACGAGTCCGGCGTGCTCAAGGCCTTCAGCCGGATGGACGGGGCGGCGTTGCTGAGCGTCCAGATCGCCCAGGACAAGGCCTACACCGCGGTGGGCTTCGGGATGCCCACCGACGGCTGGCACGAGTTCATCAAGGACGACCCGCCCCTGGCCGACGGCGCCGTGGGCGGGATCGACCGGCTCGTCATCTTCGGCGGCGGCTTCCCCATCAAGCTGGGCGACCAGCTCATCGGCGCCGTCGGCGTCAGCGGCGGCCACTACACCCAGGACATGGAGGTGGCTCGCGCCGGCCTGGCGGTCATCGACGGCGGCTGACGCGGTCGCGATGGGCGGTCAGTGCCGCCGTGGCGGTGCGCAACAGTGCCCGCTCGGCGCCGTCGGCGTCCATCGTGCCGGCCGTCACCTGGCGGCTGGCAGCATGGATGAGGTCGGTCACGGTGCCGATGAGCCACTCCACGGGGAGCTCGGGATCGAACTCCCGGCTGCGCTGGCCCCGCACGATCAACGTGCGCACGGGCGCGAGCGCCGGCGCGAGCCGTGCTCGAAGCTCGGCGCGCTCGAGACGCTGGTTGACGATGACCAACCCGCGATAGCGCCCGATCACCCCCCACGCGGCCACAAGCACGCGTTCCATCGCCTCCAGAGCGCTGCCCTCCTCCGGCCGGGCCGCGCCCAGCGCGGTCGTCACGTGGCCGATCGACTCGTCAGTCAACGCGTCCATCAGGGTGTCGCGGCTGGGGAAATGGTGGTAGAGCGTCGCGCGCGACACCTCGGCGCCGGCCGCAATCCGCTCCATGCTCACACCGGGATCGGCGGCGATGAGCTCGGTGGTGACATCGAGGATCCGCCGGACGTTGCGCCGCGCATCGGCCCGCACCGGCCCGTCGCCTAAGTTTGACATCGCTGTCAAGATTAGCCATATGGGCTTCGCCCACGGGCAACCCGTCTATCTCCAGATCCCCGCCGCCGACATCAGCGCCTCGGCGCGGTTCTACGCGCAGGTGCTGGGATGGCGCGTCGACCCTCCGGAATCAGGGTTCGAGGCTCCGGGGCTGATCGGGCAGTGGGTCACCGACCGGCCGCCGGCCGAGGAGGCTGGCCCGGTGATGTGGATCCATGTCGATGACCTTGCGCAGACGCTGGAGACGGCCGAGCGCGCCGGCGCGCGCCGGCGCGACGGCCCCAGCCCGGACGGGCCGCGGACGCTGGCCTCGTTCCGCGACCCCGCCGGCAACCTGGTGGGGATCGTCGCCCACGGCGAGCAGGAGCCGGTGGCGACCCCGGCCGCCGCCGCAGGCGTCAACCGGACCATGCCATCTTGCACGATCATCCCCGAGCTCGTCTATCCCGATGTCACCGAGGCGATGCGCTGGCTGTGCGACGTATTCGGCCTGGCCGAGCGCTGGCACGCGGGGGATCACCGCGCGCAGCTCTCCCTCGGCGACGGCACGGTTGCGATCACCGAGCCGCGCACCTCCCAGGCGCTCACCGGGCACGTCTCGCTCGTGGTCCGCGTGAACGATGCCGACGCCCATTGCCGCCAGGCCCGCGAGCGCGGCGCGACGATCGTGGCCGAGCCGCGCGATTACCCGTACGGCGAGCGCCAATACACCGCCGAGGATCTGGGCGGGCACCACTGGTGCTTCTCGCAGTCGATCGCCGACGTCGCGCCCGAGGACTGGGGCGGCACCTCAGGGCCGGCGCTGAACGCGGAGCCCAGCCCCTCATCCACGCGGATCTCGGTGATGCTCATCGTCCCCGACGCCGATACGGCCGTGGCCTGGTATCGGCGTGCGCTCGGCGCCGCGGTGCTCTGGGACCTGGGCGGAGTCGCCGGGCTGCAGGTCGGCGGCGCGCCCTTCTTCCTGCACGAGGTCAACCCCGCCAATCCTGCGGAGGACAGTCCCGACCACGTGGGCCAGACGAGCACCCGCATCGAGGTCTTCGTCAGGGACCCGGACGCCCTCATCGCGCGCGCCGTCGGCGCCGGCGCCACGCCGGGCGCGCCGGTCGCGGCGCACGAGATGCCGTGGGGCGCTCACCGCCAGGGCGGGTTCCGCGACCCCTTCGGGCACAGGTGGTCGGTGGGCGACGTCTCGCCACTGCGCGCCGCCGGCTGAGCATCCGCGACGAAGCGCTGTCACGATATGCCCCCCGGAGGGTAGGCATCATCGCGATGAGTGAGATCGGAGACCGCACCACCTCGGCGATCGGCGATCAGTTCGGGCCGCCGACCGAGGAGCACCGCCTCATCAGCGAGATCACCTATGACGAGCACCTCTATCCGGCGCGGCCGCGACGCCTGCGTCCGTCGGCGCGCCGGGTGCTACGCGACATCATCCGCTCGGGACTGTCGGGCGCCACCGACGGGAGCAACGAGTCCTATGTGAAGTGGCTGGTCGAGCAGTCGATGCTCCACGATGCGCAGGCGCTGGCCACGCAGCTCTCCGGCCAGGGCAGCATGTGGCAGAACCCATTCGCGGACCCGGACCCCCGAGCCGCGGTGGAGCGCGCCGCGGTGTGGTTCACGGCCTACCCGCTCTCCTTCATCACCCGCGGCGGCGACTCCTTCCTGTCGGGGCTGGCCGACCCTGAGCTATGGCGGGCGTTCCGGGAGATCGGCATCGACGCCGTCCACACCGGGCCGGTGAAGCTGGCGGGGGGCATCAACGGCTGGAGCCCCACGGGATCGGTCGACGGCCACTTCGACCGGATCAGCATGCAGGTCGACCCTGCGTTCGGGACCGAGGACCAGTTCCGGAGCCTGTGCGCGATCGCCGCCGAGCACGACGGCACCGTGATCGACGACATCGTGCCCGGCCACACCGGCAAGGGCGCCGACTTCCGCCTGGCCGAGATGGGCTACCTCGACTACCCCGGCATCTACCACATGGTGTCCATCGATCCCGAGGACTGGCACATGCTGCCCGACGTCCCCGAGGGCCGTGACTACGTCAACCTCAACGTCGAGGCCGAGGCCAAGGTGCAGGCCGCCGGCTACATCATCGGAAAGCTTCAGCGCGTCATCTTCTACGAGCCCGGGGTCAAAGAGACCAACTGGAGCGCCACCCGGGCGGTCAAGGGCGTCGACGGGATCGAGCGCCGCTGGGTCTACCTCCACTATTTCAAGGCCGGCCAGCCGTCGATCAACTGGCTCGATCCGTCTTTTGCCGGCATGCGGCTGGTCATCGGCGACGCTCTGCACTCGCTGGCCGATCTCGGGTCGGGCGCGCTCCGCCTCGACGCCAACGGCTTCCTCGGTGTGGAGAAGAGCGCCGAGGACCGGCCGGCGTGGTCCGAGGGACATCCGCTCTCCGAGGCGGCCAACCAGCTCATCGCCAGCATGGTCCGCAAGATGGGCGGCTTCTCCTTCCAGGAGCTCAACCTGACCATGGACGACATCAGGACGATGGGGGAGTCCGGGTCCGACCTGTCCTATGACTTCGTCAACCGCCCGGCCTACCACCATGCGTTGTCCACGGGAGACACCGAGTTCCTGCGGCTCACGATGAACCAAGCGCTCGCCCTCGGCATCGATTCCGCGTCCCTGGTGCACGCGCTGCAGAACCATGACGAGCTCACCCACGAGCTCGTCCACTTCGCCACGCGCCACCGCGACGACGTCTTCACCTACGGCGGCCAGGAGATCACCGGCGGAAACCTCGCCATCCGGATCCGCACCGATCTCACCTCCGCCCTCACCGGACCCGGAAAGCCGTACAACCGGCCCTTCACCACGAACGGCATCGCCTGCACCACCGCCTCGGCGATCAGCGCGATCCTCGGCATCCCGGACCCCGACGCGATGTCAGACGACGACGTCGAGCGCGTCAAGCGCATGCACCTGCTGTTGGCGATGTACAACGCGTTCCAGCCTGGCGTGTTCGCCCTGTCGGGGTGGGACCTGGTGGGCATGCTGACGATCGACCCCGCTCAGGTCGCGGACCTCATCGCCGAGGGCGACACCCGCTGGATCAACCGTGGCGCCCATGACCTGATGGGCGCCAACCCCAAGGCGCAGCGCTCCGAGGGCGGCCTGCCGCGCGCTCGCAGCCTGTACGGCACGCTGACCGAACAGCTCGAGGACCGCTCTTCCTTCGCGCGCCGGCTGCGGCGCATCATCCGGATCCGCCACCGCTACCTCATCGCCATGGCCACACAGGTCGACATCCCCGAGGTGTCGCATCGCTCCCTGCTGGTGATGGTGCACCGCCTCGAGAACGCCAACCTCGAGGTGACGGTGCTCAACTTCGGTCCTGACCGCGTCGTCGGCACCGTGCGCTCCGAGCACCTGCCCCCGTCGGCCAAGGTCATCGACCTGTTCCGCGCCCAGCAGATCGGCGTGGTCGACGACCTCAACTCCTTCAGCCTCGAGCTCGACCCCTACCAGGGCGTGCCGCTGCTGCTGCCCCTCCCCGCCGACCCGCCCGCGGTCGCCCAGCCGCCGTCACTGCGTCAGTAGGAGCTCCGGGGGGAGGCGCGCCGCAGGTGGGTGTCACCCGTTGAACTCACCCCTGGATTTCGCGGCTTCCGAGGTATAGGGTCGCGGCGCGACCGCGTTTCCAGGAGGCGATCGAGAGGAGGAGGGAGAGTCGGATTTCCGGCCGCGTCATGCCGCACAGCGCGCGGGCGCGAGCATGGAGGAGTCATCGGCGAGCCGATGACGAGCTCTGCGCTGGGCCGCGCTGGATGAGACCGAACAGGACAAGGAGCCACATGCTGTCGATACGTCGCGTCGCCCTTCCGCTGGCGCTTGCCGGCGTCGTAGGGGCTATCTGCGTGCTCGTGCTCGCGCAATCGCCCGCCAACGCGCGCAGACCGCTGAGTTACGGCCGTCTCACCAAGATGCAGAGACGGATCATCTCCGAGGATCTGGCCACCGCGTTGAATCCGGCGTCCGTGGGGCAGAGCCGCCCGCGGATCGCGGGCCCCGGGGGCGGCGACCCCGACCAGGGTGCCGGCCCGGACGGCGCTCCGTTCACGCCGCCGGCGTCGTTCCGCTCCGCCACCGGTGGGGCGAGTGCCATCGGCAACTATTTCCCGACCAACCAGGGGCAGTGCGCCACCAACCTGGGCAACAACGTCAAGGTCAACCAGAACTGCCTCAACGTCTCCGACCCGGCGCTCCAGGGTCGCGGGCAGGCCAACAACGAGCCGTCCATCGCCCAGGACCCGATGAGCCCCAAGCACATCGTCGCCAGTGACAACAACTACATCCGCGGCGACGGCACCTGCGGCGCTCACTTCTCACTCGACGGCGGCCGCACATGGGCGGACTCGACGGTGCCCAACGGCTTCACCATCGGCCCTCCGGGGTTCGCGCGCCAGTACTGGCAGGCCGGCGGTGACACCTCGGTGGCGTGGGACACCCACGGCAACGCCTACATGAGCTGCCAGCTGTTCAACCGCGGCACGGTGGCGTCGCCCAACCCGGATGAGTCGAGCGCGTTCACCATCTTCCGCTCCACGCAGAACGACGGCGCCTCCTGGAACTTCCCGGGCCGCTACACGACCGTGCTGTTTGACCCCAACGGGACCAGCGGCGTGCTGGAGGACAAGGCGCTGATGGCGGTTGACGACAACCTGCACAGCCCCTATCGGGACCGCATCTATGTCACGTGGACGGAGTTCGCTGCCGACGGCACAGGCTACCTCTACGAGGTGCACTCCAGCGACTACGGCGAGACGTTCTCCAACCGCGTGCTGGTGAGCAAGGACAGTCCCGTGTGTACCAACACCTTTGGTGCCGCCACCACTCAGGGGCGCTGCAACCTGAACTCGTTCTCCGACCCGTTCGTCGGACCCGACGGAGCACTGTACGTCGCCTACGACAACTACAACAACCAACCCACCAGCGGCACCAACAACAATTACCAGGTGCTGTTGTCCAAGTCGACTGACGGCGGCCAGACGTTCTCCTCGCCGGTGAAGGTCTCCAACTACTACGACCTGCCCGACTGCGACACCTACCAGGGTGGCGGAGCGGATCCGGGTCGCGCGTGCGTACCGGAGAAGGGACCGTCGAAGATCTCCGTCTTCCGGGCCACCAACTACCCGTCGGGCCAGGTGAACCCGCGCAACGCCAAGCAGGTCACGGTGGCGTTCGGGTCCTACATCAACCCCGACTCCAACGAGACCAACGGCTGCACGCCGACGGGCTTCTCGGATACCGGCAACCCGACCTACGATGGGGTCAAGACCGCCGGGGACTGTGCCAACAAGATCCTGCTGGGTGTGTCGAAAGACGGCGGGTCGTCGTTCAGCACCCCCATGGATCCGCGCAAGGGGCTGGTCGTCACCCAGTCACGCGGCCAGACCAAGACCGATCAGTTCTGGCAGTGGAGCGCGTTCACCCCAAGCGGTCAGCTCGCGGTGGACTACTACGACCGCCAGTACGGCAACGACGAGACCACCGGCTCCTCGGACTTCAGCCTGTCGGGGAGCTGGGACCTGTCGCGGTTCGGCCAGGTGCGCGTGACCGGGAGCTCGATGCCGGCGCCGACCCAGTTCGAGGGCCCGGCCGGCGGTCAGTTCTACGGTGACTACGTCGGCCTGGCCGCCGTGGGCAAGGCGCATCCCATCTGGTCCGACACGCGTTCACCGGACGTGTTCCTGTGCCCCGGGACCGGAGCGCCGGGCGCGCCGCCGGCGCTGTGCGGTGCGACGGAGCCCAACGGGCAGATCGCCAATGACGAGGACACCTTCTCCGCCGCGGTGAACGTGCCCTCCGGAGGCGGTCATTGACCGGATGAGCGAGGTATGCGGGCCCGGCTGCGGCCGGGCCCGCATTCCGCGCTAACGTTCTGAGAAGAGGTGATGCAGATGCACCTGCCGCTGGCTCTGTCCCCCCGCTGGGCTGCGCTCCTTGTGGCGCTGCTCGCGCTCGTCGTCTCCGGAGCGCTTGCCCTGAGCAACGCCTCTGGAGCCGGCGCCAGACCCACCGCCCGCCTGGCGCTGGTCAAGCGCAACCCCGTGACCGTATCCGGGCACGGCTTCCGGGCTCACGCTCGCGTCCACCTGATGCTGGTGGCCGACGGCACCATGTGGCGCCAGCCTCTCACCAACCGCTACGGAGCGTTCACGATCACCTTCCCGGCCGTGATCGACCCCTGCAGCGGATGGTCGGTCACCGCGACCCAGCCCGGGCGCGCGCCCGTGACCCTGCGCAGCCCCGCCAAGCCGGAGTGCGCCCCGCTCCGAGCGCCGTAGCCATCCGACACAGCGCGTAGCGGCGCGCGACCAGCACGCGCCAGCGGGTCGGTGAGATGCGCCAGATCAACGCGACGATTACGCCCGAGCAGTAAGGGACCATCACCGAGGATCCGTTGCCGGCGCTCGTCATCCAGGGCAGCCCGGGAACCGGCAAGACCGCGGTCGGCTTGCACCGGGCGTCAGCAGGGCCCGGAGCACGCCCCTCCGATCACGGCCGTCTCCAGCTCCGCCGGCGTCCCGACGAGCATGTCGGCCCCCGCGTCCGTGAGCTCCTGGGCGGACCCGTACCCCCACAGGGCACCGACCGCGGTGAGCCCGTGGGCGTGCGCCCCGACGACGTCGTGCTCGCGGTCGCCCACGTGCGCGAAGGCGCGCATCGGCGCGAGCCGTGCCAGCGTCCGGGCGACGATCGTGGCCTTGTCCGTGCCCAGCTCATCGCGCCCGGTCCCCTCAACCACGTCAAACCAGCGTGCCAGGTCCAGACGTTCCAGGAGCGGCTCCACCACCTCGATGGACTTCGACGTCGCCACCGCCAGCGCGACGCCGCGGCCGGCGAGCGCCGCCAGCAGCTCGGGGATGCCCGGGAAGGCGGCGACGTCCTCGGCCACCGTCGTGCACCGGCGGTAGGCCGCCACCAGCCGCTCGATCTCGGACTCCGACATGTCGGGGGCGAGGGCGCGCGCGATGTGATCCGCCGGGGGGCCCACGTACGGGCGGACGTCCTCCACCGACGGGGCGGGGCGGCTGAGCGCGTCAAGTGTCTCAGCCCAGCACCGCGCGATGCTGGGCAGCGAATCCACCAGGCAGCCGTCCAGGTCGAACAGCAGCGCATGGCTGTCAAGCGTCATCGCGGAGCCGGACGAGACCGCGTCACGCCGTCCGATTTGAGAGCGTTACGGGCCATGGTCTGGGAAGCTCGCACAATCACCAAGGAGATACTCGCATGACACGACCGGACATCCTCGCCGTCGCGCGCGAGCAGGTGCTGGCGCGCGGCGTCGGCCTCGACGAGGAGCAGGTGCTGGAGGTCCTGCGGCTGCCCGACGAGCGCGTGGACCACGCGCTGGCGCTCGCCCACGAGGTCCGGCTGCGGTGGTGCGGCGCGGCAGTGGAGGTCGAAGGGATCGTCTCCATCAAGACCGGGGGCTGCCCCGAGGACTGCCATTTCTGCTCGCAGTCGGGCCGGTTCGAGACCCCGGTCCGGGCGGTGCGGCTCGACATCCCGGCGCTGGTGCAGGCCGCCCGGGAAACGGCGGCCACCGGCGCCACTGAGTTCTGCCTGGTGGCCGCAGTGCGCGGGCCGGACGAACGGTTGATGGACCAGGTACGCGCCGCGGTCGCCGCGATTGCGGCCGAGGTCCCCATCAACATCGCGTGCTCGCTGGGGATCCTGACCCGCGCCCAGGGCGAGGAGCTCGCCCAGCTCGGCGTGCACCGCTACAACCACAACCTCGAGACCGCGCGCTCGCATTTCACCGAGGTGGTGACGACGCATACCTGGGAGGAGCGCTTCGAGACGCTCGCTCTGGTCCGCGAGCTCGGCATGGAGGTGTGCTGCGGAGGCATCGTCGGCATGGGCGAGACGCTCGAGCAGCGCGCCGAGTTCGCCGCCCAGCTGGCCGCGCTCGGGCCTGACGAGGTGCCGCTGAACTTCCTTGACCCGCGACCCGGCACGCCGTTTGGCGAGCTGTCGCCGATCGAAGCCAAGGACGCCCTGCGTGCGGTGGCGGCGTTTCGGCTGGCGCTCCCGCGGACGATCCTGCGCTTCGCCGGCGGGCGCGAGCTGACCCTGGGCGACATCGGGACGCGCGCCGGAGTGCTGGGCGGCATCAACGCGATGATCATCGGCAACTACCTGACCACGCTCGGCCGCGACCCGCGCGAGGACCTGGAACTGCTCGGCGAGCTGTCGATGCCGATCAAGGCGCTGGCCGAAACGATCTGACGTGCCCGATCCGCCGTTCTGCGACGGCTGCGGCCGGCCGCTCGCCGAGGGCGACCACGATCGCTGCCGGTGGCGGCGCGCCGCCACCGATCCGCCCCGCTTCTGCGTCGCGTGCGGCCGCAAGCTGGTCGTGCAGGTGCTGCCAACGGGATGGACGGCACGGTGTGTCCGCTGTGGCCCGCTGGAGGGCGCCAGCCGCGGAGCTGTCAGCCGCTGAGCTGCGACAGGGCGGCGATCTGCGCGGGGCCGATGCCGCAGCATCCACCGATCATCTCCGCGCCCGCGTCGCGCCAGCCGCTGGCCAGCTGCGCGAAGCGGTCGGCGGGCAGCGGCGCGAAGCGCCAGCTCGGACGGACCCACACGCCGTGGTGCGGATAGACGCCCACCGGCCCCTCCCAGGTCTCGTGCACCAGGGCCAGGACGTCATCGACGTCCGCGACGTCGGTGTGCATCACGCACACCGCGTCGAAGCGCGCGGGATCCTCGGCGAGGAGGACCACCTGGCGATGCTCATCGGTGATCGCGGCCGGCTCGCGATCGCCGACGTCGCGCTCATCGGCGTGTACGGACAGGCCGAGCCACATCGGCAGCCCGCAGCTCAGCGCCGCCGCCACCGCCGGCTCGGCGTACCGTGGATGATCCACCATCTCCAGCGCGATCAGGTCGACCCCTCCGCTGGCCAGCAGCTCCATCTGGCGCAGGTAGCCGTCGCGCAGGCGGCGGGGCTCCTGCGCCCCGCTCGCGTCGCCCACCTCCGGGGCACCGAGCTCCGTGACCGAGACGCTGCCCGCGACGAGAATCGAGCGGTCGACCCCCTCGGCGGCTGCGCGGGCCGCGATCACCGCGTTGCGATTGGCCTCGCCGAACCGGTCGCCGAAGCCCGCACGCTCCATGGGGCCGGTCCCCGACATGAATGTGTTGGTGATCAACACGTCGGCGCCGGCGCCCACATAGCCCTCGTGCACCCGGCGGACCAAACCGGGGTCGCTGAGGTTGACCAGTCCGCTCCAGGCGGCGTGATCCATCGTCGCGCCCTGGGCCTCGAGCTCCGAGCCCATGCCGCCATCGATGATCACCAGCTGCCCGTCCCGGCGCAGGCGGCGCACGCGCTCGATCGCGGAGTTCGGGGTCATTGGACCGGCTAGATCGCGACCACCGAGAACACCGGCGGCAGCCGAGTCGCCACCGTGGACCAGGTGGCGCCGGCGTCGCCGGACGCGAACACGTCGCCCGAGGTGGCGCCGAAGTACAGCTCGAGCTCGTCGCCCTCGCCGGCGCGGGTGAACGCCTGGCGCAGCACCGTGAGGTAGGCGTGTTCGGCCGGCAGGCCGTCGCCCCGGGGCGCCCAGCTGCAGCCTGCGTCGCGCGTCTCGTACACGCGCACCCGGCCGTCAGGGGTGACCCGGTCCATGTCCGCGACGAGGGGGATCACGTAGGCGCTGTCCGGGTCGGCGGGATCCACCATGAGCGGGAAGCCGAAGTCGGACGGAAGTCCGCCGCCGCCGATATCGGTCCAGCTCTCGCCGGCGTCGTCAGAGCGATAGATACCGCCGTGGAATTGCATGAACATCCGCTCCGGCTGTCGGGGGGCGCGCTCCACATGATGCACGCAGCGGCCGGCGTTCTCATCCTTGAGCGCCTCCTCGGGCAGATAACGCGGGTTGAGGCCCACGTTGCCCCGCCGCCAGTTGCGCCCGCCATCCTCGGTCAGCCACATTCCCGCGGCGGACACGGCAACCGCCACACGGTCAGCGTCCCCCGGCCAGGTGCAGATCGAGTGCAGGCACAGTCCGCCGCCGCCGGGCTGCCACTTCGGGCGCGTCGGCTGCTCCCACAGACCCGCGTTGAGCTCCCAGGTCATACCGCCATCCTGGCTGGCGAACAGGACCCCGGGGTCCCCGCCGGCATAGAGCATGCCGTCGGCCTCGCCGCCGGCGATGACCCAGATGCGTTCGAGCGCCTGGTCACCGCCCTCGGGGAGAGTGACCCCCTCGGCCTGCTCCCACTCGCCGTCCGGGTCGGCGTCCGTGTAGAAGATCTTCGGCCCGTAGAACGGTGAGGTCACCGTCGCCAGCAGGCGTCGCGTTCGCGGATCGCGGGTGGCGAAATCCACCGGTTCCCCGGCAAACGCACGCGTGGTGATCGTGAAGCCCGACCCGGGCTCACCCTCGAGCAGGAACACGCCCTTCTTCGTCCCCACGATCAGCTCGGTCACGTCTCAGCCTCCTGTTATCGCCGGTAGCACCTCGACCCGATCCCCGGACCCGACCGCGGTCGCCGCGGTGCCGCGCTCGCCGTTGACGAACACGTTGATGTGGCGTCGGATCGCGCCCCGCTCATCGAGGATCCAGCCGCCGATCTCCGGGTGGCTAGTCTCGAGCGCTCGCAGCAACTCGACCACGGTCGCACCCGCGAGCTCATGCTCGGCGCGGCCCGCCGCGAGCTTGCGCAGCGGTCCCCGGACGCATACGACGGCCATCGGGGCAATCCTAAGCCTGTCCATCGCTCTACAGATCGGCGGGGGCAGCGCTTCTCATCGGTGAGGGTCAGCGGTAGGCGAGGTACACCACGCCGTTCTCATAGGACTCGCAGGCCGCGAGCTCGAACTTCCTGGGACTTGCAGCCTCGGCGAAGAGCCGGGGACCGGCGCCGCGCGTCAGCGGGTAGGCGAAGAGGTGGAACTCGTCCACGAGCCCGTCCTCCAGCATCGCCCGCACCAGCGTGCCGCTGCCGCTGACGTAGAGGTCGCCGTCCACCTCGGCCTTGAGGCCGCGGATCACGTCGGAGTCGTAGGGCCCGAGCAGCTTCGAGTTGCGCCACGTCGCCTCGGTCAGCGTCCCCGAGACGACGTACTTGGTGGTGTCGTTGAAGAACGGCGCCCCGGGATCGTCCTCCACGGTTCGCGTCGACCATGCCGGCTCGAACATCTCATACGTGGCGCGGCCCAGGAGGATGGCCCGGCAGCGCCCGACCACCGCGCCGATGGCCTCTCCCATCCGCGGATCAAAGCCGAACTCCGCTGTCCACGTCGGCGCGTCGATCACCCCGTCCAGCGTCATGAACTCGTGCACCTGGATTGCTCCCATGGTTTGTCCTCCGTCTCGGTGTGGGCGACTCCGCTCCAGTGTGCCGGTCGTGCGGCGAGCCCGGGCATCAACCGATCGGTTGATCGCAGGATCACCCTCGGCGCGCGGCGATTGCAGCCGCCCGGCCGATGTGCGACGGGCCCCGGCTTGGGACTCTGCTCCCATGACACCAACACTTCAGAAGACCAGGGCACAGACCACCACCGATGTGGTCGTGTCCGTCGACCATCTTCGCGTCCGCTACGGCGACACGCTCGCAGTGGACGACGTCTCGCTCTCGATCAACCGGGGCGAGATCTTCGGAATCCTGGGACCGAACGGAGCCGGCAAGACGACCACGGTGGAGGCCATCGGCGGCCTGCGGCGGCCCGACTCCGGCGCGATCAGTGTGCTCGGCCTCGACGCTCTCACGCATCGCCAGACCCTGCGCCGTCGGGTCGGGATCCAGCTGCAGACCTCCGAACTGCCCGACAAGCTGCGTGTGGGCGAGGCGCTGGAGCTGTTCGCCTCCTTCTATCCCGACCCGGCCGACCCCGCGCGACTGCTGGGGCTGCTCGGGCTCGAGGGCAAGCGTCACGACCGCTTCTCCAACCTCTCCGGCGGCCAGCGCCAGCGGCTGTCGATCGCCCTGGCGCTCATCGGGCGCCCGGAGCTGGCGATCCTCGACGAGCTCACCACCGGCCTCGATCCCCAGTCGCGCCGCGAGACGTGGAAGCTGATCGAGGGCATCCGTGACGAAGGCGTCACGGTCATCCTCGTCACCCACTTCATGGAGGAGGCTGAGCGCCTCTGCGATCGCCTGGCGCTCCTGCACCACGGGCGCGTGATCGCGATCGACACGCCCGCGGCGCTGGCCGCCGGCTCGGCCGGGCGCCAGCACATGAGCTTCCGGCCGTCCGGGCCGCTGGACCTCGACGGTTTGCGCGCGCTGCCCGAGGTGGGCGACGTGCGCCGTCACGGCGAGCGGATCGTCGTGGAGGGCGCCGGTGACCTCGTCGCCGGCGTCATCGCAGCGCTGGTCCGTGACGGCGTCATCCCGGAGCAGACCCGGATCGAGCAGTCCACCCTGGATGACGCCTTCGTGGCGCTTACCGCGGACGCCGACGCGGTGGCCTCCGAATTTCACGAGCTGACCCGAGAGGAGTCCCGATGACCGCCATTGCCACCCCTGCCGTTCCCGTCCGGACGCAGCCCAGTGGCTTTCGCCGCCTGGTCGGTACCGAGCTGAAGCTGTTCGGGCGCGAGCCGCTGCTGCTCTTCTGGGGACTGGTGTTCCCGGTCGTCCTGCTCGTGGTGCTCGGCATCGCCGGGGGCAGCAAGCCCCAGCACTCGCTGGGCAACGTCAAGCTCGTCGTCGCCTACACGCCCGTGGTGATGATGTTCACCGTGACGATCCTGTCCCTCAGCGCCCTGCCCGCGGCGCTGGCCTCCTACCGCGACAAGGGCTACCTGCGGCGCCTGTCGACCACGCCGATCGGCGCGGTGCCGCTGCTGGCGGCGCAGATCATCATCAACTTCGCGCTCGGCGCCGGCGCGGTGATCCTCGTCGCGCTCGTCAGCCACTTCGCCTTCTCGGTGGCACTGCCACACCAGATCGGCGGCTTCGTCCTGGCGATGGGGCTGGCGATGGCCGCGATGATGTCGCTGGGCACGCTGGTGGCCGCCGTGGCCCCGACCCAGAGGATCGCGGCGGCGGCGGGCTCGCTGCTGTTCTTCCCGCTGATGTTCTTCGCCGGGCTGTGGGTGCCGCAGGCGGCGATGGGCGCCGGGCTGCGCGATGTCAGCCACTACACCCCGCTGGGCGCCGCCGTGCCGGCCGTGCAGAACGCCATCGCCGGTCAGTGGCCGGGTACCGTCCATCTCCTCGTGCTGGCCGGCTACGCGGTCCTGCTGTGCGCCGCAGCGACTAGATTGTTTCGTTGGGAGCGATGAGCGAACGTCAGCCGATGTCGCGCCGCGCGGAGCGGCTTGATTTCTGGGAACGGCGGGAGGTGCCGGTCCTGAAGGCGATGCCGTACGCCCTTCTGCTCCTGTGCGTGGGCTTCGACATCGCCACGCGCCACGGCGTCGACGGGGCGATGCTCGTCGACCTCGGCCTGGCGCTGACCGCCGCGGTGCTGATGGCCGCGATGGACCGGGTCGACCGCCGGGGATCGTGGACCGACGCGCAGACCGCAGTCGGCACCGGGGTGGCCGCCGTCTTCTTCGCGGTGCTGGTGGCCATCTCGGCCGCGCTGGTCATCAGCGAGCCTGTTTACGGGTTCTACAGCTGGACCGGGTACCTCTGGGCGTGGCGGCTGCTCGAGGGCCGGGCCCGCCTCGCCGGGGTCGCGGGGGTCGCCGCGATCACCGCGGTCTCCCAGACGGGGAGCGGGCCCTACGACAGCGCCTCCGCGATTGTCGCTCTGGTCGTCGTGTTCCTGATCAATGCCGGGGTCGCCGGTGCGCTCACCTGGTTTGGCTGGATCGGCAACGAGCAGAAGGAGCAGCGCGCCCGGCAGCTCTCGGCCCTCACCGAGGCCAACGCCAAGCTCGAGGAGAGCCTGCGCCACAACGCCCACCTGCAGGAGCAGCTGCTCGCCCAGGCGCGAGAGACAGGCGTCTCCGAGGAGCGCCGGCGCATGGCGCGCGAGATACACGACACGCTGGCCCAGGGACTGATGGGGATCATCACTCAGCTGCAGGCGGCGCAGCACAGCGGCGTCGCCGAGGATGTCGCGGCCCGACACGTCAACCAGGCGATCGATCTGGCGCGTGAGAGCCTCACCGAGGCCCGCCGCTCGGTGCAGGCGCTGGCGCCCCAACCGCTCGCCGGCGCGCGGCTGCCCGACGCGATCCAGGACGTGGCGCAACGATGGTCGGACCTGCACGGGCTGGACGTCTCGGTCACCACCACCGGCACGCCACGGGTGATGCGCCCCGAGGTCGAGGTCGCCCTGCTGCGCACTGCCCAGGAGGCGCTGGCCAACGTCGCCAAGCATGCGCGCGCCAGCCGCGTGGGGCTCACCCTGTCCTACATGGAGGACCTGGTGACGCTCGACGTCCGCGATGACGGGGTCGGATTCGCCACGGTCAACGGCGCTGAGCCACACCGCCCCCGAGATGCCCAGGGCGGCTTCGGACTGTCGGCGATGCGCCAGCGGGTCGAAGGAGTGGCGGGACGGCTCGAGGTGGAATCCGAGCCCGATGCCGGCACCGCGATCTGCGCCTCCATCCCGGCCGTGCTCCTGGGGGACGAGCAGTGAACGATCCGATCCGGGTGATGATCGTGGACGACCACCCCGTCGTCCGCAACGGCCTGAGCGGGATGTTCGCCGGCGACCCGGAGTTCGAGGTCGTGGGCGAGGCGGGCGATGGATCGCAGGCGGTGCGACGCGCTCGCACGCTCTCGCCCGACGTGATCCTCATGGACCTGCGCATGCCCGAGATGGACGGGGTGAGCGCCATCGGGGCCCTCGCCGCCGCCGGCGTACCCGCGCGGGTGCTCGTGCTCACCACCTACGACACCGACGGCGACGTCCTCGCCGCCATCGAGGCAGGCGCCACCGGCTACCTGCTCAAGGACGCGCCGCCGGCCGAGCTGTTCCGCGCCGTGCGCGCTGCCGCCAACGGCGAGGCGGTCCTGTCGCCGTCGGTGGTCACGCGCGTCGTGGGCCAGATGCGCGCGCCGGCCGAGGAGCCGATCAGCCAGCGCGAGCTCGAGGTGCTGGAGCTGGTCGCCCAGGGCGCCAGCAACCGGGATGCCGCCGCTCGCCTGTTCATCAGTGAGGCCACGGTCAAGACCCATCTCATGCACATCTACGCCAAGCTCGGCGTCAACGACCGTGCCGCGGCGGTGGCCGAGGCGTTCAACCGCGGGCTGCTCATCCCCCGTCACACGCGCTGAGCGCGTTGCGCCTCGGTTCGCGCTACGCACTGTGTGTGGCGTGAGGCTTCAACGTCGCGGGCGCGACGATGAGTTTCGGCCGATCCGGCAGTCTCTATGGCATGACCAAGACCACCTGCCACTTCTCCATCTCGCTGGACGGCTTCATGGCCGGGCCCGGCCAGGATCGCGACAACCCGCTCGGCGTCGGCGGCCTGAGGCTCCATGACTGGCACCTGACCTCCTCTCCGACCGAGGCCGATGCCGCCCTCATTGCCGAGCTGCTGGGGCCGCGCGGCGCGTTCGTGATGGGCCGCAACATGTTCGGCCCGATCCGCGGCGAATGGGACGAGGACTGGCGCGGATGGTGGGGCGACGAGCCCCCGTATCACGCCCCCGTGTTCGTGCTCACCCATTACGCCCACGACCCGATCGAGATGGCGGGGGGCACCACCTTCCATTTCGTGACCGACGGCTTCGACGCCGCCTACGCTCAGGCGCAGGCGGTCGCGGGCGATCGCGACATCACCATCGCCGGCGGCGCCTCGACCGTGCGCCAGGCGCTGGCGGCCGGCGTCATCACCGACCTGGTGCTGGACATCGCGCCGGTCGTGCTCGGCGCCGGCGAGTCTCCGTTCGCCGGCATGGAGGGTCTGTCGCTCGAGCCGATCGAGGTGGTCCACTCACCCCGCGCGTCGCATGTCCGTTACCGCGTGGGCGGCGTGAACTGACTGGCGGTGAACACGGCGCCCTGGGGATCGCGGACCAGCGCGGTGCGCGTCCACTGCGTGTCCTCGGTGGAGAGCAGATCGGCGCCGAGTTCCTGCGCGGTTGACGCCGCGGCGTCACGATCGGACACAGAGAAGGTCACGTGCCAGTGCGGGGCCCAGCCCGGCTCGACCGCCGCGACCCAGGCGATCGCGTCCTCGAAGCCGGACGGGGGCGCCACCGCGGCCTGCCGCTTGCGGATATCGGGATCGACGGTGGCCTCAAGGTGATCGCCGTACCCGGGCCGGCGCACCAGCGTGGCGAAGCCGAGATCCTCGACGCTCCAGCCGAACGCCTCGGCATAGAACCGTGCCGTCTCGGGCTGGTCGGTGTGCAGATCGCTGAAGTTCCAGGACCCGGCTTCGTTGACCACCTGCGATCCCAGGCGGTTTCGTGCCTGCCACAGCCGGAAGACCGCCGCGGCGGGGTCACGGCAGATCGCCCAACGCCCCGCCTCGGCCACATCGGCCGGCTCGCTGATGACCTCTCCGCCCGCGGCCCGGATCCGCGCCGCCATGGCGTCGGCGTCATCGGCGGCGAAGTAGGTGTTCCACGTGGCTGAGCCGCCGTCGGCGGCGGCGATCCCCCCAACGTCGCGCCCACCCAGCGTCGCGATCGTGTAGGAGGGGACCCCGGGGGGCGTCATCGTCGTGAACTCCCATCCGAACAGCCGTCCGTAGAAGTCCTGGGCGGCGCGCGGGTCGGGCTGCTCGGTGTCGACCCAGCTGGGCACGCCGTCGGGGTAGGTGCGTGGTTGGCTCATGGTGACCAGGCTCGCACGCATTGCGGTCAGGAACCGGCCGCGGGCCAGAGGCCGCGGTGGCGGTCACATTCAACATCCACTGACCACTCCGACTTGCGGTGAGATGATCGGAGTGAGATGATTGGTGAAGAGTCATTGACCATCGAGGTGAGGTGCGTGCCATGCACGATGAGGCTTCCTGCTCTCCCGGCGGCGGCACTCCTACGAGGAGCGAAGGATCGGCGCGCGTGCAGGCGCTCATCTCTCGCGGTCAGCGTCTCGTGGACACGCCGCGACCGGCGGTCGGTGACTCGCTCGCCTGGTACATCGAGGCGCAGTTCGTGGGCGACCTGTCGGCGATCGCCGCAGCCGCCCTGCATACGATCAGCCCAGCGCCTCCAGCCGGCTGACCAGCAGGTCAAGGAAGCGGTCGGAGTCGACGGCGACGGCGACGTGGCAGTTGGCCGCCCAGCCGACGCGGCCGCGCAGATCGGCGTTGGTGCGCCCGCGGGAGAGCTCGGGGCCGGTGTCAACCACCACGCCGCAGTGCGTGGTCGTGAGCAGAGTCCCGTCGACCACGTGCGCCAGCGCCAGGGCGTCATGCACCGGCGCCCCCTCCCAGCCGTAGTCGCGCCGGTGAAAGCGCGTGTAGAAGGCGAACAGCTCGGCGACCAGCCGGCCTGCCCGTCCGCTCTCGGACAGTCGCTGCGCGTGGTCCGGGCGCATCAGCGCCCGATGGGTCACGTCGAGCCCCACCATCGTCAGGTCCACGCCGGTCTGGAACACGCGGCTGGCCGCCTCCGGGTCGACCCAGATGTTGAACTCGGCCGCCGGCGTCGCGTTGCCCTCGCCGAACGCGCCGCCCATCAACACGATGCGCTCCAGCCGATCCGCGACCTCGGGGTAGCGCGCGACGAACAACGCGACGTTGGTCAGCGGCCCCACGGCCACGAGCGTCACAGGCCGCGGGTTGGCCGCCACGGTGGCGGCGATCCAGTCGATCGCGTGCGCGCCGGTCGGCTCGCGTGAGGGCGGCGGCAGGTCGGGCCCGTCGAGCCCGGTCTCGCCGTGGACCTCGGCGGCGACGCGCAACTCGCGCACCAGCGGCTGGGCCGCGCCGGCGGCCACCGTCACGTCGGAGCGGCCGACGTGGTCCAGCACCCGGATGGCGTTGGCCGTGGTCTTCTCCAGCGTCTGGTTGCCGGCGACTGTGGTCACGCCGAGCACGTTCACCTCCGGGCTCGCGAGCGCCAACAGCAACGCGATCGCGTCGTCGTGACCCGGATCGCAGTCGAGGATGATGTCCGTCACGCCGGTGTCGAGTGCCGGTCGGGGGCTCCTGCACCGCTCGTCCTCGTCTCCACGGTCGCCGAGTCTACGGCGCGGCGGCCCGCTCACGCGGGCGCAGGCGTCAGCCGAGGTGGTGCCAGCCGTCCGGCGTGGCGTTAAGCACGACGTCCCGCGCTCCGGCAGCGCGCGCCGAGCCGCGGACGGCGACGGTCCGGGCCCACGGCGAGCCTACCGCTCGACGGCTCATTCCCAGCGAAACAGCCGGACGGCGGCGACGCTGGCGCCGATCGCCCATGCGGCGAGGACGAGCAGCGACTGCACCCCCGGAGCGTGCCCGCCGAAGGTGGCGTGCAATGCGTTGAATCCGGCCCCTGTCGGCAGCACCTTGGCGAGGTCCTGGACCACGGCCGAGTGGATCTCCTGGATGGGGACATAGAGGCCGGAGAAGAAGGCCATCGGGTAGAAGAGCACCACGGCGAGCGCGCCTGCGACCTGGGGCGTGCCGGCGAGTGCCCCCGCGCAGAGCCCAAGGGCGAGCAACGCCGCCGCGGTGAGCAGGAGCGCCACCAGGGAGATGAGGTATCCGCCGACGCTGTGCGGGAGCGCCAGGCCGAACACGCCGGCCCCGACCCCCAGAAGGATCCCGATCCCGATGGTGGCAAGCGTCGCGCTGACGGTCAGCTGGGCGGCCAGCAGCCAGGACGGCGGGACCGGTGTCGTCGACATCCGGCGCAGCACCCCCTGCTGGCGATAGCTCGCCAGTTGCTGTGGGAGGGCCGCCAACCCCACTGCCATGAGGACGAACACCAACAGTGTGGGCACGTAGAGGTTGAAGAACGAGATGCCGCCCAGCGCGGCCAGCGGGCGCGTCGTCGCCGGGATGCTGCCGAAGATGATCAACAGGACGAGTGGTACGCCCACCGCCACCACCAGCCCGGCCGGACGGCGCCAAGCGAGTTTCGCCTCACTGGTCACCAGCCGGCCGAAGGCCCGTCGCGGGCGCGGGTTGGGTCCGATCAAGATGGTGCTCATCGCTCTGTCTCCTCATTCGTCGTGGCGTGATCGGTCTCATCGGTGAGCGCGAGGAACGCGTCCTCCAGGCTTGCCGTCTCGGTGCGGACGTCGCGAGCGCTCAACCCCGCCCGGTCCAGTGCCAGCACCACGGCGGCCACGAGGTCGCCGGACCCGGTGACGACGATTTCCTCGCCGTGGTGCTCGACAGCGCTCACCTCCGGGAGTCCCCACAGCACCTCCTCGCCGCGCGATCCCGTCGATCGGAGCCGGACCCGCTTGCCCGTCGCCGCCGCGTCACCGAGGGCGTCGGGCCGGTCAAGGGCGGTCACCCGACCGTGATCGATCAGCGCGACGCGATCGCACAGCCGCTCGGCCTCCTCGGTCAGGTGGGTGACGAGCACGATCGTGACGCCGCGGTCCCGCACCCCCTCGATCAGCTTCCAGGTGTCGCGCCGCGCCTCGGGGTCCAGCCCCGTGGTCAGCTCATCGAGGATCGCGATTTCGGGCCGGCCGATCAGCGCCAGCACGATCGACAGCCGCTGCTTCTGGCCTCCCGACAGCTTCCCGAAGTACCGACGCTGCGCGTCCTGGAGGCCCAGTGTCGCCAGCAACTCGCGTCCGTCCGCGGGGTGGTCGTAGAACGACGCGTACAGCTGCACCGCCTCGCTCACCGTCATCTTGTCGGGGAGCGCGCTGTGCTGCAGCTGCACACCGACGCGCTCGTGGAGCTCACGGCGATCGCGGCGCGGGTCGCGGCCCAGCACCCTGATCGTCCCGCGGTCGGCGGTCCGCAGGCCCGAGATGCACTCCACCGTCGTGGTCTTGCCCGCGCCGTTGCGGCCGAGGATCCCGAAGATCTCGCCGGCCAGCACCGTGAAGCTGACGTCCTCGACGGCGACCGTCCTTCCGTAGGCCTTGTGCAGATGGGCGACCTCGATGACCGGCCCGGTCCGGTGGGTCAGGAGGGCCCGGGTCGCGGATGCGGGCGCGGGGCTCCCTGGCTGGATGAGTTGTCCGCTGCTCATGGCTCCTCCATCCTCCACTTCTATTGTCTCAATACTGTAATGATATCAGATCGGGACGTGCTACGATATGGACGTGATATCGGACACGGATCCGGTGGGCGAGGCGGCACAGGCGGCGCCCGCCCCGGCCCGCCTGACGCACGAGCAGCAACCCGCGTGGACCCTCCCCGGTCTGCCGGTGCTGGTGGGCACGCTGGCGATCTACGCGGTGGCGATCGCACTCACGGTCATCGGCCCCACCGCGGTCAGGGTCATCGGCGTGGTCGTGCTGGTGATCTTTGGCTTCGCGTACGCCGGACTGTTCGTGGTGCAGCCCAACGAGGCGCGGGTGCTGATCCTGTTCGGCCGCTACGTCGGAACCGTGGCCGAGGCCGGCTGGTGGTGGTGCAACCCGTTCACCAAGCGCCCGGTCGTGTCGCTTCGGGTGCGCAACTTTCAGAGCGAGCGGATCAAGGTCAACGACGCCAGCGGCAACCCGATCGAGATCGCGGCGGTGGTCGTCTGGCGCGTCACCGACACGGCCAAGGCGGAGTTCGACGTCGAGGATTACCAGCAATTCGTGACCGTCCAGAGCGAGACCTCGGTGCGCCATCTCGCCAGCCAGTACCCCTACGACGACTACCGAGCCGATGTCGTGTCACTACGCGGCAATACGGACGACGTTCGCGAGAGCCTGCAGTCCGAGCTTCACAACCGCCTGCGGCTGGCAGGCATCGAGATCCTCGAGACCCGGCTGACCCACCTCGCTTACGCGCCCGAGATCGCCGAGGTGATGCTGCGTCGCCAGCAGGCCGAGGCGATCCTCGCCGCGCGCAAGACGATGGTCCAGGGCGCGGTGGGACTCGTCCAGATGGCGCTGGCGCAGCTGGCCGACAGCGATCTCGTCGAGCTCGACCCCGACCGCAAGGCCGCCATGGTCTCCAACCTGATGGTCGTCCTCTCCGGCGACCACACACCGACCCCCGTGATCAACACGGGCAGCCTCTACACCTAGGCACCGAGCCGGCGATGCCAGAGAGCAAGCGGTTCCTGCTGCGACTCGACCCGCGCCTGTTCGACGCGCTGCGCCGCTGGGCCGACGATGACCTGCGCAGCATCAACGGCCAGATCGAGTACCTCCTCACCGACCAGGCCCGCCGCGCCGGGCGCCTCCCCAAGCAGACCACCCGGCGCCCCGCCGCAGACGCCGCCGGCGACGAGCCGGCCGACCCCGAAGCCGACGAGACCTCCACCGCGGATCAGGCCGGACGGGGCGCGGAGATCCGACGCTGAGTCAGCTCAGGTTCGGATGGAGTCGGACCGATCCGCCCGAGGATCGCGGGATCGCCCTGGAAGCTGACCCCGGCGGCCTCGGCGTCGTCGAGCTCCAGCAGGCCGAGCAGGACGCCCATGATGGGCATCGGCGGGCCGGCCAGCGCCGCGTCGAGGTGGTCGGCCGAGCCCACACGTGCGTGGACCGCGCCGTCACGCGTCTCGATGACGATCGGCTGGTCGCCGGTCTGCAGCTCGAGGGTCACGGGGGGAGCGTCGGGGCGGCGGTCGGTGAGCATCATCTCCACGGCCCACGTGAGCCAGTGGCTGCGGACGGCATCATCGGGCTTCTGGTCGACCATGAGCGGAACGCCCCAGCGGACCAGGCTGTCGAGGACCGGCCGGAGCCCCTCGCCGCGAGGGGTGAGACTAAACAGGGTGGTGGCGATCGGGGGCGGGGCGTCCTCGCGCGCGATCACGCCGGCGTGCTCGAGCTCACGCAGTCGCTCCGACAGGAGATTGCTTGCGATGCCCGGCAGCCCGTTGCGGACATCCGTGTAGCGGCACGGCCCGCGTAGCGCGAGCTCCCGAACGATCAACAGCGTCCAGCGATCGCCGACCAGGTCGAGCGCCTTGGCGGCTGCGCAGTACTCGTCATAGGACCTCATTGCGGACATGACTCTAGCAGTTGTATGAGTTTCTCGTATATCTAGTTGACTTTTTCAAGCTCTTGGTTTAGAACTTCGTCCACTGATGCCACCGCAGTCCCAGGAGGAGCCATGACCCGCAAGCCGCCGATCCTCGCCTCGCTGCTCCTTGCGGCGTTTGTGATCAACCTCGACACGACGATCGTCAACGTGGCGCTGCCTTCGCTGGTGCGCCAGCTGCGCGCGTCCAACTCGCAGCTGCAATGGGTCGTGGACGCCTACAACCTGGTGTTCGCCGGAGCGGTGCTGGCGGCGGGCAGCCTGTCGGACCGATTCGGACGCAAGGGGATGCTGCTCGCCGGGCTGTCGGTGTTCGGGTTGGCGAGCCTGGCGGGCGGGTTGATGAGCAGCCCCGGCCAGCTGATCGCCGCCCGGGCCGTCATGGGCCTGGGTGCGGCGATGGTGTTCCCCGCGACGCTGTCGCTGATCTCCAACGTGTTCACCGAGCGGGGCGAGCGGGCACGGGCGATCGGCCTGTGGGGCGCGATCGCCGGCGCGGCCATCGCGCTCGGGCCGATCGTCGGCGGATGGCTGCTTGAGGTCTCGGACTGGCGCAGCATCTTCTTCGCGATGGCCCCGGTCGCCGCCGTCGCCGCCGTCCTGGCGGCGCGCTACGTGCCGACATCGCGCGATCTGGCCGCGCCGCGAACCGACCGCGCCGGGTTCGCGCTGTCGGGCGCCACGGTCGCCCTGCTCGTCTACACGATCATCGAGGCACCGAGCCTCGGCTGGGCAAGCGCGCGGACGATCGGGAGCTTCGCGCTGGTCCTGATCCTGGCCGCCGCGTTCGTGGCCTGGGAGCGGCGCAGCGAGCACCCGATGCTCGACGTGAGCCTGTTCGGCAACCCGCGGTTCACCGCCGCGAGCGCCGCCGTCGCGATCTCGTTCTTCGCGCTGTCGGGCTTCATCTTCCTGGTCACCCAGCTGTTCCAGTTCCTCCGGGGCTACGGCCCGCTGTCCACCGGGGTGCGCCTGCTCCCGGTGGCGACGTGCGTCGCGATCTCCTCGATCGTCGGCGCCCGGCTCGCGGTCCGGGTCGGCACCAAGCTGGTGGTCGCCACGGGGCTGTTCCTGATGGCCGCGTTCTACCTGTGGGTGTCCACGTCATCGGTCACGACCGGCTACGCGACGATCGCCGCCCAGATGGTGGTGCTCGGGACCGGGATGGGCCTGACCAGCGCGCCCGCGACCGAGGCGATCATCGGCGTCGTGCCCACGGCCAAGGCCGGCATCGGCTCGGCGGTCAATGACGCCACGCGCCTGCTGGGCGGGACTCTCGGCGTCGCCGTGATCGGCAGCGTGTACGCCTCGCTCTACGCGAGCCGGCTGACGGCTGCGTTGCCCGCCGCGTTGCCGGCCACGGCCGCGCGCGCCGCCCACGCCTCGGTCGGCGCCGCCCTCGCCGTCGCCGGCCGGCTGTCGGATGGCGGCCATCCCGCGCTGGCGGCGGCCGTCCACGACGCCGCCAACGCCGCGTTCTTCCACGGCTTCACCACCGCCGACTACCTCGCCGCGGGCGTCGCCGCCGCCGGCGGCGTGATGGCGCTGGCGCTGCTGCCCGCCCAGCCGACGGCCCACAGCGACGACCCTGCGGATCTACAGACACTCGCATCACCCGCGACCGCCCCGGCGCGTGGTTGAGCAACTCATGCAATCGACAGGAGACCCGACACGATGATCACCGACGAGATGACCCCACGCACGGAAACCTCACGCGACAGCGCCAACGTCGAGCCCGCGCTGGAGCGCAACCGCGCGTTCGCCGCCGCCGGCGGCCACCAGGGCGCAGTCGTGCTGCCCAACCTCCGTCTGTTCGTGATCACGTGCCTCGACCCACGAGTAGACCCCGCGCATTTCCTCGGCCTCGAGCTCTCGGACGCCATCGTCGTACGCAATGTCGGCGGGCGGGTGACCCCGGAGGTCATCAACGATGTCGCCTTCATCGCCAAGATCGCGGAGAACCTCCTCCCCGACGGCCCGCTGTTCGAGGTCGCCGTCATCCACCACACTCAATGCGGAGCCGGCGCATTCGCCGATGACGCCTTCCGGCGCGATTACGCGCAGCGGATCGGTGCCGACGAGGCGACCCTGCGCGAGCACGCCGTCCTGGACCCCGTCGCGACCGTGACCCGCGACGTGGAGCGCCTCCGAGCGGCGCCCCCGATCTCTCCGCGCGTCACCGTGTCCGGCCACGTCTACGACGTCGTCAGCGGGCTGGTGCAGACGGTGATCGGCGCCGGCTGAGCCCGTCCCAAGCATGTGCAGAAACCCGCGGGTTTCTTGCGGCGCCAGTGTCACGCCTCTAGGAATTCGCCCGGCAAACCTGAGGAGGAGTGAACATGGCAACCATCGCCCATGACCCGCCGCTTGCCGCCGGGGTGGCACCTGCCCAACCCGAGTCGCCGCCGGCCGGTGATCCCGCCCTCCGGCCGCCACTGCGCAACTAGAGCGCGTCGTGGCCGAGATCGCGGTTGTCGTGGAGCCCAGCGGCGCGGCGTACGTGACGCTGGTGGTCGGGACGCCACCCGAAGTCCGCGACTCCGTGGCGCTCGATGCCCTGGAGGACGCCAACGCCATCCCAGGCCTCGAGAGCCTCGTGCTGGACTTCGACCACTACGGGCGGCTCGTCGGAATCCGGGTGACCGGCGCGGCTCACTCGGTCCTCGCGCCCTCGCTCTTGGAGGCGGCCGGACGCTAGGGTTCACCCGCTGTCAGCTCTCGGCTGACCCCAGCGAGTCCGAGCCTGCCGTGACGCGGGAGAGCCCGAGCTCGTGAGCCCGGGTGAGGATCTGCCCACGACCGAGGCGATCGGCAACGCGGACTCCTACGGACAGGCCGCAGGGGTGGCCTTGTCACGCGCACTCGACCGGGTGACGGGATCCGGGCGGGAGGCAGCGAACCGCCGGCCTCGGCCCGTCGGCGAACATCGTGAAGATGTGGACCTCGCCGACGCTGAAGGGTGCGGTGATGATGAGCTCAACGACCGCGCCGGGGTGCAGCTCGGCCCCGTGGAACTGGCCCGCGAGCCGGATCAGCGGCGAGCGCGCGATGAGGACGTGCTTGCTGAACGGACAGCCCCGCCCGTGACAGCGAAGTTCCACGCGGGCGCCGTGCGGCAGCGTGGCCGGCGTCAGCCTGGCGATGCTCGTCAGGCCGGATGCCGTGTCATACCTCAGGGTGAAGTTCACGGTCGCGTCGATCACGACGTAGTGGAACACGACCGCGCGCGTCAGAGACGGGGTGCCGGTGATCCTCATACGCGTGGGCACCCTGTAGAAGCGATTGAGCAGCCGCTTGCCGGTCGCGTTCAGAGTCACCCGAACGGCCGTGCGCCGGCCCGCCGGCACGGCGAAGCGGGTGGTTGCCACGGTCACCGTCGTCATCTTGGGCTTGCGTCGCGCAGTGGCCGGAGCGGCGACATGGATGGGCGCCGCTCCCCGGGACGTCACCCGCGTCGTGAACGTCGCCGACCCGGTGCACCGAGCGCCCGCGGCACCGCGGCACGTGATCGGGAGAGAGGCCGATGCGCCCCGGACCGAGACGTTCCCGAGCGACGCCGACGGGGGTCCCGCCGGAACGACGACGGTCACGGTGGCCAAGGTCGAGGGCCCGGCCACGTTCGTCGCTTGATAGGTGAACGAGTCCGCACCCGCGAACCCGGCATCGGGGGTGTAGGTCACGGTGCCGTGGGCCTGATCGATCACGCCCAGCGATCCGTGCGCCGGGCCGTTGACGATCGCATACCCGAATGAGAAGCCCGCGCAGTGCAGCGCCACCTGCACCGTCCTCGCCCCCGCGGGCAGGGACGCAGAGCTGGGCGAGCAGGAGGGCGGCAGCGTCGCCAGCTCGGCGGAGGCCAGGTAGTCAGGACCGGCGCCTCCCGCGATGAGGATCTGGCCGTTGCCCAGCGCCGTCGCGGCCGTGTAGGCGCGGGGGTTCTGCAGCTGCGTGGTCCCGGATGCGGGCAGTGCGCTGAACGTGCCCGACGCCGGATCGAACACCTCGGCGCTGGAGAGCACGTCGTCGCTCGAGATCATGCTGTTCGCGGTGGAGTCGCCGCCGGCGATGAGGACCCGTCCGTCGGGCAGCGCCGCCGCGGCCGGCGCTGTGCGCGGCGTCTGCAGCTCAGTGGCGCCCGACGCCGGGAGGGCGGTGAACGTCTCCGCTGCCGGATCGAAGATCTCGGCGCTGGCCAGGACGCCGGCCGTGCCGACGCCGCCCGCGATCAGGATCTTGCCGCCCGGCAGCGGGACCGCGGCGAAGTTGTAGCGCGCCGTCTGCAGTTCGGTTGCGTCTGACGCCGGAAGCGCGGTGAACGCTCCGGTCGCGGGATCGAACACCTCGGCGCTCTGCAGCACGGCGGAGCCCGAGCTCGATCCTCCCGCGATGAGCACCCGGCCGTCGGGCAGCGGTGCTGCCGCAGCGCCGGCTCGCGGCACCGACAGCTGCGTGGGGAGAGCGGTGAACGCCCCGGTCGCGGGGTCGAACACCTCAGCGCTCTGCAGCACAGCGGAGTTCGACGGCGATCCGCCGGCCACGAGCACCCGGCCGCCGGGCAGCGGCGCGACGGCGGCGCCCGAGCGCGGCATCAGCAAAGTCGCCGTGGGGCTGAACGTATCGGTCGCGGAGTCAAACACGTCCGCCGTGGCGCGGGATCCCGAGTTGTAGCCACCGACCACCAGCGCGCGACCCCCCGGCAGCGGGGCCATGGCAACCCCGTCGCGGGCCAGCGACAGCTGCGTGTTCCCGGACAGGGGCAGCAGCGTGAAGTGCGGAACCAGGGCGGACCTGGGCTCCCGCTGGCATCCCGAGCAGCACGGCCGCGGCGAGCACGGTCGCCGCGCGAATCAGAGCACTCATCATCAGACCCCCCGGTCCTCGGTCACCTCGGCGCCGCGAGAGCGAGCGCCGTCCCGCTAGGAACGTACCAGACCGTCCCGGCCGCCGCGACAGCTGCCGCGTGAGCGCTACCGGCGCTCGAGCTCTGCCCGGACCAACCGCTCGAGCGCGGTCAGGGCCAGCTCCAGGTCGGCCTCGTCCGTGTCCTCCTCGCGGGTGTGCGACAGCCCGCGCTTGCTGCGCACGAACAGCATCACCGTCGGCACGCCGGCCTCGGCCACGCGCGCGGCGTCGTGCAAGGGGCCGCTCGGCAACCGCGCGTCGACCCCCTGCAGGTCGGTGACGATCTCGCCGGCCGCCGCGACCATGTCGGCGTCGAAGTGGATCGGTGACACCCTGAACAGCGGCGACCACTCCACCTCCACGTGCTCCTCCTCGGCGATCGCGCGGCTCGCCGCCTCGGCGCGCTCGTGCAGGTCCCGGAGGGCCTCGGCGTCGACGTGGCGCTGATCCACCAGCGCGGTGGCCACGCCGGCGACCGCGGTGGGGATGCCCGGCTCGGAGTCGATCCGGCCGACGGTGCCGACCCCTCCGCGCGTCCGGGCCAGCTCGCGGATCTCGAGCGCCAGCCGGGCGGCGGCCAGCAGCGCGTCGCGCCGCTGCTCCATCGGCGTGGAGCCGGCGTGCGCGGCCTGCCCGGTGAACCTGACCGCCCACCGTTCGGTTCCGTAGACGCCGGTGACCACCCCCAGCGGCAGGTCGCTGGCCTCGAGCACCGGGCCCTGCTCGATGTGCAGCTCGATATAGGCGGCAGCGTCGGTCAGGCGCGAGCGCGACTCGCCCATCCGGTCCACGTCGACGCCGTGGGCGGCCAGCGCATCGGCGGCCGAGGTGCCGCCCGCATCACGCAGCTTCCTGACGAAGTCAGGGTCGTGCTGTCCGGCCGCGGCCATCGAGCCCATCAGGCTCAGCCCGAAGCGCGCCCCCTCCTCGTCGGCCCAGTCCACCAGCTTGACGGTGACCGGCGGCGGCCCGTCGGCCGCCAGGGATCGGAGCACCTCCAGCGCGGAGAGCACGCCGAGGCAGCCGTCGAGCCAGCCGCCGTTCGGCACCGAGTCGATGTGGCTGCCGATGATCAGGACCTTGGGCGAGCGACCCGGAAGCGTCGCCCACACGTTGCCCGCCTCATCGACGTCCACCTCGACGGGCAGCTCGGCGAGCAGCGCGTGTTCCCATTGACGCGCCCGCGACCACACATCGGTCCACGCCAAGCGCTGCGCGCCGCGCTCATCTGCGGTGAGCTCCGCCAGCTCGCGTAGCTCGGCGATCATCCTCTTGGCATCGGCGGCCATGGGCGATGTCTCCTCGCGCGATCAGGCCGCGGCCTGCTGCCGGGTGGCCAGCTGCTCGCCGAACCGGGCCCGGCGCAGGAACTGCCCGGCGCCGGGGGCGGCCACCAGCTCGTCGTGATCGACGATCACCTGCCCGCGCACCAGCACCACCTCCGGCGCACCGATCACCTCGGTCCCCTCGTAGAGGTTGTAGTCGACGTTGCTGTGGTGGGTCGCGGCAGACAGCGTCAGCGGCTTCTCGCTGTCCCACACGACGATGTCGGCGTCGGCGCCGGCGGCGATCGTCCCCTTGCGCGGGAACAGGCCGAACAGCCGCGCCGGCTGGGTGCAGCACAGATCAACGAGCTGGTTCATGGTGAGGCGTCCCGGGCGCACGCCGAAGTGATGCAGCATGTGCAGGCGGTTCTCGATCCCGGGGCCACCGTTGGGGATCTTGGAGAAGTCGTCGCGCCCGAGCGTCTTCTGGTCGCGCCAGCGAAACGGGCAGTGGTCGGTGGAGACCACCGACAGGACGCCGGTTTGCAGCGCCGTCCACAGATGCTCGTGGTTGACCGCCGCGCGTGGCGGTGGCGTGTACACGTACTTGGCCCCGGCGAAGTCAGGCTCCTCCAACCGGGTCTCGTCGATGAACAGGTACTGGGTGCACGTCTCGCCCCACGTCCGCCAGCCGCGCGACCGCGCGAGCGCGATCGGCTCGGCCGACTCCTGGCAGGAGACATGGACCACGTACAGCGGG
The DNA here is from genome assembly GCA_963801435.1 of uncultured Actinomycetota bacterium. Classification (GTDB taxonomy): domain Bacteria; phylum Actinomycetota; class Thermoleophilia; order Solirubrobacterales; family Solirubrobacteraceae; genus Palsa-465. The sequence goes on from CAWDFE010000030.1 coordinate 88,073, forward strand.
CAGCCGGCGATGTGGGCCAGCTTGATCGCCCGGTTGGTGGCCTCGGCCTCGGTCTCGGGCGGGCGGGTGGCCGCGTGCCAGCGCGGCTCGGTCTTGCCCTCGGCCAGGGCCTGCTTGACGAGCACGTCGATCGCGTCCCCGTTCTCGGCGTGGACCATGACGAGCGCGCCGGTGCGCGCCGCCACCTGCATGGTGCGAAACAGGGTCTCGTCGTCCACCATGATCGCGCCCTTGTAGGCCATGAACAGCTTGTAGCTCGTCACCCCCTCGTCCGGCACGCGGGCGACGTCCTCCAGCCGGCCGCCGTCGTGAAGGTCAGTGATCGCCATGTGGAAGCCGACGTCGATCACCGGCGGGCAGCGCTCGATCTTCTCGTGCCAGGTCGCCAGCGCGTCGGGAATCGACTGCCCGGGCGCTTGAAGACAGAAGTCGATCAGCGAAGTGGTCCCGCCGAACGCCGCCGACACCGTCCCGGAGGTGAAGTCGTCACAGCTCACGGTGCCGCCGAACGGCATCTCCATGTGCGTGTGGGGATCGATCGCGCCCGGGATCACGTACTTGCCCGCGGCGTCGATCACCCGTCCGGCCGACCCATTGAGCGAGCTTCCCACGGCAGCGATCGTCTCCCCCTCGATCAGTACGTCGGCCACGTAATCGTCCACGGCGGTAACGATGCGCCCGCCCTTGATGAGCACGCTCATGCTCGTCCTCCTCTTCGTTGTCAGCCGGTCGCGGCTCGGCTCCCTCTCAGGCCACCGTGAACGCCTCGAACTGCGGGATGATCTCCCGCCCGTAGCGCTCCATGGTGTCCTCCAGCTCGGAGGTCATCAGGTACAGGTTCACCTGCTTGACGCCCAACTGCTCGAGCTCGCGCAGGCGCGCGATCTGCTGGTCGGCGTCGCCCAGCAGGCAGAACCGGTCGCAGATCTCGTCGCTGATGTACTGGCCGTGGCTGGCGCCGACCTGGCTGTGCTCGCTGTAGTCGTACTCCTTGACGGCGAGCGCGAACTCGGTGAGCGCGCTCGGGATCTCGCCGTTTGTGCCGTAGCGGGCGATCAGGTCCTTGACGTGATTGGAGACCATCGCCGGGAACCAGCGCGTCTCCTCGCGCCAACGCGGCAGGTCCGCGTCGACCACGGCCGGCGCGCAGACGATCGGCGCCAGCGCCTCCGGGTCGCGGCCGGCCGCGACGGCGGCCGCGCGCGCGCGCTCGATGATCCAGCTGGTGATCTCGGGGTCTGCGAGCTGGATGATGACGCCGTCACCCACGCGGCCCGCGACGCCCAGCGCCCGCGGGCCGTAGCCGGCGACGTACATCGGGATCTCGGGCCGGCCCTCGGCCCAGGGCAGGTGCAGCGACCTGCCGTTCCACTGCACCTCGCGCCCGTTCATCAGGTCCTTGATCATCTCCAGCGACCGCTCGAACCGGGCGACCGGCACCGGCTCCAGGCCCACCACCCGGCGCGACGAGTCACCGCGGCCGATGCCCATCACCATCCGCCCGCCGCTCAGGTCCTGGAGGGTCGCGTAGGCGCTCGCCGTGACCGTCGGCTCGCGGATGCCGGGGTTGGTGACGCAGTGGCCGAGACGGATCCGCGACGTCGCCGTCGCCGCCAGCGTCAGGAAGACGTACCCCTCCTGCCACAGGATGTGCGAGTCGTACGTCCAGCCGTGGTTGAAGCCCAGCTCCTCGGCGCGCACGATGCGCTCGACGAACTGCCGCGACGGTGGGTCCGGCAGAAACGTGGCCCCGAAATCGAGCATCTCTCTCCTCTCGCCGACCTGGTGGTGCCTCGGCTCAGAGCCTAAACCAGACGCGGGCCACGGCAAAGACGTGACCGGCGATCACGGGGATCGCCGCTGCTCCGCGGCGGCGCGCAGGATGGCCTCGATCGACCGGTCCACGTCGTCGCCGGTGGTGGTCTGGCTCGAGACCGAGATGCGCATGGCGCGCATGCCGTGCCACGTCGTGCCGCTCAGCCAGCAGGTGCCGTCGCTCTGGACGGCTTCGATGACCGCGTCGGTGTAGGCATCGTGATCGCCGGCGTCGTCGACGAAGCGGACGAGCACCTGATTGAGCACAACGTCGTTGAGCACCTCGACCTGCGGCGCGGCATCGAGCGCGTCGGCAAAGCGGCGTGCGTGGGCGCAGCAGCGCCCGATCAGGTCGGCGATCCCCGAGCGACCCAGTGAGCGGATCGCCGCGTAGATGGGGAAGCCGCGCGCGCGCCGGGAGAACTCCGGATTCCACTCCAGGGCGTCACGTGGGCCACCTGGATCGGCGTGGATGAGGTAGCTGGCGCGGACGCCCATCGCCGCCTGCTGGGCCTCGGGATGCGCGCAGAACGCGATCCCGCTGTCGTACGGGACGTTGAGCCACTTGTGGGCGTCGACCGCCCACGAGTCCGCGCGCTCGGCGCCGGTCACGAGGTGGCGATGCGCGGGGCTGGCCGCCGCCCACAGGCCAAACGCGCCGTCGATGTGCAGCCACGCCCCGGCCTCCGACGCGATGTCAGCGATGGCGTCAAGCGGATCGAACGCTCCGGTGTTGACGTTGCCGGCCTGAGCGCACACGATCGTCGGCCCGTCGGCTTCCCCGATCGCGGCGCGTAATGCGCTCGGGACCATGCGGCCCTGCCGGTCGGCTGCGATGGGTGTCACGCAGCCGGTGCCGAAGCCGAGGAGTCGCAGCGCACGGTCGACGGTGATGTGCCGTTCCGCGCCGGCCAGGACACGGATCGTCGGGGCGCCGATGAGCCCGCGCTCGCCGACGTCCCACCCCACGCGGGCGAACACGCTGTGGCGCGCCGCGGCGAGCGCGGTGACATGGGCCATCTGGCACCCGGTGACCAGGCCGAAGCCCGCCCCGTCGGGCAGCCCGAGCAGCTCTCCCAGCCAGGCTCCCGCCACCTCCTCAACGACGGCCGAGGACGGGCAGCAGACGAACAGGCCCGCGTTCTCATCCCACGTGGATGTGAGCCAGTCGGCGGCGATTGCGGCCGGAGTGGTCCCGCCGATGACGAACCCGAAATAGCGCCCGCCCGGGCTTGCCACCAGCCCGGGCTCGACCGCGGCGGCCAGGTCGGCGATCACCTCGTGCGCATCCGTAGGCATCTCCGGCATCGGGCCGCCGAGGCTCGAGCGCAGCTCGTTCACGTCGGCCAGCCACCCCACCGGCCGGTCGGGCAGCTTCTCCAGATAGCCCGCCGCCAGTCCCGCGGTCTGCTCCAGCAGCGCGCGGATCGTCGTGGCCACGGCTCAGCTGCTCCGCCGGCGGACCTGGTCATCGACAGCGGCGACCGTGGCGACGTAGGCGGCGTGGGTGCCCAGACAGGTCGCCATCACGTCGGGCGGCCAGCGCCATGGCGGCGGGGTGCGACCGAGCAGAGGGAACAGCGAGAACGTGGCGCTCATCAGCGTGCCGCCGAAGACGGCGCTGGCCCCGGGCTCGCCGATCCGCCGGCGCAACAGGCCGTGGTACAGGCCGAACGCCGACCCGTAGCTCCAGCGCAGCGCCCACCCGATGTCCCGGTCCTCGCGCGCCGTCACGTGGGGCAGGTGCAGGATCGAGACGACGATCTGGCCGGGAACGAGCGAGTCGTCGTAATCGAGCGAACCCTGGTGCCCCCGTCGGACACGACGCTCGACCACATAGGCGAGGCTGAGTGCGGCGGTGCCGGCGGCGCCCGCCAGCACGCTGCGAACAGGCCAGGGAAGGTTCATCGTCTCCTCCTAATCGGTTTGCGACACGGGGTCACAGCGACAGCACGCGGTCGACGAGGTCAAGGCCCTCGGTCCGGTGCGTGATCAACAGCACCGTCCGGTCGCCGGCGGCCGCGAACACGTCCCGGACGAGGTGGCCGGCGGTCTCGGCGTCGAGGTGCGCTGTGGGCTCGTCCAGGATGAGCACGGGCGCGCCGGTCAGGAGCGCCCGCGCCAGCACGATCCGCTGCCGCTGACCGCCCGACAGCTCGTGTCCCTCCTCGCCCACGAAGGTGTCCAGCCCGTCGGGCAGCCGCGCGACCCAGTCCCAGATCCGGGCGCGGCGAAGCGAGCGCTCGATCTCGTCCTCGGCAGCATCCGGGTGGCCCAGACGCACGTTGTCACGGATGCTCGCCGAGAACAGGTGGGCCTCCTGTCCAGCGACCGCGATCGCCCGGCGCACGTCATCCTGACGGTAATCGCGCAGGTCGTGACCGGCCAGGGTCACCCGCCCCTCCTCAGGGTCGAGGAAGCGCAGCAGGACGTTGGCGACGGTCGTCTTGCCGACACCGCTGGGACCCAGCAGCGCGACCTTTTCACCTGGCTCGAGCCGCAGGCAGGCGTCCTCGACGGCGGTAGAGGCCTGGCCCGGGTAACGCGCGCACACGTGCTCGAGCTCCACCGCGAACGGCCACCGGGGCGCCGGGATCGGCCGCACCGGATCGCGCACGACCGCCCGTCGGCCGGTGAGCTCGAGGATCCTCCGGCCGGCGCTCAGCGTCGCCGGCAGCTCGCGGCCGGTCGCGGCCAGCGGTGTGACCGCCTCGAACGACGCCAATGCCAGCAGGGCGAGCAGCGCCACCAGCACGCGGTCCAGGCGGCCGTCGGCGGAAGCGGCGAGCGAGACGGCGAGCACCCCGGCGACGGTCACCCCGGTGACGACCAGCCCCAGCGCGTCGGCGGCGCCGGTAGCGAGGGCGTCCCGGCGGCCCAGCGCCACCAGCGTCGAGCCTGCGGAGCCGACCCGATCGAGCGCGGCCGCCTGGCCCCCGAAGGCCACCAGCTCCGGGCCGGCACGGCAGAGCTCGATCAGCTCCGCGGTGAGCTCGCCGCGGGCACCCGCCTGACGCCGCGCAGCGCGCGCGCTCAGGTAGCTCGACGTCGCAGGGATGGCGAGCCCACCCACGAGCAGGCCGCCCGCAAGGACGAGACCGGCGGCCGGGAGGACCGCGGCGGCCACGCCCACCGAGACGGCGCCCGCCAGCGCGGCGACGATGGGCGGCTCCAGCCCGACGAGATACAGGTTCTGCAGGGCGTCGACGTCCGCCACCATTCGTGACAGCAGGTCGCCCGTGCGGTAGGCCTGGAGCTGGGCCGGGGCCAGCGGCTCGATGCGCTGATAGAACGTCACCCGGACCTGGCCGAGCGCACGCAGTGCCAGGTCATGGGAGGCGAGCCGCTCCAGGTAGCGCACGACCGGCCGTCCGAGGCCGAAGAAGCGGACAGCGACGATCGTCACCTCCAGCGACAGGATCGCCGGGCGCTCGGCCGCCCGCGCGATGAGATACCCGGCGCTCGCCATGAGGCCGACACCGAACACCACGGTCAGGGCGCCGAGCAGCGCCGCCGCCGCCAGCCGCCACCGCGGCGCGCGGGCCATGCTCAGGAGAGCCGCCGAAGTCGCGCTCACGCCGCGCTCCGCTCGAGCGGCCGCGCCGCCGACGCGCCGTCCGCCAGGACCGCGATCCGGTCTGCATGACCAACGAGCTCGGGACGGTGGGCAATCAGGAGCATCGTCCGCCCTTCACGCAGACGGGCCACGGCCTCGGCGACGATCGTGACGCTGTCCGGATCCAGGTCGGCGGTCGGCTCGTCGAGGATGACGAGGGGCGCGTCGCGCAGGAAGGCCCGGGCGAGCCCGATCCGCCGGCGCTCACCCGGCGAGAGCGTCCGCCCTCCATCCCCGACCGCGGTGGCGTAGCCCTCGGGCAGTCGCGCGATGAAACCGTGGGCCCCGGCGAGGGCCGCCGCGGCCCGCACGCGCTGATCAGAAGCGCCAGTGTCGCCGAGGCGGAGGTTGTCGGCCACGCTCCCGCGCACCAGCGTCGGATGCTGGGGGACCCAGGCGATCCGGCGCCTCCACGCCTCGGTGTCGCAGTCGTTGAGGTCTATCCCGCCGATCGAGATCCGACCCGCGCTCGGCTCGAGCAGCCCGAGCAACAGGGCCGCCACCGTCGTCTTGCCGGCGCCGCTGGCGCCGACCAGGGCCACGGTCTCGCCCGGCGTGAGGTCCAGGTCCAGCCCGTCGAGCACCGGCACCGACCGTGCCGGGTAGGAGAACGAGACCTGCTCGAACCGGATGGGCGCCAGAGCCGGGTTCGGTGCAGGACGGGCGCCGCCGCTCGGCATCGCGGACGGCGCATCCAGGAGCGCGAACATGCGCTCCGCGACCGCGAGTCCATCCGCGCTGGCGTGGTACTCGGCGCCCAGACGCCGGAACGGGAGATACAGCTCGGGGGCCAGGATGATCACCGTGAGCCCCGTCTGGAGGCCAAGGTCGGCGCTGACGAGCCGCACCCCCGCCGTGACCGCGACGAGCGCCACCCCGAGGGTCGCCGCCAGCTCCAGTACGGAGCCCGACAGGAAGCTGACGCGCAGCGTCGCCATGGTCGCTGCCCGATAGCGCTCGCTGACGGCGCACAGCGTCGCCAGCTCGTCGTCGGCGCGGCCGAACGCGCGCAGCGTGGGCAGCCCCCGCACGACGTCGAGGAAGTGCGTCGAGAGGCGCCGCAGCGCCTGCCACCGCTCCTGCGTGCGCTGCTCGGTGTAGCGGCCGATCAGCCACATGAAGACGGGGACCAGCGGCAGCGTCAACAGCATGATCAGCGCCGACTCCCAGTCGATCACCGCGACGGTGGCGATGACGATCAACGGAACCACCGAGGCGAGCACGACCTGGGGCAGGTAGCGGGCGAAGTACCCCTCCAGTCCCTCGACGCCCTGGACCGCGACCGCGGCGAGCTCGGATCCCGTCGTTCCGTCGGTGGCGATCGGCTGCGATCGCAGGCGCTTCTCCACCACCGCCAAGCGCAGCTCGGACAGGACGCTCCAGGCGGCGCGGTGACCCGCGATCGCCATCCCCGCACCGAGCGCACCGCGCACCGCGAACGCCGCCACCAGCAGCACGAGATCGCCCCAGAGACGCTGCGGCGGGACGCCGTGAAACCCGCGCGCCACGATCCTCGCGAGCACGACGGCCTGGACCACGACCGTGATCGCGCTGGCGAGCCCCAGCGCGGTGTCGATCGTGAGCAGCGGTCGCGCCGGCGTGGTGCGCCGGAGCAGGCGCGGGTCGAGGGCGCGCACCCCGACTACCCGGAGGACGTCGGAGGCGTGCCGACGCGGCGGCGGAACACGTGGAACGACCAGCCCTGGTAGAGGACGACCACCGGCATGATCAGCACGGCAACCACGGTCATCACGACCAGGGAGTAATGCCCGGCGGCAACGTTGTTGACGGTGAGGTTGTAGGCGTGGTTGGTGCTCGACACCATCACGTTCGGATATAGGGAGATGAAGATCTGGCCGATGCTCGCGGCGATCGCGAACCCCGAGGCCACGAACGCCCAGCCGTCGTTGTCGCTGGTGGCGAGGCGCTGAGCGAAGATCACGGCGATCACCCCGAAGATCTGCGTCGGCTCCGGCACCGTGCCGCCGCCGATCACCACCAGGGTCCAGATGCACCAGGCGATGTTGAGAACGATCGCCACCACGCCGAGCGTCCGGCCCGCTGCGCGCGCCCGGTCGCGAATCTCGCCCGTGGTGCGCAGCGCGAGGAACGTGGCGCCGTGCAGCAGGCACAGCGCCAGCAGGGCCACGCCGGTCATCAGCCCATAGCCCGTGAGCAGGTCGAAGAAGTTCCCGGTGAACTCATGGTTCGAGTTGATCGGCAGACCGTGCAGAAGGTCTCCCAGCGCGACCCCGACGAGCAGGGGGATGAGGACACTGCCGACCGTCAGGGCCCAACTCCATCCGGTGCGCCAGCGCGGGCTCTCCCGCTTTCCGCGGTACTCAAACGAGACGCCGCGGGCGAACAGCGCCACCAGCAACAGCACCAGCGCGAGGTAGAGGGCGGAGAACATGGTGGCGTACCACCCCGGGAACGCGGCGAACATCGACGCGCCGGCGACGATCAACCACACCTCGTTGCCGTCCCACCAAGGGCCGATCGTGTTGATCGCCACCCGGCGCTCGGTGTCGTTGCGGCCGATGAACATGTGCAGCGCGCCGACGCCGAAGTCAAACCCCTCGAGCACGAAGAAGCCGACCCAGAAGACGGCGATGATGATGAACCAGATTGTGTGCAGTTGCATGGGTCAGTAGGTGAGGGCCGGGAAGGCGCCGGCGGGCGGGTCGGGCTCGGATTCCTCGGCATCGGCCTCGTCCAACCCCCGGCGGGAGTAGCGCAGCATCAGGACCCCGTCGGCGGCGCCGAGCACGATGTAGGAGAGGACGAAGACGATCAGGCTGATCCAGATCTCGGTAGCGCTCACCGAGGGAGAACTGGCGTTCAAGGTCTTCTGCAACCCCTGCACGATCCATGGCTGACGGCCGCTCTCGGTCAGCAGCCACCCGGCGGTGTTCATCAGAAACGGCGTGATCACCGCCCACACCGACAATGTCAGGAAGAGCCTGGATCGCTCCAGCCGTCCTTTGTGCAGCAACCAACCGCCCCACAGCGCCAGCAAGAGCACCGCGCTGGCAAGGTAGGCCATGACCCGCATCGACCAGTACTGGATGAACACATCGGGGACGTAGTTACCCGGGCCGTACTTGGCCCGGTACTGGGCCTGGAGCTGATTGAGCCCGGTGACGGCCCCGTTCCAGGTGCCGGTGGCGAGGACCGACAGCAGGTGGGGAATCGGGATGATCTCGGTGGGCGTCTGGTCGTTGGCACCGCCGCCGATCTGCGCCGCCGAGAACGAGCACGGCTTGCAGCTGTTCCACTGGGCCTCCGCGGCGGCGATCTTCATCGGCTGGTAGTCGTTCTCGATCACTCCCAGTTGGTTGCCGACCGACATCTGGATCACGATCGCCGGGATCAGCACCAGGAGCGCGACCTTGGCGGTGCGGCGAAACGAGTCGACGTGCGCCCCCTTGCGCAGGTACCAGGCCGACACCGCGAGCATGACCAGGCACCCGGTGACCAGCGACGCGAGCACCACGTGCGCGTAGCCCCAGACGAACGTCGGGTTCACGAACAGCGCCCACACGTTGGTGAGCACCGCCTGCCCGTGGCTGATCTTGTAGCCCACCGGGTGCTGCATCCAGGAGTTGGCGACCAGGATGAACATCGCCGAGAGCAATGAGCCGATCGACACCGCCCAGATGCAGGCCAGATGCACGCGCCTCGGGAGCCGGTCCCACCCAAACACCCACAGCCCGAGGAACGTCGACTCCAGGAAGAAGGCGGCCAGGCCCTCCATCGCCAGCGGCGCCCCGAACACGCCGCCCACATAGCGCGAGTAGGTGGACCAGTTCATCCCGAACTGGAATTCCTGGACCAGCCCGGTGACAACCCCGATCGCGACGTTGATGAGCAGCAGCGTCCCGAAGAAGCGCGTCATGCGCTTGTACTCGGGCTGGTCGGTGCGGTACCAGACCGTCTGGAGGATCGCGACCAGGAAGGCCAGGCCGATGGTGACCGGGACGAAGAAGAAGTGATAGACGGTCGTCGTGCCGAACTGCCAGCGGGCTAGGTCGTTGGCCATCGCAGGCGGCTCCGTCTCACGCTCACGGGTTGATGGCGGTCATGCGACCTGTACGGGTTCGGGTCCAGGCGCCGCGGCGTTCAGGCGGCCGAGCAGGTGATCGCCGACTCGCAGCGCGTTGGCCATCGCCGTGAGCGCCGGGTTGACAGCGCCGATGCTCGGGAAGAAGCTCGTGTCTACGACGTAGAGGTTGTCGACCTCGTGCGCGCGGCAATCGGTGTTGAGGACCGACATCGACGGGTCGGTGCCGAAGCGGCAGGTGCCCGCCTGGTGGGCCACCCCGGCCACAGGAATCTCGTTCTTGAGGTACCGGTGATGGGGCAGCAAGTGGTCGTGGTGCATCCCCAGGTTGGCGAGCATCGACTTCAGCTGGTGATAGAGCCGCTCCTTGGGCTTCTCGTTGCTCGGCGTGTAGCCGATCGCGATCTTCCCGTCGCGGGCGAGCCAGACGCGGTTGTCGGGCCGCGGCAGGTCCTCGGTGGAGAGCCAGAAGTCGACGGCGTGACGCGCCACGTCGCGTAGCGTCCACGTAGGGGCGAAGCGTGTCTCGCCGGGCTTCTCCCCGCGGAACATCGGTGCCTGCGACTTGCCCACCATTTGGATGTTCCCGAGCGGGAACTCGAAGTCGTCGCCGCCGGAGAGATAGAAGTCGTTGAGGCCGAGCGTCTTCTGGAACACCGTCGGGTTCTCTTCCTTGGACAGCGCGAGCACGGCCTGGCTGTTGTGGAACATGTAGTTGCGCCCGACCTGGTCCGAACCGTTGGCCAGCCCCTCGGGGTGCGCGTCGCAGGCGGAGGACAACAGCAGCTTGGCGCTGTTGGCGGCGCCGCACGACACCACCACGATGTCGCCGCGGAAGGTCTCCTCGGTGCCGTTCACCTCCACCACGACTTCCGTCACGGCCGTGCCGGCGTCGTTGCACTCCAGCCGCATCGCATGCGCGCCGGTGAGCAGCGTGACGTTCGGATACTCGATCGCCGGGCGGACGGCGATGACCTCGGCGTCGGACTTGGCGTGGACCAGACATGGGAAGCCGTCGCAGTTGTCGCAGCGCACGCAGCGGCTGAACGGCATGTTGCCCTCGTCGAGCAAAATCCCGCAGGGAGCGTGGAACGGGTGCAGTCCCTCGGCGGCGAGATCGTCGGAGAGCTGCTGGATGCGTGGTTCGTGCGAGACCGCCGGGAACGGATACGGCGCGCTCGCGGGCGGCTCGGTCGGGTCCTCTCCTCGCGCGCCGTGCACCTGGTAGAGATGCTCGGCCTGCGTGTAGTACGGCTCCATGTCCTGATAGGAGATGGGCCACGCCGGTGAGCGACCGTCGTAATGCTCCATCTGCTCGAAGTCCTGTTCGCGCAGGCGGTACAGGGCGGCTCCGTACAGCTTCGTGGCGCCGCCGACGAAGTAGTGCACCTGGGGCGTGAACGGGGTGAGGTCGGCGTGGTACCAGGTCTCGGGCGAGGTGTAACGGCCATCGACGAACACGTCCTCGGCCCGCCAGTTCTGGGGCTCGCGCCGGAGCCAGCCCCCGCGCTCGAGCAGCAGGATCCGCTTGCCCGACGGTGCCAGACGGTGTACCAGGGTGCCGCCGCCGGCGCCGGAGCCGATCACGATGACGTCATACGAGTCACTCATGCGCTGATCTCCTGGAGACGTTCGGCGAGGATGATGCGCGCGGCGGCCTCGACCAGCGCGAGGTGCGAGAACGCCTGTGGGAAATTGCCGAGGTGCCGGCCGGTGTCGACGTCGAACTCCTCCGCGTAGAGCCCGAGCGGCGACGCCACTCGCGCCAGGCGCTCCATCAGGTCGCGCGCCCGCTGCATCTCGCCGACGATCGCGAGCGCCGAGACCAGCCAGAAGGAGCAGATCACGAAGGTGCCCTCCTTGCCCGACAGCCCGTCATCGGTCTCGTCGGTGCGGTAGCGCAGCACGAAGCCGTTCTCGGTCAGCTCGTCGGCGATGGCCAGCACGCTGGCGCGCAGCCGCTCGTCGTCGTCCGGCAGGAACCCGAACATCGCGGCCAGCAGCGTCGACGCGTCCAGCGAGTCGGTGGCGTAGTGCTGGCGCAGCACGCCACGCTTGTCGACCCCGTGCTCGAGGATGTCGGCCTTGATCTCCTCGGCGGTCGCCGCCCAGGAGGTCGCCAGGGCCGGCTCGCCACGGATGTGCGCGAGCCTCTCGGCGCGGTCGAGCGCGACCCAGCACATGAGCTTGGAGGAGACGTAGTGCTGCGGCTTGCCGCGCGCCTCCCAGATCCCCTGGTCGGGGTTGCGCCACACCGCCGTGGCGCACTCGGCCTGCGCTTGGATCAGCGGCCACAGCCGTCGCGGCAGGCGTTGGCTGCGCTGGGTGTGCAGCAGGACGGAGTCCAGCGCCGCGCCGAACACGTCGTTCTGGCGCTGGTCAAAGGCGCCGTTGCCGATCCGCACCGGCCGCGCGCCGGCGTAGCCGGAGAGATCGTCGCGCAGCGTCTCCGTCAGATCGCGCCGCCCGTCGATCCCGTACATGATCTGCAGTCCGCCGTCCTCGTTGCGTTCGAGGTCGGCGATGAACTGCATGAACTCATCCGCCTCCCAGTCCAGGTTGAGGTAGTGCAGCGCCTGCAGCGTGAACGTCGAGTCCCGGATCCAGGTGTAGCGGTAGTCCCAGTTGCGCTCCCCACCCGGCGTCTCCGGCAGTGACGTGGTCAGCGCGGCCACGGTCGCGCCGGTCGGCATGTAGGTCAGGCCCTTGATGGTCAGCGCCGAGCGCTGGATGAGCGGCCCGAGATCGTGGTCGGGAATGCGCGCCCGCGCCAGCCAGTCGCGCCAGAACGTGGTCGTGGCCTTGAGCTGCTCGAACGCCTCCTGGGCCGTATCCGGAAGGTGCGCCTCCTCGGCCCAGGCCAGCGCGCAGTACACCGCCTCCCCTTCGCGCAGCGTGTGGCGCGCCCGCGCCCGGCCCCCTTCGATCCCGATCAGCATGTCGGTCTGCAGCCGCAGCGTCTGGCCGGCTCCGCTGGCCTCGGCATGGTGCCGGTCGTCCGAGAGCGTCCACTCCGCGGGGACCTGGCCGTAATCGAAGGCCGGCTCGCACACGAGGTCGATCTCGACGCTGCCCTCGACGCAGAAAGCGGTCCGAACCAGCACGTGCTCGGCGTCCTCGTCGGCCGGCGGGCGGGTGTGCGGCGTGGTCGTGTCCTCGCCGCGGCGCGGGCCCATCGTCAACGACTCGCGGACGGTCGCCCACCCCGATGGCGTCTTCCACGACGTGATCAGTGAGTTCGTCCCCGGCTCATAGGCCCGTTCGCTGGGCACGTTGATCCCGAACGGGCTGAAGCTGAAGCCCCCCGCCCCTCGGTCCAGCAGGGCGCCGAAGACGCTGGGGGAGTCAAAGCGCGGAACGCACAGCCAGTCCACCGTGCCATCGGGCGCCACCAGCGCACCGGTGTGACAGTTGGACAGGAAGCCGTAGCTCGCGATCGGGGTGAACGGCGAGGGCGCCGCGGCGCTCTGGGGGGCGGCTGCCGGCGACGGCTCGGCGGACTTGGCCGGGGGGTGACCGTCGCGCTGTGCGTTCTTGCGGGGCTTGGTCGTGCTCATGACGCCACCCACGGGTCGTGCCAGCGCCCGTAGCCGGCAAGGATGTCATCGGCCTCCGCGGGGCCCCACGACCCCTTCGCGTACGGGTGCACGGGAGGGGGATGCTCGAGCAGGGGCGCCATCACCCGCCAGCACTGCTCCACCCCGTCCTGGCGGGTGAAGCGCTTGCTGTCGCCGACCAGCGCGGCGTGCAGCAGCACCTCGTATGGCGTGGGGCCCTCGCCGCCCTCCTGGGCGAACTCCATGTCGAGGTTGATCTGCTCGGGCTCGACCGCCTCGTGGCGCTGCGCGTCGACAAGAAGCCGGACCCCCGTCGCCGGATCGAGCTTGACGACGAACTGGCTGGGCTCGGGCACGCGCGACCAGCCCATGAAGCCCAGCCGGGGCGGGCGCCGGAACACGACGCGCAGCTCGGTCTGGGTCACCGGCAGGCACTTACCGGTCCGGATGAACCACGGCACCCCCGACCATCGCCAATTGTCGATCTCCAGGCGCAGCGCGGCATACGTCTCCGTGGTGGAATCGGCCGCGACGCCGTCGATCGCGCGGTAGCCCTCGTGCTGCCCGCGCACATAGTGGGCCGGGTCGGCCGCGGGCATCGCGCGGTACGCGGCGGCCAGCGCGTCCTTGAGCACGTCGTCGTCGCCCGACGAGGGGACCTCCATCGCCGCCGCAGCCACCACCTGCATGAGATGGTTGACGACCACGTCGCGCAGCGCCCCCACCGGGTCATAGAAGTGCCCGCGGTCCTCGACACCGAAGCTCTCGGCCATCGTGATCTGGACGCTCGCGACGTAGTTGCGGTTCCAGATCGGCTCGAAGATCGCGTTGGCGAAGCGCAGGTAGAGGATCTCGCCGAGCCCCATCTTCCCCAGGAAGTGATCGATCCGGTACAGCTGCGACTCATTGATGTACTGATGGACCTCCGCCGCCAACTCCCGCGCGGACTCCAAGTCGTGACCGAAGGGCTTCTCCACCACCACGCGCCCGGTCTTGGTCAGCCCCGCCTCCGTCAACCCCTTGATCACCCGGCCGAACAGGAACGGCGGGATCTCCAGATAGAACACCGGGCACCGGGCCTCGCCCACCGCCCGCGCGACCCGCTCATACGTCGCGGCATCCCCGAAATCGCCGCTCACGTAGGACATCCGCGCCGCCAGCCGATCGAACACCTCGTCATCGACGTCGGTGCCGCAGTTGACGATCGCCTCGCGAGCGTGGCTGCGAAGGTCGTCCGCCGACCAGTCGCTGACCGCCACCCCCACGATCGGGCACGTCAGCAGACCCCGCTGCTCCAGCCGATACAGCGAGTTGAAGGTCATCACCTTGGCCAGATCGCCGGTGATCCCGAAGATCACGAATACGTCTGCGACCCGGTGACCTCCCTCCCCGCCTCGAGTCGTGGCCGGACGAGATTCGACGGCAGTGCTCATGAGCCCATCCCTTGTTCGCGTGGAGACCAGCAAGCCAATGGTCCGGGGGGCCTATGCGAGCGGCATCACCCCATCCGGGTGAACCAAAAGTCGGACCCTCAGTCAGCGGTGGAGGACGTGGCGGGCGGCGCCACCGCGACGGCGTCGTCGTCCCAGTCGATCACCGCGGCATCGCCCCGATCGAGCACGTGCGGGCCGCCGGTCTTGGAGAACCCGTCCCAGGCCCAATCGACGAAGGCCTCGATCTTGGCCTTGGTGCCGGTCATCAGGCTGGCGTGCACCCCGAGCCACGCCATGTGGGCCATGTGGCCGTGGACCTCGTGGTGGCGCTTGCCGACCTCCGCGATCGCCGCGCCGCGCCCGATCATCGCCATGATCCCCTTGTCGTGGTAGGCGAACGGCTCGCGCGGTTTGCCGTCGAGGTCGGCGAGGATGTTCTTGGCCGCCCACGCCCCGCTCTGCAGAGCCACGGAGCCGAGCTGAGGCAGCGCACGGTCGTCCCCGCCGGGGATGTTGGCGATGTCCCCCACGATATAGACGTCGTCATGGCCGGCGAGCGTGAGGTCCGGCTGGACATCCACGCGACCACCCCGTCCCTGAGCCAGGCCGGCATCCGCCGCGACCCCCGCGGCCTTGATCCCACCGCCCCACACCACGCACCGGGTGGCGACGGTCGTGCCGTCCGAGAACACCGCGTGACCGCTGGCGACCGCCTTGACCCCCGTGCCCAGGTGGATCTGCACCCCTTTCTCCTCGAGAACCTTCGCGACGTAGGCGTGGGCACTCTCGGAGAACGGCTTGAGCAACGCGTCGCCGTAATCGAGCAGATGGACCTGCGCCGCGCTCGCGTCGAGGTCGTGGTACACAGCCGGG
Source organism: uncultured Actinomycetota bacterium (assembly GCA_963801435.1). GTDB lineage: Bacteria > Actinomycetota > Thermoleophilia > Solirubrobacterales > Solirubrobacteraceae > Palsa-465. The sequence goes on from CAWDFE010000030.1 coordinate 103,430, forward strand.
ACCGTCACCTTGATCATGTCTGCGATCGCGCCCGCCACCTCGACGCCAGTGGGCCCGCCGCCCACGATCACGAAGTTCAGCGCCCCGCGCTCGATGAGCTGCGGGTTGAGATCGACCTGCTCGAACAGCCCGAGGATGCGCGACCTCAGATTGGTGGCGTGGTCGAGCGAGTAGAGGGGGAACGCGTGATCGGCCGCACCCGGCGTATCGAAGAAATTGGGTTGAGAGCCCGCGGCCAGGACCAGGACGTCCCCCGACCACCGCTGACCATCGGCCGACGTGATCGTGCGGGTGGCCGGATCGACCTCTGCAATATCCGCCAACTTGACGTCGACGCCATCGTCGTCGGCGAACACCGCGCGCAGGGAGTTGGCGATGTCGCTCGGCGCCAGCTGCGAGGTCGCGACCTGGTACAGAAGGGGCTGGAACTGGTGGTAATTGTTGCGGTCGATCACGGTCACACGGATGCCATCGTGGCCGGCCAGCCCCAGCGCGCAGCCCAGCCCCGCAAACCCGCCCCCCACGATCAGTACATGTCTGCCGTTGTCGTTCATGCCGCCACGCGGGTTCCAGCTTCGTCGGCGCTCGCCAGGCCGCATCATCCAGATGGGGTGACGCCCGTGCCGGGGCCGGTGCCCGACGTTTGACATCCGACCACCGGTAGCCTGACCTCCTCAGAACGGAACCGGGTGCGCCTTCTCCTCAACATCATCTGGTTTGTCCTCGCTGGATTCTGGATGGCGATCGGCTACGCGTTCGCCGCCCTGATCTGCTTCGTCCTGATCATCACCATCCCCTTCGGCGTCGCCGCCCTGCGCATCGCCAGGTTCGCGCTCTGGCCCTTCGGCAAGACCGTGGTCAAGCGCTCCGACGCCGGCATCGCCTCCGGGATCGGCAACCTCCTGTGGCTCGTGCTCTGCGGCTGGTGGCTGGCCCTGGCGCACCTGGTGACGGGCATCGCGCTGTGCCTGACGATCATCGGCATTCCGCTCGGCCTGGCCAACTTCAAGCTCATTCCGGTCTCGCTTCTCCCGCTCGGCCGCGAGATCGTCCCGACCGACCACGGGGACGGGTTCGGAGCCCATCGCTGACCTCCGGCACGCGCCGCCAACGGGCGCTCGTGCGGCGACGCTTCAGGTGCGGATCGAGAAGCGTGCGCGCACCGGCTTGCCGAAACCGCCCGCCGCGCTGTGTGGGCGGGCCACGAGGCGGTAGCGGCCTGGACCCAGCCTGCGGCCGCCGATGCGCCCGGTGAACCTCAGGCGGCTGAACCCGCGCCGGCCCGTGATGCGGAAGCTCCCCGCAACGGGGCTCCATATCGTGCACCGTCGTGCGTTGCCCTGAGAGCGGCCACCGCGGCGGCAGCGGCCGTTGACCGTGCGTCCGGAGCGGGCCTGTTGAACGCTGAACACCACCGTTGCGCGCTCGTCCAGCCGGAACGTCACGGTGCCACCACGACCGCCCGTGCGCCGGTGGCTCGGACCTGAGCTCGCCGGTCGGAACCTCGTGGGCGTGATCTTCAGAGCTGTCAGCCTGGGCGGCGCAGGCGACTTGTGGATCCCCGGGGAGGATGTGTTGCCGGACGCCTGCTGTGGCGGGGCCGGCGGAGGTGAGGGCGGTGCGCATCGCGGGTCGGTGGCGGGGTTGCCGTCGGACTCAATCCGGTACACGTCCCCTTTCGCGATGTCCGCGCCATAGAGACGGCCGCTCGCGTCGAGCCCGAAGCTCGACAGACTGGCGATCTGCGGCCCCAGGGCGACCGACGCCGACGCCGACGGCTGGGCGAGGTGCACGGCGCGCAACCCGGGGGTGGCAAGATCGCCATACACGTAACAGCCCTCGAGCGACGGCAGCGTCGGGTCGTGCATCACATAGCCGCCGATGATCCCGTCGCCGCAGAACGGAACGCCGCCGCAGTTCTGCGGGTGCGGATAGGTCAGCACCGGAGAGACCACCGGCGAGGGCAGGGGCGTGCACTCCGACGCCGGCGCCAAGGAGTCCAGCTCCAGCCCCTCATAGCAGGGCCAGCCGTAGTTGGCGCCGACGTTCTGGCCCTGGGGCGCGAAGTCGATCTCCTCCTCCGCGCTCTGGCCGACGTCGGCGATCACCATGTCGCCTGTCGCGCTGTCGAACGAGAACCGCCACGGGTTGCGCAGGCCGTAGGCCCAGATCTCGGGACAGCTCGTGGATCCGCTGCTCGGTCCGTTCGCGCACTCCGGCCCTCCGCTGAACGGGTTGCCGGCCGGGATCAAGTACCCGTTGGTCTGCGGCGAGATGCGCAGGATCTTTCCCAGCAGGGTGGTCGTGTGCTGAGCGTTGACCTCGGTGTCGTTCCCGCCGCCGCCGTCGCCCACCGAGATGTAGAGGTCGCCGTCGGGGCCGAACTGGAGCTGGCCGCCGTTGTGGTTGCTCTGGTCCGGATGCGGGATCGTAATCAGCACCTGTTCGGAGCCCGCGTTGGCGGTGTCTCCGCCTGGGTTTGCCGTGAACTCACTGAGGTGCTCGTCGCAACCCGGCGATTGGGGGCAGTTCTTGGTCGTGTAGTACACGTAGAACCTGCCACTCGTGGCGTAATCGGGCGAGAACGCCATCGACAGCAGCCCCTGTTCGCCGCCGGCGAACGTCACCTCGCTCGAGATGTCCAGGAAGGACGTTGTCTGCATGACGCCGTCCTTGATCAGCTTGATCTGCCCGGACTGCTGGACCACGAACAGCCGATGCGTGTCGCCGGGCGGGGCCGCGATATACGTGGGGGCGGTGAAGGTACCGACCACCGTCGCCCTGACGCCCGCTGACGCGCACGCCGGGAGGAGGACCCCGATCAGCATCGCGAGGCGCAGCACCCGGCCCAACACTCCCGGCACCCTAGCTTGTCCGTCGCCACCGGGAACCCAGAACGTGCTGGACGGGGGATGTTCAGAGGGCGGCGCTCAAGTGAGTCATGGCAGCTCGGTCCGTTGCTATACCGCGCAGCATGAGCGCCGGCGAAAGCCGCATGACCCGTCGCACGCTACCGGCGGTGGTGGGGTGCGCGCTGGTCCTCGTTCTGACGGGCTGCAGCCGATCCGCGGAGACGGCTGCGGCCGCCCCGCCTCCCTCAGGCTCGGCGTACACGTTGATGCAGATGAACCTGTGCCTGTCCGGTCTGGCCGGCTGCTACGCCAGGGTGAAGTACCCAGCAGGGATCGAGGAGGCAGTCATCCGGATTCGTGAAGCGCATCCGGACGCGGTCACCATCAACGAGGCCTGCGGCAGTGACGTCGCGCGGATCGCCCGGCGAGCCGGTTACCAGGTGCAGCTTCTCGAGCGTGATCTACTACGGCAAGCCGCTCAGCTGCATCCGACCGGGCGGCCGCGGGCTCTTCGGGGACGCCGTGCTCACCAGAGCCGCCATCGAGAGGACCTCCAGCCACGCTTTCCAGGCGCAAGCCGGTCCCGAGCAGCGCCAGTGGCTCTGTGTCAGCACCCGAGCCGGCGTGGATGTGTGCACCGCGCACCTCGCCTCCCACGAGCCCATCGAGGCGGCCGCGAACGCCCCGCAGTGCGCCGAGCTCACAACGCTCCTGGCACGCCGCGCGTCCGCCCGCACCGTGATCTTCGGAGGCGATGTCAATCGCCTCCCCTCCTGTGCTCCCAAGGGGTTCTGGACCCGGACCGACAAGTCCGCTCATCAGGACCCCGGCAGCCAGCAGGTCTATGGAACCGGCGCGCTGCACTCGCCCACGGTGCGGATCGAGCCGGCCACCCACACCGACCACGACATCCTGCTTGTCAACGCCCGGCTCAGCCGGGCCCCGTGAACACGAGCCGGACCCAGATTCAGCCGGCGACGATCGTCGCGGCGAGCGCTGTCCGATGGTCCTTGGTCCAGGGTGGCCCGAGCCGTGCCCGAGGTCCCTGCAGAACCTCGTTGGCGCGGCCCGCGAGCATCCTCGTCGCCTGACCGACCACTGCCTTGGCGTCATAGACGTGGACGTCCCAGCCGCGGGCGTGGGCGAGCTCGGCGAGCTCCTGGCGATACATGATGGCGTCGGCCCGAGCCTCATAGGGCGGGCTGCGTTGGACGGCGATGTCCTCGGGGAAGTCAAGCGGCCATGCTCGCAGCGATATCGAACGGATCGGCGCGGACACCGTGGTCGCGATCTCGTCCAGCGCGGCAGACGTCGCGCGGACGATGGACGCCCGCGCGTCCGCGACCAGCGCGGTGGTCGCGGGGACATCAAGGCGCCGGCTCTCGTAGTGGATCGGCGCCGCCGAGACGCCGGGTTCGATCAGCTCGATCCGCCGGCGGTCCACCACCTCGTGACCATCGGACGCCGTCACCACAACTGCCCAGCCGAAATGATCGGCAATGCCGAGGCGCATGGCGCGGATTATCCGCCCGATTGACTCCTGGTCGCCGCCCGGCGGCGCGCCGGGCCGGCCGCGTGCGTGACGCGCCCGGCCCGGCGTGCCGGCCGGCTCAGCGTTTGTGCTCGATCTTCGCCAACGCCTTGGCGAAGGACCCGGTGCTCAGGCCCCACGAGGGATCGCCCCACCCGAACGGCACGATCTCGGAGAGCCGCAGCTTGGACAGACCGATCAGCGCGTCGTAGGCGTAGCCCTTGACGTGCTTCGGGTTCGTCGAGCCCCACGTGTTGCGAATCGAGGTCCAGCCGTACTCGTTGGCCGAGACCGGCGTCCGGCCGCGACCGTACTGGCTCATAACGGCCAGTGCGTCACGGGCCACCGTGATCGACTGGCTCGGCGTCGCGCCATAGGGGTGAACACTGACTACATCAATCGGCATGCCCCGGAACGCCTTGAGCAGGCGCGGCAGCGAAGACTCGGTCCACGCCAGCCCACCCGTCATGACCTGGGCGCCGCGGTCGACGCGGCGGACGGCGGTGCGCACCGCCTCATACATGCGCGCGTAGTCCGACAGGTTGATATCGGTTCCCCAGTCGTGGATGTTGTCTGGCTCGTTCCACACCTCGACGGTGGTCACGGGCACATAGGGGAGCTTGGAGTTGGCCTTCCAGAACGCTCCGTGGGGGCCGTAGCGCTTCATGAACGCGGTCGCGTACGCGGCGAAGTCCGCGTTGTGAGCCGGCGGGAGGTAGGCGATGGCCCGACCTGACTTCAGATGCAGAACGTTGGAGCGGTGAACCTCGGCCCAGCGCGGCGCGAACGCCAGCGTCGGCTCCCAGCGCAGCCGCGCGGACGCCATCTCGGAGATGACCAGGTCGTCAAAGCTCCAGCGATATGTATGGCGCCCACGGACCGGGGCCTTGGGCTCGGTGATCCGCCAGTTCGAATCACCGCGGGCCACCCGGCCCCCGGCCTTGTACAGCGAGCCGAGATCGCGCATCACCCGCGTCTGCGATAACTGGCCGCGCACCTGGCTGGTGAATTCGCTCCCGACTTGGGCGCCGAAGGTAGTGGCGCCCGCCGTTGCAGGGACGACCAGAGCGAACAGGAACAGGAGAAGGGGTAGACGGCGCTTCATAAGCCTCACATGTGGTTGGGACAGGGCACGAGGACCAAAACACGGTCGAGCGCCGGTTTGTTGTGGTCAGCGCTCGAGAGTCCGGCCCTACCACGGCCTTAGCGGCGCCCCACGGAGGACAACCGCCGGTCCGGTCGTGCCATATGAGGCAACGTCAGCCTCTCGGGCCGAACACGGGCGCTAACAGGACATATATCGACTCGGCGCCCCTGATCCTTTAGCGAACCAGGGACTGCGCACCGAAAGACCGAAGCCTCCCGGCGCGCCGAGAGCGTCAGCCGTCGTTGCGTGGACGGGTCAGCGTGAACGAGTCAAAGACCTCGAGGTCGCCCCCGCACCCCCTGACCCGGTAGTAGGTGACGTCGATCGACGTCCTGCCCCCACGCCGGTCGCCGGGGTCGACCGAGAACGCCGCGAAGCCGTAGGCCCAGTCCTTGTCGCGCACCGAAGACCAGATCGCGTCCTCCTGCTGGTAGTTGGGGGCGAAATGACCGGTGGGCGCGCCCGGCCCGGGAGTCGTATTGCCGGGCCCACGGAGGTGATCACGTGGCACACCGAAGGATCGGTGAGGATCGTGTTGCTCGGCGCTGAGGTGCCGCCGCCGCCGATGATCATGTGCTGCGTGCCCTGCGTCGTGTCGATCGTCGATCCCGACGTCGGCAGGGGCTTGGGCGTGAGCAGGCTGGTCCCGGTCGTCCCGCGCACCGGCAGTTCGCGCTCGTAATGGTGCTCGTGCCCGGCAACCACGAGGTCGACTCCGTGCTGGTCGAACAGGGGCATCCATTCCTGGCGAATCCCGAGGTCAGCGCCGTTGAACGGCGGCGCCATCGCGACCTGGTGCATGCAGACGACGATCCAGTCGATCGAGCGGTCCCGCCGGGCCGACGCGAGCTCGCGCTGCAACCAGGCCTTCTGCGCGCCCTGGGAATAACCGTGCACGTACACGTCGCCGGCATCCTGCAGGCAGACGTCGTCGTTGTTGATCGCGATTACCTTGACCGATCCGGCGCGGAACGAGTACCAGAGGCCCTCCAGATCGGGCGTCGCGCCGTTCGCGGGCACCGTGAAGTAGGTTCGGTAGGCCTGGAAGCCGTGCGGGCCGAGCGCCTCGTTCTCATGGTTGCCGGCCGTCGGCTGTCTCGCGCCCGTCGTGAATTCCGGTGCCATGATCCATCGTCGGCCTCCCTTCGTTCGATCGTCGCGGTGCTGCGAGGCTCCCAGACCGAGGACGGGACGTGGTTACGAAGGTGTGGCGGGTCTCGGATCCGAGCCCGCTACCCGGGGCCGCGCGCGCCGTCGCGTGCGTCCGGGATCGAACCATCACACCCCGCGCGTCTTGACTTCCAAGGACAGCGCCGGTATCGGTTCTGACGTAAAGCGGGAGATCCCGGGGGGGAAAGGCTGAGTGTTGCCGACTGGCTACCTGACGGCGGTGGCGATCGTCGCGCTGTACACGGTTCTCGTCCTGCGGCCGCCGCGCCGCCCCGTGGGAGTGGCGCGGGCGACGTTCCTGATGACCCATTGGGTCAACGAGTATCCGTTCATCGCGTTGGCGGCGCTGGCGGCCAGCACGACGGTCGTGCTGGTGCAGGGCGATCTGACGTCGGCGGGTGGCTGGGTGCTCCTCGCTGTCGCGGCCGCGACGGCGCTCGGCCTGGTTCAGGTCGCTCGGCGCGCCTGGCTGGCCGGCCGGGTGGTCGAGAATGCGCTCGCCGACCAGCTCGGACACGCGTGGCGAGCGGGCGACGCTGGCCCCGGGGGCCCGCAGCCGCCGAGCCCCCTCCGCGTGCTGCGCGACGTCATCGCTCCGGTCCCGGTGCGTCCGCGGGCCGTCCGGCGGATCAGCAACGTCGCCTACGGCAACGCGGGCAAGCACAACCTCATGGACCTCTATCGCCGCCGCGACATGCCAGCCGAGCCCGGGCCGGTGCTCATCCACTTCCACGGTGGGCACTTCCGGACCGGCCGCAAGAGCCGCGAGTCGCTCCCGCTGCTCTACCGGCTGGCGACCGAAGGCTGGCTGTGCATCAGCGCCAACTACCGACTCCGTGCCGCGGGACGATTCCCAAACTCGCTGATCGACGCCAAGGCCGTGATCGCGTGGGCTCGGACGCACGCCGCAGAGCACGGGGCCGATGCGTCGCTGATCGCCGTCGCGGGAGGGTCGGCCGGCGGCCACCTGGCTTCAATGGCGGCCCTGACCCCCAACCACCCGGCATTTCAGCCGCCCGGCGCGGACGTCGACACCACGGTCGCCGCCGCGATCTGCCTGTACGGGTACTACGGCCGGCGGACCTCCGGCGAGCCCGCGTCGTCCCCGCAGGACTACATCACGCCTGAGGCCCCGCCGTTGCTGATCGCCGCCGGCGACAACGACAACCAGATCGACGTGAGCCAGGCCGACCAGTTCGTCGAAAGGTTGCGCCGCGCCTCGGCGGCGCCCGTCGTCTACTTCCGCCTGCCCGGGGCGCAACACGCGTTCGACCTGTTCCAGTCGCTGCGCTTCGACCAGGTCGTCGACGGTGTGGTGGCCTTCCTCGCGTGGACACGCGCGCACCCTGGCCACGCGGATCGCGACCGGGAGACAGCGCGGCCGGGCGCTCTCGGCGACTAGACGCACCCCGATCACGTCCGCCGCCCCGTCTGACCCGCAGCTCGTGAGACGCGTTCAGCGCGGTGCGGATCAGCCCACCAGCGCTACTCGCCGCGCCACACTGGTTGGCGCTTTTCAAGGAACGCGGTCATCCCCTCCTGCGCGTCGTGCGCGAGCGCGTTCTCGGTCATGACGAGCTCGCAATGCTCGTAGGCGGCGGACTCGCCGCGATCGACCTGCTCGTAGAAGGCATGCTTTCCCGTGGCGACGGTGTGCGCGCTGGACCTGGCAATCGCTTCGATCAGGTCAACGACCGCGAGTTCGAGTCGCTCGGGTGGCACCACCTGATTGACCAGTCCCCATTCGAGCGCGGTCATGGCATCGATCGGCTCGCCGGTGAGCAACATCTGCATCGCGCGCTTACGCCCGACAGCTCGTGAGACGGGGACCATCGGCGTGGAGCAGAATAAGCCGATCTTGACGCCCGGCGTTGCGAAGCGTGTGCCCTCCGCCGCGACCGCCAAGTCGCACGCTGCCACCAACTGACAGCCGGCAGCTGTCGCGATGCCGTGGACCTTGGCGATCACGGGCTGCGGAACCTCGTGGAGCATCTGCATCATGACGTTGCAGCGATCGAATAGTTGGGCCAGGAACTCTCGGTCTCGGCCGATCATCTCGGACAGGTCGTGCCCGGCCGAGAAGGCTGGGCCAGCGCCCTCGATCACGATCGCCCGCGTGTCGCGGCGCGCTGACACATCACGGAGAGCGGCGGTCATCTCGTCCATCAGCTCCAACGACAGCACGTTCCGTTTCTGAGGACGGTTGAGCACGATCCGCGCAGCGGATCCGTCAAGCGTGACGAGCAAGTTTCGATAGGCGGTATCTGGCAGCGAGCTCATCTGGACAACGTACTCTCGCCCTTCCGGTGGCACAAGCGTGCTCGCGAGGATTTGGCTAGCGCGGACCGAGGGGAGATAATCGAGCCAGGGCGCTGCTGCCGCTCGGTGGCGGACGATGTCGAATGAAGGAGGAAGGGCATGACCGAAGCGCCGATTGCGACCGGTGCTACGCCTACGCCCGATGCTGTCGCGAGCAAGGTATTTCGCAGCGAGTTGAACCCGGTCGACTTCCTCCGAAGAGCTGCCTATGTGTATCCGGGAAGGACGGCGGTGGTTGATGGAGGGCGCCGCTATTCCTATGCTCAGCTGGCGGAGCGCTCATGGCGGTTGGCCAATGCGCTGCGGTCGGCGGGGCTGCACAAGGGAGATCGGGTCGCCACGCTGCTGTTCAACTCCTCGCCGATGCTCGAGGCGCACTTCGGGGTTCCAGCGGCAGGCGGGATCCTCGTGGCGATCAACAATCGGCTGGCTGGCCCAGAGGTCGGGCACATCCTCGCGCACAGCGGTGCCCGCTTCTTGTTGCTCGACGCCGAGCTCGAGCCGCTCATCACCCCGCTGGCGCTCTCCGACGTCACGGTGATCCGTTGCGCCCGTGGGGACATGGCAACTGAGTACGAGCGGTTCCTGGCCGGCGCGTCCATCGAGATGCCGGATAGCTGGCTCGCGGATGAGGAGGAGACGATCTCGATCAACTACACCTCGGGCACCACCGGCCAGCCAAAGGGGGTGCAGTACACATACCGTGGCGCCTATCTAAACGCGCTGAGCGAGGTGATCGTCGCTGGGATGAGCCCCGAGTCGGTCTACCTCTGGACGCTGCCGATGTTTCACTGCAACGGCTGGTGCTTCCCCTGGGCCGTGACCGCCGCCGCGGCGACGCACGTGGCGCTACGCACGGTCGATCCCGACGTCGTCTGGCAACTGATCGACACGGAGGGTGTGACCCACTACAACGGCGCGCCCACCGTTCAGCTGATGATCATCAATCATCCCAAGGCGCACCGCTTGGAGCAACAGGTCACCGCGATGGTCGCCGCGTCGCCACCCTCGCCGACGCTGCTGGCTCGCATGGCCGAGCTCAACTTCCGGGTCGTGCATGTCTACGGCCTGACCGAAACCTACGGTCCGATCACGGTTTGCCCCACTCAAGACGGATGGGGAGAGCTGCCCGTCCAGCAGCGGGCCAAGCTGCTCGCGCGCCAGGGCCAGGCGTACCCCTCCGCCGATCTGGTCCGGGTCGTCGACGAGGAGATGCACGACGTTCCCCGGGACGCCGACACGCTGGGCGAGGTCGTGATGCGCGGCAACAACGTGATGAGCGGCTATTTCGCAGCCGAGGCGGCCACTGAGGAGGCGTTTCGCGGTGGCTGGTTCCACTCAGGTGATCTGGCGGTCTGGCACCCCGACGGCAACATCGAGCTGCGCGACCGAAGCAAGGACATCATCATCTCCGGCGGCGAGAACATCTCGAGCATCGAGGTCGAGCAGACCATATGCGCTCACCCGGCCGTCCTCGAGTGCGCCGTGATCGGGATTCCCCACGAACGCTGGGGCGAGCGACCGAAGGCGTTCGTCACGCTCAACACCGAAGCCGTCGCCAGCGCCGACGAGATCATCGCGTTCTGCCGCGAGCGGCTCGCTCACTACAAGTGCCCCGACGCAGTCCAGTTCGGGCCGCTGCCGAAAACCTCCACGGGCAAGGTCCAGAAATTCGCGCTGCGCGAGCACGAGTGGTCAGGACGCCGCACTCGAGTCGGCGCCACGTAACCCCGCGCCGGTGAGCGCTGCGGGAAGCCTTGACCTGGGTCGTTGGGCTACAAGCGCGAGACGAGTTCGGCCATGATCTCCGCAGCGGGCTGTGGCTGTCTGGCGAGCGCAACGCTTTGTCCGGCCCACAGCGATAGCGCCTCGATCTCACCCGTAGTCCCAACCATCGGCGGCGCGGGGGAATACCGGAGGATCGGTTCGCTTGAAGCGAAGCGCGCGATCACTTCGCCCTCTCCCGGTCGACTACCCGGCGCCGGCCGACCCGCGGCCTCCCACCTCTCAGCCGTTGAGTTGTGGATAGCGCGGTGCGGAGCGTCGGGCCATCCCACCTCATAAAGGTTGGGGTACCACTCTGCATCGGTCTCGGTCGCGGCCATCAGGCGACGCCGGTACTCCTCGTGGATCGGCATTTCATCGGCCAACAGGAACCGCGTGCCCAGCAAGGCGGCCTGCGCGCCGAGCGCGAGCACGGCCGCGACTCCTCGAGCGTCGCCAATCCCACCCGCCGCAATGACCGGCACTGGTGCCACCGCGTCCACGACCGCTGGGACCAACGGGAGCGTTGCCACGCCACCCCACACGTGTCCCCCGGCCTCCCAGCCCTGCGCCACGACGATGTCCACTCCACATCCGGCTGCGTGCCGCGCTTCCTCCGCGCTGCCGACCGTGTGCATGACAAGCCCTCCGGCGTCATGCACCAAGTCGACGTAGCTGCGGGGATCGCCCCAGATGAGCGACACGATCCGTAGACCCGCCGAGAGGGCCTGATCGACTCGACGGCGCTGATCCTCGAAGAGAACGAAGTTGCCCGCAATCGGCCGTTCCGTCAGGGCTGCCGTTTCGCGAACCACCTCGCCGGCGTCATCGGACCACGCCAGCCCCAGGCTGCCGAGGCCGCCGGCATTTGAGACGGCCGCGGGCAGGCGGGGATCTGCAGACAGCGGCGCCAGGACGATTGGATGTTCAATCCCCAGCAACTCGCACACCGGCGTGTGGGTACTCATTCGGAGGCCCCCTTTCTGGCGCCCGCGGCGCCGGTTGACTAGGCTCATTGTGGACCCGAAAGGCTCCCACGGCGCCCGCGTTTACGACTGGTCCACACCCGTGCCTCGAGGCCCGGGCGGACCCGTGGACCACAGGGCCCGAGCGAACGGGACGGCGGCCTTCGTTCTCGTCAGTCCTCAATCATGGACAGGAGCAGATCATGCGCAGCGACATCGCCCCCGGCGGCCCCTTTCCCGACTACGAGTTGCCCGATCACGAGAACGTTCCTCGAAAGCTCAGCGAGATCCAAGGCGACGACCCGCTGATCCTCACGCTCGCACGCGGGAACTACTGCCCCAAGGAGCACCAGCAGCACCTCGAGCTCGCCGCCAACTACCCCAAGATCGCGGTGTCCTACACGAAGATTGCCACCATTTCGACCGACACCCACCACTCGAGTCAGGAGTTCCGCGGGTCGACCGGCGCCCAGTGGCCCTTCCTTTCCGACCCGGAGCGGACCGTTCAGAAGGACCTCGACATCCAGGAGTACACCGACCCCGAGCACGACCCGATGATCCCCCATACCCTTGTGCTCAAGCCCGGGCTCGTCATCCACAGCATCTACAACGGCTACTGGTTCTGGGGACGTCCGTCTTTCGTGGATCTGTGGCACGACCTACGGACCGTGACCAGCGAGATCCGTCCCGACTGGGATCTGAGCAAGCCTGGGCTGCGCGAAGCGTGGGATGCGGGCGACTACTCGCCGTTTCACGGATGGGACAGGCGCTCCCCTCAGTCGACGCCATCGTCCTACAACTCGTAACTCCCCGGCTGCACCCATACGGCTGCTGTGACCAGCAGACCCTCGCTCACGCTACTCGCCCGACCCAGGCGGGCGTGGATGCCGCGGCTCATACAGTGCGAGCTCGCGGCCATCGGGAAGCTCAAGAGCGGTCACCAACCCCCAGCCGGCGTCCTCGATCGGTCGGGTGAACTTAACCCCCTTATCGTTGAGCTCTGCCACCGTCGCGTACAGGTCGTCGGCGATGAAGTAGAGCTCGTCGTGCGTTTCGCCATCAGTCGGGTGGACGGCAAGTTCAGCAGGCGGCAGGCCGAAGATCGGCCATCCGCCACCAGCGTCGACCGATGGGAGTCCGAGTACGTCGCGAAGGAACGCGCGGACGGCCTCCGCGTCGCTCGTGAACATAATCGCGTGGGCTCCGGTGATCACGCTGGACGAGGCTACCGCTGTGGCCCGGGCGTCGGCATTCGACCCACGCGGGAACGCTCCATACGGCGGGGCTTCATGCGCGACCGAGCGCGCCGGTCAGGGTGTCCGCGAACCGCTCTGGCCGCAATCACCCCCGTCTCGCCTCAGAGGTGTTATCCCTCGATTGGCGCTTCCGCGGATGGGGGCGGCGTCCCGGCCGGGATGCGCCCGGCATGAATGTCGCGCTCATGCGTGGCAAGGACGTCGCAGCGGTTGTTAAGAGCGACCGTGCTGTGGCCTTTGACGCGCTTCCACATCAGCGTGTGCGGGCTGATGGCCGTGAGCAGCGCGACCCACAAGTCCTGGTTCTTGACGGGCTTGTTGCCGGTCTTCCAGCCGTTGGTTTGCCATCTGCCAAGCCATCCCTGTGTGAACGCGTTGGCCAGGTAGGCCGAATCCGGGTGGATCGTCAGCGCGGTTGGGCGAGTCAGCGCCAGCAGCCCTTCGAGGGCTGCCCTGAGTTCCATACGGTTGTTCGTGGTCATGGTCTCGCCGCCGTGGCCTTCGAGCTGCTTGGCCACCGTGCCGTCCAGCCGACGAGCGACCAGGATGTAGGCCCAACCGCCCGGTCCTGGATTCCCTGAGCAGGCGCCATCACACCACAGTTCGCAGACGAGTGCCACGAGCCACACATTAGGGGCTCGGGCGGCATCCGATGGAACTGCCCCCGTCCGAACGACTTCGACCCACCACCAGCGACGTGCTCAGTACTCGGGCGCTCCCGGAGTTGCCTGATCGGCGCCGGTAGGTAGATGCTCAGGCGCTGCACCCTCGCAACCTCGCCAACCGTCGCCCACTGGTGGATTCCACGTGACAGTGTCGCTGCCTCGGCCAGTGCCAGCGACACCTGCGTACGGAGGCGGGCGGGGTGTTCAGCGAAACGTTGGCGTAGAGCCCGATGAGCTGCTGCTCGATGAACAGCCGCCCGTTCTGCATCACGTAGTCACCTTCGCTGGCTCAACGGTGAACGCATGGGCGCGGCGTCGCTGCAGTCGATCCGTAGCTGGTCTCAGCAATTACCAGACGCTCCGGGGCGTACTGCCACGGGCTGAGCAGCGCCTTGAGCCGCGGATCATTCAGGATCGGCTGCCCGCTGACGTTCTCCAGGTATTGCACGGCGAAGAACGGGGTGTTGATGATCGCCATTCCGGATTGCGCGTAGAGCTGGATCGTGTCGTCGTAGGCGCCGTCCTGCCCGAACTCGAGGGCGGGCCAGAAGCAATGGGAGAACGGTGCGCGCGCCGATACCGGACCTGCCTGGGGAGTCGATTCGCTTCAAGTCGACGAGCCGGAAAGCCTCCGAGCCGCGCGAGGCGTCGTCGCTGGGCGTTCCTACCTGCCGGTGGGACGATGCGCAGCACCGCGCGTGTAGCCCGCGCGTCGCTGCCCGCCGCGCGTCGCGCCGCGTCCTACGTCGGTCGGCGGTGGTGGCGTCCGGCGAACGAGCAGACGCAGCGCCCGGTCGTTCGGACCCTCCTGGGCGCGCTCGGTCAGGGTGTTTAGATTGACCGTCCGAAACCGCGGGCCGCGGGTGGGGTCAACCACGGCGACGATGACCTTGGAGCTGTTTGGCGCGTCAAACACGAGCCCATCGAGTTCCGCGCTGCCGTCCGCAACCGTTACGAGGTCGCCTCGCGTTGCCGTGTTCACATCATCAGCGTACGCGACGGCGCGCGCTCTAGTGTGTTCTAAATGGTTGACCCGCTCGAACTGCTCTCGAATCACGAACTCGTCCATCGATTGAGCACCGCGGCGGCGACGCGCGGCCTCACGCTACTCATCGAGGACAGCGACGGCCAATGGCACGCCAAGCTCCATCCGGTCTACTCAGTCGACGGGCCCGACCGGCGCACGGCCATGATCCGGCTGGCGACTCTGCTGGAGCACGAGGATGGGTGACTGGTGCTCATCCGGCGCGAGACCCTGGGCGATCAGCGCGCGGTCGATGCGGTGACCTCGGCCGCGTTTGGCCGACCGGACAGCGGTCAACCGCCGCCCGAGACGCGTCTGATCCAGGCGCTACGGCGTGACGTTGGCTGGATCGAGACGCTTTCGCTGGTGGCGCTGCGTGACGATCGGGTGGTTGGCCATGTGGCGTGCACTCGTGGATGGGTCGGCCAGCTCGGCGTGCTGGGGCTCGGCCCGCTGAGCGTTCTCCCGGCCTATCAGCGCCAGGGAACCGGTCAGGCGCTGATGCATGCCATCATCGCCGCGGCCGACGCGTTGGGCGAGCCGCTGATCGCGCTGCTGGGTGATCGTGACTTCTACGGTCGCTTCGGTTTCGTCGAGGCATCCCGGCTCGGAGTCGCCGCGCCCGATTTTGAATGGGGCACCCACTTTCAGGTGCGGACGCTCACGGACTGCCCCCCGTCGGTCACGGGCACGTTTCGGTATGCAGCCCCCTTCGCAGACCTGTAGTGCGGTGACATCGCCGTAAGCGGATGTTCTCAGCCCGCCGGCGCGCTATGCGCGATGACACCCCACGGCCTCACGCTCGCCGACCGTGCATGACTGCGGCGGACTCGTGCAACACCCGAGGGCGGTCGCGAATATTACAGGGTCAACGCGGTGATCTCCGTTTGTTCGATTTCATTGGGCGCGCGGTGGGGACGCGCGACTCGCCGGCCTGGTCTGGTAGCTGCGTGATGTGGATTGTGCTCCTGTCCACGAGCACCGCTAGTACCTCGCCGATGGTCGGCTCTCGGCCGATCGTTGCGCGCAGGGGTAAGTGCTCCTGGATCCGGTAGCGATTGCGACGGCCGTCCTTCTCCTTGAGGACGTAGCCGGCTTCGGTGAGCTCGGTAACGATGCCGAATGCTCTGCGTTCGGTGACGTCGAGCACAGCGGCGATCTCACGTAGGCGGACGCCCGGATCGCGGGCAATGCAGACCAGGGCGCGAGCGTGGTTGGTGAAAAAGGTCCACTCTGCCATCGGGACAAGTATAGAAAGAACTTTTCTAGAAATGATTTGCTAGTTTGGCGCAACGCGAGTAGCGTGGTACTCAGACATCTCTAACGCTCGGTGTGGAGCGCAGGCAACGTCCCTGGACCGGGGAATCGACACACAGAGGGGCCATCATGACCACACGCCCGTCCGGCTATCCCCTGCAGCTTGCAGGGACATTCGCGCCACGCCTCGACCGCGGGCCGTGGCTCGTCAAGTGGCTGCTGGCGATCCCGCACTGCATCGCGCTGTTCTTCCTCTGGATCGCGTTTGCCGTAGTGATCAACCGAGCCAAGGTCCACCAGCTCCCAGCGCTGTCGGCAACCACAGGAGACCTCACATGAAACCGCGCTTGACACCAACCCGGCACCGCACCGATCACGGCGCGGTGAGCGTGATGACGAAGCTCTGCGGCCGAGCGGCCGCGGCGTCTGCCATCGCCCTCCTGGCGCTGCTCGCGTCGGTGGCCTCGGCGCGCGCCGATACGGTGACAGACTGGAACGCCAACGCGTCAACGGCGATCGTGGCCACCGCGGGGCAGCCGCCGCCGGTCGCGGTGTTGAGCTTCGCGATGGTGCAGGGCGCCGTGTATGACGCGGTCAACGCGATCGATCGCGGCCATCGCTCGTACCTGCCCCAGCCGCCAGCGGCGGCCGGGGCGTCCGAGGACGCGGCGGCAGCGACCGCCGCGCACGACGTGCTCAGGTGGCTGTTCCCGCTTCAGCAGGGCACGCTCGACGGTCAGTATCAAACGTCGCTCGCGGCGATC
Organism: uncultured Actinomycetota bacterium; assembly: GCA_963801435.1. Classification (GTDB taxonomy): domain Bacteria; phylum Actinomycetota; class Thermoleophilia; order Solirubrobacterales; family Solirubrobacteraceae; genus Palsa-465. The sequence goes on from CAWDFE010000030.1 coordinate 120,144, forward strand.
GCAGATACGCCCCCGGGCGCGCAGGCGGACGGGATCGCCGCCGGGCAAGCCGCCGCGCAGGCGATGATCGCCGCGCGGACCAACGACGGCCGCGGCGACCCGTTCACCGTCGTGATCGGCACCACGCCGGGCGTGTGGCGCCCGACGCCGCCGACGATTCCCGCGACACCCACCATGGACCCAGCGCCGTGGGTGGGCAACGTCCGGCCGTTCCTGGTCCCCGACGTCGGGATGCTGCGCAGCGCCGGCCCCAACCCGCTGACCAGCCGCGCCTACGCCCGAGACCTCAACGAGGTCAAGGCGATCGGCGCGCTGCACAGCACGACGCGCACCGCCGATGAGACCGACGCGGCGATCTTCTGGCAAGACCACGCCTTCGCACTGTGGAACCGCGTGTTCCGCTCACTGGTCGCCACGCACCATCTCGCCACCGCCGACAGCGCGCGGCTGCTGGCCACCACCAACCTGGCCGCCGCCGACGCGGCGATCGGCTGCTGGAATAACAAATACCGCTACAACTCCTGGCGCCCGATCACCGCCATCCGCGAGGCCGACACCGACGGCAACCCCGCCACCACCGCCGACCCCACCTGGACGCCGCTGTTTGACCCCGCCACGCCCGTGGCCGCCGGGCAGCTCCCGCTCGCCACGCCGCCGTTTCCCGAGAACCCATCAGGCCACAACTGCGCCGCCGGCGCCATCGTGGGGACGCTGCGCTACTTCTTTGACACCAACGACGTCAGCTTCACCGCAACCAGCAACAAATCCGGGACGACCCGGACCTTCCAGCGCCTCTCAGACGCATTGCAGGAAAACATCAACGCTCGCGTCTGGGCCGGGATCCACTTCCGGACCGCCGACCTCCAAGGCGTCAAGCTCGGCACCACGGTCGCCCGCTACCTCCACCAACACTACTTCCAACCAGCCCACCACCACCACCGCGACTACCCCACCCCACCCCGCAGGCGCGACCCCACCGGGTGACGACGGGCCGGCTTCGGTGCGATTTGAGCCCACTATCGAGTCGCGGTCGTGCGGCCAGACGGATGACCGCCGCGCGCTCGCCCAGGTCAGTGTGGTCGCGTGGTGGATGTCCGGATAAACCCAGGTTGTGCGTACGCCGGCTCCGGGTACGCGTAAAAGCCGCGACCGCTCTTGACGCCGACGTCCCCGCGATCGACGTAGGCCTTGAGAAACCTTGCGTTGGCGCGCAACTGCTCGTCGTTGAGCTGCCGGGCCCAGTAGTCGGTGATCGTCCAGACCGTGTCCAGGCCGATTGCGTCGAGGGCCCCGAGTGGGCCGACCGACGCCTTGGTGACATGCATCCAGGCGCGATCGATGTCCTCGATCGACGCCACGCCCTGTTCGGCGAGCGTGATCGCTTCGCGGTTGAGCGCGCTGTACATCGCGTTGAACACGTACCCGTTGTGCTCCCGGCGCAGCTGGATCGGGACCTGACCGATGCGCGCGGCGAACGCGAGAGCGAGTTCGGTGACCTCCGGCGCCGTGCCGGGGTGCGCCATCACGTCGACGAGGTTGTTTATCCAAACGGGGAGGTGAAAGTGCAGCGCCAGGAGCCGGTCGCCTCGTCCCGACGTCCGCGCGAACTGAGAGGGCAGCAGCGTTGATGTGTTCGTCATGAATATGGTTCGGGGCGGGCACGCGGCATTGAACTCGGCCAGTACGCGGCCCTTGAGCTCAGGATCCTCTGGAACGGCTTCACTGAGCAGATCTGCGTCTCGGGCCGCCGCCTGGACATCCGCCGTGACCGTGATCCGCGTCAACGCTGACGCCCGGACCTCGGACGTGATCACCCCACCCGTCTCGAGCATCTCGGCATACGCGTCGACGCGCCCGCTCGCCGTCTCGAGCGCCGCTGGGTCGACGTCATATAGCACGACCTCGTAGCCGTGTCCCGCGCACTGAAACCCGATCTGCTGGCCCATCGTCCCAGCACCGACGATCGCGACCCGACGCACCTCGTCAATCTCCATCACTTCCGGCGACGGCGCGTCCGTCGCTAGCTCGGCAGGCCGTGAGCGGTTGAACATCGGCACCGAAGTATCCCAGCCACGCGGCGAAGCTCGCCCGACATCACTCCGCGCGGCGGCAACCCGTCTCGCCGGCGCGCTGCTCCGCCCACACCGGGGGGGTGAGCACTAGCGACGTCCGCATTCTCACGGCTAGGCTCCAGTTGTGCCCAAGGGACGGCTGGAAGCGTTCAGCGATGGCGTGATCGCGATCCTGATCACGATCATGGTGCTCGAGTTGCGCATCCCCGTCGGCACCTCGTGGCATGCGTTGGGGCATGAGCTGCCGGTGCTCCTCGCCTACGCGCTCAGCTTCGTGTACTTGGGGATCTACTGGAATAACCACCATCACATGCTGGCCGCCGTCTCCCGGGTAACCGGCGGTGCGATGTGGGCCAATCTGCACCTGCTGTTCTGGCTGTCCTTGATCCCGTTCAGCACCGCGTGGATGAGCGAGCACCGGTTTCCGCCGGTGCCGACCGCCGTCTACGGCATCGTGCTGCTTTGCGCCGCGATCGCCTATTACATCCTGCAGACGATGCTGCTCCGCGGCGAGGGCGAGCGCTCCGTGCTGCGCACCGCGCTCGGTTCCGACCTGAAGGGCAAGATCTCGCCGCTCCTCTACTGCCTCGGGATTGGTTTGTCGTTTGCCAATCGTTGGATCGCCCTCGCCGTGTACGTCGGCGTGGCGCTGATGTGGTTGGTGCCTGACCGCCGCGTCGAACGTCACGTGACCACTGTTCTCGCGAAGCCAAGGGAATAGCCCTAACCCCGCGTGTAAGCAGCACGACCGTGACCGTGCCACGCAGCCTGCTCATCGCTGGACGCGCGTCGTGACCGGTTCGGGGCACGGTCGGCCGCGCGGCTCGCATTGGTGGGGTGAGCGTCAGGGCGTGCGGCGGCGGTCGAGGCCGTTGAGGATGAGGTCGAGCCCCCAGGCGAACTCGACCCCGTTGTCGTATCCGGACTCGGGGAGCTTCGCGACGATCTCGGCGAGGTACGGGTAGTCGTCGACCACGCCAATCGCTTGGGCTCGTCTCTGCGCGGCTGCTCCGGCGTCGCCGGGCGCCCGGAACCCGAGCGTCTTCTCCTGTTGGGCGAAGCCGTATATGTAGGCGTCCTGAACCGAGTAGGCGTGGATCGCCGTCTCAAACGAGAAGCCTGCCTCGCGGAGGCAGCCCATGACGGCGTTGTGGTTTCGCAGGTTGGCCGGTCCAGGATTCCGCGTCTCCATCAGCCCGATCGCCCAGCTATGGCGCTTCAGCGCCTCGCGCGCCGAGATCGCCCGGCGTCGCATTGCCGACCTCCAGTCGCCGTCGATCGCAGGAGATTCGATCTCGCCGAAGACGATATCGACCATGCCGTCGAGCAGCTCATCCTTGTTGGCCACATGCTTGTAGAGCGCCATCGGCACGACGCCGAGCTCTTGCGCGAGCCGGCGCATGCTGAACCCGTCAAGGCCGTCCTCGTCCGCAAGTGCGACGGCAGCCTGGAGCACGAGTGATCTATTCAGGCGTGTTCGGCTGGTGTTCGTTTCTTGGGTCATCGCGCTTGACAAGTGTACGCTGTACACCTATAGTCTCGCAGCAGAGTGTACAACGTACACCTCACACAGAGAGGACCACTATGGAGAGTTCAGGACAGACGCCCGCGGCTTCGCCGGGCGACGGGGTGCCGCCCGGCGGCGGCCATCACTACCCGCTGACGTTCTCGGTCGACTATCCCGACCGCAGCCTCAACCGCGTCAGCACGGCGTTACGCATCTTCACGATCATCCCGATCGCGATCCTTGCCGCAGCACTCGAGGGCGGAAGCTTCGGGGCCGCTGCGGGAGGCGCCGGTGCCCGCTACGCCGGGGGCGGCATCGGGATCCTCGTGATCCCCGTGCTGCTGATGCTGCTGTTCCGCAGGAAGTACCCCCGCTGGTGGTACGACTGGAACCTGCAGTTGACCCGTTTCACCAACCGGATCGCCGTCTACTTCGCGCTGATGGACGACCGCTACCCTTCCACCGATGAGGAGCAGGCCGTCCACCTCGACTTCCCTTATCCCGACGCCGGGCACGACCTCAGCCAAGGCCTGCCGCTGGTCAAATGGCTGCTCGCCATCCCTCACTACATCGCGCTGTTCTTTCTCACGATCGGCGTGCTGGTCGCCGCCATCCTCGCCTGGTTCGCGATCCTCTTCACGGGACGCTACCCGCGGTCGCTGTTCGGCTATATCGAGGGCGTGTTCCGCTGGCAAAACCGCGTCGCGGCCTACGCCTTCCTACTGATCACCGACCGCTACCCGCCATTCAGCCTGCACGCCTAGATCCACCCTCGGCGGGGCTGGGTCACCACGGCCCCGAGTTGCGGCGAAAGCAAGCGGACTTGGCCTGAGGCTCATCAAACGGCGGCCGCGGTGGCTGCCGAGAGCTTCGGTCATCAGTAATCGCTCATCAGGCGGGCGACGTAGGGCCGTTCGAGGTCTGACGCTTCAGTGTCGTCCAGCGCGATCATCAGTGCGGTGGTGGCGTCGTGGATGTGGCTCTCCGAGGTGGCGCCGATAATCGGCGCGGTCACACCAGGCTGTGAAAGCAGCCACGCCAGGGCCACGCAGGCCGGTGGCACCCCACGCTGCTCGGCGATCGCGCGGACCGCATCCTGGACGTCGAAGTCGACCGGCCGATCATTGCCTGCTGTGGCTGCACCGCGGGCGGTGCGCGACTCGCCGCTGCGCTCCCTGGTGCCGGCCAGCAGTCCGCGTGCCAGCGGGCTGTAGGGGATCACGCCAACGCCGAGATCGCGGCACAGGGGGATCAGCTCGCGCTCGTCCTCGCGGTTGACGAGGTTGTAGCGGTTCTGCATCGCCGCAAACCGAGTCCAGCCACCGGCGGCGGCGGCCATGTGCAGCTTGGCGAACTGCCACGCGTACATCGCCGACGCGCCGACGTAGCGGGCCTTCCCCGCTCGCACGATGTCATCGAGGGCCTGCACCGTTTCCTCGACGGGGGTCTCGGGATCGAACCGGTGGATCTGGTAGAGGTCGACGTACTCAGTACCGAGCCGCTTCAGCGAGGAGTCAAGCGACGCGAGCAGGTGCTTGCGAGACAGCCCGCGGTCGTTGGGGCCAGGGCCGGTGGGGTAGAAGACCTTGGTCGCCAGCACATAGTCCTCGCGGCGCGCAAACAGCCTGCTCAGCAGGCGCCCCGTGATGACCTCGCTCGCGCCGTCGGAGTACATATCGGCCGTGTCAAAGAACGTCACGCCCATTTCGACTGCACCGCGCACGATCGGCGCCGCCTGATCCTCTGGTAGCGCCCACGACTGGGCCGCCGGATCCCCGTAGCTCATCATCCCCAGACCGATCCGGGACACCTTCAAACCCGAAGAGCCCAGTCTCACATAGTCCACTCGGCAAGCATTCCAGGGATCGCGGTTCGGTGACGCCTGGGAGGCGTTGGACACCCTCACCATCGCTGGTAGAGCTTTCCCGCCGAGGGTGGCGTGCTCGTAGGCGCATACAACGACACCGCGAGCGGCTGGACGAGGTCCAGCGATAGCGAAGCTCATCCAAGTCGATGACCCAGTCGCTCTGGCCCGGCCAGAGGATGTGCTGGGTCTCGTCGCCGACGGCAGCGACCTCATCGTCTCGATGGCGAACGGCGAGACGCGCGGCGCGGCGGCGCTTGGCGCCGGGCGCGGGTTTGGTTCGTCGGCTCGGGCTGTGATGAACTGCGCTTCATGCTGCACAGTCCAAATCGGGGCAGGTCGCCCTGCCCGCCGACATCGGCCGAGAGGTGGTAGCTATGCCCGCAGCCCTGGTCATCGGCGCGCGCAACCTCGGTTTCGCGATCATTCAGCGTCTGCTCGCCGATGGGTGGTCGGTGGCCGGTGGGGCGCGGTCGGCCAAGACGCTCGACAAGATCCGTCAAACCGGCGCGTCTGCCCTGGAGGTCGACGTAACCGACCAGGCGTCGGTACTGACTGCGCTTCAGGACGTCGCCGCTCGCTTCGGGACTGTTGGTCTCGCCGTCAACGCTGCGGCCCCGTACGGCGGTAGCCGATCCGGGCCGTTCGGCGGCGGTCAACTGGCCGAGGCCAGACCCGACGCGTTCGAGGACTGGGCCTCTCTCCCGGCTCGGGGAGCATTTGCCTTCCTCAGCGCCGCGGCGCGATTCACGATCGATCAAGGAAGCGAAGCGACCATCGTTCAAGTCACCGGCGGCTCATCTAAACGAGCAATGCCGGGACGCGGACTGTGGGCCGCCGGCGCGTTCGGCGTGCGGGCGCTTACCCAGGCCGCCGCCCTCGAACTCCGCGAGCATCGGATCCACACGGCTCTTCTGGTCGTGGACGCGCTGATCGACCGTTCCGGCAGCGATGACGCGCGCTCCGCCGATCCAGCCAGCCTCGCGGACGCGGTCGCATACCTAGCCAGCCAGAGCCCACGCGCGATGACCCACGAACTTCAGGTCACGCCCGCACTCGACACCTGGACGCCGTAGGCCTGGCTTCTCCCCAGAGGTCACGGTTCGCATTCCCGTCGCAACGCGGCGCCGCCCTGCCCAAAACGGGCGACTGGACGGTGGCCCAGTGTTCAAGATCGACTTCGGCGACTGACCACCACCATCGACAGTCAATCGTGACTCCAAGCCGCCCCGACAGATTCCAGGACGACCTCGGCGGCTCGTACTGCACAGTTGCCCGAGTCGCTCCGCGAGGGCCGGTCAGTGTCTGACTACATTCAATTCACACGAAACGACACCGTACATGCCGCACTGGGCGTGATCCCGGCCTTCTGCCTGATTGCGCTGGGCGACCTGACGGTCGGTGTCGCTTTCGCGATTGGCTTGCTTCCCACCTCGCTCATGGGCATTGCGCCCAGGCGCAAGCTGCGTCTTGTCTACGGGATTGTCGGCTGCCTGTTCGGGCTCGGCATTCTGATCGGAGCGGTGATCATCAACGCCCGCGACATCGTTGCGACTGCGCTCCTCTTCTTGGTCATCTGCTATCTCGCAACGATTCTGGCTTGCCTCAGGCCGGTCGGCCCTCTGCTCCTCGGCATCTTGATCCCTTCGCTCGGCGTTGGAACCGGCTACACCGTCTCCAAGGCGGCTGGGTTGATGATCGCCTTCATGGCGGGGTCGCTCTGGTCCAGTCTGATGATGCTTCCATGGCCCGAGTCCGCGCCCGACGCGACGGTCAGGGCACGTCTGGCGGCCATGCGACCGAAACATGTGAAGACGTACGGTCTTCTCCTCGGTCTCACCGCGGCGACGTCGATATTCGTCGGCCACTTCTTCGACATCCCGTATCCGGGATGGATTGCGACGGCCGCCATGTTGGTCATCAGACCGGTCCAGGACATGACCGGGTGGCGAGGGGTGGGCCGCGCGGTGTCGACAGTTGCCGGCACGCTCCTCGTGGTCATCGTTCTGAGCTTGAGCCTGAACCACTTAGCGACCGCGCTCGTCTCCACCGGGGTTGCTGTCGTGACCATCGGCGCCAGGACGAGCAAGTTGTATGTCACGCCGTTTGGGACTGCATTTCTCATTCTGACAATTGAGCTGTATGGAACCAGCACCGCGGAGAGCCTGCACGAAGTCGCTGTGCATCGGATTGTCAACAATGTTCTCGGCGCCGTCATCGCCTTGGTCTACGGGTTGGCGCTCTCCTGGCTGCTCGAGCGCACGATCTTCGCCAAGCCGTCAGCGCACAGCTCGTCCCCCGCAGGTCGCTGACCCCGGGGAAGGTGTGCGACTAGGCGCGCTCAAGCGAGACGGATCGGCCGCGAAGATATTGGCGGTCTTCACCACGCGAGCAGGGGCGACGAGATCGGCGACGACCTCGCTGGATGTGCGCCCGCTTAGGTCGCTGGGGTCGAAGTCGTTGGTCGGGTCGATCAAAATCCGCCCGTCCCATCCCAGCCCCTCGACGGCCTGCGGGACGTCCGGCCACATCACCGCGAGCACCACGATGTCCGCGCCCGCGGCGTCGCCGACCGTCCCGGCCGACACCCCGTCGCCCAGTTCGTGCAACAGTGAGGCCAGCGACTGTCCTCCGATACGGGCGCCACCGCGCAGCTACCTTGACCATCTCGTCCAGAGAAGGCAGGTGGTCGAATCCATAGGCGTGCTCAACCGTCCATCGAGGAATCGCTCCGCGAGCGCCCGCAGCGTCGTGGCCCAGCTCCCTGAGAACCGGATCGGCGCCTCGCAGGAGCTCCCGGAGGCCGGAATCTCGGCGCCGGTCAACCTACGACGGTGGCCGCAATGATCGGGCGATGAGCTGATCTTGACCGTGGATGGGAGGATGATGCTATGACTTCCGCTGTGCTGATACCGGGAGCTGGAGGTCTGGGCTGGTATTGGCATCTCGTCGAGCGGCGGCTGCAGGCTCGGGGCTACGACGTGCTCACCGTGGACCTGGCCGCGCGCGGGCAGACGGGCTTGCCGGCGTATGCTGACGCGGTCGTCGATGCGGTCAACGGCCGTAGCGACGTTGCCCTGGTCGCGCAATCCATGGGTGCTTTCACGGTGCCGCTGGTGTGGCCGAGAGTTCGCGCCAACGCGATCGTGTTCGTCAACGCGATGATCCCCCAGCCCGGCGAGACACCGGGGCAATGGTGGGAGAACGTCGGTTCCGAGCAGGCCAGGACAGCGGCGGCCGTGCGTCATGGCTACAGCACCGAGTTCGATCTGACCACGTACTTCATGCACGACGTCCCGCCGGAGCTGGTCATGGAAATGCGGACGCGGGCCACCGGACAGCTGGATGAGAGATTTGACGACCCGTGCACCTTTGACGCATGGCCCTCCATCCCGATCCACGTGATCGCGGGCCGCGACGATCGGTTCTTCCCGCTTGAGCTTCAGCAACGCGTCGCCCGTGACCGCCTTCGCGTCGATCCGGCCGTCGTGCCGGGCGGTCATCTCGCCGCGCTCAGCCACTCCGAGGAACTGTCGGACGTAATCGCTGGATACCTTGGGACTCCCGGGCACTCCGCGCCTGGGCCTGCACGGTGTCCATCGTCTCCATGATCGAGATCGTCTCGTCCAACGGCATCACCGGGCTCTCAAGGTCCCCGGCGGCCACGCGGCGGGCGACCTCGTCGGCCTGATGGCGCAGGCCCCGACCCTCATGCACCGACTCGACGGACGTCGGATCGCCGTGACTCGGGATGAGGGTCACGTTCGTGGGAGCGTAGAAGTCGCCATCGATCTCGATCCTGGCATCGGTGCCGACGATGGACGCTCTCGTCGGACTTTTCGCGCGCAGGCTGCACGTGAGCACGGCCTGGGCGCGGTTGTCATAGCCGAACAACATGGACGTCTGCGCGTCAACGCCAGTGAAGGCCGGGTCGCTCATGGACACGATCCGGTCCGGGCTGCCGAGGACCATCGACGCAAACGACACCGGATACACGCCGAGGTCGAGCAGCGCACCACCGCCCAGCTCAGGTGCGAACAGGCGGAATTCGGGGTCCTCGGCAAACCACTGACCGTGGTCCGCGGTCACGGTGACGATGTCGCCGAGCACGCCCCGCGCGAGCCAGTCCCGGATCACGGCCACGTGTGGCAGAAACCGGGTCCACATCGCCTCCATCGCGAACCGCGCGTTCGCCCGTGCGACGTCGACGATCTCGCGAGCCTCGACAGCGTTCATCGTGAATGGCTTCTCGACCAACACGTGCTTGCCCGCGCGCAGCGCGAGGATCGCGTTGTCATGGTGCATCGGGTGAGGCGTGGCGACGTAGACCACGTCGACGTCGGGGTCGGCCACGAGTGACTCATAGCCGGCATGCCGATTCCCGATCCCAAACTCGTCTGCGAAACGGTCCGCGGATCCCTGACTTCGCGACCCCACGGCGGTCGCAACGCCGGAATCGCTCAGCCGCAGGTCGGTCACGAACATGCTCGCGATCCCACCCGTACCGAGAATCCCCCACCGCACTGGGGTTCCCTCCATGCTCCGTCCTTTCGACTCGAATCGGTGAAGGTTAAATCACGAGCCGTGTCGTACCACACGGGTTGTATCTCCCCTCGTACGGGAGCCAGTGATCCCGGCCGGCGAATCGTCGACCTACGACCGCACCCCGCGCGTCGCTGGATCCGGAGCTGGCCACGAGGGGGAAGGTGCGGCGCACGCCCGCGCCCGATGACGGACGCAGTTCAGCCGTACGTGAAGCTCACGTGGACCGCGTCAGGCGAGGAGGAGTTGCGGCTGACAATGTCCTGAAGTGACTTCGTCGTCGTGACAATCCGCAGGCCGGTCTTGGTGAATGTCGCCTCGTTGAACACGCTGCGAGCCAGCAACGGATTGGTCAAGGCTTGCGTGAATGCGTCGTTGCCGACCATGTAGGTCATCAGTTCGCCCATCATCGCTTGGTCGGGGTAGTCCTCGGCGAAGATCCCGACATACCACTCGACACTGTCGATGTCGCGGTACAGCGCCTCGAGGCGCTGGCGCAGGCGGGGGTCGGAGGTGAGCTCTGCGAAGCTGGTCAGCCGCGCCAGACCGTAGGCCTCGCGGTAGTCGTTGAATGATCTCAGCCGCGCCTTGCGCATGAGTGCCACCGTGACCTGCTCAACCGACGGCCAGTCCGGGTTCGAGCTATCGACCAGGAACGCCGGCGTGTTGCGCAAGCCGATCCTGCCCGCGGGCTCCTTTGAGCACATCGCGAGGATCGCCTCGATGCCCCTCTCGAGCACCAACGCATTGTTGTTGCGAAAGGCGCTCGCATCCAATGCGCCCTGCCCGCTGCCGATCGTGTCCGGAACGAGCGGGTGCCAGCGATACAGGAGGTTGAATTCGATCGCGCACCAGTTGGGCCGATTCCACAGCTGCCGGTCCGCGATGAGAGGTACCACTTCGATCGGCAAGTGAAACGGCGCGATATGGGTGATGTATTCCTCGACGACGAGCTTGAGCAGGATCACAATCAGGATGTTGCGAGTGGTCTGGAAAATGCGCTCGTCATCCCATTCGGGGTTCTCTGCGGCGAGAATGCCGGCGACGCGGTTGTGCTCGCGCAGGAAGACAACGTTCATGACCGTGTTGCCGATCGTCGAGTTGCCATGCTCTAGACCGACCGCGAAAAACGTGTCGGTCTGCCGCTCGGGAGCGCTCCTCAGGATCACATCGGTGATGAATGACAGGTCAAACAGGCCCTCGAACTCAGCCTTGAACACCGGTGGCTGCCCGGGCGCGCGGCTAGCGAACAGGAAGGCCGGATACTCCTCGCCTGCGATCAGCTGGCTCTTCAGCCTCCCGCCCTGCCTCGAGCGCAGCAAGTTCGTCGCGTCGATGCTCCGCCCGTAGATCTGGCACAGATCGATCTCGTGATTCGATTCATTCTTGCGATAGTCCGTCAAGCTCGTGCGCAGAAAGCTGTCCGTGAACCACTGCGCGAAGAACATGAACATCACGCTCGTGTCGGTCGCCGGGGTCAACCGCTCGCGCCGGTACAAGGCGACTACGTCGGCCTCGGCCGGAAGCGCCGCCTGCTGCGCGGCTGTCGACGGCGGCAGATGCCTGCCGGAGAACGTTCGGTCGGTGAGGCTCAACCAGCTTGTGTAGTCGCTCGCCAGAGAGAGCGCGCGCGGCCGCAACGAGGTCGCGTACCCGAACTCGTTGATCAACGCCCAGCTGACCAGCCTCCGGATCGGCTCGATCCCACCCAGCCTGAGCCGACTCACAAGCTTCGCGATCTTCAGGACCAGCGCACGGGGCAACCTCAGCTTCACCGCGACTACACCCTCTCGACCACCACCGCGATACGCCGCTCAATTGAGCCCATCCGACCCGGCATCAGCATCGATCCCCTCACTAGCGACGTGAGCAGGCCCAGTCGAGAAGAACCCTACCGGGTTTCGGGCGGGACCCAACGCACATTTCTGCGGGCCTCTCAGGGCGCGGACCATCAGCGGATGCGGAAGCGCGCAGCGACTCGAGCCACTCAGCAGTGTCGGCTCGCCGCCGGCCGGGCAACTGGTCTTCGATGTGAATGCGGAGCCCCGATTGCTTGCCAGGCTGGCTTCATGGATTCCTCCGCTCCGACGCGCCCGGCTCGGCCACCAACGCGTCCGCGTTGTCTCAAATCGCAGGTACGATGGGGGGATGGCGGTGCTGTTTCATGAGCCAGAGCGCGACCACGTCGCGTGCTCCCCTCAAGAGCCCGGCCAGGTCGCGTCGCTCCAGCAAGCGAAGCCCGCCAGCGTACGCGCGATCCCAGCTCAAGGCCGCGGCTTGCATACGCTCGCACGGGTTCCCGCACTTTGGCCGGATCCGACGAAGGCCCTGCCCAGCAACTTGAACGGCTACGGCGTGCAGGGCGCGGTGCCGGGCCCGCCAGGCGGCCCGAAATTCGTGATCCCAAACTCGATCAACATCCAGGCGCCCGCGGTCAAGCAGGCCGCGACCGCCTGCCACGACGACTGACGGGGCGGCGGTCCACGGATCGCCGGCTGACGCTGCGCGAGACCGCGATCGGGAGCGCCGCGCTCACGCCCAGGCGGCCCCGTCTGGATGCTCGATCGACCTCCCGGCGTGTGTGGAGAAGGTGGGGCTCGGTATCGTATGGGCGTGGACCGTTCGACTGAGGTCAACCGTGCCAACTGGGACGAGCGGGCGCCGGCCCACGCCGTATCGCCCGGCTACGCACGCCAGCGGTTCATCGACGATCCGTCATTCCTCAGCGCGGTTGTGCGCTTTGACATGCCGCGGCTGGGTGACGTCAGTGGGCTGCGTGGGGTGCATCTTCAGTGCCACATCGGGACCGACACGATCTCGCTGGCGCGGCTGGGCGCGGAGATGACGGGGGTCGACTTCTCGCCGGGATCCCTGGCCGAGGCGCGGCGCCTGTCAGACGAGGTGGGTGCGGGGGTGGAGTTCGTGGAGGCCGACGTGTATGACGCGCTCGCGGCGCTGGGTGGGCGGACTTTTGACCTGGTGTACACCGGGATCGGCGCGCTGTGCTGGCTGCCGTCGGTGTCGCGGTGGGCGGCGGTCGTCGCAAGGCTGCTGGAACCGGGCGGACGTCTGTTCATTCGCGAGGGTCATCCGATGATGTGGAGCCTGGATGAGCACCACACCGACTTGCTGGTCGTCAGCTACGACTACTTCGAGCGGCCTGAGCCGATGGTGTTCGACGAGCAGGGCACGTACGTCGTGACCGATGCGCAGTTCACGACGACCATTACGCACGTGTGGAATCACGGACTGGGAGAGATCGTGACGGCGATCCTCGATAACGGTATGGAGATCACAGGTCTGGTAGAGCACGACAGCGTTCCGTGGGAAGCGCTGCCGGGCCAAATGGAGCAGACCACCGAGAAGGAGTGGCGACTGCGAGACCGCCCGTGGCGGCTCCCCCACAGCTACACGCTCCAGGCCGTCAAGTCAGAGCGCCGCAGCGAACCCCCCGACTGAACCCATCCCAAGCCGGACCGACGGCCAGGGCCGCTACCGACTCGCCCAGGCGACCGCTGGCAAATTGGGTGATGCCCCTCACCTGACCGGGCTCACGAGCCGGGCGCGGAATTGCATCGCGGGCGGCCGCGGTTCGTGCCGGGCGAGCAACCACTGGATCGAGCGGCTGACCAACGCGAGGGGTCGGCCGTGGCGATGCGAGTTGATGTCAGCTGGCTGGAATCCTGGCTGTCGAAGGCCGCGCCTCATAGATGACTGGGGCGGCAGCGACAGATGGCCCGGTGCAGAGCCCGGGGGCTCATCATCTCATGGCGTTGATCAAGCGCCGTAGCAAGTGGGGCCTCGCATACTCGAACTTGACTGACCGAACTCGTCGCCTCCTCCAAGTCACCGTGACCCGCAACGACTGCGTGCCACGTAGTGGAACTAACCGAGTTAGGAACCGGGGCATTGGTCATCCTCCTGGTAGCACCGCTGCACCTCTGTCATGGGATCGCTCCCGACGCCGACGAGGTGGCGACTTAGCCGAGCGCAGCTGGCGGGGGCGGCGGTCAGCGTCGGGAGGTGGCCACATCGGTTGAGGATGGACTCCGCAGGCGCTCGACGCATCGTTTGAATCGGATGAACCGGTCGGCCACGAGCAACGCGATCCGGGCGATGGCGCCGTGGCGGACCGGGGGAGGTCTGGTCGACAGGGCAGGGTCGCATTCCACGGAACGAATGGAGGAGCCTCGACTGATTCCGCACCGAGTTCCGCGCAGTGACGAACCGGGACTGACGTTTGGCGTGGCGGCCTGCGTGCTCCTCGTCGCGCACAACACCGAGCGTCTCACGCCAGTCGTCGAGCGGAGATCCTAGGTGTAGTGGATGTCGTCCAACCAGCGGCGTCGTTCGAGGCAGATGACGCACTTGCGTCGACGACGAAGAGTGGTCAGCGTCATCGACCGCTGCCGCCTCGCCGGCTCGGGCTGGCTTCCGGGCGAGGCGCTGACGCGCCCGGCGCCTATGACGCCGTCAGCAGGGCGGACATGCAGGTCGAGCATGGCTACCAGCCTGTGCCTCACTACCACGCGCCCGGGACCGTCCAACCGCCCTGCCATGGGGGGAGTCGACGGGGAGGAGCAGATGTCAACGCGCCCGCCGGCCCTGCGGCGTGGGCTGCAACCTCGAGCTCCACGAGGAGGACAAGGAGATTGTCAAGGTCACCTCTGCACTTGGCCGTCCGATCACCCGCGGCAACCTGTGCGCTGAGCAGTGCGCTACTGCCGGGTGGGCGCGGCGAGCGGGCGGCGCGAGAACGCCGGCGGCACGGTACCAGTGTGGTAGTAGGCGACAAACAGATCGACGACCTCATCGGTCGTGAGCACCTCGCTCGGCGTCACGGCAGAGCTTCCGCCCGACCAGGAGATTGTCTCGGTGAGGGCCTCCGAGTTCGCTTCGGAGCGTCCGATCACGAACTGCTCGTAGCCCCCGGCCTCATCGCGCTGACGCAGCTCGGCGGTGAGCCGCCGGCCGTCCTCCCCGGCGGCCTGGATGTACTCCAGCGGCCACTCGTCGTGTTTGACCAGGTCGATCGGCGTACCCGGTGGCAGCGCCCACAGGCTGACAGCGAAGTGGCGGCCGCCGTCGAGCATCCGGACGGCTCGCTCGATCGCCGCCTCGACCGTCGAGTCGTACGGTGCGGCCTCCATCGAGGTGTGGCCGTCGATCGTAATGGCGTGGGTGACGTCGCGCATCAGGGGACCGTGATGACGCGCACTGAGGTGATCTTGATCTCCGTGCCGCCCAAGGTAGCAGTGGCCGGATTGAACGAGCTGACCTTGCCGTCGAAGGCCCGCTGCGCGGGGTTACGCGCAGCGGTGCCGCTCTTGACCTCGATCCCCTCATATGTGCCGTCCGGCTTGAGTGCGAGTCCGTCGTAGAAGCGGCCCTGCGGGCTGTCGGGAAGCTTCGCTTGGACATGGTCGGGGATCGCATCACGTCCCGTCACGTCGGCGTAGTCCTGCAGGCCCTGAGCCTCCTTGTCGGCGCCGTAGCCGCCGCTGCCGGTAAAGCGGCCGAGCGGATCGCGTCCGTCGCCGCGATCAATGCCCGGGCCACCCGTCGCGGCGTCACCCCGCTCGCTGGCCGCCACGTCGGCGTCGATCGCCGCGTCGGTGGCGTCGGCGCCCGCGGTGGCGGCTGCGACGGTGTCCGCGGTGCCCTCGATGGCGGCGACCTCGGCGACGGAGGCCGCATCGGCGGCCGGATCCTCGGGGCCCCCGCCGATGATCTCGGTCCCAACGACCGCGATGCCGGCGAGGATATCGCTGAACAATCCGCCGCCGTTGTGGTGCGGAACGCTCAGTTTGACGTCGTTGAGGTTCTTGCCGCTGTTGAGCGCACTGAGGATGGTCTGGACGTCGTTATTTTCGTCGGAGCTCGAGAGGTGGTTCTTCTTGGCGTTCGCGGCGGCGATGATCCTGGCGAACGGGTCCGTCAACTGCGGGTTGGCAGCGAGGAATGGGGCGTCATCGGCGAGCGTGTTGGTGAAGGTCGCCGGCGCGCCGGCGAGGGGCGGGGGCAGGACCTCTAGCGGCTCAAGGCGCCCCGTCGCCAGCGCAGCCTCGTTCTGTGCCTCGTGCCAGATCAACCGCGCCTTCGTCTGCCAGGCGAGGACCTGCTGGTCGTCGTGGTCGACCGCCTTCTGAGCGGCCCGCTCGGCCGTCTGCGCCGTCTCGAGCGCCGCCTGCGTCTGACGGAGCTGCTGCGCTTGCGCATTGACTTGCGCCATCACCGCTCCAGGGCCACCGTGAGGGACGTATGAGTTGATCGACGACTGGGCGCCAGACACAGCGTTCTGGGCGGTCTTGACGTCAGCCTGAGCCTTCTCGAGCTTCTTCTGGTCCGCGGCCCGGACGGTCATCCAGTGCACGACCTGCTTGACGGCCGCGACGCCCTCCTGCTGAAGCAGAAGGAGCTTTGAGCCGTAGCGGCGCAGGGCCGCAGCGGCGGCGCTCGCGGTCATGGCGGCCTGGCTGAAATGCCCGATGACCAGGCCGGTGAGATCCTGGTACGAGCTCGCCGCCTCCCCCGACCAGTTCTCGCCGCTCAGCGACCCGCGCGTGAACTGCAGCATCGTCACGGTGGTCTCGAAGTGGCTGGCGAGATTCTCGTGCCAACTCGCCGCCGCGAGCAGGCTGTCGGGATCACCGGTCGGCGCCGAGACACCAGGATCCACAAGGATCACGACCGCCCCCACCTTTCTCCGCCGCCGCGGTCACGGCGGCGTCCGATTGGGCATAGATCCGCGCAGCGCCGTGCATCGCGGCCTGCAGGCGGTCACCGGCCTCGGCGAACCGGGGCAGCGCCGTGGCCCAGCGCACCATCAGCCCGCTCACCGGCCCGTGCGCGGGCGTGTCCGCCGCAGCCGACGCGTGCCTGGTGACCTGGCCGAGAAAGCTGCGGGTCCCGGGGCCGATGCCGCTCAGGCGGCCGGCCATGTCCTCGATCGCAGCGGTGACGACGTCGATCTGTGACATGCCCCAAGCATGCGCCCCACCAGCAGCGCCCGGAAGTGGCCGCGGGTGTGGACCGAGCGATACCTCGCCCGACTTACCTCACCGAAGTTCCACTGTTCCTCCGCGACTTGCCGGGGCAGCACCCTCCACCTGACAAGACGGCCCGGCATGCGTCGAACGAGCAGCGCTCGGCGGCGTGCGCCGGGATCGCAGTACCGCGAAGCGCATCGCGTAATGGTGTGGCTATGGGATCAGCTATCCGTCACCAACGTTGCCGACATCTCCCCGATCGCACGTCCCCGCCGAGCCACCCGTTTCAGTTCGAGCCCAACCCGTTCGCGTGGCCCGACACCTTGTCAACATCGACCTCCTCCGTCCAGGACAGCCCGGCGTCTCTATCACTCCAAGTTCGTGCAGCAGGACTGCTTCGTGCTCCAAAGCGAGTGCGTGCTGATCGCGGACGACGAGGAGCATGCCCTCCGCCAGTGGGATTTTGTCTACCTGTCAGCGGGCGTCGCGCGTGTTCGCGGGTGCGGGCGATGGGTCATCCGCCGGTTTCATCATCGGATCGCGGCGCGAGAGCGCGCGATTCATTTTCCGGTGGGCGACCTTGCTGCGCGGCTACGAAGCGTCCGTGTCGACGCCGACTGACGATGGCGATGAGGCCTACGCGAACCGGACGCGCGAGCAGGCGGCAACGGTGCCGAATCCGTGGCGCTGCAGTGAGTCCGGTCGGCGGGTCGGCGGACTCGCTCCGGCTTCTGCCTTATCTCCGGTCCGACACTCCCCGGCGACGGACCGGACCGCCCGTTTTGCGTAGGCAAATGTGTCAGACGCTGGCTGGCGTCGGGACGCTTGAGTTGCGCGAAGAGCAGAAGCGGGGTGCCCCCCGGGCAGTCCGCTCAGATGTGACGGATGTGGTCGCGGCTCGCGCTCACAGCGGCGAGGCTCAGGCGCACGGCCGGGCCGAGACTGCCGGGCATAAGTTGACGAATGGCCACGGGGATGTACAAGCGGCTCATCGATCGATATCGGGCTGGTGAGAGATGCCCAAGCGCCGACGAAGTTCGCCAACGATCTTGAGCCGCTCACGCTGATCTGACCGCGCTTCGTCGCGTAGCTCGCGCTCTTGATCGCGCAGCTGGGAGGCGTCGGTGAACCGACCGTCCTCGATCGCTTGCTCTTTGGCTTGGGCGACCTCGGCCATGCGTTTGGCGAGCGCTTGTCGGGTGGTCTGAGCCCGCAAACGAGTGCGCTCGATCCTGCCCCACAGCTCATCGACATCGACGCCTAGCTCGCTCAGCGCCTCAGCCGCAGGGGTATGGGGCACGCAGACAATGGCGAGAAGGAGATCGCCGACGTCGGGCGCTCGCCCCAGCTCTGCGCGAATCTCCTCTCCCAACGGCTTGAGCAGCGTGGGCAGACCGTCGAGCCAGGCGGGATCGATCGCCGGCTCGGGTCCGCTCTCGGCAGAGGCCACAGCACCCCGCCGGACACCAGGTACCGAGAGCATCCGGATGACCTCGTTGCGGACCTTCTCAGCGTCAGCGTCGAAGTCGAGCAGGATCCGCGCGGCGACGCCCTCGTTCTCACGCACCAGGCCGAGCAGGATGTGCTCGGTGCCGATGTAGGTGTGCCCCAGGCTCAGCGCCTCACGCAGCGCGAGCTCGAACACCTCCTTCACGCGCGGCGTGAAGGGGATCTGACCGGAGGCGACCTCCTCGCCCGAGCCGACGATCCGCACGATCTGAGCGCGCACCCGTTCCACGGTGATGTCGAGCGACTCGAGGACGCGGGCCGCCAGCCCCTCCTCCTCACGTCGCAGTCCGAGCAGGATGTGCTCGGTTCCGATGTAGTTGTGCTTGAGAGCCCGCGCCTCTTCCTGTGCCAGGACGACCACCTGGCGGGCTCGCTCTGTGAACCGTTCAAACATCGGCGCATCCAAGATTCTCGTGGGACTCGTCGGCCATCTATCTACACCGGAGAATCCCACGAACTACGGCCGGCGACCAGTCCACCACGAACCCGGACCGGTCCGACCAGGCCCCTGTCGCCCGGGGCAACCGCCGCCGACCTGCGCAGTCCGAGAACGCGCGCGTATCTCGGCCGGGCAGCCGGTGAGCCGTCACGGGAGGCAGCGGTCGATTCGCAGGCGGGTCTGCTCCTCGCTCCCGGGTGGCGGCCACGGCGGGATGTGGGGTTGCCCCAGCGCCATTCACACCTCACGAGGACCACCGGGATCGTCTGCTGCGTGGGCTTGACACCGCAGCCGGCGGTGCAGGGGTTGTTTTCCGGGTCCGTGGCTTATAGGTTGCGAGGCGTGGGTGTGGGATCCTCGGTCTGGGTGCGTATCACCACGAAGCGCTCGCCGCAGAGGCTGTGGCGCTGGCTCACGGCGGTAGCGCTCGCGTGCGGCGTCTGGCTCGGCGTCGGAACGACCGTGGCCGCAGCGGCGACCGGGTACTCGGTCACCTTCGCCGCACGCCAGTGCAAGAGCTTCAGCGACATCTTCGCCAACAGGTTCCGAGACAACCTCATGCAGACCCTCCAGAACGTTGGGCCCAATTCGCCGTACGGGCCCAATGATCTGGTTGACCCGAGCTTCGAGGACCTGTCCCCGCAGAGCAACTGCACGCCGCTCACGGACTGGGAGTTCACGATGGGCCGCGGCGATTTGCCGCCGCTGAAGGGTCCGTGGGGGTCACTGACCGTAGTCAGCGGCGAGTTTCCTTCGGTCACAACCGAAGATCACACCGCCGTGCTCGACCAGGACGGCAAACCGATCGCCGATGAGCAGATCGAAGGCGCGACGACGTTCGAGTTGACCCAGGAGCAGCTCGACGTGGCCAACCAGGGGCAGTGGGCCCTCAGACTCCAGGGTGGTACGCCGACCGACCCGGTGCTGGCGCAGAAGTTCTTCGAGAGCACGCCGGGAGACCCCTCGTATGCGTTTGGGGCGCTGCGCTGCGGCAACGACAACAACTATGGGGACAACGTTGAGGGGATCTCCTTCCCGGGCGGGATCCACCACATCTTCTGCTACGAGTACCTGGTGATCCCGCCGCCCACGAGCGGGACGATCACCATCACCAAGAAGGTCGCTGGCGCACCGGCCGGCGACAACCCCGCTTTCCCGTTCAACGGGGACATCTCCTACGACGTCAACGGCTTCCAGCTGCGCGACCGAGAGTCGAAGGATTTCTATCGCGCCGGCATGAAGACCTGGACGGTCACCGAAGGCAACGTGGCCAACTACCGGCTGGATGGCATCAACTGCACCAGCGCCGCCGGGAAGAGCACGTTCACGGTCAGCGGACCGACCGCCCAGATCCATCTGGCGGAGGGGGATCACGCCACGTGCGTGTATCACAACGCCTACGTGCCCCCGCCTGGCGGTCTGACGATCCGCAAGGTGACCTTTGGAGGGGTCGGCACCTTCTCCTACACGGTGACGCCTTCGCCGAACCGGGGTGAGGTCCACCGAGGCGGAGGCGACCACCACCCGGCCAGGGGTGCCGGTCGACGCGGTCCCCTCGCTCCTCGACCTGGCGCCCGGCCACTACGTGATCGCCGAGCAGAAGCCGACGTCGCCCGACGGGCGCTGGCACCTGCGCCACGTCAGCTGCAACGGCGCGAACCGATCGACGGCCAAGCCGTTCCCTGTCGACATCCTCAGCGGCCAACCGGTGGTCTGCACGTTCGTCAACAGCTTCGTCCCCCGCGGCTCGATCTCGATCGCCAAGATCACCGAGGGCGGCGTTGGCACCGCCTCCTTCGTGGTCACGCCGGCCATGGGGCCGCCGACGCCGCACCTCCAGAACGCGACCACGACGACCCCCGGGGTGGCAGCCGACGCCAAGCCCAACACCCCCGCCGACGCCACCGGTCACCTTCGCCTCGGCACCTATCACATCGTCGAACAGCCGCCGCTCAGCTCCACCGGAGACTGGACCCTGACCGACGGTCGTGTGCAACGGCTTGACGGTTCCGTTCGCCCAGGGGACGGCGACCATCGAGCTGACCCGCCAGGTCCCTCATGTCCACTGTGTGTTCACCAACGCCTTCTCCGCGAAACCGCTGGTCCCCCCGAAGCCGACGCCGGTCCCCCCGAACCCGACGCCGGGCCCTCCGACGGCCAACCCTGCCTATGACCTCGCCGACCTGGTCGTCACCAAGGTGGCCTCGGCACCAGTGGTCACCCGCGGGCAGGTGATCGGCTTCCGGATCACGGTCAAGAACCGCGGACCTAACCCGGCCCAGCGCGTGGTGCTCGCCGACCAACCTCGCGCTGCGGCGACCGTGGTGGCGGTTCATACCACCGCCGGCAGCTGCCACCATAGTGGGCGACTGACCGTCTGCCCGCTGGGCACGCTCAAGCGCGGCGCCAGCGTGACCATCATCGTCCGCACCCGCGTCGGGACCCACGGGACCCGCTTCGTCAACCGCGCCGTCGTGGGGACATCGACTCGGGAGCGCACGCTGGCGAACAATGTCGCCTCTGCTCAGATATCCGTCGTCGGCCCGCGACGGCCGGTGGTGGGCTGCGCCAGCTCCGTCCGCCCGCCCAGAGGAACCGCCCGCATCGCCTGCTGAGGCCGGCGATCAGCTTCACCGCTGGGCGCGCTTCGAAAGCACTGAGCAGTGCGCGCCACGACGTCAAAGCACGTCTCAGATCAGACCCCACGCTGACCCTGGTTCTCGTCAATCTCGAGACGTTGAGGCAACCGCCGAGAGCAACGTCGCCGTCGCCCGAGGACTGCTCGCCGGACGGGTGACCGATCTAGTCGGCGGTGGTGGCGATGTGCGGGCGGCGGGGTCGCTGGGGTGCGAGGCGGGTGAGGGCTCTGAGCAGCCGGTCCACCGCCTCCTCTGCTTGGTGGTGGGCCGCGAGCGACCGGAGGGCGGATTCGTTGGCAGGGTAGGCGTCGCGCCGGCCAGACGGGAGCGTGACGGGGAGATCGTCGACCGGCCGCACAACGGTGATCGCGGCCTGGAGGTACTCCCGGTCCGGTGGGCGTAGCGGGCGGTCGCGCAGCACGCCCGCGATGTCTCCGTGGCGGCGGATCATCGCCGCCGCGGTCACAGCGCCGACGCCCTTGAGCCCGGGAAGTCCGTCGGAGGGGTCACCGCGCAGGATCGCGAAGTCGGCGTATCGACGCCCGGGGATCGCGTAACGGCGCGTGATCTCGGTCTCGTCGATCACCGCCAGCCCTGACCGCTCCGGATACAAGACCCGCACGCGCGGATCCTCCACGAGCGCAAACAGATCCCGGTCACCGCTGGCGATCTCGACGGTCCCGGGAGCGAGCCTGGTCAGGGTGGCGATCACATCCTCGGCCTCGTAGTCAGCGACCCCGACCACGTCGATCCCGATGTGCTCAAGCAGCTGGGCGATGACCGGAAGGTCGGGCACCAGCCCGGGTGGAACCGGCTCAGCGACCCGGTGCGCCTTGTAGCCCGCGATCAGGTCCACCCGCCACCGGGGCCGCCATGCCCAGTCATCGGCGATCACCAGCCGGCGAGGCTGGCGGTCGGCGACCAGCCGCGCCAGCCTGTCCAAGAAACCCCCGATCGCGTTGCCGTCCGCTCCGCGCGACCTACGTGCACCGGCCAGCGCGCCGTAATACGCGCGGAAGATCAGGCTCGATCCGTCGATCAGCAACCAGTCGCAGGGCATCTCCGCGCAATTCTGCCGCGCCTGACCAGGCCGGGCCCGGCGGCGCGACACCTGACCCTGGTATTCGGCTCACTCGTGGCCGGACTGGTCCCGCTCGCGCTGGGGCTCACCTCGGTGTTGGCGACGATCGGGCTGGTATCGCTCGAGAGTCACCTCGTGCCGATGGACCAGAAACGTCAGCGCCGTGATCCTGCTGATCGGTCTCGCCGTCGGGGTCGACTACAGCCTGTTCTATCTGCGCCGAGAGCACGAAGAGCGAGCCGCCGGGCGCTCGGAGAGCGCAGCGCTCGCCGCCGCCGCGGCGACCTCGAGACGCTCCGTCCTGGTCTCCGGCTGCCACCGTGATCATCGCCATTGCCGGCATGCTGCTCTCGCGCGACCAGGCCACGACCCCACTCCTGCTCTGGTGGCTGGACACCGCCACCGTTAGCCGGGATTGAAGCCGACGCCGATGACAATCGATGCGCACAGGCAGTCCCGCGATGGTGCCTGGCGCTCCGCGAGCCCTCGTTTCGGCGAGGGTGAAGGCGCTGGGCACGTGGTGCGCTCGGGCCACGGCTGTCGCTCGGCGTCCAAAGCGGAAGCGCAGGACAAGCGCACCCTTATCGGCGGCGCGGAGCCGGTGCACGGCGCTCGGACGCCGCGCACGTGACGCACAGCACCCCGTCAGGTAGCGCTCGCATTCGGCCGGCCGGGATTGGATCGCCACAGGCGTCACAGATCCCGTAGCTCCTGTCATTGAGCTTGGCCAGAGCCCGCTCTGTCCGGGCGAGCACTCGCTCCAGCGAGTCACCGACTCCGATGTCGGTGAGTCGGCTCACCGCCTCGGTCGTCCCATCGCCTATTCGCTTGCCGAACCCCAGGGCGCTCCCCCGCTCGGGCCGCTTGGCGAGCTCCGCCAGGCGCTCTCGAGTGCGGTCCCGGCGCTCCTCGAGCTCACTCCGAATCGCGTCGAAGTCCAAATCGTCGCTGGGATTCGCCATAACAGATGTCTACCAGCACCAGGCTTGTCCAACCTCGCTCAGTCGCGACGCCTTGCCAGCACGATCCTCAAGGAAGCCGGGGATCGCATGCGAACCCGGCTGACTCGCCATGTGCCCACGCGGGAGCATTCGCTGCTCGCGCGTGGGGCAGGGCGGCCAGCGTCGCGCTAGTGATCCGGGCTGTGAGCGGTGTCACCGCACGAGCAGAACGACGATCACGATGACAAGCAGCAGCGCGAATCCGGCACCCGCCCACGGCCACGGTTGATGCCAGAACTCGGGCTTGGCGCGATCGCGGGTGTAGCGGCCCTCCGGCGGCTGCCCAACCCAATCGTCGTCGTCGTCCCAGGGCATGAGGCAGTCAGCCTACCGCCGTGCCGTGAGGCACCATCAAAGGGCCGGTCGCGCTCGTACATTGCGGCAGCCGCGACCGACGAGCAAGTGCGCCGCCCCCGTCTCGTCACGGAAGCGGCGATCCGTCGTCGCCGTCGCGGCTGCTACCCGTTCCGCTCGTCGATGTGTGGGCCTGCCGATTCCTGCCAGTCCGTTTCGAATTTCGGTAGCGGTACTCGCTTTGTCCCTACAAATCGGGACTCTTGAGCAAGCAAACAAAAGGGCTCTGGGGCAGGCCGCAAGAGAACCGCCGGCCGCGACCCCGTTGACGTTGTTCGAGCTCCGCGCGGCCGCGCGAAGCTGGGAGGTGACACTGCCGCGGCGCGGCGTGAACGCGAGGCTACGTTGAACGCACCCATTACCCCCGACGACGTGTCGGTCGCCACCAACCGCTCGGGCGACGGCTTGCACCCCTGGCCGGACAACGAACGCGACCGTATCTTCACGCGATGCGCACTCGCGTGAACGCGGCGATCGACACACGGCTCGCGGAGCTGATCGTGGCGCTCGCGTGTCGCCGGTGGCCAGCGCTACGGGTCGTGCCCCACCGGTGGATCCGACCGATACTCGTTCCGGCAGCGGGGCGGCTGCGCCGCGGCATCGCAGCGGCGGCTCTGATCGTGGCCCCTATGGCCGGCGTGATCATCGCGCTGCTCGTGATGACCAGCTAACAGGGCCCCGGTGACCCCGTCGAGGTCCTCTCAACTGAGCTTCAGGACAACTCGGGGGATGCGCGTGCGCCGCGCCAAGGCGATCGTCCTCGGCTAGCGGCGGCACCGTCCGCTTTCACCGGCGCAGATCACCCGTGAACCACGCCTGCGGTGCGCACCGGCTCGCGGTTACGCACCAACAACGCAAACGGCCGCCCCGAGTGACTGGGGCGGCCGTCAAATCCATGCCCGCGCGAGATCTTTGGCGAGAAGTGCGCGGGCACCGACTCCACGAGGGTAGCCGATCCACACCCCGGTAACCCGCACCCTCTCCGCGCTGGCGTATGACCGCGAGGAGGACTACGGCCCACCCGGCCGCGCCAGCCTGCTCGAGGCGCTGTCGCCCATGGAGCGGGCGCGGCCGATCATCGGCGAGGACGGTCCGTGTGACCGCGCCCGCCGGCCCCGGCGCGAACGTCGCGAACTGGCCGTAATCCCGAGTGAGACCTCGGCCGGTAGGCGAGCACGCTGAGTGCCGGCCGCGACGGCGACTCGGTCACAGCAGCCGCGATCGCCTTGAGCCGCAACACTGTACGGGCACCACCGTGGGTGTTGACATGACTAGCCGTTCCGAACTGGTGAGCCAGGCAGCGACGACGGGACGCACGCCGTCGCTCGATCCGGACGACGTTTCAACCACGTCCTGGGACGGCTTGCGGGACGTCTTCAGATTTCAGGGACGTCTTGGGGCGTTTTGAAACTCAGGACACCTTAGGTGACTTCGCCGGCACTGATTCGACCCGGAAGGCCTCGGCCACGAGGGCGGCGTCTTCGGCGTGAGGCGCGCTGTGCAGGTCACGCATGGTGCCGGTCTCGCCCACGAACAGCAGGTCGTCCTCGCAGGTGGGCCTTCAGCGCAGACCCGGGTCAAGCCCGTCTCGCAGCCACGCCTCCGCCGTGCGCTTCGTGAACCACCCCGCCCGCGGACGGCGACGCTCGGTCCACGCCGGGCCTGGCTTCTTCTGGACCTGACGCCCATCCAGGAGCCGGTACTTGCCGCACGTCAAGACCAAAACCACCGATTTGCAGCTACTTCTGATGCCGCCGCTGGGGCTCGAACCCAGGACCTTCGGATTAAAAGTGCGTCCTTGCTGCTAGGCGGGTTTCGCGGTTTCTCGGGATTTCCGGGGAGATTGGCCTGTATCCGCATCGGTTGTTTCGGCCTGTTTCGGAGTGCCTGTTTGCCCCCCGTTTGCCCCCGAAGGCAGTCCGAGCGGCCCGCCGATCCCACCGCCGATGAGGTGGACGTAGGTGTCGAGAGTGAAGCTGGCCTTGTGATGGCCGAGCCATTCCTGCACCTGCTTGACGTTCCGTCCCTCGGCGAACAGACGCGAGGCAACGGTGTGCCGGAACGTATGCCACGCCGCCCAGGTGAGATCTTCCCCGAGCGACTCGGACGCTGCTCGCAGTGTCGGCTTCAGGAGCCGCTTGTAGACGTTCCCGTAATCCAGTCGCCCTCCGCCCGTCGCCTGGAACAGCAGCTCGTCGGAGCCGCGCTGGAGCCGCCAGAGGCGACGGGCCAACTCGGGCTCAAGTGGGATGTCGCGCCGACCCGTGTCGGACTTTGGCAGCTTGACGATCTCCACGCGCTTGCCGTTGGCGTCGCGCGCCTTGTCTGAGTAAGCACGGCATACGCGGAGCACGGGCCCGTCAGGGCCAGCGCCGAGATCCTTGCCGCGCCACTCGCACAGTTCGCCCCAGCGCGGGCCGGTGCTGGCGACCGTGTCGAACAGGAGCCGATCCCGCTCGACCGGAGCATTGAGCACGGCGGTGAGCTGCTCGTCGGTGAATGCGCGCGCCCGGTCGTCCTCCGGCGCTTCGGGCGACGTGACGTTCACGCGCACTCTTGCGGGGTTGACTCCCAGCTCGTCGTCCTCGACGGCGTCGGCGAACATCGCCTTGATCGGTGCCAGATGCTTCGCGATTGTCCGAGGCGACAATGGGCGGCGCAGCCCGATCCTGCCGCGCCGCTCGGCGGCGGTCGGAGGCGTCGCGAGCCAAGCGACGAACGCCTTCACGTGCCGGCGCTGGATCCGGTTCGGGTTGAGCCTGCGCGCCTCGAAGAACGGGATCGCGTACAGCTCGAGGCTCTCCAGGTATCCCGCCCGTGTGCCCTCGGTGAAGCCACGGGACGTGCGTCCCTGATACCCGGCCAACCAGGCCCTGGCGTAGGCGCCAAACCGTTCGCGCACAGCCGCGGCAACTGGTCCCGCCAGTTCGGCTCGGGCCTTGGCCTTGCACGCCTCTTCGAACGTGTCGGCCATGCCGCGATCGGTGCGGGTGATCCACTCGTACCGGTCGCCGACCTTGTAGACCGACGGCCTCTTGGTCTTGATCCGCTTGCCCTTAGCCATCAGTCCTCACCATCCAGCGGCGAGAGAGCGGGCGGGTCGCGGTGCGTCGGCTCAAAGTGGCCCATGCCCCAGCCAGACCACCATTCGGAGTTGCCTCGGTCGCTGTAGCGCCGGGCGAGCGTCCCGGTCGAATTGCCGGTGACATCGGAGATCCGCCGAAATGTCTCGGCGCGGGTGACGCCGTGCGCCGCCGCGTAATTGTCGACCGCCTCGCCGAACGTCAGCTCGGGACCGCCAAGCCTCCACGGCAGCGGCAGCGGGGTCGTGATGCGGTAGAACGCGGCGCGGGCCTCGGCGGCCGCCGCCCGCGCGGCGTGCAGGCGTCGAATCTCCGCGTTCCGCACCTCAAGATCGCTGTATCCGCGCGGGTCGTCGGGGAGCTGCTTGATCCGCCGATACTCAGCGCTCAGCGCCTCGGCGTGCTCACGAGCGGCGAGAACTTCGGACGGGGTAGGGTCTTGCTTACTCATGGAGTCATCTATCCGTGGGTCATGGCCGGGGGTGTTTGCGCGCCGCCCGGCCGCTTGATTTGCCTCCCGTAATCATCGGCATCTCAGAGCTACGGATCAAGCCACGCGTCCAGCTCGGAGAGGCGGAACAATAGGCGCGAGCCGTCCCTACGGTGCGGGATCGCCCGCTGGTGGACAAGGTCATAGATCCGCTGGGGCTTGCAGCCGAGGTGCTCGGCGGCCTGCTGCACGCCGACCCAGGGCTCAGGCCTGCGGTCGTCGCCAGCAAGCTCGCGCAAGCGCTCGAGCGCGACCGGATCGCCGGCAAGATCGTCGAGGAGCGCACGCGCCAGCTCGCTCACGTCATGCTCCTGGCGGAAGGGCGAGCAGCTCCGCGCGCTCGCGCTTCTCCAACTCGATCTGCACATCGAACACGATGGAGTTGAGCTGCTCGACAATCGCCTGCTCGACGAGCTCGGCGAGCGCGTCGGGAGCCAGCGCCTCGAGCTGACACGTCTCGCCCTCCCAGGACGCCGAGCGCGAGTCCGACTCTTTCGGCGGCGCGGTCGGCAGGTCGTGGTCGTCAACCTGATCGGCGGTCAGCGCCACTCGGATGCCGCGCACCTCCGGCAGCCAGATCGTCCGGTCGGCCTCGACGAACGCGGCGGCGTCCTCGACGATCGACTCGAAGATGGATTCGCCGGACGGGTCGAAGTCGCCGACGTGCAGGATCACGGTCGGGCGGTCGCGGGCCAGTGCGCGCTCGGCGACGTCGTAGTTGGCGGTCAGGCTCCCGAACCCGCCAGTCGTGTACACGGGCACGGAGTAGCGCAACGCGACACGGTCGAGCTGCTGCTGCATCCCAGCCGCCTCGCACCACAACTCCATGAATACCGGCTGCCCACCTTGGCGATCGCGCCGGTAGGCCCGCGCACGACGTGCGGTTTCATCATGGAAGGCGGCGATGCCGTCGTAGTAGGCGTGGCGGATCACGGCGACGCCGTCGTCGCGGATCGCGTCGAACGCGAGCAGGCGAGCGCGCCGAGCGCGCACGAGATGCTCGCCAAGCCGCTTGTAGGCACGCTCGGTCTTCTCGTAGCTGTAGGCGCCGACCAGCCGGTAGAAGATCTGGCGGACGGTCAACGGCAACTGATCGTCGTATTCGTCGAGGACCGCCTCGACCTGTTCGAGTAGCTCGCGCGTCTTGTGCTGAGGCCGCCACGGTGCGTAGCCCTTCGGCCGCCGATGCCCGTTTTCACGGCCTGGCGTGAAACCGCTCATGCTGCGTCGTGCTCGTCGACGTAGCAGTTGGTCTCGTCGCGCGGGCATTCCTCGCGCAGGAGCAGCAGGCACCGGCGGATGCTGGCGTCCGAGGTGCCGTAGCTCTCGGTCTCGTGCCCGCAGCGGGAGCACCTGGCGCAGACGCTCTCGATCGTGGCGTGGTACCCATCGAGCTCGACGTAGTCGATCTCGCAGCCGACGGTCATCGCAGCCCCCAATCAGAACAGAGCCACAAACTGCCACCGCTGCTACCGCCGCTACCGGATCGTCCGTCTGGACGGGAGATTCCCGGTCGTAGCAGTGTCGTGCCTGCTGCCGCCGCTGCTACCGCTCCTACCGGACCACGCCCGGGGAAAATCCTTGCTGCCACGGGCCTTGCGGTAGGGGCGGTAGTGGAGGTAGGAGATTGCGCCTTCATCCCAAACACTCGGGTCAGCCCGCGTTCTCGCTGTTGCCGAGGGTGATCGGTATCCGGTGGCGCCCGTCGCCCTCTTCCACGCGGAGTCCGGTGCCTCGTAGGTCGGGGGCGATCCGGCGGAGCATCTTGCCGAGCACAGCCGCGGTCTTCGGCCATTCTTTGCGTCGCGTGTCCTTCTCGTCGACCTTGCCCGCGAGTCGCTCGAGCAGCTCGGACGCCGTGCCCTGGAAGCCGCCGTTGCTCGCGATGTCCACGAGCGGCGGGCCGATCAGACTGGCCTCGATCGCGACCTGGTGAGCGCGGGCGTGGCTCGCTTCGTAGGCCTGTAGGAAGTCGCCGCGCTCCCAGCCGAGCTCGGCGCCAGCCGCCTCCGCCCACGCCGCGAAGTCGGCCATTCGCGGCAGCTCCTTGAACGCGATTCCGTCAGCGGTGTCGAGCGCGGCCGCGACCGCGTCGAGCAGCATTCCGAGTATTCCGGGGTGGAGGCGATCGAACTCAGCGTCGACGTCCGCGCCTCTGCGTCGCTTGTTGTTCGGTATCCGCGGCTTGCGGATCCGGATCGTGCGGTCGGGGAGGTCGTTGCGATCCTCGCCGACACCGCCGATGCCGGTGAGGATGATCGGGCGCATCGCGTTGAAGATCACCTCGTCGTCGTCGGTGTAGAGCTGGCGGGTCGCGAATCCGCCGCCGGTCGCGAGCCGACAAAGGTCGTCGGCCAGCCAATCGGGTAGGTCGGAGAGGTTGTCGAGCGCTACGACCAGCCCGTTCGAGGCGGCGATCATCAGGTCGCGTCCCTCGCGCGGCGGTCGCCGGACTGGCGCGCTCGCGGGGTCGACGACAGCACGGGTCATCCGCGCGTGCGTGCTCTTGGCGCTGCCGGCCTCGCCGACCAGCTCCTTGATCGGGTACGGGCCATCGCCCCGGAGTGCGCCGAGCAGCCACCCGACGGTCAGCAGCCAGTCCTCATCGTCGACGACGTTCAGCAGCTCGCGGAGGTCGTCGAGCTGAGTCTTGCCGGAAACGGGGTACGGCAATGGCAGCATCCCGGCGGGACGGCGGAAGCGCACGGGTGAGCGCGGCACGATCGCCCACCCGTCGCGCGTGATCTCAACCACGCTCCAGTCGTCGTTGGCGAGGTCGAGGTAGATGCGCCCATCGCACCGGGCGGTGCGGACGTAGACGGTCTCCTCGGCCCCGTCGAACAGCGCGGCCCCGTCGAGCACGTTGAGCGCGTCCTGGATCGCCTGGGCGCCGGGGGTCTTCTCGTGCTCCTCGTGGTGGCGGCGCGACAGCCAGGAACGGAACCGCTTCGAGTGCAGTTTCCACGTCTGCTCGGTACCGTCGCGATCGAGCACCGCGTAGGACACTTCGTCGGGCGTGTGGAATAGTCGCGCCTCAGCGATGGCGAGGGCAACCAGCCGGTCGGCCTGTGACTTCTTCTCCTTGCCGGCTTCCTCGATCCGCTCGTCGGCGCCGCGGAGCTCGTCGTCGTGAGCGTCGGCTTGGGCATGCTCGTCGGTCACTGTCTCGCCTGTCGACTGCTGGCCTCTCGTCGCGCGGCCCACAGCACCTGGTCGCGGATCTCGCGCTCGGGCTTGGGTGGGTGGCAGCGCCGCTGGTTCCAGCCGAGGAGTAGTTCGAGCGCCAGCTGACCGGAGCCGAGCTTGTGCACCAGGTAGGCGGCCATGCTCATCGTGGCCGGGTGCGTCTCTCCGGAGCCGCTGACGTAGTCGCGGCAGAACTTCTCGACCCACTCGCTGGCTGGGCGTCCCGCGGTGGGGGCGGATGCGCGCTCGAGCCACGCGGTCGGGAACGGTGCGAGCGGCGCGTCGTCGAGCCCGACGATCCATTCGAGCGAGCGGCCGGTGTCGGGATTGATGCCGGGCGGGACAATGCACACCAGGTTCGTGTCGTGAGACCAGCGGAGCTGCACGCCGGGGCAGAGCTTGCGGTCGGCGCGCTCGAGCGCCTCGTCGCCGGGGAAGGCGAGCAGCAGCCGCTCGCGGATGCCGGTCGGTGCCGCCGGACAGGTAGCGGGGTGTGAGCGGCGCCCAGCCGTGCGCCTCTTGGAAGCGCCTGAAGCTCGCCGGGTCATCGACGTCGACCGGAAGGAGCGCCCGTCGAGGGATGATGCAGACGTTCGCCGTGCGGCCACGGTTTCCACCAGGCGACGATCAGGCCCGGGGTCACGGGTCGCCTTGTCCTGCCAGCGGTCGCCGAGGTAGCCGCCGGGGTTCTTGCCGGCGGCGGGCCCGATGTCGCAGCCGAGCGCGGCGAACTCGCAGCGCAGCAGCGACAGCGCCCGAGCTGGCATCCGAGCCCTGTCTACGGCCAGCGGTCATGCGGCGGCGTCCTCCTCCTTGCCGGGGGGGCGGTCGCATAGCGCGTCGAGCACGCGCCAGATGCGCGGCAGCGCCTCGCTCCGCGCCGGCGCGACAGCACGGACCTCGAGCTGCTCGATCCAGTTCACCGAGCAGTCGGCCAGGCGAGCGAGCTGCTCGCGGCTGACACCGACCGCTTCGCGCGCCGAGCGCAACCCCGGGCCGACCCGTGGAGTAGGCCTACTGCACATGCCCCCAACAAACCACGTGTCCGGATGTCCACAAAATCCACGGACAGCCGGACAGGCCCGCCGGACAGCCTGTCCGCGGGCACGCTCGCTCGCAGTGCTCTAGCCCAGCATTTCCTTGGCACGCTCGAGAGTCGGCCATCTCACGTGCCCGGGGTCCGCCCATGCGTCGGGGTCGCTCTCGGTCAGATCCCAGCCGGCCGCTCGGAGATCCTGCGCTTCCCGCACACACCGGTAGCTCACGCCGACGCGGGCCTGAATTTTCGGCAGCGTCCACTCCCCGTTGCTCGGGTAGCCGAGCTCGATGCGCTTGCCGACGCCTTCCTGAAGTGATTCGGCTGTCTCGATCGCCAGCTGGCGGCGCGCGTCCTGCCTCGGGTGCCGCGGTTTCGCGTCGGATTCGGTCAGCTTCTCGCGGAGCGAGTCGAGCGCTGCGGTGGTCCGATCTTCGGTCGACAACTCGCGTTCACGGTCCCGCTGGAGCGCCTCGAGTGCGTCGGCGATCCGCTCCTGGATCCGCCGCCGCTCTTCCTCGGCTGCGGCTGCGGCTCGCTCCTTCTCACGGCGCTGCCGCTCGGCCTCGGCGGCGGCCTCCTCCTCCTCGCGCCGTTTGCGATCGAACGCAGCCCCGATCAACTCGTGCGACCTCCGGGACGGCCAGTAAAAGTCGTCGTCGCTGCCCACGCCTACACTGGCGTCGCGTATCTCACAACGCGGAGCGTGCCACATATGGCAGCGCTCGGAGACCGCTCTCGGCGCAATCCGAGGGCGGTTCTCTTAGTGGGCGTTAGGGGCTAGAGAGCGATGATGCGATAGGCGGACACGTCGATCGTGGGCGTCTGTGCTGCGGCGATCGCCGCGTCGTGAACGATGCTCGCGGCCGTCAGCCCGTCGATCACCCGCTGATCCTGCGCCCGGGCGCTGCGGGACTGGTTCGGGCGGTCGAACACGACATCGCCGCGGGGCAGGACTCTGGCTCGAGCGTTCAGGAACGTGGCGGGTCAACTCGGGGCTGCTGGTGTGCTGCAGCGTCGGCCAAGGATCGGCACGCAGCCCCTCGTAGAACCGTTGGGCGCAGCGCGACTGCTCAGCCGTGCCGTTGGTGTACAGGACAACCTGGCAGCGGAGCTCGGTCTCGATCCACTCGGCGAGCTGCTCGCCGCCGGCGGCGCGGTCCATCGCAACCCGCCCAAACGGATGCTCTGCGTACAGCTGCCTGAGCGCCTCACGAATCCGGCTGGGAGGGATCGACTGGCCGTCTCGGGGCGGCACGATGATCGTCGGTTCCAGCAGCACTCTGCGATCGGCTGCCGGAGCCCACAACGGCACGATCGCCGTGGTATCCCAGGTCCAGCCCAAATCGAGCCCGACGCCCCAGATCGCCTCGCCAGGCTGGGGCCGGTCGTCGGTCCGGGCGCGCTCCCAGTCCGCCGGGCTGATCGCGGCGTCCGGGGCGCTGATCCACACCCCGCACGCGAACCGCGCCCACTGCGCCGGCGTCATCGACGGTGAGTCGCGTCGCTCGCGGAGCGCCTCGATGGTCATCATCGGCGCCGGGTTCACGGTCTTGACCAGCTCGAGGTCGTCAAGGTCCTGGTCGGCGTCCAACGCCCACCCGTGCAGCGCGAACACGTCGGATCGGGCGTGCCGGTAGCCCCCGACGCGATCGCAAGTCGGTAGCTGGTACGCCACGTCGCGCAGCATCCCCAGCGGCGACGCCTCCGTGCTTCCGGCCGTCGAGATCGTGATCAACTGCCCGCCGCGAGGCCCGAGCCCGTCGCGGAGCACGCCGTACAAATCCGCGGTCTTGTGCCGATGCAGCTCGTCAACCAGCGCCAATGTGGGGAGCACGCCGTCGGCCGTGTCTACATCGCTCGCGAGCACGCGCACCCGCCCCTGATCGGTCAGGGACACGACCTCCCGCTGCTTGGTGCGCATCATCTGCTGCAA
Source organism: uncultured Actinomycetota bacterium (assembly GCA_963801435.1). GTDB lineage: Bacteria > Actinomycetota > Thermoleophilia > Solirubrobacterales > Solirubrobacteraceae > Palsa-465. The sequence continues at coordinate 153,872 of CAWDFE010000030.1, forward strand.
CAGCGGCGACCGGTGAATCAGGCCTTGCGCTTGGCGAAGCAGGATCGCCGCCTGATCCCTCGAGGCGGCGACGATCACGCACTCGGCGTCCGGAACCAGCGCGAGGTGATACAGCGACAACGCGCCGAGCAAGGTCGACTTGCCGTTCTTCTTGCTGATGAGAATCAGCGTCTCGCGGATGCCGTCGAAGTAGTCGCCGAGCATCGTCTTCTGCTCGGGGTACAGCACGAGCGGCTCGCCGTTCTCGGTCGTCAACTCGGCGCAGAACCGGACGAACTCGTCGAGGTCGCCCGGTGCCACCGCCGCCTACCGGCCGCCGACTCGGGCGGCGCGTCGCTTCGCCAGGTCGGCGATTACCGAGCCCGCGTTCTCGTCCGGCTGTGGAGTGGCCTTGCGGTCGATCCGCTCGAGCAGCAGCCTGGCCGCCGCCACGGACCCCGACCTCGCGGCCTCCCCCAGGATCCGGAGCAGCTCCTCCTCTCCGGGAGGGTCGCGGAGCGCGCGTCCGTCCATCGCGGGGCGCTGCCGCTCCCTGCGCCGGCGTTCGCTCTCGCGTTTCATCGCCCGGCGCTTCTCGGGATCGGCGTACGGCATTCCTAGTCAGCGTACGCCGTCGGTGGCGCCTCCGGTCGCGCTGACGCTAGGGATTGGCAATCTGATGACCTGGGCGAGCACCGCGTCTGATTCGTCGAGCGATCTCACGAAAGCGCCTCTCAGCCGTTGCCCCGCTTTGGCCCATCAGCGCGCTTCCTTATGAAGTTCTTGCCAAGGCCTCTTTACTTGCCAAGGGGTCTTGCCGAAGGGACTGTGATGAGAAAAGATCCCCGCCGCTGCTTCACCGCCGTCCAAAAGAGGGCGATACTGGAACGCCAGCGTTTTGCCTGCGCCGACTGTGGCCGCCGCTTCGACCGAGCCCGGCCCGGGAAGGGAACCGATCGCTGGACGGGTTATCCGCCCGTCTTCCATCACGAAATACCTCACGAGGACGGGGGGGCGACGACCCTCGACAACGGAGTGGCTCTCTGCCGGCACTGCCACCACTGGGGGCGCCATCAGAAGACCCACTCCTCCTGGTGCCAGGACTGCCGATAATGGAGGTACGGGCAGTCGGTTGCCTCGCTTCGGCCCAATTACGCGGCCTCCCGCCGAGGGCTTGATCTCCGAGGGGAGACGGACACCCGAACCGCGCCCGTCGTGCGAACGACAGGGGTCCACCGGGGGTCCACGTCGGCGCGCGCCGCGAGGAGGAACGGTGACGCGGCCTCGTTCCGAGCTAGTGATTGCCTTCCCCCCGTAGGTGAAGTCGGCGACCGTCTGGCTTGGCGGCTGTAGTTGCACTTCGCGCACGCGGGGACGAGGTTGCTCAGACGGTTGCTGCCACCGAGCGCGACCGGTTGTAGGTGGTCGGCGGTGGTGGCTGGCCGACCGCACCAGTGGCAGGGCGGGCGACCGGCGAGGAGGATCTTGCGGTTGCGGCGGTACTCGGGGGTCTCGGCGTTGAGGCTCGACGGCGAGCGGTCGTGCGTGCGGTGATCCGAACAGTGACGGTCGCGCGCTGTGCGCCGGGCGAACGGTTCGCCACAGGTTTGACAGGCGTAGTACGGCATGAGAATGAATTGTGCTCCGGCGACGCCTACCGAGCTGCTGCTCGCTACACGGCAAATGAGTTCGACACCAGTTTAAGTGCGAACGTCGAGACGGGGTATACGCCACTTCCCGGAGGCCTGCAGCGAAGCACTATCGGGTACTCCGATGCCGCTCAGCCCCCATCTGATTGTCGTCGATTACCTACTCCGCCCCATTCGGCACCGTCGCCTCGCTACCGCTCGGCTAGTCCTCGGCGTAGTCCGCGAACGGCGGGTGTATTACGTCTCGAACTCCTGCTCCGTCAAGACACCTGAGTCGCGAGCGCAGCTGGCTTATTCAGCTCATCTGCTACCCCTCTCCGTCCAGCTCGCACCACAGGCCGCGCCAGGACGCTCTCAGCGCCTCGTTCAGCGCGCCACACCAGGGGCCTGCCGGACATTACCCTGGATAATGTTGCGCGTTCCTCGGTCCGTGGTTCAGGACGGTCGCGCAACGACCATTCTGGAATCATCGTGAGCGGCATTAGTGGCAAGTCCCACCGATCGTGTGCAGCGAGCGACGAGCTTTTGACCGGATGAACGAGGCCATGCAGGACAGCACTGGAGAGGGGACACCTCAGTGATGTGTCCGACGACCGCACCGCGCGTGATCCTGGTCGGATGCGTGAAGCTCAAGCTTGAGCGGGCCGCGCCAGCGAAGGACTTGTACTGCTCGCCGTTGTGGCGACACCGCCGACGATACGCCGAAGCGAGTGGGTGCCCATGGTTGATCCTGAGCGCGAAGCACGGGGTGATCGACCCTGAGAAGCGGATCGCACCCTACGATCTCGCGCTCAACCAGCTCTCGGCGGCCGACCGACGTGCATGGGGCGAGCGCGTGGCTCGCCAGCTGGAAGCCGAGTTGGGCCCAATCGGCGGGACCACGTTCGAGGTGCACGCAGGTGCCGCGTACAGGCGGGCAATCGGGCCGGGGATTGTCGAACGGAGCGGCATGGTGGCCGCACCACTCGCTCACTTAGGACAGGGCGAGCAGCTGGCCTGGTACGCGGCCGGGGACCACCAACTTCGAGGAGGTGATCGATGACGAAGCGCCGGCCGACCGTGATGGACGCCGACGTTCGTGCCGCCATCCGAACGCTGGACACCGCGCCGGTACTGATTGGCGCGCGTGCATGGCCGGATGCGGCTTCCAGTTTCAACGCCCCGGGGCTGTACGCATGGTGGGTGGACGCCCTTGGGGCGGCTGATCTGTCCAGAGGACTCGCCAGGGCGGTCGCGACGGGCCTGATCTACGCTGGCCAGGCGGGCGCGACGAAGTGGCCGTCTGGGCGAGTCGGGCGAGCAACGCTCTGGAGCAGAATTACGTCTCAGCACCTGGGCGGAAACATCCGGGGGTCGACGTTTCGGCTGACGCTCGCCTCCGTGCTGGCCGACGAGCTGAGTCTGCGGCTGATCGGGCCCAAGAACATTGGCCTCGATGGTGAGAGCCGGTTGAGCCAGTGGATTCGAGATCACCTGGCCGTCGCGTTGTATGCATTCGAGAAGCGTGACGTGCTGGCTGACCTCGAGCACCGGGTACTAGTTGAGCTGAACCCGCCCCTGAACCTCGAGGGGAGACCTCCGAGTGACATCCGGACATCGCTCACGCGTCTGCGCACCCGCATACCCGGGACATAGAGGCGTGACCCGCTGTCTCGGTGGGAGCGACGCGGGATTCGGCGGCGCTCGAGGCACCGAGCGCGTGTTAACTCCGCCGCGGCGGGACCTCGTCACGGCCCCGAGCTCTTCGGCCGCTCGACTGGACTTACAGCCGGCGCATCGGATGAGTAATCTCATCGCCCGCGATCGACCCATTTCTCCGACGCGCCGTCAGCATTACGGTTTAGGTGATTGCTCGCGTCGCAGGGAATCGCATATCGTCGGGGTCGTGGCGCTTCCCGTGATGAACCGCCGTGAGCTTTGCGTCCTAATGAGGTCCTTCCCCGAATGGGCCGCTGATGCGGTCGACTGGGCTGGTCTGCTCCGGCGCTACCAGTGGAACGGAGATTGGAGGGTCGGAATCTCGGTTCGGCGGAGATTTGCGAATCTGCTTCGTCCCGCTGACGATCATGGCCGCTTGCTGGGTGTCATGGATGAGATTCGGTCCTGGGGTGGCCTGCGTCCGTTTGGACGAGACCTTGCCGCGGAAGTCGCGCGCTCGCTGTCGATTCTCGACGCGCTCGCAACATCGGATGCGGCGCCACCGACGGATCTGTGCGGCACTCGGATCGCCGCAGTATCCAAGGTCTACGCGATGTACGACCTTCGCCGTTGGGTGATTTACGACTCGCGCGTCGCTTGGGCGCTCGCCAGTCTGCTCGATGAGTGGACCCGTGACAGCGTGGGACCGCCGATCGGTTTTCCCCAGCCCCAAGGGCGAAACGGCCAACCCTTCCCCGGGGTTCCCGCGGGAGCAAGCGCGAGACAGGGCGCACTCGCGTTCGTCTACGCCAGCTGGCTTTCTCAATCAATCGCCACGCACATCGATGCCGTCTGTCCAGATCCTGCCGGGTGGAGCGCGATCCATGTCGAAATGGCGCTCTTCACCATTGGAGACCCGAAGACCAGGCGTGCCGTCACGATGCCCGAGCCGAGCCGCGTCGATGACCTACGTGAGTCGATCGAGGCTCGTATCCGTGTCCTAAATGACGAGATCGCCGTTCTCGAGACCGCGCGAGCGGCGCTGAGCTCCGGAAGCGCCACCACGTCTGAGCCCTAACCTGGCGCGAGCGCCGACACCCTAGACGACCTCTCGTACCTCGCCACTTCCACGCGGCAACTGTCGCCGTGACTTGCGCTTGTCGGCATCGAGACGGTCGTGTTCGACGTCATGGCTGCTCCACCGGGTCAAATACAGTCGGCTAGTGTGGACTCATACGCGAGCGTCCGTGGCCGCCGCGCAAGATCTGCTCTTGCCGAGGCGGACGAATCGCGCAATGAGCGAGTGCGGGCCGCGTCTCTGACAAGGTCAGCCGACGGGCGATGCCGGCGCCTCCCTCCTCGCCAAAGTGATCCCGCCGTGTCGTCCATAGGTGATCGCAAAGCGATAGCCCGCGCCGTTGCACCCAGCGCCCGAGTCCGCGATCGGGTCGCCGACATGCTGCTCCCATTCTGGGCACCCGGGCTCCGCCTCTCACTCGCTCTCGGTCGGGGGCGGTCGCCCTTTAAGCGCCACGAGGGACGCATCACGGACGGTCGGGAGCGGCCGGTGGGACCGCAGGCCGAGGATCTCCCCCAAACCGACGACCTCCTGGGCATCCATGCCGTGCTGGAACGTGCCGCGGCCTTCATGCGAGACGAACCCGTCACCCCAAGCCCGCCAGCCGCTACGCGCCGCCTCGTTTCGGACGGCCGCCGAGGACCGCGTGGCCACGATTAGCACGCCGTCCGGCGCCAGCCGCACGGCGGCCCGACGCAGCACCTCTACTCGAGCCTCCACGGTGGGCAGCACATTAAGCACGAAGATAAGGGTGACGACGAGGAACAGGCCGGGCGGCGACTCGGCGAAGCCGAACGGCAGGTGCGGGTCATAGCCAACCGCGTCCATTCCGAGACTGCGGAAGTACTCGACATCGGCACCCCGACCGCACCCATAGTCGAGGATGTCGCGCACCGAGGGGTCTCGGGCGCTCTCAGCTAGGACGCGCTCGATGAACAGCGTGAGCGCGGTCACCGGGGCCGACGGCCTACGACGCGCGATCGCGGTCTTGAATGACGCAGCAGCGGCCGGGGCGCCGCTCATGCCGCCCGCCGGCGATGACCGGTGGCGTGCTCCTTTGGCCTTCCCGGCCGCTCCGCCTATCGGTCGATCGGCGAGCGGACCGACCCGAACGATGATCCCGGAATGGTCGGAGAACGCGCACGGCCCGGTGCGCGTCTCGTGAGCCGCCAGCACGCTGGTCGTCGGCCACGATGCCGGCACGAGCGCAAGATCACACCGAAACGACGAGACCGACCCGCGGATCAGTCTGCTGAGCGTGAACTCGGGCGGGTCGCCAGCCGTCGCATCCACCAGCTCTCGCGCCGTGAGCAGCTCGGCGAACGCGCGGCGCTCCCGAGCCGACGTGAACCGGCTAGGCGACGTGCCGTACATGCCGTCGACTGGACGCGGGGCGAGGTTGAAGTCGCCGAGAACGACGTTGTCGTCAGCCGGTAACCGCTCGGCGAGGATCCGGAGCTGTTCTACCCGCCTCGCGACGCCGTAGGGGTCGAGGTGGACAGAATGGATCGCGAGGTCACCTACGAACGCGGTCTGCCACCAGCCCTCGGGCCGGTCGACGCGCGGCCGACCGATTCCGTCACTGATCCACGCCGCGAGCTCAGCATCTCCCTCCAGAAACTGCATCCCTCGCGGCGAGGGTGGCACCGACCCTCCTGGACGCCACCCCTCCTGCACCATGACGAGCGTCACCTCCCGACGCTCCAGCCACAATCCGAAACGTTCGCGCGCACCCACCGCGCCGAGGCGCTTCTTCGCATTGACCGAGGCAACGATCATTGGCAGTGTCCCAGGCTAGGCCACCCGCTCACCGCCCGCGAACCGGTACGAGCGTCGACCACGAGCCGATCCTACGAGTGGCCCCAGCGGCGCACGATCCGACCGTCGCCCAAACCGCGAGCAAGTCGGCTCACTGGCCAAGACACGGATGGGCTCGTGTGAGCGATGAGCCATGTGCTCCCGACTGGCATGAACCGGCGCCGACGGCGCCGATCCGTCGACCGAGCCGAGTCAGCCGCTCGACAGGACGATGTCCTCCCGCGGCGCCTCGGACGCTGTGTTGTGGACGCCTCGCCTCTACCTGTCGCTATGCCAGCTCGAGAGCCAAACGATGGACCGTTACCCGCAGCGAGGGCTCAAAGTAGTCCTCGCGGTCCGCGAATCCGGCCCGCCGGAACAGAGCCGCGGACGCATCGGCGCCGTCGAAAACATCTGCAACGGCCACGCGGAATCCTCGCCGACGAGCCTCGCGAAGGACGTGGCGGAGCAACTGCTTCCCAATGCCGTGCCCCTGGTAGCGGACGTAAAGATCGCCGAGGTACGCGATGCCGTCACGCTCCTTCAGAGCGATCATGCCCGTCGGTCGGACGTGCGGGCCGGTGACGAAGAACGTCGTTGGCCGGTCCCGAGAATCGAAGCGCTCTGCGAAGTAGGCGTCGCTCACAAACCGCTCCTTCCACTGCTGAAGCGCCGTGGGGGATAGTCCGTTAGCGTGTCGTCCACGACCGTCGTCTTCAGCTCAAGTAGCGCGCTCAGATCCTGCCGCTCGACGGTCGTGACGAGCGGACGAGCGGACGCCTCCGCCAGTTTCTCGGTATGTCTTGTCGCGCCCACAATGCAATGGTATATGGGCTTGGCGACGCGGCTCCGAGCTAGGCGTCGAATCACTCCCGACGAGAGGCTATGAGCTCGCGAGCCTCGTGCGTGAGGCGGTAGACACGAAGGCCGTTGCTATCGAAGTCTTCGGTCGGAAGTACACCCCACAACATGTTGGGAGCCGGCCCGTTCGGACGACCATTCCAGTTGTGGCGCAGGTACCTCGCCATGTCTGCCCCGCGGCCATTTTGCGCCGGTAGTCGACTACGCGAGTTCACGAATCGAGAGATGGTGCCTGGAGGCGACCACACGTCGGACAAGGCGTGAAACGTTACGCAATCTGGCGGGCTTCGTCGGACCGCTTCGACGTAGGTGTAGCGGTGATAGGACTCGAGGCCCAGCAGGTCCGTTCCGCTGCAGCAGCAACCGCCATCACTTAGGAGGAGCAGATCTGTGTCCGCGGCTCCAAAGGCCAGCCCCTGCGCGTGCGCATATTCCCGGAGCTCAAGAATCGTCGGAAGGCGATCCTCGACCGGCAGAACGTACTCACGTCCCATGCGAATCGCACCACTTGCGGCATATTCCGCCCGTAGGTCTCGTTCGAGGCGCCGGGAGAGCTGGTCGATCCCGTTGAACCCCCGCTCGAGCGGGATCTTCAGATGCTCAATCCCCACATGCTTAGCGCCATGCTGCGCAAACGCGGCGATCAGCTCTCTCGCCTCCGACGTCCTTCCCGGTAGCAGCGGCTGAAGCCGAGCCGTCACCACAACAGCCTCTCGAGCTAATGCAGCCATGGCACTTAGGCGCTCCTGGGGGGACGGAACGCCGACTTCTATTTGTTTTGACAGTCGAGCGTCGAGTGTGCTGAACGAAAACTGCACCGCGAAACGCCCCCGTTGCAACACATCCACGTACCGGCCCACGTCTTCGGCCAGACCCTTCGTGCTGATAACCGTTGGCTGCTTGTGATCGGCGAGGGCCGTGAGGAGCCTACGCGTCACGGTTCTCCTGTCGCCCGAGCGGCCGAACGGATCGGCCATCCCCCCAAAGTGGATTGGGACACCTGCTCCCAGCATCGAATCGACGACCGAGTCGCACTGACGTGCCGAGACTCTTGCTAGCCGACGACGGAGCGAGTCTGGATCGGCCGGTGGCGATGACGACCGTCGCGGTCGGTTGCCGCCGCCTCTTGCCTTCGCGAAGCAGTAAAGGCAAGTGAACTGACAGATCGGTTCAACGTCAAGGCGAAGGGGCAGCCCACAAAAGTAGAACTGGCTCGTGAGCGCAAGACTAAACTCGTAGTGTTCAATCGCTGGTGCCAACGGCTAAACGTGGACGATCGGCCGATAGGACCTGCGCAGCCCGCGCGCCCTGCTGCTTGTGACTGTTGAAGCGAGTCGGGGCGGAGCTTAATCCAACGAGAAACCCCACAATGCCGAGTCCGACGCTACAGACAATACCCACGACAAGCACCTTCCGTAGACTCGTCAGAAACTGATTCTTGTACATCTCATTCCAGTGCAAGACGTATGACTGCGCAATGTCCTGCGAGACGTCGACCGTGGAATCCCGAAGGGAGAGAGTACGCGACACGTATGCCGGGAAGAGATCGGCGAAACTGTGCTCACTCGCTGTCTTGAACGAGGCACTCTGGCCCGCGTACCAGGGTACCTCCGGATCGCCGGCGCCCGGGATTGCGTCACGATAAAAATGTTTCCAGGTCTTCGTGAACGCCTTGAAAGGGTAGTCCCAGTTTGTCTGGCGACCATATATGACCAGAACGACGACACCGGTGATCACCAAGCTCCCCGTGACGCAAAGCAGGCCTAGCCATGCTGGGAAATAGCTCCAGTTCTGTGAATTTGCGACGACCAATACGCCAGCAAGCCCGGCACCGAGCACAACGCCCCCAACGGTGGCAAGTGCACCCCGGCGAGACTCCGCATACTCGATGCGAAAGCGCTGGGACTCCATAACCTTGGAAAGCGAGTCCTGAACGGTCTTTCTATCCGAGTCGCTGAGTGCAGCGACGGGATCTTGGACCACATGATGGGACGCTTTCTCGGGCATACCTGCGATCGACGTGGAGTTCGTCAAGTGATGTCGGGCCCCTCTTTTTCGAGTGCACCCGCACTCCGGAGCTACAACCCCTTTGGGATTACCCGCACCAGCGGCCCCGAACGTCCGGCCGACGAGCGATTAGGCTCAGGCGGCATCTCGGTGGTTGGTCGGCCGCGGGAGACTGCGCACTATGTCTGGCACGAAGCCGGTGTCCGCTAGCGTCGTCGTCGTGCTCGAAGCTGGTGGCCTCCCGTGCGATCGCCGCCCGTCGCGAAGTGCGATCGCCGCCCGTCGCGACGCGCGATCATTCGCGTCATGAGCGAGAGCGGCGAACGGTGGTCGCCCGCGCGACACCCATACGCGATCGCCGTCTCACAGGCGTGGTGGACGTTTCGGGCCGTCTGCGTTTTTGCCCGCGACGCTAAGAGCGGCCGCGGCGAAGAGCAACAGATCTACGCGCGGCAGCTCTTCGGACAGTTTCGCGCGCTGCGCCGTTGTGCCGACATGCAGGCCCGGGAGCTAAAGCGCCTCGGGGTCGACGATGTCCATCGTGATCGCCTTGACGTCGAGATCGCCGATTTCGACGCTGCGGTGCCAGCGGCGAAGCCGGGACGCGACATTTTGGAGCACTTTGATGCGTACGCCCGCGGCGAGGGCATACTCGCCAAGAAAGCGATGGATGAGCTCGGGCTCGATGAGTATGAAGCAGCAGCAATTTTTTGGGGAGGCGGCTACGACCCGGAGACCGAGACGATTGCCGAGGGGCCGTTCGTGCTCGATATTCCGGTTGCGTTGAACGCGGCTGAGCGGCTCTACCTAAGCATCTACGCTGCTGGGAAAGCGGTTGATCATGCTTCGCCCCGTTCGGCGGACTTGCAGGAGCCGTATGGACGGGGAAGGGCGCCGTCTTCCGGCCCCGGACAGGACCGATCTGCTCGCATGTCGCTAGACGGTCGCGATCTAACGCCGGAGGCCAATGTCCTCATCGCTGAGGCGCTTGCCCCTCATTACGTCTATCTGCTGGTCGACCCCGTGAACGATGAAGTCTTCTACGTCGGGAAGGGCACCGGCCTCCGGTACGCTGCCCACTTCGAGGACAGCGTCGTTGGAGACGACGACAAACCGCCGGCCGTGACGAGCGCGAAGAGTACTCGGATTGCCGCGATTCGTGCCCAAGGCCAGCGACCCACAATTATTTTCGTCCGCCGCCAAATTGGGACGGCACACGAGGCTTACCTCGTCGAGGCGGCACTCATTGACGTGCTACGCCAGCATGGAACCGGTCGACTTACGAACCTCGTGAGAGGACATGACTCAGCCCTCGGCCTGATACGAATCGAGGATCTCGCGCGCGAAGTCGCGGCGCCGGTCCTCGAGAGTGTGCAGGACCAGCCCTCCTGATCAAGCTCAAGCCTTGGGTGGCCGAGTTCGACCCCGAATTACCTCGTGCTGGTCACGGCTACAGGGCGGATGTCACTGACAAGGAGCTTTACGACAGCGCGCGGGCCTGGTGGCCGCTGGACCTGCGTAGGGTGAAGCGTTGTCGTTACGCAGTCGCCATCTATAAAGGTGTGACTCGGGCGGCGTGGGAGATCGACCATGAAAAGTGGCGCACCGGCAGCGTGTCGCGTCCCGGAAGGCGCGGATTTGAAGGTCGACTCTTGAGGACGGACGAAGACGCTTGGTTGGAATTCGTCGGGCCCTTGGGGCGACGCATTCCAGCACTCAGACCCGGCGGCGGAGGTAGGCTCTTCGGAGTTCAGGGTTCAATTGCGTATTGGCCCTGACGTTAGGGCAATCGCGTCGTGCCAAGGACTCGAGGACCGCGCGCTGTGTCGCCTCTACTAGACGATTCTCATTCTTGCCGTTGGACCCCCAACTAGTAGCGGTGGTGCCCCTCGATCTAGACAAGCAGCAGCTCGAGCGCGCGCGACAACGTGTCAGGTGTACATAGCGTGAGCTCGGCCTCGGCCGCGGGCGCCAGTTCACGTCCCCATGCATAGCCCAGGCCGTACGGGCCGTTCTGCTCGTCGAGCACTGGCGCGAACGCGCGGCGATATGCCAAGAGGTCGAGGATCGCGGCGCGCGCGTTGTCGCCAACGCCGCGCTTCGGGCCACCTTTGACCTCGATGAGCAGCCACCTAGTGGTGCTCCCGGCCCGCAGACGTAGAACCAGGTCGGGGATGAGACCGCTCGCGGTCGGGAAGCTGTGGTCTTTCTGTATCTCGCCGTAATACGAGCCCGCCGAGAGCGCGGCGGGTGCCCGCTGGTAGTAGACGTCGAGGTGAGAACCGTCCTTGCGTGCCTGGAAGATGTGGGGCGGGCGAAGCAGCCCTGTTGGAGATGCTCTCCAGCCGAGACTCGCGTAGGGCGCGGATCGTCCCGAAGGCGCACTCGAGCTCGAGGAGCACGCTGTCGCGGCTGGCGATGAGCGCGTGGTGTTCAACGGCGTCACGAATCGCGGAGCGGTCGAGGCGGCCGATATAACGCTGATAGAGCTCAACAACGTCGAGGGCCGCCTGGTAGCGCACCCGGTTGCGACTTGCGCGGACCCGCGCGATTGTCGTGGGGGTGGGTAGCTTCGCTGGCACGTCGATGAGCGCCCGCGCTTGCCGCCACTTCGTCGCCTCGGCAACTCGAGCCGCGACGATTTGGGCGGGTCCCGATGCAGAAGAGCGATCCCAGCCGGTGCGGCGACCGAACTCGGCGATCGCGAACAGCGCGAAGGCGAGGATTTCATTCTCTGGCGTCTGAAACGCGCGGCGTGACGGTGCGGTTACGAAGACGTGTGGAAGCCCTGTTGCAGCGCGTTGAGCAAACGTCTCGCTCCAACGAATTGCGCCCCGGATCCGTTCGGCGCTGATCTCGACTTCGGTCCGGGTGGTCGTTGTCAGTCGGCGTATCAGCAGCGGCATCTGCTCGAGCAGCCGGCCGACTGGCTCGCTGAGGATGAACTGGAGCTGAGCGAGATAGCGAACCTCGGCTGGCGGCATCTGAAGCAAAGCGGCAGCCCACAACAAGAGCTCTTCCTCGGTCTTCGAGGCCTGGGTGACGTAGCGCCAGACGTCCCGGCGCAGACGATCGATCGCTTCGCTTCGGTCCCAGCTGAGGTCTTTCACTCGTCGGGTTGCTCGACGTCCTCGTCGTCGGGCTCCTCGACCTCGACGACTTCTGACGGGGGTTGGAGCTCGAGGCCGAGCACCGCGTTGAGGGTTTCGCGAAGACGGTTGCGCCTTGCCGACGACGCCATCAGCGGAGATAGCGTCTGGAAGAGGCGCTCGCCGGTGGCCGCGTCTATGCCTTCGAATTGCGGGAGCAGGTAGCTGTAGAACGCCTCGAACAGCAGCTGTCCGTCGTCGGCGTGGTCGAGCGCGAGCCGCTCACGGAGGAACTTTGCGAGGTCCATGAACACGGCCGGCCCAAGGTCCTTGAGCTCGCGGACCGGCAGCAGCTTCTTGGCGAGCGATGCTGGTTCGGGGCCTGTTGCTTGCTGCTCGATCAGTGATTCGAACACACTTAGGCTGGGCGACGCTACCTCGATGAAAGCGAAGCGCCGCATCAGCGCAAAGGACATCTCGAACAGGAGCGTCTTGTCGAACACGTTCATGGTCGCGAGCACCCGCCATGACTGGGGGATCTCGAGCACGTCGCCATCAGGTAGGGGACTCGCAACGCCTTCGGGGACGAGCACGAGCGGCTTGTTCGGGCCCACCTCCGGCCGGTGATAGGGCAACACCACCGGCTGGCCGGACAGGACGGTGAAGAGCTGGCCGAAGGCGCGATCGAACTGCGAACGATTGAGCTCGTCGATCACGAGCCACTGGTTGGCGCGAATCGCTTTGAGGAAATGCCCCTCTTCAAAATCGAGAGTGTTCGGTCCCGTGGGCCTCAGGCCCGCCGATCGTCTCGTAGGTCGTCCAGTCCGCGGTCGCGGTCGTCAGCAGGTAACCCTCGCACTGACCTGCGGCGTGGGCGGCCTGCGCCACGGCCTGCGCCAGCGTTGTCTTCGCGGTCCCGGGTGGACCCGTGAGGATCACGTGCTTACCGCTCTGTAGCGCTGCAAACAGCTGCGCATAGATCTCAGGCGCCAGAGCCAGTCCCGCGGCCTCAGCCGCACCGCGGACGCTCTCGAGGTCGAAGTCCGCAGCGGCCTCCTTCCCGCCGGCTTTCAGGAGTTTGTCGAACTGAACCCGCGTGATCGGTTGGATAGAGGTCTGCGCATTTCGCGATGGCCCTTCGGCGAACGGCACAGGCTGCGCGAAAGCGCTCAAAGTCCTCGATCGTTGCGACGAAGTGTTGGAGCCCATCCTCCCGCTCCTCGGTGGACACCGAAGCGATGCGGCCGCTCCCGAAGTAGGACCTGGAGGTTCCATCGTTTGCGGTCCCCGTGCGGTAGTAGATGAATCGCGAACCCGGAGAGTTCGCGAGCTGCTTGCTAGCTCCCGATGATTGTGTCGTCCAGTGATACCGCTCACCTTCGGTGTCTTCGTACGGCTGATCGCCCTGACCTTGGTTCAAGATGAAGAACCGTCCCGGCACCGTGCTGCTCCGACGTCGAATGATCAGCGGCGTCTGATTCCCGAGTCCTCCGGTCGTGACGGGATCGCCGGAGTTAGCGAGGACGTAGTCATCGGTGATCTCGGACGGCTCGACCTGCTCGAAGTCAGCGAGCTTGACCCACAGACTGTGGAAGGTGTCCGGGTCGTAGTACGCAGGAATGAGCTCGGGGTCAACCTCTGCCGTGTTGACTGCGATCGCGAGTAGGCGAGTACGCCACGTCGACGCCGAGCTGTGCAAGAACACGATCGTCTGGCTCCCCTTCTCGAGCTGCGACCCGATCTTCGAGAGCCACTCCCCGCCGAGTCCGGTCGTCCCCGGCTTACTCTGCCGCCCCCACCAAACGGCTCCATGTTCCTCCGCGACCTCCCGATGGAGGTCGATCGTGTCGGGACGGATCGATGGCGACCACTTCAGAACGAGATGGACCGCGGATGCGTCTGCTCCGCCGAGGACGTCGATGACGCGCTGAGCCGCGTTCGGTTTGGTGATCTCGCTGACCGTCCCCTGCTGCCCAAACGCTTCGCGAAGGTCAGAGTCAAAGCGTTCGTAAGGCAGCGACTTCGCCAGCCACTCCACGGGACGCGTATGACGAGCGTCCGTCCCCTCAAACGGGCCATCCTCGCGATACTCATAGCTATCACGAACCTCCCCAACCGCAACATGACCGGGCGAGGTCATCAGCGGCAGGACGACGAGGTCGTCGATCGCCACCTCATGAACGAATCGATACACCTGCCCCGCCTGGCTAGCGAGGCTCGCCGACGAAGCCTCGCCGTAGACCTCTGCGATCCTCACTTTTAGGTCGTCGCGGGAGGCTTCAAGGGGGATCTCGCCGAGCTCACTCCAGCCAATTAGGCACACGTCCTGATCAAGCGCAAGTTGCTCGTATCTACCCTGCCGACCCGCCCGAATCAACCAAACGCGGCCGCCTGTGCTAACCACCTCGGCCGCCGCCCCACTCCGCAAGCTTTTGATTGTGAAGCCGAGCTCCTCGAGCTTACGATTGACGCTCCGACCTCCCTTCAGGCCACGGTTGCGGATCGGCTCCTCGTCTGGATACTGGATGCTGTACGCGATCCCGTACAGCGCCTTGGCGTCATAGGTCTGACCTTCATGGTCGACCACGTAGTCGAGTGCGCCCCGAAACCCGTGCTCCCTAAGTATCGCGTCGCGATCACCTGTCCTGAACTTGTCGATCGCTTCCAGGACAGCGTCGCGCGAGACCGGCTTCGCGGCCCAGTCCGCCGGGGGCAGAGGAATTGGTTCATCGGAATCGAGTGCCCGCCGGCCTCCATCTGTGATGCGAGTCTCTAGCCGGCTGGGCCTATCGACATACCCGAGTTGCTCGAGGTAGATCCGAGCCCACCCCACTCGCTGCGTGAAGACAAAGTCTCCCGAGGGCTGCTGCTCGTTCCGCTCCTCCTCCGAGACGCCAACCTCCGGCGCAACACGCTCTACCAACTGCTCCAGACGAATCGAGATCCCGTCGGCGTGCGCGGCTAGCACGGGTCGCATCAGCTCCGGCGCTGAAGGGATCGGCATTGCCCCAACCTACATCGTTTCTAGCCCCGTCTGCTGTAGCACCGCATACCGGCGACGGGCAAATTCAAGAGCTGGTCGGGTCCACCGTCGCTGCAGCGATTAATGTGATCAGCGGAGGCGGCGGCGAGCAGTCCGCAGTCCTCCTTGGAGCCGCCGCCGCGCTCTGGCTCGAGAGACGGGCGTCGCGACTAACGGGCTGACGTCAGGTGACGTGTATCCCAGAGCCAACCCGGCAGCGATTCAAGCCGCCGGATACGATCATCTGACAGCGTCTCTTGTCGGTACGTCGTGCGTTGAACCCCTACCCATTGGCCGAGGCGGTAGCCGTCTTCCCAATGCTGTTGGGGAACGAGAGCGTGCCCTTCCCGCTCCGCGAACCTCCGAAGATGAGCAAACCCTTCCTCCCAGGCCGCCTCGCGCGGCTGCCAGGTCCAGCCGGGCAGTGCCTCGAGCCGCTGCGCGCGGTCATCTGAGAGCTTGCCGTTCTCTGCCTGTGCCCGCTGCCCTCTGACCCACCCGCCGAGCCCGAAGCCATCCTCCCGGTGCGTAGCCGGAACTCGGCTGTGGCCTACGCGCCGAACGTAGCGTTGAAGTCGCGTGAAGCCTTCCTCCCACGCCGTGTCGACCGTATCCCAGCTCCAGCCGGGCAGTGCCTCGAGCAGGCGGGCGCGCTCATCAGAGAGCATCCCGTTCTGTTTCAGTGCGCGCTGGCGCACCACCCACCCGCCGAGCCGGTACCCGTCTTCGCGATGCGCACGCGGGACGCGCGCGTGCCCTTCCCGCTCCGTGAAATTGCGCAGCCGGCCGAATCCTTCCTCCCAGGCGGCTTCGCGCGGCTGCCAACTCCATTCAGGCAGGGCCTCGAGCCGCCGCGCGCGGTCATCTGAGAGCGTCCCTTTTTGCTTTTGTGACCGCTGGCCCCTGACCCACGCACCGAGCTTGTAGCCGTCTTCGCGATGCTGTAGAGGGACCAATGCGTGCCCTTCCCGCTCCGCGAACCTCCGAAGATGGCCGAATCCGTCCTCCCAGGCCGCTTCAACGGTATTCCAGGTCCAGCCGGGCAGCCCGTCCAGCCGCCAGACACGCTCATCTGGGAGCCTCGACGTCCGTTTTTGTGCCCTCTGGTTCGCGACCCACGCGCCGAGCTTGTAGCCGTCCTCGCGATGCTGTTGGGGAACGCGGGCGTGCCCTTCTCGTTCCGCGAAGCTCCGAAGGTGGGCAAACCCCTCCTCCCAGGCTGCGTCAACGGTATTCCAGGTCCAGCCGGGCAGCGCGTTGAGCTGCCCGGCCCGCTGATCTGAGAGCCTCCCGCTCTGTCTTAGTGCCCGCTGGGTGGAGACCCACGCGCCCAGCCTGAAGCCGTCTTCGCGATGCTGTTGCGGGACGAGTGCGTGCCCTTCCCGCTCCGCGAAGTTCCGCAGATGGCGGAATCCTTCGTCCCAGGCATCCTTGTCCGGCGTCCACGTCCAGCCGCGCACTCGCTCGAGCCGGCGACGTCGACCTGCGTCAAGCTTCCCGTGCCGGTACGCCTGGCGTTGAACGCCCGCCCATTGACCGAGGCGATAGCCGTTCTCACGGTGGCTCACGGGGACATTCGCTCGCCCCTCGCGCTCGACGAACCGCTGCAGGTAGGCGAACCCTTCCTCCCAGGCCGCTTCGTGCGTATCCCAGCTCCAGCCGGGCAGTGCCTCCAGTCGGCTCCGTCGCTTAGGGTCGAGCGTCCCTTTTCGGTATGCCGTGCGTTGAACCGTCACCCATTGGCCGAGCCGGTACCCGTCCTCACGGTGGCTCCCAGGGACTTCCGCGTCCCCCTCGCGCTCCACGAACTGTTGCAGGTAGGCGAAGCCTTCCTCCCAGTCGTGGTCTCGCGGCTCCCAGGTCCAGCCCGGAACTCCCTCTAGCTGGCGCTCTCGATCAGGGTCCAGTTCGCCCCGCGCTCGCCTGCTTCGCTGCGCTGTGACCCAGGCGCCTAGACGATATCCGCGCCTCCCGATGCCCTGCCGGAACACGCGCGTGCCCTTCGCGATCGGCGAACACCCGCAGATGGGCGAACCCTTCCTCCCAGGCGGTTTCCTGCACACCACCCAGGTCCAGCCCGGGATTCCTTCTAGCCGCCGCATTCGATCGCGCGCGAGGTCGCCCCGCACGCGGCGGGCTCGCTGGTTCACGACCCACCCGCCGAGCGCGAACCCGTCCTCACGGTGCCTCGCCGGGACGTTCGCACGCCCCTCGCGGTCGACGAACCGCTGCAAGTAGGCGAACCCTTCTTCCCAGGCGTCGTCCTCGGGGACCCAGGTCCAGCCGGGCAGCGCCTCCAGCCGGCGGCGGCGCTGCGGGTCAAGCGTTCCTTGTCGATAGGACCGGCGTTGAACGCCCGACCCATTGACCGAGGCGGTAGCCATCCTCACGGTGGCCCACGGCACCCTCGCGTGCCCCTCACGTTGGACGAACTGCTGCAGGTAGCCGAACCCTTCGTCCCACGCGGCTTCCCGCGCATTCCAGGTCCAGCCCGGGAGTCCGTCTAGCCGGCGCTCTCGATCGGGGTCGAGGTCACCCCGCGCCCTCCAAGCTCGCTGGGTCCCAACCCAGCTGCCGAGAGGGTAACCGTCCTCGCGGGAGTCAAGCGGAACCCGCGCATGTCCTTCACGTTCCACGAAGCGCTGGAGCAGCCCGAAGTAGAACTCCCAGGAGGCTGTGGTCTGCTCCACGAGGCGCACGTCAAATGCTCGGGCGAACTCGGCGCCGACCGTGCGGGGAAGGTCGAGCTTGATCTTGCCTGGTCGCCGGGGTGCGCCGCGTCGAGCACCGAGGCGTCGTCGAAGCTCGTCGAGTTCCTCGCCGAGTGTCTCGTCGTGGGCCCGCAGGGCTTTGAGTACGTCCCAGACGTGCTCGAACGCGGACTCGTTCAGCGCTTGGTCCGGGTCCTCGTTGGCTGAGAGGAAGACCGGCAGCACGATGGTCCCGAGGCGCTTGTCGGCGGACTTGCGGATCGCCCTGACCGAGCGCCTGCACGATGTCGATTGTCGAGCGGCGCGGGTCGATGAACGCGACGCCGTCGATGCTTGGCACGTCGACCCCCTCGCCGAGGCAGCGGGCGTTGCTCAGGAGTCCGCGCTCATCCTGCCGCGAGGTTGCGGAACCGAAGCAACAGGCGATCGCGATGCCCGCTCGTCATCGCACCCGAGACGTGTTCGCTCCAGATCGACCCCGTCGGGCGGGCGTGCGCGGGCATCCAGCGGATCACGCTGGGCATCTCGGCGCTGAACTCGCGCGCCGCTTTCACCCTGCCGTGGAAGGAGATGATCCGCCGCAGCCCGTACTTCCGCATGCTCTTCGCGAGACCGATCTGACCCGCGAGGCTTCGGGCGTCCGTGACCTCTTCTTCCATCGCGTGTGACGAACTCGCCGCGCTCAGCCCAGGCTCGGTACATCTCGTCATCGACCCCGACGACGACGACTTGGTAGTCGGACAGCAGATCACGCTCGATCGCCTCTCCGAACGTGAGTCGATGCAGCACCGGGCCAAAGACTGTCTCGTCGTCCATCGACGCGATGCTCGACGTCGAGCTGACCGGCTTCGCTCCGCACGCGCGCGGTGTAGAAGCGAGGCGTGGCGGTCATGAACAACCTTCGCCGGCTCTTGATCTTGGCTCGCGTCGAGGATCGTGGCGAACTCGGTCGACGTGCGCCCAGCGCAGCGGTGAGCTTCATCCGCAACAGCGAGATCGAACTGCGGCGTCCTACCGTCAAACGCGGCAGCGATCTGCGGTGAGGACTGGTAGGTCGCGAACACCACCCGCCGTCCTCGACGACGCAGGAACGCAGCGATGTCACTCTGGGTCGGTCGTAGCGGGAAAGGCCAACTCCGTCGTGTGCTCGACGAGCTGCGTCCTCGCCGACAACGGTTGGATCCGAGCAGACCGCCAGGTACTCAAACGGCCCGTTGGCGTTCGCGCACCATTCCCGCAGCGTCTGTGCCAACAGCGACAGCGACGGCACGAGCACCAACGTCCTCTCGCTGCCAAGTCGCTCGGCGATCCACATCGCGGCGAGCGTCTTGCCCGTGCCGCACGCCATGATCAACTGGCCGCGCTGCTCGTCGGCAAATCCTTTGACGGTCGCCTCGATCGCTTCACGGACGTGGGGAAACGGCTTTTTCGGTCGAGGTCTTCGGGGCCGCAGGTCGTTCAACGAGGAAGGCCAGGCGACTTGGGCGAGTTCAAGCTGGGAGCGCAGCAGGTAGCCGACGGGCTCGCGCTGGGCGTCCAGCGTCCGACGCGCGGTTGGCCCCAGGTGGTCGGTCGTCGCGATCAGCAGTCGGAAGGAGAACTGGGGCCGGCTCGACTCACTCAGGAACGAATCGACGTCCGCCTTCTTGATCGCGTAGGACGCTGCGTATGCCTTCGCCTGGATCGCCCACAGTCGACCGTCGCGGTCCTCTGCGACGAGATCGATCCCCGCGTCTGCCGCCCACGCCCCCGGCCAGTCCGACCACAGCCACACCCTCCGGATCCGGTGGCGATACTCCGGTGCATTTTCCAAGTACCAGGCGCACAGTCGCTCGAACTGTCGGCCGCGTACACCGGGCCGAGCATCCAGCTGACTCAACAGATCAGCGAGCGACATCGGAATCTCGATTCAGAAGTTATCCGGATGGAGATCCGCCGCGGATGAGGCGTGCCGATGGCTGTTTGCCCCCAGTTTGCCCCTGACTGCCGTTCACGCCTCCACCGGAGATCACGAAAGCCCAGCAATAGCGGGGCTTTCGGTAAGTGCCGCCGCTGGGGCTCGAACCCAGGACCTTCGGATTAAAGCCCGCTGCTCTACCAGCTGAGCTACGGCGGCGGGAACCGCATGATCGCGTACTGCTGAGGCTAGCCCGCGTACGCCACGGTCTCGATCTCGACGAGCATGCGAGGGTCGATCAGGCCGGAGACCTCCACCATGGTCATCAGGGGCCGGTGGTCCGCGAAGATGTCGCCGTGGGCGCGGCCCACCTCCTCGGCGCGGGAGATGTCGGTGACGTAAACGCGGTTCTGAATCACGTCGGCGGGGCCAAGCCCGACACGATCCAGCTCGTGGAGGATCTTGCCCAGGATCTCGACGGCCTGCTCATACGGCGTCGAGCCGCAGACCGCGCCGGCGGGCCCGACCGACGTCGTGCCGCCGACGAGGACGAACCCGCCGACCCGCAGCACGCGGCTGAAGCCGAACCGGCCCTCGTACGGGGAGGGGGGATCGCCGGGGAGGCGCTCGGTCAGGTCCGACGGGCCGGGGAAGCGCTCGGTCAATGGAGGAAGTGGCGGCGGCTGGTGAACACCATCGCCCCACCAGACTTGTCGACCGCCTCCACCGTGACGTGGTCCCGGACCGATCCGCCGGGTTGGATGATCGCGGTCACGCCGGCCTCCAGGGCCAGCTCCGGTCCATCGGAGAAGGGGAAGTAGGCGTCGGAGGCCAGCACGCCGCCCTGGACGCCATCGCGTGCCTTCTGCAGCGCCAGGCGCACGGAGTCGACGCGGCTCATCTGGCCGGCGCCGACGCCGATGGTCTGGAGGTCGCGGGCGATGATGATCGCGTTGGACTTCGTGTGCTTGCACACCCGCCAGACGAAGGAGAGCTGCTGCCATTCGGCCTCGGTGGGCCGCCGCTCGGTGACCACCTGCATCTCAGAGCGCTCCTCCAGATCGAAGTCCCGGTCCTGGACGAGCAGGCCGCCGACGACCTGGCGCAGGTGGGGCTCGATCATGTTGGGGATGCGGCGCTCCTGGTCGTCGAGGATCCGCGTGTTGGGCTTCTCCGCAAGTACGGCCAGCGCCTCCTCGTCATAGCCACGGGCGAACAGCAGCTCAACGAACTGCTCCGACAGTGCCCGCGCCAGCTCGCCGTTGACGCCCCGGTTCAGGCACACGATCCCGCCGAAGGCCGACTGGGGATCGCAGGAATAGGCCTTGCGGTAGGCCTCGATCGCTGTGGATCCACAGGCCACGCCGCACGGATTGTTGTGCTTGATGATCACGCACGCCGGGATCTGGAACTCGGAGAGGAGCAGGCGGCCGGCGTCAAGATCGAGCAGGTTGTTGAAGGAGATCGGCTTGCCACCGAGCTGGGAGATCATCGACAGCACGTGCGTGCGTGCGCCGACCTGCTCGTAGTAGGCGGCGCGCTGGTGGGGGTTCTCACCGTAGGGCAGCTCGAGCACCTTCTCGAACGCGCGCACGAACAGGGGCGGGAAGTCCTCGCGCTTCTCCTGGAACCAGCGGGCAATGGCGGTGTCGTAGCGCGCGGTGTAGGCAAACGCCTCGGCGGCCAGACTCTCCCGGGTGGTGGGCGACAGCCGGCAGTCGGACTCGCGCAGCTCGGCAAGGATCGCGTCGTAGGCCGAGGGGTCCACCACCGGCACCGCGTAGGCGTTGTTCTTGGCCGCCGCGCGGATCATCGTGGGACCGCCGATGTCGATGTTCTCGATGATCTCTTCGTCAGCCGCGCCGCGCTGCGCCGCGGTGCGTTCGAACGGGTAGAGGTTCACGCACACCAGGTCCACGAACTCGACGGCGTGCTCCTCCGCGGCGCGTAGGTGGTCGTCGTTGTCGCGCACCGCCAGCAGCCCGGCATAGAGCTTCGGATGCAGCGTCTTGACGCGGCCGTCCATGATCTCGGGAAAGCCGGTGAGGTCGGAGATCGAGCGAACCCGGATCCCGTTCTCGATCAGCTCGCGCGCGGTGCCGCCCGTGGAGATGACCTCGATGCCCAGCTCGCTGAGACCGCGGGCGAACTCCACGATCCCCGTCTTGTCGGAGACCGAGAGCAGCGCGCGCTGAACCTGGACCTCCTCGGACGCCGGGACCGGCACGCTCATCGGCTGCGCACTCGCGTCCATAGGACTCCCAATCTACCGTGAGACGACGACTCGGCGCGGGTTGGCGGGATCCAGCCGGACCGCGCGGCGCGCGATCAAACGGACCGCCTCCACCAGCAGCTCGTGCTCGATCGGATGCAGGCGCTCGAGCACCGCGTCGGCGTCGACGGCGTCGGGGAGCTCGAGCGCGCGCTGGAAGATGACCGGGCCAGTGTCTATTCCGCCGTCCACGAAGTGGACCGTGACGCCGAACACCTTGACCCCGTATTCGAGCGCCTGCTGGACCGCGGCCAGACCAGGGAACGCCGGCAGCAGCGCGGGATGCACATTGATGACCCGTTCCGGGAAGGCGGCCAGGAATCCGTCCGACACGAGCTGCATGTAGCCGGCCAGGACGACCAGCTCGACCTCGCGCTCACGCAGCCAGCCCGCCATCGCCGCGTCCCGGGCGCCACGGTCAGCGAAGCGATCTCGCTCGAACGCCTCGGCTTCGATCCCCGCCTCTCGGGCGCGCGACAGCGCCCGAGCCTCGGACCGGTCCGAGGCCACCGCGCGCACCACCACGCCGTCGCGCCCATGGGCCCGATCGATCAGCGCCTGGAGGTTCGTGCCGGTGCCAGACGCCAGGACGCCGACGTTCATGCCGCGGCCAGCTTCGGGAACCGCCCGCCGGTGGAGCGCAGCGTCCCCGCGTGCAGCAGCTCGTCGACGCGGCCCAGCACGTCTTCGGAGCGCAGATGGGCAAACGCGCCGTAGCCGGCCAGGCCGTCATAGGCGTTCTGCACCACCACCTTGGAGCGCCCGCCGCGCAGGATCTCCACAGCGCGGGTCCGGCCCACCGGAGGCTGCGCGCTCACCACCACCTCCACGATGGCGCTGTCCAGGTCCCCGGCGGAGGCGGCGTCTGAGCCGCCGGCGGGCGCACGGGCGCGGCCGGGGGCCGGAACGAGCGCCGGCTCGCACACGTCACAGCACGGCACCCCCGGCAGCGGTGCCCCCGCCGACCGATCGCCAAAGTGCTCGAGCAGCGCCGCCCGTCGGCAGCCCTGGCCCTCGACGTAGCCCCACACCGAGCGGTACTGGCTCCAGCGCACCCGCTCGGCCTCGCGCGCCGCTGAGACGCACCAGGCCGCCGCGCGGCGGTCCCAGCCGCCGGTGATCTGGCCCACGGCCCGGTCGGGCGGGGCCGGCGCGGGCGCGATCACCCCAGCGCGGGCGAGATGGCCGAGGACGGCACGCACCGTCTCCTCGTCCCCCGTACCGCGGTCGCCCACCAGGCCCGCCAGCTCGGACGCGGGCAGGTCATAGCGCCCGTCGCAGCCTGCCCAGGTGAGCCGCTCGCCGACTCGATCAAATGCCTCGGGCGACAGCCGCGAGCGCTGGATGAAGAACACGTGCAGGCCCTTGTCGCGAGACTCGGCGAACAGCAGGCAGCGCGCCGCCTCGCCGTCGCGGCCGGCGCGGCCCGCCTCCTGGTAGTAGGCCTCAAGCGAGCTGGGCACGGCGGCGTGGGCAACGGTGCGCACGTTGGCCTTGTCGATCCCCATGCCGAAGGCGTTGGTGGCGACGATCACCTCCGCGCGCCCGCTCATGAACTCCTCCTGCGCGTTGCCGCGCCGCTCCGGGGGCATGCCGGCGTGGTAGGCAACGACGCCGCAGTCAAGCGCCCGCGCAAGCGTCCCGGCGAGCCCCTCCGTGGCAGCGCGCGTGCCGGCGTACACGATCGCGGGACGCGCACCCGGCTCCGACAGCGCCGCCACCGCGCGCTGCTCCTTGTCGCGCGCGCCCCCGCACCGCACGACCGCGAAGCTGAGATTGGGTCGGTCAAAGCCGGTGGTGACACGGACCGGGTCGCGGAGGCGCAGCCGGTCCGCGATGTCCTGCGCGACGCGGGGCGTGGCCGTCGCCGTCAGCGCCATCACGGAGCGCGCGCCGATCCGCGCCGACGCATCGGCGAGCGTGAAGTAGTCGGGCCGGAAGTCGTGGCCCCACTGCGAGACGCAGTGCGCCTCGTCCACGACGAACAGGCCGACCTCGGCGGTGGCCAGGGTGCGGGCGAACGCGGGAGAGGCGAACCGCTCGGGGGCGATGTAGAGCAGCCGGACCTCGCCACGGCGCACGCGGGCCATGGCCTCGGCGTTGGCGTTGTGGCTGCGCTGCGAGTTGATCATCGTCACGCGGCCCGGGGCGATGCGGTGCACCGCCCATGCCTGGTCGCGCATCAGCGCCACCAGCGGCGAGACGACGATCGTGAGGTCCTCGCGCATCAGGGCCGGCAGCTGGTAACACAGCGACTTGCCCGAGCCGGTCGGCATGACCACCAGGGCATCGCGGCCGCTCAGCGCCGCAGAC
This sequence comes from uncultured Actinomycetota bacterium, assembly GCA_963801435.1. GTDB lineage: Bacteria > Actinomycetota > Thermoleophilia > Solirubrobacterales > Solirubrobacteraceae > Palsa-465. The sequence goes on from CAWDFE010000030.1 coordinate 178,185, forward strand.
ACCGCCTCGGCCTGGCCGGGGCGGAAGTCCGCAAAGCCGAACAGGCGGCTCAGTACCTCACGTGCGGACTCAGGCCCACCCACCCGGCCGACGATACCGCCGGCGCCGGGCGGCAAATCAGACGCGCGCGAGCGGGAGCTCGTGCTCCAGCGCGTATTTGCCGCTGGCCCTTTCGCTTCCGGCCAGCGGGTACTCGCCGCTGAAGCAGGCGTCGCAGTGCTCGGCGCGCGAGCCGCCGATGGCGTCGTAGACGCCCTGAAGCGACAGGTAGTGCAGCGAGTCGGCCCCGAGCTCGGCGCGGATCTCATCCACGGTGCGGCCGTGGGCAATCATCTCCTCGCGCGTGGACATGTCGATCCCGTAGTGGCACGGGTGCTTGATGGGCGGAGCGGAGATGCGCAGGTGGACCTCGGCGGCGCCGGCATCGCGCAGCATCTGCACGATCTGGCGGTCGGTGGTGCCGCGCACGATCGAGTCGTCGACGACGATCAGGCGCTTGCCCGCGACCACCTCGGGCACCGGATTGAACTTCATGCGCACGCCCTGACGGCGCAGCTCCTGGCCAGGCTGGATGAAGGTGCGAGCCACATAGCGGTTCTTGATGAAGCCGTCGTCAGTGGGCACCCCGGACGCGCGGGCCAGCCCGCGCGCGGCGGCGTTGCCGGAGTCCGGCACGGGGATGACCACATCGGCGTCGACCGGCGCCTCCCGCCACAGGTTCTCGCCCATGCGCGCGCGGGCCACCTGGAGCACGGTGCCGCCCATGCGGGAGTCCGGGCGCGCGAAGTAGATGTACTCGAAGACGCAGAACGAGCGCCGAGCGCTGCGCACGACCTGGCGGGCGGTGAGTCCGTCGGCGCTGAGCGTGACCACCTCGCCCGGCAGAACGTCGCGGATCAGGGTGGCGCCGATCAGGTCCAGCGCGCACGACTCGCTGGCCACGCACCACGCGGGCGCCTCGTCGGACTCCGGCGGCGGATCGATCCGGCCGATCGCCAGCGGCCGTAGCCCGTGGGGGTCGCGGAAGGCGAGCACGGCGTCCTCGGTCATGACCACCGTGGAGAACGCGCCGCTCAGCCGGGGCAGGACGTCGGCGATCGCGTCCTCGATCAGCGGCGCCGGATGGGTGGCCAGCAGCGCAGCGATGATCTCCGAGTCCGAGGTGGACTGGAACGGCACGTCGCGCCCGCGTAGCTCGGAGTGGAGCTCGACGGCGTTGATCAGGTTGCCGTTGTGGGCGAGCGCCAACGTGCGCTGGTCGTCGCGGACGATCGGCTGCGCGTTCTCCCACTCCGAGGAGCCCGTGGTGGAGTAGCGGACGTGGCCGACGGCCATGTCGCCCACCAGCGAACGCAGTGTGTTCTCGTCGAACACCTGCGAGACCAGGCCCTGGTCGCGGATGCCCATGATGTTGCCGCCGGGCGTGGCGGTGGCGATGCCCGCCGACTCCTGGCCCCGATGCTGGAGCGCAAAGAGGGCAAAGTAGGCGAGGCGGGCAACGTCGTGGCCGGGCGCATAGATCCCGAAGACGCCGCACTCATCGCGGGGGCCGTCGCGGAGGTCGTTCACGAGAGGAGGCACCGGCCTAGCATTGCGGAAGGCTCGGCTGGACCGACGTGAAGGCTAGCAGCGAGCCACCGGCGCGCTGGACGCGGCTACATGAACCTAAGCAGGCCCCCGGCGCGGGCCTCGGCCAGTCGCGACACCGCAACGCTGAGCACGCCCTCGAGCTCGAGCGCGGCGCCGCCGACGCGGCCGATGATCGCCAGCCCCCGCATCGCCTCCTCAGAGCCCGAGACGATGAACGCGCGGCCCGGCGCCTCGGCGAACGGATCCAGCCTGTCGGGCAGCGTGACCGTGGCGCCGACGCCACCCGCAATGCAGCACTCGGCGAGCGCCACCGCGATCCCGCCCTCGGCGATGTCGTGAGCGCTGCGAGCCGCGCCGGTGTTGACCATCGCGCGCACCGCGTCGTGGGCGGCACGCACGCCCGCCGCGTCCAGCGCCGGCAGCGGGCCCTCCACGGGCTCGCCGCGCAGCTTGGCCAGCTCCGAGCCGGCGAGCGCCGCGCCGTGCAGATCACCCACCAGCGCGACGGCATCGCCCTCGCGGGCGAAGGCCAGCCGGCCCGCGCGTGCGGGATCGGGGAGCCGTCCGACCATCCCGATGACCGGCGTGGGGAAGATGGGGCCGGTGGGGGCCTCGTTGTAGAGCGAGACGTTGCCGCCGACGACGGGGACGCCGAGCGCCCTGCACGCATGCCGGATGCCCTCCACGGCCTCCACCAGCTGCCAGGCGACGTGAGGCTTCTCCGGGTTGCCGAAGTTCAGGCAGTTGGTCAGCCCCAGCGGGTCGGCGCCGACGCAGGCGAGGTTGGCGGCGCACTCGAAGACCGCCTCGGCGGCACCCCGCCGCGGGTCGCAGGCGACCCGGCGGCCGTTGCCGTCGATGGAGACCGCGATCGCCTCGCCGGTGGGCAGCGCCAGGACGGCGGCATCGGCGTCGTCTGGCCGGCGCACGGTTCGAGACTGCACCACGGGGTCGTACTGCTCGAACACCGGCAGGCGCGAGGCGATGTTGGCCGAGCCCAACAGCGTAACCAAGGTGTCCGCCGCGCCGGCGTCGGCCGCCAGCACCGCTGCGGCGGGCGCGTACAGCGGCACAGACGGCGGCTCCGGCTCCAGGTCATAGAGCGGGCAGTCGTCCACGAGGATCTCGACCGGCAGGTCGGCCACCACGTCGTCACCGGCGCGCACCCGCAGGCGGCCCGCGCCGGTGACCGTCCCGATCGGCGTGGCCAGGGTCTCCCAGCGCTCGCACACGGCGATGACCGCCTCCACCTGCTCGGGCTCCACCACGCACAGCATCCGCTCCTGAGACTCGGAGACCATGATCTCGAAAGGCTCCATGCCGGGCTCGCGCAGCGGCACGAGGGCGCAGTCGATGTCCAGGCCCACGCCGCCCTTGGCGGCCATCTCCGACGATGACGAGGTCAGCCCGGCGGCGCCGAGGTCCTGCAGCGACACCAGCAGCTCTGAGTCCAGCAGCTCCAGGCAGCACTCGAGCAGCTTCTTCTCCGCGAACGGATCGCCGATCTGCACCGAGGGACGCTTGGCCTCGTCGCCCTCGCCGAGCTCGGCCGAGGCCAGCACCGACGCGCCGCCGATCCCGTCGCGGCCGGTCAGCGCACCGAGCAACACGAGCACGTTCCCGGGCCCCGCGGCCGCGGAGCGGATGAGCCGTTCGTGGGGAGCGAGGCCCAGGCACATGGCGTTGACCAGGCAGTTCTGCTCATACGAGGCCTCGAAGTAGATCTCGCCGCCAACCGTGGGCACGCCGATCGAGTTGCCGTAATGGCCGATGCCGCCCACCGCCCGGTCCAGCAGGTAGCGGGAGCGTTCGGACTCAGCCGGCTCCCCGAAGCGCAGCGAGTCCAGCACCGCGATCGGGCGGGCGCCGACCGCGAACACGTCGCGGAGGATCCCGCCCACGCCGGTGGCGGCGCCCTGGAACGGCTCCACTGCGCTGGGGTGGTTGTGGGACTCGACCTTGAAGGCGACGCCGAGGCCGCCGCCGACATCCACGACGCCGGCGTTCTCCCCTGGCCCCATGAGCACGGCCGGCCCCTCGGTGGGGAGCCGGCGCAGCAGCTTCTTGGAGTGCTTGTAGGCGCAGTGCTCAGACCACATGAGCGAGAGCATCGCCAGTTCGGTGACGGCCGGTTCGCGGCCCAGCCCGGAGACGATCAGCTCGTATTCGGCGTCGGTGAGCCCAAGCTCGCGGTGGGTGGCGGGGGCGGCGTTCGGCGTCACGGCGGCAGCGGCGCGCAGGCGGAGCTAGACGAGGGCCCGGTCGGCGACGTGGGCGCGGATGGACTCGAAGATGGCCAACCCGCCGGTTGGCCCGGTGAGCGGATCGACCGCATGCTCGGGGTGGGGCATGAGCCCGAACACGTTGCGCTGCTCGTTGCACACCCCGGCGATGTCGTTGAGCGAACCGTTGGGGTTCTCGCCCGGCGCGTAGCGCAGGAGCACCTGATCGGCCGCCTCCAGGCGCGCGAGCTGATCGTCGGGCGCGTAGTAGCGCCCGGTGGTGTGCTTGATCGGGATCGAGAGGCGCCGGCCGGGCTCGCACTGCATGGTGAAGGGGGAGTCGGCGGTGACCACCTCGAGCTCGACCTGGCGGAAGATGAACCGCAGCGAAGTGTTGGGCAGCAGCGCCCCGGGGAGCAAGCCGGCCTCGCACAGAACCTGGAAGCCGTTGCAGATCCCCAGCACCAGGCCGCCCGCGGCGGCGAACTCCGCGACCTCCTCCATCACCGGAGCGAAGCGCGCGATGGCGCCCACCCGCAGGTAGTCGCCGTAGGAGAAGCCGCCCGGGACCACCACCGCGTCGACTCCCTGCAGGTCCCGGTCACCGTGCCAGAGGATGACCGCATCGCCCACCCGCCGGCACGCCAGCAGGGCGTCGACCTCGTCGCAGGAGCCGGGGAAGCGGATGACGCCGAACTTCACAAGCTGACCGTCTCGGCCTCGACGATCTCGTAGTCCTCGATCAGCGGGTTCGTGAGCAGGCGTTGGCACATCTCCGGCAGTCGCGCCGGGTCCTCGACGTCGAGCTCGATGAGCCGTCCGACGTGGACGTTGCGCACCCCGGTGAAGCCAAGCGCGGGGAGCGCGCGCTCCACCGCCTGGCCCTGGGGATCGAGGATGCCGGCCTTGGGCTTGACCAGAACCCGGGCGCGCATCAGGCTCGGGTGCGCTCCACCCAGGCGCTGAAGGGCTCGCCGGTGATGCGCTCGTAGGCCTCGACGTACTTCTCGCGCGTGCGCGTGACCACGTCGTCGGGGATCGGCGGCGCGGGCGGGTTGCGATCCCAGCCGGTGGAGGACGCCCAATCGCGCACGTACTGCTTGTCAAAGCTCGGCTGGCCGCGGCCCGGCTCGTACTGGTCGGCGGGCCAGAAGCGCGACGAGTCCGGCGTGCACATCTCGTCGCCGATGGTGAGTTTGCCGTCGGCGTCGAGCCCCAGCTCGAACTTGGTGTCGGCGAGGATGATCCCGTTGGCGCTGGCGTGCTCGGCGGCGAAGTCGTAGAGCGCCACCGACACGTCGCGAACGCGCTCGGCCAGGGCCCGGTCGCCGATGAGCGCGACGGCGCCCTCGAAGTCGATGGCCTCGTCATGCCCGACCTCAGCCTTGGTGGAGGGGGTGAACAGCGGTTCGGGGAGGCGATCGGACTCCTTGAGCCCCGCGGGCAGGGTGTGGCCCGACACCTTGCCCGTCGCCTCGTAGTCCTTCCAACCCGAGCCTGTGATGTAGCCGCGCACGACGCACTCGACGCTGAGCATCGTCAGCTTGCGGACGACCATGCCCCGGCCGCGTGCCTCCTCGGGCACGCCGTCGGTCACCGAGACGACGTGGTTGGGAATGATGCCGGTCGTGCGCTCGAACCAGAAGGTCGACAGGCCGGTGAGCACGCTGCCCTTGTCGGGGATGGGCGTGGGATGGACGACGTCGTAGGTGGAGATCCGATCCGAGGCGACGATCAGCAACTCGTCGCCCAGGTCGTAGATCTCCCGGACCTTGCCCGAGGCAAGGAGGGAAAGGTCTGCGAGGGCGGTCACCCGGCCGATCCTAGCGCGAGGTTATGACGACCTGGCGCCTGACTGTGGGGCGAGCTCAGCCCCCGTCAAGCACGTCGCAGCTGAACATCACCGGCGCCTCGGTGGCGTAGTTGGGCACGTCGGCGGCGACGGCCAGGCCCTCCGGCGAGCTCATCGCCGCGTCCAGCGCGTGGACGTCGTCGAACTCGGCCTCGAACATGCACCAGTACGGGCTGGTGCCCGCGGGTGCCGCGAGATCGAACGCGTAGCGGTAGGCGCGCATGCCGGGCAGCTTCTCCGCCAGCTTGAGATGGGTGCTGATGTAGTAGGAGCGGAACTTGTCGCGGTCAGCCGGCGGCGGGTAGAGGACGACGAGCTTGTGCATCGGGCGGTGGGACCTCCTGGTTGTGGAGCTAGGCCGCGACCGCCGGCTGCCCAGCGGAATGGCGGGCGATGAACGCAGCGGTGCGCTCGGCTGTCGCGACCGTATCCCATTGACGGTCGGGGTGGTTGAAATTCTGGGTGTAGGCGTCGCACAACGTCTTGTTCTGGGCCATCGCCATGAGCAGCCCCACCACGTGGGGCTCGGGGTTGAGGATCATGTTGGTCCAGTCCGAGACGCCGTGGACGAAGGCCTGGCGCTCGCGGGCCACGCGGCGGCAGAACTGCTCGTCGACGGCGAGGTCCTCCAGGATGGCGTTCCCGATCACCCATGCCGAGTAGGACGCGGAGTTCGCGCCCTGGCCGTTGACCGGGTCAACGACGCAGTGGGCATCGCCCATGGCCAGCGCGAACGTGCCGTTGCCCAGCCGCACGTAGTCCTCGCGCACCACCGGCGTCAAGGCCCCCTGGAGCAGGTCGGTCGGGCCCTGGAGGCAGAAGCGCGCGGTGTCCACCCGCTCGAAGCACATCGGGTAGTGCTGCTCGAGCTTGCGCAGCACGAGCTCGTCGTGGCCGCGCGGGTCCTCGTCGTAGCTGACGTCGGCCAGCACCTCGAGGTCCCCGCCGGGGATGTTCTCGAACAGCAGCGCCGTGGCGAAGCCCTCCCGCGAGGTGATCGGCAGCTCGAGCAGCTCGCCGTGGCCTAGGCTGAGATGGACGCCCACCCCCTTGGGCTCCGTGTAGCGCACGCCGTGGTAGATGCCCGCCGACAGCCGCCGCTGGGGCTTGTCGTACGGGCACTTCTCCGGCAGGGCTGCGAACATCGCGCCCATGCCGCGCCCCGCCGCCACCACCACGAGGTCGTGGTCCTCGGAGACCCGGTCGATGGACTGGGCATCGATCTCCTCTACCACAACGTCGCCGCCCCGCTCGACGTAGTCGTCGAGCAGGCGCGGCAGGTAGAGGCGGTAGTCGATGATCGACGACGGGTGCGCGAAGTCCCCGCGGAAGCGCACGGGCTCGGGGGTGCCGACAATCGCGTGCTGATGGCAGACGTAGCCGTACTCGCTCGCGTCCCAGTGATGGACGCCGAGCGCGCGCTCGCGCTCGAGGGTGTGATGGTGGTGGGCCACGGTGTTGAGCAGCCGGCCGGCAGCGATCTGCTCGGCGGTCTTGTCGGTGTAGAGCGTCACCGGGACGTCGTGCTGCTGCAGGAACAGGCCGAGATGCAGACCCGAGACCCCGGATCCCACGATGGCGATGCTGGTCATCCCTCTTCCTCCTTGAGAACGGACCTGTAGCTAACCCGGATCGCGGTCACGGATCAAGCCGCGTCCACGGAAGCTTGCGTTGCGTGCGACGCAATGATGTACCGTGGCCGATCGTGATCGAACTGCGTGAGCTGCGCTCGGTCGGCGCGCTGGTCGAGGAGCTGCACTTCGGGCGCGCCGCCGCCCGCCTTGGAGTGACGCCCTCGACGCTCAGCCGCCGGATCGTCGCGCTCGAGCGCGAGCTTGGGGTGAGCCTGTTCGAGCGCACCAGCCGCCGCGTCACCCTCACCGATGCCGGGCGCCAGCTGGCCACGCGGCTGCCCGCGGCGCTGCGCCAGCTCGACGCCGCGCTCGCCGCCGCGCAGACCGCCGACGACGGCGGCTGGGAGATCTAGCGTCCTGTAGGCTCAGACCGGGGCCGGCGCGGCGATCTCGTCCAGGCGCGCGACGATCTCATGGGCGTTGCCGACAAACGGGGCGTAGTCGAAGATCGCATCGAGATCGAGTCCCGCGGCGGCATCGTCGCCCGCCAGCAGCTCACGCATCGGCGTGCGCTCATCAAGCGCCAGCTGGGCCACTCGCTGGACCACGCGGTAGGCGTCGTCACGGGTGCTGCCCGCCGCCACCAGCGCCAGCAACACGCGCTGGGAGAACAGCGCGCCGTAGGTCAGTCCCAGGTTCTCGCGCATGCGCGCGGCATCCACCACCATCCCATCCACGAGCGCCAGCACTCGCCGCTGCATGTGGTCGAGCAGGATCGTGGAGTCGGGCAGGATGATCCGCTCCACCGACGAGTGGGAGATGTCGCGCTCGTGCCAGAGCGCCACGTCCTCCACCCCCGCGGCGGCGTTCCCGCGCAGCACGCGGGCGAGCCCCGACACCTGCTCTGACTTGATCGGGTTGCGCTTGTGCGGCATGGCGCTCGAGCCCTTCTGCCCGGGGCCGAACGGCTCGCGGACCTCGCCCACCTCGGTGCGCGCCAGGTGGCGCAGCTCGGTGGTGAAGCGCTCCAGACCGGCGCCGGCCAGCGCGATCGTCTGCAGCAGTTCGGCGTGGCGGTCGCGGGCCACCACCTGGGTGGAGACCGGCTCGCGCCCCAGGCCGAGACGGGCGAGCACGCGCGCCTCGAAATCGGCTGAGGTGGCCGAGTAGGTGCCCACCGCGCCTGACACGGCGCCGACCGACACCTGCGCGAACGCGCGCTCGAGCCGCTGCGCGTTGCGGTGGGCCTCGAAGGCGAAGCCGGCCAGCTTGATCCCGAAGGTGGTGGGCTCCGCGTGGATGCCGTGGGTGCGCCCGACGCACAGGGTGTCGACGTGCTCGCGCGCCTTGGCGGCCAGCGCCGCAGCGAGGCGATGGGCATCGGGCACCACCAAACCGGCGACGCGCTTGATCTGAAGCGCCAGACCGGTGTCCAGCACATCGGACGAGGTCAGCCCGTAGTGGATCCAGCGCCCTGCGGGGCCGGCCGACTCCGAGAGCACGTCCACGAACGCCGCGGTGTCGTGGTCAGTGACCTTCTCGCGCTCGTTGACGGCCTCCACGGTGAAGGTGGCCGCACGGATCGCCTCAAGGTCGGCCTCCGTGGGGCCGTCCATCTCCTCGCAGGCCGCGACTTCGACGCGGCGCATGGCGTCAAAGCGGGCGAAGTCCGACCAGGCCTCGCCGAGCTCGTGGCGTGTGTAGCGCGCGATCAAGGGCGCGGAAGGCTACGCGACGGCGTTGCTCTGCGGCGTGGATGCGGCCGTCGCGGCGACGACGCCGTCCCGCGTGTTCGCGCCGCCGTCGTCGAGCAGATCGGCGTGGGCGGCCGCCTGCAGCACGCACTCGAGCAGCCCCGGGAAGCGAGCCTCCAGGTCCTCGCGCCGCAGCCGGTTGAGCCGGGTCGTCCCCTGCGGTCGCTGCTGGATCACGCCTGCCTCGCGCAGGACCTTGAAATGGTGCGTGCAGGTAGACTTGGTCACCGGCAGGGCGAAGCTGCCGCAGGTGTGGTCACCCTCACCGTGGGCCAGCTCGGCCACGATCCGCAAGCGCACCGGGTCGCTCAGCGCGTGCAACACGGCACCGAGCTCCAGCTCCGCCCGGGGGGGATGGGCGATCGATTCGGTGGTGTGCGTTGACATTGCCCCTTCCATACTACGAACCCCGGCGGCTTTGTTCGATGATCATCGTACAAGCTGGTATCGTACGACGTGCATCGTACAACGAAAAGCTCTGCGAGGAAACACATGAGGACGACACAGAGCCCCGGTAGGCATGTCCGGGAGACCAGGCGGGTCCCGCGCCCACGCCGCACCGACGCGGCCGTGATCGCGCAGTACATCCAGGACCTGCTCCGGGCGTCCTAGACGCCCTGACCGTCCGCCGGCTCGGCGGGCGGTCCCGCAGCGGCGGAACGCCACTCAGATCCCGAGGATGCGCGCCGCCAGCGCCGCCGCGTTGCGCGCGTTGTCGACGCCCACGCAGCCCACCGGCACGCCCGGGGGCATCTGGGAGATGGACAGCAGCGCGTCGAGGCCGCCCGCCACCGACGTGCGGCTGGTGAGCGGCACCCCGATCACCGGCAGGTCCGTGTGGGCGGCGACGACCCCCGGAAGCGCGGCCGACAGTCCGGCCCCGGCGATGATCACCTTGATCCCCCGCAGCCGAGCGTTCTTCGCATAATCCGCGACGGTGTCGGGCTCGCGATGAGCCGACATCACCCGGGTCTCGGAGCGGATCCCGCGGTGGGTGAGCTCGGTCTCGGCCTTCTCCATCGCGGGCAGGTCGCTCTGGGACCCCATCAGGATCGCCACCTGTGGCGCGTCGACTCTGAGCTCCTCGATCTCCGCGGCGGTCTCCGCCATCGACGCGGTGTCGCGCGGGAGGTCGGGGGCGGCGGCGAGCCCGGGCTCGCCCGGGGCGCGCTCCGGTGTCAGCTCATCTTCGGCCGCGCCGCGCGGCGGCGGGCCCGAGCTCATCCCGCCGCCCTCAGCGCGATGTCGCGCCGCAGCTGCCTACCCTCGAACCGGATCATGTCGGCTGCAGCATAGGCGGCCGCCCGGCTGCGGGTCGGCGTGGCCCCCAGAGCCGTGACGCTCAGGACCCGCCCGCCGGCGGTCACGACCTGCCCGCGGGCCGAGCGCCCGGTGCCCGCGTGGGTCACGAACACGCCCGGGGGCACGCGGCCAAGCCCGGTGATCACGTCGCCGGCGTGGAAGGACGCCGGATAGCCCGCGCTGGCCAGCACGACGGTGACCGCCATCTCCGGCGCCCACTGCAGCGGGGGCAGGCCCGCCAGACCCCCGGGCTCGCACGTCGCCTCCAGGACCTCGAGCAGATCGCTGCGCAGCCGCGGCAGGATCGCCTGAGTCTCGGGATCGCCGAAGCGGACGTTGAACTCCAGCGTCTTGGGACCCTCCGCGGTCATCATGAGGCCGGCGTACAGGACGCCGTGAAACGGCGAGCCCCGCCTCGCCATCAGATTGAGCACCGGCTGGTGGACGGCGGCGCAGATCTCGCGAGCGCGCCCCTCGTCCACGGCCGGCACCGGCGAGTAGGAGCCCATCCCCCCGGTGTTGGGCCCCAGGTCGCCGTCGAAGATCCGCTTGTAGTCCTGGGCGGAGGCCAGCGGCACCGCGGTGACGCCGTCGCACACCGCCAGCAGCGACAGCTCCTCACCGACCAGATGCTCCTCAACAACCACCTGGGTGGTGCCGAACCGGTGCGCCACGAGCAGGTCCTGGAGCGCGGCCCGCGCCTCGGCCTCGTCGGCCGCGATGATCACGCCCTTGCCGGCGGCCAGGCCATCGGCCTTTATCACCACCGGGTAGCGCGTGATCGCCGCCATCCCCTCCTCGGGCGTGGTCACAACGGTGTAGGCGGCCGTGGGCACGCCCGCGGCGGCCATGATCTCCTTGCAGAACGCCTTCGAACCCTCCAGACGGGCGGCGGCGGCGCTGGGCCCGAAGCAGCGGATCTTGGCGTCGGCGAGCGCGTCGACGACCCCGGCCACCAGCGGCGCCTCCGGCCCCACGACCACGAGATCCGGGGCGATGTCGAGGGCGGCGCCGATGACCGCGGGGGGGTCCCCTAGATCCAAAGGGCGGATCTCGGCGTCACGGGCGATCCCGACGTTGCCCGGGGCGCACACGAGCCTGGGCGTGCGCGGCGACCGGGCCAGCGTCTGGATGATGGCGTGCTCGCGCGCGCCCGCGCCGAGGACGAGAACCGTCTCGATCATTCGGGCAGACCCACTAGTGGTCGCGAGCGACCACTAGATCAGCCCGATGAAATCGTCGATCGGGATGGCGCTGAGGGTCTCGTAGCGTCCGGTCCCCCGGGAGCTGAGCTCCAGCGACACGCGGGCGATCGTCTGCTCGTCCGGCGCCTCGATGATGTTGACGAAGTCGAACTGGCCCAGCGTCGCCCACTGCGCCTTGACCGTGGCACCGAGTTGCTCGACCTCGCGGTTGACCTCGCGGATCCGGCCGGGGTTGTTCTTGATCGTCTGGACCCCGTCGGGGGTCAGGGTGGTGAGCATGACGTAGGTAGGCATCTGGCACTCCCTGTTGTGCGGTGGTCAGCGCACTTGTACCGGATACCCCCCGGTCGCGTTGCACGGCGCGGCGGTGCGGCGGCAAGGAGAGCGTCTCGGACGGTTCGTACGGCAGGCCCTCAGGCTCACCTTGAGGTTGGCACGTTTTCAGATCGTGGCCGCCGGCGCGTCGACCGCGGCGCGTTCGAGCGAGAGCTCGCCGTCCACGGCGTCCACCCAGACGGTGTCACCGGGGCCGAAGCGCCCCTCCAGGATCGCCAGTGCCAGCGGGTCAAGAAGGCGCTTCTGGATCACCCGCTTGAGCGGCCGCGCCCCGTAGGTGGGGTCATAGCCCAGGTTGCCGATCAGCGTGCGTGCCGCGTCGGATAGCTCAACCTCGACCTCACGTTCACGGACGCGGCGGATGAGCACCGCGACCTGGACATCGACGATCTCGCCGATCTGTTCGCGGGTCAGCGGCTCGAACTCGACGATGTCGTCGAGGCGATTGATGAACTCCGGCTTGAAGCTCGCCTCCACGCCGGCCCGCCCGCCCGGGATGTTCGACGTCATGATCAGCACCACGTTCTTGAAGGACACGGTCCGGCCCTGGCCGTCGGTCAGACGGCCGTCGTCCATCACCTGCAGCAGGGTGTTGAAGACATCGGGGTGCGCCTTCTCGATCTCGTCGAGCAGGACCACCGAATAGGGCCGACGGCGCACCGCCTCGGTCAGCTGACCGCCCTCCTCATAGCCCACGTAGCCGGGCGGCGCTCCCACCAGGCGGCTGACCGCGTGCTTCTCCATGTACTCCGACATGTCGATGCGCACCATCGCCTCCTGGGTGTCGAACATGAACTCGGCCAGCGCCCGCGCCAGCTCGGTCTTGCCGACGCCGGTGGGGCCGAGGAACAGGAAGCTCCCGATGGGACGGTTGGGATCCGACAGGCCCGCCCGCGAGCGGCGCAGCGCGGTGGACACCGCGCTCACGGCCTCATCCTGGCCGATGACGCGGCGGTGCAGGCGCTCCTCCATGTGGATGAGCTTCTCGATCTCGCCCTCCATCAGGCGCGACACCGGGACGCCGGTCCACTTGGACACGATCTCGGCGACGTCGTCGGCGTCGACCACGTCCTTGAGGAAACGCGGGCCCCTGGCGCCGTCGGTGCTGGCGGCGGCCTCCTGCTCGGCCAGCTCGGCCTCCTCAAGCGCCTTGGTCAGCTCGGGGATCGTGCCGTACTGAAGCTCGGCGGCGCGACCGAGGTCGGATTCGCGCTGGGCGCGCTCGAGCTCGATCTTGGCCTCCTCGAGGCGCTCCTGGATGTCGGCCACGGCGCCCAGCGTCTGCTTCTCGCGCTGCCACTCGGCGTGCATCCCGTCCGAGCGCTCGCGTTCCTCGGCCAGCGTGCGCTCGAGCTGCTCGCGCCGGGCCTGCGTTCCCGGGTCGTCATCGTCGCCCAGCGACTGCAGCTCGATCTCCAGCTGCATGATGTGGCGATCGACCTCGTCGATCTCGATGGGCTTGGAGTCGATCTCCATGCGGATGCGCGACGCCGCCTCGTCCATGAGGTCGATGGCCTTGTCGGGCAGGAAGCGGTCGGCGATGTAGCGCTGGCTGAGCGCCGCGGCGGCGACCAGCGCCGAGTCCTGGATGCGGACCTTGTGGTGGACCTGGTAGCGCTCCTTGAGCCCGCGCAGGATGGCGATCGTGTCCTCGACGCTGGGCTCGCCCACGTACACCGGCTGGAAGCGACGCTCCAGCGCGGCGTCCTTCTCGATGTGCTTGCGGTATTCGTCCAGCGTGGTGGCGCCGACCGCGCGCAGCTCGCCGCGGGCCAGCATCGGCTTGAGCAGGTTGGCGGCGTCCACCGCGCCCTCGGCGGCACCCGCCCCGACGATCGTGTGCAGCTCGTCGATGAAGAGGATCACCGTGCCGCCCGCGTCCGCGATCTCCTTCAGCACCGCCTTGAGCCGGTCCTCGAACTCGCCGCGGTACTTGGAGCCGGCGATCAGTGCGCCGATGTCCAGGGCAACGACGCGGCGGTCGCGCAGGCCCTCGGGCACGTCGCCGGAGACGATGCGCTGGGCCAGGCCCTCGGCGATGGCGGTCTTGCCGACGCCGGGCTCGCCGATCAGCACCGGGTTGTTCTTGGTGCGCCGCGACAAGACCTGGATCACGCGGCGGATCTCGTCGTCGCGCCCGATGACCGGATCGAGCTTGCCCTGGGAGGCGGCATCGGTGAGGTCGCGGCCGTACTTCTCCAGCGCCCGGAACTTGTCCTCGGGGTTCTCGTCGGTGACGCGGTGCGAGCCGCGCACCTCGCTCAGCGCCTTGAGCAGCTCGTCGCGGGACGCGCCGTTCTGGCGCAGGGCATCGCCGGCTCCGCCGGGATGGGCGGCGAGCGCGAGCAGCAGATGCTCGGTGGAGACGTACTCGTCGTTGAGCCCGCGCATCTCGGTCTCGGCGGTGCGCAGGATCTGGACGAGCTCGGTGGACCCGCCCGCGGGTTCGGCGGCGCCGCCGCCGCCGGCCAGCTTGGGCAGCGCATCGAGCCGCGCGCCCACCGACTGTCGCACCGCGGCGGGCTCGGCGCCCAGCTTGCGCAGCACCGGCGCCACGACGCCGCCCTCCTGCTCCAGCAGGACGGCGAGCAGGTGCTCGGGGGTGGTCTGTGGATTGCGCCGCTCGTCGGCCAGCCGCTGGGCGGCCTGCAGCGCCTCCTGAGACTTGATGGTGAAGCGGTCTGGTTGCATAGATCGGATCCGTGTTCAGAGGTAGAAATCTAAGTCCGTACGACTAAGATTAGCGCACGATTCGCGGCGGTGTTCAAGGTCCGGTGCGCACCGGCGCGCCAAGCCTTCGGACCTCTTGTCTGACGGCGGAGCCGTCGGGCCGGTCGACCGGCCGACCCGGCTACCCCCGGATGCGCAGATCCTCGCCGCGCGTGCGCGACTCGACGTTGCCGCTGGGGTCGCGGATCGCCCCGTACACCGTGGCGGTGATCCGCTGACCCCGGGCCAGGGCCAAGCGCAGCTTGGACACGGTCTTGCGGTCCAGCCCGATCTTGATCGTCTTGTGCCCGCCCTTCTTGAGCAGGTAGACGTCGGAGTACCTGGTGAAGGGCCTGCCCGAGCGGCCGATCTTGATGCGTGTGAAGGCACCCATCAGGCAGTGGCCTGAGCAGCTGACCCGCGCCAGGACGTGCTTGGCCGCCACGGGGTGGCGCTGCAAGGGCAGCGACAGGCTGACGTTTACGATTGGCGGCACGAGCCCCCCGGCCGCAAAGGCCAGGCCGGTGAGGTTGACGCTGCCCAGGCCCGATGCCTCGTCGAAGCCGGGACCGGCGGTGCAGCAGCCGAGCGCCTTTCCGTCGAGGCTCTGGCCGAGGTCGTTGTTGTTGGCGAGCACGTCGGAGATGACGTTGGGCGCTGAGCTCGAGTGCGCGATCCCGTAGAGCAGCGGGTTGGCGAGGCCGATGTCCTGGTGGTGGTTGCGGCGCAGCGACTGGTCAACGAGTGCCAGGCCGCCGGCCAGCAGCGGCGCGGCCGCGCTCGTGCCGCCCACCTGGGTCCACCGGTTGGTGCGGCCCTGCCCGGTGCAGTCGCCCCTGGCCGTGCAGAAGATCTCGTAGCCGGGAGCGACGTCGGCGAGCATCGCCACGTCGGGCACCGCCCGGTGAGAGGCGAGCACGGACGAGTTCTGGTAGGAGGGGCGGTCAAACAGCGTGCTCAAGCCACCGCCCCCGGAGGCGAACACGAGCGGGGAGTCGTTCCACACCTCCTGGGAGACGATCTGATTGGCGGCGTTGAGCGTCACGTTGGTCCCGCCGACGCCGGTGACGAATGGCGAGGACGCCGGGTAGCTGACGGCAAGCCCCGGCAGCGGCCGGCCGCTCGGGGTCAGGCACGCCGACGAGCCGTCGTCGCCGCTGGAGGCCAGCACCGAGATGCCGCTGGCGGCGGCCAGGGCCAGGGCGCCCTCGACGTGGCGCAGCCCGGACCTGCCGATCGTCAGCCGGGTCGCCTCCTCGCACGAGCCCAGCGATGCC
The DNA here is from genome assembly GCA_963801435.1 of uncultured Actinomycetota bacterium. Classification (GTDB taxonomy): domain Bacteria; phylum Actinomycetota; class Thermoleophilia; order Solirubrobacterales; family Solirubrobacteraceae; genus Palsa-465. The sequence continues at coordinate 194,006 of CAWDFE010000030.1, forward strand.
GAGATCACATCGGGTTTGCTGCCCGGATTGCTCAGCGGCGCGGTCAGCGACTCCAGCACGTCAGAGGCGTCCGGACGCGACTCGTAGACGTCGACGGCCTTGAGCTTGGGGGCGGCGGCGTCGAGCACCTCGAGGTCCAGGGTGGACTCCCCGCCCGGGGCCAGCGGTTTCTTGAGGTGCACGCCGAAGCCGTTGATGGCCGGCGTGGCCAGGCCGAAGCACTTGGAGAAGTTGCGCAGGTCCGAATAGCGGAAGCCGTCGATCTCGATGAGCGCGACCCGTTCGCCCTGACCCTCGAAGCCCGCCTGTTGGAGCGGGGCGTAGTTGTAGGCGGTGAGGTATTGGTTGGGCGTGAAGCCCGACTGCGAGACCGCAGCGGCGCACCCGGCGGCGGTGCCGGAGCGCTTCAGGTAGCCAGACTCGTCGTCCTTGCCCACGGCGGCGGACGCCGCCGCGGCGTGGGGCCAGGCAGCATTGGCACTCTCGGGCGTCGCGGATCCGAACAGCGGCTGGGTATCCAGTCCCACCACGCCGGTCACGTCGCGGCGCAGCGCCGCGGGAAGCTGAGGCCCGTTGACGGGCGCCATGAAGGTGGCGCCGTGAGCGCGCCCGCGTGCGGGACGGAAGCTGCCCAGCGTGGTACCGAACAGCCGCTGGGCCTGCGCCACGTTCATCGACGCGTCGGCGAACAGTCCGGTGACGTCGATCTTGACCCCGGTGGCGCCGACGTGCTTGAGGTAGCTGGCGACCCGCGACCGCTCCGCCGCCGGCGCGCCGAACCGGCGAGCGAGGTTCGCGATCGACTCGTACTGGGCGTAATTCGGAGACCGGGGGTCAGAGACCGCGGTGGCGAACCGGGTGAGGCCAGTGAGGTCGGCTTTGAGGGGGAACGCGAGTGACAGCTTGCCGTTGGCGGGCGCCGAGCCCAGCCACGTCGAGCGGCCCGGGGAGCTCGCGGCCAGCGCGGGCGATGCCCAGAGCGCGCCGGCACACAGCACGCACGCCGCCGCCGCGACGGCGCGGGCGCGGCCCAGCGACCCGGTCACTCCCATGCTGCTGATGCCCGTGAAATCGTCTGCTCCATGATTGTCTGATCGGCACGCTTCGGCCCCGCCTCCACCGCCACAAGATCGTTGCATACCCCAACACGGCGAATCGTCGGTCGGCGCGCTGCGTGTTACCCCGATCGCCCGGCCCTCAGCGGTTCTCGCCGGCCCGGACACGGAAGTCCAGGCCCTGGAGATCGCCGTGGCGGATGAGCTCGCCGCCGCGCACGTAGGGCACGATCTCGGCGCGCAGCTCGCGGCGCAGCGCCTCGAGGCGCTCCACCTCGGCCCCCAGCTGATCGGCGCGCTTCTGGAGCGCAGCCACCTTGCGCGACATCGCGTCCAGCTGCTCCTCGAGCTCGAACACCCGCTCCACGCCGGCCAGGTTCATGCCCAGCTCGGCGGTCATCTCCTGGATGCGCCGCAGACGGTCCACGTCCTTCTGGGAGTACAGGCGCGTGCCCTTGGGCGAGCGCTTGGGCTCGATGAGCCCGCGCGCCTCGTACATGCGCAGCGTCTGGGGGTGCATCTCGGCCAGGTCGGCGGCCACGGAGATCATGAACACCCCGCGCTCGGAGGAGACCTCGACGCGCGTGGTGGTGCGGATCCGGCGGGAGGCCACTACCTCGCCTCGCCGCCGGCCGCGGCGAACAGTCGCGCGCGCGGGTTGCCGTTCATCACCTTGGAAAGCCTGTCGACCGCCTCGGACTGCTCCGGTGACAGTTGCGCCGGCACGTCGAGGACGAACCGGTAGTGGATGTCGCCGTTGCCCTTGCCGCCCAGTCGCGCCGGGCCCTCGCCGCGGAGCCGCTGCACGGTCCCGTGCCTGGTGCCGGCCGGTACGCGCAGGCGCTTGGAGCCGTTGAGCGTCGGCACCTCGATGACCGCCCCCTGGAGCGCCTCAGGGATGGTCAGCGGCACCTCGACCTCGAGGTTGTCGCCGTTGCGCTTGAACACCGGGGACTCGGCCACCCGCGTGATCACGTACAGGTCTCCGGCGGGCGCGGCGTCGCCGCCGGGCTGGGCAGGCCCGAATCCCGGCTCGCCCTTGCCGGCCAGGCGGATCCGGCTGCCGTCCTTGACGCCGGCGGGGATGTTGACGCGCATGCGCTTGACCGAGCGCTGGGCGCCGGAGCCCTGGCAGGTCGGGCATGGATCGTCGATCACGGTTCCCGAGCCGTGGCAGTTCGAGCACGGCTGCGACATCGAGAAGATCCCCTGACTCTGGGACTCCACCCCGCGGCCGTCGCACACGGGGCACACCCGCGGCGACGTCCCGGGCTTGGCGCCGGAGCCATGGCAGGTGGGGCACGGCTGCGAGGTCGGCACCGCCAGCGGCACCTGGGCGCCCTTGACGGCCTGCTCGAAGCTCAGCGAGACCTCGGTCTCGAGGTCACGGCCGCGCTGCGCGCGCGCCCGCGTCCGGCCGCCGGCGGTCCCGCCGCGGCCACCGGCCGCGCCGCCGGCGCCGCCGCCTCCAAACAGGTTGGAGAGGATGTCCGAGAAGCCGCCGGTGAAGGCACCCGGATCGAAGCCGCCGCCCGCCTGGCCGAAGCCACCCAGCAGCCCGCCGCGGTCATAGGCCTTGCGCTTATCGGGATCGGACAGGACGTCGTGTGCCTGCGAGATCTCCTTGAAGCGCTCCTCGGCCTTCTTGTCACCCTGGTTGGTGTCCGGGTGGTACTTGCGGGCGAGCTTGCGGTAGGCCTTCTTGATCTCGTCCTCGGAGGCGTTCTTGCCGACCCCGAGGATCTTGTAGTAGTCGGGCCGGTCAGCCACGGTTGATCACCGCCCTCCTCACCCGGCGACGACGACGCGTGCCGGGCGCACGACGCTGTCGCCCATGCGGTAGCCGCGCTGGAAGACCTCGACGACGACGCCGGGCTCCGCGCCCTCGACCGGCTGCTGGGCGACCGCCTCGTGGAACTGCGGGTCAAACGGCTCGCCCTCGGGCGAGTAGCGCTCGATCCCGACGTTGCCCAGGGCGGCGATCACGTCGGCATGAACGTGCTTGAGGCCGGCCACCAGCGAGGCGGCGCCGTTGTCGGCTCCGTCGGCCACGACCTCGTCGGCGTGGGCCAGCGCGCGATCGAGGTTGTCGATCGCGGGCAGAAGGGCCTGGGCGAGCTTGACCGCCCCGCGCTCCTGCGCGGCCTTGGCCTCACGCGTGGCGCGCTTGCGGTAGTTCTCGAAATCGGCTTGAGTGCGCTGGGCCAGCGCCAGATACTCGTCGGCCTTCTCGGCCCTGGCGGCGAGATCGTCGAGATCGCACGGCGACCCGGGCCCGTCGCTGTCGCCCGGGGTTCCCGCGGCCGCGAGACCGGGCTCGCCCTGCGGCGGCGTGGCGTCGTGGCCCTCGGGGGCGCCCGGCGGCGCCTGAGGCAGTTCGGCCTCAGGCGCCTGCTGGTACTCCACCGTCTCAGGCGGGTTGGTGCGGTCAGTGGACATTGGGGACTACTTCCCTTCGTCCACAACCTCGGCGTCGACCACGTCCTCCTCGGCACTCGCGCCGTTCTCGGAGGAGGCGCCGTTGGCGCCGGTGCCGTCGGCGCCCGACGCGGTCGCCTGCTCCTGGGCGCGCTGGTACATCGCCTCGGAGACCTTGTGGAACGCCGACTGCAGCGTTTCGGTCTTGGCATTGATCTCGGCGGCGTCGGTCGAGGTCAGCGACTCGCGGACAGCCTTGATGGCGGCCTCGATCTCCTCCTTGGACGAGGAGTCGATCTGCTCGTCGAGCTCCTTGAGCTGGCGCTCGGCCTGGTAGGCGGCGTTCTCGCCGTTGTTGCGGGCCTCGGCGAGCTCGCGCTGGCGCTTGTCCTCGTCGGCGTGCGACTCGGCGTCGGACACCATGCGCTTGATCTCGTCCTCGGAGAGCCCGGAGCCGGAGCGGATCTCGATCTTCTGCTCCTTGCCCGTGCCCAGGTCCTTGGCCGAGACGTTGAGGATGCCGTTGGCGTCGATGTCGAATGCGACCTCGATCTGCGGGATGCCGCGCGGCGCCGGCGGGATGCCGGTGAGCTGGAACTTGCCCAGCGACTTGTTATAGGTCGCCATCTCGCGCTCGCCCTGAAGGACGTGGATCTCCACGCTGGGCTGGTTGTCCTCCGCGGTCGAGAAGACCTCGGACTTGCGAGTCGGGATCGTGGTGTTGCGCTCGATCAGCTTGGTCATCACGCCGCCCTTGGTCTCGATACCGAGGGTGAGCGGGGTGACGTCGAGCAGGAGGACGTCCTTGACGTCTCCGGCCAACACGCCGGCCTGGATGGCGGCGCCCACGGCCACGACCTCATCGGGGTTGACGCCGCGGTGCGGCTCCTTGCCCGTGAGCTCCTTGACCTTCTCCTGCACGGCGGGCATGCGGGTCATGCCGCCGACCAGCACGACGTGGTCGATGGTGCCGGCGCCCTTCTCCTTGGCGTCGTCGAGCGCCTGGCGAACCGGGGCGACCGTACGGTCGAGCAGGTTTGCGGTCAGCTCGTTGAGCTTGGCGCGCGTGAGGCGCATGTCCAGGTGCTTGGGCCCGGAGGCGTCGGCCGTGATGAACGGCAGGTTGATCTGGGTCTCCTGGGTGGTGGAGAGCTCGATCTTGGCCTTCTCGGCGGCCTCGTAGAGCCGCTGCAGCGCCATCGGGTCGGCGGCCAGGTCGATCCCCTGGGACGCCTTGAACTCCTTGACCAGCCAGTCCACGAGGGCCTTGTCGAAGTTGTCGCCGCCGAGGTGGTTATCTCCCGCGGTGGCCTTGACCTCGAACACGCCGTCGCCGATCTCGAGCACCGACACGTCGAAGGTGCCGCCGCCGAGGTCGAAGATGAGGATCGTCTGGTCGGTCTCCTTGTCCAACCCGTAGGCCAGCGAGGCCGCGGTCGGCTCGTTGATGATGCGCTTGACGTCGAGCCCGGCGACCTTGCCGGCGTCCTTGGTCGCCTGGCGCTGGTCGTCGTTGAAGTACGCGGGGACGGTGATGACCGCCGAGTCGACGGTCTCGCCCAGGTAGGCCTCGGCGTCGGCCTTGAGCTTGCCGAGGATCATCGCCGAGATCTCCGGCGGCGAGTACTGCTTGTCGCCGGCCTCCACGCGGGCGTCGCCGCCCGGGCCCGACACGACCTTGTAGGGCACGATCGACTCCTCCTCGCGCACCTCGGCCTCCTTGCGGCCCATGAAGCGCTTGATGGAGAAGACCGTGTTCTGCGGGTTGGTCACGGCCTGTCGCTTGGCGACGGTGCCGACGAGACGCTCACCCCCGCTGCTGAACGCGACCACCGACGGAGTCGTGCGCCCACCTTCGGCGTTCTCGATCACCGTCGGCTCGCCACCCTCGAGCACGGCCATGCAGCTGTTGGTCGTCCCGAGGTCGATTCCGATCGTCTTTCCCATGTTCTTGTCTACTCCCTTGCGGTTATAAAAATCTGAGTCTCAGAGTAGCAGATCGTGTGGCGCGTACGGAACCACGCAGCGCGCGTCAACTGCGGCTTGGGAAGGCCGCCGGCGCGACCCCAATGCAAAATAAGCCCGCATACGGTGCATAACTCGACACACGGCTCCCGCGGGCCCCGAGCTGCCTTCCTAAGCCGCTGTTGGCGTGCGCGCGCGTCGCCGCAGACCTAGAACGTGAAGGCGCTCGGGCACATCCGCTGCAACGCGCAGGCCGCGCACTCGGGCCGCCGCGCGTGGCAGGTGCGCCGCCCGTGGCGCAGGAGGTTGATGTGAAACTCGAGCTCCTGGCCCCGCGGGGTGATGGCGAGCATCTCGTCGTGCATCTCCTCGAACGGCGCCTTGGGCCGGAACAGCCCCAGGCGCGTGCCCACGCGCGAGACGTGGGTGTCGACGGGGACGTCGCGCATTCCCAGCGCGAACAGAAGCACGCAGGCCGCGGTCTTGCGCCCCACCCCGGGCAGCGCGGTCAGGTACTGCTGGGCCTGCGGGACCGTCATCTCCCCCAGGCCATCCAGGGAGATCTCCCGCACCGGCTCGATGGCCTGCAGGATCGACTTGATCCGGGCGGACTTGACCTTGGAGATGCCGCCCGGCCGGATCGCATCCTCAAGCTCGTCCACCGGCGCGTCGCGGACGTCCTCCCAAGTCGGGAACCGTTCCCGCAGTCGCAGGTAGGCGACGTCGCGGTTGCGGTCGTTGGTGGACTGCGAGAGCACGGTGAGGATCAGCTCGGCGATGGGATGGCCGTGGGCGGCCCAGCCCGGGATGCCGTAGACGAGGCGCAGCCGATCGCGCACGGCGCGCACGCGCCGGGCGGCGGGGCGTTTCCAGGCCGGGTCAGTCACGCCGCGGACGTTATCCTCGGCCGGGCGTGGGCGTCGACGACCACACGATCGAGATCGCCGGGGCCTCCGTCTTCTACCGCCGTGCCACGGCGCGCGAGAGCGAGGTCCTCTACCTGCACAGCGTCCCGACGAGCTCGGACGACTGGCTGGCGCTGCTGGAGGTGTCGGGCGGCGTGGCGCCCGACCTGCCCGGCTTCGGCCGCACGAGCAAGGCCGGCAACCTCGATTACGCCCTGCCTGCCTACGCCGGGTTCGTGGAGCAGTTTCTAGACGCCCTCGGACTCGATCAGGTGGCGGTGGTGGGCCACGGCTGGGGGGCGGCCATCGGCCTGATCTTCGCCCAGCGCCATCCCGGCCGGGTGACGCGGCTGGCCCTCCTGGACGCCGTTCCGCTCCTCGACGGCTTCCAGTGGCCCGCGATCGTGCGCTGGTGGCGGCGCCCCGGCGCGGGGGAGCTCATCATGGGGGCGGTCAGCCGCTGGCTGCTGGCGCGCGTTCTGCGCCATGGCAGCGCCCGGCCCGACGCGTGGCCCGACGCGCGGGTGAACGCGGTGTGGGACCAGTTCGACCAGGGCACCCAGCGGGCGATCCTGCGCCTGCACCGCTCCGTGGACGAGCGGGCGCTGGCCGCTGCCGGCGCGGGACTCGAGGCCCTCACCCAGCCTGCCCTCGTGGTCTGGGGCGAGCAGGACCCGTGGCTGGCGCCGGCTTTCGCCGACGCCTACGGGCGGCGCCTACCCCACGCCACCGTCCAGCACGTCCCCGGCGCGGGGCACTGGCCCTGGCTCGACGAGCCCGCGCTGGGCCACCGCGTGGCGGCCTTCGCCGCGGACCCGACCTTGGCATGACCGCATGACCGCCACCACCGCGACCCCGCACACGCGCGCACACGCGAGCACTCTGCCCTGGCGGCGGGTGGCCCCGGTACTGACCGCCGGGCTCCTCGCGGCCGTCTACGTGATCGTCTCGCCACCCTCGCAGGATCTGGCGGCGCATCTGTTCCGCGCTGAGCTGTTCTCCCAGCAGGGGTTCGGCCTGTGGAACGACTACTGGTACGGCGGCCATCACATCCTCGGCTACAGCGTGCTGTTCCCGGCCATCTCCGCGCTGCTCACCCCTCAGCTCGCCGCAGCGCTGGCCGCCACCGCCACGGCGGCCGTGTTCGAGCCGATGGCACGGCGTCACTTCGGCGAGCGGGCGTGGCTCGGCGCCGCGCTCTTCGGCGCCGCCACGGCCATCAACCTCTACACCGGCCGCCTCCCGCTCGCCTTCGGCGCACTCCCGGCGCTGGCGGCGATCGCCGCGCTGGACTCGGGCCGCGTCGCCTTCGCCGCCGGGCTCGCGTTCCTGGCGGCGCTGTGCAGCCCCGTGGCCGCGCTGTTCGCGGCGATCGCCGCCGCCGGTTATGCCCTCGCGGCGGCACTCCCCGGTCGCCGGGTCGCGGCCGCCCTCCCCGGCGCCGCGGTGGCGGGCGCCGCGCTGGCGCCGGTCGCGCTGCTGGCCATCGCCTTCCCCGAGGGCGGCACCGAGCCGTTCGCCATCGCCACGCTGGCGCCGGTGCTGGCCGTGTGCGCGGCGGCGATCGTCGCCACGCCGCGCACCGTGCCCGCGCTGCGCGCCGGGGCCGCCGTCTACGCCCTCGCCGCGCTGATCCTGTTCGTCATCCCGTCGCCGGTGGGCAGCAACATCGCCCGCCTCGGCACGCTGCTGGCGGCCCCGCTCGCCGCCCTCATCTGGTGGCGGCGCCGCACCGTTCTGCTGGCGCTCGCCGCGCCGGCGCTGTTGTACATCGGCTGGCAGGCCCCGGTGCGCGACGTCGGCGCCGTCGCCGGCGACCCCGCCACCACCGCCGCCTACTACCAGCCGCTGCTGCGCTTCCTCAGCGCCCGGCCGGGTGGGCGCGCGCGGCAGTTCCGCATCGAGATCCCGTTCACCAACTCCCATTGGGAGGCCGACCGGGTGGCGACCCGCGTCCCGCTGGCCCGCGGGTGGGAGCGCCAACTCGACGTCGCTGACAACCCCGTGTTCTACGACGGGCGCCTGGACGCCGTGACCTACGGGCGGTGGCTGCACCGCAACGCCGTCCGTTACGTCGCCCTTCCCGACGCCACGCTGGACTACTCGGCCCGGGCGGAGGCCGCGCTCATCCGGGGCGGGCTGCCGTACCTGCGCCCGGTCATGCGCTCGGCCCACTGGCGCGTCTACGCCGTGGCCGACCCCACCCCGCTCGCCCAGGGGGCGGCGACGCTCACGGCGATGGGCCCGAACTGGATCACCCTGGACGCCCGCCGCCCGGGGACGGTTATCCTGCACGTCCGCTTCACGCCGTACTGGGCCCTGGTCACCGGCTCGGGATGCGTCGGCCCCGCCGGCGCGTTCACGCGGGTGACCGTTCGCCGCGCCGGCCCGGTGCGGCTCGAGGTCCGGTTCGCGCTGAGCCGGGTCGGAGCGCACTCGCCCCGTTGCACCTGATTTCAGACCGCCGGTCGCCTAACCGGAACTAGACACGCGCCTCTATAGGATGGACTTCGGTCCATGAAGCGGCGACTCAGAGAGATCGAGACCCGCGTGCTTCCGCGCGGGTGGGCGGACGTGGTCCGGCAGCTGTCGCTGTTCGTCGGCGCCTACCTGGGCTACCAGGTGGTCCGAGGGTTGGTGGACGGCAACGACGTGGCCAAGGCGTCGTGGAACGCGACCAAGGTCATCAACCTGGAGCGGACGCTGCACATCTTCATCGAGCCCCACATCCAGGCCTGGGTGCTCAGCCGTCACTGGCTCATGGACATCGCCGACTGGACCTACCTCAACGCGCACTACGTCGTCACGATGGGCGCCCTGACGTTCATCTATCTGCGCCGCAACGACTCGTTCTACTTCGTGCGCAACATGTTCATGATCGCGATGGCGTTCGCCCTCGTCGGGTACGCGCTGTACCCGACCGCGCCGCCGCGGCTCATGCCCGAGTGGGGCTTCACGGATTCGATCCAGCAGTTCACGGGCATCACGGTCGAGCACGGGCCATCCAGCGCCCTGTTGAACCTCTATGCCGCCATCCCGTCGATGCACGTCTGCTTCTCGCTCATGCTCGGCTGGCCGATGGCCCGGCTGGTCAAGCATCGCGCGGCTGCGGTCGCGTGGGCGGTGTACCCGCTGTTCATCTGCTTCGTGGTGATCGCGACGGGCAACCACTACCTCACCGACGTCGTGCTGGGCGGCCTCACGGCCCTGACGTCCGCCGTCCTGGCCAACCGGCTGCTGGCCCGCGCCCGCCCCGACGCATGGGCGTTCGGGCAGGCGGCGGCTTAAACGCCTAGGCTTTCCCAGCGGATGGCGTCGCAAAGCTCCCCCCGGTCCCTCGGCAGCCGCGGCAGCGCCGGCCGCGCCGCGATGGGCGGGCGGGATCCACTACCCAGGAGCTGATGCGCGAGCGGCTCATCGAGAGTCGGCTCACCCCCAACGCCATCTCGCTGACCGGATTCGCGCTCAACCTGGCCGCGGCCGCGCTGATCGTGCAGCGGCTGTTCTTCCTGGGCGGGATCGCCTTCATCGTCGGCTCCATCATGGACACGCTGGACGGCCGTTACAGCCGCATGTCGGGCAAGGGGACGCCGTTCGGCGCCTTCCTGGACTCGACGCTGGACCGCCTCGAGGAGGGCATCGTGCTGACCGCGGTCGGCGCCTACTTCGCCAGCCAGAACAATCAGGCCGCGGTGGCCGCGGTGGTAGTGGCGGTGCTGGCGTCGCTGATGGTGTCCTACACGCGCGCCCGTGCCGAGGCGCTCGGAGTCGCCTGCAAGGTGGGCCTGGCGACCCGCCCGGTCCGCGTCGTCATCCTCTCCATCGGGCTGGTGTTCGCCAAGGGCGCCTCGATCGGGAGCTTTCAGTTGCTGGCTCCGGCGGTCTACGTGCTGGCGGGCCTGAGCGCGTTCACGGTGCTGCAGCGCATCCTCTACGTGCGCAAGCAGCTCAACGCCGCCGCCGCGGAGGCCTGAAACCGATCGGTATGGTCGGCGCCGTGAGCGCCGCAGCCGATCCGTCCGCCCGCTCCGGGGGCCGGGGCGCCCGTGAACGCATCCTGGCGGCCGCGCGCGACCTCTTTCACCGGCACGGGATCAATAGCACCGGTGTGGCCGAGCTGTGCGCGGCCGCCCACGTGTCCAAACGGACGCTCTACCAGCACTTCGCGAGCAAGGACGAGGTCGTGGTGGCGTACCTGGCGGCCATGGCCGCCGACCCGGCCTACCCGCCAAACGCGGTCCTCGCGCGCGAGGACCTCGCGCCGCGGGCCCGGCTCCTCGAGGTCTACGACACGCTGGCCGCGGCCCGCCGGCCCCTGCGCGGCTGCCCGTTCCTCAACGCGGGCATCGAGCTGACCGAGCCCGGCCACCCCGGGCGCGGCGTCGCCGCCACGTACAAGGCAGAGTTCGCCGACCGGCTGTCGGCGCTGGCGCGCGCGGCCGGCGCCCGCAACGCCGAGCGCGTCGGCCACCGGCTCGCGCTCCTCTATGACGGTGCGGCCGCAGAGGTCGCGCTCTACGACAGCCCGGAGCCGGCCGCCGAGGCTCAGGCACAGGCGGCCGCTCTGCTCAGCACCGCTATAGACTAAATCTATAGGTTTACTTGTATCGTCGTGACTGCGCGCGCGCCCCAACATACAGACCGATCGGTCTACATCTCGGCTGTAACGTAACGGGTCCCGTGGCATACATGTGCCGATGCCCGCCCCGCTGAGCGGGCCTGCGAACTTTCGAGAAGGGACGTCCCCCAAGTGAGCACCACCAACGTTTCCGCCAACGGCACCGCCCGCCATCAGCATGAGAAGGTGCGCGTCGCCATCATCGGCGTCGGCAACTGCGCCAGCTCCTTTGTGCAGGGCGTCCAGTACTACAAGGACGCCGACCCGGCCCAGCCGGTGCCCGGACTCATGCACGTCGACCTCGGCGGCTACCACGTGCGCGACATCGAATTCTCCGCCGCGTTCGACATCGATGCCGACAAGGTGGGCAAGGACCTCAGCGAGGCCATCTTCTCCGGCCAGAACAACACCCACAAGCTCGGCGACGACATCCCCAAGCTCGGCGTCGAGGTCCAGCGCGGCATGACCCACGACGGCCTGGGCCACTATCTCAAGGAGAAGATCACCAAGGCGCCCGGGCCCACGGTCGACATCGTCGAGGTGCTCAAGGACACGCGCACCGACGTCGTCGTCTACTATCTGCCGGTCGGCACCGAACAGGCCACGAAGTGGTACGTGGAGCAGATCCTCGAGGCCGGATGCGGCTTCGTGAACTGCATCCCGGTCTTCATCGCGCGCGAGGAGTACTGGAACAAGCGCTTCAAGAAGGCCGGCCTGCCCATCATCGGCGACGACATCAAGAGCCAGGTGGGCGCCACGATCGTCCACCGCACGCTCGCCCGCCTGTTCCGCGAGCGCGGCGTCAAGCTGGAGCGCACCTAGCAGCTGAACGTGGGCGGCAACATCGACTTCTACAACATGCTCGAGCGCGAGCGGCTGGAGTCCAAGAAGATCTCCAAGACCAACGCCGTGACCTCGATCTGGGCCACGACCTGCCCGCCGACAACGTGCACGTCGGCCCCACCGACTATGTGCCGTGGCTGACCGACCGCAAGTGGGCCCACATTCGCCTCGAGGGCCAGGCCTTCGGCGACGTGCCGCTCACCGTCGAGCTCAAGCTCGAGGTGTGGGACTCCCCCAACTCCGCCGGCGTCGTCATCGACGCCGTGCGCTGCTGCAAGCTGGCGCTCAACAACGGCCTGTCGGGACAGCTGGACGGACCCAGCTCCTACCTGATGAAGTCGCCGATGACCCAGCGACCCGACGACGAGGCTCGCGAGCTGACCGAGGCGTTCATCAAGAAGTACTCACGCAAGCCCGTCGAGGCCAGGTCCAAGACCAAGGGCAGGGTGGCCGCGAAGGCGTAGCGGTCACGGTAGGGAAGCAGAAGCTCTACACCGCACGTTGGAGCGCGGGCGCGAGGTCTCCGCGCCCGCGCACCACGACGTCCTTCAGACCGAGCCAGTGGGCGGTCACGCGCAGCTCCGCCGCCAGCTCGGCGACGACGCGACCGTGGTCCACGCCCGGCTCCGCGAACGCGGCCTGGACGAGCAGCGACCCGTTCTGGCGGTCTGACTTGAGATCGACGCGGGCCACCAGTGTGTCCCCGAGCAGGAACGGCAGCACGTAGTAGCCGTACACCCGCTTGGCCGCGGGCACGTAGATCTCGATGCGGTAGCGAAAGCCGAACAGCCGCTCGGCGCGAGGGCGAAACCAGACGAGCGAGTCAAACGGCGACAGAAGCGCCCGGGCCTGGACACGCCGCGGGCGCCGGGCCGCCGGCCAGAGATACGCGGGCGCCCCCCACCCCGCCACCTCCACCTCGGTCAGCTCCCCGGCGGCCACCAGCTCGGCCACCCGCGCCTTGGAGTCGGCGCGCGGCAGGCGGAAGTAGTCGCCCAGATCGGGCTCGGTGGCGACTCCCAAGGCCGCTGCGGCGATGCGCACAAGCTGACGCTGGGCCTCGCCCGGGTCTGGCGTCGGCGCGCCCGCCACCTCGGCGGGCAGCACCCGCTCGGGCAGGTCGTAGAGGCGCTCGAAGTTGACCCGCCCCGCCGCCGCCACCCGCCCGGTGAAGAACAGGTACTCGAGCGCCACCTTGCCGTCGTGCCAGTTCCACATGTGCCCCGGCCGCGGCTCGGGCCGCGGGATCCCCGTGGCGCTGGCCCGGATCGGGCCCTGCTCGGCCACGAGCTCGAGGGTGTCGCGCACCAGCTCGGGGCGCTCACGGACGACGCGACGGATCGAGCCCCAGGCCTCCGCATCGACGCCGGCCATGCGCCAGCGAAACAAGGGGTGGTTCTCCACCGGGATGAGCGACGCCTCGTGGGCCCAGTACTCGACCAGCCGCCGCGTCGCCAGCGGCGCATCGTGGGCGGAGATGCGGTCCAGCAGCGTCCGGTCATAGGGCCCCAGACGTGAGAACACCGGCATGTAGTGCGCGCGGCTGAAGACGTTGACAGAGTCCAGCTGCAGCGCGCCGAGCCGGGTGACGAGCTCCCGGATCTGGCGGGTCCCCGGCGGGCGCGACGGGCGCGGGCGCCCGAAGCCCTGCGCGGCGAGCGCGATCCGGCGCGCGGCGGCGGCGCTCAGGCTCGGGGGCGTCGTGGTCACCCGCGCACTGTGCCGTATCGGTCGGCCGGACGGCGGCCACGGGGGACGGCGGCCGTCCGGCGGCGGCCAATAACATGTGCTCCGTGCCCGCGCCCGAGCGTCTGGCCATCGCGCAGGTGACCCCCTTTGCGTGGGAGGCGGCCAACGAGGTCAACGAGTACGTCGCACGGGTGTCCGATGAACTGGCCGCCCGCGGTCACCGCGTGCTGATCGTCGCCCCGTCGGAGTCGGCATCGCTGGTGCGCGACAGCCGCCGCACGCTGCGCTCACATCCCGAGCGCCTGCTTGACGACGCCGACGGCAAGCCTGTAGTGCTCGGCGTGGGCGAGGTGCTGCCGTTCGCGCCGGCCCGGCGCCGTGCCGCCTCGCTGCCCGTCGACGTGGCGCGGACGATCGAGGAGTCGCTGACGGCGCTGACGCTCGACGTCGTCAACGTGCACGAGCCGTTCGCCCCCAGCGCGTCCAGCGCCGCCCTGCGCCACTCGCGGGCGCTGAACGTGGGCAGCTTCCACGCTCCCACGGAGCGCATCCTCTCGACGCAGCTCACCGGCCCGCTCTCGCGCCTCCTCTTCGCCCGGATGGATGCTCGTACGGCCAGCTACGCGGCGACGCGCAACCTGCTGCAGAGCTACTTCGGCGGCGAGTACGCGGTGATCACCCCCGGCGCCGACATCCTTCCCGGGCGCCCGCCCGCCGAGATCCCCGAGATCGTGATGATCGCCACGGAGGAGCGCGCCGCGGTGCGGACGTTTTTGCGCGCGCTCCGGGTCCTGCCGGCTGAGCCCGCGTGGCACGCCACGGTGTGGTACCCGCGGCCGACCGCGCCGCCGGCGACGCTGACCCGGCTCCTGCGCGAGAGGGTGACATTCGTGGAGGCCGCCGAGTCCGACGCGGCGGAGCTGCTCGCGGCCGCTGACATCGCGGTGTTCGCGTCCGAGGGCGACCGCGCGACGCCGGGGACGATCGTCCGGGCCCTGGGCGCGGGCGCGGTACCGGTGGCCTCGCGCCTGCCCGCCTACGAGGAAGCGCTGGGCGACGGCGAATGCGGCTTCATGTTCGAGCCGGGTGAGACAGCCACCCTGGCGGCGCACCTGCAGCGGCTGGTGGCCGACCCGGGGCTACGCGCTCGCGCCGCCCGGGAGTCGGCGCGCCTGCGCCGGTCGCTGGGCTGGGACCGCGTCGCGGGTGAGCTGGAGGCCATCTACCGAGAGCTGATCGGGCGCCGCCGCGACGGCGCCGGCAACCCCGCGCTGCGCGCGCGTCTGGCATCGCGCCCACTCATCGACGTCGACCTGCACATGCACACCGACCACTCCAACGACTGCGCGACCCCGGTCGAGGTCCTGCTCGCCGAGGCGCGCACCCGGGGCCTGGGCGCAATCGCCGTCACCGACCACAACGAGATCTCGGGCGCGCTCGACGCCCGGGCCAAGGCCAACGGCGTCAAGGTGATCGTCGGCGAGGAGGTCAAGACCAAGGAGCAGGGCGAGGTGATCGGCCTGTTCATCGAGGAGAAGATCCCGCGCGGGATGACGCTGCAGGAGACGATCGCCGAGATCAAGCGTCAGGGCGGCCTGGTGTACGTGCCGCACCCGTTTGACCGAATGCACTCGGTGCCCGACTACGAGCACCTCGTGGCGGTCATCGACGACGTCGACGCCATCGAGGTCTTCAACCCGCGCATCGCGATCTACGAGTTCAACGAGGAAGCGGTGCGCTTCGCCGCCAAGTACCGGATCCCGGGCGGCGCGGGGTCAGACGCTCACGTGCCCCAGGGCCTGGGCTCGGTGCGCATCCGGATGCGGGACTTCGACGGCCCCGACGAGTTCATGCAGTCGCTGCGCGATGCGGACATCATCCGCAACCCGGCCAGCCTGCTCTACGTCCAGGCGCTGAAGTTCCTTCAGACCAAGGCGATGCCCGGGGCCGCCCGCCGGGCAAGCCGCGAGCGCCGGGTGCGCCGCGCCACGGGGCGCAAGTCCTGATGCAGCCGCAAGGACAAGCACGCCCTCCGTCCAATCCGACTGGGGTGCCGGCAACCGACGACGAGATCCGGGAGAAGTACCTTGAGCGCGCGATCCGCGAGCTCAACGCGTTCGCCCGCCGACTGGGGACTGCGCCCACTGCCCGCGCGGGCAGCTGATGCCGGTCCTGGGCTCCGGTCACCCCCAGGCCGACGTCTTCCTCGTCAAGTACTCGGCTCGCCCCTCCGAGGTCGAGGAGGGCGTCGCCTTCTACGGGCGGACCGGCAATGCGCTGATGAAGTCGCTCAAGCGACTCAACATCGATCCGCTGGCCGTGTACGGGACGCTTTGCGTCAAGTGCCCGGTGGCCGATCCGGCGATGGCGGACCCGGGCTGCGTCAGCCGCCTGGTGGAGGAGCTGGCGATCGTCGCGCCCAAGATCGTCGTCGTGATGGGCGAGGACGCCCTCAACGTCGTCAACGACCTCGGCGTGCCGCTCTCACGTGAGCTGACCGCCTCCCCCGGCGAGCTCCAGCGCTTCACCCCGACGATCGAGGGGCTGTATGTCCCCAACATCGACGACTCACTGGACGAGGACGGTGCCAAGCGCGCGTTCTGGTCCGCGTTTCGCGTGCTGGGGCAGTGGTGGGAGGATCTCCCGCCGTACTGAGGCGCGCCCGCCGGTCAGTCCATCGTCAGGACGATCTTGCCCAGCTTGCCGCCGCGCTTGAAGTGGTCATAGGCGGCGGGAGCCTCGTCAAGCGGGTAGGTCTCAGCGACGGGCACGGCGACCGCGCCAGAGGCGAGCAGGGGGAGCACCGACCGCTCCATCGCGCGCGCGGTGAGCGCCTTGAGCTCGAGGGGACGGGCGCGCAGCGTCGAGCCGTGGATCCGTGCGCGCTTCATCATGAGCAGTCCGAGGTTGATCTCGCCGGTGGCGCCCGCTCCGGTGCCGATCACCGCGATACGCCCCCCGGTGTTGAGCGACTTCAGGTTGTCCATCAGGTTGATGGCGCCGACGAGCTCGAGGATGACGTCAAAGGGACCCTGCTCGAGGAACTCGCCGGGCGCGTACACGTCCACGCCGAAGCCGCCCACCGCGTCGTGCAGGTCGGTGTTGCGCACCGTGGCGGTGACCCGCGCTCCCGCGGCCCGACCGAGCTGGACCGCCGCGCAGCCGACGCCGCCCGCCGCTCCATGAACCAGCAGATGTTCGCCGGCCACGAGGCCGGCCTGGGTGAACACGGCATCGTGCGCGGTGGTGAACACCTCGGGTACCCCGCCCGCCTCGACCCATGACAGGTTGTCAGGGATCGGCATGAGAATCCGCTCGTGCACAGTCATGAGCTCCGCCTGGCCGCCGCCGCCGACGATCGACATGACCCGGTCACCCACCTCGAAGCGCTCCGCGTCGGGGCCGCGGTCGACGACCTCCCCCGCAAGCTCGAGCCCCGGGATGTCCTGGGTGAGCCGGGAGGCGCGGGATAGTGCCCGGCGAGCTGGTGCATGTCGGCGCCGTTGAGCCCGGCGGCGTGCACCTTCACCAGCAGCTCACCGTGACCGGGCTCCGGGTCCGGATGCTCCTCGATCACGATCTGCTTGTCACGAATCGTCGCCGCACGCATGTGTCAGTGTCACCTCCGGACCAATTCAGCCACGCACTCGATGTGCGGCGTCTGCGGGAACATGTCGACCGGGCGCACGCGCACCAGCTCATACCCCGCCTCCACGAGCTGGGCCGCGTTGGGGGCGAGCGTGGTGGGATTGCAGGAGACGTAGACGACGCGCGATGGCGACGCCTCGATGATGCGGCGCACGACCTTCTGCGAGAGCCCGGCGCGCGGCGGATCGACGACCAGCACATCTGGCCGGCCGGCGCGCTCCACCAGGTCGCGCAGCGCCAGCCGCACGTCGCCGGCGAAGAAATGGGCGTTGTCAACCTCGTTGGCGCGCGCGTTGGCGATGGCGTCTGAGATCGCCTCGGGCACGAGCTCCAGCCCCCACACCTCGGCGACGCGTGGCGACATGAGCAGGCCGATGGTCCCGATCCCGCAGTAGAGGTCATAGACGCGCTCGAACCCGACCGGCGCGGCGTACTCGATCGCGAGCTGGTAGAGCCGCTCGGCCATCTCCGTGTTCGTCTGGAAGAACGCCTCGGCGGAGATCTCGAAGCGCATGCCGCCCAGCACGTCCACGAAGCGATCAGATCCCGCCAGCAGCTCGGTCTCGCCGCCCTGCGTCGTCTCGGCCACGCTGTCGACCCGTGTCCACAGCAGGCCGTCGAGACCCTGGCCGGCGCGGGTGAGCGAGTCGCGGTCGAGCTGTCCGGTGCTGGTCACCAACCGCACCTGGAGGGCGTCCGTGCGCCATCCCTCGCGCACCACGAGGTTGCGCAGGAAGCCCTCGCCGCTGCGCCGGTCAAACGCGGAAAGCCCCTGGGCGCGGCACCACGAGACGATCTGCTCGCGGGCGGCGTTGGCAGGCTCGGAGGCGAGCAGGCAATCGGCGATCGGCACGATCTCGTCCCAGCGGCCCGGCGCGTGGAACCCGCACACGAGCTCGCCGGAGGCGTCGGCGCCGAACGAGTACTCGAGCTTGTTGCGGTAGCGCCACTGCGACACGGCGGGCACGATCGGCTCCAGGGCGAAGGCCTCGAGCTTGCCGATGCGCCGCAGCGCGTCCTGCACCTGCGCCTGCTTGACCTCCAGCTGGCGCTCGTAGGACAGGACCTGCCAGGGCGCGCCGGGATGATCGGCCACCGGCGCGATGCGATCCGGGCCCGGCTCGAGGATCTCGACCGCGCGCGCCTCGGCGTAGGCCCGCTTGCGCTTGCCGATGACGGCACGCACGCGGTCGCCCGGCACGGCGCCGGTGACGAACACGACGTAGCCGTCGCTGCGCGCCACGCCGGCGCCGCCGAACGCCAAGCTGTCGACGGTCAGCTCCAGCTCGTCACCGCGCTGTGGCCGGCTCTGGGTGGTGGGAACGCTGGACATGGGCCTACACAACTAGCACGGCGTTGCGGTCACGCGGGCCAGGACAAGCGCCGGGCGGGCGCCGCCCACGGGCTGAGAGGGTGTTAGGCCAGCGACTTCTCGAGCGCGCCGACGACCGTCTTGCGGTTGGCGTGCTTACGCTCATAGGTCAGCACCTTGCGCAGCTCAGGCTTCTTGAGCTCCTTGAGCCGCGTCCGCACCTGAGTGGCATTGAGCTCGTCGTAGCCGAGGATCGGGAATGAGGGACCGACGCCCGCGGCGCGGCGCGCGCGATCGGCGCCGCGCACGATGCGATCCACCGAGTCCGAATTGCGCGCGCGCTTGGTGGCGGCGCCGGCGCGTCCGAGCAGTGCCTCGATCTCCTTGACCACGTCGCTGCTGCCGCCGCGCCCGCGGCGCACGAGCTCGGCCACCAGATCGTTGGCGTCCTTGCGGGTCACGCGGCCGCGCGAGGCGGCGTCGTCGAGTGCCTCTTGGATGTGGCTGCGTGTGAGCATGACGAGGTCGCGCGGCTTCACGACGCCCTGGGCGAGCTGGTCGGCGACCGACAGCACGCCGCCGCCGCTGGCGCGACGCGTACTCGTGCTCGCCGCCTTGGCGCTCGACCTGGCGTTCTTGGCACCGGCGGTGGCGGCGGAGGCAGTGCCCTTCGCGCCCGCGCTTGCGGCCTTCGCGGTGCCCGCGGCCGCGGCGCCCGCCGTCTTCGCGGTCGCGGCCGCGGATCGCGCCGTCGTCTTCGCCACGCGCGTCGTCTTCGCCGCGCCGGACTTCGCGGCGCCACGCGTCGCGGTCGCGCCGGACTTCGCCTGCGTCGCGGTGCGACCCGCCGCCTTGCGCGTGCTGGTGGCGGTGGACTTGGCGCCGCTGCGGGCGGCGGCCTGCGTGCTCCGCGCGCCGCCGCTGCGCGAGCTGGCACTCGTGCGCTTGGCGCCGGATCGCGACGAAGCTGATGAACTTGAACGTGCGGACGGCGAGCGTTTGGCGGGGGGCATGCGGAGGCTCCTGCTTCTCAATTAGTGGTGCGCGTGCGGCGAGCGTACCCAAAGTCCGCGCAAACTGCGCGTCGCGGGTGCAACGTTTCAGCTCACGAGCAGTTCGAGCAATGCTTTCTGCGCATGGCGGCGGTTCTCGGCCTGGTGCCAGATGCGCTGCCGATCACCGTAGAGGACCTCCGCGGTGATCTCGTCGCCGGGGTGTGCGGGCAGGCAGTGAAGCGCGATGGCGTGCGGCGCCGCGAGATCGAGCAGCGCATCGTCAATGCGGTACGGCGAGAGAGCGCGCCGGCGCTCCTCCGCCGAGGCCGGGTCGTCACTCATGCTGACCCACACATCGGTGTACACCGCGTCGGCGCCGTCCGCGGCGGCGCGCGGATCGTGGGTCAAGTGCACCCCGGAAATCGGCTCGAGCTGGTAACCGTCGGGTGCGGCGACCCGTACCTCGATCCCGGCCAGCGCCCCGAGGATGGCCAGTGAACGTGCCACGTTGTTGCCGTCACCGATGTAGGCCAGTGTCAATCCGTCAAGCGATCCGAACGCCTCGCGCAGGGTGAGCAGGTCCGCCAGCGCCTGACACGGATGGTGTCGCGCGGTCAGCATGTTGATCACGGGCACGGAGGCGTGGCGTGCCAGCTCCTCCGCGTCCTCGTCGGGCCCGGTGCGGATGCCGATCGCCGCCGCGTTGCGCGAAAGGATGTACGCCGTGTCACGGATCGACTCACCGCGGCTGAGCTGAAGCTCGCCGGGGCGCAGCACCATCGGGTGTCCGCCCATCTCGGCGATGCCGGCCTCGAACGACGTCCGGGTGCGCGTCGACGCCGCCTCGAAGATGAGCGCCACCGAGCGGCGCGCCAGCGCATCGGAGCTGAGCGGGGCGGCCTTGAGCGCGGCGGCGCGGTCGAGCAGGGCGCTCAGCTCGACCGCGCTGAGCTCCGCGCCGGTGAGGAAGTGGCGAGGCACGGGCCGCAGTGTACGTTGGGGCGGGTGCACCTGCGGGTCCTCACCTGGAACCTCATGCATGGGCGCTCGGTGCCCCGGTCCGGGCGCGATCTCTTCGACGAGTTCGCCGCCGCCCTCGACGGCTGGGAGTGGGATGTGGCACTGCTGCAGGAGGTGCCTCCGTGGTGGCCGGCGGCGCTCGCGCAGAGGCTGGCCGCCGAGTATCGCCTGGCGCTGACGTCGCGCAACGCGCTGCCGGCGCTGCGGCGCGCCCTGGCCCGGCGCTGGCCCGATGCCATCCGGTCACAGGGTGGTAGCGCCAACGCGATCCTGACGCGCCACGACCGGATCGTCTCCCATCACGTGCAGCAGCTGACGCGCGCCCCCGAGCGCCGAGTCGCCCACGGAGTGCTGCTGGGCTGCGGACTCTGGGTGGTCAACCTCCACTCGACCGCGCACGACACCCCGGCCGCCGAGCGTGACGGGCGGACCGCGGCGGACGCGGCGCAGCACTGGGCGCGCGGCGACCCGCTCGTACTCGGCGGCGACTTCAACCTGCGTGATCCTCTGTGGCCCGGCTTCACCGGCGTGGCCGGGCACGACGTTGACCACGTGTTCATCGCCGGTGCGCTGGAGGCCCGCGCCGGCGCGGAGATCCTGGATCGCGGCACCCTCTCCGACCACGTGCCGATGGCCGTGGACCTGTGGCTGACTGCCGGCGAACCCGGCACGGAGACGACCGTATGATGAAGGCCCCACCCGCGCCGGAGGAGGGCCGCATGTCTCGACTCATCCGCATGGACCAGACCGGACACACCGTACTGGCGAACTGGAGTCCCGATGATCTGGCCGGGACCGAGGCGGCCCGCGCCGCGCTCCGGGCCGAGCTCGAACACGGCTACCTGGCCGTCGCCAGCGAGACCGACGGGACCGCCACCGCGGTGCGCGAGCTGCCCGTCGACGCCGAGCTGGTCATCCTGCGCCGCCCCATCGCCGGCGGCTGATGGCCACCACGCTGGCCGGCGCACCGGCAGCGGGCGAGCTGCCCGAGCTGGGCGGCGTGCCCTGGCGCCGCCGCGTCGGCGAGGCCGACCTGCGCCGGGCGGATCGGGTGTGGACGCTGAACGCCGTCGTCCACGAGGTGCCATTCGTGGTGACGGCGGCGGTCCTGCCGCTGCTGGCGCCGGTCCTGGCCGTGGTGTCGGTGGCGGCGCTGGCCTTCGCGTGGGCGATCCCCGCGCTCTACGCCGCCCGCGGCGCCGGCGTCCTGCGGCCGGCGCGGCGCAATCCCGCGGTCAGCGAGGCCGCGGAGCGGCGCGCGCTCGGGCTGCTGGGAGATCTCCTGGGCCACGAGGCGCGCGAGCTGTGCGCCCGCACCGGACTGGCGCTTGAGCGCGGCACGTTCGGCGTGTGGCTGGTGGGGCCCGCCGGTGCGCTCCTGGTGCGGCCGGGCGGACGGCGCGCGCAGTGCTACTGCGTGCGCGTCGCCGAGGGCGACCTCCCGCGCGCTGACCGCGTGGCGCACCTGCTGCTGGCGCTGCGCGCCGACGAGAGCGGCTTTGCCACCGTCGCCAACCTCACCTTCAGCGGCGCGTGCCGGCGGCTGCGGCGGCATCTGTCGCCGCCTGCTCGCGAGGGCCTGGCGGCAGCAGTCCGCGCCGCGCGGTCCACGCGGGCCGCATAGCCCGGGGAGTATCGGACGCAAAGCCCGGCCGGGGTGGGTCTGCGTCCAGTTACCCCCTCTTTCCGGGGGCCGTCGGACGCAAGGCCCGCCGGGGTCCCGATCGCGTCTGGTTGTCCCCGGCCCCGTCCCGGTCCCGGTCCAGGCCCCGCCCCGGCCCGGCCCGGCCCGGCCCGCCCCTAGCTCCGCGCGCTGCGCAGCCCGAAACCGCGGAGCATGAGCAGCGCCTTCTCCCCCAGCGTCCCACGCGCCGGCAGGACCCCGAGCTGGGTCGCGGCCTCGTAGACATCGAAGAAGCCGCGCACCCGCAGCAGCAGCTCGTGCTGGAGCTCGCAGTAGAAGATGCAGTGGACCACGACGAACCGGTTGGTGGCGGGCAGCCCCGCCAGCGCAGCCCGGTGGGTGCCCAGCACCTTGCACGGCGCCGCCACGAAGTGCTCGTTGGCCAGCCGCTCGCCGGTCCGCTCCAGGCGCGCGTCGGGAAACGCGGCCCACAGCTTCGCGGCGTGCGCGCCCAGCGCATCGAGTCCGTCCAGCGGCTCACCGGTGAGGGGGTCCTCGTACTGGATCCCGGACGCACACACCGCGCCGAACGCGCTCGCGTCCTTCCCTGACCAGGCGGCCTGCCAGCCGTCGATCAGCTCGTCCACGTTCACTGCGAGACGTCCAAGGCCGGGATGCCCTCCTCCGGCGTGGAGGCCTGGGCGTAGCGGCGCCGCGGGATGCGTCCGGCCCCGCGCGCCAGCCGGCCCGCCTGCACGCCGAGGCTGACCGCGCGAGCCATGGCCACCGGGTCATGGGCACGGGAGATGGCGCTGGCGCACAGCACGGCGTCGCAGCCGTGCTCGAGCGCCAGCGCCGCGTCGGAGGCGGTGCCGACCCCGGCGTCGAGGATCACCGGCACGCTGGCGCGCTCGATGATGATCGACAGGTTGTACGGGTTGCAGATCCCCATCCCGCTGCCGATCGGCGAGCCGAGCGGCATCACCGCGGCGCAGCCGACATCCTCCAGGCGCCGCGCCAGCACGGGGTCGTCAGTTGTGTAGGGCAGGACGGTGAAGCCGTCGTCCACCAGCTCCTCGGCGGCGGCGACGAGCTCGACGGCGTCGGGCAGGAGGGTGCGATCGTCCCCGATCACCTCGAGCTTGATCCAGTCGGTCTCGAACGCCTCGCGCGCGAGCTGAGCGGTGGTGACGGCGTCACGGGCGGTGAAGCAGCCCGCGGTGTTGGGGAGCACCTGCACACCCACCTCGTCGAGCGCGTCGAGGATCGACCCCCCGGGAGACCGATCCCGCCCACCATCCGGTAACCGCCGCAGCGCCACCGTGCACAGCTCCGCCCCGGCGGCCCGACACGCCTGAGCCAGGAGATCGTGGTTGGCAAAGCCACCGGTGCCCAGGATCAGCCGGGACTGAAACGTGCGGTCGGCGATGCGAAGGGGATCGTCGGACATGGCGCTCATCCTCCTCCAATGGCGGCGAGCACCTCCACCAGGGAGCCCTCGCGCAGTTGCGTGTCGGCCCACCGGCCGCGTGACACGACCTCGCCGTCGAGCGCGACGGCGACGCCGCGCGCGCCCGGTGACACATCGAGCATCTCCACCACGCTGGCGACAGTAGCGCCGGCGTCGACCTGGCGCAGCTCGCCGTTGACGGTGACGTTCACGGCGCGCTCCCCACGTCGGCAGTGCGCAAGCGCGCCGGCGCGAAGGCCGCGGCGTGGTCGGGAAGCCCCTCGCCGGCCAGCGCGCCGGCCACCAGCTCGGCCGTCACCGGCGCAAGCAGGATCCCACCGCGGCGATGGCCGGTGGCCCAGTGCAGTCCCTCCACCGAGCCGGGCCCGATCGCCGGCAGGTTGTCTGGGGTTGCCGGCCGCAGGCCGGCGGCGAACTCGTCGATCACAAGCTCGGAGATGCCCGGCACCAGCTCCGCGGCGTCGCGCAGCAGGCCGAACCCGGCGCCGGCCGTCACCGTGGTGTCGAACCCGCGCTCCTCCGAGGTGGCGCCCAGCACATAGCGGCCGTCCCCGCGCGGGGTGATGTAGGACGGCCCCATGCGGATGACGCGCCGTATCAGCCCGGGTCCGGCCGGATCGTGGAGGCGCATGATCTGCCCCTTGACGGGGCGCACCGGCAGGCGGTCGGCCTCCGGCAGGCCCGCCAGCTGTGGCGACCACACGCCCGCGGCGATGACGACCTGCTCGCCGCGCACCGCCGACCCGTCGTCCAGGATCACGCCTTGCACCCGGCCGCCGATCAGCTCCACGCCCGCCACCGCCGTGTGCTCGCGCACCTCGCCGCCGGCGGCAGTCACGGCGCCGGCCAGGGCGGGCAGCAGCATCCGGGGATCGACGGCGTGATCGCCGGGGACGTCGAGGGCGAGGCGGAGCGCCGGGGCCAGGCCGGGCTCGCGGCGGCGCGCCTCCGACGCCCGCAGCCGCTCCACCGGCAGCTCGAAGCGCCGCCGCAGCGACAGCTCGCGCTCGAGCGCCTCGGCCTCGTCAGCGTCGCGCGCCACCAGGAGCGTGCCGCACGGGGTGTAGCCGACGTCCTGAACGCCCGCCGCCGCGATCAGCTCGGCCACGAACCGGGGGTACAGCCGCGCGCTACGCAGCCCCAGCTCCAGCAGCGGCTCCTCGCCCGGCGTCACCTCGGCGATGGGCGCCAGCATCCCGGCGGCGTAGTGCGACGTGCCGTGACCGGCGCGCCCGCGCTCGAGCACGAGAACACGCAACCCGCGCCCGGCGGCGCGCCACGCGACCGACAGGCCGATCACGCCGCCACCGACGATAACGACATCTGCTGGGACTGGGTGCTTGGACAATCAACCTCCCTGCGCCGGCATTACCCGCTCAGGTCGTGACGGTCGGCGGATCGGCGTCCGCCCTCTCAGCCCAACGGTGGGGCTCCCGTAACTCGGATCCTAGCTTCTCTGTCCTGGCAGACTGAGTGCCGTGCCGGACCTCCGCACCGCCATCGACGCCGCTCGGCTCTACCTCGTCTGCGACGCGCGGCCCGACGCGTTCCTCGAGCGGGCGCTGCGCGGCGGCGTCGATCTCGTCCAACTGCGCCTGAAGCACGCCACAGACGGCGAGCTCGTCGGCGTGTCCCGGCGCTACAAGACGGTGTGCGCCGCCCGCGGCGTACCGCTGATCCTCAATGACCGCCCCGACCTGGTCCGCGAGGCGCACGCGGACGGCGTGCACGTCGGCCAGGACGACGTACCGGTGGCCCGGGCCCGCGAGCTCGTCGGGCCCGAGCGTGTCGTCGGCCTCTCCACCCACTCCGTCGCACAGGTCGACGCCGCGGGCGCGGATGCGGAGGTGGACTACATCGGCGTGGGACCGGTGCACAGCACGCCGACCAAGCCCGGCCGACCGGCGGTGGGGCTGGACCTGGTCCGCTACGCCGCGGTCAACGTCGTCACGCCGTTCTTCGCCATCGGCGGCATCGACGCCGGCAACGCGGGGGCGGTGCGCGCGGCGGGGGCGACCCGCATCGCGGTGGTGCGCGCGATCACCGACGCCGCGGACCCCGAGGCGGCGGCGCGCGCGCTGCGCTGCGCCAGCGAGGCCGGCGTTGGCGCAACGTAGCCGCAAGCGCGGGCGGCGCGCCAAGCCGCCCACCCGGGCGAGCGCTACACCCAAGAGCGCCACGGCCAAGAGCGCGCCGGCAGCCAAGGCCGCCCCGCCGCGACGCCCCAATCAGTGGTTCGCCCCCACCGGCGAGGAGCTCTCACGCTCCCAGCGGCGCGACGCCGAGGCCCGCGCCAATCTCAAGCCGCTGGCGCCGGGCGAGCGCCCGATGGCGATCAGGGTGTCGGCGCTGGTCGCGGCGATCCTGGGCCTGGCCAACCTCGTCGCGTGGCTGGCGGGCGACAAGATCGGCGGCAAGCATCCCGCGGCCGGCGGCATCCTCATCTTCTCCGCGGTGATGCTCGTCTGCGCGGTGGGCCTGTGGAAAATGTGGTACGGCGCCGTCCTGGGGTTCATGGCCCTACTGGCCATCATCGGCACCCTGTTCTCGTTGTACCTGGTGGAGGCCAGCAACGCGCTGGGGTTCATCGTGGCCCCCGCGATCATCGTCGGCGCGGGCTACCTGTTCTTCAAGCTCGTGCGCGTCCTCAGCCGCATCCAGATGCCACAGCGGCCAGGAAGCTGACCGCGCGCTCATCTCCGCTCCGCTTGGATAGGCTCGTGTCACATGCCTGAATCCAGTTACGACTGCGTGCTCATCGGCTCCGGGCCCGGTGGCTACGTCGCCGCCATCCGCGCCGCCCAACTCGGGATGAAGACCGCCGTGGTCGAGTCCGATCAGGTGGGCGGTCGCTGCCTGAACTACGCGTGCATCCCCGCCAAGGCCGTGCTGCGGGTCGCCGACGTGCTGTCGGAGATCCGCGAGGCCGGCGAGTTCGGCATCAAGGTATCCGAGCCCGAGATTGACTACGACCGGGTCTCCGCGCGCCGCAACAAGGTGGTCTCGACACTGACCGGCGGCGTCGCCGGCCTGTTCAAGAAGAACAAGATCGAGCTCATCGAGGGCGAGGCCACGCTCACCGGCAAGGGCACGTTGGCCGTCGGCGGCCAGCAGATATCCGCCAAGACGATCGTGCTCGCCACCGGCTCGGTCAAGCGGCCGATTCCGGGCGCCACCTTCGGCGGGCGCGTGATCGGCACCGAGGAGGCCTGGGCGCTGGAGGAGCTGCCCGCGTCGATGGCGGTCGTCGGCGCGGGCGCATCAGGCTCCGAGATCGCCTCGGGCTACGCTCGCCTGGGCGTCGAGGTGACGCTGTTCGAGGCGCTGGAGCGCGTGCTCCCCACCGAGGACGCCGACATCTCCAAGCTGGCCGACCGCGGCTTCAAGCGCCAGGGGATCACCGTCCACACCAACACGCTGGTGACCGACATCGAGTCGGGGACGAGCAGTTGCCGCTTCAAGCACGGTGACACCGCCGGCGAGGTGGACTGGCTGGTCATCGCCGCCGGACGCGGGCCCGACATCGAGGCCCTGGGCCTGGACGCGGGCGGCGTGAAGTTGGGCTCCGGCGGCCTCATCGAGGTCGACGGCGCCATGCGCACCAACGTGGAGGGCATCTACGCCATCGGCGATCTTGTCCCCGGCCCGGCGCTCGCCCACAAGGCGTCTGACGAGGGCGTGATCGCGGTCGAGGACGCCGCCGGCATGACCACTCACCCGATCGAGTACATCGACATCCCGCGCGCGACGTTCTGCACGCCCAACGTGGCCAGCTTCGGGCTCACCGAGGCCCAGGCCCGCGACCAGGGCTACGACGTCGTCGTCGGCAAGGTCCAGTACGGCGCGGTCGGCGCCGGCACGGTCTACGGGGACCGCAGCGGCCTGGTCAAGATCGTCGGCGAGGCCAAGTACGGCGAGCTGGTCGGCGGCCACATCATCGGCGCCAAGGCCACCGAGCTCATCCAGGAGCTCGTCAACGCCCGCGCGCTGGAAGGCGGCTACCCGGAGGTGGCGCGGCTGGTCCACGGGCATCCCACGATGTCCGAGGCGGTCATGGAAGCCGCCCGTGCCGCCGACGGCTGGCTGATCCACGGCTGAGCGGGTCGCGCGTGGCTGCGGCGCCCGCACAGCCGGTCTTCTACTACGACCTCGGCGATCCCGGCTGCTACCTGGTGGCCGAGCGGATCATGGCCGAACTGCCGGTGGTGCCCGAGTGGGAGCCGGTGCACGGCCCGCGTCTCGGGTTCACGCCGCCCCCGCCCGACCGCGCCGCCCTGGCCGCCGCGCTCGCCCGCCAGGACCTGCAACCGCTGCGACTGCCGGCGACCTGGCCGCCCGACTCAGAGCTGGCGATGCTCGCCGCCACCTACGCCAAGGGCGGGGGCGCGCTGTGGCGTTCTCGCTGGCGGCGTTCCGCCAGGTGTTCGCCGGCGGGCGCGACCTCGGCGACCAGGCCACCGTGCTGATCGCGGCCGCGGCGTGCGAGATGCATCCCACCGCGGTGCTCAAGGGCGTGGGCATGCGCTCCGTGCGCTCCTCGCTGGAGCGCGCCGCCGAGCGGGCGCGCGCCGCGGGGGTGTCCGAGCTGCCGGCCATCCTGACCGGCGCGAACGTCTTCGCGGGCGAGGGGGCGCTGGAGCGGGCGGCGGACGCGCTCGCGTCGGCGGCGGCGGGACCGGTGCGCTGATGGACCGCGCCCGGAGACGATGAAAGCCAACCGCGTCTTTCATCTCATCGTCACCCGGGGAGGGCGCGAGCCGGCGTTCATCGCCGACCGCAGGCGAGTGGACCGCATCGAAGTGGTGTCGATTGACGACGGCGAGCTGCTCCTGTACTGGGAGCTCCCCGCCAAGGACGCGACCAAGCTCCTGCGCCAGCTCCGCGCCGACCTGGCTGGGCTGGACGCCGAGGAGTTCCTTTCGCTGTGGGAGGGCGCCGATACGTAAAGTGGGAGCGATCGTGGAGATCTCCAGCACTCCCCCTGCGGCCGCCGTCGTGTCCCTGAAGGGCGAGACGACCATGGAGGAGCCCGACCCCGGCGGACGGGCGATCGCACGGCGCAGCGCCGAGATCCGGGCCACGATCCCCGACCTGGAGCTGTCGGTCGACGTCGACGCCGACGCGCTGCTGCAGCGCGCCGCCGCTGACGGTGTCAGCACCACCGCGCAGGTCGTCGGCGCCTGCGCCGCCGCGCTGCGCGAGTTTCCGCGCGTCAACGGGGCCTACCGCGACGGCCGTTACGAGCTGTACTCGCGCGTCAACGTCAGCATCGTCATCCAGACCCCCGACGCCCAGGTGGCGGCGACGATCCTCGACGCCGACGCCAAGGGACCGCCGGAGCTCGATCACGAGCTGGCGCGGCTGACGGCGCGCGCCCGGGCCGGCGAGCTCACGCCCCCCGAGCAGGCCGGGGCCACGTTCACCTTCTCCGACCTCGGCGAGTACGGGATCCACCGTGCCGCCGGGCTGGTGACCCCGTCGCAAGCGGCCACGCTGACCGCCGGCGCGATCCGGGCGGTCCCGGTGGTGCGCGACGGGGCCGTGGTGGCCGGCCATCAGCTGACGCTCACGCTGGCCAGCGACCACCGGATCGTGTTCGGGGTCCACGCCACCGGTTTTCTGCGCCGGGTGGCAGAGCTCGTCTCGACGTGAGCGCCACCTCGCCCGAGCAGATCGCGGAACGCGCCCGCGAGGATCTCCACGCCCGCCTGCGCGCGGCCTTCGAGCGCCAGCTCGCGACCACGCCACCCACGGTGGCGCCCCCCGAGGGCCAGTTGGCCGAGCTGGTGGACGCGGCAGCCGGGCGGGCCGGCGCCGTGCTGTGGCGCCGCTGTCTGGCCGGCGCCGCATCCGACGCGCTCGGCATCGGCCTTGCCGAGGCGGTGTCTCATCCGGCGGTACTCCGCGCCCACGAGCTCGTGGGGGCGCCTCCGTATGAGCCCGTCCAACCGACGCCGGTGGCGGTCGCGGCGCCCGACCCCAACCCGCGTGCGGTGCGCTTGGCGGCGATCCACCTCGGCGGCATCGAGAGTCTGGCCAAGGGCGAATCAGACCTCGAGCTGCGCTTCTCCGAAGCCGGCCTCGACGTCCTCAAGAGCTCGAGCGGGGCCGGGATCTGGCGCCTGGAATGGAGCGAGATCGAGACCGTGTCGTTCTCGCGGGCACGGCGCGGCCTGCGGGCGGGCCGCCGTCAGGAGCTGCGGGTCGCGACCGTCCGCGGACGCATCAGCTTTCGGCTGCCGGGCATGACCGACCGCAGGCTGCGGGAGCAGCTCGAGCCGCTTCTCGCACACTGGCGTCCGGGCGAGTGAGGGCGAGTCAGGACGCGGTCACTGCCGCATGGCATCCGGCGTGCG
Source organism: uncultured Actinomycetota bacterium (assembly GCA_963801435.1). Taxonomy (GTDB): domain Bacteria; phylum Actinomycetota; class Thermoleophilia; order Solirubrobacterales; family Solirubrobacteraceae; genus Palsa-465. Next base: position 223,925 of record CAWDFE010000030.1, read on the forward strand.
GCGCCGCGGCGATGTGCGCGAGCGGCTGAGCCGGGGAGACGGGAAGCTCGGACGCGGCATCGGCCGGCGCACGAGCCGCGGCGGCGGCGGGGCGTCGTTGTGGGAGGTACGGATCGCCGATGCCAGGAGTCCGGGAATGGCGACGAGGACCAGCGCGGCGAACATGATGTTGGTGATCAGAGGGAGGGTCATACGGCATGACCTTCCCGCCGCGCCGCCGTATTGACCTGAGATTCCGCTTAGTCGGCCGCATTCCTACGCTTGTCTGAGCCTCGATCCGCCGATCCTGGGGTCGTCTCGCCCATTATCGGTTGATCCAGGCTTAGGTTCGGCTAGCTGGCGCTAGCAGCTAGCGAACGACGGCGTCGACCGCGACCGCGAGGAAAAGCAGCGACAGGTACAGCAGCGAGTAGTGGAACAGCACCGCCGCCCGCGCCGGCGTCGGCATCCGCCACAGGCGCCACGCCAGCGCCAGGAACACGCCGCCGAGGACGACTGCCGAGGCCAGGTACCCGGCGCCGAACGTCCCGAGCCCCGCCGGCACGAGTGACATCGCCACCAGCGCCACCGTGTAGAGCAGCACCTGCACGGAGGTGGCCGGCGCGCCGCGCACGACGGGGAGCATCGGCACGCGCGCCGCCTCGTAGTGTCGAGACAAGAGCAGCGCCAGAGCCCAGAAGTGGGGCGGCGTCCACAGCAGCACGATGCCGAACAGCAGGATCGCGCCCGGTCCCACCGTGCCGTGTGCGGCCGCCCACCCGGCGAGCGGCGGGATCGCGCCCGCGGCGCCCCCGATGACGATGTTCTGAGCCGTGCTCCGCTTGAGCCACGCGGTGTAGACGAGGACGTAGAAGGCCCCGCCGCTGAGGCTGAGCACCGCCGCCAGTGGGTTGGCGAACACCGTCAGCACCACGAAGGACAGCGCACACAGCGTCAGGCCGAACGCGACCGCGCGCCGCGCCGAGATCCGGCCTGCGGCGACCGGCCGCGAAGCGGTACGGGGGCCCATGAGGCGATCGATGTCGCGATCCAGCACGTGGTTGAGCGCGCTGGCGCCCCCACAGGCAAGGGCGCCGCCGATGACCAGCGCCGCCAGCGGCACGGTGGCCGGCGAACCGCCCGCGGCGGCCACCATCGCGCAGACCGCGGTCAGGACCAGGAGCGACATGATCCGCGGCTTGGTCAGTGTGACGTAGTCGGCCAGCGTGGCCCGCCACGCCGGCGGCGCCTTCGCCGCGGCGCCGTCGGCAGACAGAGCATCGGCCGGCAGCGCCCCCATCAGATCACTCACGCTCGCCTCCCGTTCGTCCGGCCAGCACCCGCATGTCGTGGGTGACGGACGCCGGCAGGTACGGGAACAGGTATCCCGAGCGCTCGTTACCGCGGCGATCGAGCAGGTACAGGGCCTCGGTGTGGGAGATGTCGCCGCGCGTGGGCTTCACGAAGATGTGGTACGCCCGCCACACGGGGGCCAGCCGGGCGTGGCTGCCCATCAGCCAGTGCCATGGGGCCAGGCCGGCCAGGCCCCATGACCGAACGGCGGCGCGAACGCTGGCGGGGGTGTCGTGCGGATTGACGCTGACCACCACCAGCACGGGTCGCTGACCGGCCGGGAGCGACCGCTCGGCCGCGGCCAGCGCGCGCCCCGCCAACGGACACTCGGCCTTGCAGTGGGAGTCGAAGAACTCGATGGCGACGCTGCGGCCGCGCAGGGAGCTCAGCGTGAAGCGCGCGCCGGTCTGGTCGCGCAGGTCGGTGATCGCCGGCGCCGGTCGCGCCCCGCCCGCCCAGGTGGCCATTCCGCGCAGCGATCCGTGGCCGGCGGTCGTCGCCGCAGCCGGTGAAGAGGATCCGGCCAGAAGCTGATGCGCGGCGGCGCCCACCCCGATACCCGCGAGCGCCGCGAGCGCCAGCACCGCGCCGATCTGACCGACGGTGCGCCGATCGGGTCGCCGCCGGGCCCCGGCGCCGGTCTGGATCATCTGATCTCGCCGGGTGGCGGGCCCGCCGGCTCCACCTGCTCGGGGGCGTCGCCGGTCGAGGCGACGACCTCGCGTGACGGCAGCCGGGACGACGCCGGGCTGGTGTCCGCGGCGCTGCGCCGCGCGAAGTGGACGTACCACACGGCGATGGCGACCAGCAGGCCGATCGGGAGCAGGAGCGAGAGCAGGGAGCCGGCGAGGAAGTCGTCGGCGAACAGGATCGGGGGCATGAGGCTCAGTCCTCCTAGGTGGTCGTCAACGCCCGGCTCGAGGCCGTCTGCGGGGCGTCGGGCTCCAGCCAGCGGTAGAAGCCGACGATGAAGGTGATCGTGTAGGCCAGCGAGCCCGGCACCCACATCATCCCCGCGGCGAGCTGCTGGTCGGTGAGCGCTGTGATGCCGCCGGGCCGATGGGCCAGGGCGGCGTAGAACGGGTACAGCGGATGCGGGACGAGCACCAGCGTGATGGCCAGGACCCAGCCGACCACCATCGCGCCCACCGTGAACGCGATGCGCGCCGGCCATACCAGACGCGGGCGCAGCGGACCGGGATCGATCACGCGCGCCCAGAACAACAGCCCGGTGAAGAAGAACATCGCGTGCTCGAGGTCGTGCACCGCCCAGGACCGCAGCGTCGCGTCGTAGGCCGCGGGAATGTGCCAGGCGATGACGGTGGCGTTGAACAGCAGGAACGCGGCGAGCGGGCGCGACAGCGCGCGCAGCGGCGCCGTCCACCGCGCCCGGGCGAGGGTGCGCCCCACCGTCGTCCGCGGCCCGAGCGGCAGCGCCCGCCACATCCGCGGCCAGGGCCGTCCCAGGAGGATGAGCGGGGGAGCGACCGTCAGCAGCAGCACGTGCTGGAACATGTGCACCCAGAACAGCTGGTCTGCGTAGCCGTCGATCGGGGACTCGAGCGCAATTACGATCGTCGCCAGACCGGCGAGGAACGCCGCCGTTCGCAGCGGTTGCTGCGCCGTCCGCCGATAGCCCACACCCCCCGCCCAATACAGCATCCCCGCCACCGCCACGTAGAGCAGTGGAGGTTGGATGGACCAGCCGTGCCAGCTCATAGGAGGTACAGGAGCACGAACAGGACGACGCCGTTGATCACGAAGAACGACCAGTAGAAAGAGCAGGCGTCCAGGCCGGCCTGCACCACGTCGTCGTCGGATCGCACCACGGCGGGGGTCGCCCTGACGCCCTCACGGCGCCGTCTCCAGAGCGTTGCCACCTGGATCTCGATCCAGTAGGCGCCCGCCAGGGTGAGGACCGCGTAGCAGATCGTCCATCCGATGAACACGCTGGCAAACGCGCCGCTGGCCGGGCCGAAGCCCAGCGTCGTCCATTCCACCACCTGCAGGACGACCGACAGCAGCGCCAGGCCCAGTGCCGTCCCTCCGGCGATGACGCCCCGCTCCCGGCCCGTGGCGGCCGCCCGCATGGCCACGGCGCTGGCCACCAGGACCAGGACGATGGCGATTCCGAGGCCGATCGACGGGTTGACGGCGCCCTGCTTCCAGCCCTTGTTGGGATCCTGGGCGCGCAGGTAGAAGTAGGCGAAGACGAACGCCAGCATGAAGAACGCGATCGCGCCGCACAGCCCGCGAGCGCCCGCACGCATCGCGCGCGGCTGCCACTCCGGCGGCTCGAGCTCGATCTGCGGATGTGTCGGTGCAGAGGCTGAGCCTTCCATGTCACGCTCCCTGCGTCGAGGGCGTCAGCACCGGGACCGGCTCCACGCCGTACGGGTACGGATCGGAGTCGAACACCGGGATGCGATCGAAGTCATGCACCGGCACCGGCGTGGGCAGCTGGAACTCGGCCGACTTCGAGTCCCACGGGTTGGCCGCCGCTGGCTCGCGCTTGATCAGCATCGACCAGATGAGGTTGTAGAGGAACACCAGCATCGACAAGCCGATCACGAACGCCGACACGCTGACCCAGTCGTTGAGCGCCTGCAGGTTGGTGGGATAGGTGACGACTCTGCGCGGCTGGCCCATCAACCCGAGCGCGAACAGCGGCCCGAAGGTGGCGTTGAAGGCGATGAACAGTGACCAGAAGTGAATCCGCGCCAGCCGCTCGTTGAAGTTGAACCCTGTCATCTTCGGGCCCCAGTAGTAGATCGCCGCGAACACGGTGAACACCAGGCCGCCCATGATCGTGTAGTGGAAGTGGGCCATGGTGAAGAAGCTGCCGTGGGTGGTGACGTCGGACGGGACGTCGGACAGGAACACGCCGGAGATGCCGCCGAACAGGAAATTGAACGCCCATCCCATGCAGAACAGCATCGGTACCGAATATCTGATTCGCCCGCGCCACATCGTCCCCATGGCGCAGAGGAAGATGAAACCGGTGGGCAGCGAGATCAGTTCCGTCGAGAGCATGTAGAACGGGCGGAGGTCGGCGTTGATGCCGCTGACGAACAGGTGGTGCTGCCATACGAAGAAGCTGAGGAGGGCGACTCCGAGCATCCCGGCAACCGCCAGCCGGTACCCCCACAGCGGCTTGCGGCAGAAGACCGGCAGCAACTCGAGGACGATCCCGAAGCCGGGAAGCGCCACGATGTACACCTCGGGATGGCCGAACACCCAGAACAGGTTCTGGAACAGGTAGGAGCTGCCGCCGGCCGACGAGAGGAAGAAGCCGGTCTGCACGGTGCGGTCGAACGCTCCCATGAGCAGCGCCGCGATCAGCATCGGCGCGGCCAGCATCATCAGGAGCGCGGTTGCCAGCACGCTCCAGACGAAGATCGGCAGCCGGTTCCAGGTCATCCCCGGCGCGCGCATGGTGATGATCGTCACCACCAGGTTGAGGCCCAGCAGGCACATCGACACGCCCACCAGGGCGAAGAAGCCGATGTAGGCGTCATAGCCGGCTGTGCCCTGGTCGCCGAGCGGCTGGTATCCCGTCCACCCGGTCTGGAAGCCGCCCATGAAGATCGTGGTGACGAGGACCACGCCGGCGGCCATCAGCAGCCAGAAGGTGAGCGACTCGATGCGCGGGAACGCCATACGGCGCGACCCGATCATCAGCGGCACTAGCCAGTTGGCGAACGGGCCCAGCACGCCGCTGGTCATCATCCCCATCATCATCGCGCCGTGCAGGCCCACCAGAGTCACGTACTGGTTGGGACCGAACACGTGGACGTTGGGCTGGAGCAGCTCGGTGCGGATGAGCATGGCGTTGATGCCGCCCACCAGGAAGAAGACGCCGATGCCGACGATGTACTGGATCGAGACCACCTTGTGATCGGTGCACAGGCGGAAGTAGCGCATCACGCCCTCGCCCTCGGCCTCGTGCTCGGCCAGCGAGGCGGGGTGCCCGAGCATGCGCTTGAGGGGGTAATTCGCAAAGCCGAGCCCGACCAGGAACCCGATCACGCCGAACAGATAGCCGAGCATGATCCCGATGTCGTTCTCGCCGGTATCGGCGAAGTAGTCCAGGCTGGGGGCGTGGATGCGCGCTCCGATCCAGCTGCCCACGAGCCACCCGACCACCGCCAGCACGATCCCGGTCAACAGGTTGAAACCGAGCAGCTTGCGCCATGTGGGCTCTCGTTGCGCTGAGATCGCGACCGTGCTCATCCACCTCTCCTCTGCGGGTCCGGGAAGTACTGTTTCGCGTAGGGCGGCAGGCTCTTGGTGGCCGGCACGTAGTGCAGCCGCTGCTGGGCGATCCATGCGCTGAACTGGCTGGGGTGGACCACGCTCCCCTTCTCGAACATGTAGCCGTGCCACACGCCACACAGCTCCGCACAGTGGATGTCAAACGCGAGCGGGCCTTTGGTGGTGACGTAGGCGATGTTGTCGAAGCCGGGGTTGGCGTCGGCCTTGACCCCGAGCTGGTAGGCCCAGAAGGAGTGGATCACGTCGATCGACGTAACGTGGAACTCGATCATCCGGTTGGTGGGCAGCTCCAGCGTCGATGTCTCCACGCCCCCGTAGGAGGGCCAGCGGTAGGTGAACTTCCACTGTTGGGCGATCACCTGGACCTGGAGCGCGTTCCTGGCGCCCGCCGGCGCGGCGATCGGGTTCGGCCCCTGGCCGCCGCCCGCTCCGTCGGCGAGCAGTCGGATCGTCCCGTAGCCGGCCAGGAAGAGGACGACGCCGGTCGTCACCACCAGCCACCAGGTCTGGACCCGGGCGTCGCCGCGGATCGGCGGGCCGTCCACCACCGCCGATGTGTCGCGCTCGCGGAACACGATGAGCGCGTAGATGAAGTAGACGAGCACGGCCATCGCGACGGGGGTGGAGATGCCCAGCAGCACCGTGTTGTCCACCACCTGACCCGATGCCTCCACCGAGCCGTTGCCGGGCGGGAGGATCGGCGCCAGAAGGAGCACCACCAGGAGCGTGGCGACGATGCTCGTGCCCACCCACCACAGGACCACTCGCCGCCAGTGATTGACCTCGCTCATCGCCGCACGCGCCTCATACGACCTTCACGAAGCCGTCCATGTAGCCGACCGTCTGCATCGGTCCGCCCCAGCCCGCGATGTAGCCGGCCGCGCAGGGCACGAAGCACTGCCAGCGATACAGCCCCGGCTTGCCCGTGCGGAAGCTGAAGGTGGTGGTGGTGTGGGCGGTGGCCAGCCCGCAGGGCGCGTTGGCGCACTGGTTTGGGGCGTTGTCGGCGACGCCGAGAATGGGTACGAGAACGCCGAGCTCAGGGATCGCGAAGATGTGCGATGCGGCGTCGGGATCGACCGTCCTCGCGGGCTTGCCGTTGAGCGTGAAGCCGCCGCTGATGGTCCCCTCGGATTGCGAGATGAACGGGTTGCGCAGGCCGCTCTGGCCGTCGTAGTTGTAGACCGTGACGGTCACCACCGTGTTGGCGGGGACGACGAACGTGGTGTCGTGGCGCCAATTGCCGCTGGTGGCGTCGACGGCGTAGTAAGACACCCAGCTGGGATGGGGATCGGTGCCCTCGGAGGCCGGGACGGTTCCGAGGTAGAGGTGGGCGCCGGCGGGCGACGGCGCCGCGACGGCCGCTCCGGGCTGGCTCGTCAGGTACAGGCCGATGTATAGGCCAAACAGGACGCAAACGATTGCAGCCCCGACGACAATCCCTGTCACACGCTTGGCATATCCGCTCATTGAAAGACCCTCTCTCCTCGAGCGGGCATCTTCTATCGGCGGGGCCGCGGAAGGCAAGCAGATGACGGCGATGTCATCTGCGCGTCATTTACAAGAGCGCGAGCGACGGATATCTTGCGACCGGGCCCGAGAGCTCAAGCGAGGAACAGATGCGCATATTGATTGTGGAGGACGAGGCGCGTATCCGCGCGTTCCTCGCCCGTGCGTTCGAGGCCGAGGGCTTCGTAGTCGACGTGGCTCCGGACGGGGAGCAGGGTCTGGAGCGGGCCCTCGCCGGTGACTACGACGGCGTGATCCTCGATTTGTTGCTGCCCGGCCAGGGCGGGCTGGAGGTCCTCCGCCAGTTGCAGCTCCGCCACCAGGACCTGCCGGTGCTCGTCCTGTCGGCACGCAGCGACATCCCCACCAAGCTGCGTGGATTCCAGCTCGGCGCGGTCGACTACATCGTCAAGCCGTTCTCGCTCGATGAGCTGCTCGCCCGGGTGCGGCTCCACGTGCGACGCGCCGGCGGTGCGCCCTCCGGCGACGGCAGCGTGCTGCGCGTGGGCGTCCTGGCGCTCGACCTGGCGCGGCGCCAGGCCCGGCTGGGCGAAACGGTCGCCGACCTCGCGGACCGCGAGTTCCGGCTGCTTCACTTCCTGATGCTGCATCCCGGCGAGGTGATCAGCCGCCAGCGGCTGCTGTCCGAGGTCTGGGGGTTCGACTTCGACCCGCGCTCCAACGTGGTTGACGTCTGCGTGACGCGGCTGCGACGCCAACTCGGCCCCGACGCTCCGATCGAGACCGTGCGCAACGCGGGCTACCGCGCCGCCGCATGACGCTGCAGGCCCGTCGGCTGGGCGACCTGGTCCGCCGGCAGCGGGTGGAGATCGCCTGGGCGGCGTTCGCCGGGGTGAACTACGCGGCCATGGTCGCGTGGCCGAGCTGGGAGACGATCCCGTTTCACTTCGTATGGATCAGCCTGACGCTCCTCTACGGCTTCCGCGTCTGGGACATACGCCCGACCCTCATCGTGTTGGGGTGCGTGATGGCGATGACCGGGTTCTCGATCGGGCTCGACGCCTTCCATGGCGAACAGCTGTGGGGCGAGCTGTTCGAGGTGCCACTGATGGCCGCCATGTTCCTGGCCATGGTGTGGCACGCGCGGCGGCGCGTCGACGCCCAGCGCATCGCCGAGGGACGGGCCGAGGAGCACCGCTCTCTGCTGGAGCGCCAGGAGCGGTTCATCCACGACGCCTCCCACGAGCTGCGCACCCCGTTGACCATCGCCCGCGGCCACCTCGAGCTGCTGCAGAGCGCAACCGAGACCCAGCCCGAGGTGGAGGTGGCGCTGGACGAGCTGGCCCGGATGGATGCGATTGTCGCCCGCCTGCTCGTGCTCGCCGTCGCCGACGAGCCCGATTTTTTGCAGACCGCCGACATCGAGCTGGAGCCGCTCCTGGAGGACGTGTTCATGCGCTGGTCGGGGCTGGCGCCACGTGCCTGGAGATTGGGCCCGCTGGCGTCCGGGCGCCTGCACGTCGACGCCGACCGTCTGCGCGCGGCCCTGGATGCCCTGCTCGAGAACGCGGTCAAGTACTCGCCCCCCGGCGCCGCCATCGAACTGCGCGCGACGGCGCGAGGACGCAACGAGGTGGTGATCGAGGTGGAGGACGAGGGCTGCGGGGTGCCGCCGCAGGCGCTGTCGCGGATCTTCGATCGCTTCGCGCGCGCCGACCCGGCGCGCACGCGCGCCGCTGGCGGCGTCGGGCTCGGCCTGGCCATCACCGACGCCATCGCCAAGGCTCACGGTGGCAGCTGCAGCGCGATCAGCACAGATGCGGGATCAATCTTCGCCCTGCGCCTGCCCGGCTTCACCCCAGCGCCCGAGCGCAAGCGAGCTAGGACTGGCGCTGCAGCACCCTGATGTCGTGCGCCAGGCCCTCGGGCGTGAGCTGATCGGCGGCGAAGCCGACACGCTCGTAGCCTCGCTTGTCGATGAGCAGCACGAACGTCGAGTGGTCGATCTTGGGCGTCACCGGCTGGATGGCGTACTCGTGCCAGATCCGGCGCATCGTCGGCAGCGGGCCGTTGACGAACGCGAGGCGGCCGGTCATGTCGTGCTTGGCGAGAAAGGCCAGGCGGTTGTGGACCGTGTCCTCAGCCTGGGCGACGCTGACCCCGATCGTGGGGACGCCGCGCCCGTTGTCTGGGAGGTCGTTGAGCGCGCCCTTGATCTGCTCCACCATGAACGGGCAGGTGTCGTGGCACAGCGAGTGGATGAACGTGAGCACCACCACCTTGCCGCGATCGGCCGCGAGGCTGACGCGGCGGCCGTACTGGTCGGTGAGCGTGAAGTCGTGGGCGCGCAGGTTCGGCGGCATCGTCGGCCCGTCGAACTGAGAGTGCGTCACCGGCGTCGGCTCGGCGGAGCCCCGGTTGCTGAGCACGATGAACACGATCGCCGCCAGCAGCGCGACCAGGGTCAGCATGAGCGCGCGCTGGACTTTGACGCTCGCCAGCATGGCGTCGATTCAAGCACGCCGCGCTCGCTGGGACCGCACCGGACTTGAGACAATGACCCGGGTGGACCCTGCACACGGACTCGCGCGCCGGCTCGCCCGGGCGGTGCATGACGAGCGGGTGCTCGACGCCGTCGCCGCCGTGCCGCGCCACCGCTTCGTGCCCCACGCCGACCGCGTTCGCGCCTATGACAACGTTGCGCTGCCGATCGACTGCGACCAGACGATCTCCCAGCCTGTCGTGGTCGCGCGCATGCTCGAACTGCTGGAGCTCCGGCCCGGCGACCGGGTGCTGGACGTCGGCACCGGCTCGGGCTATCACGCCGCCCTGCTGAGCCTGCTCGCCGCGGAGGTGTGGACGGTGGAACGCCACCCGCAGCTCAGCGCTCAGGCGCGCACGACGCTGGCGGCGCTGGGCCACGCCAACGTCGTGTGCATCGTCGGCGACGGTTGGCAGGGCGCGCCCGAGCAGGCTCCGTTCGACGCCATCAACGTGGCGGCCGCGGCCGGCGAGGGGGTGCCTCCCGCCCTGGTGCGCCAGCTCGGCGTCGGCGGACGGCTGGTGGCGCCCGTCGGTGACGAGCACCAGTTCCTCACCCGCGTGCGGCGGACCCGCGACGGCCTGGTCCAGGAGCGGTTTGACCCGGTCAGGTTCGTGCCGCTCGTCCGCGAGCCGTGATGGCATCGCCCAGGCGGTCGCGCATGACGTCGATCGCGGTGGGGCTGGAGTCGATCATCACGTAGCGCCGCCCCAGCGCGGCGCACACCGCGCCGAGGGTGCCCGACCCGGCGAACGGGTCCAGGCACCATCCGCCCGCCCGCGAGGACGCCGCCACCAGCCGCCGCAGGACCCCCGCCGGCTTCTGGGTGGGGTAACCCGTCTTCTCGGCCCCGTTGGTGGGCACGATCGTGTGGAACCACACGTCCGTGGGCCGCTTGCCCCGCGCCGCCTTCTCGGCGCCCACCAGGCCCGGCGCCATATACGGCTCGCGCTCCACCGCGTCGGCGTCGAAGTGGTGGGCGCCGGGGGTGCGCACGTAGGCCAGGATCGTGTCGTGCTTGGCCGGCCAGCGGCGGCGCGGCTTGGCGCCGTAGTCGTAGGCCCAGATGATCTCGTTGAGGAACGCCTCGCGCCCGAACAGCTCGTCGAGCAGGAGCTTGCAGTAGTGAGCCTCGCGGTAGTCGATGTGGAAGTACAGCGTCCCGTGCGGCGCCAGCAGCTCTCGCGCGCGGGCCAGTCGCGGCTCCAGGAACCCCAGGTAGTCGGCGAAGGCGTCGTCGTAGCTGAGGCTGCGCAGCAATTCGGTGCGATAGCGCCGGCCGCCGAAGCCCACCCGCGATGCGCCGTTGTCGGCGGTCGTCGTCAGCGAGTGCCGGGTCTGGGCGCGCCCGGTGTTGAACGGGGGATCGACGTAGATCAGGTCGAATGCCGCCTCGGGCAGCCGCTCGAGCACCGGCAGGTTGTCGCCGGCGATGACCAGGTCGTCGTCGAGGGTCAGCGGGTCGCCTGCGGCCTGAAGGCGCATGCTGGGGACGCTACCGGCGGCGGCCGACGCACCGGAAACCGCCTACCCACAAGGGCTCTGACACCGATCTTATGCCCGCAGCCGCTAGGATCTGGCGCGGTGGTTACCGACCTGTACGCCCGGATCACAGGGTCCGCCCTGGCCGGCAAGATCACGCGCTACGCGATCGGCTCGGTCATCGCGTTGCTCACGAGCATCGTGGCCTTCGCGCTGCTCTACGTCACCGTCGGCAACACGACGGTGTGCTCGGTGGGCGCATTCCTCGCCGGCGCGCTGCCCAACTGGATCCTCAACCGCCGCTGGGCGTGGAAGATCCGGGGCCAGGTGTCGTGGATGCGCGAGGTGGTCGCCTACATCCTCATCTCGCTGCTGGTGCTGGTTGCGTCAGCCGCCGTCACCGGCTGGACCAACGACCAGATCCAGAGCATCCCCGCCGGGCACGGCATCCGCGTGATCCTGGTCACGGCGTCCTATGTGTTCGTCCAGGCTGTGTTCTTCGCCCTGAAGTTCCTGGTCTACGAGCACTGGGTGTTCGCGGGGCGCTCGCGCTTGCGAGCCGCCGTGCGGTCGCGCCACCAGGTGTGGACCGCGGCGCGCGCGAACCGAACCCCATAGAGGACGTTCCCGCCCTTCTTGGTGCCGGTCGCGTGCTCGCCGCGATCGCGCATCGTGGTGGGCACCTCCGCCAGCCGGTAGCCGTGCAGCGCTGCGGAGATCATCAGCTCCGACGCCTGGTACTGCGGCTGCTCGAGCACCACCGCCCCGGTCACCTCCGACCGCATCGCCCGCAGCCCGCAGGCGGGATCGGTGATGCGATGGCGCACCAGCACCGAGATCAGCGCGCCGAACACGATCACGCCCGCGTGGCGGGTGGCGTCGGTGGTGAGCTCTGAGCCCAGGCGCCGGCTACCCGAGACGAAATCGGCATTGCCGTCGAGAATCGGCTGGATGACCCGCCCGATCTCGTCGGCCTCGTACTGGCCGTCGGCGTCGATGGTGACGATCACCTGGGCCCCACGGGCGCGGGCCAGCCAGTAGCCCAGGCGCAGCGCGGCGCCCTGTCCGCGGTTGACCGGCACGTCGCACACCAGCGCGCCCGCCTGCGCGGCCACCGCTGCGGTGGCGTCCTTGGCGCCGTCGACGACCACGATGACCTCCGTCTGCAGCCCAGCCGCCTCGGCCGGGATGCCGGCGATCACGTCGGCGACCGTCGGCTCCTCGTTGTAGGCGGGGATGACGATGGCCAGAGGAGCCCCGGCGCCCGCCGGGTGCTGCCCGAGGAACGCCTCGGCGGCGGGGCGCTCGGTGGCCTGGAGGCGGTCGTACTCGTCGTGGCTGACGTCGATGGCAGTCATTTCGTCGCCGGCGCTTTCACGTCGGCGGTGGACCACTCGTCCCACACGCCCACCAGGCCATCGTCGAGCAATGGGTACCGCGGCGTCCAGCCGGCGGCGCGGGCTCGGCCCGGGTCGACGATCACGGCTGGCATCTCGCCGGGCTTGGCGGGACCGTGCGTGTACTTCACGTCGGCCCCCGACACCCGCCTGACGGCCTCGATGACCTCGAGCACCGACAGCGAGGACCCCGATCCGATCACCATCGGGCCCGCCCACTCGTCGGAGGTCAGGCCGAGACGCATCGCGGCGACCACGTCATGAGCGTGGACGTAGTCGCGCACCTGCGAGCCGTCGCCGTAGACCTCGAACGTCGTGCCCAGGCGGATGCAGCGCATGAGCCGCGCGACGATGGAGTCCTTGGCCTGCATACCGGGACCGTAGACGTTGGTGAGGCGGATGCAGGCGCAGCGCAGCCCGTAGGACGTCGTGTAGGCGGACATCAGCATCTCCCCGGCGGCCTTTGTCGAGCCGTAAGGGGTGAGCGGGCGCAGCCTGGCGGCCTCGGTGATCTTCGGCGCCTCCATCGGGCCGGTGACCGCGTTGGTGGAGGCAAAGGCCAGTGAGGTCACCCCCGCACCGCGGCCCGCCTCCAGCAGCGCGTGCGGTCCCGGCGACGTTGGTGCGGAACGTGAGGTCGGGCTGCTCGAGCGAACGCAGCACCGAGGTCACGGCGGCCAGGTGCACGATCGAGTCAAAACCGCCGGCGAAGGCCTTGGCCAGAACATCACGATCGGCGATGTCGCCCTGCACCAGGTCGACCGACGGGTCAGGATGGGGCTGGAGGTCAACGACGCGCACCTCGGCGCCATCGGCCGTGAGCGCGGAGACGACGTGGCGGCCGATGAAACCGGATCCGCCGGTGACCAGGACGCGGCGGCCGTTGAGGTCGGAAAGGCTCATATCCAAAGGGTCTCGAGGTCGGGGGGCGGGCGCTGGCCCATGATGGCGGGGCCGGTGACCTCGCGCGGCGCAAGGCCTGCCCAGCGAGCGCACGAGGATAGCGACGACGAGCTCGCCAGGCACGTGAGGGCTGATAGCGTCGCCTCGGCGTGTCCCACGGACCTGGTCCCCCGAGGCCGCCCGGCCTGGCCCCGGAGCGCCCCGCTGTCCCACGCCGCGGGCGCCGGCGCCGTCCCACCCCCGCGATCGCCCGGCGCCGGGGACGATTGGCGGTGGCGCTCGCCGCCCTCGTGCTGGTGGTGGCGATCATCGTCTCCGGTCTCGGCGGCGGGCTGCCCCCGCCGCCGGCGCCAACGGTCGCCGACAGCGCCGGGCCGGGCGACCCGTTCGCCTACCGCTCCCGCCAGGAGGAGGCGTTCGTGGCCCGCGCCGCCGCCGGCAACGCCCGCCCCCTTTTCCTCCTCAGCCCCGGCGGCGTCATGGCCACGGCGGCGCGCGTGGCCGCCTTCCGCGGGGCGATCGACAGGGCCACCGCCGGCACCGGGATCAGCCCCGACCTCGTTGAGGGGCTGGTGTTCCTGGAGAGCGCGGGGCGACCGCAGGCGATCGCCGGGTCCGATCCGGCCGATGCCGCCGGCCTGACCCAGATTCTGGCTTCCACGGGTCAGTCGCTGCTGGGAATGCACGTCGACCTGGCCAAGAGCCGGCGCCTGACCAAGCAGATCAACGCGGTGGCGAGCGGGGCCCGCCGCGGCCGCCTCGGACCTCTGCTCGCCCGTCGCGCCGCGATCGACGACCGCTTTGACCCGATCAAGGCGCTGGCCGCGACGGCGCGCTACCTGACAATCGCGCGGCGCCAGTTCGGGCGCCAGGACCTCGCCGTGGAGTCCTACCACATGGGAATCGGCAACCTGCATCAGGTTCTGGCCGACTACGACGGCGGCCGGCCCGTTCCCTACGCGCAGCTGTACTTCGACAGCGCCCCGACGCGCCACACCGCTGCCTACCGGCGTCTCGCGAGCTTCGGCGACGACTCGTGGACCTACTACTGGCGTGTGCTCGCCGCGGTGCAGATCATGCACCTGTGGCGTACCGACCGCAGCGCGCTGAACCGCCTCACCGCGCTCCAGTTCGCGGACGACGCGGGCGGCTCGGTGCTGCATCCCCACGTCACGCCGTTCGCCGATCCCGCCGCGCTGGCCGCGGCCTACCAGAGCCGCGCCATCGTCCCCCTACCGTCAAACGCGGCGGCCCTCGGGCTCGTGATCGACCCGGCGATGGGCACCGGGGCGAGGGGCGTCGACGCGCCCCGGTCGCTCTACCGCGGACTGCGACCCGCGGCGCTACGCCTCCTGATCGACCTCGCCGCGCAGGTGCGGCGCGTGTCCGGCGTCAGAGCGCCGCTCCGCATCCAGAGCACGGTGTCCGACCTTCGGCTCCAGGGCCGAATCGGGATCTCGGATCCCATGGCCGCGACGGGGTGGGCGTTCTCGGTGGATCGCCGCTATGCCGCGCCGGCGCAGGCGGCGGCCTTCCAGTCCATCCTGGACCGGCTGCAATCGCTCAACCTGATCGCCTGGGCGCGGGAGCCGGACGTGATCCGGATCACGGTGGCCTCCGACGCCGCGAGGTGGCTCAGGAACGGGTAGAGAGCCCGCACCTCCAATGACCGAGATCATCCAGACACCCCCCGATGCCCTGGAGGGCCTCCCGGACTTCCCGTTCGCGTCGACGTTCGTCGACTTCGATGGCGTGCGAATGGCGCATCTGGACGAGGGCGAGGGCCGGCCGGTGGTGTTCGTCCACGGCGAGCCGACGTGGTCGTTTCTGTGGCGCAAGGTGCTCGTCCCGGTGCGCGACGCGGGCTACCGCTGCATCGTGCCCGACCTGCCCGGGTTCGGCCGGTCAGACAAGCCGACGGACATCGGCTGGTACTCCTACGACCGCCACACGGCGGCGCTCACCTCGCTGCTGGACGCCCTGGGTATTCGCGACGCGACCGTGGTCGTCCACGACTGGGGCGGCCCGATCGGGCTGCGCACGGCGGTGGAGTCCCCGGAGCGCATCGCCCGGATCGTCATTCTCGACACGGGCCTGTTCACCGGCCATCAGGCGATGAACGACGCCTGGAACGCCTTCCGCGACTTCGTGGCGCGCACGGACGACCTCCCGGTGGGCTTTCTGGTACGGGGGGCGTGCAAGCGCGACCCCGGGGACGAGGTGATCGCCGCGTACGACCGGCCGTTCCCCGATGCGGCTTCCAAGGCCGGCGCTCGGGCGTTCCCGCTCATCCTGCCAACCTCGCCGGAGATGCCGGGCGCCGCGGCGGGACAGCGCACGCTTGACGCGCTGCGCGCCGACAGCCGTCCGAAGCTCATGCTGTGGGCCGACTCAGACCCGGTGCTCCCACTCCAGACCGGCCGGCGCTTCGCGGCGGCCCTGGACGGCGAGCTGGCCCATGTGATCGCCGACGCCGGTCACTTCCTCCAGGAGGATGCCGGCCCGCAGATCGGCGCGCTCATCGCCGAGTGGCTGCAGGCCTAGACTGCTTCCTTCTCGGGCTCGACGGCCGCGCCGGCGTCGGCCGCCACCGGCACCGCCGGGGGCGCCTCGGTGAGCGCGGGCCGGTCGCCGGTTCGCTTCTCGTAGGCCTCGCGCAACAGGTGGTCCGGGTTGACGAGCACCTGGTCGCCCTTGAGCATCTTGGTGACGGCGTCGGCGACCGGGCGCGGCAGCACCTGCGCCAGCCGCATGAGGACCCCAACCTGGCGAGGGATATAGACGTCCACCCGACCCGTCTGGAGCGCCTCGACGATGGCGTTGGCCACGTCCTCGGGCTCGACGACCTTGATGCCACGGCTCTTGCGCAGCCCCAAGCCCAGCTCGGTGTTGACCACCACCGGCATCACGATGCTGACGTCGATGTCGGTCTTGCGGACCTCGGCGCGGACCGCCTCGCTGAGCCCCACCACGGCGTGCTTGGTGGCGCAGTACGTCGCACCGCCGGGGAAGCCGCCCTTGCCCGCCACCGACGCGATGTTGACCAGATGGCCGCGGCCGCGGGGCAGGAAGCGGTCCAGGGCCAGCTTGGAGCCGTGGATGACACCGTGCAGGTTGATGTCCACCATCCGCCTGGCGGTGGAGTCGCTCTCGTCCACAAACGGGCCGATCGGCATGATCCCCGCGTTGTTGATCACGACGTCGACGGGTCCGAGACGACTCTCCACGTCGGTGAGGAAGGCATCGAAGCTCGCGCGGCTGGTCACGTCCAGCGGCAGCCCCAGGGTGCCGCGGCCCAGCTCTGACGCCGTCTGCTGCGCCAGCGGAGCGTCGATGTCGCCGATCGCTATGCGGGCGCCCTGCGCTATCAGGGCGACGGCGGTCGCTCGCCCGATTCCCCGGGCGCCGCCGGTGATGGCTACGACCTTGCCGGCAAGCGAGCGTGGAGCCTTGGCCATGGGTGGGGTCCTCCTCAGCGGTGTCTGACAGCGGTGGCTGGTACTGAACAGTACCGATAGTCGGTGCCCGGCGGCGATCAGCTGGCTGACTGACCAGTCAACGGGGACGCCGACGCCTCCGCGGCGCCGGGGGACGCCGTGGCCTAGCCTGCGAGCCGGCATGAGTGCGCTTCACCGCAACGCGGCCACCATCCAGGCGCGCCTGCACGAGCTCGGCCTCGAGATCGAGCCCCGCGAGCTGGACTCCTCGGCACGGACCGCGGTGGAGGCCGCCGCGTCACTGGGTACCACGGTCGGCCAGATCGTCAAGTCGCTGGTGTTCTTCCGCGGCGACGAGCCGGTGATCGTCCTGTGCGCGGGCGACCGGCGCGTCGACGCGGATCGGCTCGGGCTGCGCGTGGCCAACGCCAAGGAGGCCAAGGCCGCCACCGGCTTTGCCATCGGCGGGATCCCGCCGCTGGGACACGACCAGCCGCTCGAGACGATCATCGACGCGTCGCTGCGACGCTTCGACATCGTGTGGTGCGCGGCGGGGACAACCCACGCCGTGTTCCCGGTGCGGATCTCCGCCCTCATCGCGGCCATCCCCGGCGCGACGCTGGAGGAGATGTAAGCCGGCGTTGACGTGCGCCCGCGTCGTGCCTCCACGTGGACGGCCAGATAACCCGCCTATCGGCGGGCCAGCTCCAGCTCGTCCCGCGCCACCGCGTGCCCGTGGTCGCAGCGCAACTCGGCAGTCACAGGCGATCCACACCCCTGATGGCGGATCTCGACGCGAGCGCCGCCGGGCAGCACCCACCTGTCGCCCCACTGCATGAGCGCCACCAGCACCGGCAGCAGGTCTGAGCCCTTCTCGGTCAGGCGATACAGCCGGCGCGTGCGCTGGCCGGGCTCCTGGTAGGGCTCGCGCTCGAGCAGACCCTCGGCGGTGAGCTCGCGCAGCCGCGCCGCCGTCACCGGCTCCGAGAGGCCGGTCCGCTCGGCGAACTCCTCGAACCGCGTCGCGCCGTAGAAGGCCTCGCGCAGGACGAGGAACGCCGACCGGTTGCGCACGACGTCGAGCGCGTGGGCCATCGGACAGCGATCAGCGGTCCAGTCCTCGCGCGGATCGAGGGCCCCGGTCATCTGAATCGTGGGTGTCATGGCCGTGAGTATAGCTGACTAAGAAGTACCTAAGCCAGTGTGGTAGGGTGCCTGGCTATGAACTTCCTAAGTCAGACTCCCACCCGGCGCGCGGACGCGTCGCCGCCTGCTGGTGATGGTGATCGTGTGCGCCGGTGTCGTGCTGGCCAGCCTCGACCTGTTCATCGTCAACGTGGCGTTGCCCGACATCGCCCGCGACCTGCACGAGCGCAGCCTCGGCGATCTGTCCTGGATCCTCAACGCCTACGCGATCGTCTACGCGTCGCTGCTGGTCCTGTTCGGGCGGCTGTCGGAGAGCCGGCGGCGGGAGAACGGCTTCCTGCTCGGCGTCGCCGTGTTCACCGCGGCCTCGGCGGCGTGCGGCGCGGCCTCGAGCCTCACGATGCTCGTCGCCTTCCGCATCGTCCAGGCCGCCGGCGCGGCGCTGCTGACCCCGACCTCGCTGAGCCTGGTACTGGCCACGAGCGCCCCGGAGCGCCGCCAGAGCGCCGTGCGCGCGTGGACCGCGATCGGCGGGCTGGCGGCGGCGCTGGGCCCCGTCGTCGGAGGGTTGCTGGTCGCCGCAAGCTGGCGGTGGGTGTTCTACGTCAACGTGCCGATCGGTCTGGCCGCGATGGCAGCGGGCTGGCGCCGGCTCCCGCGAGTGCCCGGTCACCCCGTGCCCGCGCCCTCCGCGCTCGGCGCCGGCCTCGTCACCGCCGGCGTCGGCACGCTGACGCTGGGCCTGGTCAAGGGCAACGACTGGGGCTGGGGCTCGCCCGCGACGGTGCTGTCGCTCACGGGAGCGGTGGTGGCGCTGGCCCTGTTCGCCCTGCACTGCGCGCGGGCGCGCAACCCGCTCATCGACGCGTCGCTGTTTCGGATCCGCGCCTTCACCGGCTCGTCGGTCGTCGCGATCGTGTTCTCGATCGCCTTCGGCGCGATGCTGCTCTCGCTCGTGCTCTGGTGCCAGGACGTCTGGGGCTGGACGGCGCTCCAGACCGGTCTCGCGGTGGCGCCGGGCCCGCTGATGGTCCCGCTGTTCTCCTTCCTGGTCGCCGGCCGGCTGATCGCCCGCTATCGGACCCGGTCGGGTCATCGCCGCGGGCGCGACCGTCTACGCGGCCGGCGCCACGTGGTGGACTCTGCGCGCGGGCCTCGACCCCAACTACGTCGGCCAGATGCTGCCCGGAATGCTGATGACCGGGATCGGCGTGGGGTTGACGTTGCCGACGTTCATGTCCACCGGCGCCGCGTCGCTGCCACCGCACTCATTCGCCACCGGCTCGGCGGTGGTCAACATGCTGCGCCAGGTCGGACTCGCCGTCGGCGTCGCGGTGCTGGTGGCGGTGATAGGCACTCCGCTCACGCCCGCCGCGCAGGTTGCCGCGTTCCAGGACGGCTGGATCGTCATCGCCTCCACGGCGATGGTGGCCGCGCTCAGCGGAGCGGTCCTACTCAGGCCTCAGCGCGATCGCGCCCGTGAATCGGTCCGCTGGTCTGGCGCAACGGCGTCCCCGCCCGCTCTGCCCGAGCGGCGATGATCTCGGCCAGGACCGAGACCGCCGTCTCCTCGGCGGTGCGGCTGCCGATGTCCAGCCCACACGGTGCGTGGATGCGCGCGAGGTCGGCGTCGCCGACGCCGACGCCGCGCAGCCGCTCCTCGCGGTCGGCGGTGGTCTGGCGCGAGCCCAGAGCGCCGATGTAGCCGGCGTTGGTCTTGAGCGCCGCCACCAGTGCAGGCTCGTCGAACTTGGGGTCGTGGGTGAAGATCAGGACGGCGTCGCGCGGCCCCAGCTCGACGTCGGCCATGACGTCCTGGGGCCAACCGATCTTGACCTGCGCCGCCGACGAGAACCGGCGGGAGCGCGCGAAGCGGTCGCGCGCGTCGCAGATCGTGACCTCGTACCCGATCTGGGAGGCGAACGGCGCCAGCGCGGCGGAGAAGTCGATGGCGCCGATGATGTACATCTGCGGCGGCAGCGCGTAGGAGCGGATGTGGACGCGCAGGTCGTCGCCGAGCGTCGCCCCGTCGGCGCCGAAGCGCCGCACGGTGGTCTTGCCCTCCTCGAGCAGCCCCTGGGCCTCGCGGGCGACGTTGCGATCAAGCAGATCGGTGTGGCGCAACGATCCGATGAGCGTGTTGTCGATCACCGCCAACCGCGCGCCGGCGCTGGCGCCGTCGATGAGCGTCGCTGTCGCCGCCGGCCGCCCCTCGGCGTGAGCCTCGAGCACCGCGTGCTCCACCTTGGCGGCCTGCCCGGTCAGCTCGTAGACGAGGATGTGCACGATCCCGCCGCACATCAGCCCGACGGTGCCGGCCAGCTCGTCGGAGATCCCGTAGCGCAGCAGCTTGGCGGGGGCGGCGAAGCCGGCGGCGAGCAGGTCCTCGGCCTCGGTCACGACCGCGCCCTCGACGCACCCGCCGGTGATCGATCCCTCGATGTTGCCGTGGTCGTCGATCACCATCATCGCCCCCACCGGCAGCGGCGCCGAGCCCTCGACCTCCACGAGCAGCGCCTGGACCACGCGGCGCTCCTCCGACAGCCACGCGATCGCCACGTCCTGTGTGGCGGCAACGACACCCGAATCGATCACACCCAGAGCGTATACAGCCGCGCCCGGCGCCTTCGCAAGCTCAGTTAAGCGAAGGCTTAGCCTCGATCCGCCGAGCCTGGGGTCGTCTCGCCGCCCATTGTCGGTTGCGGTAGGGACGGTCGTTGCCGGCCGCCCCCCGCGCAGATCCCAGCGTGCGGGACTACCGCACTGGGCTCCTGCCTTGGGTAATGGCGGCGAATCGCTGCTCGGGCCATGGATGCAGGATCCGCGGTAAAGGTAGCCATCGATCAGCGAAACGCCCCATCCGCTGCCAGGTCAACCTGCTGCGCTGACTGCGCCGCCGAAGCGACCGTAGCCAGTGCCGGATGAGCCCTTCGCGGAAGGCGCGGAGCGCCTCGATGTTGTCGGGCACCGCGTAATAGTTGTAGTGCCCTTGCAGGACCCGGGCAAGCCAGCGACCCTGCTCTGGAATGGGCTGGTGCATGCGTCTGGCCATCTCGCGTTTGACGGCGAGTAGCTTGGCGCGCACCCGTTTTGAGTCGGTGATCCGCCGCAGCTTGAACCGCCCCGTCTTCCGCGTCTTCCCGCAGATATGCGTGAAGCCGAGAAACCCGAACGTCTCAGGCTTGCCAAGGCCCCGGGCCTCACGATCCCGGGCGGCATTGCGCCCGAACTCGATCAGCCGCGTCTTCTCAGCATTCAATTCCAGACCGAACGTCGCGAGCCTGTCGCACAGTTCAGCCCAGAACCGTTCGGCGTCGTCTCGATACTCAAACCCCACCACGAAGTCATCGGCCCACCGCACGATGATCACATCACCCTGCGCGTGCCGAGTCCTCCACTGATGAGCCCACAGATCAAGGACGTAGTGCGCGTAGACGTTCGCGAGCAACAGAGACACCGAAGCTCCTTGCGGAACGCCCTCCTCAAACGCCGTCCACGACCCGTTCTCGATGACCCCCGCGGCCAGCCATTTCTGGATCAGCCGCAGGACCCTCTTATCCGCGATCCGGTGCTCTAAGAACTTGACCAGCCATTGATGGTCCAGGCTGGAGAAGTAATCGCTGAAATCAGCGTCAAGCACCCAGTTCACCTTCTTGCCCACGATCCCAGCCGCCAGCGCATCCAACGCGTGATGCGGGCTGCGCCCCGGCCGAAACCCGTAGGAGAACCCCAGAAAGTCCGTCTCATAGATGGCGTTCAGCACCTCCACCAGCGCCCGCTGCAGGATCTTGTCCTCCAACGCAGCGACCCCGAGCGGCCGCAGCCGCCCATCGGGCTTCGGGATGTACACCCTCCGCGACGGTCTCGCCCGGTACGCGCCCCTGTGAACCCGAGCATGCAGATCCCGAAGGTTCTCCTCAAGATCCACCCCGTAGTCCACCCACGTGACCCCGTCCACCCCCGCAGCGGCCTTCGGCGAAAGCGCGAAGTACGCCATCCTGAGGCGATCGACGTCGACGTGGTGCAGGAGCGCGGTGAACCGCGCCTCCTTGTCCTTTGCTGCCACTCGGCGCACACGACCAAGCTCACTGAGCGCGCCTTGCCCGGCACTGAGTCCGGAGCGCGTTTCGCCAGCCGCGTTCCCCTTGGCTGATCGCCTTCCCTCCACCGCCTCCGCCGCCCCGCCCTGGGCGTTGTTCGACAGCTTCACAGGTACTACGCGACCATCCGACTTCTCACGATCGTCCATCACGGGATTACCGCCATCGGCGTTTCCCGCACGACCCGCCCCTCCATCACGACAGACGGGTGATCGTGAGACCTCCCGGTTCTCAGCATGAAGAGATCACGCGCATGCTCGGGTCCTCCGACCCCGCGGGGTCCGCTGGCGGCTCGCGAAAACGCCGCCACCGATGTTGCCTTCCGCTGATCCACAGCACGTCGGCACCCCGATCGTGCCCATTTCGAGGCTGCATAACCGGCCTGCGCGCACCCCGTCACCAACGCTTCGCTGCGCCCTCACGGGTCGCCAACGCATGGGCGGGGCCACCGCGACTCGCTAGATCTTCGATGTAGGACTCTTCCATTCCCTTCTTTCATGCCGGTTGTCCGGCGCTTTCGCGGATCCAGGCTTAGCCCACCGCGAGGGGGTCCGCCCGCGCGCGCTCGCCGCCGAGCGCGACCGTGGCGCGCGCGGTGACAAGGTGAAAGAGAATGAGCAGTTGCACGAGGGCGAGAGCCTCGGAGCGGCGGAGGTCGGTGGCGACCGTGAACTCGCCCAGGCGGCGCGCGCGCAGATGGGTGGCGAAGTGCATGCGGGCCCAGATGGCCTCCTCGATGGCGGCGGCCTGACTGGGCTCGATCCGGCCCGGGATGCGCAGGACCTGCTCGCCGTCGCGCTCGGTGAGAGTCAGCCCGTCGGGGCGGCCGTCGATGAAGGGAGAGAGGTCGGGGTGGGGCAGGCCGTCGCGCAGCGTGAGCTCGGCGTCGAGATGGACATGGTCGTCATCGTCGCTCGCCGGGGGCAGGAAGGAGACGAGCAGGTCGGCGTGGTGGCGCTGAGGGCGGATGAAGGCCTCGGAGTCCGGCTCGCGCCGGTCGAGCTCGGCCAGCACCTGATCGGTCGTGTAGCCGCGGCGCGAGCAGTCGCGCTGCACCTTCCAGCGCCGGCGCAGCTGCTCGGGCGGAGCCAGGAACACACGAACGTCGTAGACCTCGCGCATTGCCGGCCGGTGGTAGCCGAGCAGTCCCTCGATGATCGTGAAGCGCTCGGGGCGCACGTGGACGGCCGGCCCGAACGTCCCGTCCTGGTGGCGGTAGACCGGCTTGAGGATCGGCTCGCCCCGGCGCAGGTGGGCGAGATGCTGGGCGATGATTTCCATGTGGTTGCAATCGGGGTGCAGCGGGGTCATCTGGAGCTCCGCGCGCTGCGCCCGGTCATAGCGGTGGTAGTCGTCGGTGCAGATGTGGGCGACGTTCTCCTCGCCCAGCACGCGCACCAGCCCGCGACTGATCGTGGTCTTGCCGCTGGCCGAGTCGCCGACGACGCCGAGGATGACCGGACGGGGCATCACGCGATGTCCTGTGCCTCGATTCGCATCAGCTCGGCCGTGGTGGCCGCGATGCCGGCGCGGGCGGCCTCGTAGATCCGGTTGGCGTGGCGCAGCCGGGCTGCCTCGATGACGTTGCGGACGCTGCGCGCGTGCGCGAACCGGGGGCGGGCGGCGCCTTGGGCAAGCTCCGCGCGCAGCGCCTCCTCGGCCTCGCCGGACAGTTCATACGACGCCTCGCCCAGCATCAGCCGGCCGATCGCCACCAGCTCCTCGGTGCTGTAGTCCGGGAAGTCGATGTGGTGGGCGATGCGCGATGCCATGCCCGGGTTCAGGGAGAAGAACTCCTCCATGCGATCACGGTATCCGGCCAGGATCACCACCAGGCGCTCGCGCTCGTTCTCCATCACCTGGAGGAGTATCTCGATCGCCTCAACTCCGTAGTCGCGCTCGTTCTCGGGGCGGTAGAGGTAGTAGGCCTCGTCGATGAACAGCACGCCGCCGTAGGCGCGCTTGATCACCTCCTTGGTCTTGGGCGCGGTGTGGCCGACGTACTGGCCCACGAGGTCGTCGCGGGTCACCGCCACCACGTGGTTGCGCTTGATGTATCCGAGCCGGTGCAGGATGTCGGCGGCGCGCAGCGCGAGCGTCGTCTTGCCGGTCCCCGGGTTGCCGGTGAAGCACATGTGCAGGGTCGGCCGGGCGGCGGTGAGGCCGGCCTGCCGGCGCAGCTCGTCCACCACCAGCAGCGCGGCGATCTCGCGCAGGCGGCTCTTGACCGGCGCCAGCGCCACGAGCTCGCGGTCGAGCTGGGCGAGCACAGGCTCGATGTCGTCGCCCACCGTTGCGGGCGCGCACTCCAGCACGCTCATCGCGCCGGCGCCACCCGGTAGCGCACGACGCGGTCGTGCGTGTCGGCTCGCTGCACGTGGAAGCCCGGCTCCACCGCGGGACGGTTGACGATGAAGCTCAGCGCGGTGGTCTGGCGGCCGCGGCGGGCGTCGTAGGCGATCAGCTTCACGTAGTGGTCGGGGTGGGTCTCGCGGCAGGCGCGCACCTCGCGCAGGACCACCTCGTAGTCCTCGGGCAGCAACTCGAAGTACGGCTGGCCCCACATCTCCCAGTAGGAGTTGCGCGGGTGGGCGTCGTCGGTGTACTCGACGCTCATGGACCACCCCTTGTCCAGGGCGTACCGGATCTGAGCGGCGATCTGCTCGTCGGTGAAGTCGGGCAGGAAGGAGAACGCTCCCTGGGTGACGCGCATGGCTGGCTCCTCTCAGGCGATCGTGGGCGTGACGGCGTAGTCCGGCGTGTCGGTGGATTGGAAGTCGAAGGTGACGTCCTTCCACACCTGGAGCGCGGCGTCGAGCTCGGGGCAGCCGCGCGCGGCATGCTCGAGGATGTCGGGGCCCTCGGTGAAGTAATCCCGCCCCTCGTTACGCGCCTGGATGATCGCCTCGACAGCGACGCGGTTGGCGGTGGCGCCGGCGGCGATGCCCATCGGATGGCCGATGGTCCCGCCGCCGAACTGGAGCACGACGTCCTCGCCCAGGTAGCGCAGCAGCTGGTGCATCTGCCCGGCGTGGATGCCGCCGGAGGCGACCGGCATGACCGCCGGCAGCGACGCCCAGTCCTGGTCGAAGTAGATCCCGTGCTCGGGGTTCTCGAGAACGTGGTCGGAGCGCAGGATGTCGTAGTAGCCCGCGATCATCGCCGGGTCGCCCTCGAGCTTGCCCACCACAGTGCCGGCGTGCAGGTGGTCGACGCCCAGCAGGCGGCACCACTTGGCGATGACCCGGAACGAGACCCCGTGGCTCTTCTGGCGCGTGTACGTGCCGTGGCCGGCGCGGTGCAGGTGCAAGATCATCCCGTTGCGCCGCGCCCACTTGGACATTGACTGCATGGCCGTGTAGCCGACGGTGAGGTCCATCATGATGATCACGCTGCCCAGCTCGCGGGCGAACTCGGCGCGCTCGTACATCTCCTCCATCGTGGCGGCGGTCACGTTCATGTAGTGGCCCTTGATCTCGCCGCTCGCCGCCGACGCCCGGTTGACGCCCTCGATGGAGTACAGGAACCGGTCGCGCCAGCGCATGAACGGCTGCGAGTTGATGTTCTCGTCGTCCTTGGTGAAGTCCAGGCCGCCGCGCAGGGCCTCGTAGACGACGCGGCCGTAGTTCTTCGCGCTGAGCCCAAGCTTGGGCTTGACGGTGGCGCCGAGCAGCGGGCGCCCGAACTTGTCCAGGTACTCGCGCTCCATGACGATCCCGTGGGGCGGCCCCTGGAAGGTCTTGACGTAGTGGGGCGGGATGCGCAGGTCCTCGAGGCGCAGCGCCTGCAGCGCCTTGAAGCCGAACACGTTGCCGATGATCGAGGAGGTCATGTTGGCGATCGACCCCTCCTCGAACAGGTCGAGGTCGTAGGCGATCTTGGCGATGTACTCGCCCTCGCGCCCAGGGACCGGCGCCACGTCGTAGGCCTTGGCCTGGTAGTGGCGGTGGTCGGTGAGGCGATCGGTCCACACGACCGTCCAGGTGGCGGTGGAGGACTCGCCCGCCACGGCGGCGGCGGCCTCGACGGCGTCGACGCCGGGCTGAGGCGTGATGCGGAACGCCGCGAGGACGTCGGTCGGCTTGGGCTCGTAGTCGGGGTCGAAGTAGCCCATCTCGGCATACGGGGTCACGCCCGACGCCCAGCGGTCCTTCTTGGTGTCAGCGGTGGTGAGCATGGGGGCCACCATAGGCCGACCGCCGCATAGACGTCAAAGACTGATTCGCCGTGAAGTGTTAGATAAAAGTCTATGGATGGACTCCTCATTTGAGTTGCTGCGCGAGGCCGCGCCGCCTACGCTGCTGACCCACCGATGCCACGACCGATCCTCCTGGGCATCTGCGGCGATTCCGGCGCCGGCAAGACGACGCTGACGCGCGGTCTGGTGCGCATCCTCGGCGAGGACCGGGTCACCCACATCGACGGCGACCACTACCACCGCCACTCGCGGGCACGTCGCGCCGAGCTCGGCATCACGCCGCTGCACCCCGATGCCAACCACCTGGACATCCTCGAGCAGCACCTCGTCCACCTCCGCGCGGGGGAGGCGATCCTCAAGCCGGTGTACCGCCACCGCGACGGCACCCTGGAGCCCGCGGAGTACGTGACGCCGGCACAGTTCACGATCGTCGAGGGGATGCTGGGCTTCCACACCCCGGCCATGCGCGACACCTACGACGTGCGCATCTTCCTGGACCCGCCCGAGGATCTGCGCCGGCGCTGGAAGGTCCAGCGCGACTGCAGCCGCCGCGGCTACACGACTGACGAGGTGCTGGCCGAGCTCGACCGCCGCGAGGCCGACTCCGAGACGTTCATCCGCCCCCAGCGCCGTTATGCCGACATCGTGATCTCGTTCATGCCCGGCGACCGCGGCGATCCCGAGCACCTGGACGTCAAGCTCGCCGTGCGCCCGGGACTGGCCCACCCCGATCTGCCGGCGCTCGCGGCCGACGAGAGCGGCAGCGGCATCCGCATGACCCAGCGCGGCTCGGAGACCCACCTGTGGATCCCGGGCGTGATCGACCCGGAGCGCAGCTCCGCCTTCGAGGAGGCGATCTGGGACCGCCTGCACTTCGCCACCCACCTGCGCACCGAACGGCTGGGCGAGTTCACGATCGGGACCGAGCTGCACCGCTCAGAGCCGTTGGCGGTGGCCCAGCTGCTGGTGCTCTACCAGCTGGTGACCGCGCGCGCGGCCGTCGCGCTGGGGGCCAGCGGCGCCCGCGCAGACCAACACGCCAACGGTCAGTCCACCCCCACCGCGCTGCGCGCGACATAGTGCGCGCGCAGGTGGTCCAGCAGCGCCTCTACGATGGCCCGCGACGGACCCACTGACGAGCGCAGCACGTACCAGGGCCGACTCACCGGGGCGTCGCGCAGCCGGATCTCGCCCAGCTGACCGCTCGCTAGCTCGGCCTCGACGGCGGAGCGCGACAGCAGCGAGATGCCCAGGCCGGCACGCGCGGCCTGCTTGATGGCGCCGTTGGATCCCAGCTCGAGGATGCGTGGCGCCAGGCCACGCTCGGCCAGGAACTGCTCGTTGAGCGCCCGGGTGCCCGAGCCCGGCTCGCGCAGCAGCCAGGCGCGTTCGGCGAGCTCAGCGGCAGCTCGGGGGCTGCCGGTCGTGGCGGGGTCGTCGGGCGCGGTGATGCAGGCGATCCGGTTCTCGCTCAGCGGCTCGGCGACCAGCCGCGGGTCGCCGGGGGGCCTGCCGGAGATGGCCACGTCGGCGCGGTGGCGCAGAACGCATTCGATGACGTGGGCGCGATTGCCCACGTCCAGGGTGAGCTCCACGTCGGGGTGGGCGTGGGAGAAGTCGCGCATCATCTCAGGGACGAAGGACTCAGCGGCGGTGGTGACGGCGGCGATCCGCAGCCGGTGCGCGCTCGCCGACGCCGCCTCGCGCGCCGCTCGGCGGCCGCGCTCCAGCAGGCCGATCACGTCGGCGGCGTAGGGCGCGAAGGCGGTGCCCGCCTCGGTGAGGCGGATGCCGCGTCCGGCGCGCTCGAACAGCTCGCAGTCGAGCTCGCGTGCCAGCGCCGAGATCGCCGAAGAGACCGACGGCTGGGTGACCACGAGCTCGTCGGCGGCGGCCGTCACCGAGCCACCGCGGACGACGGCCAGGAACGCCGTCAGCTGGGTGACTGTGATAGCCACGCCGCTAAGCGTACTCGTCGGCCCATTGAAATTTGGCTCAGAATCGGCTTACCCTGGGAATGGGTGGCCCGGGCGGAGCGACGACATCGCGCCCGGTGGGCCGGAGCTCCTCGTCGAGCTCAAGCTGCCAGTAGTAGCGCGTAAAGGTGACCCCCGCGCGAAAGTCGCCGATGTGAGGCTCGATCCGCTCCCCGCGCGCCATGCGCACGATGAGCTCGGGGTAGGTGCGACCTGGCAGCGCCGCGTAGAGGTGGGCGGGACAGGCGCCGCCGAAGCGCGTGTTGACGTCGGTGATGCCCAGGCCGATCTCGTCGTCGCGGAACGCCTGGACCGTGCACGGCCCACGGCAGCCCAGTGCCTCGACGACCCGGCGCCCGAGGTCCATCAGGTCCTCGTCGGCGATCACCGTGCCCTTGATGGACTCGCCCCCGCGCGACTCGATCATCGTGCGTGGGATCACGTTCAGGCAGCGGCCGTCCAGATCCGACAGGCAGTCCATGCTGAACTCCGGCCCCCGCATTGCGCGCTGGACCATGGCCGGCTCGCGGATGTAGGCGGCGAGGAACTCGGCCTCACCCTCGTCGTGGGCGAGGAAGATGGAGCGCGCGCCCGAGCCCCAGCGGGGCTTGATCATGACCGGGTAGCTTCCGACCGGCTCACCGGGGAGCACGGTGGGCGGAGACGGCAGGCCGAGGCGCTCGAGCAGCCGGTGGGTCTCGTACTTGTCGAACGTCGCCCGGGCGACGTCGCCGTCGGGGACGAACGCGGGCAGCCGGCCTGCCTCGCGGGCGTGGCCGAGGATCTCGAGGTCAAGGTCGGTGAGCGGCACCACGGCGCCGACCGCGAACTCCGCGCAGAGCGCCTCGAGCGCCGGCACGTAGCCGGGCTCGTCAAAGCGCGGCACCGACCGGCGATGATGGGCGGCGTACTGGGCGGGGGCCAGCGGGTTGGGATCGGCGGCGATCGTCGCCGCGTGCTGGGCGAACGTGGACACCAGCGCGTAGCGCTTGCCGACGCCGGTGAGCAGGACGGCTACGCCTGGCCCGGTGGCTGCCATCCGCCGTTGGCTCCCTTGTAGAGGCCATGGCCGCTTGCCACGTGACCGAGGGTCCGCGCCAGGATCCGCATGTCCAGCGCCACCGAGCGATGCTCGACGTACCACAGGTCCAGTTCGATGCGCTCGGGCCATGGCAGCGACGCGCGGCCGTTGATCTGCGCCCACCCGGTGATCCCGGGTTTGACCGCCAGGCGCCCGCGCTGGCGTTCGGTGTACTGGTCCACCTGGCCCTTGAGCGTCGGACGGGGTCCCACGATCGACATGTCGCCGTTGAGCACGTTCCAGAGGTTGGGCAGCTCGTCGAGCGAGTAGCGGCGCAGCAGCGTGCCCAGCCGGGTGATCCGAGGATCCCCGGCGGCGATGGCCAGCCCCGCGCCGGTGAACTCGGCGCCGTCCACCATCGTGCGCAGCTTGTAGATCTCGAACAGCTCGCCGTCCTTGCCGACGCGCGTCTGGCGGTAGATGGGCTCGCCGGGGGATTCAAGGCGGACGGCGAGCGGCCAGCAGCGCCACCAGCGGGGCAGTGAGCAGGACGAGCGGGAGCGCGATGAAGATGTCGATCGCGCGCTTGACGGTCACGCCGGTCATCGCGTGCCCTCAGCCGCGTCCCACCCGGCCTGGGTGCCGTGGGCCATCCAGTCCCACAGGCCCGCCGCCAGCGAAGCCGTGGTCAGGACGTAGTAGCGGGCCACGAGCAGCGGGCGCGCCGGTATGACCGCGGCGGCGAGCGCCGCCAGCAGCAGGGCGGCCTGGAGCACGGCCGCCGCCGCGTACACCCAGCCGCGCCCGGCCAGCGCGACCGCGGCGGCGAGCGCGACGAGGTGCAGGAACGGCGACACGTAGCGCAGCACCCGGTGTGAGACGATCATCAGGGCGTAGCCGGGGTCGTAGCCGCGCGGGGAGAGCATGCCCCCGCGCAGCAGGATCGGCCAGCCGTGGCTCATCATCCGCCGCTTGCGGCGGAACTCGCCCTCGATCGTGGGCACCATCTTCTCGGTGGCGTGGGCGCCCGGCGCGTACACGGCCCGCCAGCCGCGCTTGACCATGTTGAACGGGAACGACAGGTCGTGGCCCATGATCGGGTCCACCACGATGTAGGAGCGCCGCCGGGTGGCATAGATGGCGCCGTTGCCGCCGGTCACCGACGCCAGGCGCGATTCCATTCCCCGCACCGCCATCTCGTAGCGCCAGTACAGGCCCTCCTGGTTGGTGCCGGTCTCGTTGACGAAGCGCACGTCGCCGCACACATACCCGACCTTGGGGTCGGCGAACGGCGCCACGAGGCGGCGCAGCGCGTCGGCAGCCCAGCCCACGTTGGCGTCCGAGAACGCCGTGATCTCGTGGCGCGCGCGGGTGACGGCGGCGTCCTGGGCGCGCACCTTGCCGCCGCGTGGACAGCTCAAGGACGAGGTCGGCGCCGGCGTCGCGGGCCCGCTGCGCGGTGGCGTCGGGCGAGCCGTCGCAGGCGACGATGACCTCGAGCCTCTCGGTCGGGTAGTCCAGCGCGCGCAGGTTGGCGACCCGAGCGGCGATCACGTCCTGCTCGGCATAGGCGGCCACGATGACCGACACGCCGGGCAGGACGGTGTCGTCAATCGGCGCCCCCGGGGCGGCCGCGCCCCGTGCGCCGCGCCCGGAGCGGATGCGGTCGAGCGCGGCCAGTCCCGCCGGATAGCCGGCGTGGGTGTAGACGAGGAGGCCCGCGGAGGCCCAGAACGCGGTCTTGAGCAGCGTCACGGCGGGGGATTGTGCCGTACGGGGGCACGGCGCCGTTTGACGGTCAGCCGGAGGCTTCGGCGTACGTGCGCAGCTTCTCGTTGCGCTTCTGCGCGATCGTGGGCGAGGGCACGACGACCACGGCGCGGTCCGCGTGCTGGAGCAGGGCGTGCGACACGCTGCCCAGCAGCAGCGAGCCGAGGCCGCCCAGGCCCCGCGATCCCGTGACGATGGCGCTCGCGTTGGCGCGA
This sequence comes from uncultured Actinomycetota bacterium, assembly GCA_963801435.1. Lineage (GTDB taxonomy): Bacteria > Actinomycetota > Thermoleophilia > Solirubrobacterales > Solirubrobacteraceae > Palsa-465. Next base: position 255,189 of record CAWDFE010000030.1, read on the forward strand.
TCGGCCTCGGTCAGCAGCGTCTCGGCGATCGAATCGTGCACGGGCGATGGCGCGTGACGAGGCGTCGAGGCCGTGCCGACGCGCCAGACCCGCGCCCTCCTCGGCCGTGTCCTCGGCCGCGGTGCGGGTGGCGTCGTCGATGTCGCCGCTGTCGTCCCCGGCCAGGATCGCACCCGATGCCGGATAGCGGGTCAGCATCTGGATGTACGGCTCCCACACCGTCACCACCGCCGCCGGCCGGCCGAGCATGAGCTCGGCAGCGCGCTGGATGGCGGCCCTGGCGTCGTCAGAACCGTCATAGGCGATCAGGATCATGGCGGGACTCACTCCTCGTTGGCTCGTGGACGCATAGGCCTGAAGGATGTCAGTCGTCGACAGCACTCCGACGGGCTGCCCGCCGGCCTCGTTGATCACGATGAGGTGCGCGGTGCCGTGCTCGACCATCAGGTGGGCCGCCACGCGGAGGGTCTGGGTACGGGAGACCGTTATCGCCCTGGTGCTCACCAGGTCCTTGGCTGTGACCTCATCCGCCACTGCTCCGATCCCGGCGACCAGGTCGAGGTCCGAGATGAACGAGGGCGTCTGCCCCGGCGCGCTGCGGACCGCCACCCCGTGGATTCGCAGCGATGCCATCATCGCGGCCAGCTCGCGCGCGGTCGTGTCGGGATCGCAGGTGAAGATCCCGGCGCGCATGCAGTCACCGGCACGCGCGCTGTCAAGGACGTTCGGCCTGGAGCTCATCACCGACATCATCGTCGGTGGGCGCCGTCGCCGCAAACCCGCCGCGGGCACTGACGGGGGAACTACTGAGTTACCCTCCGAGGAATCGGTCCCACGCCCACCCGAGGGTGCGGCTGATGGCGGTACCGTCAGGGGGCCCGTAGCGTGGCGGATCACGATCCGACAGGGAGAGCCCGATGACGCAAGAGCACACTCACTCCAGCCAACCCCTCAAGGTCATCATCGCCGGCGCCGGCGTCGCCGGACTGGAGGCGGCGTTCGCCCTCCACGAGCTCGCCGGTGACCGTGTGAGCGTCACGCTCCTGTCGCCCGGGGAGAGATTTCGTCTACCGGCCCCTGTCCGTCGGGGAGCCGTTCAGCGCCAGCCACGCCGAGCGCCATCCGCTCGCCCCGCTGGCGGCAGCAGCCGGGGCCGAGCTCGTCCATGACACGCTGGAGTCGGTGGACGCCGGCGGCCAGATCGTGCGCACCGGCAGCGGGGCCCAGCTGTCCTACGACGCTCTCGTGCTGGGGCTGGGCGCAGCTCTGCAGCGCATCTCCGACTACGCCACCAATGTCGATGACACCCGCATGGACGAGCTGCTGCACGGCCTCGTCCAGGACATCGAGGGCGGCTACGTCCACCGGCTGGCGATCGTCGTTCCGGGGCCGATGCCGTGGCCGTTCCCGGCCTACGAGCTGGCGCTCATGGCATCCGAGCGCGCCTGGGACATGCAGACCGAGCTGCGCGTCACGGTGCTGACTCCGGAGCGCACGCCGCTCGAGATCTTCGGCGAGGAGGCGAGCCGCGCGACGGCGCAGCTGCTGGCCGAGCGCCGCATCGACGTCGTCACCTCCGCCTACTGCGAGATCCCCCGGACAGAGCTCGTCGTGGTCCATCCCGGCAGACGCTCCGTCGCCGCGGATCGCATCGTGGCCTTCCCCCAGCTCGTCGGACCCGACGTGAGCGGACTGCCCAGCGACGGCGGGGGCTTCATCCCCGTGGACCAGTACGGCCGCGTGCGGGGGGTCGAGCGGGTGTGGGCCGCGGGCGATGGCACCGATTACCCGGTCAAGCAGGGCGGAGTGGCCGCCCAGCTGGCCGACACGGTCGCCATGTCGATCGCCGCGCTCGCCGGGGTGGAGCTCGATGTGCGCCCGTTCTCGCCCACCCTCGAGGGCGTCCTCATGACCGGAGGGAGGGCTCGTTATCTGCGGACGACCCCGGTCGGCCCCGACTCAGACGGCGAGTCGGTCTTCGCCGAACTCGGGCGCGGGGCCGCGCCCCCCAAGATCGCCGCCCGCTACCTGACCCCTCGCTTGAGCGGCGACGTCTCGACGGGGGTCGGGTCCGTCGGCTGAGCGCGCCGCGTGACGCTAGGCGGAGCCCCTGACCACCTCGGGGTGGCCGCCGGCGGGAGGATGAGCACGGGGCAGGGCGCCTCGCCGCCAACCCGGCGACGCCCGCAGACCAGCTCCGGGTGGTCCACGGCTTCAACATCGGGTCACAACACCCAGCGGTGCCCGAGATGCGACGCCGCGCGTGGCGTCACGATCGGGTCGGGCGCCGCGGACTCCGCCTCGCCCTCCCCCTGCAGCGCCATGAGCACGGCAACGACGCTCTCCGCGAGCGCGTTCGGATCGTAGCCGCCCTCCAGCACCGCTCCCAGCGGCGCCCCCAGGGCACGCGCCAGGTCGCGGACATGGCACGCCAGCTGCCCGAACGCTGCGGCATCGAGCGTGCAGTGGGCGAGCGGATCGGCGATGTGAGCATCGAACCCTGCGGAGACCAGCACCAGCTCGGGCCGGTACTCGAGCCCGATGGGGACGACGAGGTGCTCGATCAGCGAGAGCCAGACCTCCGCGCCCGAGCCCGGAGGTACGGGGAGGTTGACCGTGTATCCGTGACCGTCTCCCGACCCGGCGTCGGTCAGCGCACCGGTGCCGGGGAACAGCCCGGTCTGGTGGATGCTCGCCACCAGCACGTCGGCGCGCCGGCGAAAGATCTCCGCGGTTCCGTTGCCGTGGTGGACGTCCCAATCGATGATCATCACCTTCTCCACGCCGTGCCGGCGGATGGCCAGCTCCGCGGCGATGGCGACGTTGTTGAAGAGGCAGAAGCCCATCGCACGATCGCGTTCGGCGTGGTGACCGGCGGGTCGCAGGGCACAGAAGCCGGCGGCGGCGGCGCGCGTGGCGGCGAGCGCTCGGACCATCTCGCAGGCACCGCCGGCCGCGTGGAGCGCCGATGCGTAGGAGGCTTCGCCCACGTAGGTGTCCTCATCGATCTGCCCGCCGCCGGCGAGGCACAGGTCGCGTATGAAGGCCACGTGGCGGTCGCTGTGAACAAGCGCCAGCTCGGCGCCGGTCGCTGCCGGCGCGGAGCGCCGCTCCAGCGCGTCGAGCCGCGCGGCCGCGATCGCCGCCTCGATGGCCTGAAGCCGCACCGGATTATCGGGGTGATCCGGCGACAGCGCCCGGGGATCGTGTTGCAGCGAGGATGGGTGGTGGAAGTAGAGCATGGGCACGGTCCCCAATCCGACGACTCAAGCAGCCGACGTCGATTGCGGTCGTCGCTGTGGTCCTCGGCGCGGCAACGTTGCGTCGCCGGACGACGTGACGTCACGTGCGGTCGGCTCGCCTTCGAGCCGGAGGTCGAGCAGCGCGAGCAGGTCAGCGATGACCGCATCCGGCTCGCGGTCGGTACGCACGAGCAGGTGCCTGCTCGTGGCGACTTCGTCAAGCGGCTCAAAGCGCTGTCGCTCCCGCTCCACAACCTTGAGGGTGGCGTCCGAGACCTCGCTTGGATCAGCGTCGCGTTCCGCGGCGCGGCGGCGCAGTACGTCCGCCGGCGCGGCGCACTGGACGAAGATGAGCGGGGCGGCGTCCGCCCACCCTTCGGCGAAGGCCTCGCGGTCGGCCCTGTGCCGGAACGTCGCATCCACGAGCACGCCGTCGCCGTCCGAAACGCGGGCACGGGCACGGCTGCCCAGCTCACGATATGTGCGCCGGCCGGCCTCCGGCGTGTAGAGAGTCTCGGGTCCAGGGGCGTGCGGAGGCAGGCCCGCCACCTCCTTGCGGACCACGTCGGAGTTGATGACCGGAGACCCGGCCATCGCGCTCAGCGCGTGGGCGAGGTGAGACTTGCCGCTGGCGGGCACGCCGCACACCACGAGTCCCAGGCGACCCCGCGCCCGCCATGCACATCGCTCGGCCACCGCCAGCAGCCGCTCGAGCTCGTCTCCGCCGCCGTCGGATTGGCGTGCCCGCACCAAGGCCACCTTGGCGCGGATGAGAGCGCGGTGCACGGCGAAGAACCACACCAGCTCGTCGGGGCCACAGTCGCCGCCGGCCCGCCGGTAGGCGCTCACGAGGTCCCGCGCCGCTCGCGCCGCGTCCCACCCGCACAGATCCATCACGAGGAACGCGAGATCGTCGGCGACGTCCAGCGTCCGCAGCCCGCGATCGAACTCCACGCAGTCGACGATGCTCAGGCGGGGCGCCACGACGACATGCTCGGCCCGCAGGTCGCCGTGGACCTCGCGGATGAGCCCGCGGTGCGCCCGGGCGTTAAGCAGCCGGTCGTGCGCGGTGACCCACGCGTCGAGGAGGCGCCCCAGTGCGCCAGTCCGAGCCGTCATCGCCCTGTCGGTGCAGGCATCCGCCAGCTCAGACAAGTTCTCGTGGATCTCGTGGCGCACCGCCCGTGACCCGAGGACTCCCCGTTGCGGCGGACATCCGGCATGAAACGCCGCCAGGCGCTCTCCCACCGCACCCATCTGTCCGGGAGCGATACATCCGGCGGCAGCGAGCGCGGCCAACGTGGCGCGCTCGTCATAGCGGCGCATCTCCACCACGTAGTCGATCGCTGAGGGATCTCCGGCGTCGGCGATCTCGAGCCGGTCACCGCGGTCCGCGACGGACCTCACGCCCACGTACAGGTCCGGGGCCAGGCGCGCGTTCAGGCGCACCTCCTCCTGGCACATCGCCTGCCGGCGAGCGGGGGTGCCGTAGTCCACGAAGTCCAGGACCACCGGCTTCTTGAGCTTGAA
>CAWDFE010000031.1:0-167034 GCA_963801435.1 uncultured Actinomycetota bacterium
TGCTCGACGAGCTGCCGGCCGAAGAGCGCCGCAGCCTCGTCCACCACACCGCTGCTGCGTTCTACCGTTTGAAACCGCTTCGCGCGTATACATCTCCTTGACACCCTGGGGGCCAGGTGTTAAGACTGTGTGAGTCTGCAACTAAATGCCGCTGGGGCGACGTGGTTTAGCGCCATCCAGCGGCTATAGGCGAGGCGGGTCACGGGACCTGACCCGATGCGAGGTAGGGTCACCGACGCGTTCTGGGAGGAAACGTGCACTACGCCATGTCCATTTGCCGTGCTGTGACGCCTGCTCGGTCACGGTCACGTGTCCTGTGTCTTCTCAGTCTCGTCGTGCTCGTCGGCGCCGGCATAACTCTGGTGGCGTCGGGCGCCGCCACCGGTAAGGGCTCGAGGGCGGCGGCCGGCCGGCCCACCGGCGGTGGTGCTTCGGCAACGCTCACGCTGCACACGGCCTCCGCGCTGACGCTGGCCCTCTCGCCCGACGGCAAGACGATCTCGATGAACCTGCTGGGCAACCTGTGGACGCTCCCCGCCTCCGGGGGCACGGCGACACGAACCTCGAGCCTGCAGCAGGACACGGCGTACCCCGACTGGTCGCCGGACGGCAAGACGATCGCCTTCCAGTCCTACAAGAGCGGAGTTTTCCACATCTGGGCGATGAATCCGGACGGGAGCAATGTCCGCGAGCTCACCTCTGGCAACTACGACGACCGCGAGCCGCAGTTCTCGCCCGACGGGACGCGGATCGCGTTCTCGTCCGATCGCCCGCCCGACGCGTCGCCCGCGGGGACCGCGACGGGCTCCTACAACGTCTGGACGCTGACCCTGGCCACCGGGCAGCTGACCGAGGTCACCCACCAGTCCGGCGGGGCCAACGACTACTACCCGACGTGGACCCCCGACGGCAAGCAGATCACCTACGTCGATACCAGCCACGCGATCGAGAGCACCAGCGCCGACGGGACGGGGACGCCGACCACGCTGTACTCCGACCCCGTCAACACCTTCTATTCGCCCACCTGGTCGCCTGACGGCAACCGCCTGGCGTACACCGAGCTCGACCAACAGGGGACGCTCACTCAGCTGTTCGTCAACGGCAACGCGGTCTCCGGCAAAGAGGACGTGTTCGCCTTCCCGGCGCGCTGGGCGTCCAGTGACAGCCTCATCTACGCGGCCGACGGCAAGATCCAGCAGCGCAGCCTGTCCGCCGGCACGGTGCAGCCGATCCCGTTCGCGGCCACGGTCTCGTTCAACCGCGCGTCCTATCCGATGAAGACGCACGACTTCAACTCGACCGCGAAGCAGCCGGCCACGGGCGTCCTCAGCCCCGAGCTCTCGCCCGACGGGCACCATGTGGCGTTCGTGGCGCTCAACCAGCTCTACGTCATGAAGATCGGGCACAAGCCGGTGGCGCTGACGAAGACGCCGTGGGCCAAGGCCACGCCGGCATGGTCGCCGGATGGGAAGTACCTGGCCTACGCCTCGGACAAGGACGGGCCGATGGCGATCTACATCCGCAATATCGACACCGGGGCCACCCGGCGGCTGACCGCGCCCTTCACCGGCGCGCAGGCCAAGCTGGCGTGGTCACCCGACGGCCGGAAGATCGCCTTCGAGTCCGCGCTGGACAGCGAGGCCGGCAGCCAGGCGCTGTACGTGGCTCACGTCCGCGGTGGCCAGTTCCGGCAGATCTTCGGCCCAGACAACGCCAAGGGCGCCGAATACGAGATCGCGTTCGAGCCCGGCGCTCCGTCGTGGGGCCCGGACAGCAACACGATCGCGCTCGCGGTGCAGCAGAGCTACTCCACGCGCTTCCGCGAGGGCGAGAGCGAGATCCTCACGGTCAACGCCACCTCGGGCGAGACGCACGAGTACAACCCGTATCCCTACGAGACGATCACCAACCGCGTCGAGGGCGACGGACCGGTGTGGTCGCCGGACGGCAAGTACATGGCCTACGTGCTCGACGACGTCCTGTGGGTCCTGCCCGTGACGTCGGCTGGCGCGCCCGCCGGCCCCGCCCGGCAGCTCACCAACGAGGTGGCCGATCAGCTGAGCTGGTCGGGCAACTCGCAGCACATCCTCTACGACTCCGCGGGCACGCTGCGAATGGTGTCGGTCAACGGCGGGGCGCCCACTACGGTGCCGGTGCACCTCAACTGGCGGCCGCAGCCGGCGCCGGCCGGTGAGAAGGTGATCCACGCCGGGACGGTGTGGACCGGCACGAGCGACAGCGAGCAGCACAACGTCGACATCGTCGTCGTGGGCAACCACATCATCAGCGTCGGCCCGGCGAGGGCACGCTCCGCCTACCACGGCAACGTCCAGTACATCAACGCGTCGAAGGACACCGTGATCCCGGGCCTGTGGGACGCCCACTCGCACGAGAACATGGACCAGCCGTTCGCGGGCAACCGCCGCGACCGCCTGGAGCTGGCGATGGGTGTGACGAGCGAGATCTCGATGGGCGACGAGGCCTATCACTCGCTGGAGCAGGTCGAGTCCCAGGAGTCCGGAGCCACGCTCGGGCCGCGGTACTTCTGGGGTGGCGAGCCCGTCGACGGCCAGCGCATCTTCTACAGCTGGATGCGCGCAGATCCGAACATGACCACGCTGAAGCGCACGCTCGGTCGGCTGGAGACGCTCAAGCCCGACATGCTCAAGACCTACGTCCGGCTCCCCAACAGCTACGAGCAGATCGCGATCAACGCCGGGCACCAGATGGGCGTCCCGTCGTTCTCGCACTACTTCTGGCCGGCGCTGGAGTTCGGGCAGGACGGCACGTCGCACTGGGCCACCCAGCGGTTGGGCTACCAGATCGCCACGTCCAACGACGGCACTGCGTATGACGACACCATCCAGCTCTACGGCCAGTCGAACATGTCGATCACGAACACGCCGTTCTTCGGCGTCCAGTACCTCGAGAAGGTCAACGGCCAGCCGATCCTGTCCGATCCGCGCCTGGAGTCGCTGCTCAGCCCGTGGCAGTACGCGCTGGCGGAGCAGGAATACGCAGCGCCTCCGCTGAGCGCGGCGTCGCTGGCGTCGATCCGCGGCTGGTCGCAGGCCGACGCCAAGATCCTCGCGGCCGGCGGCACCGTCATGGGCGGGACCGACAACCCGATCGGCATCGGCAACTGGGGGACCGATGTGGCGGTCAGCGTGATGGCCAACACCGGTCTCAGCAACTACCAGGCGCTGCAGGCGTTCACGGTCGAGCCGGCCAAGGTGATGGGCGTGCTCAATCAGGTCGGCACGATCCAGCCGGGGATGATCGCCGACATGGACATCATCCGCGGCAACCCGCTGCACCACATCCAGACGATCGCCAACGACGACTACGTCATGCAGAACGGGCGGCTGTTCACCGGGCAGGAGCTGATCGGCCCGTACGCCAACGTGCAGCTCAACACGCCGCCGGCCTCCTCCACACAGGTGTCGGTCGCGCTGGCCGAAGCGCAGACGCTGTTACACGGCAAGCATCCGTGGGCAACGGTGGGCGAGGTGGCCAAGCTCCAGCAGCTGAGCATCTACCTGTGCCACCCGGAGAGCGGCAGCGATCCGCTGGCCGCCACGGCCAGCACCGATGTGGCGACGCTGGGAGCGCCCGAGTACTGAGCCACGGCGGGCGGTCAGATCAGGTAGTGGCGCGGCTCCTCGGACCCGGTGATCCACCGCGTGGTGCGACCGACAGGGCGCGATCGGTGTCCTGGCCGAACACCGCCGCCGACAGCCCGTACTCGGTGTCGTTGGCCAGGCGGACCGCATCGTCCACGCCATTGGCGGTCATCACGCTCAGGGCGTCGCGCCACTCGCCGGCGATGAGGAGCTGCTGGGTCTCGGGCATCGTGTCTATCCATTCACGCGCGCGCGAAGAACGTGCGCGGGTTGATCTCCATCATCTGGGTGATGGCGTCGCGGCCGACGCCGCTCTCCTCGAGCGCCGGAAGGACCTCGTGGGAGATGAACAGGTAATCGGGCTTCTCGTCGGCGAAGAACGGATTGTCAACCATGAAGTCCATGAAGCACGCCGCGTCGTGCGAGAGGTGGATCTGGCCGGTGTAGCCCTCCCGGACGAGCGCGGACAGCGTGCGGATCCGGTCCGGCGTGGGGTTGAAGTGATCGATGCCGAACCGGTCAAAGCCCAGCCAGGCGCCGGTGTCCGCGATCGCGCGCAGGTAGTCCAGATCGTTGCTGTCCCCGGCGTGGGCGATGACGATCTGCCGCGGGTCGACGCCGGCGTCGGTGAGCGCCCCGAGCGCGGGCAGCCCCGTCTGCGCCTCCGCGTTGGTGTGGACCATCACCGGGACGCCGGTCTGCTTGGCCGCCTTGGCGATGACACCGAGGATCCGCGGGACGTCGCCGATGAGGCCGTAGCGCTCGACGGCGCACTTGAGGAACCCCGCCTTGACGCCCGTCGCGTTGATCCCCTCGGTGATCTCGCGCACGAACAGGTCAACGATCACCTCATCGGTGCGGTAGGCGAGGAAGCTGGGCATCTCCAGGAACGCGTAGATGCCCGACGCGACGATGATGTTGAGATCGACCTCGGCGTTGATGCGCTGGACGCGCTCGATGTTGCGCCCCAGGCCGAAGGCCGTGGGCTCGACGATGGTGGTGATCCCGCCGTCGCGCAGTCGGGTGAGCTTGGTGATGGCGTCGGCAACGCGCTCCTCCTCGTCCCAGTAGCCGCCGCCGAACATGTTCACGTAGCCCACGAGCGGCTCGGACTGCATCACGAAGACATGCTCGTGCATGAGCGTCGGGCCGAGCGCGTCAAGGTCAACCGGTCCATTCACTGTCTCAACGGTGGGCACGAACGATCTCCTCTCGCTCGAGTGCCGCCGCGGGCGCCCAGCCCACGGCGGCCTGGTCCATCTCGGTGTCGGTCCGCTCCAGCGCGGGGGTGTATTCGATCACAGCGGCGTAATGAATGACTGGCAAGCTGTCGCCATGGCGCCTGCGACCGTCGACCGCATCGAGGGCCGGGCAGGAGATGACCCGGCGCTCGACCTCGCGCTGGCTCCGGCGCTGCTGCACCGGGTGGCCGACGGCTCGCGGGCACCGCTGGTGCGCGTCTACCGCCCGTCGCCGACGGTGGCGTTCGGGCGGCGCGACAGCTTCCTCCCGGGATTCGCGCCGGCGGCCCGCGCCGCGCGGCGCCACGGCTTCACCCCTGCCATCCGCTCGGCGGGGGGCCGGGCGGCGGCCTACCATGACGGGTGCCTGGTGATCGAGGAGATCATCGCCGCTGCCGACGCCAACTCGGGAATCCACGAGCGGTTCGCCGCCGAGGCGGGGCGTCAGGCCGGCGCCCTGCGGGGACTCGGGGTCGACGCGCGGGTCGGGGCGGTGCCGGGCGAGTACTGCCCCGGCGAGTTCAGCGTCAACGCGCGCGGTCAGACGAAGCTCATCGGCGCGGCGCAGCGGACCATCAGCGGCGCCTGGCTGTTCTCCAGCGTCCTGGTGGTGGACGGGTCTGCGCTGCTGCGGTCGGTGCTCGAGGACGTGTATGCGGCGCTGGGGCTCGACTGGAATCCGGCGAGCACGGGGTCGATCGCCGGCGAGCGCGCCGACGTCACGCTCGATCAGGTCCGGGCGACGATGCTGGCGCCGCTCGCCGCCCGCTATCGCCTGACCCCGGCGCAGCTCAGCGCGGATGACCTGGCGGCGGGACAGGCGCTGCTCGGGCGCCACCGCGTCGAGACGCCTTAGCCTCGGCCAGCGTCGGCTGAGCGGCGGTCCCCCCGGCGGCCCGCAGCGACAGGGCGCCGCAGGCACAGGCGAGCGCGAGCGCCTCGGAGAGCGGCTCGCCGCCGAGCAGTCCCGCCAGCAGCCCGGCATCAAACGTGTCCCCGGCGCCGACCGCGTCCACCGGCTCGGGCACGTCGGCCGGCGGGTGCGCCCGCACCGTCGCCCCGCCGCCGGTGGGCACCGCCAGCGCACCCTTGGGGCCGAGCTTGACCACCACCAGCGGCCCGAGGCCGGCCAGGTCGCCGGCCGCTCGCTCCACGTCCTCGACACCCGCGATCCGGCAGGCCTCCACGGCGTTGGGCAGCAGGACATCGACCTCGCTCAGCAGGTCGCGCAGACCTCCGTCCCAGCCGCCCGACGGATCCCAGTTGGGGTCCACCGACGTCGTGGCGCCGCCCGCGCGTGCGGTGCCCAGCAGCGCAAAGAGCCCCGGCGCGAGCGCGGTCTGCAGGTAGAAGGAGGACAGGTGGACGTGGCGGGCCCGGGACAGGCGTCCCGCGTCCACGCGCTCGGCGGTCATCGCCGCGATCGCGCCCGGGAAGGTGAGGATCGCCCGGTCGCCGGGCCGCGCGAGAACCACGGTCAGGCCGGTGCGCACCTCGGGATCCACCACCACCCCGCTCACGTCGACGCCACGCTCCGAGACCGCGCCGAGCATGAACACGCCGAACTGGTCGTCGCCCACCAGGCCCGCGAGCGCGGTGCGCAGACCCAGCCGCGCGGCCGCACAGGCCATGATCGCGCCCGATCCCCCGATGGTCAGCTCGGCGTCGTCCACGAGCGTCTCGGCCTGCCCGAAGTCAATCTCCATCGACGCGTCGGACAGGACCAGGTCGGGGTTGACGTCGCCGAGGACGAGAAGGTCGACGTCGCGGTCCGTGCTCACCGGATAGCCAGGCCGGTGGCCGCGTCGAACAGGTAGACGTCGTGCGGCTCGACCCCGAGCTGGATGACGCTGCCCTCCTGCGGGCGGTCGCGCGGGGCCAGGCAGGCCACCGCCTCGGCCCGGTCACCGTCCCCGGACAGCAGCGCCGCCTCGCTCTCCTCCGGGGCCACCTCGGCCAGCTCGGCGCTCACCGTCCCGTGGACGATGACCTCATCGCCTAGTGGCTCGACGACGACGACCTCAAAGCCCAGCGACGGCATCCCATTGACCGCGGGGCGCAGCGCCTCCGGCCGCACGCCGACGTAGACGTCCTGGTCCGGCACCCCCGGGGCGGGCACGGTGAGGTCGCCCGCGGTGGCGCGGCCCTCGCGTACCCGGCCGCGCAGCAGGTTCATGGGCGGGCTGCCGATGAAGCCGGCCACGAACATGTTGTCGGGACGGTCATAGACGTCCTGTGGCGCGCCGAGCTGCTGGATGCGGCCGTGCGACATCACGGCGATGCGATCCCCCAGGGTCATCGCCTCCACCTGATCGTGGGTCACGTATATGGTGGTCACGCCCAGCCGCCCGTGCAGTCGCTTGAGCGCCGCGCGCATCTGCACCCGCAGCTTGGCGTCGAGGTTGGACAGCGGTTCGTCGAGCAGGAACACCTCGGGCTCGCGCACCAGCGCGCGTCCCATCGCCACCCGCTGGCGCTGGCCTCCGCTGAGCTGCCCGGGCCGGCGCTTCATCAGCTCGGCGAGGCCGAGCATCTCGCCGACCTCGTTGACGCGGCGGGCCACCTCCCCGCGAGGCATCCGGCGCTGGCGCAACGGATAGGCGAGGTTGCGCGCCACCGTCATGTGCGGGTAGAGCGCGTAGTTCTGGAACACCATCGCGATGTCACGGTCGCGGGCCGAGACCTCGTTGACGACGCGATCGCCGATCCGGATCGCGCCGGCGGTCGGCTTCTCCAGGCCGGCGACCATGCGCAGCGCGGTCGTCTTGCCGCACCCCGAGGAGCCGACCAGGATCATGAACTCGCCGTCGGCGATCTTCAGGCTCAGATCGTCCACCGCGACGGCCCCGCCCGGGAACCGCTTGGTCACCGAGTCGAGCGTCACGCCTGGCATGCGGGTCCCTCCGTCGTCATTTGATTCCCGTGAACGCGATCGAGCGGACGAACCACCGCTGGGCGAACAGGAACACCAGCAGCATGGGGATCTGGCTCATCACCGTGCCGGCCATGAGCAGGTTCCATTGGGTGAAGTGCGCGCCCTGCAGCTGGGAGAGCCCGAGCTGGAGCGGGGCGTGGGCCTGGGAGTCGATGATGATCAGGGGCCACAGGAAGTCGTTCCAGGACCACATGAACTGGATGATCCCCAGCGTGGCCAGCGCCGGCAGCGACAGCGGCAGCACGATCTTGAACAGGATCCCCAGCCGCGAGGTGCCGTCGATCCGCGCCGCCTCCTCGAGCTCGATCGGCAGCGTGCGGAAGAACTGGCGCAGCATGAAGATGCCGAACGCGCTGCACAGGTTGGGCATGATCAGGCCGCCGACGCTGTCGACCAGTCCGATCTTCTTGACGATCAGGAACGTCGGGATGAGGATGACCTGGAAGGGCACCATCAGGGTCGCCAGCAACACCACGAACAGCACGTCGCGCCCGAAGAAGCGGATGCGGGCGAACGCGTAGGCGGCGAGGCTGCAGAACAGCAGATTGCCTGCCACGGTCGCCAGCGAGTAGAGCAGGCTGTTGACGAAGAACCGCGCGAACGGGACCGCGTTCCAGGCTGCCGAGTAGTTGTCGAAGTGCAGGCCGGAGGGGATCAGCACCGGCGGAAAGGTGGTGGCCTGCTGCTTGGTCTCCAGCGAGACGATCACCATCCAGATCAGCGGCACGAGCATGATCGCCGCCAGCGGGGCCAGGACGAGGTGCCAGGGGCTGAACGGGAGCCGGCCCCGGCGGCGCGACGGCCCGCTTTCGGGAAGGGGCGGGAAGCGCTCGGGCGCGGCGACGATCGGCTGGACGCTCACGAGCTGTAGTAGACCCGCCGCCGCCCGATCCACAGCTGCAGCAGCGTGACGATGAGGATGGCCACGAACAGGACGTAGGCGATCGCGGCTCCGTAGCCGCCGTTGAAGAACTGGAAGGCCTGCTGGTAGAGGTAGTAGACGATCACCGTGGTCGAGCCCAGCGGGCCGCCACGGGTGGTCACGTAGATCTCGTCGAACAGCTGCAGCGCGTTGATCGTCGACCACACGACGATGAACAGCGTCGCCGGCCCCAGCAGCGGCAGGACGATGCCGCGGAACGTCGCCCAGCGGCCGGCGCCGTCCATCTCGGAGGCCTCGAGCAGATCCTGGGGGATGCCCTGCAGCGCCGCCAGGTAGATGATCACGTCGAACCCCAGCCAGCTCCACACCGTCATGACCACGATGCAGTAGAGCGCCTGGTTGGGGTCCTGGAGGAACTGCTGCTGGGGCAGTCCCACGAGATGCAGGACGTAGTTGACCAGACCGAACGTCGGGTCAAGCAGCCACAGGAAGATGATCCCGGTGGCCACCGTCGAGGTCACCAGCGGCACGAACACCGCCACGCGGTAGAAGCGGATGCCGCGGATCCTGCGGTTGAGCGCGACCGCGATGGCCAGCGCTCCCGTGACCGAGATCGGCACGAACAGCACCGTGTAGACGAGCGTGTGGCCGATCGCGGAGCGGAAGGCGGGGTCTTTGGTGAGCGCGCGGTAGTTGGCCAGCCCGACGTAGTGCGCGGGTGCGATGAGGTTGTTGGCCTGCAGCGACAGCAGCAGCGACCACCCGATCGGGATGAGCGCGAAGACGGCGATGAGGATCACCGCGGGCATCACGAACGCCCAACCGGCGAGGTTGTCGGAGGCCGCCAGCCGCTTGAGGAAGCTCGGGCGCTGTGCAGCGGCGATCCCGGTCGCTGTCATCTCCTCGCGTGCCTCGCTATCCCGGCGCCGCGAGGATTCCGTTGACCTGCTGCGCCGCCTGGCTGAGCGCCTGCTGGGGCTGGGCCTTGCCGAGGAGCACCGATTGCACCGCCTGGCCGATCACCGTGGAGATCTTCGGATACACCGTGATCTGCGGTCGCGCCTGGGTGGCGTTGAGGAGGTTCGCCGCCCACACGCCGATGCCGGGGTACTTCGCCGTGAACTTCGTGTAGCCGGGCAGCTTGGCCACGGAGGCACGGATCGGCAGGTCGCCGGTCATCGTCGCCCACTTGAGGTCGATCGCCGGAGAGGTCAGCCACTTGAGGAACGTCCACGCGGCCTGGGTGTGCGCCTGCCCATTGTTGAACATGACCCAGTTATCCGGTCCGGAGATGGTCTGGTGGTTGGCATCGGCGGGCAGAGTGGTGACTCCGTACTTCACCTTGGACTGGATGATCTGCGCCAGATCCCAGGGCCCGGTCCACAGCATCCCGATGTGGCCGTTGTTGAACACGCTGAGGTAGTTGTCCGAGCCGTCGTCCAGATAGATCGTGTGCTTGTTGGCCAGCGTCTGCAGCAGCGTCATCGCCTTGAGGCCGGCGGGGGAGTTGAACGCCGCCTGCTTGCCGTCCGGGCTGAGGATCGAGCCGCCCGCCTGCCACAACATCGCCCAGTAGCGCCACACGGTGTCCTCGCTGGCGTCGTTGACGTAGGCCCAGCCGAACTGCTTCTTGGCCGAGTCGGTCAGCTTGACGGCGGCGTTCTCGAAGTCCGACCATGTCCACGTGGGCCCCGGGGTGGGGATGCCCGCCTTGGCGAACAGCGCCTTGTTGTAGACGAGGGCGAGGTTGTCCACGAGGGCGGGGATGCCGACGATCTTGTCGCCAACGGTGGCCACCTTGCGGCTGGACGGCCAGAAGTCGTTCCAGTTGAAGCTGGGATCCGAGGCGATCAGCTTGTTGAGCGTGACCACCTGTGGGTTGGTGGCGATGTTGGGCGCCCATGAGCCATACAGATACGAGATGTCTGGCGGCTTGCCTCCCGCGATGGCGGCCAGCACCTTCTGCAGCGCGTAGTCGCTGTTGCCGTAGAACTGGGAGACGACCGTGATGTTTGGGTGCGTGCGGTTGAACTCGGCTACCAGCGCCTTGAACGCCGCCGCCTCTGTCTCCGTGTCGCCCTGCCACACCGTGATCGTGGTGTGTCCGCCCGAGCTGCCGCCGCCGGCGGCCTTGGACGTGCTGGCGCTGTTCGAACTGGTGCCGCCGCATGCGGCGAGGGCCAGGGCGCCGGCGATGAGGGGCAGGAGGGCGAGGCGTTTCATCTCATACCTTCGCTTCCGAGTGGGGTTCAGCCCAGCACCACGGACCGGGTGAGGTGCTGGGGGTTGTCGGGATCGAGGCCCTTGGCCTCGGCGAGGGCCACCGCGCCCCGCTGCAGGGCGACGAGCTCGGCCATCGGATCGATCTGGCGCGCCACGACGGTGGCGCCGGTGGCGCGAATGTCGCGAATGAGGTCAGGGTCGGCGTCGCCCACGAACCACGCGAGCGTACTCGCGCCGGCGACGCTGATCGGGCCGTGGCGGTACTCCATCGCCGGATAGGCCTCGGCCCACGCCTGGCCGGCCTCGCGGAACTTCAGCGCCGCCTCGGAGGCCAGCCCGACCGTCCAGCCGTGGCCGAGGAACACGAAGTGCTCGAAATCGGCCGGATCGACCGCGAGCGGCTCTCCGAGCACGGACTCCGCGGCGACGATGGCCGGCTCGAGGTCGTGGCCCAGGTGGGCGTGCAGCAGCGCCAGTGCCGTGGTGGCAAAACGCGTCTGCACGATCGAGGTCTCGTCGGCGAACGGCAGCAGGATCGCGTCGCCGGTCGCCTCCGGCACCGGGGTGCCGGGCACGGCCGAGATGGCCAGTGACCGCACCGGCTCCGGCAGGGCCTGCAGGCAGCGGGTGACCTCGGTGGTGGTACCCGAGCGCGAGATCGCGACGACGACGTCATACGCGCGCCCCGCCGGCATCTCGGAGGCCACGAAGGCGTCGGTCTCGCCGTGACCGCCGGCCTCACGCGCAGCCGCGACCGCCTGAGCGATGAAGTACGAGGTCCCGCAGCCGATGATCGCCACGCGCTCGCCGGGCGCGGGCAGCTGGCCGCTGACCTCGGGCAGGAGCGCGAGCGCCTGGCGCCACATGCGCGGCTGGCTGGAGATCTCCTCACTCGTGACGCTCACTTCTGCGCAATATATGCGTCAGACGAGCAGAAAGCAACATCCAACCGTGAGCAATTGTGTTCGTACGACGGGTCGCGGCATAGACTGAGCGCGCCATGCAGCAGCCAGAGCGTCTCGGAGCGATCCTCGAACGGCTGTCGGTGGACGGCTCGGTCAACGTGGGCGAGATCGCGCGCACGCTCGAGGTCTCGTCGGCCACCGTCCGGCGCGATCTGCGCCTGCTCGAGGACCAGCGCCTGCTGGAGCGCACGCACGGCGGCGCGGTTCCCCACGGAGTCACCTACGAGTTGCCGCTGCGCTACAAGACCACCCGCCAGCCCGAGCAGAAGCGGCGCATCGCCCATGAGGCGGCCAGCCGCGTGCTCGAGGGCTGGGCGATCGGGCTGACCGGCGGCACCACCACCACCGAGGTGGCGCGGGCGCTCGTGGACCGGCCGCGGCTGACCGTGGTCACCAACGCGCTCAACATCGCTGCCGAGATTGCGGTACGCCCCAACCTCAAGCTCGTGGTGACCGGCGGGGTGGCGCGGGCGGAGTCCTATGAGCTGGTGGGACCGCTTGCCGAGTCCAGCCTTCAGGGCCTCAACCTCGACATGGCGTTCCTGTCCGTGGACGGCATCTCGCCGCGGGCGGGACTCACCACGCACCACGAGGTCGAGGCCGGCACAGACCGGGCGCTGCTGGCGCGCGCCGAACAGGTGGTGGTGGTGGCCGACAACTCCAAGCTCGGCCAGGTCGCCTTCGCGCGGATCTGCGACCTCGCCGACGTCGACGAGCTCATCACCGACGACGGCGCCGACGCCGCGGCGGTAGCGGCGATCGAGAACGCCGGCGTCCGCGTGACGATCGTCTAAGCCGCGGCGACCCGGGGGCGGATTCCCTCGGGCAGCAGGTCTCCGTGGGCCTCGATGAGCTCGTCCACCATCTCGTGGATCTGAGCGATGGTGAGGGTCGCCCCGGCGTTGGGGTCGAGCATGACCGCTTGGTAGACGTGATCGCGCCGGCCCTCGAGGGCGGCGCTCACGGTCAGGTCGGCCACGTTGACCATCGTGCGGTTGAGCGCGGCACACTGCGGAGGCAGGGCGCCGATCGCGATGGGGTGCACGCCGGCGGCGTCGATCCGGCAGGGCACCTCGACGCAGCAGCCCGCGGGAAGGTTGCTGATCAGCCCCTCGTTGCGAACGTTGCCGTACTCGATGCGCTCCGCGCCGGCGGCCATCGCGTGGACGTAGCGGGGGGCCAGTTCGCCCTCGTAGAGCAGAGGCAGGGCCTCACCGGCGCCCAGCGCGCGCTTGATCTCGGCGTACTCGCTCAGGTTGTCCTCGGACCGGCGGATGTACTCGTCCACCGGAATGCGGTAGCGCTCGAGCTGGTCGTCATGGGACATGAACCAGGGCAGGTATTCGGCGCTGTGCTCGCTGGACTCCGTGGGGAAGTGCCCGAACTGGCGGTAGAGCTCGATCCGCACCCGTCGCGCGAGGCCGTCGGGGTCGCGCGCGATCGCCTCGTCCAGGCGCGGGTACAGGCTCTCCCCGTCGCGGTCGAAGCGCAGCACCCACGCCTGGTGGTTGACCCCGGCGGTGAGGAAGTCGATCTCGGGCTCGGGCACCCCGACGATCTCGGCCAGCTGCTCGTGGGTGTTCTGCACGGAGTGACACAGGCCCACGATCCGGGTGCTGCGCCCGCTCCCCCACACCGCCCAACACAGCATCGCCATCGGGTTGGTGTAGTTGAGCAGGGTGGCCTCCGGGCACAGCTCGGCCATGTCGTCGGCGATGGCCAGGACCACCGGGATCGTCCGCAGCGCGCGGAACACCCCGCCCACCCCCAGTGTGTCGGCGATCGTCTGGCGCAGCCCGTAGCGCCCCGGGATCTGAAAGTCGCGCAGCGTCGCCTCCAGGCCGCCCACCTGGATCTCATTGATCACGAAGTCGGCGCCGTCCAGGGCCGCCCGGCGATCGAGGTGGGCCTCGATGGCGAAACGCGCGCCGGTGGCCTGATTGGCGCCGGCGGCGATCCGCTCCGCGGTGGTCAGGCGTTCGGGGTCGATGTCATGCAGGACGATGGTGGACTCGGCGAGCTCGGGAAACGTGCTGAGATCCGCGAGGAGGATCCGGGTGAACTCGACGCTGCCGGCGCCGATGAGCGTGATGCGTGGAGTCATGCGCGAAATTGTTCTACTTTGCCGCCAACTGTGCAAGAGTGAGCGTTCAAATGATCGTGTGCGTCGCGGGGAACCCCGCCATCGACAAGCTGTTCGAGGTCGGCGGTCTGGTCCCGGGCGCCATCCACCGCCCGGAGGCGTTCGTTCCGCTGCCCGGCGGCAAGGGCATCCACGTGGCGCAGGTGGTGAGCGCCCTGGGCGGCGAGGCCGTCGCCACCGGGATCCTTGGCGGCCACGCGGGCCGCTGGCTCGCCGACACGCTCGAGGCTGACGGCGTCACCGGCCGGTTTGCCTGGTCTGGCGCGGGTGAGACCCGATCGTGCCTGACGGTGGCCGATCGCGCCACGGCGGGGCTGACCGAGTTCTACGAGGACGGCATCCGGGCGGGCACGGAGGACTGGACGGCGCTGGCTCAGATCGTCGAGGACCTTCTCGCCGGGGATGTGAGCTGGCTGGCCATGGCGGGCTCGCTGCCCGCGGCGGTCGAGATCCCCGGATACGCCGCGCTCATCGCGCACGCCCGCCACGCGGGGGTGCTGAGCGCCATCGACACGCGCGGCCCTGACCTGGCACGCGCGCTGAAGAGCGCGCCCGATCTGGTCAAGATCAACGCCTTCGAGGCGAGCGAGCTGCTCGACCGTGAGGTGACGGCGATATCGGACGGAGTCGAAGCGGTTCATGAGGTCCGAGATCGTGCCGGAGGCGCGGGTCACGCTGCCGTCATCACCCTGGGCGAGCGGGGGATGGTCCTCCTCGACCCCGGCGGCCAAGCCTGGCACGGCACGGTGGCCGCACACGGCGACTATCCCGTGGGCAGCGGCGACGCCTTCCTCGCCGGCCTGCTCACCGCGCTGACGACCGACCCGGGCCTCGCGTGGCCCGAGGCGGCGCGGCTCGGTCTCGGCGCGGCGGCGGCCAACGCCGAGGTTCCGGGCGCGGCGCGCCTGGATCCGACTCGTGCCCGCGAGCTCGCCGTCACCGCGGAAATGGCGCGGATCTGAGCGCGCTTCGGCGCCAAGCGCGCCCGGGTCAGCAGATCCGGAACGTGCCCGTGAGGTTCCGCGTCACGATGCCGTGACTCGTGCGGTAGGTGAGCCGTGCGGTGAGCCGGTGCTTGCCGTGCTTGAGCTTCTTGGTCGCCAGCCGCACCGAGAACGGCGAGCGCGTGGACACCGCCACCCGCTTGCCGTCGATCAGGTAGGTGACCGTCTTCACCTCGACGGCGCGAGTCACGTGGACCGGCAAGGTCGCTCCCAGACGCGTGCATCCCTTGGGCGCCGGGATCGAGCCGTGCGGCACGATGAGCACGTCGTACACGTTGCTCACGCTGCCCGCCCATCCCGCGGCGGGGTTGAACACGGCGGTCAACGACTGCTCGGGTCCGCGCAGCTTCTTGGTGGTCAGTGTGGCGAAGCCGTGCGAAGTCACCGTGGCGGAGCCGATCGTGGACTTCCCGGCCAGGAACGTCACGGTGCCGGCCGGTACGAGGCCCGGTGTCGCGTCGTCCACCACGTGCGCCAGCAGGGTCACCGGCTTGCCGTTCAGCGCCACGTCCGGCGAGGCGCTAAGTGTCAGCGAGGTCGGATCGGGGGGCGGCCCCTGCGGTGCTTGGATGACGGCGGTCGACGGCGACAGTCCCGAGGCGCCCGTGCCCCAGATGTTGGTGGCGAACTCCTGCACCCGAATGGTGGATCCGACGTCGGGGCCGCGCAGCGCGTAGCCCTGGCCCGTGGCGCCCTGGAGGGCGGCGCAGCCGGCGCCGGCCGCGTTGCAGCGCCACCACTGGTAGCCGTAGGAGGTGGGGATGTTCGTCCAGGCCCCGGGCACCTCGGTGAGCACGTCGCCGGTGAGGGTGCCGCCGCTGATCGTCGGCGGCGCGGTGTTGGACGGGGCGCTGCTCTGCACCACGCCGCTCGGGCTCGAGGTGGCGGGCAGGCTGGCGCCGTAGGGGTTGGTCGCCACCTCCTGGACGCGCAGCGTGGCCCCGACGTCGGGGGCGCCGAGCGCGTAGGTCGCCTGCGTGGCCCCCGAGATGGGGGCACACCCCGCGCCGCTCGTGTTGCAGCGCTGCCACTGGTAGGTGTAGCTGCCCGGGGACCCCGACCACGAGCCATGGCTCTCCTGGAGGCTCTGGCCCTCGGCGGTGCCGCCGCCTAGGGTGGGCGGCTGGACGACCACGGGGCCGGTGTGCCCCGGGTCCACGGCCAGCCCGTAGGGCCCGAAGGTCCCGGCGATGAAGTTGGGACTCTGGCCGGTGCCGTCAACGTTCGCGCGGCCGATAGCGCCGCTGGAATAGCCCTCACTCCAGTACAGGTAGCCGCCGCCGACGGCGACGCCGACGGCATTGGGCAGGCTGCCGATGAGCGTGCTTGTGCCCGGCTGGCCGGAGGTGGCGGTCCGGTTGATGTCTCCGGTGCTGGTTGCCGAGTACACGTAGCTGCTGTCGGCGGCGAGCCCGAAGGGCGCGCGCCCGGCCACCCACTCCTGTGAGAGGGTGCCGCCATTGAGGTCCGAACGGCCGATCCAGCCGTTGCAGGGAGTGGTGCCGCTGATGCATCCGGTGCTCCAGTACAGGTTGCTGCTGGTGGCGACGACGCCGTAGCCGCCGTCGATCCCGGTGACGATCGCCTGCGGGTTGCTGCCGTCCAGGTTGGCCTTCCACAAAGAACTCGTCGGGTTGCCCACGGTCAGCCAGTAGATCGCGCTCCCGGTGACGGCGACCCCGCCCGGGTTGTTCAGCCCGGTGATGAGGGTCGGGTCACTGCTGCTGCCGTCCAGCGCGATCCGGCCGATGGAATCGCCGGGAACGTTGACGTAGTACAGATAGCCGCCGCTGACGGCGATGTCGATCGCGTTGACGTTCAGCCAGCTGGGGTTCGGATTCGTGCCGTCCAGGTTGGCGCGGCCGATGGTGTGCGTGCCCCCGTTGGCCCAGTAGATGTCGGCGTGCGCCGTTGCCGCCATCAGTATTCCCGCCAGAAGCACTGCGAGCGCGCAGACACGCCCACCCTTCAGTATTGGTCCCATTTCGGCCCCTTCCCGCCCGTTGTACCCGCCTCAAAGGATAGTTCGATCCCCACCGGACCACAACCCCTGCGGAGTCAGCGCCGGCCGATTACTTTTCACGCATCGGCGGGTCTTATGGTGTGGAAGCCACAATCCCAGGAGGGACCAGCATGAGCACCACCGCAACCCGGATCCGCACGATCAGCCTGGTCTGCGTCGGCACGCCGGATCAGGACAAGGCGGTCGCCTTCTATGAGTCGATCGGCTTTGAGAAGCGCACCGACGTGCCGTTCGGCGGCGGCTACCGGTGGATCGAGGTCTACCCGCCCGAGGGCACGACCGGCATCGCGCTGGCCCCTCCGCCCCAGGCGCAGGGCGACGTCGAGCCCCAGCAGACCGGGATCACCCTGACCACCGACGACATCGACGCCACCCACGCCCAGATGAAGAGCCTCGACGTCGACGTCGACGCCGAGGTGTCGCGCATGGGCGATCCCGTCCCGCCGATGTTCTGGTTCCGGGACCCCACCGGCCACACGCTGATGGTCGTGGAGAACCCGTCCTGACCGGGCAGCCCCCCAGCGAAGATCGCGACTTCGCCGAGCTCGTCGAAGCGCACCGGGCCGAGCTGCATGCCCATTGCTATCGCATGCTCGGCTCGGTGCATGACGCCGACGACGCGCTCCAGGAGACGCTGGTGCGCGCGTGGCGCGGCGCGGCCGGGCTGCGCGAACAGGGCTCGGCCCGGTCGTGGCTGTACACGATCGCCACCAACGTCTGCCTGACCGAGCTGGAGCGGCGCAAACGGCGGGTGCTCCCGCACGACTTCAGCCCGGCCTCAGAGGGGCACATCGCGCCCGGGGATCCGCTGGTGGAGTCGACGTGGATCGAGCCCTACCCAGACGAGGCGATCGGCCTGCCCGCCGGTCGCGCCGCGCCGGAGGCCAGCTATGAGCAGCACGAGGCGGTAGAGCTGGCCTTCGTGGCGGCCGCGCAGCACCTGGCGGCCAACCAACGGGCCGTTCTGCTGCTCCGGGAGGTGCTCGGCTTCAGCGCCAAGGAGACCGCGGAGATGCTCGACACGTCGGTGCCGTCGGTCAACAGCGCGCTGCAGCGGGCGCGGGCCGCGATCGAGGAGCGGGTGCCCGAGCGCACCCAGCAGAGCACGCTGCGCGCGCTCGGCGACGACCGCCTGCGCCGGCTCATCGACCGCTATGTCGATGCCTGGGAGCGCTGCGACGTCCGCGCGTTCACCGGGCTGCTCGTGGACGACGCCACGTTCGCGATGCCGCCACTGGCGACCTGGTACACGCCGCGCGACACGATCGCGACCTGGGCGAGTCAGTTCGCAATGTCGGGCGAATGGCGCTGGCGTGGGATTTTCGCGAGCGCCAACGCACAGCCGGCGCTCGCCTTCTACGCATGGGACGAACCCGAGGGCGCGTATCTGCCGTTCGCGCTCAACGTGCTGAGCTTGCGCGCCAGCGGTCTGGTCAGCGACGTGACCGCGTTCATCGTGCGCGCCGCCGACGACCCGGACCTCGACGACTACCGCAACTACCCCCATCAGCCGATGGACGAGCGCCAGCTCGCCGGCACCTTCGGCCGCTTCGGGCTGCCCGACCGGTTGAGCTGAGCACCGGTTGACCGGGCCGCGCTCCCCGGCGGGCGGCGCCGTCGAGTTGCGCACCACCAGTGCAGCCGCGCGCGGTAGGTTGGCGCTGCGTCTCGTGGGCGCCCGGCGCGTCGTCGGCTATGACCGCCGGCGCACGCCGGACGTGATCATCGAGCCACCGCGCTGATGCGCCCGACCGGCGGGAGCCGCCCATGCCGCAATTCGACCTGTCCCTCGACGAGCTGGCCGGCTATGACCCGCGCCTGGAGCCACCGACGGACCTCGACGCGTTCTGGGAGCAGACGTTGTCCGAGACTCGTTCGCATCCGCTCGATCCGGTGGTCGTGCCGGCCGAGTCTCCGTTGACGGTGATCGAGAGCTACGACGTGTCGTGGCGAGGCTTCGGCGGTGACCCGATCCGGGGCTGGCTGCACCTCCCCGCCGGACGGGTGCCCGGCGACGGTCCACCGCCCGCGGTCGTCCAGTACCAGGGCTACGGCGGGGGACGGGGGCTGGTGTTCGAGAACGTGTTCTGGGCCGCGGCGGGCTACGCCCACCTCGTCATGGACACCCGCGGGCAGGGGAGTGGCTGGTCGACGGGGCACACCCCGGACCCGGCCGGCTCGGCCCCCGCCCAGCCGGGCTACATGACGCGCGGCATCACCGACCCGGCGAGCTACTACTACCGGCGGGTGTACGCCGACGCGGTGCGGGCCGTGGACTTCATGCGCACCGTCGACGGGGTGGACGGCGGCGCGATCGCGGTCACCGGGGCCAGCCAAGGCGGGGGACTGTCGCTGGCGGCCGCCGCGCTGGCCGACGGCGTGGGCGCGGTGATGACCGACGTGCCGTTCCTGTGTGATTTCCGCCGGGCCACCCGAATCGCCCTGACCAATCCGTATCTGGAGATCGTCCGCTACCTCGCGGCGCACCGCGACCACGAGGACGCGGCATTCGCGACGCTGTCGTATTTCGACGGGGCGGTGCTGGCGCGGCGCGCCACGGCGCCGGCCCTGTTCTCGGCGGCGCTGATGGACGAGACCTGCCCGCCCTCGACGGTCTACGCCGCCTACAACGCCTACGCCGGCCCCAAGGAGATCGTCAGCTACCCCTACAACGACCACGAAGGCGGCCAGGCCTTCCACCGCAGCCGGCAGGCGGCATGGCTGGCGCAGACCCTGGCGGCCGACCCCGTCTGACGAGGGCGATCGTGGACGGGCGGTCCGCTGAGGCGCTGGTCGGCGTCTGACTGCGCGCGAGCGGGGCCGCCGTTTGAAGCCGTGGATCGCACGGCGGCCGCTGCGGAGCCGCGCGATCTGAGAGTGCAGCCCCGCTCGGGTTCCAGATCGCGCCGGCGCGAGGAGGCGGTGTGCGATCTCGGGCTTCAATGTGTGGCGGGATCGTTGCGATGTCCGGGGGTGAAAACCGGGTCGCTACAGGCTCTCTTGTTATGTGGAGAGAAACCGGGAGCTGAGGCTGACCGCGGAGGTCACGGCGTGGCTGACGACGCTCCCCCCTGAGATGGTCAGCCGGGTCGCGGCGGGGATGAACCGTGTGCGGAGCGGCGGACCGACGCTGGGGCGCCCGGACGTGGACCGGATCAACGGCTCGCAGCATCACAACATGAAGGAGCTGCGCGTCGGCTCCGCGATTCGCGTGCTGTTCGTCTTCGATCAGCGCGACCCGCTCATGCTCATCGGGGGCGACAAGCGCGGCGCCTGGAGCAACTGGTACAGGCAGAACGTCCGCGTGGCTGACCGGCTCTACGACCAGTACCGGCGAGACAACGGAAAGGGGGGATCATCACGTCACCGAGATCCACCAACTCATGGGAGGTAGTCAAGGCGCGGTTGCCCATCGACGAGACACGCGTCGCCGCCTATGAGCTCCTGATGGAGGCCCAGCACCGCATCGCCACGGCCCTCGCCCGCGCCGGTGCCACCGACGCCCAGATCGACACGGCCCTGGAGGCCTGCGAGCCGCCGCATCCCGAATTGCTGGCCCCCGAAGAGCTGTACTTCGGCACGCTGTCGCGGTTCGTCGACGCCCTCGGCGGCCGCCTTGACGTCTCGGCCGTGTTCGGCGAGGAGAGGATCGACCTGCCTCAGTGACCAGGCGGCACGTCGAGCGACGGGTTGCGATCGAAGAAGCCCACGGGCTTGAGCCAGAAGGAGACGGTGTCCACCGGCATCACCGGCCACTCCTCGGGGCGGGTGATGTGGTGCAGGCCGAAGACGTACCAGAGTACGACGTCGGTGTCCTCGATATTGCGGTTGGCGGCGGTCCAGACCGGCAGGCCGCGGTCATCGTGGCTCTGGACCACGAACTCGCCACACGGCCAGCGCTCCTCCTCGTCAAACGGGGTCACCCACAGAGTGTGGGCGATGACCTGCGCGCGGCGGAGGACCGGCGAGTCGGCCGCCAGCATCGCCGGGAAGCAGTCGCCGGGCACGAGTTTGTAGCCGACCGGTCCGCCCAGCCCGTTGCGTGCGCCGGCGTTGACCACCTTCCACGCGCGCTGGACCGACCAGTCGTAGTCCTGCATCCCCTCGGCCTCCGTGCGCAGCGGAGTGTCGCGCTGCACGAGCGCCAAGCCGTGCGGGTTCTTGGGCCCGACCGGCAGCGCCTCGGACTCCGAGGCCACGACGGTGTTGCGCTCGCCGTCGACGTCGAGGTCGAGCCGCGCCACCAGGAAGTGCTGGTGAAACGGCGCATAGGTGCGCTCGTCCACGAGCGTCCCGTACGGGGGCTGGCGTCCCTCGGCGAAGTGCGTGGTGACCATGATCCCGGTGGCCCGCACCTCGGCCTGGATGGTGCCGTCCTGATGAAAGCGCCAGTAGACGAGGTACTCATAGTTGCCGACGGTGACGTGGAAGGACACCACCAGCCGGCGCATGCGCCGGGTCTCGGCGCCGCTGACGTCGTCTACGTGCTTCCACAGCACGCCGTCGTCCTCCTCGTGGATGCAGACGGCGTTGGCGATCGTGTACGGCTCACCGGCGGTGTCGTGCAGGACGGCGTCGAGGTAGGCGATCTCGCCCAGGCAGTCGCAGCCGAGCTCCAGCGAGGTGGTCATGAAGCCCAGGCCCCACTCGCCGATGTCGAACGCCGTACGACGGTAGTGCTCCGAGGTGGGGTCGCGGTAGGGCACCACCATCTCGGCGAACGAGAGGCGGTGGGCCACCGGGCGCACTCGGCCGCCGTCCTCGTAGCCGACGGTGTGCAGGACCAGTCCCTCGCGGTAATTGAACCCGATCCGCAATGACCACTTCTGCCAGCGCACGAGATTGCCGTTCAGCACGAACGAGGGCCCGGATGGCTGGGTGACCTCCAGCGGCTTGACGTCGGGGCGCAGCTGCAGCCCCGGCACACGCCCCGGGATGTACTCGCCCATGGTCGCCGGTTCGTCGATCGCCCCGGTGTCCTCGACCTCCAAAAGCTCCATCGTGTTGAGGTCCATCACGATGTGTAGGCCGGTGACCGGGTTGGCGTACGGGTTGGATCCCTCCTCGGAGCGGTACCACACGTCGGCCCAGCCCAGGCGGCGATCGGAGTAGGGCTCCGGCAACAGGTGGGCGCCATAGGCCCACGCCTCCACGACCACCCGGTCCATGTCGGTGATGCCGCGCCGGGCCATTGCCTCGATCACCCGGGGCTCGCGGCGCATGGCCACGTCGCACTCATGGACCTCATCGAGGGTCATGTTCGGCTGCCCATCGGGCTCGTGCGCCCAGCTCGCCACGGTGTCGTGGGTGAGCGATACGAGCGCCTTGTAGGTCCGGCCGTCGTCGCGGTTCCAGCACACCACGCGCGCCTCGCGCTCGCCGGCGGCTCCGTCGCGCCACGCGCGGACGACGTCCTTGGCCGGCTCGCGCAGCTCGATCGAGGCAACGCGCCAGCGCTCGCCCACACCGCGGTCGCGGCGCAGGATCGCCGCGGCCTGGCGGATCTCGTCGGCGGTCAGCGGATCGAGCGGATGCATGGCCATCGGCCCGGATGCTCCATCATCCGCGGGTGCGAAGCAACCGCCGCGATGGCGCACAAACCTCTTAAGTACCTCTCACGAATGTGGCCTACCTTGACACGCGTCTCATGAGTGGACCCAAGCATCTCTGGTCGGGAGACTGGGAGAACGAGTCCGAGGAGGCCACGACCCAGGTCGTGCGCCGGCCCCGGCCGCGTGATCCCGAGCCCGCCGCGCCAGCACCCACGCCGCCTCGGGAGCCCCGCCCCCGGCGCGCGCGCCCCTGGGTGTTGCCCGTCGCGGTCGGCGTCATCGCCATCGCCGCCGCCGCTTTCGGCCTGGCCAAGCTGTTCGGGTCGTCCAGCTCGGGACCCGCGCCGCGGAGCCCCGCCGCGGTCGCGACCAACCTGAACAAGCCCAAGCTCACCGGATCCACGGCGCCCATCCGCTGGCTGGGCATGGAGGTCATCACGGCGCCGCCGGGCATCCCGGTGGTGGAGACCGTGAGGCCGGGTAGCAACGGTGATGCCGCCGGACTGGAGCCCGGTGACGCGATCCTGCTCGTCAACAACCACCCCGTGGGCACCTCCGGGGGCATCGCGACCGCGCTCAAGGGCATGCACTCCGGCGATCACGTCCCGTTGGAAATCACCAACGGCGGAGCGATGTTCCAGGTGGTGGCCACGCTGGCGGCGCCGCCGTCCCCGTACCCATGAGCTTCTCTTCGCCGCTTGTCCTGGTCGGCCTGATCGCCGTCCCCCTGCTCGCCCTCTGGTACGCCGGCCAGCAGCGCCGCCGCCGGCATGTGGCGGCCGCGTTCGCCGCGCCCATCCTGACCGAATCGGTCACGCCCCGGCGTCCCGGCTGGCGCCGCCACGCGCCGATGCTCGTGTTCGCCATCGCCGTCGCGTTGCTCATCGCCGCCGCCGCGCGGCCGCAGCGCACCGTGGCGGTCCCGGTCAACAGCGCCGCGATCATGCTCGCCAACGACATCTCGAGCTCGATGGGTGCCACCGACGTGAGCCCGTCGCGGCTGGGCGCGGCACAGAGGGCGGCGACGACGTTCGTCTCCGGCATGCCCGACAGCGTCAAGGTGGGCCTCATCCAGTTCGCCCGCCGGCCGGTCGTGGTGCAATCACCGACCACCGACCGAGCGCTCGCCAAGGCCGCGATCGCCGGCCTGCGCCCGGGAGGCGGTGGCACTGCCATCGGCGAGGCGATCGCCACTGCGCTGCACACGCTCACCACGCTCCCCAAGCAGGGCGGCAAGCGTGTTCCGGGCGCGATCGTGCTCCTGTCTGACGGCAGCTCCAATGTGGGCCCCGGCCCGCTGGCGGCCGCGCAGCAGGCCAAGGCCGACCACATCCCCATCTACACGATCTCGCTGGGCACGTCTCACGGGACGATCCCCATCAAGAAGGGCCGGCAGACCGTCACGACGCCCGTGCCCGTGAGCTCGCAGGAGCTCGCCCAGATCGCCCAGGCGTCAGGCGGCAAGGCCTACACCGCCGCCGACAGCGCCAAGGCGAAAGCCGTCTATTCCCACCTTGCCGTCCAGCTCGGCCACAAGAAGGTCAAGCGCGAACTGACCGCGGACGTGGCGGGCGGGGGACTGTTGCTGCTGCTCGCCGGCGGCGCGCTCACCCTGCTCTGGTTCCGCCGCCTCATCTAGACACACCTGTCCCGGAGGACATATGCCCGACATCGAAGAGACCACCCAGCAACGACACGACGCTCGCGACGCCCTCCAGCAGGTGCTGCAGGAGATCAAGCGGGTCATCGTCGGCCAGGACGCCATGCTCGAGCGGCTGCTCGTGAGCCTGCTCGCCAGCGGCCACGTCCTGTTGGAGGGCGTTCCCGGCCTGGCCAAGACGCTCACCGTCAAGACGCTGGCGGCGTCGCTGGGCGGCAGCTACGGCCGCATCCAGTTCACTCCCGACCTCGTGCCCGCGGACCTCGTCGGCACGAGGGTATGGCGCCCGGATACGGGCTCGTTCGACACCGAGCTCGGCCCCGTCTTCCACAACTTCCTGCTCGCCGACGAGATCAACCGCGCCCCGGCCAAGGTCCAGTCCGCGCTGCTCGAGGTCATGCAGGAGCAGCAGGTGACGATCGGCGGCACCAGCTACCCCGTACCGCTGCCGTTCATCGTGATGGCGACCCAGAACCCGATCGAGTCCGAGGGCACCTACCCGCTCCCCGAGGCCCAGGTCGACCGCTTCCTGATGAAGATCATCGTCGACTACCCCAGCGTCGGCGAGGAGGCGGCCGTCGTCGGCCGCAGCATCCGCGAGACCGTGGAGGTGCGCGAGTGCCTGTCGCTCGAGGACCTGCGACGCCACGCCGAGGCGGTCCAGACGGTCATGGTGGACCGCGAGGTCATCGGCTACGCCGTCGCGCTGGCCGACGCCACCCGCCATCCGGCGCAACACGGCCTGGACGACATGAAGGGCATGATCGAGTTCGGATCCAGCCCCCGCGGCCCGATCGGCCTGGTCCAGGCGGCCCGCGCGCTGGCACTGCTGCGCGGCCGCAGCTACGTCGAGGTGCAGGACATCCGCGACCTCACCCCCGACCTGCTGCGCCACCGCGTCGTCCTCTCCTACGACGCGCTGTCGGAGGGCGTCACCGCCGACGAGCTGATCGAGCAGGTGCTGGCCACCGTGCCCGAGCCAGGTGCCCGCCGGCTCATGCGCACCGAGCGCGGCGACGAGCGCAGCGCTGGGGGGTTGATGAGCGCGTGACTGACGCGCTCCTCGCGCCGCCCGCCGCGCGCCAGGGCCCCGGCCCGATGGCGCAGCCGCTCGTCGAGGCGCTCGACGTGGCCGTCAACCGACTGGTCGCGCAGACCCTGCCCGGGGACCGCCGCGCCGCCGGCGTCGGGCTGGGCACCGAGCTCGCCCAGCTGCGCCCTTATGAGATGGGCGACGACGTGCGCCACATCGACGCCGCCGCCAGCGCCCGCACCGGGACGCCTCACGTCCGCCTGCACGTACCCGAGCGCGCCCTGACGACGTGGATCGTGCTCGACGTGTCGCCCTCGATGGCCTTCGGCACCTCCCGGCGGCTCAAGGCCGATGTTGCCGAGGGGATCGCGCTCGTGTTCGGCCGCCTCGGCGTGCGGCGCGCGGGCAGCGTCGGACTCGTGGCCTTCGGCGCCGGGCCCGCGCGCGTGCTGCCGCCCCGCGGATCGCGGCCCGGCATGGTGGCGTTGCGCCGCCGCCTGGAGGCGGGGGTGGCGGTTGACGGCCGCCAGGATGCCTCCGCGATGGCGGACGCGTTGACCCGCGTGGGACGGCTGGCCGGGCAGCCGGGGCTGGTGGTGGTCATCTCGGACTTCCGCGACCATCACGCGTGGGAGCGGTCGCTGGGCTCACTGCGCATCCGCCATTCCGTGCTGGCGATCGAGGTCACGGACCCCCGCGAGACGGAGCTGCCCGCCGTCGGCTACCTGTCGCTGGTGGATCCCGAGACCGGCGCCCACGTCGAGATCAACACCTCGCGCCGCCGCGTGCGCGAGCGCTTCGCGCAGCTGGAGCGTGAGCGCCGCGAGGTCGTGGCGCGCGAGCTGCGCCGCCTGCGCGTCCACCACACCACGCTCTCCACCGACGAGGACTGGCTCGTCGAGCTGGGACGCCGCCTGCGATGAGCTTCGTCTCCCCTGTGTGGCTACTGGCCCTGGCCGCCGTCCCGGCGGCGCTGGCCGCCTACCTGTGGGCCCGGCGCCGGCCCCAGCGCTACGCGATGCGCTTCCCCGCCGTTTCCACGGTGCGCCAGGTGGTGGCGGCGTCGCCGTCATGGGAGCGCCACGTCCCGGCGGCGCTGGCCCTGGCGGCCATCGCGACGCTCGCGGTGGCCCTGGCACGCCCGCGGGTGGTGGAGCACATCCCCACCAACCAGGCCAACATGATGCTCGTCACCGACCATTCCGGCTCGATGGCGGCAAGCGACGTCCATCCGACGCGGTTGGCCGCGGCGGTGGCGGCGGCCAACACCTTCATCGATCAGCTTCCCTCCACCGTCCGCGTCGGGGCGATCGGTTTCGGCACCTCGCCGGACGCCGTGCAGGGGCCGGTGTCCAACCACGCCGTGGCGCGCTCGCTGATCAACTCGCTGTCGGCCAACGGCGGAACCGACACCGGCGACGCGCTTCAACTCGCCCTCCAGCTGCTGCAGGGGCGCAACGCCAAGCATGCACCCGCGGCGATCGTGCTGCTCTCCGACGGCGCGGCCAACGCGGGGCCCGATCCCGCGGCCGTCGCCCAGGAGGCCAAGAAGGATCGCATCCCCATCTACACCGTCGCGCTCGGCACCGCCGGCGGCGTGTTGCAGAGCCCCGATCCCTTCCAGCCCAACACGCCGGTGCCGCCCGACCCGCAGCTCATGCAGGAGATCGCCCGCCTCTCGGGTGCCAGCGCCTTCAACGCGCACAGCGCCGACGAGCTCAGCTCGATCTACAAGAAGCTCGGCAGCCAGCTCAGCACCGTCGGCCGCAAGCACGAGATCACCGCGTGGTTCGCCGCCGCCGGCGTGATCCTGCTCATCGGGGCGGGCGTGACCTCGGCGCGCTGGTCGGGTCGGCTGCCCTAGGGGGCGCGGGCATTTTCGAGCCAGCAACGGGTGGTGCGGCGATGCTGGCTCGTTTTTGCCCGGAACGCGGGCATTTTCGAGCCACCAACCCGGCGTGCGGCGATGCTGGCTTGTTTTTGCCCACGCGCCCGGTGTCTTGGCCGAGCGTCAGGCCTCCTCGGGGCTCTGTAAACCCGGGCCGCGCCACCCCAGGGCGCGCTGGCGCGCCTGAGAGAGCCGGCTGACCACGAGGTCGTACGAGTCCTCCACCAGGTCGGCGATCATGTCCTCGGGCAGCGTCCCATCCAGCACCACGGTGTTCCAGTGGCGCTTGTTGAGGTGGTAGCCGGCGGTGATGCACGGGTGGGCCGCGCGCAGTTGCGGGGCGAGCAGCGGGTCGCATTTGACGCTGACCGAGAGCGGATCGCCCGCCAGCCGCGAGAGGGCGAACATCTTGCCCGCCACCTTGAACACTGAGGTCTCAAAACCGAACGGGAACGTCTCCTCGGATCCGCGGAAGGTCAGGCACAGGTCCCGCAGCGCGTCGCCGTTCACGAGGCGAATCGTGACAGGCAGGGTGAGGAGAGGGCCCAATTTATGCCTGATCCGCGCGAAGCTGTTTTCGCTCTGGGGGCTAGCGGCCCTGTCGTAGCTGGAGCCGGTTGCCGTCGAGGTCCTGGAACTGCGCGACGTAGCCCCATGGGAACTCGAGCACGTCTGACACGAACTCGACGCCGCGCGACTGCAGCTCCTCGACCGCCTTTCGGCAATCGTCGGTTTCGATCGTGATCGACGCCGGGGGGCGTCCCATCGCCGGCTCGGCCTGCCCCGGTGTCCCGGGCCAGAGAACCAGCTGAAAATCGTCCCCCTTGACGCCGACGGTCAGAAACCGCGGCCCGTCGGGGGTGGGGTTCTCAGCCCGCTTCTCAAGGCCAAGGATGTTGGTATAGAAGTCGAGCGCCTTGTCCTGGTCTGTGACGAGCACGCTGGTGTAGAAGACCTTCTCCAGCATTCCATTTCCTCCGGTGGTCGTTGTCATTACTCCCATGACGGCCGACGAGCGGTAAACGTGACAGCCGAGGTCTGGCCTGGATCGAGCCGTCAGACCAGCGAGACGTGCTCCACCGCATCGAGCGTGGGCGGTTGCTTCCTGATGGGCGCGTCGTCACCCGCTTCAGCCGACGGCCGACTGATCGCTACCAGAGTTCTGGCGATCGTACGCCCGGGTGATGGCCCTCCAGACGTCGGTGGAGGTCGGCTCGCCCCCGACGATCTGGAGGTTGGTGGCGACAGCGATCGTGACCTGCCGCGACGGGTCGCTCCAGTCTTCGGCCTCGAAGCCGCCGAAGTAGCCGCGGTGCCCCAGCCACCGGTGACCGTCGAACGACCGGTCTCGCATGCCGAAGCCGTAGTCGCCGCGGCCGATGTGGGTCATCTGGCTGACTGCCGTGGCCTTGACCAGCCGGCCGCCCAGCAGAGCGTTGCCGAACCAGGCCAGGTCAAGCGCGCTCGAGGCCAGGCCGCCATCGGTGAACACCGGTCCCCAAACGGCGCTCGACACGCCGAAACCAGGGATCCATTGACTCGCGAGCGAGCCATTGCGGTCGAGCAGGTACGGGTGGGCCATGCGCGCCCTGGCCACCGGAGTGGGAACGAACGTCGCGGAGGTGATTCCTAGCGGTCGGGCGATCAACTGCTGAAAGTTGCGCTCGATCGAGCTGTGGGTGACCCGCTCCAGAATCGCGCCGAGCACGATGTAGTTGGTGTCCGAGTACTGGTATTCGCGTCCGGGGGGAAACTTCGGGGTTCCCAGTCCCGGGCCCAGCCCGGTCAAGACCTGGTCGACTGTCCAGTGGTGGCGGGGCCGGTGGTCCATCATCGACTCGACCCGCGGGTTGTAAAGGTAGTCCGGGAGCCCGCTGGTCATGTTGAGCAGCATCCGCACGGTGATCTGACGGGCGTTCGGAAGCCAGGGATAGAACTGCGACAACCTCGTGCCCAGCGAGAGATGACCGTCCTGAATCTCCAGCATGACCATCGTGGCCACGATGGTCTTGGCCGCGCTGTTGAGGATGAATAGGGAGTGGTTGTTTGCCGGACGCTTGGAGCGTAGATCGACAACGCCGGTCGCATCGGCCCACACTACGCGGCCGCACACCACCACCGCCGCCGTTGCAGCGGGGGCGTGAACGCGGCTGCGTGCCACGCGAAGCGCCGCATCGAGCACACCGCCGAGCGCGGACTGCCGTGTGTGCATGACGGACGCAACCCTTCCGATGCTGGTCGGGCTGGAGCGGGGCGCGCATCTGCCCTGGGTCGAGTGCGTGTTGGGCACCGGCACCGACGGCCGCGTGCCCACGTGGCCGCCCGGCGTCAGCAGGACGACCACGGCGACAACGGCGATCGCGCCAGCCAGGAGCGGCGCCAACGCTCGAGGATGAGGCAGACGCGAAGGACCGATCTTGCGCGTGAACTCGAGCATCTCGGGTTTCCGGTTGGCGTTCGTGTGGTCCCGGCCAGAGTCGCCAGTTCTCAGCAGAGATCGCCGCCGTTCGCAGGGCTCGCGCTTGATCCGTGCGCTCGCCGCGGATGGGAACGCCACGTAAAGTAGGCATGAGGCGTGGCGCGCCGGTTGATTGCGTGCAGCGGTTGGGTTAAGCCAGTGCACCTAACGCCGGGTTCAAGTCGACGCCGTCTCATCACGCGTGCGGCGAG
Source organism: uncultured Actinomycetota bacterium (assembly GCA_963801435.1). GTDB lineage: Bacteria > Actinomycetota > Thermoleophilia > Solirubrobacterales > Solirubrobacteraceae > Palsa-465. The sequence continues at coordinate 29,844 of CAWDFE010000031.1, forward strand.
ATCAGCCACGTCGACCTCCGCTGCGCACACTGCGGAGAACCGATGCACGCCCGCGACGTCGAGCTACTGCCCGGCCCCGGCGCCGCGGCTGCCACGCCCGGCGTCGCGGACGACCGACCGATCACGCCCGGTCGAGAATCCCGATCCGCGGGGCGATCACCGAATTGAGCTGGAGGGCAACGAGCAGGCCGATCGCGAGGTAAGTGTTGATCAGGCACGTCAGCGCTGCGAGCGCATATAGGCACTGGTACACGACGATCCGCCGCTTCATCGCGGCACGCATGTCTTCCGTCGTGTCGTCGCTCGTCAGCCCGGCCCGATCGGCGTACTCGAGGCTCGATGAACAGCATCGCGCCGAGTCCGAACAGATTCAGCCAGTAGACGGCCAACGACAGTCTGTACGTCGTGTCCTGGGCCAGCAGCCCGGTCGAGAACGGCATCAGCGTCACCGCAAGCAGGAACGTGAGGTGAATCCAGGTCAGCGCGCGGGTACTGCGCGTGAAGCTCGAAAGCTGCGTCTGCTGACCGACCCAGAAGATGCCCAGGGTCAAGAAGCTCATGGCGTACGGCAACAAGCGCGGCGCCACGTGGTGCGCAAGATCGTGCAGCAGGACCTGCTCGGAGCCGCCGCCGCCCGACCAGATGGGATGCTGAGCGCGTGGAGGCACCAATGGCGCCTTCAAGTCGAGCACCAGCAATGTCATCGCAACCGCAAACACCCCGTCGCTTAGCGCCGCGAGGCGATCAAGGCTGCTGCCGGCGAACCGGTGGTAGCTGCTCGGCATCGCGGGTCCGGGCGCTACCTCAGCGCGTCGCCGCCGATGGGCCGGCCGCGCCTGAAGACGCGTCCCGGCGAAAGTGCGCCGGTGTGCCTATGGGGTGAGCACGATCTTCCCGCGCAGCCCGCCGCGCTCCATCCGCGCGTACGCGTCGTGGAAGGCCTCCAAGGGGAGGTTCTCGGCGACGCGAACTGTGAGCTCGCCGGCCACGACGCGACCTACCAGCTCGGCCAGTGCGCCGGCGTCCGGCTGCACTTGCACGGTCTGAGGCGCGATCCCCCGAGTGGCATCAGGCACCGCGGTGGGGACCGACGTGACGAATGCCCCGCCATCCCGAACGCATGTCACGCCACCCGCCCCCAACCCGACCGTATCGACACACGTGTCGACGCCGCCCCGCCATTGCTCACGAAGCACCGTCTCGAGCTCGCTGCCGGTGCCCACAACCGTCTCGGCTCCCAGCCGGCGCGCCTCATCTGCATCGGACTCACGCACCGCCGCGATGACACGCGCGCCACGCGCGCGAGCGAGCTGTGACGCAAGCCCGCCGACCATCCCCGCCGCGCCCGTCACCAGCACAACGTGGCCATCGCCAATCGCAGCGGCGTCCACCAGCAGCCGGGCCGTCAGGACGCAGACCGGAAGCGCGCTGCCGTCTGGAAAGCCGAGGGAGTCGGGCAGCGGCGCGAGAATCGCGGACGGCACCGCGATCCGTTCGGCGAACGTGCCCACCCCCATCCACGGCTGAGCCACGAACCCAAGAACTCGCTGCCCGTCGTCGGTCTCGCCGGCGAAGTCCCACCCCTGGACCTGGGGGAAAACCGAGGAGCCGCCCGCAGCCGCAAACGCACCGCTGGCGCCGGCCAGATCCCACGGTCCGAGAGACGCCGCACGAATATTCACGAGCTGTTCACCGTCGCCCGGCGCTGGGTCGGGAACCTCGGATAGCGAGAGCCCATCCGCACCCGTGAACGAGTTCAGAACGATGGCGCGCACTTGCGAAAGTCTCGCACACCACCGCCGTCTCGCACGCCTCGAAGGAGCAGCAGCCTTGTCGGAGCCCCGATCGGTTGGCCACGTGACGATTGTCAGATCACCCACGTAGCCGAAGCCACGTCCAGCGACGTTTCGATGGGGCGCGTCGCGCGGGCTGGGTGGCGCCGACTTGGGTCGGGTCTACCATCCCTCGCCATGACTAACACTGACATTGTCACGAGCATCGACCAGCGCTTGGCTGACGCCAAGGCCGAGATCGCTCAGTTGGAGGGCGCCCGCCAGGCGCTGATCAACGGCGACGCTCCCGCCGCCACACCAAAAGCCCGCCGGGTGCCGCGCAAGATGTCGCCGCGCAAGACCGTCCGCCGCGACAACGAGGTCGTGCCGGCCGGCAAGCTGACCGCGCTGTTGGACGGGTCGGCGGGGATGTCGACGTCGGAGCTGGCGAAGGCCAGCAACGGCAGGCCCGACCAGATCCTCGCTCTGTTGCGTGGGTTGGAGAAGGCCGATCAGATCCGTCGCAGCGGGCAGCGCCGCAGCACCCGGTGGCATCTGATCACCGATGAGGACCGGATCGCAGCCCGGGCGGCCGAGATCGCTGGGCAGAGCAAGCGAGGCTCGAAGGAGGCGGCCTGACCGCACCTCCTCGACGCCTGCTTTTCGAAGGTCGACCGGGGCCGGCAGGTGAGCGACTCAGGCAATGCGCAGCGCCGCCGTCGCGCCAGCGCGGCGCGGTCGATTATCAGGCCGTGCTGACGGCCGGTTGCGGGAACGCGATCCTACGGGGACCAGCTCGGGCTCACCCGGATGAGACTGGACCGCGTCCAGCCAGGCGATGTCATCAAGGCGGCGATCAAGGGCCGGACCGGGATCTGGGGCGAGGTGACCGAGGTCAAGGACGGGACCGTCTATTTCCGGCCGCTGTGCCCGGCCACCGGTTGGCGGCACGCGGGTGCCCACGAGGTCGTTGGCCACTGGCGCAAGGCGCGCCGCCGGGGGACCGCAGGCGACGAGGACGCGCCGCCGGTATCGGCCGAGCAGCTCTCGCTCCCGGGGGTTCATGAGTAGGCCGCCAGACGTCGTCTGACGGGAGCGCCGCATCGCCGGAGTCCTGGACCTGGGCCGTACAGCGCAACGCGATCGCCGGCCCCGACGCCCGCCGCGACGAGGCCACTCGCGGCGCCATTCGACAGCGCCTCCAAGTCGGCGAACGAGAACGAACGATCGCTCACCAGCAACGCCGTTTTCAGCCCCGAACCGCTGCGCGGCATCCGGCAGAATCTGGCCGGTCGTGTTCATCATCAGGTGCGACCCGTTCGTCCGCGGCCGTGCCACCGTGCCCGAGCTGTCGGCGAGCCCACTCGCTCTGACGCCTCCGACCGGAAACCGCAACTTGACCGTCGACTGCTCAACTTCCCCGCTTGGCCGATCTCGACCGCGCGGGGTCGCGTCTATCTAGAACTTGTCCAGCGTGTCCAGCTCGCGCCAGAACACCGGCGTCGGCTGCTCCGTGACGCCAGCCTCGCCCATCATCTCGCCGATGTCGGGGCTGCTCTGGAAGAAACGCAAGAACGAGGCGGAGTCAGGCCATTCGTCAACCACGAGGACTTCGCCACCCGCCTCGTTGGCGAAGAACCGGTGGTGGATGCACCCGGCGTCACGAGAACGTTGGGCGATTGCCTTCAGCCGTTCAGGATCGCTGTTCAGAGCTTCCTGGACTCGCGCCGGATCGGCAGCGATCCGCAGCCCCATCATTACCGACATGTCGTCCCCTTTGATCGGATCTCACGGACGATTCGATCACGCACGAGGGTCCAGGTCAAGCGACCGTGACGAGCGGCCGTCCCTGAACGACACCGACACGATATGAGTGCCCGGTCCCCGGGCACGCAGCAATGGGCATGCAAGGAGCCTTCGTCGTGGGGGCGTGATCGCGATCCCGTCCGTCGCTTAGCTGTACGCCGCCGCCCCGGCCTCGCAGACGTCGTGATCCTGATCGGGCGTCCCGCCGCTGACCCCCACGGCACCGACGACGGTCTCACCGTCGGTGAGCGGGATGCCGCCGGCGAAGATGATCACGCCTTGGTTGGAGCCCTCGATTCCGAACAACGGCTCACCAGGTTGCGCCATATCGGCGAGATCGCGGGTCGGCATGTCGAACGCCCGAGCCGTGTAGGCCTTGCTCTGGGCGATGTCGATCGACCCCAGCCAGGCGCCGTCCATCCGCGAGAACGCGGTGAGGTTGTTCCCCGCGTCGACCACCGCGATGTTCATCGGCACTCCGATGTCATCGGCCTTGGCCCTGGCTGCCCCGATGATCGCGTGTGCCTGATCCAGCGTCACGCTTGCGTTATGTGTCGCCACGCCGCTCTTCCTCCCAGTCTGTCGTGCTGTGTGCGAAGACAACCGGTCGGCCGTCTTCCACGAGGTACCCCGCGTCCAAGCCTCCAACCAAGCTCCCGAGACTGGCTGGGAAGCATCCGGAGGTAACGATCGGCGGCGGAACGGACGCCGTGGCCGCGGCTGTCTAGCGTCGTGACCACGGGGTGACGGGACGCTCCAGGCGCGTCCCGTTCACGATCAGGTCGACCCGCTCGTTGAAGAAGGCGATGCGGTCGGTCACTTCGGCGGCTTCGCGGAGAGGCTGCGGATAGCTCCATGCGATGTCGTCCTCGGTCTCCAGCGACCAGTAGGTGGCTTGCCCCTTGTAGGCGCAGAGCGTCCGGGTCGAGCTGGGCTGCAGGACTCCCTCGCTGACGTCCTCGGGCGGGAGGTAGTAGCGGACAGGCAGCGGAGCCTCAAGGAGCAGGTACGGTCGCGTGGACGCGGCCAGGAGCTCTCCGTCGCGCTCAACCCGCACGGACCGGGAGCTGTGGACGATCTCAATGCGGTGAAACGGGTCGCGGGGGTGCGCGAGGTTACGCTCGTCCTCCTCAAACCACTCGTCACAGGCATCGAAGTCGACGATGACGTACTGGCTCAGTGCGTCATCCGCAGGTCGAAAGGCCGCGGCTCGCCGCTCGGCGCCGGCAACGCGCAGGTCGAGGACTGCTCCATCGGCAGTGTGCACGGCAAACGGGAACGCTGGGGTCATAGACAGGGCGGTCGCCGAAGACGCGGGACGGCCACCTCGGGTGACACCGGTTCGTCGGCCGCGGCCTCTGCCGGAGAACTCGTGAGGCCCTCGAGCTCCAGAACCGGGAAGGCATAGCTGGGCACGACACGCTTGGGCTCCCAGACCAGCAGCGCGTGATCGGTGTCGATGATCACCTGCCCCCCGATCACTCCGCGAATCCGCTTGTCGACGGGCTCGTAGCGAAGGTCTCGAAGACTGCCCATCAGGATGTCCCGCACCATCGTCCCCACCACAACCAGAGTCGCACACGTCGCGCCACACCACGAGGCACGAGTTCGCGATCGCGCTCGTCACTGCTTCCGGGTGCGAAAGCGACAGCACCGGAGAGCGAACAGGTTACGACGCCCTTGCCGCTGACGGACATGCTCCAGCAGGTACAGTCTGCGACTTGCGGACGTTTGGCTGGCTGGGACGGGGGACTGGACCCGTACAACCGACTGGAGGTGAGCATGGGCTTGCTGGACAAGCTGAAGGGGAGCAAGCCGGCGGAGCCAGGTGTCGCTCCGGTCTCGGTCGGCGATCTGCGCTCGTCGCTGCTGGGCCTGAGCCGCGACACCGCTCCCTGGCAGGTCCGTGACGGCGCCGAGGACGGCTGCGATCTGGTGGCCGAATGGCGGATCGTCGACGCGCAGTGGCACGGGATCTTCTTTGCCTATGGCCTCAACAAGGTGTTCCGGATCAAGCTGAAATTCGACGAGGGGGCGCACGAGGTTCGCAATGTCGACGAGCAGGCGACCGTGACGTGGCGCGACGGGATCCCCTCGGTGAGCAAATCGTGGTCGCGCGGGCAGATCAACGAGATCCAGTCGGGCCAGGCGTACGGATTCACCGAAGACGGTGAGTTCGGTCAGGTCTACAACTACAAGTTCCGCTCCAGCGAGATCAAGGATCCGCTGCGCGATGCCGTCACCGAGCACGGGTGGGGCTGGAAGGCGGTCTCGTTCAAGCTGTGAACGCCCCGGTCGGGCCGGGCAGCGCGCTCTACCCGAACCGGACGCTGCCGGCGGCGTCCACGAATGCGGGATCCCACGTCGGCATCTGGTCGACGGTGCACGTTCCGGTCAGGTAGATCAGGTCGCGCTCCCCCGAGGCGGCTCCCTGCCCGCGCGACCCGTGCTGGACGTCGTTTGGATCGGGCGACGGTGCGAGGAGGCAGGCGGTCATCTGATAGAGCGGGCCGCTGCCCCGCTGCCCGGCGTGGGTGAAGGCGGTGATTCGCACCTCGCCCGCGGTACCGGTGACCGTCCGCCCGGTTCGGAGCTCGGCTCCGGGAAGCGCCGCCGCGTCGGCCTCGAGCCGAGCGGCCAGGGCTTCGAGGGTCATGTCGGCGTTGACGCGGTTGTGGCCGACGACCAGGTTTGGCGCGAATCCCTCCGCCGTCTCGGCGACCAGCGCCCCGGCGCTCTCCGGTGCATCGCGTTGCCGCATCTGTTGCGGCGCCCAGACCTCGAACATCGGCCCGCCGTCGGGACAGAAGATAAATAGGTTCAGCCGCATCGCGATCCGTTCTGCGTCGATCGCCGCCGGACTACCAGTTCCACGGCATCACTTTGTTGACATCACTGATGACCTTCGACGGGTCGACGGACACCGACCCGCCGACATCGAGGCCGAGTCCCAGCGTCGCGCCGACGTTCCAGGAGAATCCGATCTTCGCGGCCGAGACGTCAACCGAGCCGCTGGCCTGAGCGCCGACGCCGGCGCTGACGCCGACGTGCCCGGAAGCCGACCCCGGGCCGAGGTTGGCGGTCCCCGAGGCGTCGGCCTGGGCGCCCGCGAAGACCGAGCCGGTCGCGTTGGCGCCCACGCCGCTCAGACCGAACTGACCGTTCACATCGCCGTTGGCCTCGGCGCCGCCCAGCTCACTGACGGTGCCGGTTGCCCCGAGTTGGCTCCAGCCGAGGTTTCCTGTCACGGTCCCCTGCTCACCGGCAAATGCCTGGACCGAGGCATCGCCCTGAACGCCGGTGATGCTGGCGTTGCCGCTGGCCGTCGCTGACGCACCCGCGCCGGCCTGGAAGAGCCCCTGCCAGTTGGCGAGCGAGGAACCCCCGCCGGCCGCTGCCGAAAACCCGGCGAAGATCGAGGCGGTGCCGGACCCGGACATCCCGTTCACGAAGTCGTTGACAGCCCCTGCCACCGGAGGCGAGCTGATCGCCACGGCACCGAGTGCGAGGCCGGCGACACCCGCTGCCTTCTCCGCCTCCTCCAGGGCGTGGCCGCCCTTCTTCTGCCACATCGTGAAATGGTCAGACGCGTTCTTCAGGTTCTTCGTCGCGGTCGATTGGTCTGTCTCGGCGTCGGCCAGCGCGGTGCGGGCGGCCTGGAGGTTGCGGGTGGCCTGCTGGGCGGCCCCGGCCGCACCGGGCGCGGCCTGGGGCACACTCGCGGCGTGATTTGCCGCGACGACCCCCGCTATGGCCGTCTTGACCCGTGTCTCGGCTGCGGCCTTGGCCGCCTCGGCCGCTGCCAGCTTGTCCTGCCAGTCGTTGACCTCGTTCATCCAGTGGATCGCGTTCTTCAGCGCAACGCGACCCTCACCCTGGGCGTTGCCCAGCTCCGAGCTGAACCTCTTGAGCGCGCCGGCGACGGAGCGCGCCTCCTGCGCCGTCACCTCGTAATGGCCGGACATCGCCGCCGACAGGGACTGATACTGCTTGCTCGCCTCGCCGGACCAGCCGGTCAACAGCACGCTGGCGGTGGACTTGATCAGCGAGCTGTGAGACTCGAGCGTGCTGGCCAGGCGGTGGTGCCAGTCTCCGGCGGCAGAGATCGTGCCGGGGTCTCCGGTTGCAACGGTAACCCCCGGATCGGTGAGCGGCGAGGGCGACGCGGACATACGAAAATCATCCTCTGGGTCAGGGGCTCAGGGAAGTGGCCGAAGGTATGTTTGTGACCGACCCCCAGGGTGCGACGTGGGTTACCTCGCGGTCCGCCGGCGACCGTCAGTGGCTCACGGCTGTAGCCCGCAAACGTTGTGGCTCGCTGACCCGGGCGCTCACTTCGTCGACCCCGCCTGCGCCCGCTTGGCCGCCGCCTCTTCCGCGTCCTTCTGCTGCTTCTCGAACCAGGCGAAGAGCTCCGGCCGCAGCAACTTCATCGTCTCGGGCTCGGTCACGAACATGGCGTAGGAGTCGGCGTAGTCCTCCTGCCAGGCCGTGCGCCCGTACTCGGTGACCGCATGCCCGAGGGCACCGAGCGCGGCGGTGTGCCAGGCCGATGTGCCGGATAGCTTCGTCCCGCCGGCGAAATCTCGCCCATGTCCGAACTCGTGGACGACGGTCCAGATGAGCTCGCCATCAGAGCTGAACGCATTGGTATACAGCGTCAGTGTCCGTTTTGGGGGCTTGCCGCCCCCAAGCGGCGTCTCTTCGTACAGACCTGCCTCCGCGGTGTGAGAGGCGCCACTACCGCGTGTCCAAACCACACCGGGCACGCCACTCAGCATCGCATCGGGGATGAAGGCCGTCGCCTGCAGCACCCGGTCCCACTCGGCGTCCTGCCACTTCGGCGCGGGATCGGCGCCGACAGTCTCGTCGTCGCCGCCACGCTTCTGGCCTGCCTGCTCGAACCGCTTCTGGAGCTGCGCTCGCCGATCGGGGTCAAGCGTTCCCGCGAGCGAGATGCTCGGTTTCATATTCTCGATGATGAGGTCGACCTCGGCCGGCGCGCCCGCCACCTTCTTCGTGACGACGACCGTGAAGCGATAGTGCCCGTCGACCCCGCCGAACGGTGCGAGCGCGAGGTCGAGAAAGTGGACGGCGTCGACGACCGGGTCGGCCGCGCCGCTCGAGCTGCTTCGGTCGTCCAGATTGAACGTGAGCATCCCGACGCGTTCGAGTCCGGTCCGGACCCTGGTCTCGTCGGCGTCGGTGGCCCCGGGCTTGGCCATCGCGCCTGCGAAGGACGTGTTCACGGTCAGTCCGGCGCGGGGGTGGACGATCACGTCTTTCTTGGTGAACAGGCTCTTGATGCCACCGTCGATGCCGTTCCACCTGATGTCGTGGGTGTCCAGAAACAGAGCCTTGCGCTTCGCCACGGCCACGTCCGCGAGCGCCGTCGGCGTGCGCTGGAGCCGACGGGCGCCAACGATGATCTGCGTGACCGCCGCGTTCCCGGCGGAGCGCTGCAACGAGCGGAGCGCGAGTGGCGCGCCCGTGCGCGAGGGTCCGGCCGTTCGCTTTTCACCGGCCGGCCCGGCCTGCCGCCCGTTGCGAATCGGTCCCACGGTCCGCATCCCGTGAGCCTACTCCTCGTGCGATTCGGCGGTCAGACCTGCAATGGCAGCACAACGGGTCGACCACGCCGCGCGTGCGAGACTGGAGCGATGCCGTGGTTTCAGGAATTCTCGCTCGGTCATGCGCTCGCTGAGGCCGGCAGTGACCGCCGTCGCCTTGGCTTCTTCGAGGGGATCATGGACCGGGCTGCGAACGAGCTGCTGGCTTCGTTCCGGGCGATTCCGCTCATCGACGATCCGCGCTACGGACACATCGACAGCCTGGACGCGTTCCTCGCGTATGTCGCCGACATGCAGGGATGGCTCGCTGAGCAACGCGGCGTTGACACAGTCGCGCTGACCCAGAACGGAATGCGGAGCGTCGAGGAGGTCTCTGTCAAGCTGCCCGGCCCGCATCCCGAGCTTCCCATCGCGGTCGCCACGCAGTTCTCAACGGACGGGCGAATCGCGTGGGTGCGCGTGTATCACAGCCTGTGGCCCTTGACGGGCGGGCACCGGGTTCGCACACCCCTGCTGGAGCCGGACGCAAGCATCGCGCTGCAAGGAGCTCCGGCCGACTATCAGCGTGCGCTGGCCGCCGGGGACGCCGATGCGATCATCGCGGCGTTCGACCCCGACGGCATCGTTCGCGAGCCCGCGGGAGGGCCGTACAGCTATCGCGGCGCTGCGCACCGGGCCATCTACGACACGATGTTCGCCAACGGGGGCGGCATCCCGTTGCAGTTCTGCACCGTGACCGACGACGGGACGCGGTGCGCGATCGAGTACAACTGCGTCCGCTGGGGCAAGGACGCGATACCGCCACAGGCGGGGATCGCCGTTTACGAGCGGGGAGGCAGCGGCCGTCTCGTGGCCGCCCGCATCTATGACGACGTGTCGCCTCCCGCCGCCAGCGACTCAACCAACCGACTCCAGCATTAGCTCGACGGCTTGCGGCAAGCCGCTGTGTCTCTTCGTTTGCCGGGCATCTGCGCGCGGAGCGGGCTGCGGCGCGACTGGTCCCGCTACCGCGCGTGCTCAACCAAGGACAACCTCGAGCACCTGATCGACATCGCGCTCATCGTTGTAGACGTGCCAGGCGGTACGCAGGCGCCCGCCTCGGATGGCGGCCACGATGCCGGCGCGCTCGAGCCGCGCGGCCGCGTCGGGCACTTCGGCGGACACGATCGCGCTGTTGGCGGCCTCCATGCCCAGCCCGGCCCGAAACCGGTTGGCCAGCGCGACGTCGTGGTCATGAATGGCCTGCACGCCGATCTCCTCGATGAGCTCGAGTGCCGGCGCCGTGCCCACCCAGCTGAACCACGCCGGCGACAGGTCAAAGCGGCGCGCGTCGTGCGCGAGCCGCAGCGGCGGGCCAAAGTAGCTGGTGTGCACGTCGTCCCCGGCGTACCAGCCGGCGCTGTGCGGCACCGCATCGGCGAGCAGGCGGTCCGACACAGTGAGAAAGGCGGTGCCGCGCGGGGACATCAGCCACTTGTAGGCGGCGCACACGAGCGCGTCGACGCGCCCGGCGTCGATGGGCAGCCAGCCCACCGCCTGCGTCGCGTCGCAGATCGTCACGGCGCCCACCGCCGACGCGGCATCCAGGATCGCCTCCACGTCGGCGACTTCGCCCGTGCTCATCTGGACCGCGCTGAACGCCACGGCCTCGGCGCCCTCGGCAACCACGCCGGCCACCTCCGCCGGCGGGACCGTCCTCACATCCAGGCGGCTGTGGACCAGCAGCGGGAACAGCAGCGACGTGAACTCGATGTTCGGAACGACCACCCGCGTTCCCGCCGGCAGCGCGGTGACCACGGAGCCCACGAGCTCTGACACCGTCGATCCCACCGCGACGCGCGCCACCTCGACGCCGACGATCCTCGCAAACGCCGCCCGCGCCGCCTCAGTGCTCTCGCCCCACTGCTCCCAACTCGTGCGCCCGCCCTGCCAGTCGGCGAGCGCAGCCTGCAACGCGTCCCAGGCGGGTCGGGGTGGGAGGCCGTAGCTGGCGGTGTTGCAGTAGACGCCGGCGGGCGCCCACAATTCCTGTGCCTCTGTGATCCTCATCCCCACACGCTAGCGGCGCGTCATGGCCATCGCGGTTGCTCTGCTCGGCTGCGAGCAGGGGGCGCCCGTCCCGTCTGCAGCAGAGCGCCCGCCGTCAGGTCACCGTCGCGCTCTGCTGCATGTGCCCAGTGGCTCCGGCATGTGTCGCCGCCGCCGAGACCACATAGCCGCCGGCCGCCAGGGGCACGGTCACGCTGAACGAGCCGTCCTGGGCGGCCGTCACCTGGCGGATCGCTGCCGGGACCGGCTGGTTGTGTGCGGTGCCGCCCGGATCGGTGGCGCCCGCGGGCGACAGTGTCGCGGCGATCTCGACCGACGCGCCTGGCGCGGTGGTGCCCGTCACCGTGACCGCCCCGGCGCCCGGGGTCGCGGTCACCGTCAGCGGCGCGGCAGGCGGGACCCGGCTGGCCAGGTACCGGTCGCGCACGACCGCGGGTTGCTCGAGCAGCCTCCCGGACTTGATGTCCTGCGCCAGGCGGACGAAACCGGCCTCCACCCACGTGATCTCACCCGCCGAGCCGGCCGGCTTGCCGTTGGTGAAGCCGATCGAGGCCGTCGTGGGATCGCTGCCGTACGGCGACGGCGGCACGTCGGCCTCGTCCCAATCCTGCTCGGGGATCATGCCCACGCCTCCGGCGAAGTTGGCCATGTCCAGCAGCATCTGCGAGGCGCCGCCGTTGTCGCTGGTCTGCAGGTCCTGCTCACCGCGCTCCCCGTTGAGCAGCGGCCAGACGTGGCCCGTCCCGGTGAACCATGGGATCCACGGACGCCCGGTGATCGGGCAGTTCATGGGGGCCGGGGCGTAGCAGTCGCCGTATCCGTCGGTCCCCCCGGTGACGGGCTCGTTGGAGCCGTTGACCGACTCCAGCAGCGTCCCGTAGCGGCGGTAGCCCTCGCCGCTGGGCGTCTGGATGCCGAGCACGTGATCCACCACGCTCAGCGAGTTGGCGATGACCGGATCGGACGAGTCCAGCTCGCCGAAGCGAGCCAACTCGAGGAAACCCGCGTCGACGACCGAGCGCTGATCGGCGTCAATGCTGCCGTTGCCGAGGTTGTAGACGGTCGGCGCGTTGGGGTCGCCGTTCTTGGACAGACGCAGGAAGTACGGATCGGACGAGTAGGGACCGGTGCTCGTCACCGTCCACGCCTCGACATGGCGGCGCCAATCATCCGCCGTTGCGCGGTACAGCTGCGCCCGTGGGCTGTCGCCATTGGCCTGCGCCATCGCGGCGGCAGAGACGAGGCCGGCGATCTCGGTGGCGATGTTCGAGGGCGAGTAGCCGCCCTGGTCCTCCCAGCGCTCGTCGCCATACACCGGGCCGTGGGCCACGAGGAAGTCAGCCGCGCGCACCACGTGGTCGGTGTACAGGCTGCGGTCATGCCCCAGCCCCGACTGCCAGGCCATGATCAGCGGGAAGGCCTGCTCGTCGGGCTCGAGCACGTAGTTGTCTGATGCCGTCGCCCCGTTGAGCAGGGCGTCTCGGGGGAAGCTCCCGTCGGGCAACTCCACCTTGTTAAAGATGAAGCGCGTCTGGGCCTGGGCGGTGGCGAGGTCCCCATCGGTGAGAAAGCCCGTGAACGTCTCGTAGAAGTCGCGCTCGAAGATCACGCGGTAGTTGGTGCTGACGTCGGGGAGGCCGTTGGTCTCGGTGTTGGCGGCGGTGGCCTGGCCCCACGGGTCGGCCAGCGACGAGACGACGGCGCCCGGAAACTCCTTGTCCTCGGTGGCCTTCAGCACGTTGGCGGAGGTCCAGTACTGCTGACGCGCCTCGCGATCCTGGGCGCCGGTCAGGCCGGGGAACCCCGCCGGGGGCCGGCGCAGTCCCGCGTCATAGCGCAGCCATCCCCGGCGGTAGCGCTGCGCGGTCACGCCAAACGGCGCGGTGGCGCTGGCGGTGGCCGCCTGCACGGCGGAGGCCTCGGTCTGCCCGTAGCCGAGCGCGAGCGTGAACGAGTGCACGTGCGCCGGGTCGATCTGCGCGGTCTGCTCGACGTTGCCGTTGTCGGCGTCGCGATAGGTGAGCCCGAGGCGATGCCGCGCGTCGAGCTGGGTCAGGCCGTCGCCGGCGGAGCCGGCGAAGCCGCTCGACGACACCGGGTAGAGGTGATCGGCGGCGAGGGCCCCGTACACCGGGACCTCGTATGTGCGCTGTGTCTGGCTCGAGCGCGCGAGCGTCTGGTAGGAGACCAGAGCGCTCGTGCCGTGATGCGGTCCCGAGGTGATCGTGGCCGAGTTGGCGCCGCCGTTGGTGGTGCCGCCACCGCCGGCGCCGTTGATCATGGCGTCGTAGCGCACGTAGACCTGGTAGCCGCGCGCGGCCGCGGTCAACGGCTCGTAGCGCGTGTGCATGACGACGCTGTTGCGCGCGGGGTCGGTGACGTAGTCGGTGACGATCCGGTAGCGGCCGCTTCGCGCGCGGGCCACGATCTCGCAGCTCATGCCGGTGCCGTCCAGGGCCCGCGCGACGTAGGTCATGTCGCGTGTTTGCAGGTCGGTGAAGCTGTGGCCGTCGGTGACCAGGAACTGCAGCGTGCTGAGATTCGAGTTGTCCGTCGTCGGGCTGTAGGTGTCAGACAGCACGCCGTCGGCGACGGTGAACCACACGCGCGACCGGTTGGTCGTGGCCGAGCCCAGGCAGTCCTTGCGCCCGAGGTCGAGGTAGGAGGTCGCGCCCGGGCCGCCGGGTGCCGACACCGCCGTCCACGGCGATGAGGCTGCGATGGCCGCACCCGGGATGACCGCCAGGGCCGCCAGGGCGAGCACCACGGCAGCGGCGACCAGGGACGACGGCGCGCGCGCCGCCAGCTTGCGCGCTGTCATTGCAACGTGACCTCCCTCGTTCACGGAGCGCTATGTACGGAGGCAGCCGCGACCTGGATGACGCAGTTTCTCCGGAGGTCAATTATAGGGCGCGCACGATCGCGTCGGCCACCTCCTCGGCGGTGGCGCGCCCGCCCACGTCAGGGGTGACGATTCCCGCCGCGCACGTGGAGGCCACGGCGTCGCGGACGCGGCCGGCGCTCTCGCTGCGCCCGAGGTCGTCGAGCATCATCGCCGCGGACAGGACCATCCCGATCGGGTTGGCCAGTCCCCGGCCGACGAGATCGAACGCCGAGCCGTGGACGGGCTCGTACATCGAGGGACGCGACCGGTCGAGGCTGAGGTTGGCGCTCGGCGCCATGCCGAGGCTGCCGGCGAGGGCCCCGGTGAGATCGGACAGGATGTCGCCGTGCAGGTTGGAGGCGACGATCACGTCGAACTCCTGCGGCGACAGGACGAGCCGCGCCGCCGCCGCGTCGACGAGGACCGGCTCCCAGTCCACGTCGGGGTAGCCCGCGGATACCTCGGCGACGACCTCGTCCCACAGGACGCTCGCGTGCGGGCTCGCGTTGGACTTGGTGACGCTCGTGAGGTGCCGGGCGGGCGCGTGTCCGGGCGAGCTCGAAGGCGAAGCGCGCGGTGCGGGCGATGGCGTCATGGGAGTAGACGGTGGTCTGCACCGCGACCTCGCCCGACAGGCCCCGGCGGGTGAAGCCGCCGATGCCGGAGTACTCGCCCTCGGTGTTCTCGCGCACCACCACGAGGTCGACGTCGTCTGGCCCGCGGTCCGCCAGCGGCCCGCGGACCCCGGGCAGCAGGCGGGCCGGTCGCAGGCTGACGCCGAGATCGAGCCCCTGGACGATCGCCAGCCGCAGGCCCCACAGGGTCACGTGATCGGGCACCTCGCGCGAGCCGACGGCGCCGAACAGGATGGCGTCGAACTCAGTCAGGGTCTCGAGCGCGTTACCCGGCAGCATCCGCCCTGTCCTGAGGTAGTGGTCCGAGCCCCAGGGAAACGTCTCGGCCTGGAGCCCGGCGCCCTCGAGCTCGGCAAGCACGCGCAGCGCCACCGCGCACACCTCCGGTCCGATCCCGTCGCCCGGGATGATCGCGATCCGGCTCACGCGGTCATTGTCTCGCGCCGCCTGGCGGCGAGCCCGGCTCGCCGCTAGCCCGCCTCGGGCCAGTCGCGTGCCGGGCCCGCCGCAGCGGCAACGCGGCCTGCGAACGCATCGCGGGCGCCGGCGAGCACCCCTGCGGGGACCGGGTCGAGCACGCCCGCCAGCGTGCTCAGCCGCTCGATCAGGACCGCGTCGGCGTCCCGACCACCTCCCCAGACGCCGGATCCAGATCGTTCCACTGCCTATGAGAGCTGTTTGCGCATGGTCCTGATACGCACGGATCAGTGGACGACGTCCTGCATGCGCTGCACGAGCGTCAGCGCCGCCGGCTCGGTCGCGCGCCACAACCGCTCCAGATGCAGCGCCGCCGACTCCTCCCGGTCCAGCGCCGCGAGATAGGAGCAAAAGGCGATGTCGGCGTCATCGCCGGACCCGGCGCGCCACGCGCTCAGCGCTCGCTCGCACTCGCTCTCGGCGATGAACCAGGCCAGATGGGCGTCGTCGAGCCGGCGGATCGGAATCTCGGCGATCTCGGCCTCGATGGCGTCGGTGGTAGTGGTCGTGTCGACGATGTTCGTGTGCTCGGTCATCGTGGCGCCTCCTTCAGGCGGTCATGAGGTTGAGAGTTCCCTGCTCGTCCAGCTCGCGCCGCAGGCGCTCGAGCGCGCGCTGCCGCGTTGGTCCGATGCTTCCGATCGGCATGTCCAGCGCCGCCGCGATCTCCTCGTAGGGCGGGCGCGGATCGGCCATCAGCAGGCGCAGCAGCGCCTGGTCGGCGGCTCGCAGCCGCGAGAAGCTTCGCCACAGCGCGGCGTCGCGCTCGCTGATGAGCACCGCCTCGGCGGGAGGCACGTCGAGCGATTCGTGCTCCGGCGCGTCATCTCCATACAGCACGCAGCGGTCGTTGTCACGTATCACCCGGAGGCACTCGCGGCGGGCCGTCGTCGCCAGCCATGCCCCGACTCGAGTCGGATCGTGGAGGCGCGTCAGGTGCTCGAGGAGCCGCAGCCACGTCGCCTGCGCGACATCCGCGGCGTGCGCGTCGTGGAGGCGATGCGCCCGGGCGACGGCCCAGATCATCGCGCTGAACTCCTGGACGAGCCGGTCCCAGGCGCGCTCGTCACCGCGCGCGGCGGCATGCATCAGCAGTGCCAGGCGGTGTCCGGGCAGGCGGTCGCGCGCGCCGCTGGTACTGGTGTGGATGAGTGTGACGGCCATCGGTGCGATTCCCTCTGCCGGGCCTGGGAGAACGGTCCCTGGCGAGGCGGTCATGACGGGTTTGACGGGATCGGCTTGAAGGCCCGGCGGCGCGTGAGCGCGAAGCGGCGCAGCCGCGAAGGCTTGGTTTGGCGCGCCGCGGTGCGGTGACCGCCGGATGCGCGGTGGAAGTCGGCGACTCGCTCGTCGATCAGCAGCTTTGAGATGTGGTGGTTGGCGACCATGGCTCCGGTGGGGTTGGGAAGGGGTGGCCGCAACGATCCGGGACGGCGGTCACAGGCCGCTCACCAGCGCTCACCAATCGCTCACCGTCCATTGAGCGGCGCTGATGCCGCTGTTACCGTTCAGCCGGTGGCCTCGCTGGAGCTGGGGATCCTGGGACCGCTTCAGGTGCGGCTCGGCAGCGACGACCCGATTGCGCTGGGTGGCGTTCGCCAACGCGCTGTCCTCGCTGTGCTCGCCCTCAACGCCGGACAGGTGGTCTCCACCGACCGCCTCGTCGACGAGTTGTGGGGCGAGAGCCCGCCCGCCAGCGCCGTCCACACCGTCCAGGTTTTCGTGTCACGCCTGCGCACCCAGCTGGCCCGGGCCAGCGACCGGCTCATTACGCGGCCGCCGGGATACGTGCTGGAGCTGGGCGTCGACGAGATCGACGCGCTGCGGTGCGAGCGCCTGTATGACAGCGCGCGGAGCGCCCTGGCCGCCGGCGACGCCGCGCGGGCGGCGGCAATGATGGGAGAGGCCCAGCGCCTGTGGCGTGGCCCGCCGCTTGCCGATTTCACCTACGAGCCCTTTGCCCAGGCGAGCATCGCGCGCCTTGAGGAGCTGCGCCTCAGCTGCCGCGAAGAGCTGATCGACGCCCAGCTCGCCCTCGGACGACACGCCGAGGTCATCGCCGATCTCGAGGCACTCGTGCGCGAGCAGCCCTTCCGGGAGCGCCCGCACGGGCAGCTCATGCTCGCGCTCTACCGGTGCGGGCGCCAGGCGGACGCCCTGGAGGCGTTCCAACAGGCGCGGCGCTCACTGGTGGAGGAGCTCGGCGTCGAGCCCGGCGCCACGCTGCGTGAGCTCGAGAAGCTCATCCTGCGACAGGACGAGTCGCTGGCGCTCCCCGGCGCGGCCGCCGCCGAGCCCAACCCCGAGCGCAGCGTCGCACCGGACAGCGAGCCGGGCGGCGCCGCCAGCGAGCCCATCGAGATGGCGCCGTCAACGTCCACCGTGCCCCAGCCGGGGATCATCCGCAAGAGCGCCACGGTGCTCGTCGTGGAGCTGACCACCAGCGATCACGCCGACCCGGAGATGACGCGGAATGCGGTCGCGGCGGCGCGGGCCCGGACCCAGGAGATCGTGACGCGCCACGGCGGGGCGTTCGTCGCCGGACTGGGCGGCGAGCTGGTCTGGGTGTTCGGCGTCCCCCTGGTCAACGAGGACGATGCGCTGCGGGCCCTTCGGGCCTCGGTCGAGCTCGGCGCCGCGCTCGGCTCAACCCAGCGCGACGAGGTCGCGGTGCGGGTCGGAGTGGCGTCGGGAGAGGTGGTGGTGGAGAGCGCCACCGATCTGTTCGGAGAGCCGCTCTCCCGCGCGATCGCCCTGGCCCAATCGGCCGAGGGCGGAGCCATCCTGCTCAGCGAGGCGACGCGCCGGCTGGTCTCGGGCGCCGCTCGCGTCGACCCGACGCCCGACGGCGAGTCGTGGCGGCTCGATGGAATCGTGGAGGGCGCGCCGGACCGGCTGATGGCGCACCCGGTGGTGGACCGCGTCGACGAGCTGGCGCTGGCCGGCGCGGCGTTCCGGCGGGCGGTTCGCGGCGGCGAGGCCCATCTGCTGACCGTCGTCGGAGAGCCGGGGATCGGCAAGTCGCGGCTGGGTCAGGAGTCGGCGAGCCGGCTGGCCGGTCAGGCGACCGTCCTCACCGGCCACTGCCTGTCCTACGGCGATGGCGTCGCCTTCTGGCCGCTGCGCGAGGCGCTCACCCAGTTCGCCGGCGGTGACTCGCCGGAGGCGATCCGCAGTCTCATCGACGATGCCGAGGACGCGGACCTCATCTCGGAGGTCGTGGCGGCGTCGCTCGGGCTCACGGACTCCGAGACCCGGCGCGAGCAGGTGCCATGGGCGTTCCGGCGGCTGCTGGAGCTGCTGGCGCGAGAGCGGCCGCTCGAGCTCGTGATCGAGGACACCCACTGGGCGGCGCCGGAGCTGCTCGATCTCATCGACTATCTCGTGGACTGGGTCAAGGCGCCGGTGCTGCTGCTCAACACCGCTCGGCCCGAGCTGCTGGACGGGCGCCCCTCGTGGGGCGGGGGCCATCCTCGAGTGAGCTCCGTCGTCCTCGGACCGCTCAGCGACGACGACGCCGGGTCTCTGCTCGATCACCGTCTGGGGGACCGCCGCCTCAGCGAGTCAGAGCGAGAGGTGATCCTCCACACGGCCGAGGGCAATCCGCTGTTCGTCGAGCAACTGCTGGCGATGAGCGCCGAGAACCCGTGGTGGGACCGTGAGCGCGAGATCCCGGCCACCCTGCGCAGCCTGCTGGCCGCGCGCATCGACCGCCTTGGCCCCGGCGAGCGCGCGTACATCGAGCGTGCGGCGATCATCGGCCGTGAGTTCTGGCCGACGGCCGTAGTCGCGCTGTTGCCCGAAGAGGCGCGTCCCACCGCCGATCAGCATCTTCGGGCGCTCGTCCGGCGCGGGTTCGTGGAGCCCGGGAGCGCCCCGCTCGCCGGCGAGGAGCAGCTCAGCTTCCATCACATCCTCATCCGCGACGTTGCCTACCGGGGCACTCCGAAGGTCCTGCGCAGCGAGCTGCACGAGCGCTTCGCCGAATGGCTGGCCCCTCGCGGCGAGGCCTACGAGGAGTTCGTCGGCTACCACCTCGAGCGCGCGTTTCGCAACCTCACCGAGGTCGGGCAGTCCGACGACGACACCGTCGCGCTCGCCGGCCGGGCGGCCGGGAGCCTGTCCAGCGCCGGCCGGCGCGCCCTGTCGCGCGGGAACCCGAACGCCGCAGCCCAGCTGCTCCGCCGCGCGGCCGAGATGTGTGATGCGGCGGGGCGCAAGCGTCCCGACGTCCTGCTCGATCTCGGGTACGCGCTCAGCGAGAGTGGCGACTACACCGACGCCGAAGAGGTTCTTCAGGCTGCGCTCGAGCAGGCCCGCGCCACCGGTGCGGAGGGGGTGAGCGCCCGGGCGCTGATCGAGCTCTCCTATCAGCGCTCGCACGTGGATGCGAGCCTTGGCGCCGCCGAGATGCTGGCCGTCGCCGCGCAGACGACCGCGGTGTTCGAGCGCCTCGGCGACGAGGGGGGACTGTCACGCGCGTGGCTTCACATCGCCTTGGTGGAGTGGATCCGATCAGACTCCGTGGCCATGGAGCGCGCCCTGCAGCAAGCGCTGACCCATGCCGAGCGGGCCGGGGAGCGCAGGGACCAGTCGCGAATCCTCACCGACCTGGCGCGCACCACCGTGGTCGGCCCCCGTCCCGTCCGCGACGGCATCCGGCGCTGCCACGAGCTTCTCGCTCGCGCCGAGGGCGACGTCGCCGCCACGGCATTCACCGAGGCGATGCTCGCCGTGCTCGAGGCGATGGACGGCCAGTTCGAGGGCGGGCGAGCGCGCTGGCGTCGGAGCAAGCGCCGGCTGGCCGAGGTCGGGCTGGGCGTGTCGGTGGCGGTGATTCAGATGTACTACGGCTACATCGAGCTTCTGGCCGGCCAACCCGAGAACGCCGAGCCCGAGCTCGTGGCGGCGTGCCTGGCGTTCGACCAGCTCGGGACGCGCGGCCACCTCAGTTCCGCGGCCGGGCTGGCCGCCCGAGTCCACTACGCCAGCGGGTCCTACGAGGAGAGCGCGCGGTACTGCGCGATGAGTGAGGCGGCCGCGTCCGACGACGACGCCGTCTCGCAGGTGCTGTGGCGGTCAACCCGGGCCAAGCTGCTGGCCCGCGGAGGGGCCGGCCCGTCGGCGCAGGCGCTGGCCGATGAGGCGGTCCGCCTCGCCGACGGGACGGATTTCCTCATGATGCGC
The DNA here is from genome assembly GCA_963801435.1 of uncultured Actinomycetota bacterium. Taxonomy (GTDB): domain Bacteria; phylum Actinomycetota; class Thermoleophilia; order Solirubrobacterales; family Solirubrobacteraceae; genus Palsa-465. Next base: position 50,224 of record CAWDFE010000031.1, read on the forward strand.
GGCGACGCGCTGACCGATCGCGCGGAGGTGCTGGCCATCCTCGATCGCGCGGCGCAGGCGGGCACCGATCTGGAGTCGGCGGGCGCGCTCTACGAGCGGAAGGGGATCGCCGCGGCGGCCAATCTCGCGCGCCGTGCTCCGGCGGCCACCGGCGGCGGCGCCTGACGGTCAGCGCACATCGTGGGGAGGCGGACCGGCGGTGAACGCGAGGTCCAGCGGCGAGCCCTCCGCCAGGCGCGGACCGCAGCCCGCCATGGCCAGCGCGCCCTCGCCGACACCGTCGAGACCGAGCCGCTCTTCGATGTCGCGGCCGTTGATGGCGATGGTGACGAAGGCGCCGAGACCGAGGTCGGCGCAGACGAGGTAGAGCGTCTGGCTGAGGTGCGCCGCGTCCATCAGCATGCCGGCGTAGGCCCGATCGTGCCGGCGGTACTTCCAGTGGTTGCGGGCAAAGCGCGCGGTCAACACGAATGACACGTGCGCCGCGCCGAAGAAGCTCTGGCCGGCCATGAACGAGGTGGCGAGGTCCCGGCTCGAGCTCGCGCCGCCGTCAGTCAGCCTCGTCAAGGAATGGTCACGGGCGTTGTAGTGGTAGATCCCCGGGTCGACCCCGCTCACGTTGCTGATGACGGGGTAGGCCTCCACGGGGTGCAGGCCGCCGCCCGACGGGCTCGTGCGCTTGATGCACAGTACGCCGGCGGCGTTCCGTGCGTAACCGTGACACCCGAATACGTATCGGAGCACGGTGTCGAGCTCCTCGAGGGTCATCGGCGTGTCGAGGTCAAACGCCCGGGTCGTGCGCCGGGACATGAGGGCGTCGTAGAGCTGGCCTTCGCGCGCGATCCCGGGCAGGGCGACCACCGGCCCGGGACGCTTGGTCGCGAACTCCGGCGGCGGCGGGCCGTGGCGCTCGAGCAGGGACCGAGCGGCGCTCTCCACGTTGGCGCGCAGCAACGCGACGTCCTCCTCGCCCTCGGCGCCCTCCACGCCACTCCACTGGGTCATGTAGTGATACGTCGCCGCGAACACGTTCCACTGGGCGCCGAACAGCGCCTCGTCGCGGTTGCGCAGTTCCGCCGGCCGGCCGTCCGGCGCGTCGCTGAGGAGGAGGCCCTTTTCGATCAGCGAGCTCACCGCGGCTCGGTCGGGCTCGCGGTCTTCGATCCACTGTCCCGCGGGCACTTGCCTCACGACCTCGAACTCGCCCGCCGCGAGCCGATGCCGCGCCCCGGTCAGCAGCGCCAGTGCCCGCACCCGCGCCCGGCCGGGCGCGGAGGGCAGCTCGCCCCGCAGCAGTGCGGCGGGGTCGAGCCGGAAATCGTCCTCGAGGTAGTAGAAGGCGAAGAGGGTCCGCCGGACCTGCGCCATGATCGGCCGCTCCGCCTACGGCATCAGGCGGCAGAGCCAGCTGGCGAGGTCGGGGTCCGAAGCGTTGGAGTCCAGGATGTTGGCGATCGCCTCCTGCTGCTTGAGCAGCTTGATAACCGTTCTGAGGTCGTCTGACTTGCCCTGGGTCTTCTTGCCCTTCTTGGGGATCTTGTACGCGTCGAGGAGATCGTCGTTCGACTTCGTCTTGGTTCGCCGGGACTCCTCGAGGAGGTTGATGATGTCGCGCAGCGTAGGTGGCGGCGGCTCCTTGAGGTACTTGATCATCTGGTCGACGTCCTTTCGGAAGTCGTCGCCGTACCTCTCCCACGAGGCCCGCAGCTGGTCCCGGGTGGGTCTGTCGCCCAGCGCAAGAGCGGCTGCAGCGGCCGGTGTCCCCGCCCCCCGGCCCTTGCCGGTCCTGGCCGCCACGTGATCGCGCGTGAACCGGGAGGCGAAGTCATCCTTCGCGGCCGTGGCGCCGTCGGAGTCGTCCGGATCACCGTCCTTGAGCCGACTGATCTTCAGGTGGTCGGCGGGGGTGCCGGAGATTTTGGGCTCCGGACCGGACGATGAACCCGCGGTCCCGGTCGCGTCTCCGGGGTTCGCGGCCGGAGCGCTGGCGAATGCCTGCCACACCGAGTTCCTCGGACCCCGCGTCCGCCAGCTCAGGTATCCGCCGTCGAGGATCTGGAGGGGATGGGTCACCGTTCCCAGGAAGGAATAGCGGCGTCCGGTGGCGCCGTACGAGTCGTAGTAGTGCGGTGTCACGAAATCGGACACGGAGACGCCGTCGATCGTGTACCTCCGGCCGTACTCGACGGGGTCGCACGGCTCGACGAGATAGTCGACCATTCCCTGGTGTTTGTGACGCGGGAGGGGCTGCTTCTTCTCGGCATACTCATCGGCCAGTGACGGCGCGCTGATGGTGAGCAGGCCACTCGGGTCGAGCACCAGCTCCATGAGCTCGTGGCTCGCGGTGACCGACCAGTCGGCATCCCTGTGGATGAGCGCGAACGGACGGCCGTCGGCGGCGAGATGAAACCCGTGGTGTCCGCGGGGCAGCGCGTCTCCGGTGACGATCACGGGGAGGTACTGCGGAGGCACGTCGCCGAGGTCGAGGAACGGCGTGACGACCGCCGAGACCGCCCACGTCGGGCCGAAATCGCGGCTCAGCTGGGTCTGCAGCGCCGAGGCGACGAGCATCATTTCCCGATGGAGTGGGGTGAGCTCGGCGCCCGCTCTTTCAAACGGCACCAACGCGACCTGTGTAGTCAGCATACGCATCAACTCCAATTCGCCGGATCCAGTAACACAGTCCGGGCTCATCGTGCGTCCCCGTCCACCGACGAGCGTGCTCCGATTTCCCGGGTCTATTGCCGTCATACCGACATAGTGTGCTTATGACACCGCGCCCGGGTGTTACGGAACCGGCCCCGATTCCACACTATCTGGTGTAGCTACTCACATCTGACACTGCAAGTCAAGCCGTCGACGGGAGCGGAGAGCTGAGGGGCGAGCGTTGCGTCGCCAAAGCTCATCATTCCTCCTCACAGGCCCCCAGCACGCGCCGCCGTCCGACGAGCACTGGGTGCGTGTGACCCGCTCGGTAAGTCCCCCGATGCCCTCGCGGGCCACACGCGCCATCGTCGGTGATCTAACCGGTCGCCCCACCGGTCGCCGCAATGATCACCAGCGCCCCCACCACTACGACGCCCACGGCGATGACGACGATCCCGGCGACCGCAGGCTCGCGGCCGCCGTGGTCGCCGCGCAGCTTGGTCTGATCCATCGGTGTGGTGTCACGCCACTCTGTCCTCTCTGGTAACTGACGTCTGGTACCCGAGAGGCGCGAGGCGGCCCGGCTGATACACGGCGCCGCCGACGATCCGGTAGATCTGTCTGATCGCCGCGCGCAACCTCGTCAACCTCAAATCGATCGCGAAGGGCTACGGCGGCCGCTCAGTGCTGCGCGACGTGACGCTCGGCGTCAACGAGGGCGAGCGGATTGGGGTGGTGGGAGACAACGGGGCCGGGAAGTCGACCCTGCTGCGGCTGCTTGCCGGTGCCGAGGCGCCGGACGCCGGGACCGCCACGCGCACCAGCGGGCTGCAAGCCGTCCTGGTCGGCCAGCGCGTGGACCTCGACGCCGACCGCACGGTGCGCGCGGAGCTGGCCGGCGCTCGGCCCGACCACGAATGGGCGCGGGACGCCGCCATCCGCGAGGTCCTCGACGGGCTCCTCGGCGGCGTGGCCGTGACGCGGTTCCCGCAGGGCCTCGAGACGCCCACGCGCCGGCTGTCGGGCGGCGAGCAGCGCCGGGTCATGCTCGCCCGGGCCCTGCTCGAGGCTCCGGAGCTGCTCCTGCTCGACGAGCCCACCAACCATCTCGACGTCGAGGGGATCGCGTGGCTGGCCTCGTTTCCTGGCCGGCCACCGCGCCACGCTGGCGGTCATCACCCACGACCGCTGGTTCCTCGACGCGGTGTGCGACCGCACCTGGGAGGTGGCCGGCGGCGGGGTGCACCAGTACGAAGGCGGCTATGCGGCCTACGTGCTGGCGCGCGCCGAGCGCGACCGGCAGGCCGCGGCCCGCGAGGACAGGCGCCGCCAGCTGGTGCGCAAGGAGCTGGCCTGGCTGCGGCGCGGGCCGCCCGCCCGCACCTCCAAGCCGAAGTTCCGCGTCGACGCGGCCAATGCGGTGATCGCCGACGAGCCGCCGGCGCGCGACACGGTGCAGCTGCTGCGTTTCGCCACCGCGCGGCTCGGCGACCGGGTGCTCGACGCGGTCGACGTTTCGCTGGCCTTCGGCGAACGCCGCCTGCTCTCCCACGTCACCTGGCGGCTGGGGCCGGGGCAGCGAGCGGCGGTGGTCGGCGCCAACGGCTCGGGCAAGACGACGCTCATCCGTGTGCTGGCGGGCGATCGGCCGCCGGACGCCGGCGAGGTGCAGCGCGGCGCGACGGTCCGGCTGGCCGAGCTCTCGCAGGACTCGGCCGAGCTCCCGCCCGGGCTGCGCGTCGTCGAGGCGCTGGCCGAGGTCCGCGGCCGGGCGACCACGAGCGCGGGCGAGGAGCTGACCCCGGGCACGCTGGCGGAGCGGTTCGGCTTTCGCGGCGAGCGGCTGAGCGCGCGTACCAGCGACCTGTCAGGCGGCGAGCGCCGCCGCCTCCAGCTCATGCGCCTGCTCCTCACCGAGCCCAACGTGCTGCTGCTCGACGAGCCCACCAACGACCTGGACATCGACACGCTCACGGCGCTGGAGGATCTGCTCGACGGCTGGCCCGGCACGCTGGTCGTCGTCACCCATGACCGCTACTTCGCCGAGCGCGTGTGTGACGACGTCTTCGCACTCATGGGCGATGGGGGGCTTCGCCACCTCCCGGGAGGCGTCGACCAGTACCTCGAGCTGCGGGCGGAGGCGACCGCGGTGCCGGCGGCCTCCGGCTCCGTGCGGCCGCCCCGCCGTCCGGAGGCCCCGAGCCCGGGCGCCCAGCGCCGGGCGGCGCAGAAGGACCTCGCCAGGGTGGAGCGCGAGCTCGAGCGCGCCGAGCGCCGTGACGCGGAGCTCCAGGCGGAGATGGCCACGGCGGCGACCGATGCCGCTCGCCTGGACCTGCTTACGCGCGAGCTCAGCGCACTGGCCTCGGACCGCGACCGGCTGGAGGCATCGTGGCTCGAGCTGTCAGAGACGCTCGAGGGATGACATAGATGTGCCATGCTCGGCCGCGGACGATGTGCCCACGCGTCACCAGCCCGCTGCTTCTCGTCGGCAGCCTGCCCGCCGAGTCCACCGACGCGGCCCTGCGCGCCGGCGCCGACCTGTTCGGGGACCTGGTGTTCGCGCTGCCCGACGGCGAGACGGGTCCACGCGCGGCGTGGGTGAGCTATGAGCGCGAACGGCTGGCTCGACCCAACCCCGACGTCGTGGTCGTGCAGGAGACCGAGTCGCCCACCGGTCGCCCACGCCATGCCTACGAGACGCCGGTGTTCGGCATCCGTCCGGGCGTCAGCGAGCTGCACTTCGACTCCTGGCCCCGGATCGATGACGCCATCGCCTCCTATCAGGAGTTCAGGGCGCTCAAGGACGACGGCGTCATCCCCGCCGGGCTTCGCTTCCAGGTGGGCCTGCCCTTCCCGTCCAGCGCGCTGAACGCGTTCAAGGCCGACTTCGCCAGGGATTACCCCATCGCCGAACGGGGCTTCGAGAAGCTCGTGGCCCGCGAGATCGCCCGCCTGACGGACGCCATCCCGCCGCAGGAGCTGGCCATCCAATGGGACCTCGCCTACGAGACGCAGGACATCGAGGGTGTGCTGGCCTGGACCTCTGAGGGTGCCTGGGAGCGATTCGCCCGGCCGGTGACCACGCTCACCCGGCTCATCCCTGAAGAGGTGCTGGTCGGCTACCACCTCTGCTATGGCACCTTCCCCGAGTGGCCGATGTACGAGGCCCGCGACTACGGGGTGCTCGTGCGCATGGCGAACTTCGCGGTGGCCAACTCCGGTCGCCCCGTCGACTGGCTGCACCTGGCCGGCCCGCGCTACCTGCGCAGCGAGGACCGCAGCTTCTTCCGACCGCTCGTGGATCTCGAGCCCGGGCCGGCGCGGGTGTTCCTGGGCATCGTGCTCCCGCTGGACGGCATCCCGGGGATCAGTCGCCGGCACGCCACCGCGTCGCGCTACCTATCAGACTTCGGCGTGGCCATGTATTGCGGGTTCGGTCGCCAGCCCGGTGAGGACGGGATGGAGACCATGCGCGAGCACAGCCGGGTCGTCCGCTCCGTGGGTTGACCGAGCGTCCGGTGATGCGGACGGTCCAGCCTCGCGCGCGTCCAGGCCGACCGGCGTCCGTATGCTTGGGGCGTGGCCGACCGCACGCCATCGCCGCTGGGGCAGTTCATCCGTCGCAACCGCGAGCTGTCGGAGTACTCGATGCGCCAGTTCGCCGCGCTCGTCGGGATCTCCAACCCCTACCTGTCGCAGATCGAGCGCGGGCTGCGCGCCCCGTCCGAGCAGGTGGTTCAGTCGATCGCGGAGGTGCTGCAGATGTCCGCCGACACCATGTATGAGCAGGCCGGCGTCGTATCGGACGGCGACGTGGCCTCCGAGACGGTGGCGGCGATCGAGGAGGACCCGCGGCTGACGCCCCGTCAGCGGCGGGCGATGCTCGAGATCTACGAGTCATTCACCGGGATCTCGGCACGTCCCCGGCGGCGGCGTCGGACCGACGCCGCCGCCGGGTCTGAGACGAAAGGTCCTACGCGCTGATCAGCTCGCGCGTGGCGGTGACGCTCGCCTTGACCACGTCCTCGGTGAAGCCGGCGTGCGCGTTGAGCATCTGGCCGAACACCTCGAACTGGGACTGCTCGCCGAACTTGCGCTCGGCCTTGGTGACGCCGGCGACGTAGCGCTCGACGCCGTCGAGGTAGGCGCCGGTCATCTTGCGTCCGGCGGCCAGGAACCGGTCGTTGGTCTCGCGGATCCGCTCCGAGGCGGCCTCGAGGTCAGGGGTGACGGTCTGGCCGTTGCTGCGGGTGTGGGTGGCTGCCATGTCGGAACTCCTTAGTAGCTTGCTGGTGTTAGCAGGTTAGCAGGCATCTAGCTAGCGCGCAAGCTGGTTAGCTGAGTTTTGGCAAGCGCCTGCTCAGGGCGAGACCTCTTCGAAGTGTCGTGCCCGCGTCTGGAGCGCGAACTGAGCGATCACGGCGGCCACGACGAGGAACCCGGACACCAGCAGGAAGGCGCCGAGCACGCTCATGTGGGGGATCCGCGGGGCGATGAGGAGCACGCCGATACCTCCGCCGAGGTGGCCGATCCCGTCGACGAGCCCGAACCCGGTCACCCGCGCGCGCGTGGGGAAGCTCTCCGCTGACAGCGCGTACGTCATCGGCACCCAGACGTTGAACCCGAAGAACACGACGGCCATGCCGATGAACGCCACGACGCTGCTCGTGCCGGCTTCCGCCACCAGTACCGAGCCGACGACCGTGATGACCGCGCCGATCGGCAGCCACAGCTTGCGCTCCAGCCGCTCGGCGTAGCGGACCGCGAACAGCGCGCAGGCTAGGAAGCCAAACGCGCCCACCGCCTGGATGACCCCGGCCTCCGGCGGCGGATAGTGCAGCGACGTCAGCAGCGACGTGCCCCCGGCCGAGAACGCGAACACCGTGACGTAAGCGAAGAACCAGACGGAGACCAGCACCAGAACACGCTTCACGTAGGTTGCGTTGCCCAGCACATGTTTGAACGACACATAGCCGCCGGGGGCGGGCATCTCGACCGGCACGTCGTCGGGCACGGGCGGGAGGGGGCACGGCGCGATGCGCGCTTTTCCATCTGCGCCACCACGCGGTCGGCCTCGTCCACGCGCCCCTGCCCGACCAGCCAGCGCGGCGATTCGGGCAGCTCGACGCGCAGCACGATCGCGATGAGCGCCAGTAGAGCGCCGATCGCGTACATCCAGCGCCAGCCGTTCTCGAAGCCCGGGCCGGCCTGAGCGAAGGGCAGCCCATGCGGCCACGGTGTTGCCGGAGTCGTAAGGAACAGGCCCAGCCAGATGCCCAGCAGGGCGCCCAGCGCGGAGTTGACGAAGATCACCGACGTCCACTTGGCGCGGTTGCGTCGCGGCGCCACCTCGCCCACGTAGGTGTTGACGATCGCGAGGTCGGCGCCCACGGCCATACCGGTGAGCACCCTCGCAAGCACGAAGTTGGTGTAGTCGGGCGCCAGCGCGTTCCAGAGCGAGCCCACGCCGGTCAACAACATCGTCACCAGGAGCATGTTGCGCCGGCCGATCTTGTCCGAGATCGGGCTGAGCAGCAGCGTGCCGACGACGTAGCCGGCCAGGTTGAGCGCGATCGGAACCCGGATGGTATTGAGCGCGGTCTCAGGCGTGCAGCCCGGCTTGAGCGCCACGCAGGTCTGAATGAACGACACGTTGATGTCGAACACGTCATAGAAGGTGAAGAGGAACCCGAGGCCGATGATGCCCACGAACAGGAACGGCATGGCCCACACGTCGAGGCGGTCCAACCGCGCCAGCACCCGCCTCCCTGGGTCGGCGTCAGGTCCGGAACGAGCGCCCCCGGGTCGGGTGCCGCGGCGGCGGATATCAATGGCGCCGGTCAGGGCGCCGGAGCGCGTGTCTGCCATGTGATCACCTCTGCTCGGCCCGCTCGTTGGTTCCGGCGCTATCCGATGGCACGTTCGCGCCCTTCCCACTCCCGTTCCCGCAGGACGAACTTCTGCACCTTGCCGGTCGACGTGCGCGGGAGCTCGCCGAACTCGACCGCCGCCGGGCACTTGAACTTCGCCATGTGCTCCCGGCAGTGGGCGATGAGATCCTCCTCGCTGGGGTCTCCGCCGCGCTTGAGCTCCACGAACGCCTTGGGGCGCTCGCCCCACTTCTCGTCGGGCATCGCCACCACGGCCGCCTCCAGCACCGAGGGGTGCTCTGACAGCACCTGCTCCACCTCGATGCTGGAGATGTTCTCCCCGCCCGAGATGATGATGTCCTTGGAGCGGTCGCGCAGCTCCACATAGCCGTCCGGGTGCCAGACCGCGAGATCGCCCGAGTGAAACCAGCCGCCGCGGAAAGCCTCCTCGGTCTTGGCATCCTGGCCGTGGTAGCCGGCCATCACGCTGTTGCCGCGCATCACGACCTCGCCCACGGTGTCGGCATCGCGAGCGACGTCGTTCATGTCGTCGTCCACCACGCGCACCAGGTCGGCGCCGTTATAGGTGTGGCCCTGGCGCGAGAGGACCCGGGACTGCTCCTCGAGGTCCAGGTCATCCCACTGGGGCTGCCAGCTGCAGCCCATCACCGGGCCGTAGGTCTCGGTCAGGCCGTAGAGATGAATCGGATGCAGGTTGAGGTCGCGCATCCGCTTGAGCACCGCCGGGGGAGGCGGCGAGCCACCGGTCGGCACCGTGACCGCCTGCTCGAGCCGGTGCGCCGAGTCGTGGTTGATGATGTTCATGTGCACGGTGGGGGCGCCGCTGTAGTGGGTCACCCCTTCGGCCTCGAACAGGTCCCAGATGGTGTCCGGATCGACGTTGCGCAGGCACACGTGCACGCCGCCGGCCGCGGTCACCGCCCAGGTAAGACACCAGCCGTTGCAGTGGAACATGGGGAGCGTCCAGAGGTGGACGGAGTCATAGCCGAGCCTGATCTCCAGGGCGGCCCCTAGCGCACGCAGATACGCGCCACGGTGGGTGTAGATCGCGCCCTTCGGCTTGCCCGTGGTGCCCGACGTGTAGTTGATCGAGATCGGCTCCTCCTCGTCCTCGAGCACGCTGTCCACGGGTTCGGCGGCGCCCGCGGCCAGGAGGTCTTCGTACGGGTCGCCGGACTCGCCGGTGTCCTCGATCACGATCGTCTCGATCCCTCCGAGGTCGATCCCGTCAAGCTGCGGCTGAAGCTCCCGGTCAACAAGCAAGGTGGTGGTCTGGGAGTCGCTGAGGATGAACTCGATCTCCGGCGTGCCCAGGCGCGTGTTCATCGCCACGAGCACGCCGCCGGCGAGCGGAACGCCGTAGTGACTTTCGAGCAGCGCCGGCGAGTTCGGCGCCAGGATCGCAACGCGGTCATGACGCTGCAGGCCCCGCTCGCGCAGGGCGGAGGCGAGGCGGTTGGAGCGCTCGGCCAGCTCCCCGTAGGTGTATCGCCGGTCGCCGTGAACCACCGCGGGGCGATCCCTGAGCGCCTGGGCTCCGCGGTGCAGGAAGTTGAGTGGACTCAGCTCGAGTCGTGATGGGTTCATACGGTTTCTCCTACCCGCCTACCCGCCCGTCACCATTTCGTACAAGCGGGCGGACAGCGAACGGACGTGTGATTCCGAGTATTGGATGTTTTGATCGGGTGGACCCCCCGCATGGGTGGAGTCGCGCGATCGTTTGTGCCGCGAAACGGGTACGGGGGTAAGCGAGAGGGATGCCACCGTCCACCGCCAAAGAGACCGAGCTGTTGCGCGCCGCGTTTGACGCCGTCGAACGGCCCGTGGCGCGCGCATCGCGCTCGCTCATGGACAGTGACACGGTCATGGACGGCTTCGCCGTCACCTGGCGGCTTCAGCGCCGGCTTCAGACCGGGGTCCGCCGGACCCTCGACGTGTGGCTCGGCCTGTGGCATCTCCCGTCGCGCAGCGACGTGGCTCGCGTGTCAACCGAGATCGCGGGGCTGGAGCGGCAGGTGCGGGAGCTCCGCGCCGAGGTGGAGCGCCCGAAGGGCAGCGGCTGATGCCGTCGCTGCTCGAGCGTCAACTGCTGCGGGTCCGCAACGGCCTCGGTTACTACGCCGGACTGCAGCGGCCGCCGCTGGCTCCGACGCCCCGCGACCTGGTCTGGCGCCGCGACACGGCGCAGCTGTGGCGTTACCGCAGCACGCGCCGGCGGGTCACGCCCCCTGTCGTGATCGTGCACAGCCTGGTCAGTCGCAGCTACATCCTCGATCTCATGCCCCAGAGCAGCATGGTGGGCTTCCTCGTTGACGAGGGGTTCGACGTCTATGTGCTGGATTGGCGGCCTCCCCGCCCCGCGGACTCCGAGAACACGCTGGAGACGTACGTGGACGGCTACATACCCGGCGCGCTGGCCGCGGCCTGTGCCCGATCGGGCACCGACGAGGCGACGCTCGTGGGGTACTGCCTGGGCGGTGTGCTGGCGCTGCTGCTGACCGCGGCACACCCCGAGGCGCCGGTCCGCAATCTGATCACGCTTACCACCCCGTGTGACTACACCCGGATGGGCTTCATGAGCAGCATGTTTCTCGAGGGGCGGCTCGACCCCGAGGACGTCATCGACGAGACGGGAATGGTGCCCGCCGACATCCTGGATCTCGGCTTCCGGTCGTTGCGACCCACCGAGCCGGTCGGCCAGCAGCTCGCCGTCCTGCAGAACGCGTGGAACGACGCGTGGCTTAGCGGCTTCGTCGCGATGAACCGGTGGGCCCGTGACCAGGTGCCGTTCCCCGGCGCCGCGTTCCGCCAGATCGTCGAGACGCTCATCCGCGACAACGCGCTCGCTGCCGGGATCGTGCCCTACGCCGACGGTGAGATCCGCCTCGCCGACATCACCTGCCCGTACCTCAACGTCTTCTGCCGGCGCGACGAGATCGTCCCGCCCCAGGCCGCCGAGCCGCTGGCCGACCTCGTCGGCTCGGCCGACTCGACCGAGTTGTGCCTGCCGTCGGGGCACATCGGCCTCGTCGCGGGGCAGCAGTCCGCCAAGGTGGCGCGACCGAAGCTGGCCGAATGGATCCTCGAGCGCAGCGATGTCTCCGCTCAGGCTGTCCCCGGGACCAACGGCCGCCCGCCCGCCCCAGCGACGAAAGAGGAGTCAGGTGACGAGAGTTCCCCTCGCAGCGCTGCCCGATGACATCGCCGCCCAGGTCGACGACCTCGGGGCCAAGCAGGTCAATCTCTACCGCTGCCTGGCGCACGCCCCCGATCTTCTGCGCGCGTGGATCGCGTTCGCGTGGACACTGCGCGGCACCAGCTCCACGTCGCGTCAGCTGCGCGAGCTCATGATCCTGCGCACCGCGACGCTGCATCACTCGCCCTACGAGTGGCACCAGCACCGTCGCATGGCCGCCGAGGCGGGTGTGTCCGACAACGAGATCGCCGAGCTGGAGATGTGGCGCACGTCGCGCGTCTTCTCACCGGACACCAGGGCGGCGCTCGCGTTCACCGATGCCATCGTCGCCGGCGAGGTCCCCGAGCACGTCAATGAGGAGCTGGCCGCGCACTTCGACCACAGTCAGCGCATCGAGCTGACGGTCACGGCGGCGTTCTACTCGATGGTCCCCCGGGTGCTCGAGGCGCTCGAGGTGCCTATCGAGGGTGAGCCGGCTGCGGCCACAGGCTGAGGGCGCGGACCGCCACGCTCATCATCGCCCACGGATTGGCAGGGGACGGAGCGTCACGGGCGAGAACGCGGCGCAGCGTCGCGTCATCCACCACGGTCGCCTTGCGCCAGGCGTCGCCCTCGTCGGGGTCACCGGCAGTCAGAAAGCTCCCGATCGCCGGAAGCACGGCGCTGTCATCGTCCATCAGCAGCAGGTGCCCCTCGCCGGGCACGATGAGCACGCGGGCGTTCGGGAGGTAGCGGCCCAGCAGCATCGCGTTGCCGAGTGGCATCACCGGGTCGTCGTCGCCGGCGACCACGAGCGTGGGCGCCGTGATCTCCGACAGCCAATGGAGCGTGCCCGGGCTCGTCGCCAGCGCGGCGAGCTGCCAGAGGTAGCCGAGCGGCGTCGGGGGATTAAGTTGACGCGCGTCGCCGTGCCGGCGCACGAACTCGGGATCTGAGCGCGCGCGGCCGCCCATCAGCCCGCCGATGACGCTGTCGTAGTAGGGCCGCCAGTAGTAGCGCAGCGGGGTGGACATCTGGGCCAGCGTCCACACCGAACCTGGCACGCCACCCCAGCCCGGGGCTGTCGCGGCCAGGACCACCCGGCGCACGCGCCCGGGCGCGCGTCGGCACAGGAACTGGGCCACCAGGCCGCCGAAGGAATAGCCCAGCACGTCGACCCGCTCGTGACCGAGGCGGTCGATCAGGCGCTCGGTCAGATCGGCGAGGCGGTCGAAGCTCAAGGGGAACGGCGGGGTGGCCGAGCGGCCGGTGCCGGGGGCGTCGAAGGCGATCAGCCGGGTCTCGGGCAGCGCGCGCTGGAGCGATGCCCACATGTCCATGTGGGCCCCGATCCCGTTGATGAGCACCAGCGGCGGGCCCGCGCCGGTGCCGGATGCGCGCACGTGGATCCGGATGCCGGAGACATTCATGGACCGCTCGCGGGTCGAGCCGGACGCGCCAGCGGCACCGGGGGCACGATTCACGATGGCCATCTTATTGGCGTGTCGGCGGCAACATGGGCCGCTCGAAGACGACGAAGCGAAACCGCGGCCCCATCCCGGCGGCCTCGTAGACGCGCAGCCCACGAGGGTTGTCGGACGCGACGCCGAGCTGAGCCTGCGCCAGGCCCGTGGCGGCAAATCGGGCGAATCCGTGGGTCAGCAGGGCCGTGCCGATACCGCTGCGCTGGTGACCGGGCGACACCGCGAGGAGGTCAACGTATCCCGAGGACTCGTGCGCCCACCGCCGGGCCAGGAGGTAGCCCACGATCTGCTTGCCGTCGTGGGCCACCAGGCTGAGGTCCGGGGCGACGTCATGGGCGCGGAGGTGCTCCTGGACGAACATCTCGTAGGACTCGGGCACGTAGTCCGGGCTGGAGCTGAAGCTCTCGGCGTCGAGCGCGTAGATCGCGCGGGCATCGGCGTCGACGTCAAGCCTTCGGAGGGCAATGCCGGCGGGCGGGGCCACGGGGTTGACGCGTCGGTCGAGCGGCCGTGCCATGCGCCAGTAGCTGCGCACCTCGTTGTATCCGGCGCCCTCCAGTAACTGGCGCGCGCGTGCGTTGGTGGAGGCGGCGATCTGGCGATGCGCGTCGCAGCCACGCTCGCGCTCGCGCCGCTGCACCCACTCGAGCAGGCGCCCGCCGACCCCGCGGCCCTCGTGGGCCGGGGCCACGACGGCGAACGCGCCCGGACGGTGGACGATCGCGTAGCCGGCGATCGCGCCATCGATCTCCACGAGGATCGCGTCCTGCTCCAGGTCGAAGTCGGGCGCGCGCCACTCCTCCTGGACCTCCTCCAGCCGGAACAGGGGCAGGCCCAGGTCGGCGGTGTGGCGCGCCACGAGCACGGCGAGCACGGCGGGAGCGTCGTCCCAGTCCGGTGCCCGCGTGCGCACCCGAGTCAGGCTACCCAGCGCACGCCCGGCGAACCAGCGGGGGCGCGGGAGCCCAGCGCACGCTCGGCGGCGGCGAGCCGGCGCACGGCCTCGGCCAGGCGCTCGGGCGGCTGGGTGAACGGCAGGCGCAGCCGCTGCTCGAAGCCGCCGTCCACGCCGAACCGGGGCCCGGGGGCGACCCTGACCCCGTGGGCCACGCCGCGCGCGGCGAGCGCCGAGGCGCTCGTGCCCTCGGGCAGCTCCACCCACAGCGCCATGCCTCCCGCCGGCCGGATCACGCGCCAGTCCGGGCGCTCGCTCGCCACCGCCGCCAGCAGCGCGTCGCGCCGCTCGCGCAGCCACTCGCGGCGCGCGGGAAGCAGGGTGTCAAAACGCCGCAGCACCTCGACGGCCATGAGCTGGTCGAGGATCGGGCTGCCGACGTCCTGGCCTGCGCGGGCCAGGGCCAGGCGGCGCACGAGCTGCGGCTCGCCCCGCAGCCAACCGGTGCGCAGGCCGCCCCACACCGGCTTGGACAGCGAGCCGACCGCGAGCACACCCGTGCCCGGGTCCCCGGCCGCCATCGAGGGCGGGGGAGTGCCCAGGTCGTGGGGGTCGAGCATCAGCTCGGCCAGGCTCTCGTCACTGACGAGCAGCGTGCCGGCTGCGCGCGCGGCCCGGGCCACGGCCGCCCGCTCGCGGGCCGATGCCCAGAACCCCGTCGGATTCTGGAAATCCGGGATGACATAGCCGAGCGCCGGGCGCGCGTCGCGCAGCGCCGCCCGCAGCAGCGCCAGGTCCCAGCCGTCCGCTCCCACGGGCACCCCGATCGGTACGCACCCGTGGGCGCGTACGGCATCGAGCGCTCCCGGATAGGTCGGGGTCTCGAGCAGAACCCGGTCGCCGGGGCGGGCGAACGTGCGCAGCGCGAGGTCCCAGGCGTGCAGGGCGCCCTGGGTGACGAGCACCTGGGCGGGGTCGGTGGCCAGGCCGCGGCCGGCGAGGTAGTCCGCGATGGCGGTCCGCGCGCGTGGCAGGCCGAACGGCTCGTAGCCGTGGCCGCCGAGCTCCCGGGCGAGCCCCTGGGCTGCGGTCACGGCGAGCTCGGCGAGGTCGGGCGGCGCCGGCAGGTTGGCCAGGGTCAGGTCGATCATGTCGCCGCTGGGCGGGCCGGGCTCGTCGGGACGATCCTCGGGAAGGGGAGGCGAGGTGATCCAGCTGCCCCGGCCGCGACGGGACGCCAGGTAGCGCTGGCCGCGCAGGACGTCGAGCGCGGCGGTGATCGTGTTGCGCGACACGCCGAGGGCGGCGGCGAGCTCCCGCTCGGAGGGCAGGCGCGTGTACGGCGGCAGCCGGCCCTCCACGATCAGGCCGCGCAGCGCCGCCGCCAGCGCCGGGTAAGCCACCCCGCCGCCACGCCATTCGCCGAGCAGCCGGGTGAGATGGGGCGTCGCCAGGCGGCGCAGCGCCACCACGGTGCCATCATCGTCAAATTGGCCCTGTTCGGATGGTGCCAAGTCTGGCAGTCTAACCGCGATGCCACGTCTGGTCGCCCCCATCCCGCCCGACCGCCGCGTGCGCCGCTTTGCCCAGTTGGCCGCCGGCCTCGTGCTCTACGGCGCGACCGCCTCAATGCTCGTGCTCGCTGATCTGGGGCTCGACCCGTGGGACGTGTTCCACCAGGGCATGTCGCGCACGTTCGGGCTGGGGATCGGCACGTGGGCGATCATCGCCAGCGTGCTCGTCCTGGTGTGCGGCTGGGTGCCGCTACGCCAGCGGCCGGGCATCGGCACGATCACCAACGCCGTGGTGGTGGGCCTGGTGATGGACGTCATCCTCGCCGTGGTCCACTCGCCCCATGCGCTGTGGGCCCGCATCGCGCTGCTCGTGTGCGGCGTGGTCGGCAACGGCTTTGCCACCGGCTTCTACATCGGCGCCGGCCTGGGCCCGGGCCCCCGCGACGGCCTCAGCACCGGCATCGCGGCCCGCGGCCACTCGATGCGCGTCGTGCGCACCACGATCGAGGGCTCGGTGCTCATCATCGGGTTCCTGCTCGGGGGCACCGTGGGGGTCGGGACGGTCTTCTACGCCGTGGCCATCGGGCCCATCACCCACCACACGATCCCCGCGCTGGCGATCGGCCGCCGGCGGCCGCGCTCGGCGGCGCCCGAGCCCGCGGCGGGGCGCACGCTGGCGTCCGCGCCGGCGCCCGAGTGACACCCGCGTCGCTTGTGTGACACTGGCGCCCGGACGCTGTCACTGACACCTGTCGCGCTACAACTGCCAGCGATGACCATCAAGACCTTCGGTCCGGTTGACGAGCGCAGCCTCAGGCAGCTGGAGCGATGCATGGCCGCGGGCGACGCCGATCACGGCGTGCTGTGCGCCGACCATCACCCGGGCTACAGCCAGCCGATCGGCGGCGCGATCGCCTACGCCGGCCACGTGTCACCGTCAGGGGTCGGCTTCGACATAGCGTGCGGTTGTAAGGCGGCTCAGACGGATCTGACGCGGGCCGATCTCGACGCTCTCGGTGGCGTCGGGGCGATCATGAGCCAGATCACTCGGCGCATCTCGTTCGGGATGGGGGTGCCGGCGCGCGAACGCGTGGACCACCCGGTGCTCGAGCGGATCCGCCACGCCGAGTTCGCGCCCCAGCGCACGCTGGCCGGGCTCGCGGAGTCCCAGCTCGGCACGGTGGGGTCAGGCAACCACTACGTGAACCTGATGGAGGACGAGGAAGGGCACGTATGGGTCGGCGTGCACTTCGGCTCTCGCGGCTTCGGGCACAAGACGGCCTCGGGCTTCCTGGCCCTGGCGCAGGGCCTGGCCTTCGACGGTCACGCCCACGAGGGCGAGATGGACTCGCCGCCTGTGCTGCTCGAGTTGGGTACCGAGCTCGGCGCCGCCTACATCGCGGCGATGCAGCTGGCCGGCGAGTACGCCTACGCGGGACGTGACGTCGTGGTGGCCAAGGTGCTCGACATCCTGTCGGCCGAGTCGGTCCACGAGGTGCACAACCACCACAACTTCGCCTGGCGCGAGAAGCATGGCGGGCGGGACTACTGGGTCGTGCGCAAGGGCTGCACGCCGGCACAGCCGGGCCAGGAGGGGTTCGTCGGCGGGTCGATGGGCGACGAGTCGGTGATCCTCGAGGGCGTCGCCTCCGACGAGGCCACGGACGCGCTGTCCTCCACCGTGCACGGCGCCGGCCGGGTGATGAGCCGGACGCAGGCGGCGGGCCGGGTGCGGCGTCGCAAGCGATGGGCGTGCAGCAACCGCGATTGCGACCGGCTATTCGAGTCAGCCGACGCCGGCTGTCCCGACCACCCTGGCTCGCGAATGATGAAGACTTGGATCGAGGAGCAGGTCAAGCCGGGCCTGGTCGACTGGCCCGTCGTTCAGGCGCGCTTGCGCCACCAGGGCATCGTCCTGGTGGGCGGCGGCGCCGACGAGGCGCCCGAGGTCTACAAGCGCCTGCCCGAGGTGCTCGCGGCGCACGCCGGGTCGATTCGGGTCACCCATACGCTGCGGCCGCTTGGGGTCGCCATGGCGGGCCGGGACGTGCGCGATCCCTACAGGGACTGAGGCTAGGTCGGCCGGGCCGCGCGCCGGGGCGCCTGTGTGCCTCTTCTCACAGCACGCTCGGCGAGGTATGGTGACACTGCTGCGACTGAGGGCAGCGGGACCGAGGCAGCGAAGGGGGCAACGTGTCGACGTGGATGACGCAGACGACGTGCAGTGGGACGCCAGACGACGTACTGGACCTCCTCACCGAGCCCGGCGCGATCGCGCGCTGGTCGCCGGTGGCGTTCACGCTCGTCGATCTTGAGCAAGAGCGGCTGAGCGCCGGTGACCGCGTGCGGGTCCGTGGCGAGCTCGCCGGTCGCGGGGTCGAGTTCCTCGTCGATGTCGCCACGGCCGGGAACGGTCACCTCGCGCTGACCGCGAGGGGGCCGATCCGGATCGACGTCGACTATCGCGTCGTCGGCGATGCCCACGGCAGCAGCCTCCGCGCCCGCGTCGGAGTCGCCGGCAGCGGCCTGTTCGGCCGCGTCCTCGCCGGTGCCACCGATGCGCTGCTGGCGGCGGGCGCGCTGCGTGTGGCCGTGGCCCGCATCGCCGAAGAGCTGGAGCCGGCCGCGCTGGCGGCCTGACCGCCTCACACAGGTCGCCGGCCGGCCGGCCCAGGACCGGCATCTCCGCCTAGGTGAAGGCTGAGAGGCCGGTCAGGTCCCGGCCAAGGATGAGGGACTGGATGCTGTCGGTGCCCTCGTAGGTCTCGACGATCTCCAAGTCGGTGAGGTGGCGGGCGACGTGGTAATCCAGCAACAGGCCATTGCCGCCGAGGATGTCCCGCGCCTCGGAGCACACGAGCTTGGCCTTGCGCGCGTTGTGGAGCTTGGCCAGCGACGCCATCGGACCGGTCATCGCGTCCTGCTCCTGCAACCGGGCGAGCTGGACGCAGATCAGCTGCATGGCCGTGGTCTCGGCCACCATCGTCGCGAGCTTGGCCTGGACCAGTTGAAAGCCGGCGATCGGCTGCCCGAACTGCGTGCGCTCCGTGGCATAGGCCACGGCCGCCTCGACGGCCGCCATCGCATGTCCCACGCACTCCCAGGCTGCGCCGCCTCGCGTCTGGTCCAGGACACGCGTCGCGTCCTCGAACGTGTGCGCGTCCGCGAGCCTGTCCTGCGCGGGGACGCGGACGTCGGTCAACGCGATCTCGGCCTGCCAGACCGCGCGCTTGCCCATCTTGCCGGTGATGACGGTGGAGGCATCGAAGCCGGCGGTGCCCTTCTCGACCACGTACGCGCCGACATCGCCCTCGTCGTCGCGCGCCCAGACGATCACGAGGTCGGCGAACGAGGCGTTGCCGATCCATCGCTTGGCGCCGTTGAGGACGTACGCGTTCCCGTCGCGGCGCGCCGTGGTCTCGAGGGAGACCGAGTCTGAGCCGTGCTCGAGGCTCGGTGAGCGCGAAGGCCCCGATCAGCTCGAGCCGCGCCATCGGCGGCAGCCATCGGGCCCGCTGCTCGTCGGAGCCGAGCAGGGCGATCGAGCCCATGGCCAGGCCGGAGTGCACGGCGAAGAAGGTGTTCAGGCTCCCGTCCGCCCGGGCCAGCTCGCGCCCCACGATGCCCGCGGCCAGCCTCGACATTCCCGGACACCCATAGCCGTTGATCGTCGTGCCCGCCACTCCGAGCTCCGCGAGCTTGGGGACGAGCTCGAAGGGAAACTCCGCTCGCTCCCAGTAGTCGTTGATGACGGGGAGGACCTCGTGCTCACCAAAGGCGCGGACACGGTCGCGGATCGCGCGCTCGGCATCGGTGAGCTGCTCGTCGAGGCGGTAGTAGTCGGCGGCGCGGACGGTCCGGTCCTGGTCGGCGTAGGCGGTCATCAGCAGTTGTCTTACCCGCTGTAGGCTGGCGCTCACGTCAATTGCGTTGGGAGGAACCACGATGGATGCCGTCAACCGCCAGGTCCGTCTCGCTGCGCGCCCGGTCGGCCTGCCCAAGCCGACTGACTGGGACCACACCGAGGAGCCCGTGGCCGAGCCTGGCGACGGCGAGGTGCTGGTCAAGGTCAAGTACCTGTCGCTGGACCCGGCGATGCGGGGATGGATGAACGACGGCCGCTCCTACGTCCCTCCGGTCGGCATCGGCGAGGTGATGCGCGCCGGCGGTTGCGGCGAGGTGATCGACTCCCGGCATCCCGGCTTTGCGCCGGGCGACCACGTCACCGGGCTCACCGGGATTCAGGAGCACGCCGTGCTCGCCGGCGACGGGGTGATCAAGGTCGATCCCGGGCTCGCCCCGTTGCCGGTCTACCTCGGCACCCTCGGGATGCCGGGCATGACCGCCTACTTCGGGCTGCTGGACATCGGCAAGCCCAAGGAGGGCGACACGGTCGTCGTGTCGGGCGCGGCGGGCGCCGTCGGCAGCGTCGTCGGCCAGATCGCCAAGATCAAGGGCTGCCGCGCCGTCGGGATCGCCGGAGGCGAGGAGAAGTGCCGTCACATCGTTGACGAGCTCGGGTTCGACGCGGCGATCGACTACAAGTCCGAGAACGTCCTGCGGGCCCTGCGCCAGCACTGCCCCGACGGCATCGACGTGTACTTCGACAACGTCGGGGGCGAGATCCTGGATGCCGCGCTGGCCTGCCTCGCCCGCGGCGCGCGGGTGTCGCTGTGCGGCGCGATCTCGCAGTACAACGCCACCGAGCGGCATGCGGGGGCCGAGCAACTACATGTCGCTGCTGGTCAACCGCGCCAGCATGACCGGCTTCCTGGTCTTCGACTTCGCCGCGCGCTATGGCGAGGCGGCCCAGAAGATGGCCGGCTGGATGAAGGAGGGCCGGCTGAGGTCCTTCGAGGACGTCGCCACCGGCGGCGTGGAGAACTTCCCCGAGACCCTCCTGCGCCTGTTCAGCGGCGACAACGTGGGCAAGCTCGTCCTCGAGGTCAGCCCGGACTGACTACCAGACCGCGGCGCTGCGAGCCGTTCACGGACCTTTGGGAGATCTTTCCAATGACGTTGGAAACATCTCCCACAACCCCGGAGCCGGCGGCGTCCGCCACCGTTTGTGACGCACCGCAACCCGACGGGGTGTGGCGGGTTAGCACCCAGGGGACTGGAAATTCTCCACGTCCCCTGCGAGGATCAAAAAAGAGGACCGCAACGACCGGGGGACTGGGATGCCGGGGATCAGGCTGGTTGACGTGCGCGCCGCGCTGGCGGCGCTTGGACTCGCTGCGCTTGCCGCGCTCGCCGTTGTCGGTGTCAC
The DNA here is from genome assembly GCA_963801435.1 of uncultured Actinomycetota bacterium. Lineage (GTDB taxonomy): Bacteria > Actinomycetota > Thermoleophilia > Solirubrobacterales > Solirubrobacteraceae > Palsa-465. The sequence continues at coordinate 71,101 of CAWDFE010000031.1, forward strand.
GCACCTTCCGGTGCCCGCTGTGAGCGGGCCCGCGACACACGCGAGCAGCACCGGCCTCAGCCGGCTTCAGTCGCTCCCGCTGCAGGCGCAGTCCGTGATCTCGTCGACCGTCGCCGCCGACAGTCGCGCCTTCGCCGCGCGGCGCACCGCCGCTGGGTGGAACCTCAGTGGTGGCGGCGTGCGCGCGGACTTCCGCGCCGGCGCGCCGGTGATGCGCACCGCCGCCGGCACCCTGTCGCTGTCGCTCGCGGGCGTCACCGCGCCGAGCTCGGTCACCGCGCGCGGCAACCGGGTCACGCTCACGCGGCCCGGCATCCGCGAGTGGTACGCCGCGGGCCCGCTGGGCATCGAACAGGGCTTCACGCTCGCGCACCGCCCGGGGGGCGCGGGGGCGCATGAGGTCACGCTCGCGCTCGCGGTGGGCGGATCGCTGCACGCACAGGCGGCCGGTTCCGCCGTGAACTTCATGGGATCGCGTGGCGAGATGGCGGCCCGATATGGGGGCCTGACCGCCTTCGACGCCACCCACCGCGCGCTGCCCAGCGCGCTGCGCGTCAAGGACGGTCGCGTGCTCATCGCGGTCAACGACCGCGGCGCGCGCTACCCGATCACGATCGATCCGCTTGTCCAGCAGGGCGACAAGCTCAGCGGCAGCGACGTCGTGCACGAGCGTCGGCGGCAGCGACGTCGGCGAGAGCGTCGCCCTCTCCGCGGACGGCAACATGGCGCTGATCGAGGCACCGGGGACACTGACCCTCGAGCACGGGCGCGGCCTGGGTGTTCACGCGGTCGGCGGGGTGTGGAACCAGCAGTGGAGCGAAGATCGTGCCCGCCGGCCGGTGAAGCGATCGGCCGCAGCGAGTTCGGGTACAAGCGTCGCGCTGTCGCACGGACGGCACCACGGCCCTCATCGGCGGCGATGCTCGACGACGGCCAGCTTGGCGCCGCATGGGTTTACGTCCGCTCCGGGTCGACCTGCGTCGAGCAGAAGAAGCTGGTCGGCAACGGGCGAGACCGACGCCGGCGAGTTCGGGCACAGCGTCGCGCTCTCGTCCGACGGCAACACGGCGTTGGTCGGGGCCCCGGACGACCAGGGTGCCAACTCGGCTCTTATGAGCCCATCGGACGGCGGGGCGGCGTGGGTGTTCACGCGGTCGGGAACGACGTGGAGGCAGCGGCACGAAGATCTCGCCGGCAGTCGGCGGGGCGAACAACCCCAGCAACTTCGGCACCGCCGTCGCCCTCTCGGCCGACGGCACCATCGCGCTCATCGGTGGCCCGGGAGACGGGCCGGCACGGGGGCCGGTCGTGGAGTACACGCGCCCAGCGGCTCGAGCTGGACCTCCAGCAGACGTCTCCTCTCCGAACGATGAGAGCGCTCGCCGCTGACTTCGGCAACGCGATGGCGCTCTCGGCCGGACGGCAACACGGCCGTCATCGGCGATGCGGACGGCAGCGAACAGCCCAATCGGCGGCGCGGCCTGGGTGTTCACACGCTCCGGAACGGAGCGTGGAGTCAGCTCAAGGCGGAAGCTCGTGCCCACCAACGCGCCGGCAGTGGCACCGAGTTCGGCAGCATCGTCGCCCTCTCGGCCGACGGCAACACCGTCGCTCATCGGTGCGCAGAACGACGCGAACATGGTCGGCGCGGCGTTCCTGTACACGCGCTCGGCGGGGCGTCTGGACGGAGTGCACAGAGCTCACCGGGGCGCAGGAAGGCGGCGGCGGGTTCTTCGGCATTCGCGTTGCGCTCGCGTCGGACGGACAGACCGCGATGGTCGGCGGGCCCGGTGACAGCACGTCGTAGAGCGGGGCTGTTTTGGGCATTCGCGCCACCAGCTCCCGTGTGCTCCAGCGTCTCGGCGACCGGCCCGCAGGGCGGCGGCTCCAGTCGCCGTGTCGCTCTCGTGCACACTGCCGTTTGGCGCCCATCCCACGTTTTCGATCTTGGGCGGACCGAGCAATGGAAGCGTGAGCGGCTTCAACGCCACCACCGGACAGCTGATCTACACCTCGGCGGCGTTCTTCTCGGGCCAGGACTCGTTCACCTACCGGGTGAGCGATCAGTGGGGCATTTCGAACATCGCGACCGCGACGTTGCATATTCCGTTCCTGCCCGGTCCCGACGTGCTCCAACGTGACGGCCAGGGGCAAGAAGGGCGCGACCAAGGTGACGGTGACGCTCAAGTGCAAGGGCCCTGCCGGGCACCCGTTCACCTACGGGATCGTGAGCAAGCCCAGCAGCGGCAAGCTCGGCAAGGTCAACCAGTCCAACGGGAAGCTGACCTACACGACGCACGTCGGCTTCAGCGGCAACGACCGGTTCGTCTACAACGCGACGAACTCCGGCGGGTCGTCGAAGGCCGCCACGGCGACGATCGTGCTGCCGAAGCTGGGGCGGATCACCTCGACGATGACCTGGGACTTCGCTCCGTCGGCGACATCGACCGTTGTGCAGGACATGCTCGTCAAGAGCCTGCCGGGCGGTGCCAAGGTGCGGCTGTCGTGCAGCAAGGGCTGTCCCATCAAGACGCAGACGGCGTCGCTGGCCAAGCACAAGGTGTGCAAGGGCAAGGGCAAGAAGCGCAAGTGCAAGCTCGTGGTGCCCGAAGAGCGGGAACCTCGACCTCACGCGGTTCGTGCACAACAAGCGCGTCAAGGTGGGCTCCCAGATCACCGTGGCGATGATCCAGCCGGGCTCGATCGGCAAGCAGTACGTCTTCCGGATGGTCAAGAGCAACCAGCCGTCGGTGAAGATCCAGGCGCTGGCGCCGGGCAGCACCAAGCTCTGTCCCACCTGTTAGCGGCCGACGACGTCGCGGCCCCGCTGGAGCCGGCGGCCCGCTGGCGTGAGGAGACCCCGTGTGGCCTTCCGGCCGCCGCGTGGGCCGCGGCACCCGGAGGGTCGTGACCGACGCCGCGCCGTGGCATGCCCTGATCACCGGCGCCGCACGGGGGCGTACCCGACGCGAATGGCCTCGGCATCCGGTTTGCGTCCGACAATCCCCGGTCTCCGGGGGCTTCGTGACGCGAATGCCCGTAGCGGCTGCTTCGTGTCCGGAAATCCCCGGGCTTGTGGACCGGCACGACCGGGCACGAGTCCGGCACGGCACTGCTCAGCCCCGCTCGATGGGCTCAGCCCTCCGTATAACGCCGACGGGCCACTGGCGAGGCTAGGCGCTCACAGCCCGCTGAGCCGGATGCCGGTAGGTCCAGAAATTGGGATCACTGTGGTTTCGGGCTGATCACAGGCCAAGGATGGCCTCTGGTTAAAGTGGGAGCGCAGGCGTAGGCGCAGTTCCGATCGAGACCACGGGAGTCGTTCAGATGGTGAGACTGAGTCGCTGGTGCATTGCTCATCGACGGTGGGTGATCGGGGGGTGGGTCGCGATTGCGATCGCCACCACCGTCATCGCCACAGCGGTGGGCCGCAACTACGCCACCGACTTCAGCCTCCCCGGGACGGAGACCCAGCACGTCGTGGACCGTCTCGGCAAGGAGTTCAAGACCCAGAGCGGGGACGTCGACACGATCGTCTTCCACAACTCAAAGGGCAGCGTGGACGACCCCGCGGTGCGCAACGCCATCACGCCGTTGCTGGGCAAGGTGGCCCAGATGCCGCACGTCGTCAGCGTGATCAGCCCCTACAGCCAGACCGGGGCGGTCGAGGTGTCCAAGGACCGAGCCACGGCCTTCGCCACGATCAATTACGACAAGCGCGCCAACCTCCTTGCCAACAAGACTGGGCAGCCGGTGCTCGACGCGATCCACGCGATCGACGCGCTCAAGGTGCCGGGGCTCACGCTCGCCGCCGGCGGCCAGGTGATCGAGAACGCCGAGGGCTTCAACATCGGCCCGGCCACGACCGTGGGCGTCATCGCGGCGCTGCTCATCCTGCTGCTCACCTTCGGCTCGCTGAGCGCGGCCGGGATGCCGCTGGTGACCGCGGGGTTCGGCCTCGTCACGGGCCTCGCGCTGGTCGGGATCGGCACCCACGTCACCAGCATGTCCAACGTCTCGCCGGAGCTGGCGGTGATGATCGGGCTCGGGGTCGGCATCGACTACGCGCTGTTCATCGTCACCCGCTTCAAGGAGAGCTACGGCCACACCCAGGACGTGCAGAGGTCGATCGTGCAGGCGATGGACACCTCCGGGCGTGCGATCCTGCTCGCCGGCACGACGGTGGTCATCGCGCTGCTGGGCATGTTCGCCACCGGCGTGACGTTCATGTACGGGCTGGCGATCGCTTCAGTGCTGGCGGTCCTGCTCGTGCTCGCCGCCTCCCTCACCGTATTGCCGGCCTTATTGGCGTCATGGGGGCACCGCGTGGTGCGACCCACGCGCCGGGCGCGACGCCGCATGGAGCGCGGGCAGGCGCCCCGCGAATCGAGCTGGCGGCGCTGGAGCGTGCTCGTCCAGAAGCGGCCGTGGCCGCTGGCGGTGGCATCCACGGCGCTCATGCTCGTCTTCCTCATCCCCGTGCTGGGCTTGCGCCTGGAGTCAAGCGACGCCGGCAACGACCCGTCCAGCACGAGCACCTATCACGCCTACCACCTCCTGGCTGACGGCTTCGGCCCCGGCTTCAACGGACCGCTGCAGATCGCGGTGCAGATGTCGGATCCGGCCCAGCAATCCCAGCTGCCGGCCGTGCGCGCCGCCGTGGCCGGCACGCCCGACGTGGCGGCCGTGACCGCGCCGCAGGTGTCGCCCTCGGGCAAGGTCGCCGTGATGGAGGCCTACCCGGCCTCGGCGCCCCAGGCCCAGGCGACGACCGATCTGGTCAACCACCTGCGTAACGACGTCCTGCCGCCGTTCAAGAAGAACCTAGGCGAGCGGCCGCTGGTGGGCGGCTTCACGGCGGGCTCGATCGACTTCTCCCACGTGCTGGCTGGCAAGCTGCCGCTGTTCATCGGGATCGTCGTCGTGCTCTCGGCGCTGCTGCTGTTCGTCATCTTCCGCTCGCTGGTCATCCCGGTGCAGGCGGCGCTGATGAACCTGCTGAGCATCGGCGGGGCGCTGGGCGTCACGGTCCTCGTCTTCCAGAACGGCTTCCTCGCCGGGGCGCTGGGCGTCACCCCGGGACCGGTGGAACCGTGGATTCCCGTCCTCATGTTCGCCGTGGTGTTCGGCCTCTCCATGGACTACGAGGTCTTCCTCATCTCCCGCGTGCGGGAGGAGTGGGTGCGCCGACGCGATGCCAGCCGGGCGGTGGCCGATGGCATCGCCTACACCGGGCGGGTGATCAGCGCCGCGGCCGCGATCATGATCTGTGTCTTCCTGTCGTTCATGCTCGGCGACCAGCGCTCGATCAAGGAGTTCGGCTTCGGGCTTGCGGCTGCCGTGTTCCTCGACGCCATCGTGGTCCGGTGCGTGCTGCTGCCGGCGGTGCTCGAGATCCTCGGGCCGCGCACCTGGTGGCTGCCCGCGTGGATCGACCGGCGGCTGCCACGGATCCGGATCGAGGGCCACGCGGCCGAGGAGGACGCGCTGGACGAGCAGCTCTCCCGCGACGACGCGCCGTTCCCGGACCCCACGCCGTTCCGCAGCTGAGACGGCTCAGACCGCGGCGCGCGAGCCGCGCAGGAAGTGCGCGATGGAGTCGGTCAGGAGCCCGTCAAGCTGCTCGGAGGGCACCATGCCGCTCGTCAGCAGTGACGCGATCCCCTGGATCGTCGCGAACAGGACGAACCCCACCCGCTCGGGGTCGCCGGGCTCGAGCCGCCCGTCTGCCTGGCCCTGCACGATCAGCTCCAGCATGACGGCGAAGGCGCGCTCGGCCGCCTCCTGGAGCGCGTCCGCGTCGTCACGGTGCTTGCCGGCGAACATGAGCTCCAGCAGCGCCGGGTCCCGCGTGGCGAACCGGATGTAGGCGGCGCCGGTGTCGCGCAGGCGCGTCTCGAAGTCATCGTCGGCATCGCCGACAGCGGCGCTCAGCTCGCGGCGCAGCCGTTCGAAGCCGTTCTCGGCCAGGGCGTCGAGCAGGGCCTGGCGGTCGGCGAAGTGGCGCCGTGGGGCACCATGGCTGACGCCGACCTCGCGAGCGAGCTCGCGCAGCGACAGCTCCTGGACGCCGCGGTCGCGCATCGTTCGCTCGGCCGCGTCCAGCAGGGCCGTGCGCAGGTTGCCGTGGTGGTAGGGACGCTCGGACATGGGCGTGCCAGACACTAGCGAACGAAGTTGCTCTTGACAACATTGTGGTCAGCGTCTACATTGTTGTCCATGACAACTTTCTCCACCTCCAGTATTCCCGACCTGTCGGGCACCACCGTCATCGTCACCGGCGCCAACAGCGGCATCGGCCGCGTCGCGGCCACGGCGCTGGCCGCCGCCGGCGCCCACGCGGTCCTCGCCGTGCGCAACCTGGACAAGGGCCGCGAGGCCGCCGCGCAGATGCCCGGCAGTACCGAGGTTCGCAGCCTGGACCTCGCCAACCTGGACTCCGTGCGCGCGTTCGCGGCCGACTGGGACCGGCCCGTGGACGTCCTCGTCAACAACGCGGGGATCATGGTCCCGCCCCTGTCACAGACCGCGGACGGGTTCGAGATGCAGTTCGGGACCAACCATCTCGGCCACTTCGCGCTCACCAACCTGCTGCTCCCCCACATCACCGGCCGGGTCGTCACGGTCTCGTCCGGCGCGCACCGCGCGGGCCGAATCGACTTCGACGATCTCAACTGGGAGCGCAAGCGCTACCGGGCGTGGCGCGCCTACGGGCAGTCCAAGCTCGCCAACCTCCTGTTCACCGCCGAGCTGCAGCGGCGCCTGGGCGCCGTGGGCTCCCCGGTGAAGGCGACAGCTGCGCATCCCGGCTACGCCGCCACCAACCTCCAGTTCCACAGCGGGAACCGCTTCATGGACCTCATGTCGGCGGTCGGCAATCGGGTGATCGCGCAGGACGACAGGGGCGGGTCGCTGCCGACCCTGTACGCGGCCGTGGCCGACATCCCGGGCAACAGCTACGCCGGCCCGAGCGGGTTCATGGAGAGCCGGGGCGCGCCCAAGCTCGTGGGGCGCTCGAGCGCCGCTCAGGACATGGACGTGGCCCGGCGCCTGTGGGACGTCTCCGAGCAGCTCACCGGCGTCAGCTTCCCGCTGACGGGCCGGTCCGCAGCTCAGGAGCGCAGCGTCTCGGGGTCCCAGCCGAAGCAGACGCAGCTATAGCGCTCGCCCTTGGCGTTCAGGCGGACCGGCAGCGTGGTCAGCACCACCCCGGTGCAGTGTGCCCCGCGCCGCCTCACCGCCCGGCACAATACACCATTAGATGGTTTGTTGAGCTACGGCGGGGAAATGCCGTGCAGCTGCACCGGCCCGTTGAGCGGGTTAAGCTCGTTGGCCTGGTCGACGCCCGCCGGCGGGATGGTGTCCATCACCTTGGGCACGGTGTTGGGGTCGACCGAGCAGATGGGTTGCGAGCCCCCAGCCGCACAGACCCCGAACGCGAAGTCCTGCGGGGTGGCGGCGAAGGCACGCAGGTTGGTCGGGTTGGTTCCGTCCTGGCCGGTCAGGGCCAGGGTGAACACCCAGCCCGGCCCCACTGTGCCGAACGCCGCGCGCGGGAGCACAATCGTCGCGGTGCCGCTGGGCGGGTCGGCGATCAGCTGGGCGGATCCGAGCGACGCGTTCGCGGCGTTCACCCACTGCACCGGAGCGAACCCCTGGGCCTCGACCCGCTCACTCCACGCGTCCGCGGGCACGATGGAGTAGTTCTCCGCGGGGATGGCCGAGGCGGTGGACGTGTTGGCCGCGGACGGATCGTGCACGTAGATGTCAAGCATCTGGGCGCCGAAGTCACTGCCGAAGGTCGCGGCCAGCTTGCGCAGCGAGATCTGCAGGTAGACAGCGGTGGCCGTCTGACTCACGTTGAAGGCGGTCAGGTCGAATGATCCTGCGGTGAAGTTCGACGACGTGGGGTATTGGTACGTGCCGGGACCGTTGTCGTCCCCGGGCGGGTCTTTCACCGTCAGGACGCTGGTGCCCGGCAGGGTGACGTCCACGACGGACTCCTGGGCATAGCCGGTGCTGTTGCCCTTGGTGGCCGTCACGGTGATCGTGGGCGAGCCGAACGTCGTCGGGGTCAGCGTCAGCGACCAGTGGCCGGAGCCGTCGGCCATGGCCGATGCCGTCGCCGCGACGCCGCCGGCCGGGGTCTCGGCCTCGGCATCGACGAGCGCGTTGGGCGCCGTGGTGCCGGTGACGGTGATCGACGGAGTGGTGATCTCCGTCCCGGGCGGCGGCGAGGTGATCGTCAGCGGCAGCGCACCGGGCATCCCGTGGGCGACGTAGCGGTCAGAGACGATGTCGGGCGTCTCGAGGTTGCGCCCGGCGCCGAGGTCGATCGTCAGCCGGGCCACAGTGGCCTGGGCCCAGGTGAGCGGGCTGGCCGAGCCGACCGGCTTCCCGTTGGTGAACCCGATCGAGGCGATCTCGGGATCGGTGCCGAACGGCGAGGCCGCCAGGTCGGGGTCCTCCCACACCTGCTCGGGCTCGAGCCCCTGTCCGGAGGTCATGTGCTGCATCGCTGCCAGCAGCGTGCGCGCCGACGACCCCTGCCCGGAGGCGATGTCGTACTCGCCGCGCTCACCGCTCAGCACGGGCCACAGGTGGCCCGAGCCGACATTGAGGTTGTTCGACGGCCAGGGGGCGCCGTCGACCGTGCAGCTGGTCGGATCCGGCACGTAGCAGTCGCCGTAGCCGTCCTCCGACCCCGCTCCGTTCGTGCCGTAGCGGTAGAAACCGGGGCCGCTATTGGTCTGGGCCTCGATCGTCTTATCGATGACGCCCAGCGAGGCGCGAATGTCGGAGTCGCGGGCGGGGAGGATGCCCAGCCGCACGAGCTCCAGGAAGCCCGCGTCCACGATCGACCGCTGATCGGCGGCGATGCTCCCGTTGCCGAGGTTGTAGGTGATCGCGGCGTTGGGATCGCCGGTCTTGGAGACGCGGATGAAGTAGCGCGGCGCATAGGGCCCGGTGGTGGTCACCGTCCAGCTCTTGATCTTGCGCGCGAATTCGTCGGCCGTGGCCTGGTAGAGCCGCGCATGGGCGGCGTCGTGGTTGACCGTTGCGATCTTGGCCGCGGCGGTCAACCCGGCGATCTCCGCTGAGATCGTCGAAGGCGAGAACCCGGATTGCTCCTCCCAGCGCTCCACGCCGTCCGAGGGCCCGTGGCCGACCAGGAAGTCGGCCGCGGGGATGATGTGGTTCTGATACAGGGAGCCGTCGTGGGCCAGCCCGGATTGCCAGGCCATGAGGATCGGGTAGGAGGTCTCGTCGAGCTGGAGCCCGCCGGTGTCGGGCGCCGGCTTGCCGTTCTCCAGCGAGTTGCGCGGCATCGAGCCGTCGGACTGCTGCTGGCGGTCGAACAGGAAGGTCGTGGCGTCCTGAGCTGTCTGGATGTCGCCCGCGACGAGCAGCCCCGTGAACGCCTCGTAGAGGTCGCGGGCGAACACCTCGCGATAGGAGCCGAAGTACGTGGGCTCGTTGTTGGTGAACACGCCGGCCGGGACCGACTGGCCCCACGGCGAGTCCAGGCCCGCGGCGATGGCGCCCGGGAACTGCTTGTCCTCGGAGGCCTTGACGACGTTGACCGAGGAGTAGTACTCCTGGGCGGTGGAGCGCCCCAGCGACGACGCGGGCCGGCGCAGATGGGAATCGTAGCGCTGCCACTGCGCCTCGTAGGCGCGCCACGCGCGATCGAAGTGCTGGTTGGCGGAGGCTCCCGCGGCCGCGATCGCCGCGGCCTGCGTCTCGCCGAAGCCGAGCGCCAGGTTCGTCGAGCGGCCGTGACGCAGCCGCAGCTGCGCGGTCAGGGCCACATGGCCGTCGGGCGCAGAGTCGTACGAGGTCGTCAGCGCGTGCGAGGCGTCGAGCATCGTAAGGCCGTCGGAAGCGCTGTCGGCGTAGCCGACGCTCTCCGATCCGAAACCGTGACTCGACTGCAGAGCCTCGAACGTCGGCACGGCGTAGTCCCGGTTCGACGCCTGGGTGACCGTATTCGTGTTCGCGTCAACCGGGACGGATCCGACGAGACTGGCGCTGTTGCCGCCGGCGTTCGGAGGACTCTGGGACTTTGGGGGCGTGGCGCCCCCACCGGTGCCGCCGGCGAGCGGGTCCAGCCGCACGTACACATGGTCGCCCGACGGGCCGCGGAAGCGGGTACGCATGAGCACGGCGTTGCGCGCGGGGTCGGCGATGTAGGTCGTCCTGATCGAGTAGTGGTGTGCGGCGCTGGAGGCGACGATCGTGCACGACATGCCTGTGGGATCGGGGATGACCCGGTAGGTCATGTCGCGAGTCTGCAGATCGGTGAAGGTGGAGCCGTCGGTGACGACGTACTGGAGCGTGTGGACGTTCGTGGCGTCGACGTTGGGCCAGTAGACGTCGGACAGGACGCCGTCGGCGACCGTGAACCAGACTCTGGAGGTCGTGTTCCGCGCCGTGCCCACGCAGTCCTTGCGGGCGAGGTCGAAATAACTCGGCGAGCCGGGCGCGCCCGGCGCCGTCGCGGCGTCCGACGCGGCGTCCGACGCGGACGCCATCACGCCGGCACAGAGCAGACCCACAACCACCGTCACGGCCAGAACGCGACGCTTCACGGCTATCCCCTCTCGCTGGGTTCCCTACCTGCTCCGCATCAACGACGGCGTGACGCGGCCGGAGCAGCATACGCCTCGACGGCCGTCGGGCCAACCGCGAACCGACGGTCATTAACCTCACGGGTACTGATGTCCGCCGACGCCGACAGCCCCGCCCTGCCCCCGTTCACCGGGATGGCCCTGGACCGGGCGTCGACCGAGCGCAAGGACGCCGAGTGGATCCGGGCACGGTTCGGGGACCCCGCCTCCCGGGCGATCACGGCGGGCCACGAGGGGGTCCTGGTCAGCGCCCGCGATGGCGCCACCCCGGCGCTCGCACGCGAGGCCGTGCCCGCGGGGCAGGAGGGAGAGCCGATCCTCCTCGGGCTCGACGGCGACGCGGCGCTGTTCGCCGTCGACCTCGACGGCCTGGCGCCCGGCGACCGCAGCGACGCGATCGACGGCAACCACGTGATGAGCCTGCGCGAGGCGGGAGCGCTCATGGCCCCCGCCGAGGCGGGGCTGGCGGCCTACGCGATGGCGCTGCTCAACTGGCACCGCCGCCACGGCTTCTGCGCCAACTGCGGCCACGCCACCGAGGTCGCCGAGGCCGGGTACTCCCGGCACTGCCCACGCTGCGGCGCCGACCACTTTCCGCGCACCGATCCGGTGGTGATCATGACCGTCGAGCACGACAACCGGCTGCTGCTCGGCCGGCGCGCCGGCTGGCCCCGCGGGCGCCTGTCCGTGCTCGCCGGCTTCGTCTCGCCCGGCGAGTCCGCCGAGGAGGCGGTGGTCCGCGAGGTGCAGGAGGAGTCGGGCATCCTCGCCCGCGACCCGCTGTTCGTCGCCTCGCAGCCGTGGCCGTTCCCGGCCTCGCTCATGCTCGGCTTTCACGCCGAGTCCGATGGCGGCGAGCCGCGAGCCACCGACGGGGAGCTCGAGGAGGTGTACTGGCTGAGCCGGGAGGCGATCGAAGAGGCGTCGCGGGGCGGCGACCCGGGGTTCCAGCTGCCCCCGCCGGTCTCGATCGCGCGCTTCCTGATCGACCGCTGGGTCTCAGAGCGCTAGGAGCGCGCGGGCCGCGTTGTGGCCCGGGATGCCGCTCACCGCGCCGCCCCGCCGCGCGCCCGCCCCGCACAGCCACACCCGGGGTCGCGCCGTTTCCACGCCCCAGCCGCCGACGTCGGAGGCGGCTTCGGCGAACGGCCACGCCAGGTCGCGGTGGAAGATGTGGCCGCCGGGCATCCCCAGCTCGGCCTCGAGCTCGACCGGCGTGTGCGCCTCGAGGCACGGCGCGCCGTCGGGCGTGTGCAGGAGGCAGTCCTCGATCGGCTCGGCCAGAACGGCGTTGATCGAGGCCAGCGTGGCTGCCACCGCCGCTTCGCGCGCGGCGTCGTGATCGGCGCGAAACAGCCGCGCCGGCATGTGCAGCCCGAACACCGTGAGCGTCTGCACGCCGGCATCCTGGAGCTCGCGGGAGAGGATCGTCGGGTCGGTGAGGGAGTGGCAGTAGGCCTCGCAGGGGGGTAGCTCCGGGATCTCGCCTGCGGCTGCCTGCGCGTGAGCGCGGTGGAGCTGCGCGTAGCCCTCGTTGACGTGGAAGGTCCCGGCGAAGGCCTCCTGAGGGGAGACGGTGGCATCGCGGAGCCGGGGCAGGCGCGCCAGCAGCAGGTTGAGCTTGAGCTGAGAGCCCTCCGGCGGCGGGACGGGCGGTGGGTCGCCGATCAGCTCGGCCAGGCGCGCGGGGGCGACGTTGGCCAGCACGTGGCGGCCCTCCCAGACCTCCCCGCCGGCGGTGTGCACCGCGACGCCGGAGTCGGTGGCCTCGATGCGCGTCACCGGCGTGTCGACGCGCAGCTCGGCGCCGGCTCGCGCGGCCGCGTCGCCCAGGGCCCCGGTGAGGGCGCCCATGCCGCCGACGGGAATGTCCCAGTGCCCGGTGCCGTTGCCGATCACGTGGTACAGGAAGCAGCGGTTCTGCACGAGCCCCGGGTCGTCGAGCGCGGCGAAGGTCCCGATGAGCGCGTCGGTGGCCACGATCCCGCGCACCAGGTCGGACTCAAACGAGGACTCCAGGAGCGCTGACAGCGGCCGCTCGAACAGCGCTCCCCAAGCGGCGTCGTCGGCCACCTGGCGCTGCATCGCGTCACGCGAGCGCAGCGGCTCGGTCAGCGTGGGGAAGACCTGCTCGGCAACCCCGGCGGTGAGTGCGCCGAAGCGCGCGAGCGCGTCCGCCGACCCGTCAGCGTCGCCGAGCGTGCGCGCGATCGACTCGCGCGTGCGGCGCTGGTCGTCGCAGAGGAGGATGCCCGCGTCGCCGTGCGGGGTGTAGGAGCTGATGCGCCGGCGGCGCAACTGCACCTCGAGCCCCAGCTCACGCAGCAGCGCGCGCGGGAACAGGCTGACGAGATAGGAGTAGCGCGAGACGCGCGCGTCCACACCGGGGAACGGGCGCGCTGACACGGCCGCGCCGCCGACGTGGCCGGCGGACTCCAGCACCACGACCCGGTGCCCGGAGCCCGCCAGCAGGGTCGCCGCCACCAGCCCGTTGTGGCCGGCGCCGACGACGATGACGTCAGAAGTGACTGTGGGCACTCCTCCCAGTGTGCCGCCCATGCGGCCCCGAGGGGGCGTCGACGGGCCGGTAGAAGAGATCGTTGCCGATCCACTGCGAGTAGTCGCGGGCGTGCGGCGAGACCACCGGGTGGAAGCTCGACGCCTCGTTCGTAGGCCCGCTGCCGTTGTACTCGGGCACCAGCGGGTACGGATACACCGGCCGCGTCAGCGTCTGGGCGTTGACCGTGTCGGTGGCCGTGATCTGGCTTGGCGCGCCCCCGCCCTCCACCCACTGGACCATCGGGTAGACGAGGTCGAAGCTGCTGGCGGCGTAGCCACCGCCGCAGTGCGCGACCGTCGGGAACAGGAACATCCGGGCGAACTGCCGGGTCGCATGCAGGCCGCCCATGCGGCTGGCCAGCGTGTCGTAGTAGTCGATCGTCCCGAACACCGGAATGGCCTGATCGGCCCATCCCTGCCAGATGATGAGCTTGCCACCGTGGCGGCGGAATGCGCTGAGGTTGGTGTCCATCGCGTCATACGTGTTGGCCACCGGGAACAGGGAGCGGAACGTCTGGTCGTTGAAGCTCCACTGGTCGGGGTCGGGCCCGAGCTGGCCCGGCGGCAGGTATTGATAGCGCAGGTAGGGCAGCGACAGACCGCCGTAGACGAGCGCTGTCTTGGACGATACCGTGGCCCCGAATGCGGCCGCGGGGATCTGGAAGCCGCCCCACGAGCCCTCCGAGCCCAGCGCGAACCCGCCGGGATAGAGGTGGCGGCCCTGCGGGTCGACCGGCCCCTGGTAGAGGTCGTCGGCCACCGTCACCTGCGCCGGCGTCAGGCAGTTGGCGTTGTCGGTGCCCGCCGGGCACTGGACGCTCCTGACATTGAAGTGGCAGTTGCGCGGGTCGGTGATGATCCCGTCGCCGGGGACGCCGTCATCGCCGGCACACGCGGCGATAACCGCGTTGTGCAGCGCCGTCAGCTTCGCCGAGGTGAGGATCGCGTTGCCGTTGGCGTCGGTGTTGACCCGGTAGTCCCAGGTCTGCAGTTCGGCGTTCAGCGGCCCGGCGATGTTCTCGAGCGCCCCGGCGATGATCCCGTTGAAGTCGGTGGGATAGCGCTCTGCCACCTCCATCGCCTCGCGGCCGCCGTCCGAGCAGCCGTCGAAGTAGGAGTGGTTGGGCGATTGGCCGTAGTAGTCGCCGATGATCGTCTTGGCCACGACCGCGAGCGCGTGCTCTGACTCATAGCCGTACTCGTTGCGCAGTTTCTGGCTGTTGAAGGCGAACAACCCGGCGCCGCCGAGGCCGCTGGAGGTCGTGTGGCCCTCGTCGTCGGTGGCCATCGCGAAGTCGCCGCCCAGTTGGGCGTCGCAGGCCGGGAACGTCTGATTGGAGACAGTCCCGCAATAGCCGCCGCACCCGTTCTGCAGGTAACGCCCCTGCCACGTGGTCACCGGCAGCTTCATCTCGAAGTGCGTCTGAGGCGCGATCATCCCCTTGACGTCGCAGTACTCGGGGTTGCCGCCGGCCGCCGCCACGTCGGTGGCGGAATCGATGCTCGTCGGGAAGTGCGGGATGGTGACCAGGCTCGGCAGCGACGGCAGCGTCGAGCAGCCGATCTTGGCCGGGATGGTCGGACTGACCGAGGCCAGCCGGTTCGAATCCTTGACCAGTGCGCGGGTAGTGTGGGCACTGGCCACGCCACCGCTCGAGGCCAGGACGGCGACGGCGGCGGTCATGACGGCTGCGGCTCCTGCCAGGCACAGGTACGTACGCAGCGACCGGGGGCGAAACGTTTGCATTGGTGAAACCCCTTCCTCTCTCGCCGGCCCGTCCGAGATTCTCGTCCGCGGGCGGGCGCTGTCAACCGCCCCGGCGTCCGTTGGCGAACACCGGTGCGCGGGGGGACAAGCCCGCGAGCTGCGGCAGATACGGTCGCCGTCAAGCCCGAAGCGTGGCTGCGTGCCAAAGATCAGGACTTCCGTAGGATTCCCCACCGTGGGCGAGTACCGTGACGGCGGCGCGCTGCTGGAGCGCGGCGCGGAACTCGCGGGCATCGATGGCCTGCTCGCGGCCGCATGCGATGGCCGGGGCACCGTCGTCGTGGTGGAGGGCCCGGCGGGGATCGGTAAGAGCGCGCTGCTCGGGGCCTGTGGACAGCGGGCCGGCGAGCTCGGGATGGAGACGCTGCGGGCGCGCGGCGATGACGTGTCGATGGAATCTTCGTTCGCCGCTATGCGCGAGCTGCTCGCTCCGGTGGTGGCCCCCGGCGTCTTCAGCGGGTCGGCGGAGCTCGCCGCCCCGGTGTTCCTGGGCGCGGGCGACGCCGCGTCGGAGCCTTACCGCGCCGTGGCCGTGCTCCACGGCCTCTACTGGCTGATCGCCGACCGCAGCGACCGCGGACCGCTGGCGCTCCTGGTCGACGACGCCCACTGGCTCGACCAGGCATCCGCGCGGTTTCTGGTGTACCTGGCGCGGCGCATCGAGAGCCTGCCGGCGCTGCTGGTGGTGGCGGTGCGGCGCGGCGAGGTGACCGGGCCCGTGACGGCGCTGCCCGAGCAGTCCGCCCTCGTGCTGGCCCCCGATCGTGTTCGGGAGCGGGCGGCGCAAGGCGATGGCGCTGTCGGCGTGCGGCGGGCTGGACGCGGGGCCGGAGGGGCTGGCGCAGCTGCGTGAGGCGGTGTCGTTGCTCCAGGACTCCGGGGCGCGGCTGGACCGCGCGCGGGCGCTGGTCAACCTGGGGATCGGGCTGCGCCGGCGCGACGAGACCGTGGCCGCCCGCGAGCCGCTGGCCGCGGGCCTTGACCTGGCCCATCGTTGTGCGGCTCCACCTCCAGCTCCGGTGTGGTAGGCAATCGGCGTCGTCGCCGGCCGGGGCGACAGCGCCGGCGTCCACCGCGGCGTTCAATGCGCGTCAGACCGCGACGGTCGGCTTCGACACCGGACAAGATGACCACCACGGACAATGATCCCGCGATCTCGGTGCAGGGCGTCGACAGCACGGGGCAGACGCAGCAGAGCGTCACCTTCTTCGGCGACTTCCCCAAGGGCGACGAGGTGCAGACGCCGAATCCGCTGGCCGTCGGCAAGAGCTTAAGACATGCCTGACCTTGCTGGTACCCGGGGGCATCGGGAAGGTCGCGTACACCGGGACCGAGAGCTACATCACCAAGCCGGTGACCTGGTCACCGTAGCTGGTGACGGGTGGAGGCGCCCGCGCTGGCGCCTCCACCCGGCTCTGGGCGCGGCACCGCGTCAGCGGATGACCGGCTCGGTCGCCTCCAGCAGCGACAGCGACCGGCGGTCCGGCATTCCCTCCCAGTCGCCGGAGACGGTGACCGCGAACGCGCCCGCGGCGACGGCGGTGCGCACCCGCGCGACCGGATCCGCGCCGGTCATCAGCTCGGCGAGGTACCCGGCGACGAACGCGTCTCCGGCGCCCACGGTGTCCACGACGCTGACCGCGGGCGCCGGCTGCTCGAAGGTCGCGCCGTTGATCCGCGCCAGGCATCCGTGCGCCCCGCGTTTGATGAACACCTGCGCCGGGCCCATGGCCTCGAGCGCTCGGGCGGCATGAAGAGGATCGGCGGTATGGGTGACGATCTCCGCCTCCGTCTCGCCGGCGAACACGACGTCGGCCTGGCGCACCGCCGCGGCCAGCACGGGCTCGGCCTCCTCCACCGACCACAGCGCCAGCCGGTAGTTGAGGTCGAGCGTCACCGTCACGCCCGCCGCGCGCGCCACCGCCACGGCATGGGCGACGGTCTCGGCGGGGCCCGGGCCCAGGGCGAAGGTGATGCCCGTGACGTGGAGAACCTCGGCCTCCCGGATCACGGCCTCCGGGATGTCGGCCACCTGAAGGTGTGCGCCGGCGCTCTCGCGCCGGTAGTACGTGACCCGCCCGTGGGCACCGCTCGGGCGCCAGCGCATCATCAGACCGGTCGGCGCCGGATCGGTGACGGTGATCGTCCTCACCCGCTCGGCGCGCAGCTCGCGCAGGATGAGGTGCCCCGGAGGGTCGTCGCCCACACGACCGATCCACGTCGCCGGCATTCCCAATCGCCGCACGCCGATCGCCACGTTGGACTCCGAGCCGCCCATGCCGAATGTCATCGCCTCCCCGTTGCGCAGCGACCCGGCGTGGCTCTGGACGACGAGACCCATCGTCTCGCCGAGGGTGACAAGGCCGCCGCTCACGGCCGTTCGCGCCCGGTCCGGACGGCCTCGAGCGCGGCGAGCGCGCGCTCGCGCAGCCCCGTGAGCGAGCCGCCGTCCAGCGCGTCGCCGATGAGCGGGCTCCCGAGCCCGACCGCCACCGCGCCGGCACCGATGTACTCGGGGATCTCGTCGAGCGCGACGCCGCCGGTGGGGACGAGCGGGATGTGGGGGAGGGGAGCGCGGACGTCCTTGAGATGACGGGGCCCGCCCGAGGCCGCCGGAAACAGCTTGACCGCCGGAGCGCCGAGCCCCCACGCCGTCAGCAGCTCGGTCGGCGTCCAGGCGCCGGGGTAGCAGGCCGCCCCGCGCTGCCGTGCGTACGCCGCCACCTCGGCGCACACGCCCGGGCTGACCAGGAAGTCGGCGCCGGCCTCCAGACACGCCGCCGCCTGGCCGGCGTTCACGACGCTGCCCATGCCGAGGGCCACGCCGGGATCGAGCTCGGCGCGCACGCGCGCCAGCGCGTTGACCGCGCCCGGGGTGGTGAGCGTCAGCTCCAGGCACGTGATGCCGGCCTCGCCCAGCGTGCGCGACACCGCCTCGAGATGGCGGTCGCTGGAGCCGCGCAGGATCGCCACCACGCCGGACTCCTGCAGCTGGGCGGTGATGGGGAGGCGGTCGGCCACGGACGGCATTCTGACCTCAGCCGCCGAGGCGGCGCGCGGTGCGCTGCGCCCCGTCGCTGATCAGGGCGTCGAGATGATCTGCGAGCAGCCCGCGCCAGCCCGCGTCGTCGGCGAGCTCCTCGTCGAAGATCTGGCGCATCGACAGCAGCGCGTGGACGACGGCCTCCGGTTCCTCGCGGCCGCGCAGCCGGTCGGCGATCTCGCCGGCCAGCGGGTCGTCGACGGTCAGCTCACGCCCGCTGTCCGAGCGCCGGGCGCTCACGACGCGCATCCAGGCGGCGACGCCCAGCGACGCCACGACGGGCTCGGCACCCGCCCGGCGGCGATCGCGGATCGTGCCCAGCAGGCGCATCGGCAGCTTCTGGCTGCCGTCCATGGCGATCTGCGACGTGCGGTGGCGCAGCGCCGGGTTGGCGAAGCGCTGAAGCAGCTCGGCCTGGTAGGCGCCGAGGTCAAAGCCGGCGGGCACCGCCAGGGTGGGCGCGACGTCGCCGGCCATGAGCGCGCGGACCGCGGCGGTGAACGGCGCGTCGTCACCGACGGCGTCGGAGACGAGCTCGCAGTCCGCCAGCTGGGCGAGATAGGCGAGCGTCGAGTGGGCGCCGTTGAGCATGCGCAGCTTGATCTGCTCATAGGGGCGCACGTCGGTGGTGAGGATCGCCCCCGCCCGCTCCCACGCCGGCCGCCCGGCGGCGAAGTCGTCCTCGATCACCCATTGGGTGAACGGCTCGGTGACCACGGCGCCCTCGTCGCGGATGCCGAGCGCGCCGGCGATGCGGGCGAGGTCCCGCTCCGTGGTGGCGGGGGTGATCCGATCCACCATTGTGGAGGGGAAGGTCACGTTGGCCGCCATCCAGTCGCCCAACCCATCGGATGCGGGGGCGCGGTGCACGAAGTCAGCGACCAGTCCGCGCAGCACGTGACCGTTATCGGGGAGGTTGTCGCAGCACAGCACGGTGACCGGGCCGCCGTCCCGCGCGCGGCGCTGCGCCAGGCCGCGCGCCAGCTGGCCCACCACGGTGCGGGCCCCGCCATCGGCGAGGTCGGCGGCCACGTCGGGGCTGTCGAGCCGGAGGCGATTGGTGGCCGGATCGTGCTGGTAGCCCTTCTCGGTCACGGTCAGCGTGATCACGCGCGTGGCGGGTGCGGCGAGCCGGTCGCGGAGCGCTTCGGGGTCCGCGTGGGCCCAGTGCAGTTCGCGCACCGCGCCGATCACCCGCAGCCGCTCGCCCGTGCCGTCGCGCTGGGCCAGCGTGTAGAGCCCGTCCTGGGGGGCGAGCCGCTCGATCACCGACGGGCTGCGCTGGCTGACGCCGCAGACGCCCCAGTCACCGCCGGCGGCGGCGATCGCGTCCTCGGTGTAGACCGCCTGGTGGGCGCGGTGAAACGCGCCGATGCCCAGGTGCACGATCCCCACCCCCAGCGTGCGGGGGTCCAGCCGAGGCGCCAGTTCGCGCGGCAACTGCTCAAGTGTGGCGAGGCTCAGGCGCCGGCTCACATCACCGCGCCCAGCTGCCAGGGCCGGAACTCCTCGTCACCGAAGCCGAGCTCCTCTGACTTGGTCGGCCGCCCCGACGCGGTGGCCAGAATCTCCTCGAACAGGATGTCGCCGAGCTCGGACACGGTGGCCTCGCCGTCCAGGACCGCCCCGGCGTTGAAGTCCATGTCATCGGGCATCCGCTCGTAGAGCTGGGTCGTCGTCGCCAGCTTGAGGCTCGGGGCGGGCTTGCAGCCGAACACCGATCCGCGGCCGGTCGTGAAGCACACCAGGTTGGCGCCGCCGGCGACGATCCCGGTGACGCTCACGGGGTCATAGCCGGGCGTGTCCATGAACACCAGCCCCGTGGCGGTGACCGGCTCGGCGTAGCGGTAGACGGCCTGCAGCGGCGTGGAGCCGCCCTTGGCCACCGCGCCCAGCGACTTCTCCTCGATCGTCGTCACCCCGCCCGCGCGGTTGCCCGGCGAGGGGTTGTTGTCCATGTTGCCGCCGTCGGCCGCGGTGTAGGCCTCCCACCACTCGATCCGCTCCATCAGCGCCCGGGCCACGTCGGGCGACACGGCGCGGCTGGTCAGCAGGTGCTCGGCGCCGTGGATCTCCGGGGTCTCGCCGAGGACGGCGGTGCCGCCCGCGGCGACGAGGCGGTCGACGGCGACGCCGAGCACCGGGTTGGCCGTCACCCCCGACCATCCGTCCGAGCCGCCGCAGTTGAGGCCGAGCATCAGCTCGCTCGCCGCCACCGGTTGGCGCGGCGCGGCCGCCTCGGGCAGCAGCTCGGTGACCAGTTCCATGCCGCGGCGCACCGTGGCCACCGACCCCCCCTGCTCCTGGATGACGAGACGGCGCAGCGGCACGCCCTCCGGCAGGTCGAACCCGTCGACCAGCGCGTTGATCTGGTTGACCTCGCACCCGAGCCCGACGACGACCACAGCGGCGACGTTGGGGTGGCGGGCGTAGCCGGCCAGGGTGCGGCGCAGCACCTCGAGTCCCGCGCCGTCGCGGGAGAGGCCGCAGCCGCTGCCGTGGGTGACGGCGATGACGCCGTCCACGCCGGGGTGGTCGTCAAGCGCGCCCGGCGCCGCGAAGGCGGCCGCGATCCGCTTGACCACGGTCGCCGAGCAGTTGACAGAGCTGAGCACCGCGACGTAGTTGCGGGTGCCGACGCGGCCGTCGGGGCGGACGATGCCATCGAACGTCGGGTTGTCTGCAGCGGGCGCGGGGGTCGCCGTCGCACCCGTGCCGGCCGCGGTCGCGCCTCCGGCGCCGGTCTGCGCGGGCACGGGCAGCCCCTCGCGCGAGAGCGAGCGCAGGTTGTGCTCGTGGACGTGCTCGCCGGCCGCGATGGCCTTCGTGGCGATCCCGATCGGCTGGCCGTACTTGAGGACCTGCTCGCCCACGGCGATGTCGACCAGGGCGACCTTGTGACCGTGCGGGATCGTGTCGCGGACGGTGACGTCGCGCCCGGGGCCGTTCAGCTCGGTGCCGGCGGCGAGCTCGCGGCGCGCCAGCGCCACCGGATCGCCGGGGTGGAGCTTGAGGAGGACATCGGCGAGCTCCATGGTCATCGCCCGTTCTGCACCCACGCGTGGGCGGGATCGAGGTAGGGCATCATCACACGTCCGTCGCCCGCCATCGCCCACAGGTAGTACAGCTCATAGCCGGAGGCGGCGACGACCGGGTGAAAGCCGGAGCGGATGACGGCGATGTCGTCATCGCGGACGAGAAACGACTCCTCGCTGCCCGCGCCGTCGAGCTCGTAGCGGATCTGGATGCCGAAGCCGCCGGGCGGGTTCACCCGGAACAGGTAGACCTCCTCGAGGTCCACCTCCTCGGGCGGATTTTGGCGATCGTGGCGGTGTGGGGGGTAGGAGGACCAGTTGCCGGGGGGGTTGATGGTCTCGCCCAGCAGCAGCCGCTGGGCGTCGTGCTCGGGCCCGAGGATGGTGCGCACGGTGCGCGACCAGTTGCCCGCGCCGACCTCGGCGATCCGCTGGTCGGCGGGGCCGATCACGCGGGCTCCGGGCGCGTCGGGGGACGGCTCGGCAGCCGCGCTGGCGATCGCCACCTGCACGGGCGCGTCGAGCGCGCCGGTCAGGCGCAGCCCGGTCCCCGCCGGCGCATAGACGGTGTCGCCCGGCGCCTCGAACACCGACGCGCGTCCGCCGGCCCGGCCCAAGGAGAGCCCGTCGGTCGTGACCGCGTCGACCATCCCGGTCAGGACGACCGCCGCCGTCTCGCCGTCGTCCTCGAGCACCAGCTCCTCCCCCGGGCTCAGGTCGGCCAGGGCGAGGTTGATATGCGCGGTCTCGCCGCCCGCGGTCGTCAGGTGTCGCATCACACAGTCCTTTCAGTTGTAGCGGTGAGGACGTCGGCCGGGGCGGCCGTCGAGCCGCGCACCACGAGCGTGGGCGCCAGCTCGCGCTCGCAGGTGGCCGGGGCCGCGGTGTCGGGCTCCAGGCGGCCGAGCAACGCCTCGACGGCGCATGCCCCGGCCCGCGCCGTCGGGGCCGCCACCGTGGTGAGCGCCGGCGTGAGCATCGCCGCCAGCGGGATGTCGTCAAAGCCGACGACGCTGAGCTCGTCCGGCACGCTGACGCCGAGCTCGGCGAGCCGGCTGAGGATGCCGGCGGCCACCAGGTCGTTGTAGGCCAGCACAGCGGTGGCGCCGGCGGCGAGCACGCGTTCGGCCGCGCCGGCACCCCCCTCGAACCGAGGGGCCACAGGGCCGACCGTCACGACCTCCAGACGGGCGGTGCGCGCGGCGGCGCGCAGCCCGCGCAGGCGCTGCTGGTTGGACCACGATCGCCGCGGGCCCGATACGAACGCGCACCGGCGATGGCCGAGCGCCGACAGGTGATCCACGGCCTGGCGCATCCCGTCGGCGCTGTCGACCGTCACGGTGGCCAGGCCGTCGACGCGGCGGTTGAGCAGCACGACCGCGGGTGCGGGCTCGAGGGCGGCGAGCGTGCGCGTGTCCAGCCGGCTGGAGCACAACAGGATCCCGTCGACCTGCTTGCTCATGGCGGCGATGAGCGCCTCCTCCTCGGTCGCGCTCTCCTGACCGTCGGCGATGAAGACGGCGTAGTCAGCCTCGCGCGCCCGTGCCTGAGCGCCCTTGAGCACGCCCTGGAAGTACGGATTGCCGAGGTCGGGGACGACGACGCCGATGTTGCCGGTCCGGCCGGTGATGAGGCCGCGGGCGGCGCGGTTGGGACGGTAGCCCAGTTCGGCGGCCGCGCCGAGCACGCGCACGCGGGTGGCCTCGCGGACGGTGTGCGGGGCGGTGAAGGAGCGCGAGACGGTGGCCACCGAAACTCCCGAGCGCTGGGCGACGTCGTGAATGCCGGCTGCCATGTAAAGGTTTACAGTAGCAGCAGAGGGGCTGACTCTGATGGCAAATCCCACCGCCACGGTGACTTTTGCCATCAGAGTCGCCCGGAGCGCCACTCACCACTCGTGCATGGTGCCGTCCTGGAGCCGAGCGACCGGCAGCAGCGCCAGCTGGTACGGGAACCACGCCGCGAGCTCCTCGTCGATCGTCACCCCCAGCCCTGGCTCGTCACCGGGATGCAGCATCCCGTCGCGGAACGTGTAGCCGTGCGGGAAGACGCGGTCGGTGTCGTCGCTGTGGCGCATGTACTCCTGCAGGCCGAAGTTGGGGATGGCGAGGTCGAGGTGCAGGGCCGCGGCCATGCAGATGGGGGAGAGATCGGTCGCGCCGTGAGAGCCCGAGCGCACGCGGTAGAGCTCGGCGAGGTGCAGGATGCGCCGCAGGTGGGTGATGCCGCCCGAGTGGACGACGCTCATCCGGATGAAGTCGATGAGCTGCTCTGAGATGAGCTGCTGACAGTCCCAGATCGAGTTGAACACCTCGCCGATCGCCAGGGGCGTGGTGGTGTGCGAGCGCACGAGCCGGAGGTTGGCCTGGAGCTCGGCGGGCACGGGGTCCTCGAGCCAGAACAGCTGCACCGGCTCGAGCAGCCGGCCGAGCTGGGCGGCCTCGATCGGGGTCAGGCGGTGGTGGACGTCGTGCAGCAGGTTCAGGTCAGGCCCGTAGGCCGCGCGCACCTCGGCGAGGACATCGGGGACGGTGGCCAGGTAGCGGCGCGTGGACCAGAGCTCCTCGCGCGGACGCTCGCCCTCGGCCGGCTCGTAGAACATGTCGGCGCGGCTCACGCCGTAGGTCGCGGGCAGCCCCGGGATGCCGCACTGCACGCGGACCGCCTGGTAGCCGAGCTCGACGTAGCGCCCCACGGCGGCGAGCACGTCAGCGGGTGTCTCGCCGTTGGCGTGCCCGTAGACCGTCACCCCGGTGCGGCACCGGCCTCCGAGCAGCTCATACACCGGTAGGCCGGCCGTTTTGCCCTTGATGTCCCACAGCGCGGTGTCCACAGCGGCGATCGCAGTCATCGTCACCGGCCCCCGCCGCCAGTAGGCCCCGTTGTAGAGATAGCGCCACGTGTCCTCGATGGCGCCGGCGTCGCGGCCGATCAGCAGCGGGCACACGTGCTGTTCGAGGTAGGCCGCGACCGCCAGCTCGCGGCCGTTGAGCGTGGCGTCGCCCAGGCCGGTGACGCCGTCTGAGGTGGTCAGTTTCAGCGTGACGAAGTTGCGGCCCGGGCACGTGACGATGACCCGTGCCTCGGCGACCCTCGACATCGGCCGGCCTCCTTGGCGCTGTGGATGGAGCGGGCGGCGGTCAGGCCGGCCCGCGCCCGCAGTATCGCCGGTCACGGCGATCGTGCCGGGCACCTCTAGACGACGCCGCCCTCTGCACTTTCACTCCAGGGCTGGGGCACGTGAAGGTGATGGCGGCGCTGCACGTCACGCCGGGTGACCGCGACGTACCCCACCAGCGCGACGAAGGCCACGAGCGCGATGGCGCTCACGGTGCCGTCGCCCCAGCCCAGGCCGCCGTTGGTGTGCTTGCTGAAGCCGTCGGCAAACGACGCTCCCAGCGGGCGGGTGACGACGTACGCCGCCCAGAAGGCCAGGATCGGATTGAGGTCAAAACGCCACCAGGCGACGGCGGGGATCGCGAACACGACGGCGAACAGGACGGCCGAGGCCCAGAAGCCGAGGTTCAGCGAGTAGGCGGTCAGGTCGCCGGCCGCGGTGCCCAGAGCGAAGGTGCCCAGGACGGCGGTCCAGTAGAACGCCTCGCGCCGGCGGGTGTTGATCGAGTGGATCGATAGCGTGCCCTCGCTGCGGTACCAGACCAGGAACGTGAGCGCCACGAACGCCGCAAACACCGGCGTGGTGACCGAGTACGGGATGCCGGCCCCCCTGTGCATTGCGTCGGCCGCCATCGTGCCGAATACCGCGACCATCATTACGGCGAACCAGTACACCGGCGCGCGGTACTCGGGGGCGCGGAACTGGAGCCACAGGGCGACCGCCAGCCCGAGGATCCCGACGGCGCCCGCGATCGGGATGCTGTGCTGTCCCATGAAGTCCGACATCGCCTCGCCCATGCCCGTGGTCAGAAGCTTGAGCACCCAGAAGATGAGCGCGATCTCGGGGACCTTGACCGCGAGCGGTAGAGCAGCTCGCAGGCGAGGGTGGCGGGTGTCGCGCATGGTGTCCTTTCGTACGTGGGCAGTCGTCGGGGCCGGCCTGCCGGCAGCCCGAAGTGGGAACTCGCCGTCCGATGGTGCGCCCCTCTCACGGCGAGCCCGGGGCGAGATTCCGGACTGCGCCTGAGTTAGCGCCCGCTAAACGAACGTCGCTTCGCTATGCGAGCTCTCATCTCCGGAGCCCGAAACGGCCCCGCGTAACGCGTCGCTAACCGCGCGTGCGGGCGTTGCTAATCCGCCCCGCGATCAGCCGAGCTGCACCGGCACGTACGCGAAGCGATCCACGTCGACCAGCCCGCCGTCAGTGAGCCGCAGCCGGGGGATCACGCTCAGCGCGATGAACGAGAGCTGCATGAATGGCTCCGCCACGGTCGTCCCCAGGCGCTCGGAGGCCGCGCGGTTGAGCACCTCGATCTGCGCCGAGACCTCGCCGGCCGGGCGATCGCTCATGAGGCCGGCCAGCGGCAGCGGGACCTCGGCGAGCACGTGGCCGTCCAGGACCGCCACCTGCCCACCGCCGATCTCGGCCAGCCGGGCGACGGCGGTGTGCATGTCCTCGCCGGAGCGCCCGACGACCGCGAGGTTGTGGGCGTCGTGGGCGACGGTCGAGGCGATGGCCCCGCGCTCGAGCCCAAAGCCGGTGACAAAACCGCGCCCCACGCGGCCGGTGGCGCGATGGCGCTCCACGACCGCGGCGTGGGCCAGGTCCGCGTCGGGCTCGACCTCGAGCTCGGCGTGGCGCGTGGTGAGGCTGTGGCTCTCCACTCCCACCGCCCGCACGTGCGTGCCCAGCCGCGCCGGCAGCACGAGCGCGTCGGCGCCGGGCAGCGGGCCGATGTTGACCGTGTCGCGCAGGAGCGCGGGAGCCGGCGCCGCGGGCACGGCTCCGGAGACCAGCGCGCCCCCGGCTACCACCAGCCGCCCGCGCTGCCACACACGGTCGGGCCGCCAGGAGCCCAGTGAGGAGAACGCCAGCACGTCGGCCTGGTGGCCCGGGCCCAGCGAGCCCAGGGCGGTGAAGCCGTGGTAGCGCGCGGGGTTGGTGCTGGCCAACAGGATCGCCTCGATCTCGGAGATGCCGGCGGCCACCGCCAGCCGGGCGCAGTCATTGACGTGGCCCAGGCGGCGCAGCGTGTCGGGCTCGCGATCGTCGGTGCAGAACGCCGCCCGGTCGGTGCCGTGGGCCACGATGGTCGGCGCTAGCTCCAGGAGGTTCTGGCTGGCCGACCCCTGGCGGAGGAAGAGCCACATCCCCTTGCGCCGCTTCTCCTCGGCCTCGGCCAGCGTGGTGCTCTCGTGATCGGACTCCACGCCGGCGGCCAGGTAGGCGTCCAGCATCGGACCTGACACCCCCGGGCTGTGGCCGTCCACGGGCAGCGCGCCCGCGGCGGAGATGCGCGCGAGCATCTCCGGATCGCCGGCGATCACGCCCGGGAAGTTCATCACCTCGGCTACGCCGAGGGCGCCGTGGCGGGAGATCAGCCGCTCGATGTCGGAGGCGCCAAGCGTCGCCCCGGAGGACTCGAACGGCGAGGCCGGCACGCAGCTGGACGCGTACACCGCGAACGTGAACGGGAGCGGTTGCGCGGCCTCCATCAGGGCGAGGATCCCCGGGACCCCCAGGACGTTGGCGAGCTCGTGCGGGTCGGCGGCGACCGCGGTGGTCCCGGCCGGGAGCACCGTGGACACGAACTCGTCGATCCACAGCTTGGTGGACTCCAGGTGCATGTGGGCGTCCACGAACCCCGGGGTCAGCGCGGCGCCGTCCACGTCGATCGTCTCGCGCGCCTCGCGATCGCCCCAGCCGGCGATCACGCCGTCGGCCAGCGCCAGGGAGGTGTCGATCCACTCGCGGGTCGCGTCGGAGAAGACGCGCCCGCCGGTGATGAGGGTGTCGGCGGGCTCGTCGCCGCGCGCCACCGCCAGCGCGCGGGGAGTCGCCGGGGGCCGGGCCATCGGCAGAACTGTTCCACAAAGTGGATAGTCTCCGCTCGTGCCCGCCCCGCCACTCCGGCTGACCCGCCGGCTGAGGACGCTGCTGTGCGTGGTGGGGCTGAGCGCCGCCGTTTGCGCTTCGGCGGGCGCGTCCGCGGCCCAGGCCTATGTGTTCCGCCTCGGCGTCACCGGCATGCGGCACGGCCGGGCGATCCCGGCCGACTTCCTCGGGCTCGCGCTCGAGTTCAGCGAGATCCCGGCGCTCTCCGGGACCACCGCGGCGTCGGTGAACCCGGTGTTCGTCCAGCTGGTGCACAACCTCGACCCCGGTGGCCGGCCCAGCGTGCGGATCGGCGGGCAGAGCACCGACCGGGTGTGGTGGCCGGTGCGGGGCCTGAGCCGGCCCTTGGGCGTGACCTATGACCTCAACACGCGCTGGGCCGCCGATGCCCGCGCCCTGGCCCAGGCGACCGACGCGCGGTTCCTGCTGGGGATCAACCTGGAGGCGAATCGGACCCGGATCAGCCAGGTCGAGGCCGACCGGCTCGTAACGGGCATCGGCAGTCGCTACATGGCGGCGATGGAGATCGGCAACGAGCCCGACCTCTACACGCACGTCCCGTGGTTCCGCCGCGACGGCGGCCATCCGGTGCCGTGGTACAGCCATGCCGGCTCGCCGGTGTTCTCCCGGCCGCCGACGTACGGTCCCGATGACTACGTGAGCGAGGTCGCGCGGACGCTGGGGGTCGTGCCGCGGCTGCCGATCGCGGGCCCCGAGACGGACACTCCGCCGTGGGCCGGGGAGTTTGAGCGCCTGCTGTCGCCCCACTCACAGGTGCGGATGCTCACCTCGCACGCGTATGGGCTCAATCAGTGCGTGACCACTCCGTCCTCGCCCGTGTATCCGTCGGTGCCCCACCTGGTCAGCCTGGACGCGTCGCGCGGCGAGGTCGGTCAGATCGGTCCCTCCGTGGCGTTGGCGCACCGCAACGGCGCCGCCTATCGGATCGACGAGATGGGCTCGATTACCTGCAACGGGCGTCCGGGCGTGAGCAACACCCTGGCCTCGGCGCTCTGGGCGATGGACGCGCTCTTCAACCTGGCCGGAGACGGCGTCGACGGGGTCAACCTCCACACGTATCCCAACTCCGCCAACGGGCTGTTCGACTTCTCGCTGGCGCACGGCCACTGGCAGGCGAGCGTGCACCCCCTCTACTACGGGGCGCTGATGTTCGCCCAGGCCGCCCCCGCCGGGTCGCGGCTGCTCCGCGTCGTCTCGGGCAGCACCGGCCCGCTGCGCGCGTGGGCGACGCTGGCGCCCGACCACCGGGTTCGCGTGCTGCTCATCAACGACAGCCTGTCCAGCCCGGCGCTCGCGGTCATCCGCACGCCGGTCGTCCCGGGCCCAGCGAGCGTGGAGCCGCTCCGCGCCTCCAGCGCCTATGCCACGTCCGGGCTCACGCTGGGCGGCCGGAGCTTCGGCGCCGCCACTCCCACCGGCGTGCTCGCGCCGCCCCGGGCCCAAACGGTTGCGCCGCGCGGCGGGGCGTACTCGGTCACGCTGGCGCCGGGGAGCGCCGCCCTGCTCACGCTGCCCGCCTCCGGCGGCTGATTTCGGCTTGACGGGCACGCGCCACCGGGTACCGTGGACGTGTGCTGATCTGGGCGGTGTCATTCGCCGTCGTGCGCGTCCATCCGGGCTCGCAGGGCCTGCTGGGCGCACTCGCGCTCATCGTGTTCGTGGTCTGCGTCGGGGCGGTGACGGGCCCGCTGCTGGGGATGGCCGTCTCCCGCTCGCGCCGGGGTCTGGCCCCGTGGCGCGGGCGCCCCCGGCGACAGGACGCCGCCGGGGCCGAGGAGCGCGCGCGAGCGCTGATGAGCGAGCTCTGCCCGCACGGCTGGCGCGCGCAGGTCGCGATGTTCTCCGGGGCCGACCCCGACGACCACCGGCCGCTGACGCCCGACGGCCGGCGCGCGCTGGTCGCGCTGGACTGGACCGAGCTCAGCGCCGACGGCGGGCGCCCGGTGGTCATGCGGCGCGTGTGGGCCCGGACGGTGGGCGAGGCGCTCGAGGCGATGGTGGCCGACCGGCGAACCGACGAGACCCTCGAGCAGATCGAGCGCGGGGCCGTCGCCGACGGCGCGCTCTGGCCCGACATCTGATCGGCGTCGCCGCGCTGGGCCAGGAGTCATGATTGCCCCGATGGCGGAGATCTATGGGGGCGTGGAAACGGGCGGCACGTGGGTGGTGTGCGCGCTCGGCACCGGGCCCGGCGACATCGCGGCGCAGGAGACCTTCCCCACCGGCGAGCCCGAGCCGACGATCGCGCGCATCGCCGCGTTCTTCGAGCGCGGCCCGCGCCCGGCGGCGATCGGCATCGGGTCCTTCGGCCCGGTCGATCTCGACCGCGGCTCGCCGACGTGGGGTCACGTGACCACCACCCCCAAGCCGGGCTGGGCCCACGCGTCGGTGGCGCCCGCGCTGGGCGAACGCCTCGGGCTGCCGGTGTACTTCGACACCGATGTGACCACCGCCGCGCTGGGCGAGCGGCGCTGGGGCGCCGCCCGGGGCGTCGACAGCGTCTGCTACCTCACCATCGGCACCGGCATCGGCGCCGGACTGCTCATCGACGGCCGTCCCGTCCATGGCCTCGTCCACCCCGAGGCCGGACATCTGCGCATCCCCCACGACCGCGCGCGCGACCCGTTCGAGGGCGCCTGCCCCGCGCACGGAGACTGCTGGGAGGGGCTGGCCGCCGGCGGGGCGATCCGCGCGCGCTGGGGCGCCGACCCCAAGGACCTGGCCGACGACCATCCGGCGTGGGCGCTGGAGGCCGAGTACATCGCGCTCGGGGTCCTCGCGATCGTGCTCGTCGCCTCGCCGCGGCGGGTGGTGATCGGCGGTGGCGTGATGGAGCGCGCGGGCCTCATGGACCAGGTGCGCGCGCACCTCGTGAGACTCAACGCGGGCTACCTCGACACGCCGCTGATGGGCGACGAGATCGACCGCTACGTGGTGGCGCCGGCGCTCGGTGATCGTGCCGGCGTGCTGGGGGCGATCGCACTCGCGCAGGCCGCCGGAGGCTGAGCTGGGGCGGGGTGGCCACCGCCTGAACGGGTACGCCTCGGTGAGCCGGGCCGGGAGGTGCCGCCGGCGGGCGCGCCTAGACTCGGCGGCATGGAATTCGGAATCGGCTACTTCCCCACCCACGACGCGATGGCGCCTGGCGCGTTCGCCCGCCTCATCGAGGAGCGCGGCCACGAGTCGTTGTTCTTCGCCGAGCACACGCACATCCCGGCAAGCCGGGACTCGCCGTACCCCGGCGGCAGGCAACTGCCGCGCAAGTACATCCACACCTATGACCTGTTCGTGGCGCTGACCGCGGCCGCGGCGGCGACGTCCAGGCTCCGCGTCGGCAGCGGGATCTGCCTGGTCATCGAGCGCGACCCGATCATCACCGCCAAGGAGGTCGCGTCGGTCGACCACCTTTCGGGAGGGCGCCTGGAGTTCGGGGTGGGGGCGGGCTGGAACCGCGAGGAGATGGCCAATCACGGCACCGATCCCCGCACGCGCATGCGTGTGATGAAGGAGCGCATCGAGGCCATGAAGGCGATCTGGACCCACGAGGAGGCGAGCTATGACGGGGAGTTCGTGTCCTTTGACCGGATCTGGTCCTGGCCCAAGCCCGCCCAGCGCCCGCACCCGCCGGTGCTGGTGGGCGGTCTCGGGCCGACCGTCGAGGACCGCGTGCTGGCCTTCGGCGACGCCTGGTTTCCCAACTACGGCGCCGACGACCTGCTGGCGCGCGTCGATGCGCTGCGCGACCGCGCCGACCGTCACATCGACATGATGGCGATGGGCGTTCCCGCGCAGGCGGCGGCGCTCGCCGAGCTGACCGACGCCGGCTTTGCGCGGGCGGTGCACTGGATCCCGTCAGGCAACCGGTCGGTGGTGGAGCGCGCGCTGGAGCGCTGGGAGTCTGCCATCGCCGAGGTGACCGGGGAGGCGTGACCCCCGCCGAGGCGCGCGAGCGCTTCGCCGCCGCGCGGGTGGCGCGGCTGGCCACGGCCGACGCCGGCGGCCGGCCGCACCTCGTCCCCGTCGTCTTCGCCGTTGACGACGATCGCATCTACAGCGCCGTCGACGCCAAACCCAAGCGGACCACGGCGCTGAGGCGCCTGCGCAACGTGGCGGAGAACCCGCTCGTGGCGCTGCTGGTGGACCACTACGACGACGCGGACTGGAGCGCGCTGTGGTGGGTGCGCGCCGAGGGCCGCGGGCGGGTGCTCGGGATGGACGAGGAGGAGGCGCGGCGCGCGACGGACTTGCTGCGGGCGCGCTACCCCCAGCAGCGGGTGGTGGGGGCGGTGCTGGCGGTGGACGTCGAGCGCTGGAGCGGCTGGTCGGGCTCGGAGGACCGGACGCAGCGCTACTAGACGGCGCCCGCGGCGGCGAGCCAGAGGCGGCGCTTCTCCTCGTACTCGGGCGGTCAGTCGTCAGGCGTCGGCGTCGGGCTCGGGCGGGGCCTGCTCGCCGGCGCGCTCGTCGCGCTGCGCCCAGGCGAGCAGGGGCTCGAGCGAGAAGACGGCGTCGTCGATCCCCGCGTGCAGGTCGCCCAGCTTCGCGAAGCGGGCGGGCATCGTGGCGATCGTCAGCTCCTCGGGCTGCACGTCATCGATCTCGTCCCAGGCGATCGGGGCCGACACCGTGCCGTGCACATTGCCGCGCACGGAATAGGCCGAGGCGATCGTGTGGTCTCGAGCGTTCTGGTTGTAATCCACGAAGACCTTCTCGGGCGCGCGGTCCTTGCGCCACCAGGTGGTGGTGGCATCCTCCGGGGCCCGGCGCTCCACCTCGCGCGCGAACGCCAGCGCGGCCCGGCGGACGTCGGCGAAGCCGTGCTCGGGCGTGACACGCACATAGATGTGAATGCCGTGACCGCCCGAGGT
The DNA here is from genome assembly GCA_963801435.1 of uncultured Actinomycetota bacterium. GTDB lineage: Bacteria > Actinomycetota > Thermoleophilia > Solirubrobacterales > Solirubrobacteraceae > Palsa-465. Next base: position 103,039 of record CAWDFE010000031.1, read on the forward strand.
CTTGGGCCAGCCCACGGCGCCGATCTCGTCCAGCACCTCGTGAGCGGTCCGTGCCACCCGCCGGACGCGGTCCAACGGGCAGTCGGGCATCGGGTCCAGATCGATCCGCCACTCGTCGGGGCGTTCGACGTCGGTACACCGCGAGTTCCACGGGTGAAACTCGACCGTCGACATCTGCACCGCCCAGATGACGCTGGCCAGCTCGGTGACGCACAGCTCATCGGCGGTGCGGCCGAAGCGGGGGAATGTGATGCGGACCGTCTGAAGCCACGGCGGCGCGCCCTTGGGCACGCGCTTCTGGTGGACCTTCTCGCCGTCCACTCCCGACGGGAAGCGGTGCAGCATGCACGGCCGCTCGTGCAGGGCGCGGACGATGCCGTCCCCGACGCTCATGTAGTAGTTGGCCAGGTCGAGCTTGGTCTCGCCGCGAGCGCTGAAGTAGACCCGGTCGGGGCTGGAGATCCGGACCGTCCTGCCGTTGACATCGAGCTCGACGGCCTCGCTCTTGGCGGCTGCCATAACGGGATCGTGACATGGCGTTTCTATCGTGAGCAGGACCGCCGAACTGTGATTGGAGCTCAGCCAATGAAACTGCGTACGCTCGGAACGCTTGAGGTCTCGGCCCTGGGACTGGGATGCATGGGGATGTCGGCGTTCTACGGCTCGGCCGACGAGGGCGAGGCGATCGCCACCATCCAGCGGGCGCGGGAGCTGGGGATCACGTTCCTGGACACCGCCCAGCTCTACGGCCCCATGACCAACGAGGAGCTGGTGGGCCGCGCGATCAAGGGACACCGCGACGACTACGTGATCGCCACCAAGTTCGCGCGCCGGATCGACGCCGCGACTGCGGGTGACCAGAGCACCGTAGGCCCCGTTGACGGCTCTGCCGAGCACGTGCGCAGGTCCATCGAGGGCTCGCTCACGCGTCTCGGTGTTGACCACGTCGACCTCTACTACCAGCACCGCGTCGACCCCAAGGTGGAGATCGAGGAGACCGTCGGCGCCATGGCCGAGCTCGTAGCCCAGGGCAAGATCCGCCACATCGGGTTGTCCGAGGCGTCGGCCGAGACCCTGCGGCGCGCCCAGGCGGTCCATCCCATCAGCGCCCTTCAGACCGAGTACTCGCTGTGGACCCGCGACGTCGAGGTCGAGATCCTGCCGACCTGCCGCGAGCTGGGGATTGGCTTCGTGCCCTACTCGCCGCTGGGCCGCGGCTTCCTGTCAGGGCGCTTCAGCTCGCCCGACGAGCTCGAGCCAGGTGATTTCCGCCGTAGCGGGCCGCGGTGGACCGGTGACAACCTCGACGCCAATCTGGCGCTGGCGCGCAAGGTGGCCGAGATCGCCCGGGGGAAGGGCGTGACGCCCGCACAGCTCGCGCTGGCCTGGGTGCTCGCTCAGGGTGACGACGTCGTCCCCATCCCCGGGACCAAGCGCCGCGAGTACCTGGAGCAGAACGCCGGCGCCGTCGACGTGGAGCTCACCGCCGACGACCTGGCCAGGATCGACGCCGAGGTGCCGCGGGCCGCGGGGGATCGCTACGACGCGACGGGGATGGCCGCGGTCAACCTGTAATTCCCGGCAAACCTGGTCGGGCGCGGTTCGTTTGCCGGGAAATGCAGTTATGGGATGGCAATCCCGGCAAACCGCCCGCGGGCGCCGCGGTTTGTCGGGAATTCCAGGTCGGTCCTGAGGGCCGCGCGGCGGCGACAGCTACAGCGAGGTGAGGCCCAGGCTGGTGAGCCCGATCGCGGTGATCCACAGCCGCCGGTCGGAGCTCAGCGCGGCCAGCGGGATCAGCCAGGCGATGTACCACGGCATGAGCAGGCCCGCGGAGACGAGCAGGCCCACGGTGGCCCAGCCCGCGGCGGTGATCCAGTCCAGCTCGCCGATCCACACGCGCCACATGAGCCAGACGAGGCTGATGGCATAGCCGACGCGGAGCAGCCCGCCGATGACGCCGTCGAACTCCTTGAGGCCGAGTGCGTTGAGGACGAAGCCGGGGATGCTGTGGACGCCGCCACTGGACTGGATGGTCTGGAGCGTCCCGACCAGGTGCAGGGTGCCCGAGCCGAACATCAGCAGCCCGATGCCGCCGAACAGCGCCGCGGCCAGCGCGGCGCCGGTAAGGATGCGCGCTCGCCCCGAGGTGTAGACCCGCCGCCCGGCGCTGGCGGCGATGGCAAAGGGCAGCAGCATGCCCGCGGTCAGCTTGACGGCGGTCGCGGCGATGATCATCGCGCCGCCGGTGCCCTCGCGCTGGCGCAGGAGCACATAGATGCCGGCCACCAGCAGGGCCAGCATGAGCATGTCGTTGTGGCCGCCGCCGACCCCGTAGACCACGATCACCGGGTTGAGCCCAACGAGCGCGACCGCCTTGACGGGGTCCATGCCGCGCAGCTGGGCGGCGTGCCACACGAGCACCACGATCGCGAGGCACGACAGCGCGGCGATCCCCTTGTAGGCGAAGACGTTGGTGGCGATGTTCAGGCCGGCGAGCGGATAGCTGAGCGCCGTGAACAGCGGCCCGTAGGCGGTGGGCGTGTGGGTCCACTGGGCGCCGACCAGGTGATAGAGGGGGTCAAACGAGATGACGTTCGGCCCGTACAGGTACGGGTTGACGCCGTATGTGTCGCCCAGCCGGCCGTAGGCGATGTAGCTGAACAGGTCCGTGGACAGCAGCGGGGGCGCGACCAGCACGAGCGCGTTGAGCGCCGCGATGCTCACAAGCACCGCGCGGCGCGAGAGGTATTTGGCCGCGCGCAACGCGACCGCGTAGGACACGAACATCAGCACCATCGCGGCGATCAGGCCGGGCAGGCCGATGTCCAGGCCCACGTGGCCGAACGCGCCGGCGAGGCCGCCGAGGCTCTGGCGCAAAGACGCGGGCAGCAGCACCTCGGTGTGCGCCGCCGACAGCGAGATGAGCAGCCCGGCGGTGAGCAGGCCCGCCAATCCGATCCAGCCGGCGGGTGACGACAGGCCCCTGGGCCCGTGCGGCGCTGTCGCGCTCAGCTCGAGCGCGCCGCCGCGATTGACGGCACCAAGCGGCTCGCGAGCCCTCATGGGACCGATCATGGCAGCCGGACGTTCCGGATGTCGGCTGCAGTCCTGCACGGTACGGCTTTGGGCGTTAGATGTAAAAACCGCGTCAGTTTTCATTGTGTTAAGACAATTGTTCCCACCCAGGTACCAGATAACGCGCACACCGTTACCGCTGAGGTCCGGCAGCGAACTCAGGTGCCACGCGCCAGCGAGGGCAGCTTCAGCAGCAGCTGGGGGATGTCCGAGAGTGCCCCGTCCAGCGCCTCGGCGATGGCGTCTGCCGCACCGAATTCGAGCGCAGCGCCGTGCCCAACGAGCAGCCGCTCCGGGGAGTAGGTGGTCAGCGCGCCCTTGGGCGGGCGCAGTCGCAGCATGGGATGGATGCCGGCGCGCCGGCCCAGCGTAAACGCCGGCGCCGTGCCGACGGCCTCGGCGATCACCAGCGCGCGCTCTGACTCCCACCACAGCGCCTTCTCGTGCCACCACGGGCGGGAGATCACCGGCAGCACCGTGAACGGGCTGTCGCTGACGGCGTCAGGGACGCGCAGTAGGGGCACCTCCAGGCGCTGGGCGATGGGGCCGCAATCGCGGTTGTGTCGGTCGAGCAGCTGGATCACCGCCGCCGGGCGCCCGAGCTCGGTGGCGGCGCTCAGCGCCGCCTCGTCCTCGAAGGGGTCGATCAGCCACAGTCGGCCGTCGGCGCGCAGTGCGTGCGCGGCGCGGCGCATGCCCGAGGTCTCGACCCAGGTCAGGCCCGACGGATGGCTTTGGATGGAGTTGCTCATGGCCATGCGGCGATGGGACGGAGCACCGCGCACCCACGACCATAGCCGCCGTGAGGTCGGATACCCCCGGACACGCCCTCTACGCGGCGGTGGCCACCGCGGTCAGATGCCAGAGGCCGTCGAAGCCGAGGTGTGCCTCGTCAGCGACCCGTCCCACGCGCTCGCGCGCGTCGTCCAGGCCGACCATCCGCACGTCCCATTCCAGCTGGTCGCCATAGAGCCACCGCAGCCGCCAGCGGATGGGCTCGGCAGACCAGGCAAAGGGGCAGCCTGGGTCGGTGTACTCGGTGATCAGCAGCTCGGCCATTGAAGCTCTCGTTTCTCGCACGGGGCCGGTCCCACACTCTGAGGCTAGCCTCCACATTCCACATGCCCGAGCTGCCCGAAGCCGAGCGCGCCCGGAGCGCGCTGGAGTCCATCCTGGGACGCCGCATCGCCCGCGTCCACGACGGCGACACCTACGTCTCGCGCCCCCACGCGCCGGGGGAGATCGCCGGCGGCCTCGTGGGGCATACGTTCGCCACCGCGCGGCGGCGGGGCAAGTTCCTGTGGCTCGAGACCGACGACGGCCCCGTGCTGGGCCTGCACCTCGGTATGGCCGGCCGGATCGTCGTTGACGACGGTGATGACGTCTCGCCGTGGGACCGGTTCGCGGTCGAGTTCGACGACGGGACCCGTTTTGCCCTGCGCGACAAGCGCCGGCTCGGCCGCGCCCTGCTCAATCCGGACTTCAGCCACGTGGGTCCGGACGCCGCCGACGTGGGCCGCGACGAGTTTCGCCGGCTCATCGGCTCCGGCCACACGGCGGTCAAGGCGCGGCTGCTCAACCAGGGCGCGATCTCCGGGGTGGGCAATCTGCTCGCCGACCAGGTCCTGTGGCAGGCGCGAATCGCGCCCACGCGGCCGACCTCGAGTCTCAGCGACGAGGAGCTCGACCGCCTGCGCCGCGAGCTGCGGTCAGCCGTGCGCTCCGCGATCCGCAAGGGCGGCGTGCACACGGGCGCGTTCATCCCGGCGCGGGGCCGGGAGGGTCACTGCCCGCGCGACGGCCACAGCCTCAGCCGCGCCACGGTGGGCGGGCGCACCACGTACTGGTGTCCCGCCTGTCAGCGCTGAGTCTGGTTACGTGCCCGCTCCCGATCGCCGCTGTGGAGGCGGCGGCGCGGTCGACCCGCGGACGCGCAGGTGCACGTCCGCGTTCTCGTGGCGCGCCTTGAGGCGCGGGTTGGCGATGCGCTCGAGCAGCAGCCCCACGCCGCGCTCGGCCTGGGCGTCCAGCGACTGCGCGATCGTGGTCAGCGAGATGCGATGCAGGCCGGCCAGCGCGATGTCGTCGAATCCCACCACCGAAACGTCGTCGGGGATCCGGCGCCCGAGCTGCTCGCAGGCCTCGATCAGCGCGATGGCGCCGATGTCGTTGGACACGAACAGCGCCGTCGGCGCATCCCGTCCGCGCAGCGCCGAGTCGAGCTCGCGCCGCTCGCGCCCGACCCTGATCGACGTCGCCCCCGGCGTCCAGGAGTACACGGGAAGCGTCCTGACCCCGGCGCGGCGCAGCGCGGCGCGGTAGCCGTCGTGGCGGGCGCGGTCGCCGCTGGCCTCGACCAGCGGGGTGCGCACGTAGGCGATGCGGTGGTGCCCCAGCTCGAGCAGGTGCGCGGCGGCCAGCGCGCCGCCCTGCCGGTCCCGGGGGCCGACGGAATCGCCCCACGGCTCGCTCAGCCCCAAAAAGACGATCGGGATGCCGGCATTCTGCAGCGCCTCGTCCAGCTCGCGGGTGCGCGCGATGAAGGCCAGGAAGACGATGCCGGCCACCCGGTGCGCCAGCATCGCCTCGACGCCGGTGATGGCCAGCTCCTGCGCGCCCTCGATGTTGCAGAACATCGTCGTGTAGCCGTGGCCGAAGGCCGCGCGCTCCACGACCTGGGCCATCTGGGCGTGGTATGGGTTGCTGAGGTCCCCCACGAGCACGCCGAGCATCGTGGTGCGCTGTTGGACGAACTGGCGCGCGATCACGTTGGGCTTGTAGTTGAGGCGGGTGATCGCGGCCTGCACTCGCGCCCGCGTCCCCTCTGACACCTCCTCGGCCCCGCGCACCACGTTGGAGACGGTCGACTTCGAGACGCCGGCGGCCGCGGCGACGTCGTGGATCGTGGGCGCCTTGGCTTGCATCCTCCCTCCGGGCGATCGTCCTGGGACCCGTCCCCCCGGGCCGACGCGGCCGGGATAGCCCCGCCACGATCATATATCTGCCGGTGGCGCCCGCCGCCAGCGGGCGACGTAGACTCCCGGCCCGCGCTTTTGAGACATGTGCTCGCGCGCGTCTTGTTGACTTCGAGGAGGAGTGGGAATGGCTCGTGGTATCCGGCGGCTGCGCGGGGCAATGCTCGCTCTCGCGGTGGCCAGCATCTCTCTTGCTGCGGCGTCCCCGGCCGGCGCCAAGCTCGGCGTCACCTGGATGAAGGGCTACGCCGCTCCCGGCACCCCGGCCAAGTACAACAACGTCGGCGTCATCAAGGTGGGCGCCCCGAGCGCGCGCAACGTGCTCGTCCTCGAGCCCGGGACCTCGGGCGGCGGCGGCTACTTCGTGCCGCTGGCCCGGTGGATCGTGTCCAGGGCGCCCGGCTGGCAGGTGTGGTCAGTGGAGCGGCGCGAGAACCTGCTCGAGGACCAGTCCGAGCTCAACCTGGCCAAGGAGCACAAGGTCACCGCCACGCGGATGTTCGACTACTACCTGGGCTACCTGGCCGATCCGAGCATCACCATCCACAGCCACCCGGTGCCCGACTCGGCAGTCCTGTTCGCGCGCCAGTGGGGCCTCAAGGTCGCCGTTGAGGATCTGCACGCCGTCATCGGCGCTGCCCGCAAGTTGGGAGGGCAGGTCGTTCTCGGCGGGCACTCGCTGGGCGGGTCGGTGGTGACGGCGTACGCCACCTGGAACTTCGGCGGCAAGCCCGGCGCCGGCGAGCTCGCGGGCCTCGTCTACGACGACGGGGGCAGCTCGGCCGGCCCGGTCACCGCGACGGCCGCCCGCACTGAGCTCAAAACGCTCGCGGCGGGCACGCCGTGGCTCGCGTTCAGCGGCGTTCCCGCGCCGCTGCTGGGCCTGTTCTCAGCCGTCGGCTCGACGGCCGCGCTGGTGGCACCCAACCAGCCGTCGCTGTCACAGTCGTTCTCGCTGACGCCCGGCGTGCTCAAGCCGCCCGAGGCCGCGACCAACCTCGCCACCTTCGGCTACGACACGGACGTCAAGACCTCCAAGCTGGTGTTCGCCGCCCAGGCGCACGTCGGCCAGCTCAACACGAGCCTCAGCCCCGCCGGCTGGTCAAGCGCCGGCGCCATCACACCCATCGACCGCTGGGCGAGCATGCTCGCGGGCGCCGGCATGAGCAACGTCGACGGCAGCGAGTGGTACTTCCCGCAGCGCCTCACCGACGACACCGGCGCCGTGGACCAGGGCAACCGCAACCCGGCGCAGAAGGTCCTGGATGTGGACGCGACGATGGGCCACAAGCTGCCCCGGACACTGCGCATCTACGCCTTCGGGGCCTACGGCGGCACCATCATCACCAAGGACGCGGCGGCGCTGGCCCGGCAGTCGCGCATCCCGGGGCGCAACCTGCTGCTGGTCAGCCGGCAGGGCGCCTACGCCCACAACGACCCGGCGAGCGCCTATCCGAAGAACGCCTTCTTCAGCAACCTGATGACGTTCCTGCGCGGGGTCGTGAAGCACTGAGTGCGCCGCCGAGGCGCGCCGCCGCCGCCGCGCGGCGTCAGCCCGCGGGCTCGTCCAGCACCCAGGTGTCCTTGCCGCCCCCGTTCGCGACGAGTTGACCACCATCTCGCCGGCGTCGAAGGCCACGCGTGACAGCCCGCCGGGCGCCAGCGCGCACCTCCTCGCCGGCGCAGAAGGCGAACGGGCCGCAGGTCGACGTGGCGCGGTTCGAGACGGCCGTCGATCACGGTCGGGTGGCGCGACAGCGGAACGATCGGCTGGGCGATGTAGTCGCCGGGCCGAACGCTCAGCTCCGCGGGCGAGGCGGCGCAGGTCGTCGGCGTCGGTCTTCGTGCCGATCGTGACGCCCGTGCCCGCCGTGGCCGTGACGCGGCTTGACGACGAGCTCGCGCAGCCGCGCGATCGGCGTCGTCGCCCGAGCGCCGCCTCTAGTGGCAGGGTCGGGCACCGAGCGGACGAGCGGCTCCTCCTCGAGGTAGAAGCGGACGAAGTCCTCGACGTGCCCGTGGACGAGCTTGTCGTCGGCGACGCCGTTGCCAAACGCGTTGACGAGGCCGATCTGGCCGGCCAGCCACGGCGGGCATGAGGAGTCGCGCCGACCGCGGTCATCTGGCCGCTCTCGTCGCGGATCCGGTCCTCGTTGGTGCGGCGGTAGACGACGTCGACGCGACGCACCGACCGTCGGCCAGGCGGACGTAGCAGCCGGTCGCCGTCGAGGAAGAGGTCGTCGGGGGTGACCAGCGGCCACCGCCGAGACCCTCGGCCAGGCGCGCGTGCTCGTAGTAGGCGACGTTGCTCGGACCGTCGGTGAGGAGCGACCGCTTGCGGCGTGTGGCGTCGCCCCGCGCGCGTCCGGAGCGGCGGCGTGCAGCGTCGCCGTCAGCAGCTCGTAGATCGCCGGCTCGACCGGCCGTGGCCGCGGGATGCCGCGCGGGCAGCGTCGCGCTGCAGCGCGGCGCGCGCCGCGAGGCAGATAGGCGAAGCCCGACGGGGTGCGCACGTTGTCCTCGAGCACCAGGAACGTCGCCATCCGGGCTCGCGCACGAGGTCGAAGCCGATGATCGCCGCCGGTGCGGCGTGCCGCGGCAGCCGTCCGGCGAGGTCGGGCTCGTAGCCCTCGGCGCCGTCGATCGACGCCGGCCGTCGACGAGCCCGGCGGCGACGATCCGCCGCTCGCCGTAGGCGTCGAGCAGGAACGCGTTCAGCGCGCGCGCGCGCTGGACGAGCCCCGCCCCAGCGCGCTCCCACTCCGGCGCCGAGATCAGCCGCGGCACGGGATCGACGACGAACGGCTCGCCGCCGAACGTCACGCCGGCCTCGCTCCAGGTGGCGCTCGACGGCCTGCGCGAGCGTCCTCAGCCCCGCCGCCTGCAGCGCGGCGAGCAGTCGTCCGCGTACCGGGCGCGAGACGCACCGTCGGCGGCCGGTCCTCGTCGAACGGCGCTGGAGCGGCCTCAGACGCCATGGCGCTGCCAGCCACAGCTCCAGCAGGGCCAGCTGCCACAGCTTCGAGCCCTCCAGCGTCGTCAGATGCTCGTTGGGCGCGCCGAGCAGCATCGCCACGTGCTCGGGCTCGAACAGTCCACGGCGCGGTCGCCGTCGGACCGTCCATCGTCTCGCGGACGAGCTCGAGCGTCGCGCCCTCGAGGGTCGAGAGCGCGGGCACCGGGAAGTAGCCCTTGGGCCGGTCGATGACGTCGGCGGGGAGTACCGCGCGCGCGGCCGTCCTTGAGGACGCCCTTTCCGCCGTGTGCGAGCTTGAGCTCGCGGCGGGCAGGCCGCCGCCAGCTCCACGAGCTCGTGGTCGAGAAACGGCGTGCGGGCCTCCAGGCCCCACGCCATCGTCATGTTGTCCACGCGCTTGACCGGGTCGTCGACGAGCATCACCTCGGTGTCGAGACGCAGCGCCGCGATCGACGGGGCCGTCGGCTCCCGCCTCGCCGAAGTGCCGGTCAAGGAACGCCCGGCTGGGATCGCCCCGGACCCGATACCGGTCGGTCACGGTGTGCGGCGATCTCCTCGCTGGGACGGTCAAAGAACGCCGCTCTGGTAGGCGTCGGCGCCCGTCCCGGGCGCGTCCTTCAGCGGCGGGTACCACGAGTAGCCGGCGAACACCTCGTCGGCGCCCTGGCCCGACTGCACCACCTTCAGCGACTTCGACTGACCTCCTGGGAGAGCAGGTAGAAGGCGACCGCGTCGTGGGAGACCATCGGCTCGCTCATCGCCGCGATCGCGCCGTCGAGCGCCGGGAGCATCCGGTCGGTGGGGACGTGGATGCGGTGATGGTCGGTGCCGAACTCGCTCGGCGATCACGTCGGAGTAGCGGAACTCGTTGCCCTCGCGCTCGCCGACGTCGTCGAAGCCGATGCTGAACGTGGTCAGCCGCTCTTGGCCCGAGCCCTCGAGCAGCGCCGACGATCAGGCTGGAGTCCAGCCCGCCGGAGAGCAGCACGCCGACGGGACGTCGGCGACCATCCGCCGCTCGACGGCGGTACGCAGCGCGGCGAGCACCGCGTCGGCCCAGTCGGGTCATCCCAATCGGCGTGGCGGTCCCGGCGGCCGAAGTCGGCGCGCCAGTAGACCTCGGAGGTCCTCGCGTGCCGTCGGCGCTGCACGCGTCATCGTGCGTCGCCGGCGGCAGCTTGCGGACGCCCCTGCAGGATCGTGCAGCGGCGCGGGCACGACGGCGTGCCAGCTCAGGTAGTGGTGCAGCGCGACCGGGTCGAGCTCGGTGTCGACGCCGCCGCCGGCGAGCAGCGCCGGCAGCGTCGAGGCGAAGCGCAGCGAGCCGCGCGTCCGGCGAGGTACAGCGGCTTGACGCCGAGCCGGTCGCGCGCCAGCAGCAGGCGCCGCGGCGCGTGCTCGTACGAGCGCGAAGGCGAACATGCCCAGCAGCCGGGTCGACGCAGTCGCGCGCCCCACTGCGCGTAGGCCTTGAGGATCACCTCGGTGTCGCTGGTGGAGACGAAGCGGTAGCCCATCGCGCTCGAGCTCCGCGGCGGAGCTCGCGGTGGTTGTAGATGCAGCCGTTGAAGACGATCGTCAGCCCGAGCTCCGCGGTCGGTCATCGGCTGATCGCCGGCGCTGTGACAGATCGATGATCTTCAGCCGGCGATGGGCGAGCGCGATGCCGTCCATCGACCACCGGCCCGCGCCGTCGGGTCCGCGCGATCCCATCGTCTCGGCCATACGCTCCACGGCGTCCAGGTCGGCGGCACCGGTCGCGCGCGAGCTCTCCGGCGAACCCGCACATCACGCTGCCCGCAGGCGGGTGGCGTCCGCGCCCGGCCCGCGCGCGCAGTCGACGAAAGCCGCGAACAGGGCGGCCTGCTCCGGGCGCGCCGCGAGCGACTCCGCGTGCCACTGCACGCCGATCACGAACGTCCCGGTCCATCGCCTCGATCCCCTCGATCGTCCCGTCGCTGGCGCGTCCGACGACGGCGCAGCTCGTCGCCGAGTCGAGCCACGCCCTGGTGATGGAACGAGTTGACCTTGACCCGGCGGCGGTCAAGCATCGCCGGCCAGGCGTGTCGCGGGGTCGCAGCGACACCCAGTGGGTCAGCCGCGCCCCGGCCTCGGTCTGGCGGTGGTTGATGTCCTCGCCCACCACGTCGGGCAGGTGCTGGTGCAGCGAGCCGCCACGGGCGACGTTGAGCACCTGCATGCCGCGGCAGATGGCCAGGATCGGCATGCCCCGCGCGTCGGCGGCGCGGGCCAGGGCCAGCTCGAAGACGTCGAGCTCGGATCTCCACCGGGCCGGTGCGGGCGTGACGGCGCTCGCCGTAGGCGCGCGGATCGAGGTCCGGGCCACCGGACATGCACAGCCCGTCGAACCGATCCAGCAGCGGCTCGACGAGCTCGGTCGAGAGCGGCGGCACGACCATCGGGAGGGCGCCCGCCGCCTCCAGCGCGCTGCAGGTAGGTGCAGGCCCAGCGCCATCTCGTGCTGGGGGCGCTCGCCGTGGGGCGTGGGGCTCACCGTCTCCGCGGTCCGCACCTCCGATGTCGTCACCGCGATCAGCGGCCGCGTGTCCGTGCCTTCCATCCTCCCCACAGTCTCCACTCGCCGCCGGCACGAAACATGGCGAGTCTCCCAGCCGCCTCCGTGTGTGCCCATCGACACCGGGCCACAGCCGCCTGTCCATCGGGACAGCAGGCCGAGGCGTAGACTCGCCGCATCGCAAGGGGACCTCGGTAGGGAGGGGACAGCCATGTCAGCGTCTGATCGCGTTCCTGTCTCGGGCAGCGAGCGCCGGCTCACGCCCGGCCACGTGCGGGTGGGGGATGTCGACCCCGGACAGGAGATCGACGTCACCGTGTATGTGCGGTCGCGCGCCGCGGTGAACTGGGTCGACGCCGAGGCGGCGCGCCCGCCGGCGGCGCGACGGCTCGTCTCGCGAGGGGACTGGGCCGATGCCCATGGCGCCGCCGACGAGGATCTGAGAGCGGTGACGGCGTTTGCCCACGGCGCCGGGCTCAACGTCACCGGCGTGGACGCCGAGCGGCGCGCCGTGACCCTCCACGGCACGCTGGGCGGGGCGGTGACCGCCTTTCGGGCCTCTATGGAAGGACGTTTCCGCGCCGGCCAACGCGAGTACCGCGCGCGAACCGGCGCGCTGACGGTCCCGGCCGCGCTCGGGGATGTGGTGACGGGCGTGTTCGGGATCGACGACCGCCCCCAGGCGCCGGCCCCACCTGCGGCGGCTGGCCCCCGCCGCCGCCGCGACGTCGTACACGCCCGTGCAGGTGGCCGAGGCCTACGCGTTCCCGGCGGGGACCACGGGCCAGGGTCAGACCGTCGGGATCGTCGAGCTCGGCGGCGGGTTCAGCACCCAGGACCTCACCACGTACTTCCAAGGCCTCGGCCTCACGCGCGCCGAGCGTCACCGCGGTGTCGGTCGACGGAGGCCAGAACTCGCCGGGCACCGACCCCAACGCCGACGCAGAGGTGATGCTCGACATCGAGGTCGTCGGCGCCGTCGCGCCCCGAAGCGGCCATCGTCGTCTACTTCGCCCCCAACACCGACCAGGGGTTCATCGACGCCGTGTCGACCGCGGTCCACGACTCCACGCACAAGCCGTCAGTGGTCTCGGTGAGCTGGGGCGAGTCCGAGGACGCCTGGAGCGCGCAGGCGCGCACCGCAGATGGAGCAGATCCTCACCGAGGCCGGCGGGCTCGGCGTCTCGGTCACGGTGGCCGCCGGCGACAACGGCTCCGCCGATGCCGTCAGCGACGGACAGCAGCACGCCGACTTCCCCGCGTCGGCGCCGCACGCGCTGGGCTGCGGGGGCACGTCGCCTGCAGGCGTCGGGGGCGACGATCCAGTCCGAGACGGTCTGGAACGACCCCGGCGACGGCGCCACCGGCGGAGGCGTCAGCCGCCAGTTTGCGCTGCCCAGTTACCAGTCCGCCGCCCATGTGCCGGTCAACGTCGACACGCAGGCCGCCGGGCGCGGGGTCCCCGACGTGTGCCGGCAACGCCGATCCTCAGACCGGCTACCGGGTCCTAGTGGACGGGACCGAGCAGGTCATCGGCGGAACGAGCGCCGTGGCGCCGCTGTGGGCGGGGCTGATCGCGCGCCTTGACCAGCACCTCGGCTCCCCGCTCGGGTTCGCGCAGCCGGCCCTGTACCCGCTGCTCGGGAGCGATTCCTTCCACGACATCACCTCCGGGAACAACGGCGCCTACGCAGCCGGCCCCGGCTGGGACGCCTGCACGGGGCTCGGGTCCCCCGAACGGCACGGCGCTGGCGGGAGCGCTGACCGCCCCCGCCGCCGGCGTCTACGGCGGCCGGTAGGCGACGCCGCGGGTGAGCGGTGGTCTCATATGATGCGGCGGTCCTGGCGGATGTGAGCGCTCACCAACTCGAAAGGCGCACGTGATCGACGAGACCAGAGGCTCGGTGTGGTTTGTCACCGGCAGCCAGCATCTGTACGGCGAGGAGACGCTGCGCCAGGTGCACGAGCATTCGCGCACACTCGCCCAGGCGCTCAACGACAGTCCCGCCATCCCGGTGGCTGTCGTCGACCGCGAGCCGCTGACCGATGCCGATGCGATCCGCCGGGTGCTCGCCGACGCCGGCAGCGACGATGAGTGCATCGGCGTGATCGCGTGGATGCACACGTTCTCGCCGGCGCGGATGTGGATCGGCGGCCTCAACACGCTGCGCAAGCCACTGCTGCATCTGCACACGCAGTTCGACCGCGAGCTGCCGTGGGGCCAGATCGACATGGACTACATGAACCTCAACCAGTCCGCGCACGGCGATCGCGAGTTCGGCTACATCGAGAGCCGGATGGGAGTGGCGCGCAAGACGATCGTGGGCCACTGGTCAGACCGCCTGGTCCAGGAGCGGATCGGGACGTGGATCCGCGCCGCCTGCGGCTGGCAGGAAGCGCAGAGGCTGCGCATCGCGCGGTTCGGCGACAACATGCGCGACGTCGCGGTCACCGAGGGCGACAAGGTCGGCGCCCAGATCACGTTCGGGGCGACCGTCAACGGCTACGGCGTGGACGCGCTGTCCGACGCCGTCGACGGCGCCCGCGACGCGGCGGTGGACGAGCTGCTCGAACGCTACGACGATGAGTACGACGTCGCCGGAGAGCTGCAGCCCGACGGCGCGCGCCGGGAGTCGCTGGCCCAGGCGGCCCAGATCGAGGTGGGCCTGCGCTCGCTGCTGCTCGACGGGGACTTCGGCGCGTTCACCGACACGTTCGAGGACCTGGGCCGGCTGCACCAGCTTCCCGGCATCGCCGTCCAGCGGCTGATGGCAGACGGCTACGGGTTCGGCGCCGAGGGCGACTGGAAGACGGCGATGCTGCTGCGCGTGCTGAAGGTGATGGCGCACGGGCTGTCGGGCGGCACCTCATTCATGGAGGACTACGTCTACCACCTCGGTCCCGGGCCGGCGAAGGTGCTGGGCGCCCACATGCTCGAGGTGTGCCCCTCGATCGCCGCCGAGCGGCCCTCGTGCGAGATCCATCCGCTGTCGATCGGCGGCCGCGAGGATCCGGTGCGCCTCGTGTTCACCGCGCCGCCCGGGCCGGCGATCATGGTCTGCCTCATCGACGTCGGCGGCCGGCTGCGGATGGTGGCCAACGAGGTGGACGTGGTGTTGCCCGACGAGGAGGTGGCCCACCTGCCCGTCGCCCGTGCCGTGTGGGAGCCCCGCCCCGACCTGTCGACGGCCGCCGAGGCCTGGCTGATGGCCGGCGGCTCGCACCACAGCGTCTTCACGACCGCGCTGAGACTGGAGGCGCTCCGCGACCTCGCGGCGATCGCCGAGGTCGAGCTGGTGGTCATCAACGAGGACACGACCATCCCCCGGTTCGCCGACGAGCTGCGCTGGAACCGGGTCTTCTACCACCTCGCCCGCGGGCTGTAGGCACGCGGCTCCGGGACATCGCGCCTACAGGGCTGGTCCGCGTCAGTGACCCTCAACGCTCGCCGGAGCGGCCGGCTGCTCTCCGCCGCCGTCGGGCGGCGCGGAGGCTGCTGCCGTAGTCGCGGCGCCCGGCGTCGCCGGTGCGGGCTCGGGCTCCGGGGCGGGCTCGGGCTCCGGGGCGGGCGCGGGGTCCGGAGCGGGGTCGGGGTCCGGAGCGGGCTCGGGCTCCAGGCGGGGCAGGATGCGGTCCAGCCACGCCGGGATCCACCAGTTGGCCCGGTCGAAGACGAACATCAGCGAGGGGACGATGAGCAGGCGGATGATCGTCGCGTCGATGATCACGCTCGCGCCGAGTCCGAGGGCCAGCATCTTGACCACCACGCTCGTGGAGAGCAGGAACGCGAAGAAGACGCTGGCCATGATCAGCGCGGCGCAGCTGATCACCCGGGCGGTCTCGCTGAGGCCCGTGGCGACGCTGTGCATGTTGTCGTGCTCGGCCAACCAATGCTCGCGGATGCGCGACAACAGGAACACCTCGTAATCCATCGAGAGGCCGAACACGATCGCGAAGATGATCATCGGCACGTAGGACTCGATCGGGACGGTGCCGCTGATGCCGATCAGGCTCGCGCCCCAGCCCCATTGGAAGACCGCGATGATGATCCCGTAGGCGGCCCCGATGGACAGGAGGTTCAGCAGCGCCGCCTTGAGCGCGAGCACGAGGCTGCGGAACGACGCAAGCAGCAGCAGGAACGCCGCCAGAATGACGACGCCGATGATGATCGGCAGCCGCGAGGACACGGTGTTCTGGAAGTCGATCGTGGCCGCCGTGGTGCCGGTCACGTAGCCGGTGGCGTTCTGGCCGTGCAGCGCGCTGGGCAGGACATCGTCCTGAAGTGAGCTGACCAGCGCAGCGGTGTCGTCGCTCTCGGGCCCTGACTTGGGAACCACTTTGCCGATCAGCAGCTTGCCGTCGGAGCTGGCCTGGAACGGACTCACCGAGGCGACGTCGGGGGTGCCGCTCAGCGTCTTGGGCAGCGACTGCTCGAGCTGCGAGCGCTCCTGGTCGGTGACCGACGCGGGCAGTGCGACGACGACAGTCAGCGGGCCGTTGGTGCCGGCGCCGAAGCCGTGGCTGATCGCGTCGAAGGCCTGGCGCTCGCTGTAGCTCGTCGGCTCCGATCCCGGCCCGACGTGGCCGACGCGGATCGAGAGGACCGGGATGGCCAGGATGAGCAGCACGAGGATGCCGCTGAGCGCATAGCGCCACGGATGGCGCTCGAGCATGGCGGTGTAGCGGTGCAGCGGGCCGTCGGGGTTGTTGGGCTCGGCGACCGGCGTGCGGACGTGCCACCGGTCGATCTGGCTGCCGGCGAGCGCCAGCAGCGCAGGCACGAGCGTCAGCGCCGCCAGGGCGGCGACCGCGACGGTGATGGCGGCGGCGAGCCCCAGCTTGCCGATGAACGTGATCCCGGACGCGTACAACCCGCACATCGCGATGACGACCGTGGTGGCGGCGATGACGATCGACCGGCCGCTCCCGGCCATGGTGGCCCGGACCCCTGCGATGACGTCGTCGCCGTCCATCAGGCGCTGGCGATGACGCGTGGTGAGGAACAGGGCGTAGTCGATGCCGACGCCCAGCCCCATCATCGTCGCCAGGGTCGGCGAGCTCGTGCCGAAGCTGATGGCGGCGGCCGTCATGCCCAGAAGGCCCAGCCCGGTGAAGACGCCGATGAGGGCGCTGGCCAGCGGCAGGATGCCGGCGATGACGCTGCCGAAACCGGCGAGCAGCACGATCAGTGCGACGGTGATGCCGATCAGCTCGGAGGCGACGTCGTTGGGCTTGGGCGCCGCGGCCTGCCCCAGCTGGCCGCCGTAGCTCACCTTCAGGCCGGCCTTGCGCGCCGGCGCGGTGGCAGCGTCGACCTTCGCGATGTACGAGTCGCCGAGGCTCTGCGGGTTGGTGTCGAAGTTGACCGTGGAGTACGCGGTGCTGCCGTCCTTGGAGACCGACCCCTGGGCGAGCGGGTCAGAGACCGCGAGGACGTGGGGGAGGGCCTGGAGGTTGGAGCGCGTCTGGTCCAGCGCGGTCTTCTGGGCGCTGACCGCGCCCCCGTGGTCGACGAACACGACCTGCCCGGCCTGGCCGCCGGCGGTCTTGTCATGGGCGCGCAGCAGGTCGAGCCCGTGCTGGGCGGTGCTGCCCGGAATCGTGAGCGTGTCGCTGTAGACGCCGCCCAGCGCGTGGTTGCCGATCGCCACCGCCACCAGCGCGATCAGCCAGCCGGCGATAACCCACCGCCGACGCCGCGCTGCCCAGGTCCCAAGTGCCTCGATCATCGAGCCCCCGCCTCTTGCCGAAATGTGTCGGTCAGGGATGTTCGCGCATACAGTCCAGCATTGCGACCCCTGGCACGGCTGGCGCGCGCGGGCTCAGGCCGCCAAGTCGCCCCACAGGCGGCGCCCCAGCCCCGACGCGCGGGCCACCGGCCGCGCCACCGCGGCGCGCACGCTCTCCTCGGTCCCGGCCAGGATCAGCCTTTCCTGGGCCCGGGTGGCCGCCGTGTAGAGCAGTTCCCGGGTGAGGATGCGTGACTCCGGCGCGGGCAGGAGCACGGCGGCCACCCGGAACTGAGATCCCTGACTCTTGTGGACGGTCATGGCGTAGACGGTGTCGACCGCGCTCAGGCGGCTGGGCGCGTGGGCGATCGTCTCGTCGCCGCGGGCGAAGGCCGCCGCCATCCGGCCGTCGCCCAGCGCCACCACCACGCCGGTGTCGCCGTTGTTGAGGCGCAACTCGTAGTCGTTCTCGTTGACCAGCAGCGGTCGGCCGATGTACCAGCGGTCCTCGACCTCCAGATCGCCCAGCTCGGCGGCCAGCCACCCCTCCATCCGCGCGGTCCACGTGGCGACGCCGTAGGGGCCGCGGCGGTGGGCGCAGAGGATCCGGAACGATCCCAACGCGTCCAGCGCCGCCCGCGCGTCACCGGCCCGGGCGGCCGCGACGGTGGCGCGCGCCGCGGCCAGGGCGGGCTCCGAGACGGCGGTGAGCGCGGCCTGCTCGGCGACGTCGACTTCGAGCCAGGTGACGCCCTCGGCGCCGGCGCGCAGCAGCGCCACGACCGCGTCGCCGTCGCCGGCGCGGATGGCCGTGGCCAGCCGGGCGATGCCCTCGCCGAAGCGGTGCACGCGGTCGAGCACCACGATCTCCGGCCCCGCCCCATTCGCTCCGTCTCCGACGATGTCGCCCAGCACCGCCCCGGCCTCGATCGAGGCCAGCTGCCCCGGGTCGCCGACGAGGATGAGCCGCGCCCCCGAGCGCAGCGCCTCGATCAGCCGCGCCATCAGCGAGAGCGACACCATCGACGTCTCGTCGACGATCACCACGTCGTGCGCCAGCCGCTGGTTGCGGTCGTGGCGAAACCGGCTGCTCGATCCCGGCCGCCACCCCAGCAGGCGGTGGATGGTGGAGGCCCGCAGCGACCGCAGCTCCTCGCGGACCCCGTCGGGCACGTCGAGCTCGGCCGCCTGCGCGTGGACGGCCTCCTGGAGCCGGGCCGCCGCCTTGCCGGTCGGAGCCGCCAGCGCGACGAGCGGGAACGGGGCTGCAGCGGCCGCCGCCTGCTCGTAGAGCAGCGCGACGATCCGCGCGACCGTGGTCGTCTTGCCGGTGCCGGGCCCGCCCGCCACCACCGACCACGGGCGGGTCACCGCCGTGGCCGCCGCCAGCTTCTGGCGCGCGGGCGCCCCGGACCCGAACAGCCGATTCAGCCCGTCGCGCAGCAGGTCGGGGTCCGTGGCGGGCGCCGGGCCGCTTCCCAGCTCGCGCAGCGCGCGGGCGACCCTGACCTCCTCGGCCCAGTAGCGGTCCAGGTACATCCAGGAGCCGACCAGGCGCAGCGGCAGCGCGGCCCGGGCGGGTTCGTCGGCGTCACCGCGTCGCACGAGTGGGCTGGCGCCCACCCGCGCGATCCACGCCTTCGGCTCGGGCCAGTCAAGCGCACCCAGATCGACCGGTTCCTCGGCGTCGACGGCAGCGGTGTCCCGGATCTGCGCCAGGTCCACGTGCACGTGGCCGAGCCGCGGGCCGCGCACGGCCAGCGCCGCGGCCAACAGCACCGTGTCATCGGCTTCGCCGCCGAGCCGGCCGAGCTCGCGGGCGACATGCACGTCGGCGGCGGCGATGACGCCGGCCTCGTTGAACTGGCGCAGCAGACCCGAGGCCTGCAGCGCGAAGCGAGCCTCGAAGGGGTCGCGCTCGGGCGCGGCGACGGGCTCGGCGCTCATCGGTGCCCGCCCCCGTCGTCCAGCGCATCGCTGAGCGCCGGCACCAGTCCCGGCGGCGCCGGCCAGCCGAACACGCCCGTGCGCTGCCCGTCCACGGCTGTGCCCTCGCCGCCGGTCATCCCGCGGATGAACAGGTACACGACCCCCGCGAGGTTGACCGCGGGGTCGTAATCGGCCAGTCGCCAGCGCAGGAAGCGGTGCAGCGCCACGGCATAGAGCAGCGCCTGAAGCGCATAGTGGTGGCGCAGCATCTCGGCGGCCATCGCCTCGGGCCGGTAATGGCCGGCGGTCAGCGGCTCGTCGGGGGGCCCGAGCCAATTGGTCTTGTAGTCCAGGACGGCGAAGCGGGGGTGGCCCGGATCGGTGCCGGGCAGCCGGAGAACGAGGTCCAGGCTGCCGGTGAGATAGCCACGGACGCTCTGGCGCAGCCGGGCGTCGTCAAGCCGGTCGGCGTAGGCGGCCAGTGGGTCCTCGCCGGACGTGTGGGTCCGCAGTACGTCCGCGACCCGCCGCAGGGTCAGCGACCCGCTGGGCCGGTCGCCGCCGGCCAGCGGCAGCTCGAAGCCCAGCTCGTCAAGCCGGTCGCGGCGCTCCAACTCGCGCAGCCGGCGGTCGCCCAGCACGGGTCCCAGCGGGGTCTCGAGCACCGCCCGGAGCCCGGCCCCCAGAGCCGCGGCCGGTCCCACGTCAACGGCCCGGCGGCCCTGCACGTCGGCGATCCGGGCCGACAGCTCGGCGTCGATGTCGGCCGCTGCGAAGTCGGTCGCCTCCATGACCCGGTGCACGAACGTGCCAACGTCGACCCCGGCGGGCATGGCGCCCAGCAGCGAGGGCACGTCCCCGGCCGCCGGCGGCGCCGTGCCGGACGCGGCTGACGAGGCGGGCGCGATGGGCGCGATGGGCGCGGCCCCGGGGCCGGGTGGCTCGTCGGCCAGCAGGGGCTGCTCGGGCTCGCTGGTGACCCACTCCTCGTGGCTGGCCGCGGTGATGTCCGAGTAGGAGGTCCGCCGCCACCGGAGGTCCAGTCCGCGATCGAAGACCGACACCCCCAGCTCGGCCAGGGGTGCCCTCGGCGGGCGCCACGACGTCGCGGTCGCGGGGCGCGACCGCTCCACGCTGATCACCTTCCCGGCGCCGCCCGCGGCCTCCGCCAACGCGCGGAAACGGTTGACGACCGTCTGGTCTGACGGAGTGGAGCCCCCGCTCGCCTCGACCTCGCCGGTGTCGGTCCGGGCGAACAGGAGCCGGCCCAGCGGCGAGTCACGGCTGGCATAGGACCCTGCCCACCACACCACCACCTGGTGGCGCGCGCGCGTGAGCGCCACGTACGCGAGCCGCAGGTCCTCGCCGCGCTGCTCGCGGACGAACTGCTCGCGGTGGCGGGCATAGCCGCCGCCCTCCAGCGCGACGTCGATCGTGCGCTCGTCCCCGGCCTCGGGATCGTGGAAGAACACCGGCCGCGGCGGCTTGTCGGCGATGTAGCCCGGCTCCCACAGGAACGGGAGGTAGACGACGGGGAACTCCAGCCCCTTGCTGCGGTGGATGGTGAGCACCTGCACGGCCTCGGCGTCTGACTCGAGCCGGCGGCTGCGCTCCTCGTCGGCGGTGTCGGCGTCGGCCTCGGCGATCCGCGTGCGCAGCCACGCCGTCAGCGCGGTCGGGCCCAGCTGCTCGGCGGAGGCGGCGGTGTGCAGCAGCTGTCCGATGTGGCGCAGGTCGGTGAGGCTGCGCTCGCCGGTGGCCTGCCCCAGGACGCGCGCGGCCAGCGTGAATTCGGCCCCGCCCACCCCCGCCGTCTCGCCGCCCGCCGGCGCTTCGCGCATCACGGTCTCCAGCAGCGATGCCACCCCCCGGGTGCGCAGCACGCGCGCCCACTCGTGCAGCCGGCGGTGCACCTCTTCCCATTCCCGGGAGTCCTCGTCAACGGCCGCCAGGCGCTCCGCGGGCCACTCGAGAAACGCGGTGAGCGCCGCCGAGTGGGCGCGCGTGATCGACGCCGGCCGCTCGAGCGCCTCGAGCAGCCGGAGCCATTCGCGGGCTGGACCGGTCCCGAAGACGCTGCCGGCCCCGTTGATCACCGCGGGCACGCCGACGTCATCGAGCGCCTCGCGGACCATCGCCGCCTGGCGGTTGGTGCGCACCAGCACGGCCAAGTGCCCGGGCTGGACGGGCTTTGTGCGGGCATCGCGGCGCCGGCCCACCGCCACCCGGGCGCCGGAGCTCAACAGCGCCACGATGTCGGCGGCCACGTCGCAGACGACGTGCCGCCGCGCGTCGCCGACGCGCGCGAAGCCCCGCGGCGTCTGCGACAGGTCCTCGCGCAGCGCCACGCGGAGCCTGAGCGGCGCGGCCACCGGTGCCTCGCTGAGACCGGGCGCCTGGTGCTCGCCGGCGGCGCGCACCTGGCGGTAGGGGATGCCCTCGTGGCCGAGCTTGACCCCGGAGAACAGCGCGTCGTGCGCGTCGATCAGGCCCTGATCCGAGCGCCAGTTGATCGGCAACGTGGCCTGCCGGCCGGCGGTGCGCGCCGCGTCCAGATAGGCGTAGACGTCGGCGCCGCGGAAGGCATAGATCGCCTGCTTGGGGTCGGCGATGAGCACGAGCGTGGCGGGGTGGGCGAGACCGTGTCCGAACGCCAGGCGCATGATCTCCCACTGGGCCGGATCGGTGTCCTGGAACTCGTCCACGAGCACCACCTCGTAGCGCGCACGCAACTGGGCGGCGACGGCACCGCCGCCGGGTCCCCGCAGCGCGGTCCCCAGCCGCGTCACCAGGTCGTCATAGGTCATGACCATCATCGCCCGCTTGCGCTCCTCGAGCTCGGTGCGGGCGACCTCGGCGAGCCCGAGGCGCATCTCCGGGACCGCGCCGTCGGCGCTCACCAGCCGCGCCGACGGGTTTTCGATCGCGGCCCGGGCGATCGACACCGCCTCGGCGCGGCCGAACGCCGGCGAGCCCTCGGGGTTGGTCCGCGACGGGGCGAACCGGCGGAGGTAGAGGTCGTCCACCACGTCGTTGACGACGTCGGAGAGATCCTCGACGAACGTGACGTCGGGCTCGAGGTCGCCGGCGATGCCCAGGCCGCCGAGCATCTCCTGGCAGAAGCCGTGGGTGGTGGCGATGGTGGCGGCGTCGAAGCCGGCGACGGCGCGGGCGAGGTTGTCGCGATGGCGGTCGGCGTCACCGCGCGCCAGCAGCGTCACGACGGGGTCCTCGTCATCGTCAGCCGGCGCCCCGGCGAGGCGTCGGTCAAGCCCGCGCTCGACGCTGACCAGCCGCTCGCGCACCCGCTCGCGCAGCTCGCCCGTGGCGATACGCGTGAACGTGACGAGCAGCAGGCGCTCGAGCGGGACCCCCTCGGCGACGTAGCGCGCCGTGAGCGCCGCGATGGTGTAGGTCTTGCCGGTCCCGGCGCTGGCCTCCAGCACCGTCACGCCGGAGGGCAACGCGCCGCAGGGATCGAACTCCACCGGCTCCACAGGGCTGGCGCCGGCGGTCATTGGGCACGCACCTGCTCGCGGGTCAGCGGCCCCTCCCATAACCGTCGCGCCAGTCGACCGAAGCGCGAGGTCTCGGACTCGTCCCCGCCCGCCCAGCCGTCGCCCTCCTCGTCCTCGGCGGGGGCGATGTCCAGCACCTCGGCCAGCGTGAGCACGCCGCCAAAGGCCATCTGGTGCTCGGCCTCGCGATCCTCCCTGTCGAAGTCCCACTCGGTCTCCCACTCCTTCAGTGCCGCGGCGGACGCGTCCTGGCCCCGGTGCGCGGCCTCGGCGTAGGCGGCCGAGGTCGAACAGAACAGCGGCAGCGGCTCGCGCATGCCGCGGTCAAAGAGGTCCATGAGGATGGCGAGCTCGGAGCGGGCGACGGCGAGACTCTGGTCGGCGTCCGCGCCGAGCGGTTCGATCCACGCCGTCCGTACGTCGTCTCTGCGGTGCCCCCGGCCGACAGTCGCCGCCGCAAAGGGCCGCTCCGGCCAGCTCGCGGTGAGCGCCAGGAGCCGGACCCAGGCCGCGATCCGGTGCTTGGCCGACACACGCGAGAAGGTGGTGGCCAGCAGCAGGTCGCCGCGCACGCCGGTCACGGTGCCGCTCAGCAGGCGCCCGTCATCCAGCGCCACCCGAACGTCGACCGGCTCGCCGCCGGCTTCGGTCCCGGCGCCCCCGGGGGTGACCGCGTTGGCGCGATCGACGATCCCGGTGACGATCGGGGACAGAGCGGCGATGACGGGCCTCCCCAGCACGCCGGGAGGCAGCGTCCCCCGCGCGATCTCGGCGAGGATCGCCGTGCGCTCGTCAATGCCGCGCAGGCGCGCCTGCAGCAGCCGCTGGCCGACCCCCCAGCGCTGGAGGCCGTCGAGCTCCACCGACAGCTCGTCCTCGATCTCGTCGGCGGCGGAGTAGAGGCTGATCCCCAGCCGCTGGCGCAGGAACGCGCGGACCGGATGCTCGACGAAGCGCACGAGGTCGGCGAGCTCGACGACGGCCTGCGGCCGGGGCGGTAGCGGGGCGGCGATGAAAGGGGGCGGCTCGGATCGCGGCCCGGTGAGCGCGCGCGCCCCGGCCAGTGCCGTGGGCTCGAAGCTCCATGGGTCCGGGCCGGCGATGCGCCCGGCAATGAAGTTGCGCGGATCGAACGGCTGCAGCGGATGGCCGATGACGACACGCTCATGGGCGGGGCGATCCTCGGCGCGCACCGTGGCGTCGATGGCGTCGAGCAGCTCGCCGACGGGGACGGCCGGCGGGCGGGGGGCGTTGGTGCGCTCGTCGTTGCCGCTGTAGGTGACGATCAGCCGCTCGGTGGCCGCCAGCAGCGCGTCGAGCAGCAGCTGGCGGTCCTCGCTGCGCGGGTCGCGCTCGCCCAGCTGCGGGTGCTCGAGCATCAGGTCGTCGCCATCGCGCGGCGCCTTGCGCGGGAACGCGCCGTCGTCGAGCCCCAGCAGGCAGACCACCCGGTGAGGCACCGAGCGCATCGGCTGCAGCGTGCAGATGGTGAGATGGCCGGTGCGGAAGTTGGCCCGGGTGGGGCGGCCCTCCAAGCGGCGGGCCAGTAGCGCCCGCACCTCGGCGGGCAGGAGCTCCGGGCCCGCGCCCTCACCGGCCTCGGAGACAAGCTCGTCCAGCACGCGCTGGAGCTCGGCACGCTGCCAGCGGTCGCGGCCGGTGGTAGCGGCGATCGTGTCGGCGGCCTCGGCGATCGCGGCGACCCACGCTCCCAGCGTCTGGCGCGCGCTCAGCGAGCGCACCGCCTCGCCCACGCGCGCCACCAGCTCGGTGAACCGGCCCGCGAGGTCGATGGAGCGGCTGTCGACGTCGTCGAGCGGGAGCACGTCGGCGAACAGCCGCTGGCCGTCCTCGGTCATGGTCACGCCCAGCAGCAGGCGCTCGAGCCCGGTCCGCCACGTGCCGCTGTCGATCCGGTCCAGCTTGTAAGGGGCGCGATGGGCCGCGTCAAGGCCCCAGCGGATCCCCGCCTGCGAGATCCAGTCCTGCAAACGGGTGAGATCGTCGTCGTCCAGGCGGAAGCGGCGGCGCACGGGGCCGCGGTCGGCCAGGTCCAGCAGCTGGGACGCGGTGAGCCGCTGTCCGCCCAGCTCCAGCAGCGCGGCGACCACGCCCAGCACCGGGTTGGTCTGGCGCAGCGACCGGTCGGCGAGGCGGACGCGCAGGTCGGCGGGCGGCGTCCGGTCCGATGCGGTCGCGGTTGCGGCTGCGGTTGCGGTTGCGGTTGCGGCCACGGCCGCGCCGTCGGGCTCGGAGGCGGGCGCCCCCACGCCAAACGTCGCCTGGATGAGAGGCGCGACGGCCTCGATGTCCGGGCACATGACGATGACGTCGCGCGGCTCGAGCGTGGGGTCGTCGGCGAGGGCGTGCAGGATTGCGTCGCGGATCACCTCCACCTGCCGGGCGCGCCCGTGACAGGCGTGGATCTCGACCGAGCGATCATCCGCCGACAGGATCGGGCGCGCGTCGGCCGCGCCGGGCAGCGGGGCGCCCGGCGCGGCGCGATCCTCATGGATATCGCGCTGCAGGCGGCCGAGCAGGGTGTCCGGAGCCGCCGGCGACGGGTGCTGGGTGTCCGTGGGCGTCGCGCCGCCCGCGCTCAGCACGAGCTGCATCTCGCGCGAGTCGCGGCCCCAGGACGCGAGCAGCCGATTGTCGGCGAGGGTGACGGTCCGATCGCCGGCGCGGGTGATGGCGCCGCTGAGCTCACCGTGGCGGCGTATTACCTTCTTCCACAGCGACGGGGACGGGTGTAACAGGAACAGGTGAAGGTCGCGGCCCGTCGCCAGGGCGCGCAGGATGTGCAGGTGCCCGGCGGGCAGCCGGGTGAGCCCGAACAGCGCCAGGCGGGAGGGGAGCTCGAGCAGGCCGGGCTCGGCGGCGATGCGCTCGCAGGCCCGGGTGCGGCGCTCCGCCGGGTCGGGCACCCCGATCCGCGCCCGCAGCCGACGCCACAGCTCCGCCTGCCACGCGCCGGCCTCCGGCAGACGGGCGCCCAGTGCGTCGACGTCCTCGCCACGCGCCCAGGCGGCCAGCATCTCCGGCCGGTGCAGCCCGTAACGGTCAAACAGGCCGGCGAGGTGGCGGACCGTGGTCAGGCGCCGGCCGTGCCGAGCGGTGCGCACCGGGTCAGCCGCGGCGGTGCCGGCGCCCAGGTAGGTGGCCAGAGTGGCCAGCCAGGGCTCGCCCAGGGACTCCTCCACGACGGCGACCAGCGGCCACACGGCGCGCTCGGGCAGCCACGGGTCCTCGGCGGGATCAATCCCGGAGGCGGCGGCGACCGCATCGGTGATCAGGCGATGTGGGGTGGGGAACGCGACGTTGGCGCAGATGCCGTCGGCGTGGCCCGGGCGGGCGCCGAGGACCGCGGACATCCGCTGGGTCAGCCAGCGCTCCATCCCGCGCGTGGGCACGCCGACGACCTCGGGCGCGAGCGGGTCCGCCGCGGGCGCGGACAGCAGCCCGGCGAGGGCGTCGGCGAGCGCATCGGCTCGGGCGGCACGGTGGATGTGGAGCACCCCTGGGAGGGTACCCGGGGCCACGGCAGCCCCACACCGTCACGAGCCGGCCACAAGTGCAAATACTTTGTGTCATTCGCTTGCATTCGGTGACAACGTGAGTTACTATCGCCCGGATCCTTTTTGGAGTCACCTCTATGACGAGCACCTACTACATCCTCCGGACTTCGAAGACCGCGCACCTGATCGGCGCCGATGTCGGCGTGTGGTCGGGTCGCGTGGGTAGCCCCGCGGCGATCGCAATGTCTGATCGTGCCGCCGTCCGGACGTCGGTCTTCGCGACCGGCCGCAATCTTGACGTCCTTGCTGCGAGAGGTGCTGGCTGAGAGCCGCGCGCTCATACCACTCTCGGAGCAAGGGCGACCCACAGGGTCGCCTTTTTTGTGCCCAATTCACGCTCACGACAGATCGGACCGCCAAATGCTCAGATCCCATCTCAGCGGCGTTTAGTACACGCCAGATCGCTTCACCAGTAGTACCGCGCCACCGCCGGCGCACCAACTGACACTCTCACCTCGTGGGTCACTTGGTGCTGCGCTGAAACGGTGACAACGACCAGTAACCACTTTCACAAGGACCACGATGAATTTCAACCGAGACGAGTTCCTGCTGCTCAGTCGCACCGGCAGGGGCCCGCATTCAACCCGTGCCGGACCCCGGACGAGCCGAGAGAAAGAGCCGCGCACCCGGGGTCGGCTGTTCCGCAAGCGTGCGCGCAGTGCCCTGACGCTGGGGCCCCGTACGAGCTCCGGGGGGCGCCACATGCTCGGGCCCCGGTCCCGGGGGTCCACGCGACCCTCGCGGACGCTGCCGTATCGGGACGAGCAGGCGTACTACGAGCTGGAGTTCCTGGTCGGGTTCCCGGCCGAGGAAGAGACGTTGCTGTGAGATGAGGACCCGCCCGCCCCGCCCGGGGCGGGGCGGCCCTCGCCTTTTTGTGAAGATCACGCGGGTGGACTCGACCGCCGACCGCCGCGACTTCTCCGCCGACGAGGCGTTGCTCACCGACGTGCTGCGCGAGGTGATCGCGGTCGGCGACGGGGTGGGCGGGGCTCGGATCCTGCGGCTGCTCGACGACGCGGTCGCTCTGGGCGGGGAGGCCCGCCTCGGGGACGAGCGCGCCGCCGACCGGCTCGCCGCGCTGGTCGCCAGCCTCACCCTCGACGAGACCGAGCTCCTGGTGCGCGCGCTGACGCGGTGGTTCCAGCTCGTCAATCTGGCCGAGGACAACGAGCGGGTGCGACGGTTGCGCGCCCGAGACGCCGCCGACCCGGAGCGCCCGCGCGCCGGGTCGTTGCGCCAGGTGGTGGCCGACCTCCGCCGCAACGGCGCCACCGAGCAGGAGTTGTCCGAGGTGCTCAACAGCGCCGAGCTGCGGCTGGTGATGACCGCCCATCCGACCGAGGCGCGCCGGCGCACCACCATCGACAAGCTGGCCCGCGTGTTCGGGGTGCTGCGCGAGCTCGACGAGCGCTCCCATGCGCCCGCGGCCGACGCGCGGCGCCGACTGCTGGCCACGGTGCAGGAGCTGTGGGGATCCGACGACCTGCGCGCCGCGCAGCTGACCGTGACCGATGAGGTCCGCGGCGGGCTCATCCACTTCTCCTCGACGCTGGCCGACGCGATCCCGCGGATCTACCGCGATCTGGAGGAGGCCGTGGCCGAGTTCTATCCCGAGGCCGACGGGCGGCCGCGCGTGCCCGCGATGCTCGGCTTCGGCTCCTGGATCGGGGGCGACCGCGACGGCAACCCGTTCGTCACCCCGGAGACGACGGTCGCCGCGCTGGAGCTCATGCGCGAGCAGTGCCTGCGGCTGATCGAGGCGGGGGTGGAGCAGCTGGCCGGCCGGCTATCGCTCTCGGAGCGGCTGACCGGGGAGGCGCCGGGCCTCGAGCCGATCCTCGCCGCCGGACGCGCCCGCTTCCCCGAGCTCGGCGCACGGCTGGACGTCCTGAACCCGGAGGAGCCCTACCGGCGCGCCCTCACGTTCATCCGCGAGCGCATCCGCGCCACACAGGCGCGAGCCGAGGGCGGATATGCCGAGCCGGCGGAGCTCCTGGACGACCTGCGGCGGGTCGAGGCGTCGCTGCGCGAGGGGCAGGGCGCGCTCACCGCCGGGTCGGACCTGCGCGACTTCATCCGCCAGGTGGAGGTGTTCGGCTTTCACTTCGCCCGCCTCGACATCCGCGAGCACGCGCGGGTCCACTGCCGCGCGCTCGCTGAGGTCTACGGCTCGCTACGCGTCTGCGCAGATTACGAGGCGCTGGCCGACCAGGACCGCCTGGCGCTGCTCCAGGCTCAGATCGCGGACCGGCGTCCGCTGATCCCCACCGACATCGACCGCTTCTCCGAGGCCACCCAGGAAACGATCCGGACCTTCCGGACGCTGCGCGAGACCCTCGAGGGGCCCAATCGCGGCGCCATCCAGACCTACATCGTCTCGGGCAGCGAGGGCCCGGCCGACGTCCTCGAGGTGCTCCTGCTCATGAAGGAGGCGAGCCTATGCCACGCCGGCGGCGGGGATGCGCAACTGCGCGTCGTGCCGCTGTTCGAGGCCGGCGCCACGCTCGAGGCGGCGCCGCAGAGCATGGAGCGGCTGCTCGCGATGCCCGTCTACCGGGAGGCGCTGCGCGCCGTCGGCGACGAGCAGGAGGTGATGATCGGCTACTCGGACTCCAACAAGGACGTCGGCTATCTGGCGTCGGCGTGGGCCGCCTACACCGCCCAGGTGCGCATCGCAGAGGTGCTGACCCGCCATGGCGTGAGCTGGTGCTTCTTCCACGGCCGCGGCGGCGCCGTCGGCCGCGGCGGCGGCCCCACCAACGGCGCCATCCTGGCGCTGCCGCCGGGCACGGTCCGCGGCCGCCTCAAGATGACCGAGCAGGGCGAGGTGCTGACCGCGAAGTACGCGGTGCCCGAGATCGCCCACCGCGAACTGGAACTCGCCGCCAGCGCCACGCTGGCCACCGGGCGGTCGCGCCCGCACCACGAGTCCGAGACCTTCGAGCGCCTGCTGGCCGAGATGGCCGCCGACTCGGCGGCGGTCTACCGCTCGGTCGTCCACGACGACCCGACTTCGTGGCCTTCTTCGAGGCGGTCACCCCGGTGCACGAGATCAGCCGCCTGCGGCTGGGCAGCCGGCCGCCCAAGCGCACCGAGGCGGGCGGGATCGAGGATCTGCGGGCGATCCCGTGGGTGTTCAGCTGGACGCAGGCGCGGATCGTCCTGCCCGCCTGGCTGGGCCTCGGGACAGCGCTGTGTCACGTGCGCGAGCGCGACGGCCTCGACCTGCTGCGGCGGATGGCCGCCGAGTGGCCGTTCTTTGCCAGCGTGCTGTCCAACGCCGAGATGGGGTGCGCCAAGGCCGACCTGGTGATCGCGCGGCGCTACGTGGAGCTGTGGGACGACGCGGCGGCACGCGAGCGCATCTGGGGCCCGCTCCAGGCTGAGCTCGAGCGCACGATCCGGGAGCTGGTGCTCATCCGGGGCGGGCAGCGGCTCCTGGACACCGAGCCTGTGCTCCAGGCGTCGATCGACCGTCGCAACCCGTTCGTGGATCCGCTGTCCTTCATCCAGGTGGAGCTGCTGCGGCGGCTGCGCGGCGCCCCCGACGGCGCATCGGAGCAGCTCGGGCGGGTGAGCTTGCTCACCATCAACGGGATCGCCAGCGGGCTGCGCAACACGGGATAGGGGGTGCGGTACGGCCGATGGTCCGCCCGGCATTGCGGGTGGAACGTTTCGGGCAGAGCCACTAGCCTCTAGCGACCCCGTGCCGCACGCTCCCGACCTGTCCGGCTGCGCCCTGGACGACCGCTACGAGCTCCACGCCATCATCGGCGAGGGCGCGTTCGGCCGCGTCTACGAGGGGCTGGACCGGCGCCTGGAGCGGCCGGTGGCGGTCAAGGTGATCAAGCCCTGGTGGGCCGAGGATCCCGACTGGGTGGCCACCTTCCAGCGCGAGACGCGGCTGCTGGCCCGCGTCAGCGACCCCGGCATCGTCCAGATCTACGACGTCGGCCACGCCCCGGAGGGCCTGTACTACGTTTCCGAGCTGGTTGACGGCGAGAGCCTGTCAAGCCGCCTGCGCCGCGGGCCGCTGGCGGCCTGGGAGGCGTGCGGGGTCGCCGCGCAGCTGTGCCGCGCGCTCGGCCGGCGCCCACGCCCAGCGCATCGTCCACCGCGACATCAAGCCGGCCAACATCCTGCTCTCCAGCGACGGTCGGGTGAAGGTCGGCGACTTCGGCGTGGCGCGGCTCGCCGAGGGCAGCACCGACGGCACCGCGGCGTCGATCGTCGGCACCCCGCGCTACATGGCGCCCGAGCAGGGCCGCGGACGGCCGACCACCCCGGCCACCGACGTCTACAGCGCCGGCGTCGTGCTCTACGAGATGCTGGCCGGCCACCCGCCGTTCATCGCCAGCTCGGTGGTCGAGCTGGCGCTGCTGCATCTCCAGGAGGCGCCGCCGCCGCTGTCGGCGCGTCTGCCCACCTCGCTGGTGGAGATCGTGGACCGGGCGCTGGCCAAGGAGCCGGCCGAGCGCTACGCCGACGGCGGGGAGATGGCCGAGGCGCTGCTGGATGCCCGCCGCCGGTCGGCCGGCGGGCGCCGGGCGCGCCCCACCGCCGCCCGGACGCGGGTCGCGCAGGCCCGCGGAGCCCAGCGCGCCCTCGTGGGAACCGGCGCCACCTCCGCCACGACGCCGCGCTCTCTGTGGAGCGACGCGCCGGCGCCGCCCAAGCCGCCCCGGGCCGACCCCGGAACGCCGGCCGGCCCCACGGCTCCGCTGCCGCCGCCGGCACCCGGCCCCCACGGCACGCGTCGGGCCCCGCGGATGTCGCGGCGGCGCAACGTCAATCCGGCGGGGCGCCGGCGCGCGATCGCGGCGCTGGGCCTGGTCATCGCACTGCTGGGCGCGATGGTGACGGCCGCGGTGCTGATCGGGCACACGGCGCACACGCGGGTGCCCGGTCTCGTCCGCCTGCCCCAGGCGCGGGCGCGGGCAGCGGCGCACCACGCCCACGTTCGCCTGGCGCTCAAGCACACCTACGCGGCGGCCGCGGCGGGCACCGTGGTCGCCCAGCACCCGCACGCGGGCACCCAGGTGCCCAACGGGACGCTGGTCCGGCTCACGGTGAGCAAGGGACCCGCTCCGGTGCACGTCCTCAATGTCAAGAGCCGGAGCCTGGCCGACGCCCAGCGCTCGCTGAACGGCGTCGGCCTGCGCACCGCCGTGCGTCATGTGCCCGCCCCCGGCACGACGCCCGGCCTGGTGGTGGGGCAGAGCCCCGCCGGCGGATCGGCGGCGCGCGGCTCGACGGTGACGCTGTCTGTGGCCGAGGTGCCGCAGTGGCATACCGTGACGACGTTCACTGGGTCCGGCTCCGGGCCGTTTCGCATCATCGGGACGCACTGGCGGATCGTGTATCGCATGGGCTTCAGCGGCACCTGCACGTGGATCCTGTTCTGCTCGGGCCCGTCCGCGCGGGTGACCGACGCCACGGGACGCTACGTCGCGGGCTTCGGGCTCAGCGACGGCGACGGGCAGGAGCAGAGCTTCGCCACCGGCGCCGGGACCTACGACGTGCGGGTCACCCCCGGCGGTGACGACGCCGCCTGGTCGGTCGAGGTCCAGGACAACTACTAGGGACGGGGGCCGGTCCCGGGTCGCGCCGCGGGACCTGTGGCGGATCTTGCATGACATAGCTGCAAAATCCGCCCCGACCCCACGGAGTGCCCCGACTTGACGGCGCCACGCAGCCCCGCCGAGAATGGGTCAGAACCCCCACGCCTTTTGGAGGGCGCAGATGACCTATGACTACGTGATCGCCGGGGCGGGCTCAGCGGGCTGTGTGCTCGCCGCGCGCCTCACCGAGGACCCGGACGTGACCGTGTGCCTGCTGGAGGCGGGCCCGCCCGACGCCGCCGACGAGATCCACCTCCCGGCGGGCGTGCTGGCGATCGGCACGAGCAAGTACGACTGGTCGCTGATCTCCGACCCCGAGCCCGGGTTCGCCGGCCGGCAGCGCTATCTGCCCCGGGGGCGGACGCTGGGCGGGTCCTCTTCGGTTAACGCCATGGTCTACATCCGCGGCAACCGCGCCGACTACGACGGCTGGGCGGCGATGGGCCACAAGGGTTGGGGCTGGGATGACGTGCTCCCGTACTTCATGCGCGCCGAGGACAACGAGCGCGGCGCGAGCGACCTGCACGGCGCCGGGGGCCCGCTCGCCGTCAGCGAGAACCGGAGCCGCTACCGCACGTGCGAGGCCTTCATCGAGGCCGGCGTGCAGGCGGGGCTGCCCGCGAACGACGACTTCAACGGGCTCGAGCAGGACGGCGTCGGCTGGTATCAGGTCACCCAGCGCGGCGGCATGCGCTGCTCGGCCGCGGTCGGCTACCTGCACCCGGTCCTGGGCCGCGAGAACCTGACGCTCATCACCGGCGCTCACGTCAACCGCGTGCTCCTGGACGGCAACCGGGCCACCGGGGTCGAGATCGATCGCGATGGGGCCGTGTCCGAGGTCGCCGCCGAGCGCGAGGTCATCCTGTCGGCGGGCGCCTACCAGAGCCCGCAGATCCTGCTGCTCTCCGGCGTCGGGCCGGCGGACGACCTGGCCCTGGTGGGGATCCCGTGCGCCCACGAGCTGCCCGTCGGACAGGGCCTCCAGGACCATCCGTCGACGTGGATCACCTACACCACCAGCGAGGCGTCCCTGCTCAGCGCCGAGAGCGAGGAGAACCTCCGGCTTCTGACCACCGAGGGCCGGGGTCATCTGACGTCCAATTTCGCCGAGTCGGGCGGCTTCTTCCGCACCGACGAGGGCCTGGAGGCGCCCGACATCCAGCTGCACCAGATCCCCATCCTGTTCCCCGAGGCGGGGGCGGGCGAGATCCTCGTCGACGGCTGGGCGCTGTCGGCATGCCTGCTGCGGCCCACCAGCACCGGCTATGTCAAGCTGCGCTCCCGCGTCCCCACCGCCAAGCCGCGGATCCTGCACAACTATCTGGTCACCGACGAGGACAAGGCGGCGCTGATCAGGGGCGTGCGCCGTGCCGTCGACATCGCCTCGCAGCCGGCGCTGGCCGGTGTGACCACCGGCACCTGTGCCGCTCCGGCGGGCGATGACGACGCCGCCATCCTCGCGCACATCGAGCGCAACACCACGACCCTGTATCACCCGGTCGGCACGTGCGCGATGGGGCGGGTCGTGGACGGCGAGCTGCGCGTGCTGGGGATGGAGGGTCTGCGGGTCGTCGACGCCTCGGTCATGCCGACCGCGGTGCGCGGCAACACCAACGCGCCGACGATCATGATCGCCGAGCGCGCGGCCGACGTCATTCGCGGCGCGGCAACGGTCCAGGCGGCGGACGGGGTTGCGCAGTCCACGGCCACGGCATAGGCGCGCAGCTCGGTCCCGGGTCACCCTCGCCGCACCGGCTAGCCCCCGGCGGTTAGCCCGGTCCCGACGTTGAGGGTGACCCGAGGCGACCCAGGCGAGCTTCCCCCTAGTCAGCGATGCCTGGGTGTCCGAACCGTTGGCAGGCACGCTACGACCCGGCGGGGCTCCTGCAAAGCGGGAAAACCCTAGGAGCAAAAAACCAGAAGATCAGCCAGGCGCGACGGGGTCACGTGACCGGCTCGTCATCGCGGCGCAGCGCGCCCGCCAGGCCGCCACGCGAGCGGATCCCGAGCTTGCGATAGGCGCGAGTCAGGTTCGCCTCCACGCCCTTGACCGTGAGGAAGGCCCGCTCGGCGACCTCCTGGTTGCTGAGGCCCGACGCGGCCAGCTCGGCGATCCGGCGCTCGGTGGCGGTGAGCTCGCCGGGGTCGGTGGTGCGCTCGCCGGCCCGCCCCAGCTCGTTGCGGGCGGCCTGCGCCCACAGGAGCGCTCCTGACTGCGTGAACAGCGACAGGGCCTGGCGCAGCGCGTCGCGCGCCGCCGACCACTGCTTGCGCCGCCGCAGGGCCCGCCCCAGCGCCAGCAGCGTCCGGGCGCGCTCGAACGGCATCTCGACGCGGTCGTGGGCGGCGAGCGCCTCGTGGAGCGCAGCGGTGGCATCTTCGAGGTTGCCCTGTGCCGTGGCCAGAATGCCGCGGCTACGCGCGGCGGCGGCGATCGCCCACGGGCGGTCGTGGACCTGGCCTAACCGGCGCAGCAGCTCGATGAGCGGCTGAGCGCGTCCCAGCTCGCCCAGCGCGACGAGCGCCTCGATCTCGTCGGGCAGGAAGACGAGCCCGATGGGGTCCGCGAGCCCGAGCGACGGGAGCATCTCGGTGAGCGGCTCCAGCACGGCGTGCGCGGCGGCTGGGTCGCCGGCCGACAGCTCGCCGAACCCCAGCGCCCATCGGGGAAAGACGGTGGCCGTCCACCACTCGAGCTCTGAGAACTGCGATAGCGCGGCGGTGGCCTGGATCCGCGTGGCCGCGACGTCGCCGCGCTGGGCGCTGACCAGCGCCTCGGCGCTGCGGGTCAGAGCCGTCGTCCCCGGATCGCCCAACAGCGCCGCCGACGCCCCGTCGTCGGCGGCGATCTCGGCGGCGTGCTCGGTCTCGCCCAGCCACAGATAGGCCCAGACGAGGTACAGCGAGAAGGTGGAGATCTCCGACTCCACGCCGCGCTCGATGCGCTCGGCGCGCAGCGCGACGAGCGT
Organism: uncultured Actinomycetota bacterium; assembly: GCA_963801435.1. GTDB lineage: Bacteria > Actinomycetota > Thermoleophilia > Solirubrobacterales > Solirubrobacteraceae > Palsa-465. The sequence goes on from CAWDFE010000031.1 coordinate 137,952, forward strand.
CTGGACGGCCTCGCGCAGCCGCCCGGTCCACATCAGCAGCAGCCCGGCGATCAGCCGCGGCGCGGTGAAGGACAGCCGCCGGCGGTCCGGCGCCTCGAGCGCGAGCGCGCGATCGAGGCGGTCGGATGACACGCCGTCGCCGTTGAGGAAGGCCACCATGGCGGCGACCGCCAGCGCGTCGCCCAGCACGCCCTGGTCGCCCCCGGGCAGGTCGGCGCGGCCGACCGCGGCCTCGGCGTGGCGCAGTGCGCCGCCCACGTCGCCGAGTCCCACGAGGTAGAAGGCGGCGTCGAGCTCGATGGCGGCGGCCAACGAAGGCTCGCCGGCTGCGGCGCCGAGGGCCTCGAGCGTCGTCTGGATCGCGGTGGAGAACCCATCGGAACGGCTCTCGAGCGTCGCGCGCAGGCGAAGGGCCATGGCGCGGACCCGATCGCTGGTTTCCGCGAGCAGCAGCTGCGCCAGCAGCTCGCTTGCCCGGCCCGCACCGCCGGCGTCCAGGTGCATCCCGGCGGCGCGCAGGAGGCGCTCGGCGCGGAGCGCGCCGTCGCGCGCGGGGGTGCGCTCCAGCGCCAGTTCGACGAGCTCGGCGGCGGCGTCCGGCGCCCCCCGCGAGGCGGCCAGCTCGGCAGCGAGGTCGAGCTCCGCGGCGACCGCCCGGTCGGCCCGGTCCGCGCTGTAGGCGAGATGGCGCGCGCGCTGCTCGGGGTCGCGGACGTGGGCGGCGGCGGCGCGGTGGGCGGCGCGGCGCTGGGCGGCCGATGCCGAGGCCGAGATCGCCGCGGCGAACAGTGGGTGCGAGAACTCGATCCGCCCGCGCTCGTCGACCCGCACGATGCCTCGGTCCTCGGCGGGCGCCAGCGGCTGGGCGTCGACGGCCCGCGTGTCGGGCTCGGCGAGGACGGCGGCACGTAGCAGCGTGCGCTGGGTGGCCTTGGGCAGGGCGCGCACGCGGCTGGCCGCCAGCGTCCGCACGTCGTCGGGCACCGGGAGCCGGGCGTCCGACGTGGCCGCGTCGCGGGGCACCAGGCGCGCCACCTCCAGCGCGTAGAACGGGTTCCCGCGCGAAGCGTCGGCGATCCTGGCCAGCACCGGGCGCGGCAGCGGCCGCCCCAGCCGCTCGGCAATGATGCGCCCGAGCGCCACCAGCCCCAGCGGCCCGACGCGGACCCGCCGCACGCGGTGGCGCTCGACGGAGTCCAGCAGCCCCAGGCCAGCGGTATGGGGCCGGAAGGCGCACACCACCCCGACGGGCTCTCGCTCCAGGCGGCGCACGGCGAAGGTGAGGACGCTGGCGGTGGGGGCGTCGAGCCATTGGGCGTCGTCGATGGCCAGCAGCACCGGACCGGCGCCGGACAGCTCCCGCACGAGCGAGAGCAGAGCGGTGGCCACAAGGCGCGAGTCCAGCGCCGGGCGCTCCGGCGCCGAGCGCAGCAGCGCCACGTCGAGCGCGGTGCGCTGCAGTTCGGGCAGGGCGCCGAACGTCGGCTCCTGGACGGCGGCGAGCATGTCCGACAGGCCCGAGAAGGACAGCTTGGCCTCGGCCGCGGCGGGGCGACACGCCAGCACGAGCATGCCGGCGCCGCGGGCGCGGTCCACCGCCTCGTGCCAGATGGTGGTCTTGCCGATCCCGGCCTCGCCCTCGAGCGCGAGCGCGCAGCTGGCCCCGGTCAGCTCGGCCAGGAACAGATCCACCTGGGCCAGCTCAGCGTCGCGGCCTACCGCCGCAGGGGCTCGCATGGCCCACAGAGTAGCCCCGAAGCGCGGCGTATTCGTCAGCCGGCGAGCGTGTCCAGCGCGCCGGCGATTGCGGCCGCGATGCGCCTGAGGTCGTCGGCGTCGACGACGAACGGGGGCGAGATCTGCAGCGTGTTGTTGGTGATCACGCGGAGGAGGATCCCGTCCTTGAGGCAGTGCCGGGTCACGGCGTCGCCCGATACGTCGGGGTTGAGCTGGACCCCGGCGAGCAGGCCGACGCCGGCGCGCACCTCGGTGACGAGCGGATGATCGGCCAGCGGGGTGACGGCGGCGGCGAGCTCCGGCGTGAGCGTCGCGACGCGCGCCACCAGATCCTCCTCCTCGATCACGTCGAGGTTGGCCTGCGCGACGGCGCACGCGGTGGCATGGCCCGAGTAGGTGACCCCGTGGCGGAAGACGGGGGCGTCCTCGCCGCTGAAGAACGGCTGCCATACCCGCGGAGCGATCAGCACCCCGCCCAGCGGCGCGTACCCGGAGGTGATCCCCTTGGCCACGGTGATCATGTCCGGGCGCAGGTCGAACAGCTGGGTGGCGAACATCTCGCCGGTGCGCCCGAAGCCGGTGATCACCTCGTCCAGGACGAGCAGGACGTCGTGCTCGCGGCAGATCGCCTCCACGCGCTGCAGATAGCCCTCGGCGGGAACGATCACCCCGCCGGTGCCGATGACCGGCTCGGCGAACACGGCGGCCACGCGGTCGGGGCCGAGCGTGTGGATCTGAGCGTCGAGCGCGTCGGCGTCGTTGGCCGGGACCCGGGCGGTCTCGGGCACGAGCGACTCCGAGCCGTAGCCCTCGCGGTTGAAGGGGATGCCCGCCAGGCTGGTGCCGTAGGCATGCAGCCCGTGGTAGGAGCCGTCGCGGCTGATGATGATGCGTTTGTTGGCCTGGCCCTGGAGCTGCCAGTGACGGCGGGCCAGCTTGGCAGCGGTGTCGATGGCGTCCGAGCCGCCGCTGACCCAGAACACCTTGGCGTCCTCGATGGCGCCGTAGGCGGCCACGCGATCGGCGAGCAGCAGCGCCTGGTCGTTGGTGATGCGGCCGAACGTGTGGTAGGTCTCCAGCCGCCGCATCTGGGCGGCCGCGGCGTCGGCCAGGCGCGCCCGCCCGTGGCCGATGTTGGCGTGCCACAGGCCGGCGGTGGCGTCCAGCAGCCAGCGGCCGTCGTCGGTCTGGATGTTGGCGCCCTCACCGGCGACGATCGTCAGCCGGTCGCCCGGGACGGTCGGCATGTGGGCCTGGGGCGACCAGAGGGCGGCGCCGAGTTGCGGTGCGGTGGCCATCGCCCGCACGCTACCCGACCCGCGCGCGCCGCGCGGTGGGAAATGCGTCCCAGGCCTACGACAACTCGTCCAGCACCAGCTCGATCGTCCGCTGTCCGCCGTTGCGCAGCACCACGGCGGGGACGGCGCGGCCGATCCGCTCTCCGACCATGAGCCGCTGCAGGTCCGAGGCGTCGGTCACCGGCTCGCCGTCGAGCTCGACCAGGAGATCGCCGCGCACCAGTCCGGCGGCGTCGGCGGGGCCGCCCTCGATCACCTGCATGATCTGCACGCCGGCGCGGCGTCCCACCCGCTGGGCGGCGCGGGGCGGCAGCGGCCTCGGCGCGACGGCGACGCCCAGGTGGGCGCGCCGCACTCGCCCGTCGCGGATGAGCGTGGAGATGATGACGCGGGTGGCGTCGTTGATGGGCACGGCGAGCCCCAGCCCGATGCCGGCCAGCGCGGTGTTGATGCCGACCACGCGGCCGGCCCCGTCCACCAACGCGCCCCCGGAGTTGCCGGGGTTGAGCGCCGCGTCGGTCTGGATGACGTTCTCCACCACCCGCCGCGGGCCGCCGCGGGCGCCGACGGGGAGAGAGCGGCCGAGGCCGCTGACGACGCCCGCGGTGACCGAACTGGCGAAGCCGTTGGGGTTGCCGATGGCCACGACGAGCTGGCCCACGCGCAAGTCGTCGGCGTCGCCGAGGGCGGCGGGCGTCAGCTCGCCGCCGTGCGCGCGCAGGACGGCGAGGTCCGACAGCGGGTCCGACCCCACGACCGAGACGGGGGTCTCGTTCCCGTCGCTGAAGCTGGCCACGCCGTGGCGGGTGCCCTCGACGACGTGCGCCGAGGTGACGAGGAACCCGTCGGCGGAGATGGCAACGCCGCTGCCGGCCCCCATCGCCTCACCGCGGCGCATGCGGCGGCGGACTTGAAGATTGGCGACGCTGCCGTTCAGCGCCTCCGCGACGGCGATCACCGTGCGCGAGTACGCGTCGAGGGCGACGGCGGACTGCTCGGCAAGATCGGGCGACGCGGCGGGGTCGGCTCCGGGCGCGGCGTCTGGGGGGACTGTTCCATTTCTGCTTGGCATGCAATAATCGTACACAATCATTTGAACTCAAGCAATTGGAGCGAAGCAAATGTCTGGCAATACAGATTCGGGGCGGGAGCTGGTCGACACCGTGATCAGCGCCGCCGCCCACGTCGAGGACGAGTTGGAGGAGGCTCTCGCCGAGCACCGGCTGTCGCGTCCCAGCTTTCTCGTGCTCGACGCCCTGGAGCGCGCCGAGGGCGACACGCTCAACCAGCGCGATCTCGTCAGTGCGCTGCGGCGCACGTCCGGCACCCTGTCGGTCCGGCTGGGGAGGCTCGAGCGCGCTCGCATGATCACGCGGGAGCCCGATCCCGAGAACCGCCGCAGCGTCACGGTGACGCTGACTGACCGGGGCCGCGAGCTGGTGCGACGCGCCCGCCCGGCCTATGTGCAGCGCGCCGAGCGGCTGGTCGGCGGCCTCCCCGCCGACGCCGCGGGCCCGCTCGCCGAGGCGATGGCGGCATGGATGACGTTCTTCGAGCCTGGCGAGGGAGAGCACCCGCAGCTGGGCGTCGCCGTCGCCGGCGCGGCCGTGGCCAAGAAGATGCGCCGCGCCGTCGGGCTCGACGCGGAGTCCGGGTTGCTCGTGGTCCGCGTCAGATCCGACAGTCACGCCGACGCCGCCGGCCTGTCCCGCGGCGACCTCATCACCGCCGCCGCCGGCGCTCCGGTGCACTCCGTCGGGGATCTCGAGCGCGCGGTGCGCGCCGCCGACGACACCCTGACGCTGAGCGTGCTGCGCGGCGTGGATCCGCGCGAGGTGGAGGTCTCGCTCGCGTAGCGGGCCGGGTGCGCGCCCGGGCCGGGCTTCGGGCACACTCGGAGGCCCGGTCCGTTGCGCGCTCCCGTCCACACCCGGCATCGTCTGAGCGCGGCGCTCGCGTGCATCGGCGCGATCGCCGTTCTCCTTGGCGTGCCGCTGGTCTACGCGGGCCACCGTGCTGTCGGACACCGACCAGTTCAGCGCCCGCGTCACCTCGCTGCTGGCGCAGCCCAGCGTGCGGTCGCTGATCGCGGCGCGCGTTGCCGACGAGACCGTGTCCTCCGAGCACATCCCGCCCCTGTTCGAGCCATTGATCGACCGGGCGGTGGACGTCGCCATCGCCTCGCCGGCGTTCCGGCCGATCTTTCAGGCCGCCGTTGCCGACCTGCACCGCTCGGTCTTCGAGCAGGGGTCGGACACCGTGACGCTGCGCCTCGCGCACGTGGGCAAGCTCGTCCAGGACGACCTGCGGCGGATCTCTCCGTCGCTCGCCGCCCGGATCCCGAAGTCCGTGACCAACCGAGTCACGGACATCTCGGGCGGCGACTTCGGCCAGGCCACCCGCTTCGCCCGCGCGATCGAAGGGGCCCACACGGTGGGCGTGGTGTTGCTCGTCGCGGGCGGCCTGGTGTTCCTGATGGCCATCCTCCAAGCCGGCGGTGAGCGCCGGCGCGCCGCCCGCTACGTCGGCATCGCCATCCTCGTGGACGGGCTCGCGCTCGTGGCCTCCTACGCCGTGCTGCGCCCGCTCGTCCTCGACCAGTTCGCGGCTGGTGAGAACCGCACGGCGGCGGCCGCGGTGTGGGACGCATTCCTCAAGGGCCTGCGCTCCGACGCGGTGTGGCTTGCGATCGCCGGTGCCGTGGTGGCGGCGCTGATGTGGGCGGCTGCGCGGGCCCGCCGCCCGGGCGCGGGCGCTAGTGCAGGAGCAGGCGGAGCGCCGAGGACGAGCACGCCCAGCACCGCCCCGATCGCGACCTGGCCGATGAGCTGGACGCCCTTGAGCCCCGCTTGGACGCCGATGATGACCTCGGCGCCGATGATGGCGGCGTCGGCGACGTACACCGACCAGACGACGGCGGTCTCGAGCGTCGCTCCGGCGATCCAGAAGACGAGCAGGGAGGCCGTCGGAACGAGCGCTCCGTAGAGCACCGTCAGCTCGTGAACGGCGGCACGCCCGAGCAGCAGGAGCGATGCGCTCTCCTTCTGCTCCAGGCGCCGGCCGGTGAAGCCGGCGTACGTGAGCGCCAGCCAGTAGGTCGTCAGGGCGATGATGACGCCGACGACCGTCTTGACGTACGTCTCTCTGACCGCGCTCTCGGCCGAGAGCAGCGTGGCGACCAGGATCGTCCCGTAGACGAGGCCGGCGGCGTTCTCCGGAATGGTGAAACGGACGCCGTCCTCGGCCATGCGCGCATTGTCATCGCGGCCTCGGACGGGGCGGTGCGGGTCAGCGGGCGCCGGCGCGCAGCATCCCCGCCACCGGCCCGCGCTGCGCGAACACCCAGCTGCGCAGCGCGATGTAGCGCGTGACGGTCGCCACCGTCGTGGCCGCGACGAGGGCCAGCACCTCGAGCAGCCGGGAGGGGTTGCGGTCCAGATGGGTGAGGACGTCCAGCGCGCCCGCGGTCAGCCCCAGAGCGATGAGATACACCACTGCGCCCGAGGCGTGCTGGCGCACGAGCCCGGCGCGGCCCCGGATCCGGAAGGTGAAGCGACGATTGGCCTGGGTGTTGGCCACTGCGGTCAGCGCCAGGGCCAGCGCGTTGGCGCCGGCGGCGCTCAGCGGCCCGCGCAGCACGAGGTACAGCAGCGCGTAGGCGAGCGTCGAGACGACGCCGATGGCGAGGAAACGCGCCACCGGACGGTCGAGCGCGAGTCGTGCCACGCCGCGCAGATCGGTGACGGCGGTCGAGACGATGTCGACGCGGGAGTCGGGGTCGTCGATCCAATCCACGGCGATCTCGTGGATGCGCAGCCCACGGCGCTGGGCGAGGATCAGCAGTTCGGTGTCGAAGAACCAGCCCTGGTCCTGGACCTCGGGCAGCAGCCGGCGAGCGGCGGCGGCGCGGATTGCCTTGAAGCCGCATTGGGCATCGGAGAAGCGCGCACGCAGCGCCCAGCGCAGCAGCCGGTTGTAGCAGCGGCTGATCACCTCCCGCTTGGCGCTGCGCTGCACCCGCGCCCCCGCGGCCAGGCGAGAGCCGATCGCCACCTCGCTGTGCCCGCACACCAGCGGTGAGATCAGCGGCAGCAGGGCCCGCAGGTCCGTGGACAGGTCGACATCCATGTAGCAGAGCACGTCGGCGTCGCTGACCGTCCAGGCGGCGCGCAGGGCGCGGCCGCGGCCCTTGTGCTCCAGGTGCAGCACGGTGACGTGGTCAAGCCCGACGGCCAGCGCCCGCGCCAGCGTGAGGGTCGCGTCCGTGCTGGCGTTGTCGGCGATCACGATCCGCCACGCGTAGGGCATCTCGCCCGAGAGGAAGTCGTGCAGGCGGCGCACGGAGTCCTCGAGGGCGACCTCTTCGTTGTGGACCGGGACGACGATGTCGATCCGGGGGCCGCGCAGCGCGGGACGCTCGGGAGCGTCGGACACGATCGTGTCGGTCATGGTGAGGCTCGCAGTCGATGAGGGTGACGGTCAGAAGCATCGCCTGCGCGCCGAAGCCGGCCCTATGAAGCGCCTAAGACGGACGTCTGAAACGCGAAGTTCGATAGCGTCAGGCCGGTGTCCGTGGTGCGCCGTCTCGCCGGCCCGTTTTTCGTGTTCGCCGGCATCATGCACTTCGCCATCCCCCGGGCCTACCGGCGGATCATGCCGCCGTACGTTCCCGCCCACCAGGCGATGGTCTACGCCAGCGGGGCGGCCGAGATCGCGGGCGGAGCGGGGCTGATGCTGCAGCGCCGCCGCCGCACCGCGGGTTGGTGGCTGATCGCGACGCTGCTGGCGGTGTTCCCGGCCAACGTTCACATGGCGCTGCACCCCGACGAGTTCCCGAAGGTTCCGGGCGGCGCGCGCATGCTGTGGGCGCGCCTGCCGTTCCAGGGCGTGTTCATCGCCTGGGTGCTGGCCGCGATGCGCCCGCCGGACTGACGCGCCGGCGCGAGCGCGAGGTCATCGAGTGAGCGGTGAGGACACCCCGTTTCTGGCGCGCCACCCCGAGGTGCGTGCGTTCCGCCAGCCCCGAAAGCCGGGGTTCGCGGACTGCGCGCCGTCGGGCCGCATCCGCCTGGACGCGCTGGCCTGCTGGCTGCAGGACGTGGCCTACGCCGACGTCCAGGACGCCGGGCTCGAGCGCGCGGCGGTGTGGGTGGTGCGGCGCACACGGATCCGCGTCAACCGCTTCCCCCGCTTCGGCGAGCGCTTCGCCCTGACCACGTTCTGCAGCGGCATCGGGCGGATGTGGGCCGAGCGCCGCACGGACATCGTCACCGAGGACGGCGGCGACGGCGCCTTGCCGGACGTGCAGGCCGTCTCGCTGTGGGTGCACCTGGACGCCGAGCGTTGGCGCCCGTCGCCGGTGACCGAGTCAGAGCTGGCCACCTACGGCGGGATGCCGGCGCGGCGCGTCAGCGCCCGGCTGCGCCATCCCGGCCCCGAGTCCACCAACGGCGGCGCGTCGTGGACGTTCCGCGCCACCGAGTGCGACATCGCCGACCACGTCAACAACGCCGCCTACTGGCAGCCGCTGGAGGAGGAGTTGCTGGCCGGCGACGATCCCGAGCGCCTGGACGTCGAGATCGAATACCGCGCGCCCGCCCAGCCCGGCGCCAAGCGCGTGATCGGCAACGGCGGCTACCGGTGGATCGTGGGCGATGACGACGAGCTGCACGCGTCCATCCGCCTCGGGGCCGGCGACTAAAGTCACGATCCATGGCACGCGCCGTCGGCATCCGTGAGCCCGGAGGGCCCGAGGTCCTCGAAGTCATCGATCGCCCGGTCCGCGAGCCTGCCGAGGGCGAGGTGCGGATCGCCGTCGCCGCGGCCGCGGTCAACCCCACCGACCTGGGCCTCCGCGCCACGGGCGCTCAGGGGCTCGACCCGCCGTGGACGCCCGGGATGGACGCCGCCGGCACGGTCGAGTCCGTCGGGCCCGGGGTCGACCGGCTCGCCGCCGGCGATGCGGTGATGGCGGCGGTCAGCCCCCGCCGGCCCGAGGGGGGCGCCCAGGCGGCGCTCCTCGTCGTCCCCGCCGCGTCGGTGGTCGCGATCCCGGACGGCGCCGGCGTGGAGGAGGCCGCCACGCTGCCCATGAACGGGCTCACCGCGCTGCGTGGCCTGGAGATGCTCGACCTGGCGGCGGGGGAGACGCTGGCCGTCAGCGGCGGCGCGGGCCTGCTGGCCTCCTACGTCATCGGCCTCGCTCGCGAGCAGGGGCTCCGGGTCATCGCCGACGCCAAGCCCGGCGAGGAGGAGCTCGTGCGCGGGTTCGGCGCGGACGTCGTGGTGGCGCGCTCGGATGACTTTGGCGCCGCCGTGCGCGCGGTCGAGCGTGACGGTGTCGCCGGGGTCTATGACACCGCGCTCCTGAACGCCGCCGCCCTCCCGGCGATCCGGGACGGCGGCGGGCTCGTGGTGGTGCGGGGCTGGCCCGATGGCGACGCCCCCCGCGGGATCGCGGTGCACCCGGTGATGGTGCGCGAGGTGCTCGAGCGCACCGAGTGGCTCCAGGAGCTGCGCCGGTTGGCCGGCGCCGGCCGGCTGAAGCTGCGCGTGGCGGCCAGTTATCCGCCCGAGCGGGCGGCCGAGGCGCACCGGCTGATGGAGGCCGGTGGTCTCCGGGGCCGCGCTGTGATCACGTTCGCGTAGTTGGGGGTCTCTTGACGCCCGCGGTGATGCGTGGCGAACGTCAACGACTGGCTTACGAAGGCGGCGGCGGGCGGACCGGCGCTCCGGTCGTGGTCGATAGTGCAGGAAATAGCTGCAAGATCGACCACAAGTACCCGCGAGAGCCGGCCGGCGGCCTCTCGACCTGCTTCCCAAGCCCGTCGTTGACGTTCGCTCCGGGTTGCCGGCGACGCGGCGCGGACAACAGGGCTACGGCGTGAAGACCACCTTGCCCACGACGTCGCCGGCCAGCAGCGCGGCAAACCCCTCGCGGGCGTCGGCCAGGGGCAGCGTCTGATGCACTGCTGGGCGGATGTCGCGCTCCAGGCAGAAGCGGATGAGCCGCTCGAGCTCGTCACGGGTGCCCATCGTCGAGCCGATGACCTTGAGCTGCAGGAAGAAGACGCGGGTCAGCTCGGCCGGCGAGGCGTCGCCGGACGTGGCGCCGCTGACGACGAGCGTGCCGCCGGGCTTGAGCGATCGGATCGAGTGGCCCCAGGTGGCCTTGCCCACCGTCTCCATCACGGCGTCGACGCGCTCGGGCAGCCGGGCGCCGGACTCGAAGGCCTGGTCGGCGCCGAGCGCGAGCGCCTCGGCGCGTTTGCTCTCCGAGCGGCTCGTGACCCACACGCGCACCCCGGCGGCGCTGCCCAGTACGGTCAGGGCGGTGGCGACGCCGCCGCCGGCGCCCTGCACCAGGACGGTCATTCCGGGCGTGACGCCGCCGCGGGTGAACAGCATCCGGTAGGCGGTCAGCCACGCCGTCGGGAGGCACGCGGCGTGCTCGAAGGAGAGCTCGGCCGGCTTGGGGATGATGTTGCGCGCCGGCACCGCCACCCTCTCGGCCAGGGCGCCCGGGTGGCGCTCGGACAGCAGCGAGCGCCGCGGGTCGAGCGTCTCGTCGCCGCGCCAGGAGTCGCTGGTGATCACGGCATGCACCACGACCTCGTTGCCGTCCTCGTCGCACCCGGCGGCATCGCAGCCGAGGATCATCGGCAGGGCGTCGGCGCCGAGACCTACGCCGCGCAGCGACCACAGGTCGTGGTGGTTCAGCGCGGCGGCCCTGACCGTGACGGTCTTCCAGCCGTCCGGAGGCGACGGCTCGGGCATGTCGCCGACCTCCAGGCCCGACAGAGGGTCCTCGGAGTCGATCCGTGCGGCGTAGGCGGCCAGCATCGCACAGGCACGCTACCCATCTTTCGGCGTGCCTGTCGTCTTCGCCCGATGTCACAATCGGGCCATGTCTCGAGTCGTGGCCAGAGCCAGCACCCAGTTGGAGGCCGCTCCGGAGCGGGTGATGGAGTTCCTGCGCGACTACCGGGAGGCGCGCGAGAAGATCCTCACGGAGAACTACACCGCCTACCGCGTGGAGCAGGGCGGCAAGGGCGAGGGCACCGTCTACGCCTTCCACTTCGCCGCCGGCGGGCGCGAGCGCGACTATCGCCTCCACGTCTACGAGAGCCCCGGCGGCCTGCAGGAGTCCGATCAGCGTTCATCGTTCGTGACCACCTGGAAGGTGGACCCCTCGCCCAACGGCAGCGAGGTCACGATCGAGAGCTCGTGGGACGGCGCCGGCGGGATCGCGGGCATCTTCGAGGGCATGTTCGCGCCCATGGGGATGCGCCGCATCTACGGCCAGGTGCTGGCCAAGCTTGCCCAGGCGCTGCGCGACTGACCGCGTGGCGGCCGATCCACGCAGCGACGGCGACCTGCGCATCGGGCCGCTGCGCGCCGGCGACCGCGCGCGGTGGGAGGAGCTGTTCCGCGGCTACATCGATTTCTACGAGCGCACGCTGCCCGACGAGCGCTACGAGCTGGCGTGGCAGGAGTTCCTAAGCGGACAGCGCATGCACGCCCTCGGAGCGCGCCTGAACGGGGAGCTCGTCGGCATCGCCCACTTCTTCACCCATGCCAACACGTCGGGCCCGGATGTCTGCTACCTCCAGGACCTCTTCACCGCGCCGGAGAGCCGCGGCCGCGGCGCCGCCACCGCACTCATCGAGGCCATCGCCCGCTGGGCCCGCGAGCGGGGCTGCATGCGGCTGTACTGGAGCACGCGCGACTCCAACGCCACGGCGCGGCGCGTGTATGACCGCCTGGCCGAGAACCGCGGATTCATCCGCTATGAGATGGACCTCTGAGGCGCCGCGTCGCGTGTCCGGCGCCTCTGGCTCAGCTCTGCGCGCCAGCGCTAGCCGGCCTTGACCGCCTTGGACGTTGCGAGCGCGTGCCCGTGGGAGTCGAGCGCCCGCACCGCGACGTAGGTGGAGCGGTGGGCCAGCTTGATCGGAGTCTCGAACGCCGCCTTGCTCGCACTGGCCACTGGTTTGAGTGAGGTGGCCGAGCTGCCGCCCAGCACCTGCCAGCGGGCCAGCTGCGTGGAGCCGTCCCACGTGGCGTACACGGTCGTCCTGCCCTTGCTCGTGCGCGTGCCGACGGATGGAGGGGCGGCCGGCGTGCCCGTCCACGGGTAGCGGTATGCCCGGTAGCTCTGGTTGGCATCGACGAAGCGCGCGTCGAAGGCGATCCTCCCGCGGGAGTCGAACTCCGTGATCCACGGCTGCGAGCCGAAGCCGACGAGCGAGTCGCCGTTGCGCAACCGCTGATCTGAGCCCTCGTAGCGCGACAGGACCGAGGGGGAATGAGTGTCCTGCCTGACCAGCGACGCCGTCATGTGGCTCGAGTCCAGGCGCAGCATCAGTCCGCGCGACTGCTTGTGCACGTCGGGCGGTCCGGCGCCATCGTCGAAGATGGTCATGAGACCGCTGGGGAGGAGCCGCGCGTCGTGCTGGAAGGCGAACGATGTGTTCGTGCCCATCTTGAAGCTCGAGGACTTGCCGCCCAGCGTCCACACAATCCCACCGGTCTGGTCGGAGACGTCATAGACCGCCCAGGTGTCACGCGCGGAGATGACGACGGTCCCGTTGCCGATGAGCTGAGCGGAGTTCAGGTGGAAGTAGTCCCAGGGGTGACCGGGGTTCTTCGGGATCGGCTGGTAGCTGGCGCTGACCGGGACGTGGTCGAGGCTGTCCCACTGGAACAGGACCAGCCCGGTGGGGATGTCGATCTCCTGCACCACGCCGTCGAGCACGATCCGGGGCTTGGCGCCCTTGGCGCTGGACGTGGTCCAGAGGACCGGGTAGTACGCGGTCACGAGGGCCGTGTTCTGGCCCGTGATCGTGAACTCGTGCAGGTCGGCGTTCAATCCGTTCCCCGCATTGACCGTGGCGACGTGCTGGTAGGAGCTGTTGTAGATCTCATCGACGCCGTTGCCGGTTCCGGCCGCGCTGACGTTGCCCTGCCACCAGGTCAACACCGGCTTGCCCTGATAGGTCTGGACGTTGAGGTCGGTGGCGGTGTCGCTGGGTGGCACGGGCTGGTACCAGATGAGCCCGCCGAAGGGCCCGACGATCATCGGGCCGTTCTGCACCGGGCCGTACTGCGGGGCGATGAACAGGTCGCCGCCCGCCGCCACCGACGGGGACGCCTTCTTGGTCACGGTGACCGCGGCGGGCACGAGGTCCGGTCGGGAGACGAACCGGGTGACGTCGTTGCGAACCCGCGGCACCGGCCGCACGCCGGCCAGGGGGATGGCGCCGGCCGGGTTGGCGATCGTGAAGCTGTAGGTGCCGGCGCTACCGCCGACGATGTTCAGGCCCGTGCGGACCGTCACCGTCTCGCCGGCCCTGAACCACGTCCCCGGGATGAAGCTCGCCCCGTTCCCGTCCGAGTCCCCGACGATGCGACCCGTGTGCGCACCGCTCCTGGACCCCGTCACGGAGATGGCCCCGAGCTGGCCGGCAGGCACGCCCCGGAAGGTGATCTGAGTCGACGGTGCGGCGACTCTGCCGCCGGGGACGGGGAACACGGCGACCGAAGACGAGGCCGCTTGGGCGGTGGCCGCCATCGCGACCGTCGCCGCGGCCGCCACCAGCACCATGGAGACCGCGAGCCGGACGCTTCGCCGGTGGGAACGAATCGGACGCTGCAGGTCAGACATCAATCTCCTTCTCAGACGTTGTACCCCTCAGGCGCACCGCGCCGGTAGGCCCGGTCACCGTGTAACACGCCGTGGATCCGATAGTTACGACCAAGACTGCGCCCGGGCGGTGACACCGTGTTGCACGGTTGTCACCGCCCGTCAAACCGTCGTACAGAGACCGGGCCTAATAGGAGCCCGGAGGGGGTAGCGGCAGGGACTTCGCCTTCGGGACGCTGAACGCCTTCGACGTACGCAACAGATGCCCCTTGGCGTCGAATGCCTGCACCTTGTAGACCTTGGCGCTCTTGGTCAGCGCGATCGCGGTCTCAAAGCCGTTCTTGGCCCTGGTGCCCACGACGGGGAGGTGGTTGGGATTTGACCCGGCCAGGACCTTCCACGAGGTGACCTGGGTGTCGCCGTCCCAACTGGCGTACACGGTCACCTTGCCCTTGACCTTGCGGGCGGCGCCGCTGGGCGGGAAATACGGGGTGCCCACCCAGTTGCCGGAGAACTCCGCCCGGTAACTGAGGTCCTTGCCCGGCCAGACGGCGTCGAGCAGAAGCTGCCCGGTCTTGGAGTACTCGGAGAAGTAGGGCTGCGAGCCCCAGCCCACGAGCGCATTGCCATTGGGCAGCACGTTCATGCTGCCGAGGAATGCCGGGTCCAGCGGACGGTTCTTGTGTACGTAGGACGAGGCGAGGGACGCCGTGTGACCCGCCGCGTCCAGCGTCAGGATGAGCCCCCCGGACGCGCCGTTGGGCTTGGCGAACACGCCGGGGCCCGTGATGGCGCAGCAGTTGTCGTTGAACAGCGAGACCTGGTTGTGGGGGAGCATCTGCGCGTTGTGCTGCCAGGCGAAGGCGGCGTTGGCCGCGACCTTGAAGCTCGAGGCCTTGCCGCCAAGCGTCCAGATCGTCTGGTTCGTCTTGGTGTTGATCAGGTACGCGGCCCAGGTGTTGCGCATCGACACGAGCATCTGGTTACCGGCAAGCAGCTGAATGGAGTTGATGTGATAGGCGTCCCACGGGGTCCCGGCGGGCGCGGCCGCCGGCGGGGCGGGCTGCTCGGACTCAGACAGCGGGATGTTGGGCGTGCCGCCGGGGTTGAGCGCGTCCCAGGTGTACAGGAGCTTGCCCGTCTTGACGCTGTATTCCTGCACCCCGGAGTCGTAGACCACGCCAGCGGCTGAGCCGCCGTAGGCGGAGAGATCCTGCCCCGGGACGATGCGATAGACGGTCACCCAGATGTTGCCGCCGCCGAGGACCGCGTCATGGACGCTGATGATCCACGGCGCCGTGGCCGTGATCTTCGCCACGTTGCGGTAGTGCCCGTCGACGATGTCGACCTCGCCGCTCGTTGATGCCCCGGTGTTCGTGACGACGCCCTTCCAGAAGGTGAGGACGGGTTTGCCGTTGTAGGTCTGCTGGCGGAGGTTGGTGGAGGTGACGTCCGTGCCGATCGGATAGACCCAGACCGGCTGCAGGTTGGAGTCCACGATGAGCGGCCCGCCCTCGCCCGTGAGGCTGCCGGGGACCGTCAGGTTGGGGAAGGTGTCAAGCAGGAAGGAGCCGTCGGCCAATTTGCTCGTCTGCGTCTTGACGTCGGTGCGCAACCTGGGCGGGTGCAGGCGGGGGGCGGAGTGAAACGAGTAGGCGCCCTTCGTCGTGTAGGCCCCGATCGGCGCGGCGGCGTGCGCGCTCGCGGCGAATGCGCATAGCGCGGTGGTGCCCGCCAGGCCCAGGGCAGCGATGGACCTGCTCAGCAGCGATTTCAACGTCATCGTGGCTCCATCCATGCGTCGAGGGACAGGCTTGCATCGGACATCCCCCCGACCGGGACGCCGAGACAGCTCACTGGAGCGCCACGGTAGGGATCGGCCCGTAAGGCCCCGGTAAGTTAGCCCGGATTAAGATCCGGTGATCTTGCCATTAAGCGCCCGGCGGTGTCGGCGGTTACCGACAGCGAACGCCGCTCCGAGATGGCCGGCCGTGAAGCAGGCGACTGCGCCGCGGCAGTCCTCGAGTTGGGTGAGATCGGCGTGCAGCGCCGCCAGTTCCTCGGGTGAGAGGCTCGCGGCGAGGTTGTCGAGCTCGTAGGGGTCGCTCTGGAGGTCGTAGAACTCCCGCTCTCCGTCCTTGTACTCGACGTAGAGGAAACGTGGGGTGCGTATCGCCTCGTAGGAAAGCGGGTTGCCGCTCGAGCGACCCTGCTCGTCCGGATCATTGCGGTCGGGCTTGGGCCCGTGGTGCTCGACCAGGACCGCGTTGCGCCAGCCGCCGGGGATATCGCCCTTGATCAGCCCAAGGAGGCTGTGGCCGTCGCCGGTGTCCAGGGTGGTCCCGCCGATCTGGGCGAACGTCTCGGCGAGGTCCACGTTCTCGGTCATCGCGTCGGTCGAGGTGCCGGCCGGGACTCCCGGCCCGGTGACGACGAGCGGGACGTGGATGTCAGTGTCGAAGGCGGTCAGCTTGCCGGGGGTCAGCCGGTACTCCCCCGTGTGCAGCCCGTTGTCGGAGCTGAACACGATGTAGGTGTCGTTGGCCAGCCCGTCGGCCTCGAGCGCGCCGCGAACCTGGTCGATCATGTCGCCCACGGCCTGCACGTCCTGTACGCGGCGACGGAACACCCAGTCGATCCTCCTGATCTGGTGATCGGTCAGCGGGGGATGCCCGGCCAGCCACGACGGCGGGTCGGTGGGCAGGACGTCGAAGCTGGGCGGGCGCGGCGCCATCACACCGGGGAACAGGTCGGCGTCACGAGGTGCGGGGACGTACGGCGTGTGCGGCGCGAAGGAGGCGAGCTCCAAAAAGAAGGGCTTGCCCATCGCGGCCGAGCGGTTGATGAAGCGGACGCCGCGGCGAGCGATCACGTCGGTGAGGTAGTCCCGCGGAGCGTGGCCGAAGTGATGGATGGTGCCGTCGATGTTGAGCTTGTAGTTGAACTCCCGGTAGCCCCAGCCGGCGACGTCCCACTCCGACCAGCCCGGCGGCACGGCCGTGGAGGGAATGGGCGAGCGTCCCTCGAGATAGCCGTTGATGTACTTGCCCATCATCGCCGTGCGGTAGCCGGCGCGCTGGAGGGCGAGGTTGAACGTGCGGTCCTCGTCGCCGTGGTTGTAGAACGCCTTGAGCCCGCCGAACGGGCCGGCGTTGGTGAAGACCCCGCTGTCGTGTGGGAACTCCCCGGTGAAGATCGAGGAGCGCGACGGGCAGCACAGCGAGTCCGAGACGAAGTAGTTGTTGAACGTCATCCCGTCGGCCTGCAGGGCCTGCACCTGGGGCATGTAGGGCAGCAGGTCCATCGACAGGTCGTCGGTTAGGACGAAGACGATGTTGGGGTGGCTCCGGCCCGGCCGGAGGCTGGCGGGCGCGACGGGAGCGGACGGGGCGCCGGGAGCGACGTTCGCGTGCGTTCCGCCGCTCGTGCCGGGGAGCAGGCCGATGGCCACGCCGACCGCAGCGGCGGCGGTCGCCAGGAGCGCCACCAGGGCGGCACGAGCCCCGCGGCCGTGCCCCGATATCCGGGGTGAGGAGGTCGTCAAATCGAAATCAGCGGCGGACGGGCTTGAGGAAGGACATCACGTGGTCGACCTGGTCAGGCGCGAGCGGAGAGGTCTCCAGCTCCGGCTCCTGGTCAGGATGCGTTGACAGCCCCCGGGTGATGATTCCAAGATAGCGGCGCCAGAGGTCGGGTGACACGTCGCGCGAGGCGTCGATCAGCGTGCTCAGCATCAGCTGGATGACGGGAAGGTCCTGCGCGGCGACGTCGGCGCGAATCTGACCGGCCTCCCGGGCGCGCCTGACGAGCTCGAGGCCAATGGGCAGCAGGCGCGCGCGGATCTTGGCCACCCGCTCCAGGCCGTCGGTGCTGGCGGTGATGAGGTCCTTGACGCCGCGGTCATTGGCCTGCAGCTCGAGCGCCTGCCGGAGGAAGGTCTTGAGACCGTGCCAGGCGTCGGGCTCGTCGAGCGCCCGGCTGGCCAGGGCGACGAGATCCTCGAGGCGCTGCTCGAACAGCTCCTCGATGAGCTGCGCCTTGTCGGGGAAGCGCCGGTAGACCGTCCCCACGCCGACCCCCGCGTGGTGGGCGATGTCGTTGAGCGTCACCCCGAGCCCGTGCTCGGCGAACAGCTCGCGAGCGGCATCGAGGATCCGCTGCCGGTTGCGCTCGGCGTCGCGTCGCAGCGGCCTGTCGGGTTCCGTGAGCGTCATCAGGATGACAGTAGCAAGAAGTGGATTGACAATATCCGTTTTTGTGTTAGCGTTCCGACAGAACCGGATAGCACCTATCCACTTGGATTCGACTAATCCACTTTCCGCACAACCTCTGACCGGAGCTCGCTCGTGTCACATCCCAACCCGCATCATGAGCGCCGCTGGGCGATCCTGGCGATCCTGGGGCTCGCGCAGCTGATGGTGGTCCTCGACGCCACGATCGTCAACATCGCCCTGCCGTCGGCCCAGAAGGCGCTGCATTTCTCCAACGACAACCGCCAGTGGATCGTCACCGCCTACTCCCTGGCCTTCGGGAGCCTGCTGCTGCTCGGCGGCAAGATCTCGGACCTGTTCGGGCGCAAGTGGACCTTCGTCGCCGGCCTGTCGGGCTTCGCCCTGGCCTCCGCCGTGGGCGGCGCGGCCCAGTCGTTCGTCATGCTGGCCACCGCCCGCGCCTTCCAGGGCGCGTTCGGCGCGCTGCTCGCCCCCGCCGCCCTCTCGCTGCTCACCACCACGTTCACGGACACCGGCGAGCGCAACAAGGCGTTCGGCGTCTACGGCGCGATCGCGGGCAGCGGCGCCTCGGTCGGTCTGCTGCTCGGCGGACTGCTCACCCAGTACCTGAACTGGCGCTTCAGCATGTACGTCAACCTCGTCTTCGCCGCCGTCGCCGTGTCGGGCGCGATCACCCTGCTCCACAACCAGGCGCCGGCCGTCAAGCCGCGGATCGACATCCCCGGCGTCGTCACGGTTTCGTCGGGGCTGTTCGCCCTCGTCTACGGCTTCAACCACGCCCAGACGACGAGCTGGGGCAATGGCGTGACCACCGCCGCGCTGGCTGCCGGCGTGGCCCTGCTGGCGGCGTTCGTCGCCATCGAGCGCCGCGTGCCCAACCCGCTGCTCCCGCCGCGGGTGGTCATGGATCGCAACCGCGCCGCCTCGTTCATCTCCATGGGCCTGGCCGCGGTGGCGATGTTCGGCGTCTTCCTGTTCCTCACCTACTACCTCCAGGTGAGCCGGGGCTACTCGCCGGTCACCACCGGCCTGGCCTTCCTGCCGATGACCCTCGTGGTCATGGTCACCGCCGTCGTCGCCACCACCCGGTTGCGCTCCCGGGTCGGCCCGCGGCCGCTCGTGGTCGCCGGGATGTCATTGGGCGCCATCGGCATGCTGATGCTGCGCGGGATCGGCCTCGACACCAGCTATGTCGGCGTCATCCTGCCCGGCCTGGTCGTCATGGGCACCGGGCTGGGCCTGGTGTTCAGTACGGCGATGAACAGCGCGACGCTCGGGGTCGAGCCGCAGGATGCGGGCGTCGCTTCGGCCACGGTCAACGCCGCGCAGCAGGTCGGCGCCTCGCTCGGGACCGCGCTGCTGTCCACCCTGGCCGCCAGCGCCGCCACCAGCGTGCTCGCCGGCCATCGCCCCACGCCGGCGCTCGTGGCGCACGCCGCCATCCACGGCTACACGACGGCCTTCACCGTCTCGGCCGGCGTGTTCGCTGCCGCCGCCGTGATCGCCGGGCTCCTGTTCTCCCGCAAGCCGGATGAGCAGCGCGCGGCCGAGGAGTCCTCGCTGGCCGAGCCGATCCTCGTCGCCTGATCGGAGGTTCTGGGCCCACGCGGTGTTCGCCGGCCGGCGGCAGTACCGCGCCGGCCGGCGAGGTCAGTTCAGTCCCAGCGGCCGATCGGGTAGTCGAGGTTGGCCTGCGCGGCCGCGATGCGGGCGATCGGCACCCGGTAGGGCGAGCAGGACACGTAGTCCAGGCCGGCGCGGTGAAAGAACACCACTGACTCGGGGTCGCCGCCATGCTCGCCGCAGATCCCGAGCTTCAGCCCCGGGTGGGCCTCGCGCCCGACCCACGCGCCGAGGCGCACGAGCCAGCCGACCCCGGGCTTGTCGATCGTCTCGAACGGGCTGCGGTCGATGATGTTGCGCTCCAGGTAGGTGGGCACGAATTTGGACTCGACGTCGTCGCGGGAGAAGCCGAGCGCCGTCTGGGTCAGGTCGTTGGTGCCGAAGCTGAAGAAGTCGGCGTGGCGGGCGATCCGGTCGGCCACGAAGCAGGCCCGCGGCAGCTCGATCATCGTCCCGACGGTGTAATCGGTCCCGATCTCAAGACCCTCCTTCTCGCCGACGGCCTGCACCAGCGCGCGCATGATCTCGAGCTCGTGCTCGTAGTCCACGAGGGGGATCATGATCTCGGGGTGGGGTGGCTCCTCGGCGGCCTTGGCGGCGCGCAGGATGGCGTGGACCTGCATCTCGTAGATCTCGGGGTAGAGGATCCCGAGGCGCACGCCGCGGGTGCCGAGCATCGGGTTCTCCTCGGAGATGTCCTGCACGCGCTCGAGCATCCGCTCGAGCGCGGGGAGGTCGTCGGTGTCCTCGATGCGGGCGCGCTCCACCGCTGCCGCCAGGTCGGGGAGGTGGGGCAGGAACTCGTGCAGCGGCGGATCGAGCAGCCGCACCGTGACCGGCAGGCCGGCCATCACCTTGAAGATCCCCTCGAAGTCCTCCTGCTGGAGCGGGAGCAGCTCGGCCAATGCCGCTTTGCGCGAGTCGCGGTCGTCGGCCATGATCATCGCCCGCATCTTGGGCTGGCGGTCCTCGGCCATGAACATGTGCTCGGTGCGGCACAGGCCGATGCCCTGGGCGCCGAGGTCGCGGGCGCGCTGGGCGTCCTCGGGGGTGTCGGCGTTGGTGCGCACGTCCATGCGGCGCAGCTCGTCGGCCCACCCCAGCACGGTCTCGAAGTTCTCGTCCACGTGCGCCTCCACCAGCGGGACGTCGTCCGTGGTCACCTGTCCGCGGGTGCCGTCGATGGCGATGCGGTCCCCCTCGTTCAGCTTGGTGCCATTGACGCTGACCGTCTTGGCCGAAAGGTCGATCTCGAGCGCCTGGGCACCGACCACGGCGGGTCGGCCCATGCCGCGGGCCACCAGCGCCGCGTGCGACGCCTTGCCGCCCTCGGAGGTGAGGATCCCCTTGGCGGCGTGGAAGCCGGCGACGTCCTCGGCGTCTGTGAACGGCCGCACGAGGATGACGTCG
Organism: uncultured Actinomycetota bacterium; assembly: GCA_963801435.1. Classification (GTDB taxonomy): domain Bacteria; phylum Actinomycetota; class Thermoleophilia; order Solirubrobacterales; family Solirubrobacteraceae; genus Palsa-465. The sequence goes on from CAWDFE010000031.1 coordinate 158,897, forward strand.
CGGCCCGCCTCGGCCGCGGCCACGGCGTCGGCGGCGGTGAACACGATCTCGCCCTTGGCCGCTCCCGGGGACGCGTTGACTCCGGAGGCCAGGACCTCGAACTGCGCCTGGGGATCGAACGTCGGGTGCAGCAGCGCGTCCAGGCTGTCGGGGTCGATCGTCTGGAGCGCCCGCTCGCGGTGCAGGAGGCCCTCGTTCACCGCGTCCACCGCGAAGCGCACCGCCGCCTGCGCCGGGCGCTTGGCGTTGCGCGTCTGGAGCATGTAGAGCTGCCCCTCCTCGACGGTGAACTCGGTGTCCTGCATGTCCTCGTAGTGGGCCTCGAGCGTGCGCAGGATCTCCATCAGCTGCTCGTGGAGCTCGGGCATCCAGTCGCGCATCTCGGCGATGTCGCGCGGAGTGCGCACGCCGGAGACGACGTCCTCGCCCTGCGCGTTGGGCAGGAAGTCGCCGCTGGGCTCGGGCGCGCCGGTCACCTCGTCACGGGAGAACGCGACCCCCGAGCCCGAGGTGTCGCCCTTGTTGCCGAACACCATCTGCTGGACGTTGACCGCCGTGCCCCAGGTATCGGGAATGTGGTTCAGGCGGCGGTACTCAACGGCCCGGTCGCCGACCCATGAGTCGAACACCGCGCGGATGGCCAGCCGCAGCTGCTCCTGCGGGTCCTGGGGGAAGTCGTCGCCCGTCTCGTCGGCGTAGATCTCCGTGAACGTCTCGGTCAGCTCCTTGAGCGCCTCGACATCCAGCTCGGTGTCCTGCGTGACCCCGCGCGCCTCCTTGGCGGCCTTGATCGCGTCCTCGAACCGCTCGCCCGGGATTCCGCGCGAGACGTTGCCGAACATCTGCACGAAGCGGCGGTAGGAGTCCCAGGCGAAGCGCTCGTTGCCGGTCGTGTCGGCCAGGCCCTTGATCGACTCGTCGTTGAGCCCGAGGTTGAGGACCGTGTCGAGCATCCCGGGCATCGACGCGCGCGCGCCGGAGCGGACCGAGACAAGGAGCGGGTCGCCGCGATCGCCCAGCGTCTTGCCGGCCGTCTCCTGAAGGCGGTTCAGCGCCTCGGCGACCTCCTCGGCCATCCCGTCGGGCTCGTTGCGGTCGGCGCGCATGTACTCCACGCAGGCCTCGGTGGTGATGGTGAATCCGGCGGGGACGCGCTCGGGGCCCAGGACGCGGGTCATCTCGGCCACGTTCGCGCCCTTGCCGCCCAGGAGTTCCCGCATGTCCTTGGACCCCTCGGCGAAGTCGTAGACCCACTTCGTCACGGGGCGATCCTACCCCTCATCCGGCCGGGTGTGCACGCGGTCTCACCCGCAATCGACGCTGGGCAGGCTACGGATGCCCCCGCCGCCGGCGCTCAGGCGGTGCCGGCGGTCAGCGCGCGGGGCTCGAGGTCAAACGCCTCGGCGATGAGCTCGTAGGAGCGACGGCGCACTCCGTGGTCATAGGTGATGGTGACCACGATCACCTCGTCGGCGTGGTAGGCGCTCGCCACCGTCTCGATGCCGGCGCGCACCGTCTCCGGCGAGCCGACGACGCCGCGGCGCCCTGGGATGTCGCCGGCCGGCGTCAGGCGGGCCTCGCGCGCGAGGAACTCCGAGGCCTGCTCGGGGGGCGGCACGGCGATGAGCCTGTTGCGCCGCAGCAGCGTGAAGCTCATGCGGCTGCTCGAGGCCAAGAACTGGGCCTCCTCGTCAGTGGGAGCCGCCAGGGCCCACACCGCGACGGCGGTGCGCGGCGCCTGCAGGTCGCGCCCCGGGCTGAAGCGCTCGCGGTACAGGCGGGCGATGTCGGCGCCCTGCGGGTTGATGAAGTCGGCAAATGCGTAGCGCAGCCCGAGCTCGCCGGCCCAGATGGCGCTCTGCTCCGAAGAGCCCAGGAGCCACGGCACCGGCAGCTCGGGGCGGCCGGGCAGAGTCGCGGCCAGATGGCGGAACGGGTGCTCCTGGGGCAGGTCGTTGTCGAAGTAGCCCAGCATCTCGGCCAGTTTCTGGGGGAAGTCATCGGCGCCGGCCTGGCGGCGGTCCTGCTGGAGCGCGAACGTCGTCAGGGGGTCGGTGCCGGCCGCCCGGCCGATGCCGAGGTCGATCCGGCCCGGGTACAGCGCGGCCAGGATCGTGAACGACTCGGCCACCTTGAGCGGGCTGTAGTGGGGCAGCATCACGCCCCCGCTGCCGACGCGGATGCCCTCGGTGGCGGCGGCGATCGGCCCGATGAGCACCTCGGGGCTGGGGCCGGCCAGCATCGGCCCGCCGTGGTGCTCGGCCACCCAGTAGCGGTGATAGCCCAGCGCGTCGGTCAGACGGGCCAGATCGATCGTGTTGTGCAGCGCGTCGGCGCCGGTGGAGCCCTCGGCGATGGGGGACTGATCGAGGACCGAAAGGAGCACGGCCCCGATGTTAGTTCGATGGGTTTCGTACCTCGCGCGCCGCTCGCCGGGGGAAGCTCGCCGGGTGGTGCTACAAAGCAGCGCCATGCCCGTCACCACCGGTGCGCTCCGCGACGTCGCCGCCACGCGATACGTCACGCCGCTGCGCGAGGGCGGGTCGCTGCCCGGGCTGGTCGAGGCCAGCGACGACGGCCTCTACGTGACCAAGTTCCGCGGGGCGGGCCAGGGCCTGCGGGCGCTCGTGGCCGAGGTGATCATCGGCGAGCTGGCGCGCGCCTCCGGCCTGCTGGTGCCCGAGCTGGTGACGGTGACGATCGACGCCCGGCTGGGCGCCGCCGAGCCCGACCCGGAGATCCAGGAGCTCATCACCGCCTCGGCCGGGGTCAACCTCGGCGTCGACTTCCTTCCCGGCGCGCTGGCCTACACGCCGGCCGGGGCGTGGCAGCCTTCCGCCGAGCTGGCGGCCGACGTGGTGTGGCTCGACGCTCTGGCCACCAACGTCGATCGCAGCGCGCGCAACCCCAACCTGCTGCTGTGGCACGAGCGCCTGTGGCTCATCGACCACGGCGCCGCGCTGTACCTCCAGCACGGCGGGTTGGACCCCGACGCCCATGCCGCGCGGCCGTTCCCGCTCATCGCCGACCACGTGCTGCTGGCGCGGGCCGGGTCGGTCGCGGAGGCCGGCGAGCGGATGCGCGCGCGGCTGGGGGACGGGGCCGTCGAGGCGGCGGTGGGGCTGGTGCCGGCGGAGTGGTTCGCCGGCGCGGACCCCGCCGGGGCGTACGCGGAGTACCTCACGCGGCGCCTGGCCGACGGCGGGTTCGCGGAGGAGGCCGAGCGTGCCCGCGCCCGGCGCTAGCCCCTTCACATATCTCATCCTGCGGGTCGTGCCCAGCGTCGAGCGGGGGGAGCGCTTCAACGTCGGCGTCGTGGTGTTCTGCCGCCAGCGGGGGTTCCTGGGCGCGCGGGTGCAGCTCGACGCCCGGCGGCTGGCGGCGCTGGCTCCGTTGGTGGCGCTTGACGAGCTTCGCGCGCACCTGGAGGCGCTCGTCCGGGTGGCCGAGGGGGCGCCCGGCGCCGGCCCGATCGCCGCGCTGCCCCCGTCCGAGCGGTTTGGCTGGCTGGCGGCGCCGTCGTCAACGATGGTCCAGGCCTCGGAAGTGCACACGGGGCTGAGCAGCGACCCGAAGGCGACGCTGGACGCCCTGTTCGAGCGGCTCGTGGCCGCGCCCGAGACCTAACCGCGGCGCATCAGGCGACCGACGGCATCCATCAGCTCGGCGGTCTTCTCATCGCGCTCCTGCGCCGTGTCGGCGCCGATCACGCAGTGGTGGGCGTGGTCGTCGAGCAGGCCGAGCGCGACCTTGTCCAGCGCGGCGCGCGCCGCTGAGATCTGGGTCAGCACGTCGATGCAGTAGCGGTCCTCTCCAACCATGCTCTCGATCCCGCGGATCTGTCCCTCGATCCGCCTCAGCCGCGCCAGCAGCTGGTCCTTGGTGGCGGTGTATCCACGTGTGGTGCTCATGGCACCCAACAATACCACTACCCCCTAAGGGTATACTTCTGGGAAGCGATGACCCCGATGCTCGATGTCCTGTGGCACGGCCTGCGCGACGCGCTCCTGATGGCGTGGGCGGTCTGGTGGGCGCTCGTCCTGGGCTTTGCCATCTCGGCCATCGTCCAGGCGTGGGTTCCCCGTACCCGAATCGAGCAGACCTTGGGCGGGGGCGGCGCCGGTCCCACCACGCGCGCGACGCTGCTGGGCGCGGCGTCGTCGTCGTGCTCCTACGCCGCCGTGGCCATCGCCCGGTCGCTGTTTGCCCGGGGCGCGTCGGCGGCGAGCGCGCTGGCCTTCCAGTTCGCCTCCACCAACCTGGTGTGGGAGCTCGGCCTGGTGCTGTGGATCCTCATCGGCTGGCAGTTCACGGTGGCCGAGTACCTGGGCGGGATCGTGATGATCGTCCTCATGGCGGTGGGGCTGCGCCTGCTCGTCAGCGGCGAGGACGAGATCCGCGCGCGCGAGCACGCCGCGCAAGCCGAGCCCGACCACCAGCACCACATGGCGGCAAGCTCGCTGGGCTGGCGCCGGCGCCTGCTCAGCGCGGAAGCGTGGTCAGACGTGGCCCACAACTTCCGCGGCGACTGGCAGATGGTGTGGAAGGAGGTCGGGATCGGGTTCCTCCTGGCCGGCTACATCGCGCAGATCCCCAACAGCGTGTTCCAGGGCCTGTTCCTGCAGAACGCCCCCGCGCCGCTGCCGGCGATCGAGAACGCGATCGTCGGCCCTGTCATCGCGGTGCTCAGCTTTGTGTGCTCGGTCGGCAACGTCCCGCTGGCCGCCGTGCTGTGGTCGGGCGGGATCGGTTTCGCCGGCGTGCTGGCGTTCCTGTTCGCCGATCTCATCGTGCTGCCGATCGTGGTCATCTACCGCAAGTACTACGGGCGCCGGTTCGCGCTGAGGATCACCGCCCTGATGTTCGTGACGATGGTGGTGGCGGCGCTGCTGGTGGCGGGGCTGTTCTCGCTGCTGGGCCTGATCCCCAGCGGGCCTCGGCCCGACCGCGCCGACATCTTCGGAGCGATCCACCTCGACTACAAGCTCGCCCTCAACCTCGTCGCCACGGTCATCTTCGCCGGGCTGCTGTGGCTGACCCAGCGCCGGGGCGCCACCGACCCGACCTGCGGGATGCGGGTCGACCGGTCCCAGGCGATCACTCGTCACGTCGATGCCGGGACGCTGTACTTCTGCTCACAGGGGTGCGCGGAGGCGTGGGACGGCGGGGGCGTGGGGCGCGCCCGGGCGCACGCCCACGTGCATCACTAGCGCCCGTCCGCTAACCCGCCGCGGCGGCCTGCAGCGGCGCAGGGCCCGCGGCGCGGGCGGGGTCCTCGGCGGTCTGCCGCCGTAGGGCGTCGTCCTCGGCGTGGACGATGAGCACCGGCACCTGGCTGTGGTTGAGCGCGTAGTGGCTGACGCTGCCCAGGATCGACGCGGTCAGGGCGCCGCGTCCACGCGAGCCCATCACCACGAGATCGTGCTCCCCGCTTCCGATCCGGGCCACGAGGGCCTCGCGGATGGGCTCGCGCGTGAGGATCTTGGTGACGGGAATCGAGGCCGGTACGCGGTCGACGGCTGCCGTGAGCGTGGCCTTGGCCTCGGCGGCCAGGTCGGCCGCGAGCGGCTCGATGCCGGCGGCGGTGACGGGGTTGCACACCCAGTACGGCGGGCGCGGGATGGCGGTGAGGATCGTGAGGCGCGACCGCTCGGCGACGGCGAGGTCGATGGCCTCGCTCAGGGCGCGCTGGGCGTGGGCCGAGCCGTCGACGCAGACCAGGATGTTGCGGAACATGACAACCACCCGTGGGTAATTTGATTGGCAAGCCAAACATTAGCATGCCAATGGTTGCTACGCTAGTGCAATGGAGGTTCAGGCACCCAGTCCGCTCGCCAACGCCGAGGATTTCCTGCTCGCCTTCGAGACCCTGGCGCAGGCGGTGCGCCGGGCGCGCGGCGCGGTCACGCAGGACACACGCACGCCCGGCCGGCTGACCCTGTCGCAGTACTCGCTGCTGCTGCCGCTGTCGGGCAGCGACACCGCCCGCGTGTCTGACCTCGCGGCCGGTGCCGGGATCGCCCCCTCCACGGCCAGCCGAATCCTGGACGCGCTCGAGCGCCGCGCGATCGTCTGCCGTGCCCGCTCGGCGGAGGACCGCCGCGGCGTGACGGTGACGCTCACCGACCACGGGCGGGCGGCGCTGGGGCAGCAGCACGAGTGGATGCGCGGCCGCCAGCTCGAGTTCTTCGACGGGCTGCCCGACGAGGAGCAGGCGCTCGTGTCGGACCTGCTGGCGCGGCTGGCCGCGCTGATCGACGAGCTGAGCTGCGGCCCGGCCGACTGACGCTGTCGCCCGGGCGCACTTTCACAAGCCGTCAACACGCCGGAGCCGGGTGCCTCGTATAACCCGTCGCGTCACTCGCCGGGCGCCTCCTCCTCGGGCGCCCGGCGAGCGTCGGGTGGTTCCCGCGGCGTTGCACCTGTTTCTGGTGTGGATCTGGGCGCACCCCCCGGGTGTCGGGTGTTCCTGCGATGGCGCTGGCTTCCCGGCGGCGGCGGTCCATAGCGTGTGGCCCATGTCCACGACCCTGCACCTCGAGTCGGAGCTTGCCCCTGCGCGCGCGCTGCCCCAGCGTGACGGCGTTCTGGCCGCGTCGGTCGCCGTCAGCGTCCCGGAAACGGTGGTCACCAACGCCGAGATCGGCGCCCGTCTCGGCGTCGACGACGACTGGATCGCCCGGCGCACCGGCATCCATTCACGTCGCGTGGCGCGTCCCGACGAGCGTTTGGAGACCCACGCCACCGAGTCCGCCCGCGCCGCGCTCGCCCGCGCCGGTGTCCCGGCCTCCGAGGTCGACCTCGTCATCGTCGCCACCACCACGTCGGACGAGATCATGCCGGGGACCGCTCCCCTCGTCGCGCACGCCCTCGGCGCCATCGGCGCCGGCGCGTTCGACGTCGGCTCGGCGTGCACCGGCTTCCTGTCGGCGCTGGCGATCGGCGCCGCCCAGGTCGAGGCCGGCCGCGCGCGCTGCGCCGTGGTCATCGGCGCCGACTTCATGTCGCGGATCACCGATCCCCACGATCGGGCCACCGCGGCCGTGTTCGCCGACGGCGCCGGCGCGGTCGTGCTGGAGCGGACGCCCGGCCAGGGCCGTATCGGCCCCGTCGTGCTCGGCTCCGACGGCGCCGGCGCCGACCACATCAAGGCCGAGCGCTCCGACGGCAAGATCCGCATGCGCGGCCATGAGACCTTCCGCGAGGCGGTGGCGCGGCTGACCCTGTGCACCCACCAGGCGGTGCGGGCGGCCGGCGTCGGACTCGACGAGATCGACCTCTTCGTCTACCACCAGGCCAACGGCCGGATCCTGTCCGCCGTGGGCGAGCGGCTGGGCCTGCCGCCCGGCCGGGTGGTCGACTGCATCGGCCAGTACGGCAACACGTCGGCGGCGACCCTGCCGCTGGCACTGGCCTTCAGTGAGCGGGAAGGGATGTTGTCCCCAGGTGACCGGGTGCTGCTCGGAGCGTTCGGCGCCGGGTTCACCTGGGGAGCGACAGTTCTCGAGTGGGGTCGCCCATGAGTGCGATCCTCGAGCGCCCGACCCAGGGCCGTCGTTTCGAGCCCAGCCCGCGCAACGAGCGCGACGAGTCGCTCACCCCGCTCGAGCGTCTGGAGTCGCTGTGCGACCCCGGCTCGCTGCAGCTCATCCGCACCGAGGTCATCTCCCACGCCATGGGCGAGAAGGCCCGCCAGGGCGACGGCGTGCTCGGAGGCTCGGGCACCGTCGGCGGGCGAACGGTGTTCTGTTACGCCCAGGATCCCCGCTACGCCGGCGGGTCGCTGGGCGAGCCGCACGCCGATACGATCGCCCGCGTGCTCGAACTCGCCGATCGGGGGCGGGCCCCGGTGGTCGGCTTCGTCTCCTCGGGCGGCGCCCGGATGCAGGAGGGCATCGCCGCGCTGGGCGGGTACGGCCGGATCTTCAAGCGCACGGTGGCGCTGAGCGGCAAGGTGCCGCAGATCTCGATCGTCACCGGCCTGTCGGCGGGCGGCGGCGCGTACTCCCCGGCGCTCACCGACTGGATCGTCATGACCGAGGAGTCGAGCATGTTCCTCACGGGGCCCGGCGTGGTCCGTGAGGCGCTCGGCGAGGTCGTGGATGCCGAGACCCTCGGCGGCTCCAAGGTGCACGCGA
>CAWDFE010000032.1:0-194751 GCA_963801435.1 uncultured Actinomycetota bacterium
GTACGCCTCGACGCGTACGTATTGCTGACGCGGCTGGTGGCGCTGGGGCGCACCGCAAGGTATCCGCGAGCGGTTGGTGGAGCCGGCGACGACGGTGATGGACGAGCTGTCAGAGGAGGTGGGGGAGACGGTGATCCTCACCGCCCCCTGTGCCCTGGAGGCGATCGTGCTCCACGTCGTGGAGGCCGAGCGCCACTCGGTGCGCCTCTCCTACGCGCTGTTCCGGCGCGGGGCGATGCATCGCGGCGCGTCGGGGAAGATCCTGGCCGCGTTCCTGGAGCCCGGCGAGCGGGCGCGGCTGCTGGATGCGGTGAGCGCGCCGGGACTCGAGGCCGAGCTCGACGCGGTCCGGCGTGACGGGATCGCCGTCACGGTGGGCGAGCTCGACGGCGGCGCCGCCGCGGTGGCCGCGCCGATCCTCGACCGGCGCGGGCGGCTCGTCGCCGGCCTGTCGGTGGCCGGTCCAGCGACACGGATGCACCCGCGTGCGTGCCCGCCCTGCGGGCGGCGGTGACCATTGCGGCGGGCAAGGTGCAGCGCGCCTGCGAGACCTGACCGGGTCCGCGCGCGTTGCGACCTCCGCTGCCTCGCAGGGATGCGCCTGGAGGTCGCCGCGAACCTGCATTTCCCGACAAACCTGTTCGTGTGGTCGAGGTTTGGCGACGTCTGCATGCCCCACATGCAATTCCCACCAAACCCCGAGCGCGACCCGAGGTTTTCCCACTTCTGCAGGTTGAGGGGCGAGCGCGGCGGACGCTGGCGACCTTTCACGTATCCAACTGACAGGAGCTTCAATGAAGAGGCATTTCGGGGTGGCGGCAGCCGTCGCGTGTGTGGTGGGCGCGGCCGCGCCGGCGGCGGCGCTGGCCCATGACGGGGGCGGCGCCGACCAGCTGCGGCCGGGGAACCTGCTGGGCGAGCTTCGGGGTGACCTCGCCGATCTTCCTGTGGCAGCTGTCGCCCGACGGTGACGTCGTCAGCCGGATCAAGGTGCCGGCGCACCAGCTGGTGACGCGCTTCTCGTCCAAGTCGGAGCTGGCACTCAACCTGTCCACGACGGGGCGGGCCGTGACGTTATGGGCTATGTGGCGCAGCGTTCGGGAGCTCGACGTCTCCGATTCCAACACGCCGGGCGCGCTCGACCCCACCAACCCGGTTCAACAACGTCCTCTACTACACGAAGGGCAGCGGATCCAACGGCGTCGACACGGTGTACTTCGTCGACACGAGCGGCACCGCGTGCTCCAACGGCGTGGGCCTGCCCGCCACCGGCGCCAAGCTGCCCACGACATCGATCCCGTATGACCCGAACACGATCGCCAGCATCGGGCTGACGAGCAACATGTGCATCCTCAAGGGCTTCAACACGGCCCTGGCCAAGAACGCCACCGATGCCTCGATGTACCCGTTCGGGATCTGGTTCGCCAACCCGCACACGCTGTACGTGGCTGACGAGGGCTCCGGCGACAGCACGTTCGACACCACCACGGGCACGTACTCGGCCGCGGCGGCATCGACCACGGCCGGCCTGCAGAAGTGGGTGTTCAACGCGAGCACCCAGAGCTGGCAGCTGGCGTACACGCTGCAGGGCGGTCTCGGCCTCGGCCAGCCCTACGTCGTCTCCGGCTACCCGATCGGGACCAACGCCGCGACCAAGCTGCCCTGGGCGCCGGCCACCGACGGCCTGCGCAACATCACGGGGCGGGTCAACCGCGACGGCTCGGTCACCATCTGGGCCGTTACGTCCACGGTGAGCGGATCAGGTGATCAGGGCGCCGACCCCAACCAGCTGGTCGCGATCACTGACAACCCCTCCCCAGCGGTGACCACGCCGCCGGCCGGCGAGGCATTCCACACCGTCGTGGCGGCGCACTACGGCCGCGTGGTGCGTGGCGTCTCGCTGACGCCGGGGGGCTTCGACGGCCGCCTCACGCACGGACGGGATCACGCGCGGGGGCGCGCTCGCCGGTCCCGCTGACGCTCTTGCGCCTCGGGCGCGGAGGGTTCGGCAGCAGCTGATCCTCCGCGCCCGGCCGCAGGACCACGATCTCACCGGGGGCGTGGTCCAGCAGCCAGGCCACGTCCTCGGGGCCGAAGCCCGGACCGCCGTCACTGGCGGCGGCCATGACGATCCGCTCGAAGCGCTCGGTGGAGATGGCCCGCCGCAGCGCGTGGCGGTAGGTCCGGCCTCGCTCGATGCGGGCGTCGATGGGGACGCCGAACGCGGCGGCGCGCTGCTCGATCGCCTCCTGGAGCGGGAGGCAGACCGACGCCTGGCGCGGCAGCGGCGATTCCAGCGGTAGCGTCAGCGGCACCCGAGCCAGGAACACCGGCATCAGCGTGGCGTCCTCGGCGCGGGCGAGGCGCAGGGCGGCGTCCAGCGCGCGCTGCGACAGCGCCGACGCGACGAACGGGAACAGGATCCGGCGCGCGCCCGGGGGCGGGGGAGTGGGGCGGCTCGGCCCGCCGCGCCGCTTGTACAGCGCCAGAGCGACCAGGGCCGCCGCCAGGACGACGATGACGACGATGAGCACAGGGGTCACGGAGCCTCCTTCACCCGTTGGGTCCGGTCGGCGACGATGCGCAGATCGACGCCGGGCAGCAACGTCATCAGGCGCGCCGGGAGCCCGGGGTCCATCAGCCGCCTCAGCGCGCCCTGCGGACTGGGCGCGCCCATGAGCACGTAGGTGGTGCCGCGCTCATGCGCCACGCGCTGGGTTACGAGAGCGACGTCGGGGCCGCGCTCCACCACCAGGTGCGCCCCCAGGACGCTGGCCAGGCGACGCAGGGCTGCGAGCTGCTCGTTCTCCTCCTCGGTGGGCTCCTCCTCCGGCGTCACCCACAGCACGTCGAGCTCCGCGCCCAGGCGCTGAGCCGAGCGCCACGCCCGGCGCACCACGCGCTGCGAGGCTGGATCGGGGCGGACGAGCGCGAGCAGGCGCTCGCCGATCGCGGACGGCGCGCCGCCGTCGACTAGCCCTTCGCGGGTGGCGCGAGGACCCACCCCGTCGGCTTCCAGCGGATTGCGCTTGTGCTCGACCTCTTCGGCGACCTGCCGCAGCGAGACCTCACGCAGCGCCGAGAGGTTCTCGACCTTGAAGAAGTTGTTGAGCGCTGTCTGGATGCGCTCGGCCGGGTAGACCTTGCCCGCGATGAGCCGCTCGATGAGAGATTGTGGGGTGATGTCGATGAGCACGACGTCGTCGGCGGCGGCCAGCACCGCGTCGGGCACCGTCTCTCGCACGCGTGTGCCGGTCAGCTCGGCGACCTGATCGTTGAGGCTCTCAAGGTGCTGGACGTTGACGCTCGAGTACACGTCTATGCCGATGGCCAGCACATCCTCGACGTCCTCATAGCGCTTCGGGTGCTCGGTGCCCGGCGCGTTGGTATGCGCCAGCTCGTCGATGAGGCAGAGCTCCGGGTCCCGGCCCAGCACCGCGGGCAGGTCCATCTCCTCGAGCACCGTGTCGCGGTAGCGGACGAAACGGCGGGGAACCACCTCCAGGCCCGCGGCCTGTTCCATCGTCTCGACGCGCCCGTGGGGCTCCAGGTATCCGATCACGACGTCGCGCCCCGACAGCGCCTCGGCTTGTCCCTCCTGGAGCATGCGGTACGTCTTGCCGACGCCCGCGGCCATGCCAAGAAAGACCTTGTGACGACCGCGGGTGACCGCCATGGGCTCATTCCTCGACGTCGAGCCAGCGCCCTGCCATCGCCAGTGCGCCCGCCAGGACATCGGCGTGTCCGGGAGTGTAGACCGGCCCGGCGCCGTCGCACAGCAGCGCCTCGAGCCGGACGATCCCGGCGGCGGCGACCGGCGCGTCGGAGCGCAGCCGCTCGGCCAGCGAGCGGATCTGCCCCCGCGTGGCGGCGATCGACGCGCGGCACGGGGGGACCGCACCGCGCGCCTGCTGAGAGGGTGGGAGGGGCGCCACCGACACGATGTTGTCCAGGGCGGCGGCCAGACGCCGGCGGTGCCGGCGGCTGGTGAGCTGGGACGTCCGGGCGGCGTGCTCCGGCGAGCGCCAGGCGGCGATGCCCGCGGCGAGGTCACGGTCCAGCGAACCGTGGTGCAGGCGAGCCCCGAGCGCCACCAGTGGGGTGGGTCGGGGCGGCGGAACGCGACAGGGCCGCCCGGGATGCGAGAGCGCGCCGGTCGCCATCACGCCCCCAGCAGGTTGTGGATGATGAGGTCGATGAGCTTGATGCCGATGAAGGGCGCGATCAGCCCGCCGAGCCCGTAGATGAGGAGGTTGCGCCGGAGCAGGGCGCTGGCGCCGATCGGCCGGTAGGCGACCCCCCTGAGAGACACGGGGATCAGCAACGGGATCACGAGCGCGTTGAAGATGATCGCGGAGATGATCGCCGAACGCGGCGTGCCGAGGTTCATGACGTTGAGCACGTGCAGCGGGCTCTGGCCGCCCTCGGTCGCCGCCCAGGTGGTGACGAAAATGGCCGGGAGGATGGCGAAGTACTTGGCCACGTCGTTGGCGATGGAGAAGGTGGTCAGCGCGCCGCGGGTGATCAGCAGCTGCTTGCCGACCTCGACGATCTCGATGAGCTTGGTCGGATTGGAGTCCAGGTCGACCATGTTCCCCGCCTCGCGGGCGGCCTGGGTGCCGGTGTTCATCGCCACCCCGACGTCGGCCTGGGCCAGCGCCGGCGCGTCGTTGGTGCCGTCGCCGGTCATCGCCACCATCCGCCCCTGGCTCTGCTGCTCCTTGATCAGCGAGAGCTTGGCCTCCGGAGTTGCCTCGGCCAGGAAATCGTCAACCCCGGACTCCTCGGCGATCTTGGCCGCGGTCAGGCGGTTGTCACCGGTGATCATGACCGTGCGGATTCCCATCGATCGCAGGTGGTCGAAGCGCTCGCGCATCCCCTCCTTGATCGTGTCCTTGAGGTAGATGACGCCCATCACCTGGGAGTCGCGCGCGACCGCAAGCGGGGTGCCGCCCTCGCGGCCGATCCGGTCGAGCGCCGGCTGGAGCTCGGCGGGCGGCTTGCCGCCCTCGGCGACGACGAAGTTGATGATCGCGTCGCCGGCGCCCTTGCGCAGTTGGTTGCCGTTGAGGTTGACGCCGCTCATCCGCGTCTGCGCGGTGAACGGGACGAACTTGGCGTGCAGGCTCTCCATGTCGTGCTCACGGATCCCGTATTGCTTGGCCAGTACCACGATTGACCGGCCCTCCGGCGTCTCGTCCGCCAGCGACGAGAGCTGCGCGACCTCGGCGAGCTCGGCCTCGGGCACGCCCGGCATGGGAATGAACTCCGAAGCCAGCCGGTTGCCGATGGTGATCGTGCCGGTCTTGTCGAGCAGCAGCACGTCGACGTCGCCCGACGCCTCGACCGCGCGGCCCGAGAGGGCCAGCACGTTGCGGCGCACCAGCCGGTCCATTCCGGCGATGCCGATCGCCGACAGCAGCGCGCCGATGGTGGTGGGTATCAGCGCCACCAACAGCGAGATGAGCGTCGTATCCGAGATCGCCGTGCCCGCGAACAGGCCGAACGGCCGCAGCGTGGCGACGACGATCATGAAGATGAGGGTCAGGCCCGCAAGCAGGATGTTGAGCGCGATCTCGTTCGGCGTCTTGCGCCGCGCCGCGCCCTCCACCAGCGCGATCATCCGGTCCAGGAACGAGTGACCGGGCTCCTGGGTGATCTCGACGACGATCCGGTCCGATAGGACGCGGGTGCCGCCGGTCACCGCTGAGCGGTCGCCGCCGGACTCGCGGATGACCGGCGCCGACTCGCCGGTGATCGCCGACTCGTCGACGGAGGCGATGCCCTGGATGACCGTGCCGTCGCCGGGGATCAGCTCACCGGCCTCGACCAGCACGACGTCGCCCTTGGTGAGCTCGGAGGCCGGGCGGGTGGTGCCGTCCTGCATCCGGGCGACGGTCTCCTGGCGCATCGTGCGCAGCGTGTCGGCCTGCGCCCGGCCCCGGCCCTCCGCGAACGCCTCGGCCATGTTGGCAAAGATCACCGTCAGCCACAGCCAGAACGAGATGACGAACGTGTACCAGGCGGGGTCGTGGCCGCCGAGCGCATTGCCGCCGAAGAGCTGGATGAACCAGGTGACGGTCGTGATGGCGGCGCCGATCTCGACCACGAACATGACCGGGTTGCGGATCTGGACGCGAGGGTCGAGCTTGATCAGGCTGTCGATCAGGGCGCGCACCACGATGGCGCGGCGAAACAGCGAGACGGCGCGGCGCTCCGAGCTCTGAGGCGACTGACGCCGCGGCTCTCCACGGGCGGGGCGGGGACGTTGACGGTCATATCAGCGGCCTCCTGCGGACACGCGGTTGAGGGCGAGGTTGAGCTGCAGCACGTTGACGCCCTGCTCTCCGGAGAATCCGAGCCCGCGGCCGCCGGTGTAGGTCGAGATCAGGCGCCGGACAGTGCTGAGCGGAAGGTGACGCACCGCGGCGATGCGGTAGGCCTGGATGTGGGCGTTGGCCAGCGAGATGTCCGGGTCGATGCCGGACGCCGAGCTGTTCGCGGCGTCGACCGGGACCTGGGCCGCGGTCAGGCGGCGCGGGTAGTAGCGCCGGTTGAGCTGGATGTAGGCAGCGATGTTCGCCACCAGTTCCTGTTTGGTCGCCACGCTGTTGGGGCCGAGGTTGGAGAATGCCGTCGCGGCGGCGTTGTCCGACGGCACGGTCGCCGACGGCCGCGTCTGGAAGTACCGCGGGTCGGGCACGGTCACCGGGTTGCCGTTCTTGTCGAGCACCGGCTTGCCGTTCTTGACCACCGGATCAGCGAAGTTCTGGCCGATCAGCTTGGAGCCGACGAGCTTGCCGCCGACGTCGACCTGCTGACCGTTGGCGTTGCCCGGGAACGCGACCTGGCTGACGCCGGTGATGACCAGCGGATAAAGGATGCCGCAGGAGCAGGGTCAGCGCCAGGATGGCGAACGCCGAGGTGATGATGTCTTTCTTGAGTGCCATTAGTAGAGGTGTCCAGTGAGGCCCTGAACGATCGGGCCGAGGAGGAGGGCGGGGAAGAAGGTGAGGGCGCCGACGAGGACGATCACGCCGATGAGCAGGACGACGAACGTCGGGTTGTCGGTGCGCATCGTGCCGAGGCCGGCCGGGCTGATGCGCTTGCCGGCGAGTGTGCCGGCGACCGCGAGCGCGAACAGGATCGGCGCGAAGCGGGCGAACAGCATCACGCACCCGCCCACCAGGTTGGCGAAGGTGATCCCGTGCGAGCCGAGGTTGCCGGCGGCGGGCTGGATGAACCCGGCGTAGCCCGCGAATGCCGAGCCGTTGTTGTTGGCCTGGCTCAGGTAGGCATAGAGCGTCTCTGAGAACCCCTGGGGCCCACCGGCCGCGGCGGCCGAGATCGATTGACGCCCGGCGCTGGATGCGACGGCCAGGGCGGTGGCGAACAGCGCCGCGAGCGGCGTGATGAGAATGCCGAGGACGACGAGCTTGATCTCCCGGGCCTCGATCTTCTTGCCCAGATACTCCGGCGTGCGGCCGACCATGAGCCCGCCGATGAACACCGCCAGCAGGACGTAGAGCAGGATCGAGTACAGGCCCGTGCCGACGCCGCCGAAGATGACCTCGCTGGCCGACAGGTTGGCGAACGGGACGGCGCCGCCGATCCCGGTGAAGGACTCGATGGCGCTGTTGACCGCGCCGCACGACGTGACGGTGGTGACGACGTCGAACAGCGCCGAGCCGGCGATGCCGAACCGCTGCTCCTTTCCCTCCATGTTGCCGCCGGTGGAGCCGGGGATGACGCCGGTGTGGAGTCCGGCCGCGTGCTGGGCCGGGGAGCCATGCGCCTCGGCGATGTAGGCCACGACGACCGCGCCGACGAACATGATCATCATCGTCGAGTAGATCGCGTAGCCCTGGCGGCGGCTGCCGACCATCTTGCCGTACATGAACACCAGCGACGCCGGGATCAAGAGCACGGCCAGCATCTCGACGAGGTTGCTGAATCCGGTGGGGTTCTCGAACGGGTGGGCGGAGTTGGTGTTGAAGATGCCGCCGCCGTTGGTCCCCAGCTGCTTGATCGCCTCCTGGGAGGCGACGGGGGCCCGCGCGATCGACTGGATGAGGCCGGTGGGTCCGTGCGCCGTCAGATAGGCGCCGAAGGTCTGGAGCGCGCCCTGGGAGACGAGGACGATGGCGATGATGATCGAGAGCGGCAGCAGCACGTACAGGACGGTGCGGACCATGTCCTGCCAGAAGTTGCCCAGGCTGCGGCCGCTGCGCGAGATGATCCCGCGGATCAGCGCCACGGCGACGACGATGCCGGTGCCGGCCGAGACGAAGTTCTGCACGGTCAGCCCGACCATCTGGCTGAAGTAGCTCATCGTCGTCTCGCCGCCGTAGTACTGCCAGTTGGTGTTGGTGACGAACGATGACGTCGTGTTGAACGTCACGTTCCAGGGCGCCGAGTGAAAGCCCTCCGGGTTCAGGCCGGTCCAGTTCCACAGCGTCTGCGTGCGCAGGATGAAGTACAGGAGCAGCCAGCCGGCCAGCGAGAACAGGATCACGCTCCTGGCGTAGGCCTTCCAGTCCTGGCCGCTCTCCGGCTCGACACGCATGACGCGGTAGAGGAACCGCTCCGGCACGCCCAGGAAGCGATCCATGAACGTGTGCTCGCCGGAGTACACGGCGCCCATGTAATTGCCCAGCGGGATCGCCAGCGCGGTGAGGATCGCGCAGAAGAGAACGATGGTGAGCCAGCCCGCGAAGGTCATGGCGGGCGATCAGAACCTCTCTCCGCGCAGCAGCGCGTACAGCAGGTAGAGGCAGACGAGGGCCGAGGCGATCAGCCCGAAGAGATCAGCGCCGCTCATATCCGGTCGATCCCGGAGATCAGCGACAGCAGGATGGCGAACATGAGAACTCCCAAGAGCACAGCGACAATGTCCATGTCGCTCATCTTGGGACCGGGAACGTCAAGGACCCATACAGGAACGACGCGCCGTCATAAAGATCATGTGAAGCCCGAGAGGGGGCCTCGGTGCCGCGCCGGTCGGGCGCGGCTGAGGAGTCAGATGAGGGCCGCGGGCCGGGCGGACGGGGCCGCCTCGGGCAACGCCAGGTGCTCGGTGGGGAGCATCCGGTCGAGCATCGCGAGCGCCGAGTCGGCAAGCCGCTCGAGCGTCGGCTCCAGCGCCGCCTGAGCGGCGGACCGGGCGCCGGCCAGCCGCGAGGTGCGGCGCGACTGCCGGACCGCGATCGCTGCCGCGTCGCCGGCGGCGGCGCGCGCCGCGGCCCGGGCTCGATCGCCGGCGATGTCTCCGATCCCGACGCGGGCAGCCGCCCACGCGGCGGCGCCGGCGCACGCCCAGGCAGCCTCGCGCCCGGCCATCCCGGCGGCCACGGCAGCCGCCCAGCCGGTGGGGAGCGGGGCCCCGAACGCGCTGGCGCGCGCGGAGCGCGCGTCGCGGCGGGCCCTCTCCAAGAGGTCGAGCGCGCAGCCCAGGCTGTCGGTGTCAGAGACCTCGCCGGCGCCCTCGAGCGCCGTCGCGCGGTCTGACAGACCGGCGAGCGCGAGCCACGCGGGCGTATAGACGCGGGTCAGCCAGTCCATCGCCATCCAGCCCCGCGAGGCATCCAGTCCGTCGTTGGCGGTGCCGATCGTGCGCGTCAGGTAGGGCCGCAGGCGCTGACGCGGCTCGTGGTCGAGCCCATCGTTGAGGGCGATGCACATCGCCCGCAGGACCGGGCTCACGCACACCGGCTGGTCTGAGTGAGGCTCTCCGGCGAGGTAGCTGACCCACTCCATGGCACACCGTCCGTCCTGGGGTGACGCGTGGGTTCCGTATGCGAGGGTGTAGTCGCTGCTCATCGAGCCTCCCATCTCTGCCGTATGTGGGCCCCAATTGTGGCGCGCGGGAGGCGCGAGCGCCAGCGCCCACCGGCGCGATCACATCGCGACGTCGGAGTTCGTCATCGCGGTGCGCGCGCGCGGCAGGTGAAAGTGCTCGATGGGCGTGGCGGCGTTGCGCGCCATGGCCACGAAGATCCGCTTGCGCCAGATGGACATCCCGCGGGCATGGGTGGGGACGATCGTCATCTTCGACACGAAGTAGGAGGCGTGCTCCAGATCGAGGTTGCGGTCCAGGTACCCGAGCTTGCGGGCCAGCGCCAGCGCCTCGGGGACGTTCCAGCCGTCGCGGTACCCGACGCGAATGTTGACGTGGACGACCTTGAACAGGCCCTTGCCCAGGCGCTCTGAGGTGAAGCGGTCGGCGCGGTCCACGCGCGGGATGCTGACCGGCGTGACCGAGACGATCACGATCTTCTCGTGGACGGCGTGGTTGTGCTCGACCAGGGTGCGCAGCGCGAGCGGCGTGGTGTCCTTGCCGGGGTTGAGATAGATGGCGGTGCCAGGGAGGCGGATGATCGGCGGCTGGGCCGTGCACAACTCGGCGAGGAACTCGTCGAGCGGGCCCTCGACCCGGGTGCGGTTCCCGGTCACGATGTCGCGGCCCTTGCGCCACGTGATCATCACCACGGCGATGACGACGCCCACGGCCAACGGCAGCCAGGCGCCGTCCGTGATCTTGGCCAGGTTCGAGCTGAAGAACGCCACCTCGACGGTGAGGAACAGGACGCCGAGGATGGCGAGCCTCCACCGCGGCGTCTTCCACAGTGCCCGGGCGACGGCCAGGAACAGGATCGTGTTGAGGACGAAGGTGCCGGTCACCGCCACCCCGTAGATGTCGCCCAGGCGATTGGAGCTCTGGAAGACCAGCACGAGCGTGGCCACGCCCGCGCACAGGAGCCAGTTGATGACCGGGACGTAGATCTGGCCCTCCAGGTTGGAGGTGTGCACGATCCGCAGCCGGGGGAGGAAGCCGAGCTGGACGGCCTGCTTGGCCACTGAGAAGGAGCCGGTGAGGGCGGCCTGGGAGGCGATGATCGTCGCCAGGGTGGCCAGCACCACCATCGGCACCAGCAGGCCGTGGGGAATGATCTGGAAGAACGGGTTGAACGAGGAGTCGTTGACGCTGTGGGGGTGCGACAGGATGAAGGCGGCCTGGCCGAGGTAGGACAGCATCACGGCGGGGAACACGATCCCGAACCACGTCATGCGGATGGGGGAGGCGCCGAAGTGGCCGCGGTCGGCGTACAGGGCCTCGGCGCCGGTGCAGCACAGAACCACGCCGCCGAGCGTCAGCCACGCGTAGACGCCGTGGTCGACGAGGAACCGCGCCGCCCAGATCGGCGACAGCCCCTGGATCACCCCGGGATGCTGGACCACCTGGTGCAGGCCGGCGGCCGAGATGACCGCGAAGAACAGCAAAATCACCGGCCCAAACAGCCAGCCGACGGCGCCGGTCCCGAAACGCTGCACGGCGAACAGTCCGACGAGGATCGCCAGCGACAGCGGCACGATCAGGTGAGCGAGGCTCGGGCTGACCACGTTGAGGCCGCCGACCGCCGAGGTCACGCTGATCGCCGGCGTGATCATGCCGTCGCCGAAGAACAGCCCGGCGCCGAAGATGCCCAGCGTCACCAGCAGGAAGGTGCGCCCGATGCGCTTGCGCTGGACGAGGGCGGTCAGCGCCATGATGCCGCCATCGCCGCGGTTGTGGGCGCGCATGATGAATCCGGCGTACTTGAGCGAGACCTCGATCATCAGCGTCCAGAAGATCAGCGACGCGATCCCGTATACCCCGGCGATGCTGGCGTGGGCGGCGTTGCGGTGAGCGGTGAAGATGAACTGCTCGGTGTAGAGCGGGCTCGTCCCGATGTCTCCGAAGACGATCCCGAGGGCCCCCAGCGCCAGAACGGCCTTGCCGGCGTGCGCCACGACGTCGCGTTCGTCGTCGGTGGCGGCCTGCATGGCGGCCGACGGCGCGCGCTCCCTGGAGGCCTCGGGTTGCACCGGCCAGTGGCCGAGCTTATGGGCGGCCTCATTGAAGTTGCGCTTGACGGGCCGGGCCGGCGCCTCTGCCACTGACGTCGCTCCGTCGACCTTGCGCGCTTCTTCCGTCAGCGTCCGCTGCCCACTCTCCGGCGTCATTTCGCCGGTCCTCCCGCCGCGCTGAGGGCACGGCGGCGACGGGCAGGGATGGCTGTGGCGAGGACGCCCATGTTCTCATCCTCGGTCGCCCGCCATCAAGAACCCGTGAAGGAACGGCCTCCCGGTATCAAGATTCTGTGAAGACGCCCCGGCGGGCGCCCGAGGTCACATCTCGACCTGCGAGCCCGTCATCACCGTGCGCGGGCTGGGCAGGCGGAAGTGGTCGATCGGGCTGGTGGCGTTACGGGCCATCCCGATGAACAGCTGCTTGCGCCACCGCGACATCCCCGGTGCGGCGGTGGGGACGATGGTCATGCGCGAGACGAAGTAGGAGGCGTGCTCGAGATCGAGGTTGCGGTCCAGGAAGCCGTGCTTGCGCGCCTGCACGAGCGCCTCGGGGACGTTCCAGCTGTCGTGGTAGCCGACGCGGACGGTGAGGTGGTGGATCTTGAACAGGCCCTTGCCCAGGCGCTCGGAGACGAACCGATCCGGCTTGTCCACGCGCGGGATGCTGACGGGCGTCATGGAGACGATCACCACCTTCTCGTGGAAGGCGTGGTTGTGCTCCACCTGGGCCTTGAGCGCCAGCGGGCAGGTCTCCTTGCCCGGGTTGAGGAAGATGGCCGTCCCGGGCAGGCGGACGATCGGCGGCTTGGCGTTGCAGAGCGCTTCTAGGAACCCGACCAGCGACCCCTCGTGGATCGTCCGGTTGTGGGTCACGATGTCCCGGCCCTTGCGCCAGGTGACCATGATCGTGGCCACCAGCAGGCCGACGCACAGCGGCAGCCACGCGCCGTGGCCGATCTTGCTCAGATTGGCCGTGAAGAAGGCGGTCTCGATGGTGTAGAAGACCGCGCCGAGGATGGCCAGCTTCCACTTGGCCGTCCCCCACAGGGACCGGGCCACCGCGAGGAACAGCGTCGTGTCCAGCAGGAAGGTGCCGGTGACGGCGACGCCGTAGATGTCGGCCAGGTGCGCGGAGCTGCGGAACACCAGCACGAGCGCGATCACGCCGGCGCACAGCGCCCAGTTGATGAGCGGTACGTAGATCTGTCCCTCGAGCTCGGAGGTGTGGACGATCCGCAGCCGGGGCAGGAAGCCGAGCTGGACGGCCTGCTTGGCGACGCTGAATGATCCGGTGAGCGCGGCCTGCGAGGCGATGATCGTCGCCGCGGTGGCGACGAACACCAGCGGCAGCTGCCCCCAGCTCGGCGCCAGCAGGAAGAACGGATTGCGCGCCGCGGCCGGGTCGTGCAGGATGAGCGCGCTCTGTCCCAGGTAGGACAGCAGCACCGCGGGGAGCACGATCCCGAACCACGTCCTGCGGATCGGCGTGGCGCCGAAGTGGCCGCGGTCGGCGTACAGGCCTCGGCGCCGGTCAGGCACAGGACCACGCCGCCCAGGGTCAGCCAGCCGTCGACGCCGTGGTCGACCATGAAGCGCACCGCCCACGTGGGGGAGAGGCCCTGGACGACGTCCGGGATGCAGGACGACCTCGTGCAGACCCAGGGCGGCGATGATGACGAACCAGCCGAGGATGACGGGCCCGAACATCCAGCCCACCGCGCCGGTGCCGTAGCGCTGCGACCGCGAACAGGGCGATGAGGATCCCCAGCGAGATCGGGACGACGAGGTGCGAGAGCGACGGGGTGGCCACCTTCAGGCCCTCGACCGCCGAGGTGACCGAGATCGCCGGGGTGATCATGCCGTCGCCGAAGAACAGCCCGGCGCCCAGGAGGCCCAGCGTCACCAGCACCGCCGCTCGGGGCACCTTGCGGCGCTGGATGAGCGCGCTCAGCGCCATGATGCCGCCGTCACCGCGGTTGTGGGCGCGCATGATGAACCCGGCGTACTTGATCGAGACCTCGATCACGAGCGCCCAGAAGATGAGCGAGGCGATCCCGTAGACCCCCGCGACCGTCGCATGCGCGGCGTTCCGGTGCTGGGTGAAGATCGTCTGCATCGTGTACAGCGGGCTCGTACCCAGGTCGCCGTAGACGATCCCGAGCGCGCCCAGCGCCAGGACCAGCTTGCCGGCATGCGCGACGACGTCGCGCTCATCGTCGGAGGCAGCCTGGATCGCCGCCGACGGCCCGGAGTCCTTGCGCGGCGCCTGGGTGACGGGCCAGTAGCCGAGCTTGTGGGCGGCCTCATTGAAGTTGCGCTTGACCCCCGTCCGGGCGCCGTCGGAGTCCTGCGCCGCGCCCGCACCGTCGGTGGGCGGCGACTCGATCTTGTGGGCGCCTTCAGAGCGGGAGCGAGGACCCGCGGTCGGAGTCGCTCCGCCGCGTTCCGGGCCGCGCTCAGGGCCGGCCATGTGATGGGCCCCTCAGGCTGATCTGCACGTCAAACGCCGACGATAGCGGGCGATTTTCCGTGTCGATCCGCCGGTCCATGCAGATGATCGTGGCGGGTCGGCATCCATTGCGCAACCTCACCTTAATTCACCCGGCGAAGCGGTAGCCCACGCCGGGATCGGTGCGGATGTAGCGATGCCCCCCGGCGCCGCCCTCGGTGTCCGCCGGCTCGATCTTGCGTCGCAGATTGGCGATGTGCGCCCGCAGGACCTGAGTGTCGTCGGCATAGCCGGCGCCCCACACAGACGTCAGCAGCTCGCGGTGGGTCATGAGCCGGCCGCGGTTGCGCGCGAGCAGGCGCAGCAGGTCGAACTCGGTGGGAGTGAGGTGGACCTCCTCACCGGCCAGTGCGACGACGCGCGAGGCCAGGTCCACGGTGAGATCCCCGGCGGTGATCAGCTTCTCCTCGCGCTCGGGGCCGACCCGGCGCAGGCCGGCCTGCAGGCGAGCGATCAGCTCGCGCGGCCCGAAGGGCTTGGTGACGTAGTCGTCGGCGCCGGCGGCGAGCGCCCGCACCTTGGCGTCCTCCTCGCCCACGGCGGATAGCAGGATGATCGGCATGTCGGTCCACTCGCGCAGCCGCCGGCACAGCTCGACGCCGTCGATGTCGGGGAGGACGAGGTCGAGGATGGCCGCGCTCGGGCGCGACACCGCGGCCACATCCAGCGCCTCCTCGCCGGTGCTGGCCGGGAGCGCCTCGTAGCCGTTGTCGCGCAGGATCACCCGCAAGGCGCGGAGGATCTGCTGCTCGTCGTCGCAGACGAGAATCTGCGGCCGCCCAGCCTTTGCGGAGGTGCTCATGGTCTGGTCTGCGCGGCGGCGGCGACCTCGGAGGCCGGGCGCTCGGCCACCGGCAGCAGCACGTAGAAGGTCGTGCCCTGGCCCGGCAGGGACTGCACCGAGATCGCGCCGCCGTTGGCCTCGACGAAGCCCTTGACGATGGCCAGGCCCAGGCCGGACCCGGTCCACGCCCGCGAGCCTGCGTTGCGCCCACGGTAGAACGGCTCGAAGATCCGCTCCTGCTCGGAGGCGTTGATCCCCGGCCCCTGATCGGTGACGCTGACCAGCACGCCGTCGCCGGCGGGGCCCCCGCCGCGCCGCGCGTGTACGACGATCGGGGACCCTCGGCCATAGCGCCCGGCGTTCTCGAGCAGGTTGGCGAACGCGCGCTCGAGCTGGGCGGCGTCGGCGCGGACCTCGGGCACGTCGGGGTCGACGGTGATCCGGACGTCGAGTGGATCGCCGCGCAGGCCCTCCGCCGCCGCCGACACGAGGTCCTCGATGGAGACCCAGTCCGAGCGGGGTGTGGCGCTGCCCGCCTGCAACCGCGACAGCGCGAGCAGGTTGTCGACGAGCCCCGCGAGCCGTGTGCCCTCTTCCACCACCGCCGTGCTGAGCTCGGCGCGCTCCTGATCGGTGAGCGAGTCCGCCCCCAGCGCATGCCCGGCGGCCACCACGGCGGTGAGCGGCGTGCGCAGGTCGTGCGAGACGGCGCGCAGGAGCGCGGTCTTGATGTCATCCGAGCGCCGCAGCGCGGCCGTCTCCACCAGCTCGGCCTGCATGGCGTCGCGGCGCTGGGCGATCGCCACGAGCGCCTCGAGGGTGGGGACGACCTGCGTGCGCAGCCGCTGCTCGGTGTCGGGCGGGAGGTGCGCGGGCACCAGGAGCGTCGCCATCTGCTCGCCGTCAACGCCGCGCAGCGGCAGGGCCGTCCGGCGCGGGTCGGGCGCGACGGGGCGGCTGGGCTCGGTCTCGATGGCCGCCGACGCCAGCCCCAGGGCCTCGGCCACCCGCCGCGCGGCGCTGGCCAGCGCGGCCTGGGTGTCCTCCCCGAGAAGCAGTTCGTGGGCGAGGGCCGCCGCCAGATCGGCCTCGGCCCGGCGACGCTCGGCCTCCTCGGCGCGCGAGCGAGCGATCTCCGAGATCGTGCTGGCCACGACCGCGACGATCATGAACGCGGCCAGCGCGACCCAGTTGCGGCCGTCGAAGATCGTGAAGTCTCCCGTCGGCGGGATGTGGAAGAAGTTGAACGCGGCGGCGCTGAGCAGCGATGTGAGCAGGCCCAGGGTCAGGCCCCAGAAGGTGGAGACGAGGAGCACCGCCGGGAGGTAGACCACGCTGAGCGACACGACCGGCGCGATCTTGCGCAGGAAGTAGATGGCGGCGGTGGCGACGGCCACCGAGACGATCGCCACCGCGATTCCGGTGCTGCGCGCGGGTCGCCGATGGCGGAGGGCGTCGGCGCCCAGCTGCGTCGTCCAGCCGCGGATCCCGGGGCTCGTTCCGGGGCGACTGCTCATGACGCTAGGCCCCTCCGTAGGAGCTGGGCGGGGCCGAGGCGGTTCGGTTGGTGGCGATCTGCGCAAGCAGCGCCGATGGGCTGGTACCGCCGAGCACCCTCAGCCGCGGCAGCCGGTACGGGTCGCTGGACGGCCCGGCCCACCCCGGAATCACGGTGGTCGAACCGACGTAGCCGGCGGCGTGCACGGCGTCGATGACGGTCGTGTCGTAGTGGCCCGACGGGTAGCAGAACCAGTTCACCGGCACGCCGTAGCGGCGCTGGATCGTCTTGCGTGCGCTGTCGATCTGGTACTTGAGCTGCGCGCCGTCGAGGGTGATGAGATCGGCGTGGCTGATGCCCTGGGTGTCGAGCTCCCAGCCGGCGTTCACCATCGCCCTGACCTGACCGCTGGTGAGGCCGCCCTGGGACGGCGGCAGGCCGCTGAGCTGGATGTTCTCGTCAGCTACCCACCCGAGCTTGCGCAGCACGGGCAGCGCCGCGGCGTACTGCGAGTGATAGCCGTTGTCGAAGGTGATCACGATTGGCTTGCCGGCGGGCAGCCTGGCGCCCTTGCCCCAGTAGGCCTGGAGCTGGTCGAGCGTCACAGCGTGCCAGCCCGCCTCCTTGAGCGCCCGCATCTGCGAGGCGAACTCCTGTGGCTGCACGTAGAGCCCCGGGAACGGCGCCCCGCTGGGCGGCGCGGCGATCACGTGGTACATGAGGACCGGAACCGAGGCGGTCCCCTTGACCCCCGTGTCCGGGCCGAGGGCCGCCGCGGTGGACTCGCCGCGCGTGTGCCGGCTCGCGGCGCGGCGAGAGGTGCCGGCGGCGCGGCCGGTCGCGCGGGGGCGGGCGGCGCGCTCGGCCGATGTCTTGGCGGGGGTCCCGCTGCCGGTGGCCGAGGCGATGGCCACGATCACCGCCACCGCCACCGCCACCACCGCCAGCGTCGCACCGGCGCCGACCCGGCGGCGGGTGTGCCGGCGTCGCCGCGCGCGCGCCCGTTCGTTGCGCCGCCTCTGAAGTTCCTCGGCATCCATCGGCCTATAGATTGCCACGGGGTGCCGACCACACCCGACACTCGGGCGGTGCAGTCGGGTCGCGTATCGCTCGCCGTGGCGTCCGCCGGCGACGCGGGCCGTCCCACGGTGGTCCTGATCCACGGCTACCCGGACACCAAGGAGGTGTGGGACCTCGTGATCGAGCGCCTGGCGCCCCGGTTTCACGTGGTCGCCTACGACGTGCGGGGGGCCGGCGCCTCCAGCGCGCCCCGCGGCCCCGCCGCGTACGACATGGCGCGCCTGGCCGACGATTTCGCCGCCGTGTGCGCCGCTGTGGCGCCGGACCGGCCGGTGCACCTCGTCGGCCACGACTGGGGCGGCATCCAGGGCTGGGAGTTCGTCACCGCCGAGCGTTTCGCCGGCCGCATCGCCTCGTTCACCAGCATCGCCGGACCGGCGCTGGGGCATGCGCTCGGCGCCGGCCGCTCCGCGCTGCGCGCCCGTGACCTTTCGCTGGCGCTGCACCGGGCGCGACGCTCCTGGTACATCGTGCCGCTGTGCCTACCGGGCGGGCCCACGCTGATGTGGCGCGTAGCGCTGGCGGGCGGGCGGTGGCGCCGATGGCTGCGCGTGGTGGAGAGGCTGCGTGTCGACGGCGGCTACCCGGCGACGACGGCGTGCCGGGACGCGTGGCACGGCGCCAACCTGTACCGGCGCAACATCCCGCGCCGCCTGTGGCGCCGCCCTCCGACGGCGCCGGCGCACGCGCCCGTCCAGCTCATCATCCCCACCCGTGACCGCTTCATCTCATCCGCCTATTACGACGACGCCGAGCGCGTGGCGCCGGGCCTGCGCCGCCTCGAGGTCCCGGGGTCTCACTGGGCGCCGCGCGCGCAGCCGGATCTCGTCGCCCGGTGGATCGCCCGGTTCGCCGAGTTCGCCGAGGAGATCGGCCCCGCCAAGTGGTAACGGGCGGGAAGGAGTCGGAGGGCCCGGGGCGAAACGCACCAGCATGCTGCTCAAACATCGCTCGCCGGGGATCGACGCCAAGACCGTGCAGCCGCGCGCGGGCTTCGAGCACCTCGACCGCAAATCCCTCGCCGTATTGCGCTGGCTCAACGCCGGCCGCGTGGACTACGTCGTCGTCGGCCCGGTCGCGCACGCGATCCGCGGCGACACGACGGCCAAGGGGCCCGTCGCCATCGTGCCCGCCCCCTACAGCCGCAACTGGGACCGCCTGACACGCGCCCTGGTGTCCGAGCACGCCGGGCTGCGCAGCGACCGTGGGCTGCCCGGCTCCACGGACCGCGGGGACACTGTGACCATCAAGCTGACGCCGGACAAGCTCGCGCGCGGCCGGCGCTGGATGCTGCGCTTCGGGGAGTTCGACCTCGACGTCGAGGGGGCCGGCACCCGGGCCGCCGGGGCCCGCGGTCGCTCCCCTGAGGAGGGGACGCGGGCGCCTCGCTACCAGGAGCTGCTCTACGAAGCCAACCGCTTCGAGCTCGCCGACGGCATCACCGTTGAGGTGGCGTCGCCTGAGGATCTCGAGCACTTCTCGCACGTGCGCCGCACGGGCACCGTGCCGGAGTTCAAAATCACGCGCACCGAGGGGGCCGAGGTCAGCGGTCCGGAGGTGACCGGCCCGAAGAACGCCGGCGCAGCGCCCGAGACGGCTCCTCCGCAGCCGTCCGATGCCGAGGATCCCAGCGCCGCCGCCGAGACGGCGCCTGACGCCTGACACACCTCATCGGGGATGCCCGGCTGGCGTCTGGGCATGGCTACGCTCTGTCCATGCCCAGACGCGCCCGGATCGCAGTGACCGGCGCGGCGGCAGGCGTTGTCCTGCTGGCGCTGACCTGGTTCGTGTCGCACTATGTCGGCATCGGCAGGCAGGCCGACGCGTCGATCCTGAGCGGCTTTGTCGACCTCACGCGTCCGCGCCTGGACCGGGTCACGAACTTCATCGCCCACCTGTGCAATCCGGACGAGTACGTGTTCCTGGCCGCGGTCCCGGTGGGGGTGGCCCTGGTCCGGCGCCGGCCGCGCGTGGCGGTGATGATCGCGCTCGTCCTCCTGTGCGCCAACGAGACGACGCAGCTGCTCAAGCCACTTCTGGCGGGTCCACGAGATCCGGTCCAATGGGTTCCGATGGACCTGGCGTCCTGGCCCAGTGGGCACGCCACCGCCGCGATGGCCCTGGCGCTGTGCGCCGTGATCGCCGCGCCGGCGCGGCGCCGTCCGGCCGTGGCCGCGGCGATGGCGGCGTTCGCGATCGCCGTCTGTTACTCGTTCCTCGAGCTCGGGTGGCACTACCCGTCCGATGTCCTCGGGGGCTTCCTGGTCGCCGGCACCTGGACTCTGCTGGGCATCGCCGGCTTGTCGATCCTCGAGGCGCGTCGTGCGGGCGGCGTCGACGACACGGCGCGGGCGCGGCGACCGTCGTTCTCGGTGGGAGAGGCTCTGGCGCCCATCGCCCTGGTCATTGGCGTGGCCGTCGTGCTCGTGGGGCTGATCGTGCTCGCCCGCCCGCACGAGGTGCTCGCCTACGTCCGCGACCACCAGACGTTCGTGGTGGGTGCCTCCTTCATCGGCGCGCTGGGGATGATTCTGGCGTCGGGGCTGTCGCTGATGCTCCGCCGCCAGTGAGCGGCGGGCACGGCCGTTACTCGCGGTAGCGCCCGGGCTCCCACAGCGGCTCGTCGCCGTCGTTGGCGCCGCGGCTGAGGATGAACAGCAGATCGGAGAGCCGGTTGAGGTAGCGCACCACCTCGGCGCTGATCTCGTCGCCGCAGGCGATGGCCGCTCGCTCCGCGCGTCGGCAGACCGTCCGGCACACGTGCAGCTGCGCCGCCGCCGCGGTGCCGCCCGGGAGCACGAAGGAGCGCAGCGGCGCGAGGGTCGCGTTGACCTCGTCGCAGCGCTCCTCCAGCCACGTGGTCTGCTCAGGGAGCACCCGCAGACGCTCGCGCTTGGCCTCGGCCTCCTCCGGTGCGGCGATGTCGGCGCCGACGTCGAACAGGTCGTTCTGGATGCGCGCCAGCCACTCCGCGTACTCGGCGGGGAACCCCTCCACCGTGAGCGCCAGCCCGATCTGGGCGTTGAGCTCGTCGATCGTGCCGTAGGCCTCGATGCGCGGGTGGGTCTTGGGCACCCGGCTCATGTCGCCCAGGTGGGTCTCGCCGCCGTCGCCCAGGCGGGTGTAGATGCGGGTCAGGTTGACCGTCATCGCCCCGAAGTCTACGTCCAGCCACTGCGGGCGCGGTACGATCAGCGCGTTCAAGGTCGGTGGCATGGGAAGCCGGTGAAAATCCGGAGCGGACCCGCCACTGTGATCGGGGACGCCGGTCGCATGAAGCGCCACTGGCGACGTCGAGTCGCCGGGAAGGCGCGGCCGGTAGGCCCGTCAGCCAGGAGACCAGCCCCCGACCGCCAAGCCAATATGCCCTCGTGGAAAGGGGTGGCCCTCATGCATCGCAAGACCCTTGTCGCTCTCCTGGGAGCGATCGTCACGGCCGTCGCGGCGTCCGGCGTCGCGCTCGCCGCCGGCTCCGGACCGGCCGTGACAGTCCAGATCAAGAGCCTGAACAAGACCCTGCTCAAGCCGACCACCGAGCACGGCCAGAAGGGGTGGATCACCAAGGGCGGGACGCCCAATGGCAAGTGTCCGGCCAGCAGCGCCGCCGGCGCGCTCAACGCGGCCACGCACGGCAAGTGGGCGGCCAAGTACTACTCGAGCGTGGGCGGCATCTTCATTACCTCGATTCTCGGGGTGAAGCCAACCGGATCGAGCTACTGGAGCGTCTACGTCAATGGCAAGGCCTCCAGCACCGGGGTCTGCGGCATCAAGCTCCATTCGGGCGAGAAGCTGCTGTTCAAGGTCATCAAGTAGGCCGCACCGGTTCGTGATGACGCGCAGGGCTGCGGTGATGGCGATTGCGATCGTCTCGGCGATCGCGATCGCCGGCTGCGGCCTGGGAGCGGGCAAGCCGACCTCGGGCGGCGTCATGCTCACAGTCACGCGTGGGTTCGGCACCGCGCCGGTCGGCACGGTGACCGAGAAGACGCATTCCCGGATCGCAGACCGTGATGCGGATGCTCGAGCGCTCGTTCAATCTCACGACGCGCTACGGAGGCGGGTTCGTCCACTCCATCGACGGGCTCGCTCCGAGCGGCGGCCAGACGGACTGGTTCTACTACGTCAACGGGGTACAGGCGGCCAAGGGCGCCGCGACGACCGCGGTCCATGCCGGCGACCACATCTGGTGGGACCTGCACGACTGGAGCGCCACCGACTCGATCCCGGCCGTGGTGGGCTCCTTTCCCGAGCCGTTCACCAACGGGATCGGCGGCAAGCGCTACCCGGTCACGCTCGAATGCGCGACCAACGTGGACGCCGCCTGCAAGCAGGTGACCAATGCCCTCACCGCGGTCCACATCCCGGCCTCCGGCCAGCTGTTGGGGACCGGGTCGGGGCCGGACACGCTGGGCGTGGTGGTGGGGACGTGGCGCGAGATCCACTCCGAGGTGGCCGCCGAGCTCATCGCCCACGGACCCGGGGCGAGCGGGGTCTACGCGCGGTTCTCCGGCCCGGACGGCGATGCGCTACAGCTGCTGGACCCCAGCGGGCGCGTCACCCGGACGCTGGGCGCCGGCGCCGGGTTGATCGCCGCGACCGCGGACACGTCATCGGTGCCCACGTGGATGATCACCGGCACCGACCCCGCCGGCGTGGCGGCGGCCGCCCGAGCGCTCACGCCGCAGGCGCTGCACGACCATTTCGCTCTCGCCGTCAGCGGGCCCGAGCGGCTGCCGGTGCCCCTCCAGGCCTCGCAATGATCTATCGCCGCCGCGCCAGTCCCCTGCACGCCGCGCGCGCCGCCGCCGGGTGCGCGTACTGCCTGGCGCTGGCCATCGCGACGCTGATGGCGTCCAACCCCGTCATCCTCGGTGCGGTCGCGGCGGCGGTGCTCGCCGCCGGTGTGGCCGCCGGGGTGGGCCGGCCGCTGTGCCGGGCGGCCGTGTGGGGGCTGCCGGTCGCCGCGGCCATCATGCTCATCAACGCGCTGGTCAGCCGAGACGGGCTGACCGTGATCGCCCGCCTCGGGAACCTGCCGATCCTGGGGCACACGGACGTCACGCTGGAGGCGACCGTCTACGGGGCCATCCTGGGGCTGCGAGCGGTGGCGCTCATCCTGTGCGGGTTGCTCTACACCCTCGCGGTCGATCCCGACGAGGTGCTGCGCCTGTTCCGGCGGGTGTCGTTTCGCTCCGCGCTGACGGCCACGCTCGCCACCCGGATGGTGCCGATCCTCGTCCGCGACGGCCGGCGGCTGGCCGAGGCGCAGCGCTGCCGCCCCGGACCGCCCCCGTCGCGCCTGGCCCTGATGCGCGCGGCGTGCACCGGCATGCTCGACCGCGCGCTCGACGTCGCCGCCGCCCTCGAGGTGCGCGGCTATGGGGCGGCGCGCCGGCCGCCGGCCTATCGCGCGCCCTACTCGCGCCATGACGCGGCCTTCCTGGCCTCGGCGGTGGCGGTGGTGGCGCTGTCGGCGGTGGCGCGCGTGGACCCGGCCACGATGTTCGCCGCCTACCCGTCGCTGCGGTTGGCCGCGGGCCCGGGGGAGGCCCTGCTCGCGGTGGGGCTCGTGGTCGCGGCGCTGCTCCCGTTTGCCGACCGGCGGGGCCTCTAGTAGATGACCGCGGTCGCCCTGCACGGCGTGACCTACACGTATCCGGGCGCGTCCGCGCCGGCGCTGCGCGATGTCACGCTCGAGATCGCGGTCGGGGAGCTCGTGGTCGTCGCCGGAGGGTCGGGATCGGGGAAGTCGACGCTGCTGCGCACGATCAGCGGGCTGGTGCCCCACTTCCACGGCGGCACCTTCGCCGGGCGGGCCATCGTCGCCGGCATGGACACCCGCGAGCACGGCCCCGGGGAGGTGGCCCAGGCAGTCGGCACCCTGTTCCAGGACCCCGAGACGCAGGTGGTCACGGGCACCGTGCGCGCCGAGCTCGCCTTCGGGCTGGAGAACCGGGGGCTGTCGCCTGCCGAGGTGGCCCGCGGGGTGGAGGAGGCGGCGCTGGCGCTCGCCATCGACCACCTGCTCGACCGCTCCACCGCCGAGCTGTCGGGCGGCGAGCTGCAACGGGTGGCGCTGGGGGCGGCGCTCGCCGGGCGGCCCGCCGTGGTCGTCCTGGACGAGCCGACCTCGCAGCTGGATCCGGTGGCCGGTGATGAGCTCATCGGGCTTCTGCGCCGCGCCAACGAGGATTCCGACGCCACCATTGTCCTCGCCGAGCATCGCCTGGAGCGCTGCCTGGGAGCAGCCGATCGCGTGGTGGCGCTGGCGGGCGGTGAGATCGTGTGCGACGCCTCGCCCGCGGAGTTCCTGGCCTGGGCCGCGCGCGCGGCACCCAACCTCCAGACGCCCGGCGCCAGGCTGCTGGACTTGGCCGGACAGACGCCGGCGGCCGGGGTCAAGCGCGCCCGCGCGGCGCTGCGCCGCGCTGACCTGCTGCCCGACACGCACCCGGACATCGACGGGCGTCGGTCCGCGCCCTCTGCCTCGTGGCGGGCCCGCCGGCGAACGCGTGCGGCGACGCCCGCGGCACTGGCGTTCGAGCGCGTGTGGCACGAACTGCGCTCCGGCCCGGCGATCCTGCGCGACGTCTCGTTGAGCGTCGCCCCGGGGGAGCGGGTGGCGCTGATGGGGCGCAACGGCGCGGGCAAGTCCACGCTGCTGCGCCATGCGGCCGGCCTGATGACGCCCACCCGCGGCGCCGTGAGATCGGCGGGGCGGGTCGCCCTCCTGCTCCAGAACCCGACCGACTACCTGGTGCACGAGACGGTCGCCGATGAGGCTCCTCCCGGGGCGCTGGGCCCGGTCGGCCTGGGCGGCGGCGCGTTCGCGGCGCGTAACCCCCGCGACCTGTCGGGCGGCGAGAAGCAGCGGCTGGCGCTGGCGGTCGTCCTCGGGGACATGAGCGACGCGGCCGCGAGGCCGGCCACGGTGTGCCTGGACGAGCCGACCCGGGGGATGGACCGCGACCACAAGCAGGAGCTGGCCGACCTTCTGGACGGCCTCGCGTCGGCGGTCATCGTCGCCACCCACGACCCTGAGTTCGCCGCCGCCTTCGCTCAACGAGTGGTGCTGCTGGCCGACGGCGCGCCGATCGCCGACGGGAGCGCGTCCGAGGTCCTGGCCGGGGGCAGCTACTTCGCCACCGAGACCGCCCGCATCCTTGGCGGCGCCGGCGGCGCCCTCACCCCGGCCGCAGGCGCCGCACTCATCGCCCAGCGCGCCGCCGCGGCGGCCAGGGAGGCGATCGCGTGAGCTGGCAGGTCGGCGCCTTCGGACTGCTGGCGGTGGCTCTGGCCGCCGGCTTTGCCTGGTATGAGCGCGAGCGTCCCGACGCCCGGATCGTCGCGCTGGTGGGGACGCTCGCGGCCTTCGCCGCGCTGGGGCGGATCGCGTTCGCGGCCGTCCCCAACGTCAAGCCGACGACGGACATCGTGCTCGTTGCCGGCTACGCGCTCGGCGGGGCGCCCGGGTTCGCCGTGGGCGCCCTGGCGGCGTTGACCTCCAACTTCTTCTTCGGACAGGGCCCGTGGACGCCGTGGCAGATGGCGGCATGGGCCGCCACCGGCGTGCTCGGCGCGCTGTTGGCCTGGGGGATGCGGACCCGGGCGCGCTCCGACGATCCGCCGCCGCTGGGCCGCTGGGCGCTGGCGATCGTCTGCTGCGTGGCCGGCTTTGCCTTCACGGTGGTCCAGGACGTGGGGGACTGGGTCTCGTTCAGCGACCACAGCTGGGCCCAGCTCGCCGTCTACGTGGGCCAGGGACTGGGTTTCGATGCCATCCACGCCGCCGGGTGCCTGGCGTTCGCGCTCGCCCTCGGCCCGGCGCTCACCCGCTCCATCCAGCGCTTCGCGCGGCGCACCAAGGTGACGTGGGTGCCGGCCGAGCGAGCGGCGACGCCGCTGGTGATCGCCGCGCTGGTGTTGGGCGGGCTGGCGGCGGGGTCTCGCGGACCTGCGATCGCCCGCGCCGCGACGGTCGTGAGGTCGCCCGCCGCGATCACCGCCGCGGCCGCCAACTACCTGCTCGGGTCCGAGAACGCCGACGGGGGCTTCGGCCCCGCCCCCGGCCAGCCCTCGGATCAGCTCTACGCCGGCTGGGCGGCGCTCGGCCTGGCCGCCGCCGGGCACGACCTCAACCAGCTCGGCGACGCCGCCGGGCTGATGGACTACGTTCGCGCCGGGGCCGGCGCCGCGAGACGTGGGGGCGCTGGAGCGCACCATCCTCGTGGTGCGCGCCGCCGGCCTGTCCGCACGCTCATTCGGCGGCCACGATCTGGTGAGCGAACTGCGGCGACGCGTCCGCGCGAATGGCTCCGTCTCCGACCAGGTCAACCTCACCGCGTTCGCGGTGCTGGCGCTGCACGCCGAGAGAGACGGTCCCGCCCGCCGGGTGGGGTCCGATTCCAAGACGATCCGCTGGCTGACACGCCAGCAGGACTCCGACGGCGGCTACGGCTTCTCGGGCGCGGGCGGCTCCAGCGACGTCGACGACACCGGCGCCGCGCTCGAGGCGCTGGCCGGAGATCCCGGCGCCGCCGCGGCGCGATCGCGGGCCGTGGCCTTCCTGCGCCGTCAGCAGAACCGCGACGGCGGTTTCCCCTCACAGCCGGGCATGGGCTCCAACGCCCAGTCGACGGCGTGGGCCATTCAGGGCCTGGACGCCGCCGGCGTCTCGCCGGCGGGCCTGCACCGCAGCGGGGCGGTCTCGCCGCTGGGCTACCTCGATTCGCTGGTGGCCCCCAACGGCGCGGTCCGCTACTCGCGCGGCGTCACCCAGACCCCGGTGTGGGTGACCGGCGAGGCGCTTATGGCGATGGAGGGCGCGCCCCTGCCGGTGGCGGCGCCCACGCCGCCCCCGGTGCCCGCGGCGCGCGCTTCGAGCAAGCACGCGCCGCCACCGCCCACGGTGCGCACATCCGCCGCGCCGGGCCACTCGCCCCATCGTGCGTCAGCTCATACAGGCGCGCGTACGAGATCCGCCTCGCGGCCTCGGGCGGCGGCCTCCCGGGCGATAGTCAGAAATCAGGTGCTCACGGGGAATTTCGCCCACGCGGTCGGCGTCCTCACGGCGCTGGTGCTCGCCCCGGTGGGGCTGGGCTGACGCGGCGACCCGCCCGACCCGCGCCTCCCCGCGGCGCGGCAGTCGCTAGGCTGCTCGGCCCGCATGCGGATCGGAGTCCCGAAGGAGACAACTGAAGGCGAGCGCCGCGTCGCGCTGGTGCCAGAGGTGGTGAGCAAGCTCTCGCGCGCAGCCGGCGAGGACGCCTCGGGCTCGGGCGAGGGCGCGATCAGGGTCCTCGTTCAGCGGGGCGCGGGCGCGGGCGCGTTGATCCCGGACGAGGCGTTTGTGGAAGCGGGCGCGGAGTTGGTTGATGAGGCTCCGTTTGATTGCGACGTGGTGGTCAAGGTGGCCGCTCCGGATGGTGACGAGATCGCACGGCTGGGCACCGACTCGGTGCTGATCGGGTTTCTCGGCCCGCTGACCAACGGCGACGGCGTCCGGGCGATCGCCGAGACGGGCACCACGAGCTTTGCCATGGAGGCGATCCCGCGGATCAGCCGCGCCCAGTCGATGGACGCGCTGTCCTCGCAGGCGAACATCTCGGGCTACCGCTCTGCTCTGATCGGGGCCCAGGAGCTGGGCCGCTTCTACCCGATGCTGATGACCGCCGCCGGGACCATCCGGCCCGCGACCGTGCTGGTGCTGGGCGCGGGGGTAGCCGGGCTGCAGGCGATCGCCACCGCGCGGCGGCTGGGCGCGGTGGTCCAGGGGTTTGACGTGCGCGCCGCCGTCAAGGAGCAGGTCGAGTCGCTGGGCGCGAAGTTCCTGGAGTTCGACCTCGGC
Source organism: uncultured Actinomycetota bacterium (assembly GCA_963801435.1). Lineage (GTDB taxonomy): Bacteria > Actinomycetota > Thermoleophilia > Solirubrobacterales > Solirubrobacteraceae > Palsa-465. The sequence continues at coordinate 27,569 of CAWDFE010000032.1, forward strand.
GGTGACCTGGAGGGCGCGGGCGGCTATGCCAAGGAGCTCACTGCCGACCAACAGTCCCGCCAGCAGGAGCTGATGGCCGAGGCGATCGGCAAGGTCGATGTGGTCATCACCACGGCGCTGGTGCCGGGGCGCCGCGCCCCGATCCTCGTTACCGCGGAGGCGGTCAAGCTGATGAAGCCGGGCTCGGTGATCGTCGACCTGGCCGGCGAGGCCGGGGGCAACTGCGAGCTGTCTGAGCCCGGGCAGTCGGTCCTGGTCCACGACGTGAAGATCCTGGCGCCCTTGAATGTGCCCTCGACGATGGCCGAGCACGCCTCGCAGCTGTACGCGCGCAACGTCCAGGCGCTGCTGGGGCTGATGATCGACGAATCCGGGGACGTGTCGCTCGACTTCGAAGACGAGGTGATCGCCGGCGCGTGCATCACGCGCGGCGGCGAGATCGTTCATGAGGGCGCGAAGGCCGCAGCGGCCTCCGCCAGCTAAAGGGGAGGCCGACCATGGGCAACACATTCGTCATCGACCTGTCAGTGCTGGTGTTGGCCGGGTTCGTCGGCTACGCCGTCATCTCCAAGGTCCCCAACACGCTGCATACGCCGCTGATGTCGGGCACCAACGCCATCCACGGCGTCGTCGTGCTGGGCGGCCTGTTGTTGATGCATATCGCCAACGGGTGGCTGGAGCACGTGCTGCTGGTGATCGCGGTGGCGTTTGGCACCATCAACGTGATCGGTGGCTTTCTGGTCACCGACCGGATGCTGGAGATGTTCAAGGCCAAGGACCCGCCGGGCGCGGAGGAGACCGCTGCGGCGCTGGAGGAAGAGACCAAGTGATCGCCGCTGGGACGGTCTTCTTCCAGACGTCCTACTTCATCGACGCGGCCTACATCGTCGCGTTCTCGCTGCTGATCTACGGCATGACCGGCCTGACGGGCCCGCGGACCGCCGTTCGGGGCAACCAGATCGCCGCGGTGGGCATGGCTGTCGCGGTGGTGGCGACGCTGCTGACGCCGGGCGTGTGGGACGGGACCTCGACGGTCATCCTGATCATCGTCGGCGTCGGGATCGGCACCGCGATCGGCATTCCGGCCGCGTTGAAGGTCCGCATGACCGCCATGCCGCAGATGGTGGCCATCTTCAACGGAGTCGGCGGCGGCGCGGTGGCCCTGATCGCCTGGGTCGAGTTCCGCCATCACTTCGCGCCCGGGTTCTTCCCGGTTCGCACCGAGATCTTCGAGCTGTTCGGCGCGATCGTTGGGTCGATTTCGTTCTGGGGGTCCAACATCGCCTTCGGCAAGCTCCAGGAGATCCTGCCCGGCCGGCCGATCAAACTGCCGGGCGCCTGGCAGTCGATCGTGAACCTGGCGCTGTTGAGCATCGCGGTGATCAGCGCGATCATCCTGTGCGCGGGCTCGCATTCCCAGGCGCTGTTCATCCTGGGCATCCTGGTGGTGTCGGCGATCCTGGGCAACATGGTGGTGCTGCCGATCGGGGGCGCCGACATGCCCGTCGTGATCTCGCTTTTGAATGCGTTCACGGGGCTCTCGGCGGCGGCGACGGGGGTGGCCTTGAACAACACGGTGATGATCGTGGCCGGGATGATCGTGGGGGCGTCGGGCACGATCCTGACCAACCTGATGGCCAAGGCGATGAACCGGTCGGTGCCGGCGATCGTGGCCGGCGGGTTCGGCGGCGCGGTGGCCGCGCCCGCCGGGGCGGCCGCGGATCTGGAGGGCCGGACGGTGCGCTCCACCTCGGCTCAGGATGCCGCCATCCAGCTCGCTTACGCCCGCCAGGTGGTCATCGCCCCGGGCTACGGCATGGCGGTGGCCCAGGCGCAGCACGCCGTGCGCGAGCTCGAGCGCGCCCTCGAGGCCAAGGGGGTCACGGTCAAGTACGCGATCCACCCGGTCGCGGGGCGCATGCCGGGCCACATGAACGTGCTCTTAGCGGAGGCCGACGTCCCCTACGAACTGCTCAGGGAGATGGACGACATCAACCCGGAGTTCTCCCGCACTGACGTCACCCTGGTGATCGGCGCCAACGATGTCACCAATCCCGCGGCCAAGAACCAGCCCAGCAGCCCCATCTACGGGATGCCGATCCTGGAGGTCGACCGCTCGGGCTCGGTGATCGTGCTCAAACGGTCGATGGCCTCCGGCTTTGCCGGGATCGACAACCCGCTGTTCTACGAGCCCAAGACCGCGATGCTGTTCGGCGACGCCAAGGCCTCCGTGACCGAGGTCACATCGGAGGTTCAGGCGCTGTAGGTGCCGCCCGTCCGGTTAGAGTCGCACCCGACACCCCCGCTGACACCGAGGACCCCACGCAATGGATCCAGCCCGTCTGACCGCGATCCCGATCTTCTCCGAGCTCTCCGACGAAGAGGCCAAGCGCCTGGCAGCGTTTGCCACCGAGACCAGCGCCGCCGAGGGGCAGATCCTGATGAGGGAGGGCGACTACTCGGTGGAGCTGATCGCCATCGAGGAGGGGACCGCCGACGTCATCCAGGGCGGCAACAAGATCGCGGCGCTGGGCTCGGGTGACCTCATCGGCGAGATGGGGCTGCTGGAGCGCCGGCCGCGCAGCGCCGACGTCATCGCTAGTTCCCCGATGCGCCTGATCAAGCTGACGCACTGGGAGATCCGCCGCATGTCCGAGGACACCGTCAACCGGATCAAGGCGACGATCGAGGAGCGCCGGCACACCGGGGCGGCCGACCCCGCACATAAAGACGACTAAAGGCGACCGTTTTCTCCCATTCGGTTGGACGTTTTTGATAGCGTGCCGCATCGCCGAGTTCCCGGACCGCCGCGCCGGGAAGCGGGGAACCCAATTCGTTGGGGCGAGTCTCACGGTGATCCGTGAGAAGCGCTCATCCAGAGCGCGAGCCCGTCAGCTAACCCCGTAGGCATCAGGCGCCCCCCACGCAGGAACCGCCCCCAAACGGGCCGACCGGCCGTGCCTCCATCCGCCAACTCCATCGACCGCCGCGCCCCCACAACGCATCCGAGCCAGGATGCGACCAGGTCGGTGTCGAACCCCGAGGTGGGATGAGGCTGGTCGGTCGGCTCATGCTCGTGGCCGCGCTGGCGGTGCTCGGTGCCGCGGGCACCGCCGCGGCCGCGGGCACAGGGTTGGTTGGCGGCGCGGGGCTCGTGGGGTCCGCCAACCCGACCGGGATCGTCGGCACCGCTGCCAAGGCCGTGTTCAGCCGCACGCTGCGGCTGGGCACCCGCGGCAACGATGTCACGACACTGCAGACGTGGCTGTCCGACGTCGGCTACGCCGTCCCGGTGACCGGCCGCTTCGACACCGTCACCAAGCTCGCGGTCAAGCGCTTCCAACTGGCTCGGCGCCTGGCGCCGGCCAGCGGCACCGTGGGCAACCGCACATCGGCCGCGCTGCTGACGGCGGTGCAGAACGTGACCAAGACGACCGCGGTGCCCGGCTCCAGCGGCGGGCCCAGTGGGCTGGTGTTCCCGCTCAAGCCGCTGTCGCGGGTGTTGCCGCCCAAGGACTGGACCCTGGACCAGGGGATCGACATTGGCACGGTCAACAACGCTTGCGGCCCCCAGGTCACCGAGGTGGCCATGGCCCCGGGCACCATCGTCCAGGAAGGAATCGACGGTTTCGGCCCCGCCGCCCCGGTGCTGAAGGTATCCAGCGGAGCCTACCGGGGTCGTTACATCTACTACGGCCACGCTCTGCCCGCGCTGGTGCCGGTGGGCACCGTGGTGACCGCTGGCGAGCCGATCGCCGAGCTCGGGTGCGGCGACGTCGGCCTCTCCTCGGCCCCCCACGTCGAGATCGGGATCAGCGCGCCCGGCGGACCGCCCTGCTGCCCGGGCTACCAGGAGACCTCGCCGGCCTGGTACCAGGTGGTGCTGGGGCTCTACCGCCAGGCCCAGCAGTAGCCGTCGGTTTCCGTCGGCCGGGGCGGGCGATCTTGGGCATTTTCGAGCCAGCACCGGGGCCCGCGCGCTTGCTGGCTCGTTTTTGCTCGCGGGACGGGCATTTTCGAGCCAGCAGCCCACGAACGGGGCGGTGCTGGCTCGCTTTTGCCCATTGAGGTGTTGCCGTAACGGCCTTTGGCGGATCGCCTACGCTCCCCCGCGCGATGCGCGCCCGTGACGAGGCCTTGGCCACCCTCACCGAGCAGCCCTATGACGTGCTGGTCATCGGCGGCGGCATCACCGGCGCCGGGGTGGCGCTGGACGCGGCCTCGCGTGGCTACAGCGTCGCCCTCGTGGAGCAGGCGGACTTCGCCTCGGGCACGAGCAGCCGGTCGTCGAAGCTCGTGCACGGCGGTCTGCGCTACCTGCAGAACTTCGACCTGGGCCTGGTGCGCGAGGCGCTGCTCGAGCGCCAGCTCATGGTCCGACTGGCCCCACATCTGGTGCGGCCGCTGCCGTTCGTGCTACCCGCGTTCGACGGCTCGCGCCGACCGGACCGGCTGACCGGGATCGGGCTCAACATGTACGACGTCATGGCCGCCCCGTCGCTGCGCGCCCGCCGTCAGGCCCGGCGCGCCGTGGCGGCCGAGGGCGAGTCGGACTGGAGCCCGGCCCGCCATCGCCTCATCTCCGGCTCGGAGGTGAGCGAGCTGCTGCCGGCGATCGCGCCTCGACATCCCAGCGGCGGCTACCTGTTCTACGACTGCCAGACCGACGACGCCCGGCTCGTGCTCACCGTCCTGGGGGAGGCCGAGCGCTTCGGCGCCGTCTGCGCCAACCGGCTGCGGGTGACCGGTCTGCACGCCGCGCCGGGCCGCGAGAGCCGCGCGGTGGTGGAGGACCGCGAGGGCGGCGGCACGTTCACCATCCGGGCCGAGAGCGTCGTCAACGCCACCGGGGTATGGGCGGACCGCATCCGTCGCGGGGAGCTGCGCCCCGAGGCCGAGCTGCCCCGGATCACCCCCAGCCGCGGCACCCACGTGACCCTGCGCCACGAGGACCTGCCGCTGAACGCCGGCGCGATCGTCCCGGTTAGAGACGGCCGGTCGATCTTCGCCCTGCCGTGGCAGGGGCGCACGCTGGTCGGAACCACCGACAACAACTACGACGGCGACCTCGAGCACGTGCGCCCGGCCGCGCGCGACATCAACTACCTGCTCGGCGCCGTCAACGACTTCTTCGGAGCCTCGCTGGGCCCCGGCGACGCCACCGGCGCCTACGCCGGCGTCCGCCCGCTCGTGTCCAGCGGCGACAGCCGCAAGTCGGTGGACATCTCCCGCAAGGCCGAGCTCTATGAGACCTCGAGCGGTCTCATCACCATCACCGGCGGCAAGCTGACCACGTGGCGGCGCATGGCGCGCCTGGTGGTCGACCGGATCGTCGAGCGTGACGGCCGCGCCGCGCCGTGCCGCACCCACGAGATCCCCCTCGGCGCCCCCGTCGACGCGGCCGCGCTGGGACGGGTGGACGGCGTGGCCGAGCATGCCTACCCGATGCTCGCCGGGCGCTATGGCCATGCGGCCGCGGGCGTCCTGGGTATCGCCGCCACGACGGCGGGGCTGTCGGCGCCGATCGTGAGCAGCCGGCCCGACCTCGTCGCCGAGGCCGTCTTCGCAGCCCGCGACGAGCAGGCCCGGACGGTTGGGGACGTGCTCCTGCGCCGCACCCGCCTCGGCCTCGTGGCCGCGCGCGAGCTGACCGGCCCCGGCGCCGCGGGTCCCCGCCGGGTGGCGGAGGCGATGGCGCCGGCGCTAGGGTGGGCCGCGCGCCGGGTCGACGCCGAGGTCGCGCGATTCGCCGCCGAGGCGGAAGCCGAGGGGCTGGTGGTCTCGCCAGTCGGCGCTGCGCGGCGGATGGAGGAACCGACCGCGTAAGCTCGCCCGTGAGCGATGGATGACCTGGCCCGATTCTGCGCGCGCATGCTGGGGGACGGCCCGGCCGCCCGGGCCGCCGAGAAGCGGGCCCGCGCCGGTGCCGACGGCGAGCGGACGGCAATGCTCCGCGCCGCCGCGGCGGCGATGCGCCACGAGCCCGCGCCCGACGCTGCGTCGGTCGCCGACCGCGACGCCGGGGACCACGCGATGGATCCGGCCGGCCTGTCAGAGGCGGTCGCCCGCGAGCTCGCCGCCGCCACGGGCCGTCTGCCGATCGCCCAACGCGAGGCGCTGGCGCTGCGCGAGCTGCTGGGGCTGAGCTATGACGAGATCGCCGGCGTCGCCGGCGTCGACGCGAACGCGGTCCCGGTGCTGCTCGCCCGGGCGCGGCTAGACCTGCGCACCGAGCTGCGCGGCGCGGGCGCGCCGCAGCCTCCGTGCGACGAGCGCGAGCGCGCCCTGCGGACGATCGCTTGCCGCCAGGACGCCGAAGGGCCCCCCGCCGCCGACGAGGACTGGTTGATCGACCACCTGGGCCACTGCCGCGGCTGTCGCCAGGCCCATGCGGCGATGCTCGAGGCGTCGGCGTGCTATCGCGCCTGGGCGTCCCCCGAGGTTCCCGCAGATCCCGTCCCCGCCCCGGGATCGTGAGCGCGCCCGAGCGGTCCCTGGCGACCAACCGCGGTGAGCTCGCGCTCGGCGGCCGGCCGCTGCTGATGGGCATCGTCAACGCCACGCCGGACTCCTTCTCGGACGGTGGCCTGCCACGGACGCTTGAGGCCCGCGTCGCCCTGGCCCGGTCGCTGCTGCACGACGGAGCGGACCTGATCGACATCGGCGGCGAGTCCGGGGTCACCAACCGCCCTGCGGTGAGCGTGGCGGAGGAGATCGAACGGGTAGTGCCGTTGATCGAGCGGGTGGCCGGCAGGCTCGGCGCCCGGGTCTCGGTGGACACCTACAAGCCGGCGGTAGCCCGGGCGGCGATCGCCGCCGGTGCCTCAATCGTCAACGATGTCAGTGGGATGCGCGATCCCGAGCTGGCCGACGTGTGCGCACAGACGGGGGCCGCGCTGGTGCTCATGCACACGATCGCTCCGCCCAAGCAGAAGCTGCTGGACCCCAGTCTGGACGAGCGGATCGTGGCCGATGTACAGCGGTTCCTCGCCGAGCGCATCGAGCTCGCCATGTCGCGGGGCGTCGCCTTCGAGCAGATCATGATCGACCCAGGCCCGGACTTCTCCAAGACCCCGGCACAGACGGTGGCCGTGCTCCGGGCGCTACCCGCGCTGCACGAGCTGGGGCGACCGATCCTGCTCGCCGTCAGCCGCAAGGACTTCGTCGGCGCGCTGACCGGCCGCGCCCCGCGGGCCCGGCTGGCCGGGACGCTGGCGGCGATGGCCCACGGCGTGGGGGCGGGGGCGCACGTGCTGCGCATCCACGACGTCGCCGACGCGGCGGACTTCCTCACCGTGACGGGCGCGCTCCGCGGCGACGCCGACGTGGACTCGGCGCTGCGCCTTTCGGACGGCGTGCGCTGGGAGCAGTCCGTATCCGACGCCACAGCGCGCTAGATTCAGGTTCACGAATCGCCGGTCGCTGGCCCAACGCGACCGGAGCCCACCGATCTCAGCCAAAGGAGCAGTTATGTCCGTCCTCGATCGCAGTGCCCTGGAAGCGAGCCCTCTGGCCGACCTCCACGCGATCGCTTCCGAGCTGTCCATCGACGGTTACCGCCGTCTGCGTCGCGCGGAGCTGATCGGCGCCATTCTCGACAAGCAGGAGGGCCGCGGCGGTGACGCCGGCGCGGAGCCCGACGCGGCGGAGCCCGAGACCGCGGAGCCCGAGGCCGCGGAGCCCGCGGCCGCGGAGCCCGAGACCGCGGAGCCCGACGCCGCCGACGGCCAAGGGCGACGGCGACGGCGCCCCGTCGGCGGATGACGAGGAGGAGGAACCGGCCCCACGCCGCCGGCGCGGTCGTCGGGGCGGCCGGGGGCGCCCCGCGCCACGCGACGACGCCGAGGACAAGGCCGGCGCGGACGAGGCGGAGGCAAAGGGCGACGCGGAGGCCAAGGGCGACGCGGAGGCCAACGGCGACGCGGATGGCGAGCCTGAGGCCGAGGGCGAGCCGGAGTCCGACGGCGAGTCAGGCGATGAGACGGTGGAGGGCGTCGTGGAGCTTCTGGCCAACGGGTCGGGCTTCGTCCGGGTCGATCCCCCCGATCCCTCCGATCACGACGTCTACATCTCCTCGGCGCAGGTCAAGCGATGCGAGCTGGTGTCCGGGGACACGATCGTCGGGCCCAAGCGCGCCCCGCGGCGCTCCGAGCGCTTCGCCTCGCTCATCCGGATCGAGACGATCAACGGCCGCCCCGCGGCCGAACTGGCCGACAGCGTCCGCTTCGACGATCTGCCCGCGGCGTTCCCCACCGAGCGCCTCAAGGTCGGCTCCGACGATCCCACGCTGAAGGCGATCGAGTGGCTGACCCCGTTCGGCAAGGGCTCGCGCGTGACGATCGTCGGCGGGACGCGGTCGGGCAAGACCGAGGCGCTGCGCCGGCTGGTGGCGGCGTTTGCCGACCAGAAGGAGCTGACGGTGTCGCTCGTCCTGGCCGGCGTGCGTCCGGAGGAGATCTCGGAGTGGAACAGCGGTCCCGTGCCCCCGGCCGCGGCGGTCAGCTTCGCCGCGTCCGAGGAGGCCTGCAACGGCGCCGTCGAGTCCGCCATCGACCAGGCGCGGCGGCTGGCCGCCCGCGGCGCGGACGCCGTGGTCTTCCTCGACACGCTCGACGGCGCCAGCCCGCCAATCGCGCGCAAGGCGCTCGGCGCCGCGCGCAACATCGTGGACGGCGGGTCGGTGACGATCATCGCCACCGCGTCAGCGCCGGTCGGCGGGGAGACCACCGTCATCACCCTCGATGCCGCCCTCGCGGGCGCCGGGCGGTTCCCGGCGCTGGACCTGGGCGCCAGCGGCACGATGCGACCCGAGCTGCTGGTGGGCGAGGCCGGGGCGGACGCGATCGCCCGCACGCGCGCCGAGGCCGAGGACTGAGAGGAGCGGGGCGCCCGCCTACGCGGGCGCGCGCACGAACAGCCGACCCCGCATCTGCTCCTCGCTCTGCGGGTGCAGGTCCCACAGCCCCTTGAGCCGGGCGCGCAGGTCGGGTGGGAGCCGCCGTGAGCCGTGGTGGTCGATCTCCACCAGGTTGCCGGCCGGGTCGCGGACGTACATCTGCACGACGTCGCCCGGCAGCTCCACCAGGTGGTTGCCGAACGCGTTGTGGTCAAACGCGCCGCGCCGCTCGGCCGCCCGGTAGGCCGGCTCGAGGTCCGTCACGGTGATTCCCAGGTGATGGTGGCTGGTGGGGGTGAGGTCACGCTCGAACAGGTGCAGCTGGGTGTCGCCCAAGGCGAGCCACTGGACCGGAATGCCGAAGTTGGGGGTGGGGATGAGCTCCGCACCCAGCAGGTCCACATAGAAGTCCACCGACTCTTGGAGATCGAGGGCGTTGACGCTGACGTGGTTGATCTGCGCGCTCATCGGGGTCAGGTCAGTCTGGCCTCGACCGGCACGCCCGTCAATAGGCGGTGCAGCGCGAGCGATGGCGGGGCGAGCCCTTGTACCGGGGCTGCTGGCCTCTCTGCCACAGCAACTGATCGACCTCGGCGGCGCTGAGTTGCGAGTGGGGAGACGCGGCGACCAGGAGCTCGACCGCGTGGAGGGCGCACGCACGGATCTCCACCTCCTCGGCGGATCCGTGCTCGATGAGCTCCTCGCGCTCGATGCGCGCCACCAGCTCCGGGTCGAAGCGAAGGATCCCGTCCAGGCGCAGCACGTGGGGGACGAGGTTGTCAGCGAACATCGTCAGGCGGGGTAGGTCCGCGAAGTCGGTCACGCCGGCGCGGTCCAGGTCGGCGGCGGCGATCTGCGCGCGCTTGAGGAACGGGATCTGGAGCTCGCCGTAATGCGAGCAGTCGGCGAACGAGCCCCAGGTGCCGAGCCGGCGCGCCAGCGCCACCGCCGAGCCGCGGGCCGCACCGGCCACCGCGGCAAAGCTCCCGCCGTGCTCGGCATCGACCCGCTCGCCGACGTCGCGCAGCGAGGCGGCGTACAACACCATCAGCTCGTGATCTGCGTCCTGGCCGAGCGCGGGGCCGAGCGTCGCCACATCGATCTCGCTCAGCTCGCGGGCGCTCCACGCGCCGTCGCGGAACCGGTCTGACAGCGCGGCGGCGATCGTGTTGTAGCCCGAGAGCGCGCCGCGCTTGCGCAGTGTCGGAAACCACCCGGAGCCGAAGTTGATCGCGTCCATGGTGAGCCAATAGGCTGCGCGTGCCTCGCGCTCGTCCTCCGTGGCGGGCGGCGGATCGGCGCCGTCGCTCGCCGCTTCTGCCTGGCTCGCGATCGCGGCGGCGTAACCGGCCAACGCCTCGGTCACGATCGTCACGCTGCGCGCCCGCTGGGCGACGGTGGCGCACGCCTCTCTCAGTTCGTCCATGGCGACAGGATGACGGTGCGTGCGCGCCCGCCGGGCCGGCCGCTAACGTCAATCCGGCACCCCATGACCGACCTCACCAGCGATCTCGAGGCGCTGCTCAGCGGCCTCAACGACCCTCAGCGCGAGGCCGTCACCTACGGCGAGGGCCCGCAGCTCATCCTGGCGGGCGCCGGCTCGGGCAAGACCCGGGTGCTGACCCACCGGATCGCCTACCTGGTGGCCACCGAGGCCGCCAACCCCAACGAGATCCTGGCCATCACGTTCACCAACAAGGCAGCGGGGGAGATGCGCGATCGCGCCGAGCTGCTGGTCGGCCGCCGCGTGCGCGCCATGTGGGTCATGACCTTCCACGCCGCCTGCGCGCGGATGCTGCGCGCCGAGGCCGCCCGCCTGGGCTACACCCGCCAGTTCACGATCTACGACACCGCCGACTCGCGCCGGTTGATCAAGCGCTGCCTGGACGACCTCGGCATCGACCCCAAGCGGTTCACCCCGGGCTCCGTCCACTCCCAGATCTCCGACGCCAAGAACAAGCTGCGCGACTCCGACGAGTACGCCCAGATGGTCGGCTCCTTCTTCGAGCAGACCGTCGCCGACGTCTACCGCTCCTACGAGCGTGAGCTGCACCGCATGAACGCCATGGACTTCGACGACCTCCTCGTCCGAGCCGTCAACGTCCTCGAGCTCTTCCCCGAGGTTCGCGAGCGGTACGCCACGGGCTTTCGCCACGTTCTCGTGGACGAGTACCAGGACACCAACCACGCCCAGTACCGGTGGCTGCAGCTGCTCGCCGGCGAGCACCGCAACCTGATGGTGGTCGGGGATGATGCCCAGTCGATCTATGGGTTTCGCGGAGCGGACATCGCCAACATTCTGGAGTTCGAGGACTCGTATCCCGACGCGCACGTGGTCAAGCTGGAGCAGAACTATCGCTCCACGCAGACGATCCTGGACGCGGCCAACGCGGTGATCCGCAACAACCGGGGGCAGACGTCCAAGTCGCTGTGGTCGGAGCTGGGACAGGGTGATCCGATCAAGATCCGGGAGCTCGACGACGAGCACGCCGAGGCGCGCTACGTGACCGGCGAGGTTCAGCGGATGGTGGACGAGGGGACATCGCGGTCGGAGATCGCGATCTTCTACCGGACCAACTCGCAGTCGCGGGTGCTGGAGGACACCTTGGTGCGGGCGGAGATCGCCTATCAGGTGATCGGGGGCACCAAGTTCTATGACCGGGCTGAGATCAAGGACGCGATCGCCTACCTGACGGTGCTGGTCAACCCCCAGGACGTCGGCGCGTTCACGCGGATCGTCAACTCGCCGCGGCGCGGGATCGGCAACACGACGATCTCGCGGCTGCTGGCCCACTCCAACACCACGGGGGAGACGGTGTGGGAGCTGGCGGCGGCGCCCGAGGACGTCCCCGGCCTGGGCGCGGCGGCGATCAAGTCGCTGCGGCGGTTCATGGGCACGATGGAGGTGCTCGCTGAGCGTGTATCCGCCCCCACCCACCCCGGGATCTCGGTCCTGCTCAAGGAGCTGCTGGCCGAGACTGGCTACCTGGAGGCGCTGGAGAACGAGCGCACCATCGAGGCCCAGGGGCGGATCGAAAACCTGGAGGAGCTCGTCAACGTCGCCGTCGAGTACGACGGGGAGGTGGGTGGGCGCGAATCCGCGGAGCCGTCGCTGGAGGAGTTCCTGCAGGCGATCGCGCTCGTCGCCGATGCCGACACCCGCGAGGATGATGAGGGCCTGGTGACCCTGATGACGCTGCACAACGCCAAGGGCCTGGAGTACCCGATCGTGTTCATGATCGGGTGCGAGGAGGGCGTGTTCCCGCACAGCCGGGCGCTTGACGAAGGAGGCCTGGAGGAGGAGCGGCGCCTGTGCTACGTGGGCATCACGAGGGCTGAGCGCGACCTGTACCTGACCTCGGCGCGGACGCGCACCGTGTTCGGGGCGCGCAACTTCGGCGCGGCCAGCCGCTTCATCTCCGAGATCCCGGCCGCGCTCACCGACCGCGAGAGCCAGGCGCCGCGGGCGTTCGGCTCCGTGCGCGCGCGAGCGACGTCGTGGAGCTCGAGCGCCGCTGACCTGCCGTCACCCGATCAGCCGCCGCCTCCCGCCTTCCGGCTGGGCGACGACGTGGTCCACGCCGCTTTCGGCGAGGGCGTGGTCACGGGCCTGGAGGCCGGCGGGATCGTCGTCATCCGCTTCAGCACCGACCGGTCCGAGCGCAAGCTCGTGGCCGACCTGGCGCCGATCTCCAAGCGCTGACATGCCCAAGCGCGCCGGCGGATCCAATACCGTGGAGCCCTGATGGCGACGGCGACCAAGGACCAGCAGGCGCCCCCGACCGGCGAGGAGACGGCGGCCGAGGCTCCGGCGCGGCCCCCGCGCATCCGGGTGGGGGCGCTGGTGAGTGCGGTCAGCGCGCTCGCGCTCGGGGTCATCCTGTTCGCGATGGAGTGGTACGGGGTCGCCGGCGTGCCCGATCCGTCGGCCGCGCGCCCGGCGGTCTCGACGGCCGAGAACGGCTGGCACGCGCTCACCGTGACCCGCTGGGTGCTGCTGGCCACGATCGTGGCCGCCGTCGGCGCGGTGGTCCTGCACGCCTCCCAGCGGGAGCACGGCAACAAGACCGACACCAGCCTGATCGTCGCCGTGCTGGGCGCGCTCAGCGCGGCGTTGCTCATCTACCGCGTGCTCATCACGCTGCCCGCCGGCACGCGCGTCGTCGACCAGAAGCTTGGCGCCGTCCTCGGACTCCTCTGCGCCCTGGGCATCGCCTGGGGCGGCTACGAGGCGATCCGGGAGCAGCGCGCTCGCGTGCGCGCGAGGGCCGGCAGCGGCGCCCCCCGGCACCGGCGCCCGCGTCTATCCAGCCGACGCCCCGGCCTGTAGTCTCTCGGTGACCTCCGGGAAGGAGGCACGCAGGAGGGCGTCAGTACATGGCGAACACACGGTTCGCACACACACGACGGTGACCAATCAATAGGAGGGCAGTCGTGAACTTCTCTGACGTAACCAGAGATGACCGCATCTTGGCGGGCGTGGCGTTACTGCTCATCATCACCCTGCTGTTCTTCCCCTGGTTCAGCATCAGCTTCGGGCCGATCTCGATCACCGCGACCGGGACCGACGCCCCCGACGGCTGGCTCGGGATCCTCGCCGTGTTCTCCGCGATCGTCCTGATCGCCGACCTCGGCATCGAGCGGCTCTCGCCCGGGACGACGCTGCCCAACATCGGCGGCAGCCGGACCAACACCCGCTTCATCCTCGCCTGCATCACGGCGCTGTTCGTGGTGCTCAAGTTCCTGTTCAACATCCACTTCTCGGAGTTCGGGTTCGGGTTCTACCTTGCCGTCATCCTCACCGCCGGCCTGGTGTGGGTCGCGCTGCAGGCCCGCAACGAGAAGTCGGTGATGGGCGGCAACATCCACGTCGGACACTGAGCATCGTCGCCGCGGCGGATCCGTGCAGCTGTCACGACTACGCCGCGGCGAGATCATCGCCGTCGTGAGTGCGGCGGTGCTGGTGGCGCTCATGTTCCTCGTTCCGTGGTTTCGGTTGGAGAACCCCGGCGGCGGCCACACCAGCGCCAACGCGTGGACGAGCCTGCCCACGCTGAGGTGGCTGCTATTGGTGACCGCCGCCTCGGCGCTGCTGCTGGGTTACCTGCAGGCCGCGCGGGCGGCGCCCGCGCTGCCCGTGACCGTGGACGTGATCGTGGTGACGCTCAGCGCCGTCATCAGCCTGGTGCTCCTCATCCGCGTGCTGACCGGCGCCGGAAGCCCCCTGATCGGGGCCTTCGCCGGGCTGGCGGCGATCGCGGTCCAGACCGCCGGAGCGTTCATGTCGCTGCGACAGGAGGGTGGCTGGGCCCCCGGCCCCGACCATCCCGTCGAGACGATCGCTCTCGGCCGGCCGGGCACCTCCGAGCGCGGCTGATCCTGGCACCACCACTAAAATCGCCTGAGATGCTCGAGCGCGCACAGGTCTTGCACGTGGCCCGCCTGGCCCGCCTCGGGCTGACCGAGGAGGAGGTGGAGCGCATGGGTGTGGAGTTGTCCAAGGTGCTCGACCACGTCGACCGGATCCGCGAGCTTGACCTGGGGGGCGTGCCACCGACCTCGCATGCCGTCGACGTGGCCGGCGTGACGCGCGCCGACGAGCCCGAGCCGTGCCTGGACCGGGACGTGATCCTCGCGGCCGCTCCCGAGCCCGTGGACGGCGGCTTCGGCGTCCCCAGCCCCGGACCGGCCGACGAGTGACGCGCGTGTCCGGGACGTGTCAGGTCATCTGGCGGCGCCGGCTGTGAGTGAGCTCATCGAGCTGACCGCAACCGAGGCGGCCGCCAAGCTGCGCGCGCGGGAAATCGGGCCGGCGGAGCTGTTTGAGGCCTACCGCGCGCGCGCCGCCGCCAGCGACCTCAACGCGTTCACGTGGGTCGCCCAGGACGCTCCCGCGCCGAACCCGGACGCGCCGCTGGCCGGCGTGCCGCTGGCGGTCAAGGATCTGTTCTGCACTGAGGGCGTCCCCAGCCAGGCGGGCAGCAGGATCCTGGAGGGGTACCGGCCGCCCTACACCGCGACCGTTGTCGCCAACGTCACGGAGGCCGGCGCCACCCTGCTGGGCAAGACCAACCAGGACGAGTTCGCCATGGGCTCGTCCAACGAGAACTCGGCGTTCGGGCCCGTGCTCAACCCGTGGGACCGGGGGCGGGTGCCGGGCGGCTCGTCCGGCGGCAGCGCCGCCGCGGTGGCGGCTGGGCTGGCGCCGTGGGCGCTCGGCACCGACACCGGCGGGTCGATCCGCCAACCGGCCGCGTTGTGCGGCATCGTGGGCATCAAGCCCACCTACGGCGTGTGCTCGCGCTGGGGGATGATCGCGTTCGCCTCCTCGCTGGATCAGGCGGGCCCCGTCACCCGCAACGTGATCGACGGCGCGCTTCTGCTCTCGCACATGGTGGGTCACGATCCCCGGGACTCGACGTCGGTGGCGATGCCCGAGCCGATCCGGCTGCCCACCGCTCAGGATCTCCAGGGGATCCGCCTCGGCGTCCCCGAGGAGCTTCTCGGCGGCGCCGACGATGACACCGGGATCGAGCCGGGCGTGCGGGAGAACTTCGAGGCGACGCTAAAGCTGGCCGAGAGCCTCGGCGCCACGGTGGACACCTGCCATCTCCCGCACGCGCCCCATGCCCTGTCGGCGTACTACCTGATCGCGCCGGCGGAGGCGTCGGCCAACCTTGCCCGCTACGACGGGGTGCGCTACGGGCTCCGCGTAGCCGGCGACGCCGACCTGGAGACGATGTACAGCCGCACCCGCCAGGCCGGCTTCGGGGCCGAGGTCAAGCGGCGGATCATGCTGGGGACCTACGCGCTGTCCAGCGGCTACTACGACGCCTACTACGGAACCGCGCTGAAGGTGCGCACGAAGATCTCCGAGGACTTCCGCACGGTGTTCGGCGACTTCGACTTCGTGGTGACCCCGACGAGCCCGTGGACGGCGTTCGAGCTCGGTGCCAAGACCGCCGACCCGCTGGCGATGTACCTCAACGACTACTGCACGGTGCCGATGTCGCTGGCCGGCATTCCGGGGATCTCGATCCCCTCGGGCCTGAGCGACGGCCTCCCGGTGGGGTTCCAGCTCGCCGGACCGGCGTTCTCCGAGAGCCGGCTGATCGACGCCGCCTATGCCCTGGAGCAGGCGATCGGCTTCGACGGGAGCGCGGCGCGCGTATGAGCGGCTACGAACCCGTCATCGGTCTGGAGATCCACGTCCAGCTCAAGACCCGGACGAAGATGTTCTGCGGCTGCGCGCTGTCGTTCGGCGATCCGCCCAACATCCACTGCTGCCCGGTGTGTCTGGGGCTGCCCGGCGCGCTGCCGGTGGTCAACGCCCGCGCCGTGGACTTCGCGGTGATGATCGGCCTCGCGCTGGGCTCGGACATCGCGCCCCGGTCGATCTTCCACCGCAAGAACTACTTCTATCCCGACTCACCCAAGGCCTACCAGATCTCTCAGTACGACGAGCCCATCTGCCGCGGTGGCCGCCTGGGGGACGTCCGCATCCACCGCGTGCACCTGGAGGAGGACGCCGCCAAGCTCGTACACGTGGGGGAGAGTGGGCGCATCCACGGCTCGGACCGCAGCGTGGTGGACTTCAACCGCTGCGGCACGCCGTTGGTGGAGATCGTCACCGAGCCCGACCTTCATTCCCCCGAGCAGGCTCACGACTGGCTCATCCTGCTGCGGACCACTCTGCGCCAGCTGGGCGTGTCCGACGTCAACATGGACGAGGGGTCGCTGCGCTGCGACGCCAACGTCTCGATCCGCCCGGCCGGCTCGACGGAGCTGGGCACCAAGGCCGAGCTGAAGAACATGAACTCCTTTCGCTTCCTGGAGCGGGGCGTCCGGGCGGAGATCGAGCGCCAGACCGATCTGGTCGTCGCCGGCGAGCCCGTCGTCCAGGAGACGTTGCATTACGACCCGGTCACCGATCGGCTCACGTCGCTGCGCTCCAAGGAGGAGGCCCACGACTACCGCTACTTCCCCGAGCCCGACCTGGTGCCGCTGCTGGTCACCGACGAGATCCGCGCCGCCGCGCAGGCGGCGATCCCCGAGCTGCCGGCCGCCCGCATGGAGCGATTCAAGCGTGAGCTGGGACTGGCCGCCGTGATGGCCCGCGATCTGGCTTTCCGCCTGGAGCTCGCCGACTTCTACGAGCGGGCCGTGGCGGCGGCCCCCGCCGGTGGCGTGACCCCGGTGGAGCTGGCCAACTGGATCCCTCAGCTCGTCGAGCGGATCGGCTCCGGCGCGGACCCCGCCGAGAGCCCGGTGTCCCCGGACGCGCTGGCGACGCTGGCGGCGATGGTGTCGGCCAAGGAGGTCAGCCGCGACGCTGCCCGGGAGGTGCTCACCAAGCTCGTGGCGGACGGTGGGGATCCTCGCGCGATCGTCGAGCAGGAGGGCCTCGGCGCGATCAGCGCCGACGACGGCGACGGGCTGGTGACGATCGTGGACGCGGCGATCGCGTCGGACCCCGACGCTGCGGCCAAGGTCAAGGAGGGCAACATGAAGGCGATCGGCCCGCTCGTGGGCTACGTGATGCGCGAGACCAAGGGCCGAGCGGACGGGGGCGAGGTCACCCGCCTCATCCGCGAGCGCGTGGCCCAGGACTGATCAACGCCGCCGACGACGATCGGCGCAGGCCGCTGGGAGGGCGGGCGCGGGCGATGTTTGGCCCTGCGGCCAATGCCGGTCAAGGCCGAAGGCATCACCATTCGCGCCATGAACCGTCCCTCAAGCAAGATCATGCTGATCGCCGACCGGCGCGATGCCGGCGCCGCACGCGGCGCTGTCGCAGTTCGGCGCTTCCGCCTGGCGCGTCTGCGTCAGGACGACGTGGCCGCGGCGGGGCCCTCGCGCGCGGGCCTCAAGCAGGGCTGAGGCCCGCCAAGCCCGCGCCCCCACGCGGGCCGAGCGCTAGAATGAATTCATGGCCGAAGACCTTGAGCATCAGCGGGCCAGGACGCCGATTCTGCGCAAGGCGGTGGCGGGGCTCGTCCTCGTGGCCGCCGCAGCCCTGGTGATCCACCTCATCGTAGGGCTGGTCGTTGCCGTCTTCTGGATCGCGGTGGTCGTGGCCGCCGTGGTCGCGGTGGTCTGGGCGCTCAAGACCATCATCTGGTAGCCGCGCGGATGCAGGGCCTGGAGCTGCTCCCGATCCTGTTCTTCTTCGGCCTCGCCGGCGGCCTCATCGGCCGGCTCAAGGGCAGCTCGTTCATCATGTGGTTCCTGGTCTCGGCGACGATCCCGTTCCTGGGACTTCTGGCCGCGGTCTGCTACCGCTGGGATACGCGGGAGCTGCGCCGAGCCTGTCCGCAGTGCCATAACGTGGTCAAGCTCTATGACGCGGTGTGCATGCGCTGCGGTGCAGAGCTCGAGTTCCCCGACGTGGCCCTCGCCTCGGAGGAGGCGATGCGCCAACGCGCGGCCTAGCATCGTGAACCGTAGAGTCGTGAGGCCGCCACCGAATTTGTGACTCAGGGCACCAGCTGGTTGATTCCACTTAGCGCTCGCGGCTAGCGGGGCCGACGCCGCCAGCTCGGCTCTCGCTCGGCGATGGGTCCGACCGGTAAACTCGCCCCTCGTTAGCGGGGCGCTCCCCGCGCTTACCGGTGCCCGAGAGGAGGAATGCGATGCGTGCGGTCGACGCTTTGATGGAATGTCTGAAGGCTGAGGGTGTGGACGTCGTATTCGGCCTTCCGGGAGGCGCGAACCTGCCCACCTACGATGCCTTCTATGACGCCGGCATCCGGCATATCCTGGTTCGTCATGAAGCGGGCGGCGGCCACGCCGCCGAGGGCTACGCCAAGGCGACGGGCAAGGTCGGTGTCTCGCTCGCCACCAGCGGTCCCGGCGCGACGAACCTGGTGACCCCGATCACCGACGCGATGATGGACTCGGTGCCGGTGGTTTTCATCACGGGGCAGGTGCGGACCGAGCTCCTGGGGACCGATGGCTTCCAGGAGGCGGACACGATCGGGATCACCATGCCGATCGTCAAGCACAGCTTCATGATCCAACACCCCCTCGAACTGCCGCGCACGATCCACGAGGCGTTCCACCTCGCGCGCACGGGCCGGCCGGGCCCCGTGGTGGTGGACATTCCGCAGGATCTCAGCCGCGCCGACATCCCCTACGAGCCGGTGGATGACGTCCACCTGCCGGGCTACCAGCCGACCACGGACGGCAACCAGAAGCAGATCAAGCTCGCCGCCAAGGCGCTGGCCAACTCGCGCCGCCCGGTGATCTACGCCGGCGGCGGGGTGGTGTCGGCCAACGCGGCGGCTGAGCTGACCGAGCTGGCCACCGCCGACCGGTTCCCGGTCACCTGCACCGTGATGGGCCTGGGCGGGTTCCCCGGCACCCATGACCACTGGTTGGGGATGCTGGGCATGCACGGCACCCGCACGGCCAACTACGCGATGGACGAGGCCGACCTGATCATCGCCATCGGGGCCCGGTTCGACGACCGGATCACCGGGAAGCTGTCGGAGTTCGCGCCGCGGGCCAAGTTCATCCACATCGACATCGACCCGGCCGAGATCTCGAAGAACGTCCCGGCCCACATCCCGATCGTCGGCGATGCCAAGAACATCCTCCCGCGGCTGACCGCGGAATACCGGGCGCTGTCGTCCGACCCAGCGCGCCTGGAGGAATGGTGGACGCGGATCCGCCTGTGGCAGCAGCGCCATCCGCTGGTCTACGCGGACTCCACGGACTCCGAGATCAAGCCGCAGTACATGATCCAGGCGTTGTACGAGGCGACCGGCGGCGACGCCGTCGTCGTCTCCGACGTCGGCCAGCACCAGATGTGGACCGCGCAGCACTTCCACTTCGCCAAGCCACGCCGCTGGATCAACTCCGGTGGCCTGGGGACGATGGGCTTCGGCCTGCCGGCGGCGATGGGGGCTCAGGTCGGCTGCCCTGACCAGACCGTCGTGTGCGTGGCCGGCGACGGCTCGGTGCAGATGAACATGCAGGAGCTGGCGACCTGCGCCGAGGAGAAGATCCCCATCAAGGTGTTCATCATGAACAACGGCTACCTGGGCATGGTCCGCCAGTGGCAGGAGCTGTTCTGGGACAAGCGCTATAGCCAGGTCGACATGGGCCAGTACCCGGACTTCGTCAAGCTGGCCGACGCCTACGGAGCCACGGGGATCAGGCTCACGGACAAGACGACGCTGGTGTCCGACATGCGCGAAGCGATCGCCACCGAGGGACCGGTCCTCGTCGACGTCCGGGTCACGCGCGAGGAGAACACCTATCCGATGATCGCGCCCGGCCAGGCCGCGCGCGACATGGTGGGCTGAGCGATGGGCGAACCCGGAACCAAGGAGATCCTGTCGCTCGATCAGCTGGAGGCGGTGGCTGGCCTGCGCACCGGACGCAAGCACATCCTCTCGATCCTGGTGGAGAACAAGCCGGGCGTCCTGACCCGGATCTCCGGGCTGTTCGCCCGCCGCGGCTTCAATATCGACACGCTGGCGGTGGGTCCCACCGACGACGAGACAATGAGCCGCATCACGCTGACGCTCGACGGCGCGGTGCACCCGATCGACCAGGTCACCAAGCAGCTGCACAAGCTGGTCAACGTCCTCAAGATCCGCGATCTCGAGCCGGCGGAGACCCTGGCGCGGGAGCTGGCGCTGTTCAAGGTCAGCGCGGACAGCTCCTCGCGCGCGGAGGTGATGCAGATCTGCGAGATCTTCCGGGCCAAGGTGGTCGACGTGACCAAGCGCTCGGTCGTCGTGGAGGTCACCGGCACGTGCGACAAGGTCGACGCGTTCGAGGCGCTCGTACGACCGTTCGGGCTGATCGAGATGGCGCGCACCGGCGAGATCGCGATCTCGCGCGGACGCAGCGAGACCTGAGCGCCGCGGCGTGCCCGGCACCGTCGCGGGCGCCCTGACCTTCTGGCCCGCACCTGAACACGATCTTCAGCCACGAGTCCGCGCGGCCCTCACTCGCGCTCGCGCCCGCGGTGCCGGGGTGCTTGCGTCGGCGTGCGTGAAGCTGCCCGGCTCGGTGGACCCGAGCGCTGTCGTCAGTGTCTCGCGGCGCGCCGGGGAGTCCTGGTTCTGCTCCGAGCAGCCGGATCGGGGCGGCGCGGCGATCGCCGCGCTGGGCAGCGTGCTCTCGATCGAGGCCTCGGGGAGCGAGCGGTTCTCGCAGGTGGCCGCGCGCTGGCGCGAGGCGGTCTCGTCGGCGGTGGTTGGCCGTGCCGACGGACCTCCGGGGTCCGGGTTGGCTGCCCACGGAGGCTTTGCGTTCGCCGCCGACGGCGCCGGCTCGCCGGCGTGGAGAGGCTTTGCCACGGCATCGCTGATCGTGCCCGAGCTGTCGCTCGTACGACAGGACGGCGTGACCTGGCTGACCGTCAGCGCCGAGGTGGGCCCCGACGACGCCGAGGACGATGTCCTCGGGCGCGTCGCCGCGCGCGTCCGGTCGCTGCGCGATGCGCCGCTGCCCCTGCTCGATCCGCACCCCACGGGCCGCTACGAGGTGGCGAGCCCGATGCCGCCCGCCCACTACGAGGAGGCGGTGGCCCGCGCGGTCGAGCGCATCCGCGCCGGCGCGTTTGAGAAGGTGGTCCTCGCGCGCGAGGTCGAGGTCCACGCACCGGCGGCGCACGACACCGGCGCGATCTTCGGGCTGCTGCGCGAAGCGTTCCCGAGCTCGTTCGTGTACGCCGTGGGTCGCGGCGACGCCACGTTCATCGGCGCCAGCCCGGAGCTGCTCATCCGCCGCCAGGGCCAGCGGGCCACCACGGTGGCGCTCGCCGGGTCGGCGCGCCGCAGCGCCGATCCCGCCGTCGACGACCATCTCGGCGAGCAGCTGCTGCAGTCGGACAAGGAGCGCGAGGAGAACGCGATCGTGGCCCGCCGCATCGCGAGCACGCTGCGCCCGTACTCGGTCTGGGTGACGGCGGCGCCCGAGCCCGTGGTGGTCCGCGTCGCCAACATCCAGCACCTGGCGGCGCCGATCCGCGCCCAGCTCGCGGCGCCGATGGACGCCGTCGAGCTCGTGGGCCGGCTGCATCCGACGCCGGCGGTCGGCGCCGAGCCGGCCGCCGCGCTGGACGTCATCCCCGCGCTGGAGGGCTTCGATCGCGGCTGGTACGCCGGGCCGGTGGGGTGGACCGACGCCTCGGGCGACGGCGAGTTCCTGGTGGCGCTGCGCTGTGCGCTGCTGCGCGGCCCCGTGGCCCGCTGCTACGCCGGCTGTGGCATCGTGCGCGACTCCGACCCGGCCGCCGAGCTGGCCGAGACCGAGGTCAAGCTGCAGGTGATGCTGCCGGTGCTGTCGGGCTGAGGGCTCTCACGGCGGCCAGCCCCGCATCGGCGAGGCGGCGGTGCAGGGCCAGGTTCTCGGCTCGGTCGGTGCGCACCTCGACGAGGCCGGGCCGCCTGAGTGCCTCGGCAAGCTCGCCGGCCGTGTCCACGCGCGTGTGGTCCAGGCCGTAGAGCGCAGCCGCCCTGGCGAAGTCGAGCCCGTGCGGGGTGGCCACGTGCTCCTCGAACGCGTCGCTCTCGCGGCTCACCGGCAGGAAGTGGAAGATCCCGCCGCCGTCGTTGTTGAGGACCACGACCGTGAGGTCCAGCCCCAGCCGGCGCGCGGCGATGAGGCCGCCGACATCGTGGGCGAGCGCGACGTCGCCGATGAGCAGGACGACCGGCCGGTCTGATGCCGCGGCGACGCCGAACGCCGTGGAGACCGTGCCGTCGATCCCGTTGGCGCCGCGGTTGGAGAGCACGCGGGGGAGAGGAGCGCCGGCGGGGAAGTACAGCTCGGCGTCGCGGATCGGCATCGAGGACGCGACGACGAGGGTCGCGTCCGCGGGCAGGCCGCCGCCAAGCCGCCGGGCCACCGCCGGTTCGGACAGCGCGTCGCCGAGCTCTCGGGTCAGGACGCTGCAGGCCGCATCGTCGGCTTCGGTCCAGCCGGCCAGCCAGGCCGGATCGGGCGCGGGAACCGTCAGCGCGTCGAGGGTCGCGACGGGGTCGCCGATCTCGATCTCCGACACCGCCGCCGCGGGGTCCTGCCATGTGCCCTCCGGGTCCAGGGCGAGCTGGGGGACGTCGTCCAGGCCGGCCAGCCAGGCCCTGAGCGGCTTGGAGGTCGGCAGGTCTCCGACGCGGATCACCGTCTCGGGCGCAACCCGCGCGGCGAAGCCGGGCTCGCGCAGGAGCAGGTCATAGGTGGCGATCGCGGTGCCGCCGTGGCGCGCGCCCGAGAGCGGGTCAGCGAGAAGGGCGTAGCCGAGACGCTCGGCGCACCGCGCCGCGGCCTCGCCGATCCGGGGGTCGCGCTCCTCACGCCCGGCGACGACGACACCCCGCGCGGGAAGCGCTCGCGCCTCCGTCGGCGACGTCGCTGCTTCCGCCGTCGGCTGGACCCAGGGGCGGCCGTGGGGCCGGCCAGGAACCGGATCCTCTGGCAGCGGGGCGTCGAGCACGAGCGGCTCGCGCAACGGGAAGTTCAGGTGGACGGGACCGGGCGGCCCCGATGCAGCGGTCCAGTAGGCGCGGCAGGCGAGCTGTCGAATCCAGCGCAGCGAGTCAGCCGAGGCGATGTCGACGCCGACCTCGAAGAACCACTTCGCGGCATCGCCGTAGAGCTTGAGCTGATCGATCGCCTGGCCAGCGCCCACCTCGCGCAGCTCGGGCGGCCGGTCGGCCGTGAGGACGATGAGCGGCACGCGGGCGTAACGGGCCTCCACCACCGCCGGGAGGTAGTTGGCGGCGGCCGTCCCCGAGGTGCAGGTCACCGCCACCGGGCGCCCGCCGGCCTTGGCCGCGCCCAGCGCGAAAAAGGCGGAGCAGCGCTCGTCAATGTGCGACCAGGTGCGGATGCGCGGTTCGCGGGCCAGCGACAGGAGGATCGGCGTGTTGCGCGAGCCCGGCGAGGTGCAGGCGTGCTCGAGGCCGCAACGGGCCAGCTCGTCGCAGAAGGCGCGCAGGAGGAGGTAGGTGTCCGTTGCGGTCATGATGGGTCGATGGCGCCGAACGTGATGCTGCTCCACGGCTTCACCAACACGGGGGCGAGCTGGGACGCGGTCGTGGCGGCGCTGCCGGAACGCTACCGGCCGGTGGCGCCCGACATCCGCGGGCACGGTGGGGCGTCGGGCGTGCGGCCGGTGTCGCTGGCCGGCGTGGTGGCCGACGTGACCGCGGCTGGCAGCGAGCCGTTGCACCTCGCCGGCTACTCGATGGGCGGCCGGCTCGCGCTCCACGCGGCGCTGGCCCTCCCGGGGCGCGTGCAGCGGCTGGTGCTGATCGGAGCCAGTCCGGGGATCGCCGATCCCGGGGATCGGGCGCGGCGGCGAGCCGCCGACGACCGGCTGGCCGCCGAGGTCGAGCGGATGACGATCGAGGCGTTCGCCGAGCGCTGGGCCCGAACGGGCGTGCTGGCCGACCAGCCGGCGCGGGTGCGGGGCGCGGTCCACCGCGACCGGCTGCGCAACACCCCGGCCGGCCTGGCCGCGGCGCTGCGCGGACTGGGTACGGGAGCGCTGCCGTCGGTGTGGGAGCGCCTCGGCGAGCTCGACGTGCCCGTGGAGCTGGTGGTGGGCGAGCGTGACGCCAAGTTCCGCGCCCTCGCCTCCGAGATGGCCGCCGCGCTGCCAGCCGCGCGGGTGCACATGATCGCCGGCGCGGGGCACGCCGTGCACCTGGAGGCGCCGGCGGCGGTGGCTGAGGTCATCGCGGCCGGCTAATACCAGTCGCGCAGGCCCTCGCCGAGGCCAGGGGCGGCCGGCGGGAGGATCGATCCGCGCGCTGGGGGCAGCGGGTCGCGCGCGCCCTCGAACAGGCCCAGCGTCGCCAGCCCGCACGCGCGGTCCGGGCCGATGACAACGGCGGCGTGGAGCGCCGCGGCGATCCCCAGGGGGCCGTCCAGGGTGGAGGCGAGGTAGACGCCATAGCCGGCGGCGCGGGCGCGCGCCGCCATATCGATGACCCCGCTGATCCCGCCGCACCGCGAGATCTTGAGGCAGATGAAGTCGGCGGCCGGGCGGCTGAGCGCGTCGGGGTCGCCGGCCGATTCGTCGAGCGCGAGCGGAACCTGCGTCAGCGGTCGCAGCGCCTGGATGGCCGCGAGGCCGCTGACCGGCTCCTCGCACAGATCGATGCCCACCGGCTCGAGGGCGTTCAGGGCGGCCTCGGCCTCTGCGGGCAGCCAGACGCCGTTGGCGTCGATCCGGATCGCCATGTCGGGCCCGCCGAACGCCCGCACCGCGGCCAGGCGGCCCGCGTCGTCGCCGATCGCCACCTTGACCTTGACGGTGCTGTAGCCCGCGGCACGCGCGGTGGCGGCCTCGTGAGCGGCTCCCGAGCGGTCGGCGGCAGAGATGGTCCAGTTAACGGCGACCGGCCCGGCGCGGCCGGCGCCGAGCAGCCGCCACACCGGCTCGCGGATGCGCCGGCCCGCCAGGTCCCAGAGAGCGAGGTCGATCGCGGCCAGCGCCTGGGGCAGGACGGTCGCCTCCGCGCACCGGGCCAGCACGTCGGCGATCGGCGCCGCGTCGCGGTAGGCCGCGAGCACCGGGGCGCACGCCTCCAGCGCCGCCCGCACCTCTGTCATGCTCACGCCGTCATAGGACTGAAGCGGCGCCGCTTCCCCGTAGCCCACGAGTCCGTCGGCGGCCCGCAGCTCGACGAGCAGGAGCCCGCGATCGGTGACGGTGCCGTGGGCGGCGTGAAACGGCGCCGTCAGGGGGACCGTCATGGGTGTCACCGCGAGTTTCACGTGGCGGGGTCAGCGGCTGAGCAGCAATCCGGCGGAGAGCAGCATGCAGAACGCCAGCTGCAGCATCCCGCTCTGGGCCAGCGCCCCGTTGAGCGACGGGCCGTCGGTCCGGCTGCGCACGATCCGGGTGGTCGAGGCGGCAAGCGGCAGCGTCAGCCACGGAAGCAGCACCCAGGCGGTGGTCGGCCCGAACACCCAGGTGACGGGGGTCAGGAGGTAGGCGAGGTAGACCACGCCTGCGTACATGACCCGCGTCCGCTCTCGCCCCAGCTTGACCGCGAGCGTGCGCTTGCCCGCACGGCGATCCGAGTCGATGTCGCGGACGTTGTTGACGACGAGGATTGCGGCGGCCAGGAGGCCCACCGGCACCGCCAGCGCGAACGCCTCCCACATCAGCTTCTCCACCTGCACGAAGAACGACCCCGCCACGGCGACGATCCCGAAGAAGAGGAAGACGAACACCTCGCCCAGGCCCTCGTATCCGTAGGGCCGCGGGCCGCCGGTGTAGGCCACGCCGGCGAGGATCGACGCCGCGCCGACGAGCAGCAGCTCCCATCCGGCGACGGCGATGAGGTAGATGCCGAACAGCACGGCCAGGCCGAAGCTCACGTAGGTGGCGATGAGGACCTGGCGCGGCGGCACCAGCCCGCCGGCGGTGACCCGGACGGGTCCGAGCCGGTCCTCGGCGTCGGCGCCGCGGCGGGCGTCGGAGTAGTCGTTGGAGAGGTTGGTCCCGACCTGGATGAACAGCGCGCTGAGCAGGGCGGCGGCGAACCGCAGCGGATGGAACACATGCGCGAAGGCCGCCAGCGAGGTGCCCACCAGCACCGGGGCGACTGCCGCCGGCAGCGTGCGCGGCCGCGCTGCCATCAGCCAGATCCGGAAGCCGCTCATGCTCAGGGTGCGGGTGGCGTCCTACGCCCGACGCGGGAACTTCGAATAGTCGGGCCGGCGTTTCTGGAGGTAGGCGTCGCGGCCCTCCTGCGCCTCCTCGCTCATGTAGAAGAGCAGGTTGGCGTCATGGGCGAGCCACTGGATCCCGGCCAGACCGTCCTCGTCGGCGTTGAAGCTCGCCTTCATCATGCGCAGGGCGAACGGGGACATCGCGAGCATCTCCCGGCACCATTGCACGGTCTCCTCCTCCAGACGCTCGAGGGGGACGACGGCGTTGACCATCCCCATGTCCAGGGCCTGCTGCGCGTCGTACTGCCGGCACAAGAACCAGACCTCCTTGGCCTTCTTGGGACCGACGAGGCGCGACAGGACGCTGGCCCCGAAGCCGCCGTCAAACGACCCGACCTTGGGGCCGACCTGACCGAAGCGGGCGTTGTCGGCGGCGATGGTCAGGTCGCACACGACATGGAGCACATGGCCGCCACCGATGGCGTAGCCGGCGACCATGGCCACGATCGGCTTGGGCATGCGCCGCATCTGGATGTGCAGGTCGGTCACGTGGAAGCGCCCGACGGCCTGCTGCCGGCCGGCCGCGGAGGGGTCCGCGCCGGTGACGTAGCCGCCGCGGCTTCCGCGCACCCGCTGGTCGCCGCCCGAGCAGAACGCGTCGGGACCCTCGCCGGTGAGGATGATCACCCCCACCGAATCGTCCTCGCGGGCGCGCTCGAACGCGTCCGAGAGCTCGATGACCGTCTCGGGTCGGAACGCGTTGCGGACCTCGGGCCGGTCGATGGTGATCTTGGCGATGCCGGCGTCATCGCCGGTGGCCAGCTCGTAGCGGATGTCGCTGTAGTCGCCCTGCGGCTGCCAGCTGGTGCTCACCTGTGCTCCTATCGCGGGTCGGGAACGGCGACGGGGACTCTAGGCCAGCAGGGGGAAAGAGGCCGGGTGGCCGTCACGTCCGATACCTCTGATAGCAATCGTCGCACCCCGTCTGTTAGGGTTACCTAATGGCCAGCGCGACGCGCAAACGTCTCGGCTGGGGCCTACTGGCGATCGTCGCCGTCGGGCTGTTCGTCTGGCAGCTTCTGAGCGCCGCGGGCGGCACCCCCGATCCCACTGACCCGAGCACGCATCTCAGCCACCTGGCGGTCGTGGTGGACAGCGGCATCCTGGTGCTGCGCGAGGGGCTGGAGACGATCCTGGTGCTGGCGGTCCTGACCGCCAGCATGCGCGGCGACAACCGCGTCTACCGCAAGCCCCTGGCGCTGGGCGGGGCCGCCGCGCTGGGCGTGGCGGTCGCGACGTGGTTCATCGCCATCGCGGTCACCGACGCCGTCGGCCCGGGCAGCCTCGACCTCCAGGCCGCCACCGGGCTGCTGGCGATCGTGGTCCTGCTGGTGGTCATGAACTGGTTCTTCCACAAGGTCTACTGGACGGGCTGGATCGCCAGCCACAACCGCCGCCGCAAGGCCCTGATGGGCGAGGGCGTGTCCCCCGGCGCCCGGCGTGCGATTCTGGGCCTGGTCGCGTTGGGCTTCACCTCGGTGTACCGCGAGGGCTTCGAGGTCGTCCTCTTCCTCCAGAACCTCCGCCTGCGCTACGGCTCGGGGGTCGTGCTCGAGGGCGTCCTGGTCGGCCTGGCGCTGGTGGCGGCGATCGGCTGGCTGACCTTCGGCTTGCAGAGCAAGCTGCCCTACAAGAAGATGCTCGTGGCCACCGGCGTGCTGCTCGGTGGCGTCCTGCTGGTGATGGTCGGAGAGTCCGTCCAGGAGCTCCAGCAGGCCGGCTGGATCGGGACCACGCCGATCAACGTGGCCATCCCCGGCTGGATGGGCCTGTGGTTCGCGATCTTCCCCAACGTGCAGACGATCGTCGCCCAGGTCGTTGCGGCCCTGCTGGTCGTCGGCTCCTACTTCCTCGCCGAGGAGCTGCGTGTGCGCCGGCCGCGCCGGCGCGGGGCCGTTGTGGCCGTGCGGCCGAGTTCGCCGCCAGCGCCGGCGGCGCGCGCGGGGGTCGCAACGTTCGAGCGTCGCTGACCGGCGACTCTCCCGCGCGGGCGTTGGGAGATGTTTCCAGCCTCGTTGGAACTATCTCCCGAAGGCCTCGTGGGCGGCATCGCCGAGGCTAGGCTGACAACCCCATGGAACCCTGGCTCGCCCGCGCCGGCCGCGTCCGCGGCGACCGCACCGCGCTGAGAACCGCGGACGGCGCTGACACCACCTACGCCGAGTTGTACGACCGCGCCGGCGGTGTCGCCGCCGCGCTCATCGAACGCGGGGTGGCCTCGGGCGACCGCGTGGCCCTGGCGCTGCCCAGCGAGGAGCTGGTGGTGGCGCTGCACGCGTGCCTGCTCCTCGGGGCGGCGGCGGTTCCCATCGACCTGCGGCTCACCGAGGACGAGCGGGCGCACCGCACCGCGCAGGCGAGGCTGGTGCTCGATGGGTTGCCGGATGCTCCGAATGGGCCCGCGCCCGAGCCGCGCCCCGTCGACCCCGACGCCACCGCCACGCTCATGTTCACCTCGGGCACCACGGCGGGTCCCAAGCCGGTGGCGCTCAGCTACGACAACTGGCTGTGGAACGCGCTGGGCTCGGCGCTCGCGCTCGGGCTCGATCCTGACGAGCGGTGGCTGTGCCCGATGCCGCTGGCCCACGTCGGCGGCCTCTCGATCCAGATCCGCTCGGCGGTGTACGGCACCACTGTGCTGCTGCACGGCCGTTTCGAGACCGAGCGTGTACTGGCCGCCCTCAGCGATCCGGCGGAGGGCGTCACGCTCGTCTCGCTGGTGCCCACGATGCTGTCGCGACTGCTCGATGCCGGGCTCCGCCGGCCGCCGACGCTCCGGCGCGTGCTGCTCGGCGGCGGCCCCATAGCGCCCGCCCTGCTGGCCCGGGCACGCGAGGCGGACGTGACCGTGTCGCCGTCCTACGGGATGACCGAGGCGTGCTCGCAGATCGCTACCGACGGGGTGCCGCTGCTGGGCACCGAGCTGCGGATCGCCGGCGACGGCGAGGTACTGGTCTGCGGCCGGACCGTCGCCGCGGGCGCGCTCGGCCCCGACGGGTGGTTGCACACGGGCGACCTGGGCGCGTTGGATCCCGCGGGACGGCTCGTGATCGCCGGTCGTAAGGCGGACACGATCGTCACCGGCGGGGAGAACGTGGCGCCGGCGGAGGTCGAGACAGTGATCCTGGAGTACCCGGGCGTCGTGGACGCCGCCGTGTTCGGGCGCGCCGACCCGGAGTGGGGGGAGGCGATCGTGGCCCAGCTGGTCCTGGCCGACGGCGCCGAGGTCACGCCCGAGGCCCTGGGCGCACACTGCGCGGCGCGGCTCGCTCCGTTCAAGGTGCCCAAGCGCTTCGAGCCCGTGGCGGGCATCCCCCGTGGCACCACCGGCAAGCTCCTGCGCCGCGACCTGCGCTGACGCCGAAAGCCGCTCAACGTCACATCGTTTGATGTAACGTCAGCTGCCGGTATCATCCCCGGCATGCCCGCCGATCTCACGATCGAGCAGCTCGCCGCTCAGACCGGTATGACCGTGCGCAACATCCGCGCCCACCAGGCGCGGGGGTTGCTGGACCCGCCCGAGGTGCGCCTGCGGGTCGGCTACTACGGCCCCGACCACGTCGCGCAGCTCAAGCTCATTCAGGACCTCCAGAACGACGGCTTCAACCTCGCCGGCATCAAGCGACTGCTCGACGACGACCAGCCGACGGCCCAGCGGCTGGCCCGGTTTCGCCATGCGCTCAACGAGACCGGGGAGACGCCCCAGACGCTCACCGTGGCCGATCTGGGGCACCGCTTCCGGGTGAGCGCGGAGGAGGCGCCGAAGGTCCTCGCCCGCGCCGAAACCCTGGGCGTGCTCGTTGCCGCGGGGGAGGGGCGCTACGAGGTCCCGAGCCCGTCGCTGCTGGCCGTCGCCGAGCAGGTGGTGGCGCGAGGCGTCTCGCTCAACGAGGCCCTCACCGTGTTCAAGCAGGTGGAGCTCCACTGCGACGCGGTGTCGGCGGCGTTCGTGACGCTGTTCATGCGCGAGGTGTGGGAGCCGTTCCAGGCCGCCGGGATGCCCACCGACCGGTGGGCGGAGATCGATGCGACGATCGAGCGGCTGCGTCCGCTGGCCACCGAGGCGCTTGTGGCGATCTTCGGCCAGCGGATGAGCGCCCAAATCGACGCCGCGTTTGGCCAGCTGACCCAGGGAATGGCCCCGCCGGCGCCGGATGCGCCCGAGGGATAACCTGCTTGAGGTGACGCCCGCCGACCCCGACCAGTTGCGCGCCGTCACCCGCGAGACCTGGGAGACCGCTGCCGGGGGATGGGGTAAGCGCGCCGACCGCGTCCGCGCCTGGGGCATGCCCGTCTCGGTGGCGATGGTGGAGTCCCTCGATCTGCAGCCAGGCCAACGGGTGCTGGAGCTCGCCGCCGGCCCCGGCGACACCGGCTTCATGGCCGCCGAGCTCGTGCAGCCGGGCGGAACGCTCATCTCCAGCGACGGCGCCGAGCCGATGATCGAGGTGGCGCGCCGCCGCGCCGCCGAGGCCGGTATCGACAACGTCGAGTTCCGCCAGCTGGAGCTGGAATGGATCGATCTGGATACCGCCAGCGTTGACGCCGTGTTGGTGCGCTGGGGCATCATGCTGGCCGTGGACCCCGAGGCGGCGGCGCGCGAGATCCGCCGCGTACTGCGGGCCGGAGGGAACGCCGCGCTGGCCGTCTGGGACGCGCGCGAACGCAATCCATGGGCGACGATCCCCGGCACTGCGCTCGTTGAGCTCGGCCATGCCGAGCCGCCCGATCCCGACGTCCCCGGCCCCTTCGCGCTCTCGGCGCCCGGCGCCCTGGCCGAGGTGCTCGAGGACGCCGGCTTCACGGAGGTGGAGGTATCCGAGGTGGAGGTCTCGCGCCGCTACGACACGGTGGCCGAGATGGTGGAGGAGAGCGCCGACGTATCGCCGAGCTTCAGCTCCACGTTCCGCGGGCTGACCGCCGAGCAGCAGGCCGAGGTGGTTGCCCACGTGGAATCCGGCGCGGCGCCCTTCACGGATGCCGACGGGCACGTGACGGTGCCCGGCGTCTCGCTCGTCGCCCGCGCGGGCGCCTGAGCACCCGTCCCGGAGCCGCCGCGGAGCGCGCGTGCACCATGTGCCATGGCGTGACAGCGATGTTGCACCCTGAAACCGCAATTGCAGGGGTTTCTTGTACGCCAGGCAGCCAGGACACTGTCGCGCATGCACACCTGGAAACTCGCTCTTGTGACCTTGACCATCGCGGTGGGCGTGGGGACGCCCGCCACCGCCTCGGCCGCCTTTCAGCACGTCGTCGCCTCGGGCGAGACGCTGAGCTCGGTCGCGGCCGCCGACGGCTTGTCGGTCTCTCAGCTGGCCGCCGCCAACGGCATGTCGCCGGACGCCCAGCTCATCGCCGGCTCGGCGCTGACGATCCCGCCGCAGGGAGTTGCCCCGACGGCCACGACCACCGGCGCCAATGACGGCACCGTCGCCGCGCCCAGCTCCAGCGGCGGCTACGTCGTCCAGCCCGGCGACAGCCTGAGCGCGATCGCCGCCCGCCTGGGCGTGAGCATGAGCTCGCTCGCCGCCGCCAACGGCCTGGACCCGTCCGGCCTGCTGCTGTCGGGCACCACCCTGCACATCTCCGGCACCTCCGCGAGCGCGCCGGTCTCATCGAGCGCGTCGGTCTCATCGAGCGCCGGTGGCTACACGGTCCAGCCCGGCGACACGCTCAGTGCGATCGCCGCCCGCCTGGGCGTGAGCATGAGCTCGCTCGCCGCCGCCAACGGCCTGGACCCGTCCGGCCTGCTGCTGTCGGGCACCACCCTGCACATCTCCGGCGCCTCCGCGAGCGCGCCGGTCTCATCGAGCGCGTCGGTCTCATCGAGCGCCGGTGGCTACACGGTCCAGCCCGGCGACACGCTCAGTGCGATCGCCGCCCGCCTGGGCGTGAGCATGAGCTCGCTCGCCGCCGCCAACGGCCTGGACCCGTCCGGCCTGCTGCTGTCGGGCACCACCCTGCACGTCGCAGGCGCTGGCTCGCCGGCGCCCGCCGCGGCGAGCACCGAGATGGTGTCGACGTCACCGGCCACCTCCAACGGCGCCCAGCCCACCGGCCAGATGGTGAGCCCCTCTGAGGTGGGGTCCATCGCCGCCTCCGAGGGCGTGCCACCGTCGCTGGCGGAAGCAGTCGGCTACCAGGAGAGCGGGTTCAACAACAGCATGGTGTCATCCACCGGGGCCACCGGGGTAATGCAGATCATGCCCGGGACCTGGAACTACATCGGCCAGAACCTGGCCGGCCCGCCGCCGCTGTCGCCGACCTCTGCGGCCGACAACATCCGCGCCGGCTCCCTGCTGCTGCACTCGCTGCTGAACCAGAGCGGCGGCGACCCGGCCACGGCCGTCGCGGGTTATTACCAGGGGCTGCAGTCCGTCCGGCAGCACGGGCTCTACGCCGACACGCAGGCCTACGTCAACAGCGTTATGGCGCTGCGCCAGCGTTTCGGCGGGGGATAGGGCGCTCGCGGGCTGCGCCTTGTAGCCTGCGAGCCATATGTACTACGACGACGACGCAGATCTCGCAAAGCTCGACGGCAAGACCGTCGCGATCATCGGGTACGGCTCGCAGGGCCATGCCCATGCCCTCAACCTCAAGGACTCGGGTGTCAACGTCGTCGTCGGGCTGCGCCCCGGCTCGAGCAGCGTCGCCAAGGCCGAGGCACACGGGCTGACAGTGCTCGACCCGGCCGACGCCGCCAGCGAGGGCGACATCGTGATGCTGCTCGCACCCGATGAGCGCCACGGCCAAATCTGGGACGACGGCCTCAAGGACGGGATCGCCGCCGGGAACATGCTCCTGTTCGGTCATGGGTTCTCGATCCACTACGAGCAGATCGTCCCGCCACCGAATGTGGACGTGGCGCTCGTTGCCCCCAAGGGCCCGGGCCACCTGGTGCGCCGCCAGTATTTGGAGGGCTCGGGCGTCCCCTGCCTGGTCGCAGTCCAGCAGGACGCCACCGGCGACGCACTGCCCATGGCGCTGGCCTACGCGAAGGGCATCGGCGGCACCCGCGGAGGGGTGATCGAGACGTCGTTCAAGGAGGAGACCGAGACCGACCTGTTCGGCGAGCAGGCGGTGCTCTGCGGCGGCGTCACCGAGCTGGTGCGCGCCGGCTACGAGACGCTGACCGAGGCAGGCTACGACGAGCGCCTGGCCTACTTCGAGGTGCTCCACGAGCTCAAGCTGATCGTGGACCTGATGTACGAGAAGGGGATCAGCGGCATGCGCTACTCGATCTCCAACACCGCCGAGTACGGCGACATGACCCGCGGTCAGCGGATCATCGGGGAGGAGACCCGAGCGGCGATGAAGCAGGTGCTCACCGAGATCCAGAACGGGGACTTCGCCCGCGAGTGGATCGCCGAGAACCGCGCGGGCCAGGAAAACTTCAAGCGCATGCGCTCCGAGCAGGCCGGCCACCAGGTGGAGGTCGTGGGCAAAGAGCTGCGGTCGCACATGGACTGGATCGACACCGAGTTCCAGGAGTAGCGGTCGCCCGCCGAGGGCATGCCACACCTCACAAGCCCCCGTTCGCCGAAGGACCCATGACCCAGACCAGGAGTGACCTCAGGATCCCTGACGAGCTCAAGCCCGTGGACGGGCGATTCGGCTCCGGGCCATCGCGCGTTCGCCCGGAGCAGCTCCAATACGTCGCCGGACCCGGCGCCGCCGTGATCGGCACCTCGCACCGCCAGAAGCCGGTCCGGGCGCTCGTGGGCCGCGTGCGCGCCGGCATCTCCGACCTGTTGTCGCTGCCCGATGGCTACGAGGTGGTGCTCGGTAACGGCGGGACCACCGCCTTCTGGGATGCCGCCACCTGCTGCCTGGTGCGCGAGCGTTCGCTGCACCTCGTTTACGGGGAGTTCTCCTCTAAGTTCGCGGCGTGCGCCAGGGCGGCGCCGTTTCTGCGCAAGCCGATCGTGATCGAGGCCGAGCCGGGCGACGCGCCCGACCCGGCGGCCGCGGAGGCCTCGGAGCCGGTCGACGTGATCGGCTGGGCCCAGAATGAGACGTCGACCGGAGTGATGGTCCCCGTCACGCGCCCGTCGGGCGTCAGCGGTGCGCTCGTGCTCATCGATGCCACCTCCGGGGCGGCCGGACTGCCCGTGGACGTCGCCGACGCCGACGTCTACTACTTCGCACCGCAGAAGGGCTTTGCCTCCGACGGCGGGCTGTGGCTGGCGGCGATGAGCCCGGCTGCGCTGCAGCGCATCGAGAATCTGGCCGGCGGGTCCGACGGCCGCTGGGTGCCGGACTTCCTGTCGCTGCCCACGGCGCTGGAGAACTCCCGCAAGGACCAGACCTACAACACTCCCGCGATCGTCACCCTGCTGATGCTCGAGAACCAGCTGGAGTGGATGCTCGACCTGGGCGGGCTGGACGCCATGGTGCAGCGCACCACCGCCTCGAGTACGCACCTGTACCAGTGGGCCGCCGGACACGACCGCGCCACGCCGTTCGTCGCGGACCCGGCCAAGCGGTCGCTGGTGGTGGGGACGATCGACTTCGAGGCGGACGTCGACGCCGCCGCGCTGGCCGCGACGCTGCGCGCCAACGGCATCGTCGACGTGGAGCCGTACCGCAAACTGGGGCGCAACCAGCTGCGCGTCGCCATGTTCCCGGCCACCGACCCCGCCGACGTGCAGGCGGTCACCGCCTGCATCGACTGGGTCCTCGAGCACTCATGACTCGGGCGGGCGGGACACGCGTCCTCGTCGCCGAGAAGATCGGCGCCTCCGGCGTTGACCTGCTGCGCGAGCACTTCGACGTGGACGTGGGCGTCGGCTGGGACCGCGCCGAGCTCGAAGAGCGGATCGGCGACTACGAGGGCATCCTCATCCGCTCGGCGACCAGGCTGGACGGCGACCTGCTGGCCAAAGCCACCCGACTGCGGGCGGTCGGGCGCGCCGGGGTCGGCGTCGACAACGTGGATGTCCCCGTGGCCACCAAGCGCGGGATCGTTGTCGCCAACGCGCCGGAGTCCAATGTCATCACCGCCGCCGAGCACACGATGGCGCTGCTGCTGGCGTTGGCGCGCAACGTCCCGCAGGCCCACGCGTCGCTGACCGGCGGCGCCTGGGAGCGCTCGCGGTTCTCCGGCGTGGAGCTGTACGAGAAGACGCTGGGGATCCTCGGCTTCGGCCGCATCGGCCAGCTCGTGGCCCAGCGGGCCCGCGGGTTCAACATGCACGTCATCGCGTATGACCCGTTCGTCTCGGGCGAGCGGTACCGCGAACTCGGCGTCGAGCAGGCCGGCTCGCCCGACGACGTCTACGCGTCGGCCGACTTCATCACCCTGCACCTGCCCAAGACGCCCGACACCGAGGGCTGGCTCAACGCCGAGGTGCTGGCGAAGTGCAAGGACGGCGTTCGCGTCCTCAACGTGGCCCGCGGGCCCCTCGTCGTCGACGAGGACCTCAAGGCGGGGCTGGACTCGGGCAAGGTCGCGGGCGCGGCGCTTGACGTGTTCCGCTCCGAGCCGATCACCGACCACCCGCTGTTCGGCTATCCCAACGTCATCGTCACCCCGCACCTCGGCGCCTCCACCGCCGAAGCCACCGACCGGGCCGGCTACCAGGCGGCCGAGCAGGTGGTGGCGGCGCTCGCCGGGGGGGTGGTCACCAGCGCGGTCAACGTGCCGTCGGTGTCCGCCGAGGACCTCGAGGTGCTCGGGCCCTACGTAACGCTGTGCGAGTCGCTGGGGCGGATCGCGGTCGCGCTGGCGGTGGCCGAGGGCGGCTCGGTGGACCGCATCGAGACCCAGTACTTCGGCCGTCTCGCCGACCGCGATACCCGGCTGCTCTCAATCCAGGCCCTGATCGGCGCGCTGGCCGGCCACACCGAGGAGGACCTCAACGCGGTCAACGCCCACCTCGTGGCGGAGGAGCGCGGCATCCAGCTGGTGGAGACCCGCCACAGCGTCGCTCGCGACTACACCGACCTCGTGCGGGTGCAGGTGACCGCCGGCGGACGTTCGGTCCGGGTGGCGGGCACGCTGTTCGGCCAGCGCAACCGGCCGCACCTGCTCGAGGCGTGGGGGCACCGCTTCAACGTCCAACTCGAGGAGCACGTGACCCTCTTCCGCTACCACGACGTCCCCGGCATGCTCGGCCGCGTCGGCACCCTGTTCGGCCAGCAGGGGGTCAACATCATCTCCGCGGCGGTCGGGCGCCTACCCGAGGAGCAGCCCGGGGACGAGCTGGCTGCCATGGCGATCACCACCGCCGCTCCCGTATCCCACGACGTGGTGGCCCAGATCGTCAACAGTCAGGGGTTCGTGGCCGGTCACACGGTCGCGCTCTAGGCGCGGCGGGCGCTACTGGGCCTCACTAGGAGCGCGGCAGGAACACGACCTTGTCGCGCAGGCCCTCCACGACGCCGCCGTCGATGTCCAACGTGGCTCCGAGGTCAGCCAGGGAAGAGAAGCCGCCCACCTTCTCGCGGCACTCGCAGATCTCGGTGGCCAGGTCGCCGTCAATCCCGGGCAGCTTGAGCAACGCGGTGACCGACGCGTTGTTGACATCCACCAGGCCGCTGTCGGCGGCGCCGTGGCGGTCGGGGCGACCGACGCCGATCTCCTTGGCCAGCCGCGGGTTGTGCTGGGCCAGGCGCTGCGCGCGCCGCTGGTCGGAGAGGCGCTGCTCCCCCTCCTCGATCGCCTTCTCGAGCCGTGAGCCCATCTGGCGCTGGTAGGCGGGGCGGATGATGAACGAGGTGGCGATCGCGCCCACCCAGCCCAGGATGAACAGGCCGCCGGCGGAATCGTTGTTGCCGTGCTGCCCGGACACCGTGGTCGCGTTGACGGCGAACGCGGCGATGATGATCGTCGTCCACAGCAGACCCAGGGCGATCCACAGCGGCCGCCGCGCCTTGACGCCCGGGTAGATCGGTGCCCACGCCCCGAAGCCGAGCGGGATGAGCGAGAGGAGCGCCCAG
This sequence comes from uncultured Actinomycetota bacterium, assembly GCA_963801435.1. Taxonomy (GTDB): domain Bacteria; phylum Actinomycetota; class Thermoleophilia; order Solirubrobacterales; family Solirubrobacteraceae; genus Palsa-465. Next base: position 65,115 of record CAWDFE010000032.1, read on the forward strand.
TGGCGGTCCAGAGTGAACCCGGTGGAGCGGACCATGAACCGGTTGCCCTCGCGGGTGATGAGCTTGTCGGAGCGCTTCACCGCTGCACAGGATGCCAGCACGCGCCGCCAACGTGGAAGGCATTGATACGCTGTCGGTTGAATGTCGCTGAGCCTCGACCTCCGACTTCTTCTCCTCCCCCGCAAGGGGGAATAGCGCGTGGGCGGCCGCACGTAGCCGCGAACAACAGCACCGAGAAGCAGTCAAGTTCGAGCATAAGGAAGACGCGACATGACAGCACCTGACGATCCCAACCGAGTACTGATCTTCGACACGACCCTGCGTGACGGCGAGCAGAGCCCGGGCATCTCGCTCAACACGCAGGAGAAGCTGGAGATCGCACAACAGCTCGCCCGCCTGAGGGTCGACGTGATCGAGGCCGGATTCCCCATCACCTCGCCCGGTGACTTCGAGGCCGTCCAGGCGATCGCCCGCACCGTGGAAGGTCCGGTCATCGCCGGCCTGGCCCGCACGCACGTGGGCGACATCGATGCCGCCTACAACGCCGTCAAGGACGCCGAGCACCCGCGGATCCACACCTTCATTTCGACGTCGGACATCCACATCAAGTACCAGCTGCAGTCCACGCGTGAGGACGTCATAGGCCAGGCGCGGGCCGCGGTGGCGCACGCCAAGCAGTACCTCGACGACGTCGAGTTCTCGCCCATGGACGCCACCCGTGCGGAGCTCGAGTTCACCGCCGAGGTATGCCAGATCGCCATCGACGAGGGCGCCACCACGATCAACATCCCCGACACCGTCGGCTACACGATGCCCCATGAGTACGCCGCCTTCCTGAGTCGGCTCTATGCGGCGGTTCCGGACCTGCGCGACGTCGTCCTCTCGGTGCACTGCCACGACGACTTGGGGTTGGCGGTGGCCAACTCGTTCGCCGGCCTTCAGGCAGGCGCCCGCCAGGTGGAATGCGCCGTCAACGGCATCGGCGAGCGCGCCGGCAACGCCTCGCTGGAGGAGATCATCATGCTCCTGCACACCCGGCAGGCCGACGTCGGCCTGTTCACGGGTGCCAACACCCGCGAGATCGCCCGCACGTCGCGCATGGTGTCGCGACTGACCGGCTACGCCGTCCAGCCCAACAAGGCGATCGTCGGACGCAACGCCTTCGCGCACGAGTCCGGCATCCACCAGGACGGCGTGCTCAAGGAGCGCACCACCTACGAGATCATGGACGCCACCACCGTCGGCCTGGAGGCCAACTCGATCGTGCTGGGCAAGCACTCCGGCCGCCACGCGCTGTCCCAGGCGCTGTCGGAGCTGGGGATCGAGCTCCAGGGCCCGGCGCTCAACACGGCGTTCAAGCGCTTCAAGGAGATCGCGGACAAGAAGAAGCACGTCACCGCGCTGGATCTGGAGGCGCTGGTCACCGACGAGCTGCGCCAGGAGGTCGCCGGCTACACGCTCGAGTGGTTCGACGTCGAGGCTTCGACCCGCCGCCCGCCGCATGCCACCGTCGCCGTGCGCGGTCCAGACGGCGAGGAGCTGGTGGGCTCGTTCACCGGCGACGGGCCCGTCGACGCCATCTTCCACGCCATCAATGCCGCCACGAGCGTCGACGCCAAGCTCCGCGAGTTCCGCGTGGACGCGGTCACCGGCGGCCAGGACGCTCTGGGCGAGACCTCGGTCGTGCTGGAGGTCGGCGGCGTCACCGGCGCCGGCCAGGGCGTGTCGACGGACATCCTCGAGGCCGGAGCGCGCGCGTACGTGCGCGCGCTGTCCAACGCGGTGCGCCGCCACGGCGTGTTGGCCGAGCGCGAGGCGGCCGACGCTCCGGGGCCCGAGGTCGTTCGGGCACCGTGACCCGTGTGCCCGGCGGTCGACTCTCGCGGTTACCAGCGGCCGTTGTCGGCGGCCACCAGGAGCCCCTGGCGGTAGGCCGCCGAGAGCACCCGCGTACGCGGCTCCTGGTCCATGAAGTTCGACCCCATGGCGGCGGCGCACTCGGCGTTGGGGGCAATCGTGAGCACCCGTGCGCCCCGCCGGCGCAGCGCCAGCGACTCGACGCTCACCGCCGACCGGGCCACGTTGCGCATGACGGTGAGCATCGTGTGCCGGGTGGCGAGGCTGGCGGTGGGGTTGAGGCACAGAACGTGGGTGTCGCGCCCGGCGGGGGCGGCGTCGAGGTTGGTCGGGCTCCAGACGCCGCCGTCCACATACTCGCGCCCGCCGATCCGCACCGGGGCGAACAGCCACGGGACCGTGCACGACGCCTCGACCGCCTCGCCGACGCTCGCCGCCGGGGCCCCCGGGCTGCCGAACACGACGCGCCGGCCGCTGGCCCGGTCCACGGCGGTGATGCGCAGCCGTCCGTCGAACCGGGCGGCCGAGCGCTCGATCTGGGCGCGCAGCCCGGCGAGCGTGTCGGGAGGGCGGGGGAGGCCCCGCAGCAGCAGCGCTCGCACAAGTGCCCCACCCGGGGCGGCCATGCCGAGCGCGAGCGGCGCGAAGGCGGCGCTGGCCGAGAGCGCCGCCTGTCCGGCGCGGCGCGCCGCCGCGGCGGCCGCCACGGCGAGCCCGCGCGACGGGCCGCCCTGCGCGAGCTGCAGTTCGGTGCTCACCGCCGAGGGTCGTCGGGGGGCGCTGCCGGCCACCAGGTGAGCGGCGACGATCGCGCCGGCGGAGGTGCCCACGAACGACTCGCAGTGGCGTAGATCGAGGTCGGCGCCGTCCTCGATTCCCGCCAGGACGCCCATCATCCAGGCTTCGCCGAGCACGCCGCCGCCACCGAGAACGAGAACATCGGGGCGCGTCCGCACGCGTCCCAGGCTACCCGGGCGATCGTCCGCCGGCTGGCAAGAGCTAACAGACGCTTGTATGTGATAGCGTACGCCGGATGGCGCTGGCCGAACCGCACCTGACGTCCCCGGAGAGCCTCGGCGCCCGGATCCGCGCCCTGCGCGAGGCCATGGACCTGTCCCTTCGCGACCTCGCGGTGCGCTCAGGGGTGAGCGCGCCGATGCTCTCCCAGGTGGAGCGCGGCGAGACCAGCCCGACGCTCCAGGTGGCCACGCGGATCGCTCAAGGCCTGGAGCTCCGGCTGTCCCAGCTGCTGCGCCTGGACGAGGGCGGGGCGATCAGCGTCGTGCGCAGCGGCGAGCGGCGGACCGGCCCAGGCGGGTCGGGCCACGCATACGAGATCCTCACGCCGCCGCTGCCCGGTCAGCGCGCCGAGCTCTCGCGCCACACCCTGGCGCCCGGGGCGGTCACGGGCGGCCCGGGCGACCCCCCGATGCACGAGCCGGGCAGCCGGGAGACGGCGCTGGTGCAGGACGGGCGCGTGATCCTCCACTGCGACGGCGCGCGCCACGAGCTGACCGTGGGCGACTGCGTGACGTTCGACGCCGACCTACCCCATCACTTCGAGAACCCTGGAACCGAGGAGGCGGTGCTCCTGGCAGTGGTGAGCGCGGGCCTCAGGAGGAGCTGAGAGAGACCAGTCATGCCCAAGAGCATGTTCGACAAGATCTGGGAGGCGCACGAGGTTGCCCCCGGCCTGCTCTACATCGACCTGCACCTCGTTCACGAGGTCACCAGCCCGCAAGCGTTCGACGGGCTCCGCCTCGCCGGCCGCCCGGTCCGCCGGCCCGACCGGACTCTCGCCACCGCCGACCACAACGTGCCCACCGACGGGACACCGGTTGCGGCGCGGATCAAGGACGAGCTCTCGCGGGTGCAGGTGCAGACCCTGGAGCGCAACTGCGAGGAGTTCGGCATCCCGATCTACTCGTTGGGGTCGGACCGCCAGGGGATCGTCCACGTGATCGGCCCGGAGCTGGGCGTCACCCAGCCCGGCATGACGATCGTCTGCGGCGATTCGCACACCGCCACCCATGGCGCGTTCGGGGCGCTGGCCTTCGGCATCGGTACCAGCGAGGTCGAGCACGTGCTGGCCACCCAGTGCCTGGTGCAGCGCAAGCCCAAATCGATGCGCATCCGCTATGAGGGTGCGCTCGGCTTCGGCGTCACCGCGAAGGACCTCATCCTGGCCACGATTGGGCAGATGGGCGTCGACGGTGCGGTCGGACACGTGGTGGAGTACGCCGGCCCAGCGATCGAGTCGCTGACCATGGAGGGGCGCATGACCGTCTGCAACATGACGATCGAGGGCGGTGGGCGCGCCGGGATGATCGCCCCTGACGACACGACGTTCGAATGGATCGTCGGCCGGCCGGCGGCGCCGCCGTCGGTGCCCGGCGCCTGGCACGACCTGAGCTCCGATGACGGCGCCGCGTTCGACCATGAGGTCACGGTGGACGCGAGCGCGATCAGCCCGATGGTGACCTGGGGCACCAACCCCGAGATGGTCGTCGGCGTGACCGAGTCCGTGCCCAATCCGCGGGACGACGGCGACGAGCGGGCGCTTCACTACATGGGCCTGGACGCCGGCACGCCGATCTCCGAGATCAAGCTCAATCGCGTCTTCATCGGCTCGTGCACCAACTCGCGGATCGGCGATCTGCGCGCCGCCGCCGAGGTGGTCAACGGCCGCAGGGTCGCGACGGGCGTCTACGCGATGGTCGTCCCCGGCTCCCAGCAGGTCAAGGCGCAGGCCGAGCGGGAGGGCCTGGACGAGGTCTTCCGCCAGGCCGGCTTTGACTGGCGCGGCGCCGGGTGCTCGATGTGCCTGGGCATGAACCCCGACGTCGCCTCTCCCGGCGAGCGGGTGGCCTCCACCTCCAACCGCAACTTCGAGGGGCGCCAGGGCCGCGGCGCGCGCTCGCACCTCGTCTCACCTCAGATGGCTGCCGCGGCGGCAATCGAGGGTCATTTCGTCGACATCCGTAATTACGTCCCCACCCACCCCAGCAACGCATGAAGGCGATCGAGACCATCACCGGGCCGGTCAGCGTGCTGAGCCGCGATGACGTCGACACCGACCAGATCATCCCCAAGCAGTTCCTCAAGCGGGTGGAGCGCACCGGCTTCGGCGAGTTCCTGTTCTACGACTGGGCCAAGGAGCCCGACTGGAACCTGCCCGCCAATCCGATCCTGGTGACGGGGCGCAACTTCGGCTGCGGCTCCAGCCGCGAGCACGCGCCCTGGGCGCTGGAGGACTACGGCTTCCAGGCGATCATCGCCTCGAGCTTCGCCGACATCTTCCGCTCCAACTGCACGAAGATCGGGCTGCTCCCGGTGCAGCTGACGAGCGACCAGTGTGCCGCAATCTCCGAGGCGGGCCAGGCGCAGGTCGACCTGGCGGGGCAGGAGGTGCGCTGGGTGGGTGGGGACGGTGTCCGCAGCGCGCGCTTCGAGATCGACCCCGATATCAAGCATCGGCTGCTCAACGGCCTGGACGACATCGCTCTGACGCTTGAGCAGGAGGACGCCATCGCGGGCTACGAGCAGGACCGGGAGCGCTCCGGGCCGGTCACGAGCGCATTGTGAGGGGTGAGCCGTGAGCAGCACCCGAGACTGGGACGCCACCACCTATGACCGCGTCTCGGCGCCCCAGCAGCGCTGGGCCGCTGAGCAGCTGGACCGCTTGGACCTCGCCGGCAACGAGGTGGTCCTCGACGCCGGTTGCGGCAGCGGCAAGATCACCCTGGAGCTCATCCGCCGGGTGCCGCGCGGACGGGTGTTCGCCGTCGACGCGGCGCCGTCGATGGTCGCCCACACCCGGGCGGCCGTCGGTGACGGGGCCACGGCGCTGTGCCAGGACCTGGCCGCGCTGGCCCTGCCCGAACCCGTGGACGTCGTCTTCTCCAACGCCACCTTCCACTGGATCCCCGACCACGATGCGCTGTTCGCCGCCCTGCATCGCAACATGGCGCCGGGCGGGCGCCTCCTGGCCCAGTGCGGCGGGCGGGGCAACATCGACCGCTTTCGCAGACTCGCGGACGAGGTCGCCTTCGCCGAGCCCTTCGCGCCGTATTTCGCGGACTGGGTGCGTCCCTGGAACTACGCCACCGCCGACGACACCGCCGCGCGGCTGGAGCGCGCCGGGTTTGAGGAGGTCTCGACGTGGCTGGAGGCCAAGCCCACCGAGCTCGAGGAGCCGCGCGCGTTCGTCAGCACCGTGTGCCTGGTGCGCCACCTCGACCCGCTGCCCGCCGAACTGCGCGACGACTTCGTCGACGCCGTGCTCGCGCGCTACGGGACGCCGGTGGTGCTGGACTACGTGCGCCTCAACATGACCGCGCGGCGGCCGGCGCTCACTTGATCCCGGGGCAAGGACGAGATCGGCTACCGTGCCGGTCGGTCATGGCCTCCCGAGTCATCCTCCTCCCCGGCGACGGCATCGGCCCCGAGATAATCGGGCCCGCCGTCGAGGTCCTGGACGCGGTCGCGCCGGGCCGCTTCGAGTACGAGGAGCACCTGTTCGGTGGCGCCGCCATCGATGCGTACGGCACCGCGCTCACCGACGAGACGCTCGACGCCTGCCGTTCGGCCGACGCCGTCCTGCTGGCTGCCGTGGGCGGACCCAAGTGGGACACCACCGACCCGGACAAGCCCCGGCCCGAGCAGGGACTGCTCGAGTTGCGCAAGGGCATGGGTCTGTTCGCGAACCTGCGCCCGGTCAAGCCGCTGCCCGCCCTCTATGACGCCAGCCCGCTCAAGCGCGAGCTCATCGAGGGCACGAACATGCTCGTCGTGCGCGAGCTCACGGGCGGGATCTACTTCGGTAAGAAGACCCGCACCGCCGACAGCGCCTCCGACGCCTGCGTCTACACGCGCGAGGAGATCGAGCGCATTGCCCGCGTCGCCTTCGGCGCGGCGCGCTCGCGGGTGACGAGCGTGGACAAGGCCAACGTGCTGGAGACCAGCCGCTTATGGCGCGAGGTGGTCCGCGAGGTGCATTTGAGCGAGTTCCCCAACATCGAGCTCGAGCACCTGCTGGTGGACAACGCGGCGATGAAGCTCGTGTCCGCGCCCCGGCACTTCGAGGTCATCGTCACCGAGAACATGTTCGGGGACATCCTCTCCGACGAGTCGGCGATGCTCACCGGCTCGCTGGGCATGCTGCCGAGCGCGTCGCTCGGGAATACGGACCCGCCCAGCCCGGGGGTGTTCGAGCCCGTCCACGGATCGGCGCCCGACATCGCCGGTCAGGGGATCGCCAATCCGCTGGCGATGTTCCTGTCCGCAGCGATGATGCTACGGCACGGATTCTCCCTGGAAGAGGAGGCTGCGGCGGTAGAATCGGCCGTCGATCGTGCGCTGTCCGAGGGGCTGCGCACGCGCGACCTGGGGGGCGAGGCGACGACCGCGCAAGCCACCCGGGAAGTCCTGCAACACCTGTAGCCCATCCCCCCGCGGGATCGTTTTTCAACTCAAGGAGCAGTCGTGGAACAAGCCGACCTCATCTGGCACAACGGAGAACTCGTTGCCTGGGAGGACGCGAAGATTCACGTGCTGACCCACGGCTTGCATTACGGCACCGGCGTGTTCGAGGGCGAGCGCGCCTATGACACGGCTCAGGGCCCGGCGATCTTCCGCCACCACGACCACCTCAAGCGGTTGTTCGCCTCTGCGGAGCTGTACTACATGCCGATCCCGTACACGCTCGAGGAGCTGCGCCGCGCCACCCACGAGCTGATCGCCGCCAATGGGCTGGCCGAGTGCTACATCCGCCCGATCGTCTATCGCGGCTACGGCCAGATGGGCCTCAACCCGCTGGACTGCGAGGTGAGCGTGTCCATCGCGGTGTGGCCGTGGGGCGCCTACCTCGGAGAGGACTCGGCGACCCGCGGCGTGCGGGCCAAGGTCTCCAGCTGGCGACGGATCTCCTCGGACTCGCTCATCCCGCATGCCAAGGCGTCGGGCCAGTACCTCAACAGCGTGCTGGCCAAGGTGGAGTCCGTGAAGGCCGGTTACCAGGAGTCGATCCTGCTCGACGCGCACGGCATGGTGTCCGAGGGCACGGGCGAGAACATCTACCTCGTGCGCGACGGCGTCATCCTGACGCCGCCGCAGACCGCCGGGATCCTCGACGGGATAAGCCGCAAGTCGATCCTCCAGATCGCCCGCGATCACGGTTACGAGGTGGTGGAGCGCGACCTCGCCCGCGCCGAGCTCTACCTCGCTGACGAGGTGTTCATGTCCGGGACCGCCGCCGAGATGGTCCCGGTGTGCGAGATCGACGACCACCGTATCGGTGAGGGGGCGCACGGGGGTGGGCGGGGACCGATTACAGAGGCGGTCCAGAAGGTGTTCGTCGACGCGCTGCACGGCCGCGACGAGCGCTACCGGGAGTGGTTGGACGTGGTCAAGGTCCCCTCCCGCAGCGCCGCCCCATGACGCCCAGGATCGAGCTCTACGACACCACCCTGCGCGATGGCATGCAGGGTGAGGGCATGTCGCTCTCGGCGGGCGAGAAGCTGCGCGTGGCGCATCGGCTGGACGAGTTGGGGGTCGACCTCATCGAGGCCGGGTTCCCCAGCTCCAACCCCAAGGAGCTGGAGCTGTTCGGGCTGCTGGCCCGCGAGCGCTTCGCGCACGCGGAGATCTGCGCCTTCGGGATGACCCGCCGGCGCGGGGTGGCGGCGGACGCCGACCCGGCGCTGCGCGTGATCGCCGATTGCTTTGCCCCGGTGTGCACGCTGGTGGGCAAGACGTGGGCGCTGCACCTCGAGAAGGTGGTCAAGGTGGACCGCGAGGAGAACCTGCGCATGATCGCCGAGTCCGTCGCGTTCCTGCGCGCCCAGGGCAAGCGGGTCATCTACGACGCCGAGCATTTCTTCGACGGCTACGCCGACGCCCGCGACTACGCGCTGCAATGCCTGCGCGCGGCGGCGGAGGCGGGCGCCGAGACGGTCGTGTGCTGCGACACGAACGGTGGCACGCTCCCGCATGTGCTCGGCGCCGCCATGACCGACGTCGCGGCAGAGCTGGCCACGGCCGTCCGGGTCGGGATCCACACCCATGACGACACCGGCTGTGGCGTCGCCAACGCTCTCGCCGGCGTGCTGGCCGGTGCCACCCACGTCCAGGGCACCATGAACGGCTACGGCGAGCGCTGCGGCAACGCCAACCTCATCTCGATCATTCCCAACCTCCAGCTCAAGCTCGGCTACGACTGCCTCACCGACACCCAGCTGGCCTCGCTGACCCCGACGGCCCACTACATCGCCGAGCTACTGAACTTCACGCCTGATCCCGACGCGCCGTTTGTGGGACGCAACGCGTTCGCCCACAAGGGCGGCATGCACGTCGCCGGCGTCGCCGCCGATCCCGCCACCTTCGAGCACATCGAGCCCGAGATCGTAGGCAACCAGCGCGAGATGCTCATCTCCGAGCTGTCGGGCAAGGGCACGGTGCAGTCACGCGCGCGCGAGGCCGGGATGGAGCTCGATGACGACCTTGCCTCGCGGGTAGTGGAGCGCGTCAAGGAGCTCGAGCACCGCGGTTATCACTACGAGGCCGCCGACGGCTCGTTCGAGTTGCTACTGCGCAAGGAGACCGGTGAGTACGAGCCGCTGTTCCGCCTAGAGTCGTGGCGCTCGATCGTCGAGAAGCGCGCCGACGGACGGGTCGAGACGGAAGCGACGATCAAGATCTGGGTGGCCGGCGAGCGCTACGTGCGCACCGCCGAGGGCAACGGCCCGGTCAACGCGCTGGACAAGGCGCTGCGCGAGGCGCTGGTGGAGATCTATCCGCACCTACGCGACATCGAGCTGGTCAACTTCAAGGTCCGCATCCTCGATGAGACCAAGGGCACTGACGCCGTCACGCGGGTGCTGCTGGATGCGTCCGACGGCGAGAAGGTGTGGGGCTCGATCGGCGTGTCGGAGAACGTGATCGAGTCCTCGTGGGAGGCCCTCGTCGACTCGCTGGAGTACGGGATGCAGCCACTGAGCCGCCGCTGCCTGCCGGGCGGTGCTGCGGCCGCACCACAGGGATCGTGACCGCCGCCGGCGTTGAGCAGATCCCGCTCGCCCGGCCGATCCTCGGCCCCGAAGAGGAGGAGCGGGTGCTCGCGGTCCTGCGGTCCGGTCAGCTCTCGCTGGGGCCGCTGGTGGGGCAGTTCGAGCGCGCGTTCGCCGCGCGGCTGGGCGCCGCGTACGGCGTGGCGGTGTCGAGCGGGACCGCCGGCCTGCACCTGGCGCTGCGGGCGGTGGGGGTGTCGGACGGCGATGAGGTCATCACCAGCCCGTTCTCGTTCGTGGCCTCGGCCAACGTGGCGCTGTACGAGCGCGCCCATCCGGTGTTCGCGGACATCGACCCGGTCACGCTGTGTGTGGACCCGGAGGCGGTGGCGGCCGCTACGACGCCGCGGACCGCGGCGCTGCTCCCCGTGCACGTGTTCGGCTACCCGGCGGACATGGTGGCGCTGGAGCGTCTCGGGCTGCCGATCGTCGAGGACGCCTGCGAGGCGCTCGGCGCCACCTACGCCGACGGCGTGGCGGTCGGCGCGCGCGGGCACGAGGCGGTGTTCGGCTTCTACGCCAACAAGCAGCTCACCACCGGCGAGGGCGGCATGGTCACGACCTCGGACGCCGCGGTCAAGGAGCGTCTGGACTCGGAGCGCAACCAGGGCCGCGCGCCGGATATGGGGTGGCTGGACCACGACCGCCTCGGCTTCAACTACCGCCTGTCTGACATCGCGTGCGCGCTCGGCCTGGCTCAGCTGGAGCGCCTCGATGACCTGCTCGCCGGCCGGGCCCGGGTGGCCGACCTCTATCGCGAGGCCCTCGCCGGCGTTGACGAGCTGGACCTCCCGTGCCCGGACGCGGGCGGCAACCGGCGCGGCTGGTTCGTGTTCGTGGTGCAGCTTCCGCGGCACGCGGACCGCGACGAGGTGGTCCGGGCGCTGGGGCAGCGATCCATCCCGAGCAAGCCGTACTTTCCGGCGATCCACCTCATGTCGTTCTACCGCGAGCAGTTCGGCCACCGCGAGGGGCAGTTCCCGGTGTGCGAGGACGTGGCCGCGCGGTCGATCGCGCTGCCGTTCTTCCCGACGATGACCGAACGCCAGGTCGATCGCGTCGCCGCGGAACTGCGCGCGGTCCTAAGGCGCTGACCAGGCTGTCGACGATGTCGCGCTTCGCCGAGCCTCCGGACGCCACCTTTCGCCGCCTCAACGACTCGATCGGGTTCGACTGGCGGCTGAGTCCCTACGACGTGGACCAGTCGATCGCCCATGCCACGATGCTCGCGGCCCAGGGGATCATCTCCGAGGCCGACGGCGCGGAGCTACGACGGGGGCTCGAGCAGGTGCGCCAGGAGCTCACCGACGGGACGTTCCCGTTCGCCGACGGCGACGAGGACATCCATATGGCCATCGAGCGCCGGGTCACCGAGATCGTCGGGCGCGTGGGCGGCCGCCTGCACACCGCGCGGTCGCGCAACGACCAGGTGGCCACCGACGTCGCCATGTTCGTGCGTGCCCACGGCCACGAGGCGCTGGAGCGATTGAGCCGCCTGGCGCAGACGCTGGTGGACGTGGCCGAGCGCCACCTCGACTGGCCTATGCCCGGCTACACCCACATGCAACGGGCCCAGCCCATCTACCTCAGCCACCACCTGCTGGCCTACTTCTGGATGGCGGCCCGCGACATGCGCCGCTTCGAGGCCGTCATCGCCGCCACCGGCCGCCTGCCGCTCGGCGCGGGCGCACTGGCCGGCGTCAACTTCGACACCGACCGGCGGTCGGTGGCGGCGGCGTTGGGGTTTTCCGGCGTCGCCGAGAACTCGGTGGACGCGGTCTCGAACCGCGACTTCGTGCTCGACTACCTGGCGGCGGCCGCGACCTGCGCGACCCACCTCTCCCGCCTGGGGAGCGAGATCGTGCTGTGGTCCACCGAGGAGTACGGGTTCTGCGAGGTCTCCGACGCGTGGGCGTCAGGCTCATCGATCATGCCCCAGAAGAAGAACCCGGATGCCGCCGAGCTGCTGCGCGCCAAGGCGCCGCGCCTGGTGTCCAACCTGGTGGCGCTGCACGGAGTGATGCACGGGCTCCCACTCACCTACAACAAGGACATGCAGGAGGACAAGGAGCCGCTGTTTCACTCCTGCGACACGCTCGAGCTGTGCCTGGACGCCGCCACCGGGATGCTTCAGACGATCACGTTCAAGCGCGACCGGCTGGCCGCGGCGGCTGCCGATCAGTTTCTCGCTGCCACGGACGTCGCCGACCTCCTCGTGCGGCGCGGTGTTCCGTTCCGCGAGGCCCACGGCGTGGTCGCCGGCCTCGTCCGCGAGGCCCTGGGCGCCGGCAAGCTGCTGTCGGACCTCACGCCCGCGGAGCTCACCGCGCAGTCGCCGGCGCTCGACGAGGAGTTCTACCGGCTGCTGCAGGACGGCGCCTGGCTGGAGGCCAAGGTGTCCGAGGGTGGCACGTCGCTGGCACGGGTGCGCGAACAGCTCGAGCGCGCTCGTGCGGCCCTGCGGTGAAGCGAGCCTTCTTCGTCCGGCCGGTGCTCGAGGTCGCCCGCGACCTGGTGGGCTGCGTCGTGACGCACGGTGACACGGCCGGGGTCATCGTCGAGACCGAGGCCTACCACCACTCCGAGCCGGCCTCCCATGCCTTCGTCGGCGTGACGCCGCGCACCCGGACTCTGTTCGGACCGCCCGGCCGCGCGTACGTGTACTTCTCCTACGGGATGCATTCGCTCCTGAACGCCGTGTGCGAGCCCGAGGGGGTGGGCGCCGCGGTCCTGATCCGCGCGCTCGAGCCGGTGGCCGGGATCGACCACATGCGCGAGCGCCGTGGGGTGGAGGCGGTCCGTCAGCTCTGCTCGGGCCCCGGCAAGCTGACCCAGGCCCTGGGGATCGGCTTGGAATTCAACGACACGGATCTCCTGCGCGGGCCGATCCTGGTTTCGGGGCGGCCGCGGGCCTGGCGCAACGCCGCCATCGAGGTCGATGTCCGCGTCGGCATCACCAAGGCCGCCGAGCTGCCGTGGCGGTTCGTGGCCGCCGGGAGCCGGTATGTGTCGCGGCCGGCCCGGCGCGTGGCTGCTTAGCCTGGATCCGTCGATCCTGGGGTCGTCTCGCCGCCGGATGGCCGTCGCTATACGTCATCGGCGTCGCTCATAGGGATCACCCTTATGGTGCTCCGCCGATGACGTCTAGCTCGGCCCCCGACGCCGAGACTCCGCCCATATCGGTGGATTCAGGCTTAGCCTGGATCGAGGCTTAGCCGGTTCCCCCGCCCCCGCCGCCCAGGCCGGCACCGCCGGTGCCCCCGGTGCCGCCACCGGTCCCGCCGCCAGTCCCACCGCCAGTGTTGCCGCCCGTGCCGCCACCGGTCCCGCCGCCCGTCCCACCGCCAGTGTTGCCGCCCGTGCCGCCACCGGTCCCGCCGCCCGTGCCGCCACCGGTCCCGCCGCCCGTGCCGCCACCGGTCCCACCGCCAGTGTTGCCGCCCGTGCCGCCACCGGTCCCGCCGCCCGCGCCGCCGCCGGTGGACGTGCCGGCCCCGGTCCCGCCGGTCGTGCCGGTGCCGCCGCTCGCCGGAGCGCTCGGCGTCACGCCGGTTCCCGTGCCACCCGAGCCCACGGTGCCGGTCCCGGTCGACCCCGAGGCCTTCTTGTGAGGGTGCTTGCCGTACTCCACCGCCTCCTGGGCCTGGATCTGGAGGGCCTGGACCATGAATTCGTGCCAGATGTTGGCCGGGAATGTGCCGCCCTCGACCGGCTGCCCGTTGTAGAGCGTTGTCATCGGGATGAGCTTGTTCGGGTAGCCAACCCAGACGGCGGTCGTCATCTGCGGCGTCCAGCCCACGAACCAGGCGTCCCCGTAGTTGGAGGTGGTCCCGGTCTTTCCGGCGACGTCGACCCCGGAGATCGCTGCCGAGGTCGCGGTGCCGTGCGCCACCACGCCCTGGAGCATCTCGTGGATCACCGCGGCAGCGGCGGCCGGGATGACCCGGTGGTAATGGGGAGTCGCATAGAGCTCGCGCTTGCCGCGGCACTTGATGGTCAGGCACTGGATCTGGGCGATGCCGATCGGGCCCTCGTTCGGCGCGCCGAGGCCGGGCGAGTAGACCCGCACGCCGCCGGTGGCCAGCGTCTCGTAGGCGTGCGCCATGTCCAGCGTGGTCACGCCCTGATTGAGGCCCCCGATGATCATCGCGGGGTTGGTGGAGACCGGCGACCGGATCCCCATCGCCGTCGCCATGCGCGAGATCCGCTTGGTGCCCACCCCGGGGGAGAGGCCGAGCTGGGTGAACACGCTGTTGTCCGAGACGATCGTGGCCGAGGCCAGGCTGATCGGCCCCGAGTACTCGTTGTTGAAGTTCTTGACCATGTAGTGCTCTTTGCCGCCGCTGTTGGGCACGATCAGGTCAAGCGGCCGGGAGTCGAACACGGAGCTGGGCCCGTAGCCGTGCTGCAGCGCCACCGCCAGAGTGAACGGCTTGAACGCGGACCCGGGCTGGCGGAAGCCCTCGGTGGCCAGGTTGAACGGGTACTTCTGGAAGTCCTCCTGCCCGTCGACCAGCGGACCGCCCACCATGGCGCGCACCTGACCGGTCCGGTTGTCGATCGCCACCAGGCTCGCCGCGGGCATGCCGGGGCCCTGGGGGAGATCCTGGGTGATCGCCTGCTGCGCCGCCTGCTGCATGCGCAGGTCGATCGTGGTGCGGATCTTCAGGCCGCCGTAATAGGCGCGGTACTCGGCCACCTTGGGCGGCACCCCACCGCGCTCCATGGATGCGATCACCTGCGGCTGCAGCCAGCTGGTGAAGTAGGGCGCCGCGGGCGGCTCCTCGGGCTGCGCGATGTCGGCCGCCTTGGGCAGCGGCTCCTGGACGCCCTCCTTGCCCTCGTACTGGGTACGCGAGATGTAGCCCTGGCGGTACATGTCGCTGAGCACGAGGTCCCGCCGCGCCCTGGCGGCGGTGGGGAAGGCGATGGGGTTGAACGCCGACGGGTTGGCGATCATCCCGCCCAGCAGCGCCGCCTCGGCCGGCGACAGCTCTGACGAGCACGAGTGCAGCGGCGCGTCCCCGCAGCCGGTAGTGGCCGTGGCCGCGGCCACGTCGGGGTCATAGCCGTGGAGCTTGCCGAAGTACACGCGCGCGGCCGACTCCGCGCCGTAGGCCCCGTTCCCGAAGTAGATCGAGTTCAGGTACTCCTCGAGGATCTTCTTCTTGGACCACTCCCGGGTCAAGTGGTAGGCCAGCGCCGCCTCGCGCAGCTTCTCGAACACGGTCCGGTTGTCCTCGGCGGCGAGCGCGTTCTTGACGAACTGCTGAGCGATCGTGGACGCGCCCTGGCGGGCGCCGCCGGTCACGTCGGCGAGGAACGCGCGGGCGATGCCCTTGATGTCGACGCCGGGATCGGTCATGAAGCGCTTGTCCTCCACCGAGATGACCGCGGACCGGACCATCGGCCCCAGCTCGTCGTAGGTGTCGATGACCTCGCTGTTGGCGGGCGCGAAGATGCCGATCTTGCGCCAGTGGTCGTCGTAGAGGTAGGAGTTGGCGCCCAGGTGGTTGTACTCGGCCCGGTTCTCGATCTGAGGGAGGTCCGAGGCGACGGCCATCATCATCCCGAAGATCGTCGAGACGATGGCCAGCGCGCCGAGGCCGAGCATGATCCAGAACAGCCGCAGCTTGCGGACCCTGGGCCGGCGCCGCCGGCCGTCGCGATCGCGGCGGAACCGCCGCTTTGGGGGAGCGAAGGGGATCGGAGCTCTGGGATCCCGCGGCTCGGAGAAGATGTCGTCGTCGTCGCTCATGCGATCGGAACCGGCGCCGGCGCGGATGGCCGACCATGGCGAAGCGCGGCGTCGGCTGTGGTGGAGAGCCCAGCGTAACGAGAGGACAGACAGGGCTCCCCAGGCGGCGGCGAGAGTCTAGCATCGGGCGCGATGGATCCCGCCCGCCCCGACACGTCTCAAGGTGCCGCCGAGACGGCCGCGTGGCTTGCTCGCAACACGGTGGACTGCCTCCCCGAGGGCGGGCTGGAGCGCAAGCTGGGCGAGGGGCGCGCGCTGCGCGTCAAGCTCGGCATCGACCCCACGGCCCCCGACATCCACCTCGGGTTCACGGTCGTGCTCCAGAAGCTCCGGGAGTTCCAGGATCGGGGGCACAAGGTGGTGCTCATCGTCGGCGACTACACCGCGCGCGTGGGCGATCCCAGCGGCCGCTCGTCCACCCGGCCCCTCCTGGATCCAGCCGAGATCGACGCCAACGCCGTCACCTTCCGCGAGCAGGCGCTCAAGGTGCTGGACCCCGACCCCGAGCGGCTCGAGGTCCGCTTCAACGGCGAATGGCTCGACATGCCGATGTCCGACCTGTTCGCCCTCATGCGCACCGCCACCGTGGGGCAGATCCTGGAGCGCGACGACTTCGCCAAGCGCTACGCCGCCAACCAGCCCATCTCGATGCTCGAGCTGCTCTACCCGCTGCTTCAGGGCTATGACTCGGTGGCCGTGCGCGCCGACGTGGAGCTCGGCGCCACCGACCAGAAGTTCAACCTCCTACTGGGGCGCGACGTGCAGCGCGCCTACGGGCAGCCCGAGCAGGTGGTGATGACGCTGCCGCTGCTGATCGGGACCGACGGCCAGATGAAGATGTCCAAGTCCTACGGCAACTACATCGGCGTCACCGACGCGCCCGAGGACATGTACGGCAAGACGCTCAGCATCCACGACGAGCTGCTTGGAAACTGGTACGAGCTCCTGCTCGGCTCAGAGCCGCCCGCCGGCATGGGCCCGCGCGATGCCAAGCGCGCCCTCGCCCGCGCCCTCGTGGAGCGCTTCCACGGCGCCGAGGCTGCTCACGCCGCCGAGGAGGCGTTCGATCGCGTGCACATCCGCCACGAGCTGCCCGATGACGTCCCGACGATCCGGTGGACGCTGAACGGGGGGTCCGTGCATCTGCCGGCTCTGCTCGCCGAGGCGTTCGGCATCTCGACATCGGAGGCGCGACGCAATCTTGCCCAGGGAGCGGTCCGGGTCGACGGACAGGTGCTCCCGTCCGACTCGCTTGACGTGGCGCCGAAACAGCTCGCGGACCGCGTCCTGCAGCTCGGCAAGCGGCGCTTTGCGCGCGTGACCTTCCCAGATCCTGTCCCACCCACCCCGTGAGCGTCCCTTCGCGCCCATGACCG
Organism: uncultured Actinomycetota bacterium; assembly: GCA_963801435.1. Taxonomy (GTDB): domain Bacteria; phylum Actinomycetota; class Thermoleophilia; order Solirubrobacterales; family Solirubrobacteraceae; genus Palsa-465. The sequence continues at coordinate 82,172 of CAWDFE010000032.1, forward strand.
TCGGCGGCGGCATGCTGCGTCTGCAGACGCCGGGGAACGGGCACATCGCGGACCTCACCGAAGGGGTGGCCCGGATCGTGGCCACGGCCGGCGTGGACCGTGGCCTGGTGACGGTGTTCGCCGTCGGCTCGACCGTGGCGGTGACGACGATGGAGTACGAGCCGGGCGGGGTCTCTGACCTGCAGCGACTGCTGGACCGGCTCATCCCGTCGCAGGGCGACTACGAGCACAACCGGCTCAACCACGACTCCAACTCCCACGCCCACTTGCGGGCCGCGCTGATCGGGCCGTCGGAGACGATCCCGGTGGTTGACGGCCGGCCCGCGCTGGGCGTGTGGCAGCAGATCGTGCTGATCGACTTCGATGACCGGGCCCGTGAACGCACGATCAGCGTCCAGGTTCTATCCTGAACGCCCGGCACGAGATGCCCCCGACACGGATTCCGCCGCCCCGCGACGACGTCGGTTTTGGGCGCTATACTCGTCAGTTCGCCCCGGGACCGGTCCAAGGACCCGGGCGCGCCCCTGAGGAGGATTTCCCTCCTGCAAGAGGTGCGACGGTCTTTGAAAACTCAACAGCATGCACACTCTTCGGCCGAACCCCGGCCGAGAGTTGTGTCCAGGTTCGACGCCGTCGCTCGAACGCTCCCCTCGGGGAGCACCTCGAACGGCGGTGCCAGAATTGACCCCGTCTTGCGCTCCGGAGCCCACTGTGTACTCGGGCTCCAGGCCCCCGGCATCGCCGGTGGGTGACGCGGTATCCGACCGGCCTCGTGCCGGCGGACCGTAAGCGCAAGGGTCTGATCCCACCAGGGACAGGCCCAGGATTCGGAGCGTCGCCGGTCGCGGCATAGTTCGCGGCCGATCGAGGCTCCGGCGAATTTCCTGACGACTCTTTGTGGAAGTTCTTCACGGAGAGTTTGATCCTGGCTCAGGACGAACGCTGGCGGCGTGCCTAACACATGCAAGTGGAGCGACGAACCGGGCTTCGGCCCGGGGCAAAGCCGCGAACGGGTGAGTAACACGTGGGTAACCTGCCCTGATGATCGGGACAACCCGAGGAAACTCGGGCTAATACCGAATGTGCCCCCTGGCCGTAAGGCCTCTGGGGAAAGGAAGCTTCGGCCTCCGCATCGGGATGGGCCCGCGGCCCATTAGCTTGTTGGTGAGGTAACGGCTCACCAAGGCAACGATGGGTAGCTGGTCTGAGAGGACGATCAGCCACACTGGGACTGAGACACGGCCCAGACTCCTACGGGAGGCAGCAGTGGGGAATCTTGCGCAATGCGCGAAAGCGTGACGCAGCAACGCCGCGTGGGGGAAGACGGCCTTCGGGTTGTAAACCCCTTTCAGTTGGGACGAAGCTTCGGCGGTGAATAGCCGCCTGGAGTGACGGTACCTTCAGAAGAAGCCCCGGCTAACTACGTGCCAGCAGCCGCGGTAATACGTAGGGGGCAAGCGTTGTCCGGAATCATTGGGCGTAAAGAGCGTGTAGGCGGCTTGGTAAGTCCGCTGTGAAAGTCCAGGGCTCAACCCTGGAAAGCCGGTGGAAACTGTCAAGCTCGAGTCCGGAAGAGGCGAGTGGAATTCCTGGTGTAGCGGTGAAATGCGCAGATATCAGGAGGAACACCAATGGCGAAGGCAGCTCGCTGGGACGGTACTGACGCTGAGACGCGAAAGCGTGGGGAGCAAACAGGATTAGATACCCTGGTAGTCCACGCTGTAAACGATGGGCACTAGGTGTGGGGGGTGTCGACTCCCTCCGTGCCGACGCTAACGCATTAAGTGCCCCGCCTGGGGAGTACGGCCGCAAGGCTAAAACTCAAAGGAATTGACGGGGGCCCGCACAAGCAGCGGAGCATGTGGTTTAATTCGACGCAACGCGAAGAACCTTACCTGGGCTTGACATGTTCCTGACAGCCGTGGAAACACGGTCTCCCTTCGGGGCAGGATCACAGGTGGTGCATGGCTGTCGTCAGCTCGTGTCGTGAGATGTTGGGTTAAGTCCCGCAACGAGCGCAACCCCCGTCGCATGTTGCCAGCATTTAGTTGGGGACTCATGCGAGACTGCCGGTGACAAACCGGAGGAAGGTGGGGATGACGTCAAGTCATCATGCCCCTTATGTCCAGGGCTACACACGTGCTACATTGGCGCGTACAGAGGGTTGCGATACCGCGAGGTGGAGCGGATCCCTTAAAGCGCGTCTCGGTTCGGATTGCAGGCTGAAACTCGCCTGCATGAAGGCGGAGTTGCTAGTAATCGCGGATCAGCATTGCCGCGGTGAATACGTTCCCGGGCCTTGTACACACCGCCCGTCACACCATGGGAGTGAGCAACACCCGAAGCCGGTGGCCTAACCCTTTTGGGAGGGAGCCGTCGAAGGTGGGGCTCGTGACTGGGGTGAAGTCGTAACAAGGTAGCCGTAGCGGAAGCTGCGGCTGGATCACCTCCTTTCTAGGGAGCCCTCCTAAAGCGAGGGCACCGAATGCCCTGAGGCGGACGCCTCGAGCTCCTCGGAGCTACCGCGTCCGAAGCTCGGGAGCGCATTCGGTCACTAGACATGTCGACCGGACCTGGCAGGCCGGGCCGCCGGCGCCGCAAGGCGCGGGTGAGCACGGCCGCATGCTGTTGAGTTTTGAGAGACCGGCGTGCCGCCGGCGCTTGGAGGGCCTAGGCCCCTGGTCGTCGGTCCGGCACACCTCGCCTCTTCGCGGACCTTGAAAACTGCACAGTAGCCAATGAAACGGGTATCACCGGGCGAGGATCTTCGTGATCCTCTCCCAAAAAGATCACCGTCAAGATAGTAAGGGCACATGGTGGATGCCTTGGCACCAAGAGTCGATGAAGGACGTGAACGGCTGCGATAAGCCGCGGTTAGGCGCTGAATAGCCATTGACCCGCGGATTTCCGAATGGGTAAACCCAGCGTCGGTAATGCGACGTTATCCCGCGCTGAACACATAGGCGTGGAGAAGACAAGCGGGGGAAGTGAAACATCTCAGTACCCCGAGGAAAGTAAATCAACCGAGACTCCCCGAGTAGTGGCGAGCGAAAGGGGATCAGCCCAAACCTGTTGCGTGTAAGCGGCCACGCGTTGCGCAGCAGGGGTTGTAGGACGTCTGGTCCGAGCTGTGGCTGGCTCGGCGGAAGTTACAAAGTCATGTGGTAGTCGAAGCGCGTGGAACCGCGCACCAAAGAGGGCAATCGTCCCGTAGACGAAACTGCATGATCTTCCGCAGATGTTCCTGAGTAAGTCCGCTCCCGTGAAACGCGGACTGAAACTGGGGGGACCACCCTCCAAGGCTAAGTACTCCTTGGTGACCGATAGCGGACTAGTACCGTGAGGGAAAGGTGAAAAGTACCCCGGAAGGGGAGTGAAATAGTACCTGAAACCGCGTGCCTACAAGCGGTGGGAGCAGACTTGGTCTGTGACCGCGTGCTTTTTGCATAACGAGCCGGCGAGTTACTCGTCTGCGGCAAGGTTAAGCGATGAGCGGAGCCGTAGCGAAAGCGAGTCCGAATAGGGCGACATAGTCGTAGGCGGTAGACCCGAAGCTGAGCGAGCTACCCATGGGCAGGTTGAAGCGGGGGTAAGACCTCGTGGAGGACCGAACCGACCTAGGTTAAAAACTGGGCGGATGACCTGTGGGTCGGAGTGAAAGGCTAATCAAGCTCAGTGATATCTGGTTCTCTCCGAAATATATTTAGGTATAGCCTCGGATAAATTCCGTTGCGGCCGTAGAGCACTGTTTGGACTAGGGGCCCTACCAGGTTACCGAATTCAGGCAAACTCCGAAGACCGTCACGGTTACTCCGGGAGTCAGTTGCTGGGGGATAAACTTCAGCGTCAAAAGGGAAACAGCCCAGACCGCCAGCTAAGGTCCCTAAGTACTAGCTAAGTGGTAAACGATGTTCGAATGCACAGACAACCAGGAGGTTGGCTTAGAGGCAGCCACCCTTGAAAGAGTGCGTAACAGCTCACTGGTCAAGTGTTCGAGCGCGGACAATGTAACGGGGCTCAAGCTAGTCACCGAAGCTGCGGGTGTGATCTTCGGATCACGCGGTAGGAGAGCGTTCCGCCGCCAGTGAAGCAGCGCCGTAAGGCAGTTGTGGAGGCGACGGAAGTGAGAATGCCGGCATGAGTAACGAAAGAGGGGTGAGAATCCCCTCCGCCGATTGCCCAAGGTTTCCTGAGTAAAGTTCGTCTGCTCAGGGTTAGTCAGGACCTAAGGCGAGGCCGAAAGGCGTAGTCGATGGCCAACGGGTTGATATTCCCGTACCACGTCGCGACCGTTTGACCGAATGGGGGGACGAGGAAGGCTATGGGATCCCAGGCGATGGTCGTCCTGGGGTAAGCACGTAGGGGTGGCTCTAGGTAAATCCGGAGCCGCGTAACCTGAGGTGTTATGCCAGCTGGCTCTAAGCCGGCGAGTCCCGGATGCCATGCCTCCGAGAAAAGCCTCTAGGGAGGTCGCGCGTGCCTGTACCAAAACCGACACAGGTGGGCAAGTGGAGCACACTAAGGTGATCGAGATAACCCTCGTTAAGGAACTCGGCAAAATCGCCCCGTAACTTCGGGATAAGGGGCGCCCCAGTAGGGTGAAACCCCTTGCGGGTGGAGCCCGAGAGGGCCGCAGTGAATAGGTTCAAGCGACTGTTTACCAAAAACACAGGTCTCTGCTAAGTCGAAAGACGACGTATAGGGGCTGACGCCTGCCCGGTGCCGGAAGGTTACGTGGAGGTGTTAGGGGTAACCCGAAGCACCGAAACTAAGCCCCGGTAAACGGCGGCCGTAACTATAACGGTTAGTGAACTGGCTGTTACAAAATTCAGCTAAATGCTGGAACATCTGAGAATCCCGCGCTACTCGTTCTGTCCGGTCTGGGCAGTACAGTGACAACGTGCCGGGTGCAGACAATCAGCAGGAAAGACTGTCGAGTCAGGAGCAACGTCGCTGGTGGTTAGCCGGCTTCGTTGAAGGCGAAGGCAGCGTGTGCGTGTCGCTGAAGCGACATCCGACGGCTGCGTTTGGCGTCTTCGTTCAACCGGAGTTCTTTCTGTATCAACACCGGAAAAGACGGAGCCTCCTGGAGTTGGCTGCGGAGGAGTTCGGGTCCGGCACGATCTTTCCCAAGCCTGGGAATGAGGATGTGCTGGTGCTGAAGATCACGAACCGCCAGGTCCTGCGGGACCACGTGGTTCCGTTCCTCCGACGCTACATGCGCTATTCAGCGCGCGTAGTTGATTACGACATCTTCGCGACCGTTGTCGACCTCGTCTGCCAGGGGCGGCACCGGAGTCTCGAAGGGATCGTGGAGCTCGTCGACCTTGCGTACACCATCAATGGGAACGGCAAGAACCGGCGGACTCCGAAGAGTGAGATTCTCGACAGAATCCTCAGAGGCCATACGCTGGACACCACTAGCAGCGGTGAAGAGATGGTCCGACCTCCACGGCGACGTGGAGAGCTAGGCGGAAGAGAAACGACCTAGCCCGCCCGACAGACGTCGGGCGAGTAACAAAAGTGCCTAAGGTAGCGAAATTCCTTGTCGGGTAAGTTCCGACCTGCACGAATGGCGTAACGACTTGAACGCTGTCTCAACGAGGGGCTCGGTGAAATTGCAGTCTCGGTGAAGATGCCGAGTACCCGCGGCTAGACGGAAAGACCCCGTGAACCTTTACTACAACTTGGTATTGGGGTTCGATGCATTTCGCTCAGGATAGGTGGGAGGCTTGGAAGCGCCGGCTGCGGCTGGCGTGGAGCCAACCTTGAGATACCACCCTTGGTGTATTGGATCTCTAACAGTGCGCCCTGAATCGGGGCACTGGACAGTGACAGGTGGGTAGTTTGACTGGGGCGGTCGCCTCCCAAAATGTAACGGAGGCGCGCAAAGGTTCCCTCAGCACGGTCGGAAATCGTGCGTAGAGTGTAAAGGCAGCAAGGGAGCTTGACTGTGAGACCGACAGGTCGAGCAGGTGCGAAAGCAGGCCTTAGTGATCCGGCGGTAGCAAGTGGAAGCGCCGTCGCTCAACGGACAAAAGGTACTCCGGGGATAACAGGCTTATCGGGCCCAAGAGTCCACATCGACGGCCCGGTTTGGCACCTCGATGTCGGCTCGTCGCATCCTGGGGCTGAAGTAGGTCCCAAGGGTTGGGCTGTTCGCCCATTAAAGCGGTACGCGAGCTGGGTTCAGAACGTCGTGAGACAGTTCGGTCCCTATCTGCCGTGGGCGTTGGAGAGTTGAGAGGATTCGTCCCTAGTACGAGAGGACCGGGATGAACGCACCTCTGGTGTATCTGTTGTCCTGCCAAGGGCATCGCAGGTTAGCTACGTGCGGATCGGATAACCGCTGAAAGCATCTAAGCGGGAAGCCGGCCTCAAGATGAGCTCTCCCATCTCCTTGAGAGAGTAAGACCCCTGGAAGATCACCAGGTTGATAGGCCGGATCTGGAAGAGTGGTGACACTCGTAGGAGACCGGTACTAATGGGTCGAGGGCTTGACGGATATTTTTGATATCCGTTCATTGGCGCTGTGTGGTTTTGAAGGCCCGCGAAGAGCGGTCCTCGCCCTCGTGGCGGGGCCATGCGGTCTTGACAAGTTTCCGGTGGCCATGGCGAGGGGGAAACACCTCTTCCCATTCCGAACAGAGCCGTTAAGCCCCTCAGCGCCGATGGTACTTGGCCCGCAAGGGCCTGGGAGAGTAGGTCGCCGCCGGTTCTTCTATACAAGCCCCGCTAGCTTGCTTGTTTGGCAGGCGGGGTTTGTTTGCTGTGTGGCTGTCTTTTGGGGGCCGCACGCACATCAGCGCCGCTGCCCTGGGCTTAACTTGCGGTGCGCGGGTGGGGATCTGTGACGGTGCATCGACCAGGGCATCGGCGATGTGTGCGTGCGCCCCCGGGCGCTGCCCTCCGCGCGTGTTCCCGCCGTGCCAGCCCGAGCGGCGTTCGGGTGGAGGCCGGTGGGCCCTTGAAGCCTGCGGCTGGCTCGTGTGTGGCTCGAGGCGACGCGGTGGGCGGCTAGAGGATGCGTTCGATCTTGAGCCGCCGCTCGCCGCGGGGCGTGACCACGGAGACGCTGGTCCCGGCGGGCTGGTCCATGAGGGCCTTGGCCACGGGGGACTCGGCCGAGAGCTTGCCGGCGGCCCGGTCGGCCTCGGTGGCGCCGACGATCGTCCACGTGTGCGTTTCTCCGGTGCCCTCGTCGGTGACCTCCGCGGAGCGACCGAAGGCGAACGTGGAACCGCCGTTGGCCGGGCCGCTCTGGACGTCGACCACAACTGCGTTGCGCAGGCGCTGGCGGAGCCGGAGGATGCGGGTCTCGAGGTGGGCCTGGTCCTCCTTGGCGGCGTGGTACTCGGCGTTCTCCTTGAGATCGCCGTGGCCGCGGGCGGTGAGAATACGGGCGGCGATGTCGCGCCGCGCGACGGTCTCCAGCTCACCGATCTCGGCCTTGAGGGCCGCCAGCCCCGTTTCGGTGATGGGCTCGCCTTCGTGGTTCGATGTCGTCATCTGAGCATTCTGGCAAACCTGCGGCCACCGCCACCGTCACCGTCACCGGCGACGCGGCGGGCGTGGCACCATCATGAGGTGATGCGAGCGATGGCCAAGTACTTCCGGGCCAACCCGCAGGTGTTCGTCCTGTTCGTCATCTGCGTCGTGCTGGGCCTGGGCACGTTCATCGCGGTCCTCATTGCGCTGGCCCAGGCGGGCCCCAACGCCTCGCCGACGGGCGAGCCGTCCGGAGTGATCGCCCTCGCCACGACGCTCGTGTCCTGAACGTCACGGCCCTAGGCCGCGCTCAGCTCTTGTAGCCGTGCCCGTGTCAGCGTGCGAACGCGCGCGGCGCGGCTAGCTCACCCGCTCGCGCCCGACACGGCCCGGCTGGGAGCGCACGGGGGAGAGGCAGTGCATCGGACGCATCGCCACGGACCCCGCGCGCCGCTTTCGCTCGATCCGGACCGGCCGGCGATGGGGGTGCGGTGGGGCCGGCGGCTGGGGATCGCCGAGAACGTCGTCAACCAGAGTCATGAGGGCGCGGATTCGCTCGGTGGAAGCCTGGAACATATGTTCGTAACGGTAGGGGCGGGCGCGGACGGAACCGGGGGTCTGCAACGCGTCGTGCAGGAACGCGGCAAGCCCCGCACCCGGTCGGGAGCCAGCGAGCCGCGCACGCGGTCAGGAGCCCAGCGAGGACCAGACGTCGAGCTTCGTGCGTATGCGGTCCACCACGGCGCCGGTGAACTCCGTGGTGCCGGTATGGCCTCCGAGGTCGAGCGTCTTAATGCCCGAGGCGATCGTCTCCAGCGTGCCCTCGTAGATCGCGCGCGACGCACGCTCGCAGGCCGGACCGTGGCGATCGGCGGCATGGCGCAGCAGCGCCCCGCAGGCCAGGATCATCGCCAGCGGGTTGGCCAGGTCCTTGCCCAGCAGCGCCGGCGCCGTCCCGTGCGGCGCCTCGGCCATCGCGCAGGTGATGTCGTACTCATCGTCAAAGGCGAGCAGCACCGACTCGGCGCCGGCGATCGAGCCGAACATCGGCAGGACGAGATCCGAGAGGCAGTCGCCGTCGCGGTTGAGCGCGGGGATCACCAGCGGCGCGTCGGTCGCGCCCGACAGGAGGCCGGCGTACGTGGCGTCGATGAGCACCGGCTGATAGGGGATCTCCGGGTGGCGCGCGGCCGCGCCGTCCATCTCCTCCTTGAGCATCCCCTCGTACACCGGGGACACGGTCCATTTCGGGCCACCGTACACGCGCGCGCCCATCTTGGCGGCGGTGCGAAACGCGAACTCGGCCACCGCGCGGCACGTCGAGCGGGTGATCTTCTCGGTGCGATAGGCCACCTCGTCCGGCGCCCCCTCGGCCCCCTCGCGCTTCTCGGCGGCCCCGTAGGCGTCCTCCACCGCCATCCGCACCACCGAGATGGGGTGGTAGACGCCCGCCATCGGCGCCACGCCGGGGAGGCGGCGCCCGGTGCGGACGATCACCTTGCCGTCCACCTCCTCGCGCAGGATGCGGTTGGGCGAGCCGACGTCGCCGGCTCCCTCGGGTGTGATGGTGGCCGCCTTGAGCCCGAGGCCCGCATCGCGCATCGCCATTGCCGCCTCGTTGACGACCCCGTTGGACGTTGCCCGCCGGTGCTCCAGCGACAGATCGAAGCGCACCAGTTCCAGCTCGAGGCCGAGCGACTCGCTGTCGAGCACGCGGAGGGCCTGCTCGAGCAGCTCCTGGCCCGTCTCATCGCCCTCGAGGACCACGACGGAGACCGGAGCCACGGCCCGCGCTGCTCTCAGTCCCCGTCGGCCGCTGCCGCTGCTGGCATGAGCTCGTTGCGCCGCTGCGCCAGCGCGGCGATCACGAACGCCAGGTGCTCGTCGAAGTCCACGCCGAGCTCCGCCGCGCCCTCGGTCATGTCGTCACGGCTGACCGCGGCGGCGAACGCCGGTGTCTTCATCTTCTTCTTGACCGACTTGGGCGTCATCCCCACCAGGCCGTCGGGCCGGACGTACGCGCACGCGAGGAGGAAGCCGCACAGCTCGTCGACGGCGAACAGCGCCTTCTCCATGGGCGAATCACGGGAGACGCCGAGGTAGGTCGCATGCGACGCCACGGCGCGCACCAGCGCCGGCGGGTAACCCCGCGCCTCCAGCTCGGCCAGCGCATACCGCGGATGGCCGTCCTGGAGAGACGGATGACGCTCGTAGTCGAGGTCGTGCAGCAGCCCCGTGAGGCCCCACAGCTCGACGTCACCGTCAAAGCGGGGCGCGTAGGCGCGCATGGCCGCCTCCACCGCCAACATGTGGCGGCGCAGGGAGTCCGACTGGGTCCATTCGCAAAGGAGGTCCCAGGCGTCAGTCCGCGAAATCTCCACCGGCATGGCCGTTACCCTAGCTCAGCGCTCGGCCCCGGTTCCGCCGGAGACACAGTCACCCACGGTAACGGCTACGCTGACTGGCCACCGCCCATCCACCACCACAGCGGGGTCGATCAAACTGGAGAAGTTCGTAATCGAAGGCGGTGTGCCGCTGTCAGGCACCATCACCGCCGCGGGCAACAAGAACGGCGCGCTGCCGATCCTGGCGGCTTGCCTGCTCACCGACGACGAGGTGATCCTGCGCAACGTCCCCCGGATCTCCGACGTGGAGGACATGATCTGCCTGCTCCAGATCCTGGGCGCCCGGGTGGAGTGGCTCGACACCGCCGAGATCCTGATCGACAGCTCCGCTGTCGAGACCACCGAGGTCGACCGGGTGCTGGCGGAGCGGATCCGCGCGTCGTTCCTGCTCGCCGGCCCACTGCTGGCCAAGTTCGGCTCGGCCCTCATGCCGCCGCCGGGCGGTGACGTAATCGGCAGGCGCCGTCTGGATCCGCACCTCGACGCGTTCCGCACGCTGGGCGCGACCGTCGACGACCGCCCGGACGAGATCGTGCTGACGGCCCCGCCGCTGGGCCTGAGCCCCTGCGACTTCCTGATGGACGAGCCCTCGGTGATGGCGACCGAGAACGCGCTGATGGCCGCCGCGCTCACCCGCGGCACCACCGTCATCCGCAACGCCGCGTCCGAGCCGCACGTCCAGGACCTGGCGCGCATGCTCGAGCAGATGGGCGCCGACATCGACGGGATCGGCTCCAACGTCATGACCGTCCACGGCCAGGCGCGGCTGCGCGGCTGCACCCACACGATCGCGCCCGATCACATCGAGATCGGCTCGTTCATGGCACTGGCCGGCGTCACCGGCGGCGAGCTGGTGGTCAAGGACGCGCGCCCTGACGATCTACGGATGATCCGGCTGGTGTTCGAGCGCCTGGGTCTGCGCAGCGAGGTCCACGGCGACGACATCATCGTGCCGGGCAACCAGGAGCTGGTGGTCCGCAACGACCACGGCGACCACATGCCCAAGGTGGAGGATGGCCCGTGGCCGGCGTTCCCCGCCGACCTGACCAGCATCGCCCTGGCGCTGGCGACCCAGGCCTCCGGCTCGGTCATGATCCACGAGAAGATGTTCGAGAACCGCCTGTTCTTCACCGACAAGCTCGTGGGCATGGGCGCGTCCATCACCATCTGCGACCCCCATCGCGCGATCATCAACGGGCCGCGCCCGCTGCGGGGCTCCAGGGTCGAGTCTCCCGACATCCGCGCCGGGATGGCGATGTTGATCGCCGCTCTGTGCGCCGACGGGGTCACCGAGATCGGCAACATCCGCCAGATCGACCGCGGCTATGAGCGGATCGACGAGCGGCTGCGAGAGCTCGGCGCCCGTATCACCCGGCTGGAAGACGCTCCCGTAGCCGCGTGAGCACACTTCGCTCGACCCGCGACGGCGGCTTCGAGGCGATGGTGGACCGGATCCCAAGCGGCACGCGCGACGTTCTCCCCGACGAGATGGGAGAGCTGCGGGCGATGACCGACCGCATCCGCGCGGTGTTCGCGGACGCCGGCTACGGCGAGGTTTACACCCCCGCGCTCGAGTACGAGCAGACCTTCCAGCGCGCCAACATCGGCGGCGCCCGGCCCGCCTACCGCGTGTTTGACGAGCACGGGAGCGTGCTGGTGCTCCGGCCCGACATGACGGTGCCGATCGCCCGGGTGGTGGCCACCCGCTACTCGCACGCGGAGCCGCCGCTGCGCTTCTGCTACGTCGCACACGCCTACCGGGGGGTGCGCCCTCAGCGCGGACAGACCCGCGAGCTGCTGCAGGCGGGCGTGGAGCTGATCGGCGTGCCCGGCGCCGCGGGGACCGCCGAGGTGCTCACGGTCCTGTGCGCCGCGCTGGACGCCGCCGGGCTGGACAACTACCGCGTGGGGCTCGGGGACGCCGCGCTGTACCCGTCGCTGCTGGAGGCCTTCGGCGTTGACGCCGACCGGCGTGAGCTCATCCTCACCGAGCTGGCCGCCGGGGACTTCGTCGGCGTGGACCGTGAGATCCGGGCACTGGACCTGGCCGCCGCCGACGCCGATCTGCTGCTGCGCCTGGCCCACACCCGCGGCGGTCCGGAGGTCCTGGAGAGCCTCGAGAGCGCGCTGCACGACGCGCTGCGCGGGATGCGGGAGGTCCACGGCCTGCTGGAGCCCGGCGTCGCCGCGCGGATCATCTTCGACCTCGGTCTCGTGCGCAGCCTCGGGTACTACACCGGCCCGCTGTTTCAGGTCTACGACCCGGCCTACGGCGTCCCCCTGGGCGGCGGCGGCCGCTACGACGAGCTGCTGGCTTCGTTCGGCCGCCCGCTGCCGGCGGTGGGGTTCGCGCTCAACGTGGAGCGGGTGCACATCGCGCTGACCGGGGAAGAGCGGGGCCGGGGCCGGTGAGCGAGCTGCGGATCGCCGTCCCGCGCGGAGCGCTGTTCACTGAGACGCTGGACCTCCTGGACCAGCTCGGCCTGAACACTCGCGAGGTGCGCGACAACGACCGCAAGCTGCTGTTCGAGGACGTCGGGATCGTGACCATGCGACCCTCCGACGTCCCCACCTACGTCGAGGCCGGCGCCGCCGACATCGGGGTCACCGGCAAGGACGTTCTCATGGAGCAATCCGAGCGCGAGGTCTACGAGCTCGTCGACCTCGGCTACGGGCGCTGCCGGATGGTCCTGGCCGGTGTCGCCGGCGAGGACCGCGCCGACGAGGCGCTGCGGCGGCTGGGCGTGGTGCGCATCGCCACCAAGTACCCGCGGATCGCGGCCGCCCACTTCCAGCAGACCGGCCGCCAGGCCGAGATCGTGGAGGTCAAGGGATCGGTGGAGCTGGCACCGCTCACCGGGCTGGTGGAGGCGATCGTCGACCTCACCGCGACCGGCACGACCCTGCGCGAGAATGGCCTCGTGGTACGCGAGGAGATCGCGGTCTGCACTGCGCGGCTCATCGCCAACCCGGTCGCGCACAAGCTGCGGGCGCCGACGATCGACCGCCTGCTGGAGCGCATCCATGCAGTGTGAGCGCCTGAACCTCTCCGGCGACCCCGCGGGGCTCGCCCAGGAGCTGCGCGAGCTCGTGCCGGCGCCCGAGGCGGTCGCCGATCAGGTGAGCGAGATCATCGCCCGGGTGCGCGCCAGCGGCGACGACGCGCTGCGCTTTTACACGCGCGAGTACGACACCGGCGGCAGCACGCCGTCGGCGCTGCGCGTCCCCGAAGCCGAGCTCGACACCGCCGAGGCCCGCCTGGACGACGCGGTGCGCGGCGGTCTGCGCCACGCCATTGAGAATGTCACCCGGGTCGCCGAGGCCGGCCTGGCCGCCGAGCAGACCGTGTCGTTCGAGGGCCACGAGGTGACCCTGCGCGAGGTGGCGGTGGACCGCGCCGCGGTATACGTGCCCGGCGGCCGCGCGCCGTACCCGAGCACCGTGGTCATGGGCGTGGTGACCGCGCGCGTCGCGGGCGTGCGGCAGATCGCCGTGTGCGCGCCCCCGGGCGCCGATGGCGAGGTCAACTCCGCCGTGCTGGGGGCGTGCCGGCTCGCCGGCGCGTCGGTGGTGTACCGGATGGGCGGGGCGCAGGCGATCGCGGCGCTGGCATTCGGGACCGAGACGGTCGGGGCGGTGGACGTCATCGTGGGACCTGGGAACCTGTACGTCCAGGAGGCCAAGCGCCAGGTGTTCGGCCGGGTCGGCATCGACGGCTTCGCCGGCCCGAGCGACCTGATGGCGATCGCCGACGCGGCGGCCGACCCCGAGGCGCTGGCCCTCGACCTGCTCGCGCAGGCCGAGCACGGGGCGGGCTCGCTGGTGGTGGCGATCTCCAACTCGACGGAGCTGATCGATGCGCTCGAGCGGCGGATCGGCAATGAGCCCGAGACCGAGGCCGTGGTGCGATTCGTCCGCGTCGACGAGCTCGAGCAGGCGCTGACCATCGCTGAGTCCTTCGCCCCCGAGCACCTGCAGCTGGTCGGCCCCGGCGCCGAGGCACTGGCGCCCGCCGTCCGCCATTCCGGGTGTGTGTTCGTGGGCTCGGCCAGCGGTACTGCGTTCGGGGACTACATCGCGGGGTCCAACCACGTGCTCCCGACCAACGGCGCTGCCCGCTTTGCCTCGGCGCTGTCGCCCATCCACTTCCGGCGGCGCTTCACCGAGGTCCGGATCGGATCGGATGCCGCGACCCTGGCTCAGGCGGCCGCTCCGATCGCCCGCGCGGAGGGCTTCGAGCAGCACGCCCGATCGATGGAGGCGCGCATTCGCGAGAATGGCACGTGATGGCACGTGCCGCCGAGATCGACCGCCGCACCGCGGAGACCCACATTCACCTCACCCTCGCTCTCGACGGCGAGGGCGCGGGCGAGCGCGACACCGGCGTTGGGTTCTTTGACCACATGCTCGATCTGCTGGCGCGCCACGGGCGCTTCGACCTGACCGTCCAGGCGCGCGGCGACCTGCACACGGGGGCCCACCACACCGTTGAGGACGTGGGCATCTGCCTGGGGCAGGCGCTCGACCACGCGCTGGGCGACCGCGCCGGCATCCATCGGTACGGGCAGGCGACGGTGCCGATGGACGAGAGCCGCGCGTCATGTGCCGTCGACATCTCCGGCCGCGGCCTGCTCGCCTTCTCGGCACCGCTGCCGCCGGGGGCGATCGGCAACTTCGACCACGAGCTCACCGAGGAATTCTTCCGGGCGCTGGCCTCCAACGCCAGGTTGACGCTCCATCTCACCGTCGAGGCGGGCACCAACGCCCACCACGTCATCGAGGCGGCGTTCAAGGCGTGCGCCCGCGCGTTGCGCGCCGCCGTGGCACTCGATCCCACCGAGCGGGGCGTGCCGAGCACCAAAGGGACGCTGACGTGACGACCGTCGCGGTGGTGGACTACGGGATGGGGAACCGCCGCTCGGTCGAGAAGGCGCTCGGGCACGTCGGTGCTCGCGCGCTCATCACACGGGAGACGGCGGCGCTTGAAGAGGCCGACGCACTGGTCGTCCCCGGCGTGGGCGCGTTCCCTCACGGGATGCGCAATCTCATCGAGCTCGGTCTGGACGAGCGGATTCGAGCGGCCGCCGCCGCCGGCAAGCCGGTGCTCGGGATCTGCCTGGGCATGCAATTGCTGTTCGAACGCTCCCAGGAGCACGAGGTGACCGACGGACTCGGGCTACTGGCCGGCGAGGTGAGCCTGCTTGACGGGGGCGGGCTGCGGATCCCGCACATCGGATGGAACGACGTGCGCTTCGAGCGTCCGTCGCCGCTCACCGCTGGACTGCCGAGAGAAAGCTGCGCCTTCTATCACGTGCACTCGCTGGCGGCACGGCCGGAGGATCCGGCGGACGTCATCGCCACCACCGAGTACGGAGAGCGATTTGCCACGGTCGTGAGTCACGGCAATGTCTTCGGAGTGCAGTTTCACCCCGAGAAGTCCTCGCGCGACGGTTTGGCGTTGCTGAGCAACTTCGTGACGCTGTGCCGCGACTCGGCGCCGGCCGGGTGGGCGGGATCGGCGTCGCAGTGATCCTCCTGCCGGCGATCGACATCCTCGAGGGCAAGGCGGTCAGGCTCGCGCGCGGGGAGTTCGACCAGCGGACCGACTACGACGCCGACCCGCTGGACGCCGCTCGCCGCTGGGTGAAGGCGGGCGCCCGCGCGCTGCACGTCGTCGACCTGGACGGTGCCCGCAGCGGCGAGCCTGCCAACCTGCATCACGTGGAGCGGATCGTCGCCGAGATCGACGTGCCGGTCCAGTTCGGCGGCGGGCTGCGCACGATCGACGCCGTCCGGCGCGCGCTGGCATTGGGCGTGACGCGGGTGATCCTGGGAACCGCCGCCTACACCGATATCGACTTCCTCGACGAGGCGCTGGCCGCTCACCGCGACCGCGTCGTCGTCTCCGTCGACGCCCGCCAGGGCAAGCTCGCCGCGTCGGGCTGGACCGACCAGACCGACATCCCCGCCGAGGCGGTGATCAGGACCCTGGGCAAGCGCGGTGTGACCCGGTTCGTGTACTCGAGCATCGAGCGCGACGGCATGCTCTCGGGACCCGACCTCGGCGAGGTAGGACGCATCGCCGATACGGTGCGCGGCACGTTCGTGTATTCCGGTGGGGTGTCCTCGGTGGAGGACCTGCGGGCGCTGGCAGGGCTGCGCCGGGTCAACCTGGCCGGCGTAATCGTCGGCAAGGCCCTGTACGAGGGGCGCCTCGACGTGGCCGGCGGGCAGGCCGCTCTTGCGGGACGCGCCGGCTGGGACGCGGAGTAAGGCCGCTCGTGCACTACAAGCGGGTGATCCCGTGTCTCGACGTCGACCGTGGCCGGGTGGTCAAGGGCGTGGGGTTCCTGGACCTGCGCGACGCCGGCGACCCGGTGGAGCTGGCCGCCCGCTACGACGCCGCCGGCGCTGACGAGCTCGTCTTCCTGGACATCACCGCGACGTCGGACAAGCGGGCCACGGTGGTGGAACTCGCGCGCCAGGCCGCCGACGAGCTGTTCATCCCCTTCACGATCGGCGGCGGGATCCGCTCGGTGGCGGATGCCCAAGCGGTGCTCGACGCGGGCGCGGACAAGGTGAGTGTCAACTCGGCGGCGCTCCAGCGTCCAGAGCTGCTGGACGAGCTGTCGCGGACGTTTGGAGCCCAGTGCGTGGTGCTGGCCATCGATGCCAAGCAGACCGGCTCAGAGCCCGTCAACCCGGGCTGGGAGGCCTACCTGGCCGGCGGGCGGACGCCCACCGGCCGCGATGCGGTGAGCTGGGCACGCGAGGGCGAGGCCCGCGGGGCAGGCGAGATCCTGCTGACGAGCATGGACCGCGACGGGACCAACGCCGGCTACGACCTCCCGCTCACGCACGCCGTGGCGCAGGCGGTCGGGGTGCCCGTGATCGCCTCGGGCGGCGCCGGCCGCCTCGAGGACCTGGCCGATGCCGTGCAGGCGGGCGCGGACGCCGTACTGGTGGCGTCGATCCTGCACTACGGCCATCACACGGTGGGCGACGTCAAGCGCTTTCTGGCCGACGGCGGGATTGCGGTGCGGCCTCAGGTAGACGCCTGACAGCGTCCACGCCGTGGCGTGACCGCCGTAGGTAGATGAAGTTTTCTTGGGGGACCCGAGCTGCGAACAGGCCGCGCGGCTACGCGGCCTCTTCCACGTAGCCCGCCGCAGCGCATGTATCGCAATACGCGGCGGGGGGAACGCGCGGCTCGTAACAGCCGGGACGGCAGCAGGTCGAGGAACGCTTCGGCCGGCCCCGACCGATGCGGGCGGCAGCGGCGTCCTTGAGCTCCTCGCGCATGCGATCGAGCTCTGCCGCGTGCTCCGCGCAGAACCGACGGCCCTTCTCGGCCGGCTGCGTACAGTGACTTCCACTACGACAACGCATAGACCTATAATGATAGCAAGAAGCCCTGCATCAGGCCGTATTAGCGGCGGATTAGACGCGCCGGGGGGCTGGCGCAACGAGGCGTGACGCCCTCAGGGCGGTGTCACGCTGGGTGGTTTAGCACTGCTGACCGGGGTCACTTCTTGCGCTGCGCGTGGCGCACCTTGCGCTTGCTCTTGCGCTGCACGTGGCGCACTTTGCGCTTCGCCTTCTTCTTGGCGTGCTTGGCGTGCTTGGCGTGCCTGGAGGCGTGGTGAGCCGCCGCGGCGGCGCGGCGCCTGGCCCGGCGCTTGTGGCGAGCCGCGGGCACCCGGCCCGGGAGCAACTGGTAGATGCTGGTGTAGCCGTCGAGGTAGAGCGCGTGGTAATCCGCGATGATCGGCGTGAAGGCGCCGTCGCCGAACGAGAACACCTGCTGTCCCGTGACCACGTTGAGCCCGGCCGTGGTCCTGCTGCCCAGATCGGAGAAGTACACGACGTTCCCGATGACGGTCGACGAGCCCGAGATGCGCCCACCGGCCCGGTGCCTCCAGCGCACCGCCCCCGACTGGGCGTTGAAGGCGTACATGTCGTGGTCGTAGGAGCCGACGTACACGGTCGGGCCCAGGCCCTTGGGATCGGCGACCGACGCCGACGCATACACGTACCCGCCTGTGGAGGTGGCCCATGCGAGGGCGCCGTTGCGGGCGCCGAACGAGTAGACGCGGCCGTCGGTGTTGCCCATGTAGACCCGGCCGAAGGCCACGGCCGGCGTGGCGTAGAAGTTGCCGGCGCCGAATCCGAAGTGCGTGCCACTGGTGCCGACGGCCCACACCTGGTGGCCGCTGACGGAGTTGACGGCGTACGCGCGTCCGGAATAGTCGCCGAAGTACAGGATGCCGCCCGACAGGGCCGGGGCGCCCTTGATGGCGCCGCTGGCGTGATAGGTCCAGTACAGATGGCCGTTGGCGACGTTGCGCGAGTAGAGGTTCCCCCCCTGGTCGCCGAAGTAGACGGTGACCCCGTGGACGATGGGCGAGGACTCGGTGCCCGCGCCCACCGGACGCGACCACACGAGGTGGCCGGTCTTCATCGACAGAGCCACGAACCGCCCGTGGCCGGGGGAACCGCCGCGCCTGGACAGAACGGGCATCACGACCAGTCCCGCGTCGGGTGCGATCGCTGGTGATGCGGCGCACAGGGTGCCGATCTTCCGAAACCATCTCACGTGGCCGTTGTGGATGTTGATCCCCCGCGCCGCGCAATCGTCGTCGAGCACGAAGAGCGTCTCGTGGTAGATCACCGGGGGGAACTCGAGCAGCGCCCCGTCGACGAACTTCCAGCCGACATGCAGCGGTGGGGCCAGGTTGGCCGGAGCGGCGAAGAAGCGGGTGCGGCCGCCGTTGAACCCGTACCAAGGCCACTGGAAGTTGTCGACCTGCTTCTTGGCATGGGGCTTGGGCGCCGGCGCGGTGGTGGTCGTCGGAGTGGTGAACTCCAGGTCGGGGTGCGAGATATTGCCGGGAGCGTGCGCCAGCACGAACGCCACCGCTGCGCCCGCAATCACCACAACGACCACAGCCGCGAGGAGCCCGCGCCACAGCCAACGCCGTGAGACGGGGGGCATGGAGCGGGATGCTAAACGGCCCGATGCCGGCAGGGCGCCGCGAGGCGCGACATGATGCTCACGCGATGTCCGAGTCCCCCGCAAATGGCCTGCTCCAGCGCTTCTCGTCGCTGCCGGCGGCCCGGCCGCTGCTCGATCGCCTCGGCGGCACCGAGGGCGTGTATCTGGTCGGGGGCGCCGTCCGCGACCTGCTGCTGGGGTCAGATCCGCTCGACCTCGACCTCGTCGTCGATGGGGAGCTCGAGCCCGTCTCCGCGCTGCTGGGCATGCCGGCGCGTGTCCATGACCGCTTCGAAACCCGCACGGTCACGATCGGTGACTTCACCTATGACCTGGCCCGCGCCCGGGGCGAGCGCTACGCGCACCCCGGGGCCCTGCCCACGGTGGCCCCCGCGGACATCGAGAAGGACCTCGAGCGCCGGGATTTCACCGTCAACGCCCTGGCCCTCGGGCTCGCGGGCCCCCGTCGGGGCGATCTGCTCGACGTGCCGCATGCCCGGGAGGATCTGGAGGCCGGCCGGCTCCGCGTCTTACACGAGCGCAGCTTCATCGACGACCCCACGCGGCTCCTGCGCCTGGCCCGGTACGCGGGACGCCTGGGCTTCGCCATCGAGGACGCCACCCGAGCGCTGGCGCACGCCGCCGTGGGCGCCGGAGCGCCGGACACGGTCAGCGGCGCGCGGCTCGGGACCGAACTGCGGCTGTTGGCCGAGCAGGGCGATCCCATCGAGGGGTTCCGGATCCTCCATGAGCTGGGGGTGGACGGCGCCATCGCGCCGGGCTTCGGTCTCGATGGCCACGAGCGGGCCGAGCTGGCACGGCGGGCGCTGGCGCTGCTGCCCACCGACGGTGAGCCCGCCGACCTGGTCCTGGCTCTGGCGTCGCTCGGCATGGCGCCGGCCGCGCTCCCGGGGCTGCTCGACCGCCTCGCCTTCCCGGCGGCGCGCCGCGAGCGAATCGTGGCCGCGGCGACGCGCGCCGCTGAGCTGGCCCGGCGGCTGCGCGCGGCGCGCGAGCCGTCTCAGATCGCCGCGGCGGTGGGCTCGGGACCCGTGGAGCTCGTCGCTCTGGCGGGGGCGCTCGGCGCCGAGGCCCCGGCCCGGCGCTGGCTCGATGAGCTGCGCCAGGTCCGCCTGGAGATCGACGGCGGCGACCTGCTGGCGGCCGGTCTGGAGCCCGGGCCCGCGGTGGGCGCCGGGCTGGCGGCCGCCCGTGCCGCCAAGCTCGACGGGCGCGCCAGCGGGCGCGAGGCCGAGCTCGCCGAGGCGCTGCGGGCCGCAGGAGCGCGGGGGTAGGCTGGGAGCCAATGGAGCCCGCCGAGCCCTTCTACGCCCTGGGGCACCACTTCGCCATCGACCTGCCCGGAGCGCGGGCGGCGTTCTCGACGCGGCGAGGAGGCCACTCCACGGGGGCCTACGAGAGCATGAACCTGGGCTGGCTGACCGACGACGACCATCGCTGCGTGACGCGCAACCGGGCCGCGCTCGAGGCGGAGCTGGGCGCGCCGCCGCTGATCTTCGTCCACCAGGTGCACGGGGCCGACGTGCGGCGGATCACAGCCGGGACGGCGCCGCCACGCGAGCGGGTGGGTGGGATCCGAGTCGACGGGCAGGCCACCGATCGGCGCGATGTCGCGCTGTGTGCGCTCACCGCCGATTGCCTGCCGATCGCGCTGGCGGCGGGCGGGGGCGGGGTCGTGGCCATGCTCCACGCCGGCTGGCGCGGATTGGCCACGGGGATGATCGCGAGCGGGGTGCAGGGGATGCGTGAGCTGGGCGCCCAAGGCGGGCTGAGCGCCGCTATCGGGCCGGCGGCGGGGCCCTGCTGCTACGAGGTCGGCGACGAGGTCCACGCGCCGTTCGCCGCGATCCCCGAGGCCCACGCCGGGCGCCATCTCGACCTCAAGGCGATCGCCGTCCATCAACTTCGCGCAGCGGGGGTCGCGACCGTCGCGGACATCGGCATCTGCACGATCTGCGCCGACCCCGCGCTGCTGTTCTCTCACCGGCGCGACCACGGCGTGACCGGCCGCCAGGCGGGGGTGGCGTGGTTGACCTGATCCACGGGCTGCGCGCCGAGGTGGTGGCGCGGAACCTCGAGCGGGCGCGCGCGGCGATCGCCGGGGCGGGGCGAGACCCGGCCGGCGTGGAGATCCTGGCCGCGGTCAAGTACCTGCCCGCCGAGGAGCTGGGCGCACTGGCTGACGGCGGCGTGACCGTCGTCGGCGAAAACCGCGCCCAGGAGCTCGCGGTCAAGGCGGCTGCGGTCCCGGGGCGCTTCGCCTGGGACTTCATCGGCCATCTGCAGAGCCGCAAGGTCAAGGATCTGCTGGGGCACGTGCGCTACATCCACTCGGTCGCCTCCGAGTCCGTCCTTGAGCAGCTCGGCCGGCACGGCGGGCCCGGGACGAAGGTCCTGATCGAGGTCAACGTCGCGGGCGAGGCCGGCAAGAGCGGCATCGCCGCGGCCGCCCTGCCCGGCTTTCTGGCCCGCTGCCCGGTGACCGTGGTGGGGCTGATGACGATGCCGCCGTTCACGGCCGACCCCGAGGACAGCCGGCCGCACTTCGCCGAGCTGAGGCGCCTTGCCGAGCGCCACGGGCTTTCCCAGCTGTCGATGGGGACCAGCCAGGACTACGTGGTGGCAGCGCAGGAGGGGGCGACGATCGTCCGCCTCGGAACGAGCCTGTACCGCGACACGGCGTGAGCCCGGATCCGCCGTCTCGGGGTCACCTGACGCCCATTACCGGTGGATCCCGGCTGAGCGCGTCATAATCACGGCAGGGAATCGCCCTCAATGCGCGAACCCTGAAAACGCACATGGCCTTTCGCGACAGCTGGCACCGCACTCTCGTCTACTTCGGTCTCGCCGAGGATGACGCCTACGATGAAGAGGACCTCGAGCCCAGCAACGAGCACGAGGCCGAGCTCCAGGACAGCTACCGCGAGCGTCCCAACGTCCGCAAGCTGAGTTCCCGGCGCCGGCGCGACGAGTTCGACGACATCTTCGCTGACGAAGGCGGTTCCAGTGAGCGGCGGACGACCTCGCTGCGGCCGGTTGGTGGCGGGCGCACGGCCAACGGGCGTGCCGGCGGCGATGTCCAGGTGCATTTCGTGGCGCCCAAGAGCTTCAACGACGTGCAGAACGTCGCCGACAAGTTCAAGGAAACGATTCCGGTGATCCTCAACCTCCAGGGGACGGACACCGACCTGTCCAAGCGCCTCATCGACTTCTCCTCGGGCCTCACCTACGCGCTGGACGGGGGCATGCAGCGGATCGCCGACAAGGTCTTCCTGCTCACGCCGCGCAACGTCGAGGTCTCCGCCGAAGAGCGGGCTCGCCTGGTGGAGAAGGGCTTCTTCAACCAGTCCTGATCCGAGGCAGAGGTCGCGTCAGCGGTGCGGTGGCGGCCCGGCGGTCTCGCGCAGGTAGATTTCAACGGATGCGAGTAGGTCTCATCGGAGCCGGCAACATGGCGCGCGCCATGGCCCGAGGCTGGGGCGACCCGGTCTTGTGCTCGGACGCCGGTTCCGGCCGCGCCCAGGCGCTGGCCGACGAGCTCGGCGGACGAGCCGCGACCAACGCCGAGGTGGCGGCCGAGGCCGACGTCGTGATCCTCTGCCACAAGCCTTACCAGCTCGGCCCGGTCGCGCACGAGATCGCAGACCAGGTCACGACCGTCGTCTCGGTTGTGGGAGGTGTCCTCAGCGCTGATCTGAGGTTGGCGTACCGAGGGGCGCAGGTGTTGCGGCTGATCCCCAACACGCCGGTCGAGGTTCGCCGGGGCGTGACGGTCTACGCGCCGCACTCGGTCCGCGACGGCTACGTGATCGATCACGAGCGGGAGCGCGAGGTCATCGCGCTGTTCGAGCGCCTTGGGACCGTCGTCACCGTCGACGAGAGCCTGCTGGGCGTGGCCACCGGGGTGTCGAGCGTCGGCCCGGCCTATCAGGCGCTGCTGCTCGAGGCCCAAGTCGACGCGGCCGTGCGCCACGGCATCAAGCCCGGGCTGGCCGCCCGCCTGGTGGCCGAGACGATGTCGGGTACCGCCGAGCTGCTCAAGACCCGCGGCTACGACACCTTGACGGTCCGGCGCGAGGTCACCTCGCCGGCGGGCTCGACAGCGCGGGGACTGGATGCCCTTGAGCGGGCCGGGCTCCGAGCGGCGTTCTCCGACGCCATGGACAGCGTGCTGCAGGTGGCGAACTGATGCTCATCGAGGCGACCACCCGGAGCAACGTCGCCAATTACGTCAGCGCGCTGTTCGAGGTCTACATAGTCCTCATCTTCCTCTACATCCTGCTCAACCTGCTGCTCTCGTTCGGGATGCGGCTCCCGTACTCGCGCTGGAGCGACATGCTGCTCAACTTCCTTCGCGACGTCTCCGACCCCTACCTGCGGGTGTTCCGTAAGTTCATCCCGCCCGTCGGGGCCTTCGACTTCTCGCCGATGATCGCGATCATCGTCCTGTACATCGTCCAGCGGCTGGTGGTCAGTGCCATCCGCGGCTGAGCCGATCGGCACGGGGATGCCCAACCGCACGGCGGTCAGGTCAACTCGGGCTCAGCGGATGGTCGCCTTCGGCCGCGTCGCCGTGCTGGTCGCCGCGGTGCTGATTCTCGACCAGCTGACCAAGCGCGCCGTGATCGCCAACATCCCGCTCGGGACGACCCAGACGTTCCTGCCCGCGATCAACCTCGTCCATATCCACAACAGCGGGGTCGCCTTCGGCTTCTTCGCCGGCGGCGGCGCCGCCGTCCTGGTCCTGACCTTCACCGCGCTGGCGGCGCTGGTGGTCTATTTCCTGAGGCGCCCGACGCGGCCGTGGCTGTGGCTCCCCACGGGGCTGCTCGTCGGCGGGGCGCTGGGGAACATCATCGACCGGCTCGCCCACGGCTACGTCACGGACTTCATCAAGCTTCCGGCGTGGCCCGCGTTCAACGTCTCCGACATGGCGATCACGTTCGGAGTGCTCAGCCTGCTCTACGTGCTGGAGGGTGCCCCCTCCCGGCACAAGGGTGAGTGAGCGACCCTCTGCTGACGCTCTCGGTGCCCGAGACGGCCGCCGGGGAGCGGCTGGACCGCTTCCTCTCTGAGCCGCTGGGGTCCCGCGCTCAGGCACAGGCGCTGATCGACGCCGGCCGCGTCCGGGTCGACGGACGAGCGCGCCCCAAGCGCCACACGCTGCGCCCAGGGGAGGTCGTGGTGGTACAGGCCGGCGATCCGCGCCAGGCCCCGGCATCTGAGCCCGCGGCGCGGTTCGGCGTCGCCTACGAGGACGACCACCTGCTGGTTGTGGACAAGCCGGCCGGCCTCGTCGTGCATCCGGCGCGCGGGCACCGCACGGGGACGCTGGCTCAGGCCCTCGCCGGGCGTGCCGCCGGGGGCGAGGACCCCTATCGCGCTGGGATCGTGCATCGTCTGGATCGCGACACCTCGGGGCTGCTGGTGGTGGCCAAGTCAGATGAGGTGCATCGGGCGCTCAGGGCCCTGCTGGCGCGCAGACAGCTGCGCCGGGAGTACCTGACGCTCGTTGAGGGGCGCCCGCCGGCCCGCACGGGCACGATCGACGCCCCGATCGGGCGCCACCGCCACGACCGTGTTCTCATGTCGATCGACACCGACGATCCGCGGGAGGCGCGCACCCACTTCGAGATCGAGCGCATGCTCCCCGGGGCGACGCTGCTGCGGGTGGTTCTGGACACCGGTCGCACCCACCAGATCCGGGTTCACCTGGCGGCCATCGAGCACCCGGTGTGCGGCGACCCGCAGTACGGCACGGCCGGGGAGTACGGCCTGCGCCGCCAGTTCCTGCACGCCGCCCGGCTCGCGTTTGCGCATCCGGTGACCGGCGAGGACATCGACGTCAGCTCTCCGCTGCCCGAGGACCTGGCGGCCGCGCTGGCGCGGGCCGAGACCGGCCAGAAATAAACAGCGGGGCGGCCCGTCCAAAGCCGCCCCGCCGGTATGGCTGGCGAACCGACCACCGGAACGATGGGAAGGGAGGTTCGGTTCGCGCTACGGGTCGTCGCGGTGGTAGGGGGCGACGACCCGCTGACTCCTTGAACGACCCCCATCACTGAAACTTGCGTAGACTCGAAGAAACCCATCTCGATCCCGCCGAACCGCGGATCGCGACCCTCCCCCGGCGTTGCCGGGGGCGCGCATTCGTACGGCGGGCAGCAGTCAACACAAAACAAGGGAGCTGTAGCAGTGCCTGATATCGGCATTAAGGAGCTGCTGGAGGCCGGCGTTCACTTCGGCCACCAGACGCGACGTTGGAACCCCAAGATGCGCCGCTTCATCTTCGGAGAGCGGGACGGCATCTACATCATCGATCTGCTGCAGACCGAGGCGCTGCTCGACAACGCGCGTCGATTCGCCGCCGACCTGTCGCGGCGTGGCGGCACGGTTCTGTTCGTGGGCACCAAGAAGCAGGCCCGGGACGCGATCAAGGAGATCGCTGACTCGGCGGAGATGCCCTACGTCAACCATCGGTGGCTAGGCGGCTTGCTGACCAACTTCCAGACGATCTCGCTGCGCATCAGGCGCCTGCACGATCTGGAGCGCTACGAGACCGAGGGCCAGCTGCAGCTTCTGCCCACCCGCGAGCGCATGGCCGCCCAGGCGGACCTTGAGAAGCTGCGCGCCAACCTCGGCGGGGTCAAGAACATGCAACGAGTCCCCGACGCGGTGTTCGTCATCGACCTCAAGACCGAGGCGATCGCCGTGCGCGAGGCCCAGAGGCTGCGCATCCCGATCATCGGCCTGGTCGACACCAACTGCGATCCCGACGGGATCGACTTCGTGATCCCCGGCAACGACGACGCCATCCGGTCCTGCGCGGCTGTCACCCGCGCCATCGGCGACGTCGTGGCCCAGGGTCACGGGGTCTTCCGGGCCGAGGAGGAGCGTGCCCGCCTGGAGCGCGAGCGCCAGGAGGCCGAGGAGCGCGCCCGCCGCGAGGCCGAGGAGCAGGCGCGCCGCGAGGCTGAGGAGCAGGCCCGCGCCGAGGAGCAGGCGCGGCGCGAGGCCGAGGAGCAGGCTGCCCGTGAGGCCGCCGAGCAGCAGGCGGCGGCAGCGGCTGCCACCGAGGCCGCCGCAGCCGCTGAGGCGGCTCCCACGCCGGCCGCGCCGCAGGCCCGCGCCGAGACGACCGAAGCTCCGCCCGCGGAGGCGCCCGCCCCGGCTCCGCCCGCGGAGGCGCCCGCCCCGGCTCCGGCCGCCGAAGCTCCTGCTGAGGCTCCGGCCCCCGAGGCCCCCGCTGAGGCTCCGGCCCCCGAGGCCCCCGCTGAGGCTCCGGTCCCCGTGGCTCCGGCCCCCGAGGCTCCGGCTGCCGAGGCTCCCGCTGAGGCTCCGGTCCCCGTGGCTCCCGCTGAGGCTCCGGCTGCCGAGGCCCTCGCTGAGGCTTCGGTCGCCGACGCCGCCCCCCCCGAGGCTCACGCCGCGCCGGAGCCCGAGGCCCCGGCCACGCCGGACGAGCCGGCCGGCGCGCCCGAACTTGCCGAGGCCGCCGGCGCCGAGGCTCCGCCGGCCGGGGATGTGACCGCCAGCGCCGACTCGGAGGCCGAGGCATGAGTGCCGTCTCCGCCAAGGAGGTCAAACAACTGCGCGACCGCACCGGGGCCGGCATGCTCGCCTGCCGCGACGCGCTCAGCGAGGCCAACGGCGACATCGAGAAGGCCGTGGAGATCCTGCGGGCCAAGGGCGAGGCATCGGCGGCCAAGCGCGCCGGCGCGGAGGCGTCTGAAGGCGTGATCCAGAGCTACATCCACGCCAACAACAAGATCGGCGCGCTCGTGGAGGTCGACTGCCAGACCGACTTCGTGGCCCGCAACGAGAAGTTCGTCGAGTTCGCGCGTGACGTGGCGCTGCACGTGGCCGCCGCGCCGGGCGTGGTCGCCATCACCGATGACGAGGTGCCCGCGGAGGATCGCGACCGCGAGGTCCGGATCGCCACCGAGCAGGCCGCCGACCGCCCCGAGAACGTGCGCGAGCGCGTCGTCCAGGGCAAGCTGGACAAGTGGCTCGACGAGGTCGTCCTGCTACGTCAGACGCACGTCAACGAGGACAAGCACGGCGGCAAGACCATCGAGGAACTGCGGCTGGCCCTCTCCGCCGAGACCCGCGAGAACATCGTCATCCGCCGCTTCTCCCGGTTCGCGGTCGGCGGCTGAGGTAGTGTCGCCTATTCAGAGCGGAAGGTCTTTGAGATGAGCGAATCGGAGATGATCGACGAGCTGCTGGCCGACGGCGGCGAGCGGATGGCCAAGTCCGTCGAGGCGATGCGCCACGAATTCGGATCGGTGCGGACCGGGCGGGCCAGCCCCGCGCTCCTCGACCGGATCAGCGTCGATTACTACGGCGCGTCCACGCCGCTCAAGCAGCTGGCCACGGTCAGCGCCCCCGAGGCCCGTCTGCTGACGATCCAGCCCTACGACAGGACCTCGATCAAGGCGATCGAGCGGGCCATCCTCGAATCCGACGTCGGACTGACCCCTGGCAACGACGGCAACCTCATCCGCCTCGCCGTCCCCGAGCTGACCGAGGAGCGGCGCAAGCAGCTGGTCAAGGTGGTCCGCCAGATCGCCGAGGAGGGCCGCGTGGCGATCCGCAACATCCGGCGCGACATCATGCACGACCTGCGCGAGCTCAAGGAGGCCGGCGAGGCCGGTTCTGACGACGAGCACCGCGCCGAGGTGGAGCTCCAGAAGCTGACCGACGCACGGATCGCCGAGCTCGACGAGCTGCTCAAACACAAGGAAGAAGACATCCTCGAGGTGTGAGCGTGGTCGCCGGACAGGAGGAGACCGCAGAGCCTTCGCAGTCCGGCGCCTCGGACGCACGGGCTCGATACGTCGCGATCATCACCGACGGCAACGGCCGCTGGGCACAGCGGCGCGGCCTGCCGGTCATCGCCGGGCACGAGGCCGGCGCCGACGTGGTCAAGGCCCGGCTGCGCGACGCCGCGGGGCTGGGCGTTCGGGAGCTGACGGTGTACTCGTTCTCCACCGAGAACTGGTCGCGCGACGGCGCCGAGGTGGCCGCGCTGATGGCGATGTTCGGCCGCCGCATCGAGACCGAGACCCCCGAGCTGCACGCCGAGGGCGTCCGGATGCGCTTCGTTGGCCGCCGCAGCGCCCCGGTGGCGCCGGCCCTGCTCGAGCGGATGGAGTGGGCCGAGCGGATCACCGCGGACAACGACCGCATCACTCTCTTCGTAGCCTTCAACTACGGCGGGCGCGCGGAGATCGTCGACGCGGCACGCAGCTTCGCCGGA
Organism: uncultured Actinomycetota bacterium; assembly: GCA_963801435.1. Taxonomy (GTDB): domain Bacteria; phylum Actinomycetota; class Thermoleophilia; order Solirubrobacterales; family Solirubrobacteraceae; genus Palsa-465. The sequence continues at coordinate 110,340 of CAWDFE010000032.1, forward strand.
ACCACCGAGGAGGAGTTCCGCCGGCACCTGTACGCGCCTGACATGCACGATCCCGACCTGGTGATCAGGACCAGCGGCGAGCTGCGCATCTCCAACTATCTCCTCTGGCAGGCCGCATACTCGGAGTTCGTGTTCCGCGACGAACTGTGGCCCGACTTCTCCCGGCAGGCGTTCGAGGAGTCCCTGGACGAGTTCGCGGCGCGACGGCGCCGCTTCGGGGGCCGCTGATGCCACCCCCGTCCCGCTCACGCGGCCGGCCTCCGCGCGACGAGCCCCCGCGCCGTCGCTCCAACGCCCCCGCTCGCCGGTCCGCGCGCCCGGCGGATCGCTCCGGTGGCCGGCAGCGTCCGCCTCGGCGCAGCTCGGATCTGCTGGCGCGGCTGCTCGTGGCGGTGCCCGCGGCGGTGGTGGCGATCGTGTTCGTCGACCTCGGCGGGATCGCGTGGGCGCTGTTCATGCTCGCGATCTCGTGGGTGTGCCTGCACGAGCTCTACCGGATGCTTCCGCGCTGGCGTCCGGCCCCGGTGGTCGGCTTCGCCGCGGCCGCTGCGATGGTGCTGGCCGCGCGGTACGGCAACGCGCGCGACGTGCTGGAGATCGCGATGGCCTCGATCCCCGTCGCGTTCTTGGCCGTCGTGGCGCGCGGCCCCGGCGGCACGCCCACCGTCTCGATCGCCGGGACGCTGCTGGGCGTGTGGTGGCTAGCCCTGGCCTTCGCGCACGCCGTGCTGCTGCGTCGACTGGACAACGGGGCCGGGATCCTCATCGACATCCTCGTCGGGACCTTCCTGGCCGACACCGGCGCTTACATCGGCGGGCGGCTGTTCGGGCGCCGGCCGCTGGCGCCCAGCATCTCTCCCAACAAGACGTGGGAGGGGCTGTTCTGCGGGATGCTCATCGCGATCCTGGCGGTGTTCGTCGCCGGGCTCAACCAGGACTGGCTAACCCAGGGCGACGCGCTGCTGCTGGGGATCACCGTGGCCGTGCTGGGTCCGATCGGGGACCTATTCGAGTCTCTGGTCAAACGCGACGCCAACATCAAGGACTCCGGCAACATCTTCGGCGCTCACGGCGGCGCCCTGGACCGCCTGGACGCCGTCATCTTCACCGTCGTGGCGGGCTATTACGTCTGGGTCGCGCTGCCCCACGTTCCGCACTGATGCGCGGGGGCATCGTCCGCGTCAGCGCCCAGGGCATCGTCCGCCACGCCTGAGCCGAGGGGCGCGCCCGGCCTACAATCGGCCGCGTGCCGCGCCGGCTCGTCATCCTGGGGTCAACCGGGTCGATCGGGGTCCAAGCCCTCGACGTCGTGTCGCGCAGCGCCGAGGACGAGCTGGAGGTGGTGGGGCTGAGCGCGGCCAGCGGCTGGGAGGCGCTCGTCACCCAGGCCCGGGCGCACGGCGTGCGGCGGGTCGCGCTGGCCGATCCCGACGCCGCGGCTCAGGCCGCAGAGGCCTGGACCGACGGCGAGGTCCTGTCGGGGCCCGACGGGCTCGTGACCCTCATCACCGAGGCCGGGTGCGACCTGGTCCTCAACGGGATCGTCGGCTCGGCCGGACTTGTGCCCACCGTGGCCACCCTGGGGGAAGGCATCGACCTGGCCCTGGCCAACAAGGAGTCGCTGGTGGTGGGCGGAGAACTGGTCACGCAGCTGTCCGAGGCAACGGGAGCGGCGATCATCCCGGTCGATTCAGAGCACTCGGCCCTGCACCAGCTCCTGGCCGCCGAGCGGCCCGGCACCGTGCTGAAGCTCATCCTGACCGCGTCGGGCGGCCCGTTTCGCGGCCGCAAGGCCCGTGAGCTTGAGTCCGTGACCGTGGAGGAGGCGCTGGCGCACCCCACGTGGTCCATGGGCGGCAAGATCACGATCGACTCGGCGACCCTCATGAACAAGGGGCTGGAGCTGATCGAGGCCCACCACCTGTTCGGCACGGCGTATGAGGACATCGACGTCGTGGTGCACCCGCAGAGCATCGTCCACAGCCTCATCCAGCTGTGCGACGGCGCCACGCTCGCCCATCTCGGCTACCCGGACATGCGGGTCCCGATCTCCTACGGCCTGCACTATCCCGAGCGCGCCGACGTCCCGGTGCGGGCGCTGGATCTGGCCGAGTTGGGCGCGCTGACCTTCGAGCCCGTGGACGCCGACACGTTCGCCTGCCTGCGCCTGGCCCGCGACGCCGGCAGGGCGGGCGGCACGGCGCCGTGCACGCTCAATGCCGCCAACGAGATCGCCGTGCACGCGTTCCTCAACGGCCGCCTGCGCTTCCTTCAGATCGCCGAGGTGATCGAGGAGACGCTCACCCAGCTGCCCGAGCAGCGGATCCACTCGTTCGACTCGCTCGCCCAGGCCGACGCCCAGGCGCGCCGCGTGGCCACCGAGCTCGTGGAGGCCCTCGCGCCCGCGTAGAGCGCCTCCGGGTGGCCTTCATCGGTTCTTAGACGGGCCTGGCACACTCGGGACGCGCGCATGTCGTATCTCCTGGCATTCCTCGGCTTCGTCGTCCTCATCTTCCTGCACGAAGCCGGACACTTCGTCGCGGCCAAGGCCGTGGGGATGCGCGTCGAGCGCTTCTCGCTGTTCTTCGGGCCGATGCCGATCAAGCGCACCGTGGGGGAGACCGAGTACGGCATCGGGGTCATCCCGCTCGGGGGCTACGTGAAGATCACCGGCATGAATCCCAACGAGGAGCTGGCGCCCGAGGTCGCGCACCGCGCCTACTACAACCAGCCGGTGTGGAAGCGAGTTGTCACGATCCTGGCGGGGCCGGTGGTCAACATCGTCATCGCCTTCGCGATCGTGTGGGGGCTGCTGTACGCGCAGGGGCAGCAAGTGGTCGTGCCGACCCAGCAGGTCGCCGCGGTGGTCAAGGCCACCCCAGCGGCCAGTTTCCTCAAGCCCGGCGACACGATCGTGTCCATCGACGGGGTGAACGGCTCGCCCGTCGTCCTGCGCAAGCAGATCCTCACCCACCGCTGCGCCGGCACCCAAGCCGACGGCTGCAGGGCCGCAACGCCGGCCACGGTCGTCGTGCGCCGGCACGGCCGGCTCATCACCTTCCACGTCCGTCCCCAGCAGGTCTCGGGCCATCCGGAGCTGGGCTTTGACTTCAACAGCCGGGTGACGGGCACGGTCTACCCCAGCGTGCCCGGCGCCGCCGGCACCTCGGCGTCCAAGCTGTGGTACGTGACCACGCGGACGGTGTCGACGATCGGCCGCATCTTCGAGCCCCAGGAGCGCAAGCAGCTCAACAGCGTCGTGGGCGGGTACACGTACACCCAGGAGGCCTTCGCCAGCAGCGCGACGCTGGCCCTCGAGGTGCTGGCGCTCATCTCGCTGTCCCTCGGCGTGATCAACCTGTTCCCCTTCCTGCCCCTGGACGGCGGCCACATCTTCTGGGCCGTCGCCGAGAAGGTGCGCGGCCGGCGGATCCCCTTCAGCGTCATGGAGCGCGCCAGCGTGGTCGGCTTCGCGCTCATCATCCTGCTGTTCGTCATCGGGCTCTCCAACGACATCTCCACGCTCAGCGGGCCGGGATTCAACATCCGCTGAGCCCTCGCGATAGCGTTAGCCCCCGGACGGACACGCGAACGGGGAGCAGGAGGAGCTGATGGCGAGCAGCACGACGATGACGACGGCCCAGAGCGCGGTCGACGCCGCGACGGTGGCCGAGGCGGTGCGCCGCACGGCCGCTGACCATCCCGACCTCGTTGCCGTGCGCATGCCCGACGACGGCGTGTCGCTGACCTGGCGCGAGCTGCTGGAGCGCGTTGACGCGCTCGCCGGCGGTCTGGCCAGGCTCGGTGTCTCCCGGGGGCACTGCGTCGCGCTCATGCTGGCCAACCGCCCGGAGTTCCACATCGCCGACTTGGCCACGATGACCCTCGGAGCGACCCCGTTTTCCATCTACGTCACCTATCCGGCCGCCGAGATCGCGTTCCTCATCCGGGACTCGGGCGCGCGGGTGGCGATCGTCGAGCAGGCGTTCCTGCCGGCGATAGCTCGAGGCCCGGCGAGAGCTCCCGGGGCTGGAGCACGTCATCGTCGTGGACGGCGAGGCGCCGCCGGGCGTGCTGGCCCTGGCCGAGGTCGAGGGCTCTGACCCCGGCTTCGACGGCGCCGCCGCGGCCGCCGTGGTGTCACCGGACGATCTGGCGACCCTCATCTACACCTCGGGCACCACCGGTCACCCCAAGGGCGTCCAGCTCACCCACCACGCGGTGATGTTCACCGCCCAGGGGGTGCGAGAGGTGATCGAGTTCCCGGTGGGCTCGCGGGTGATCTCGTGGCTGCCGGCCGCCCACATCGCCGAGCGGATGGCGCACCACTACATCCCGGTGATCTACGCCGGTACGGTCACATGCGCGCCCAACCCGCGGGACGTGCTCTCCTACCTGCCGCAGGTGCGGCCCAACTGGTTCTTCGCGGTACCGCGCATCTGGGAGAAGCTCAAGGCGGGCCTGGAGGCGATGCAGGCGGCGCAGACCGAGGAGCAGCGCCGGCCCGTGGCGGACGCGATGGCGGCCGCCACCGAACGCGTGCGCCTGCGCCAGCAGGGCCGGCCGGTGCCACCCGAGCTCGAGGCCGCCGTGGCCCGCGCTGACGAGGAGCTCTTCTCCAAGCTGCGCCAGATGCTCGGCCTCGACCAGCTCGTGGCCGTCAACGTCGGGGCCGCGCCAACCCCCGTGGAGGTGGTCGAGTTCTTCCACGCCATCGGGATCGAGCTGGCCGAGCTGTGGGGCATGTCCGAGACCTGCGGAACCGGCACCTGCAATCGGCCCGGGCAGGTCAGGATCGGCAGCGTGGGCCCACCGTCTCCCGGCGTCGAGATCAAGCTCGCCGCGGACGGCGAGGTGCTGTGTCGCGGCGAGTTTCTGATGAGCGGCTACCGCAACCAGCCCGAGAAGACCGCCGAGGCGGTGGATGCCGAGGGCTGGCTGCACACCGGCGACATCGGCACCATCGACGAGGACGGGTTCGTGTCGATCGTGGACCGCAAGAAGGAGATCATCATCAGCGCAGCTGGCAAGAACATGTCCCCGGCCAACATCGAGGCGGCGATCAAGACCTCGAGCCCGCTCATCGGGCAGGCGTGCTGCATCGGCGACGCGCGCCCCTACAACACCGCGCTGATCGTGCTCGACGCCGACTTCGCGCCCGAGTGGGCCCGTCAGAGCGGCCTCGGCGAGCGCACCCTCGAGGACCTGGCCGGCGAGCCCCAGGCGGTCGCGGCCGTCCAGGCGGGGATCGACGCGGCCAACGAGCGGCTGGCCCGCGTGGAGCAGATCAAGAAGTTCACGATCGTCCGCGGCGACTGGCTGCCCGGGGGCGACGAGCTGACGCCGACGATCAAGCTCAAGCGCAAGCCGATCGCCGCCAAGTACGCCGACGCCATCGATCAGATGTACTCGTGAGCGTCAGCCGACCGCCCGGGCGCGACGCGGCGCGACCGTATTCCCTAGGTCAGGCTCGCTGCCTCGATGGAGCGGCTGAGCAGCTCCACCGGGTGATGGATCGGCAGCGGGCAGCCGAGCTGGCGCAGGTGGACGTCGAGCTGGGCGGCGCATCCCGGGTTGCCGGCGGCGATCGCCTGCGCGCCCGTCTCGATGAGATGGCGCGCCTTGCGCGCGCCGAGCTCGGCGGCGGCCTCGGGCTGGACGAGGTTGTAGATCCCGGCCGAGCCGCAGCAGACGTCTCGCTCGGCGCCGACCTCCACCAGCTCGAGCCGCGGAATCGAGCGCAGCACCTCGCGCGGGGCGCGGCGCACCCCCTGAGCGTGGGCCAGGTGGCAGGCGTCGTGATAGGCGACGCGCAGCGGCACCGGTCCGCGCGGGGCCCGCGGCGGCACCGAGGCCAGCAGCTCGGAGACATCGCGCACCTTCTCGGAGAACGCTCGCGCCTCGGGCGTGTCAAGCAGGTCGCCGTATTCCTTCATCGCCGACCCGCAGCCGGCGGCGTTGACGATCACGTGGTCGACGCCGGCCTGCGCGAAGACCGCGATCGTCTCCTGGGCTCGTCGCACCGCGGCGGGCTCCTCGCCGCTGTGGAATTCCAGCGCGCCGCAACAGTCGGGGGCGGTCGGCGCCACCACCTCGAAGCCCTCGGCGCTCAGAGCGTGGACGGTGGCGCGGTGGACGCCGGGATAGAAGACTCGCTGCACGCAGCCCAACAGGAGGCCGACGCGGCCCCGGGTCGTGCCGATGGCGGGCGTGAGCTCGGGCACGCGGGCCTTGGCGGCGCGCCCCGTCGGCGCCTGGGGCGCGACCTTGGCAACGGCGGCGAGCCGCTCGGGCAGGCGGCGGTCCATCCCCAGCCTGCGTCCGGCGGCCAGCATCGGGACCAGCGCCCGTAGGCGCTTGGGGTGGGGGAGGGTCTCGAACAGCAGACGGCGCAGCGCGCGATCGGCCGGCGTGCGGCGGTGGTGGCGCTCGACCTGGGGGCGCACGCGCTCGATGAGGCGGTCGTAGCGCACGCCCGAAGGGCACGCGGTGACGCAGGCCATGCAGCCCAGGCACCGGTCGAAGTGGGTGACCATCGCGTCAGAGAGCGGCTCGTCGCGGTTGAGGCCGTCGTTGACGAGCACGATCCGCCCGCGCGGGGAGTCGGCCTCGGCGCCCCACAGCACGTAGGTGGGACAGGTCTCCAGGCAGAAGCCGCAGTGCACGCAGTCGTCGACGACGTCCTGCTCGGGCGGACGGTGCGGGTCGAACGCCGTCATCAGATCCCTCCCACGAACAGGCCCGGGTTGCAGGTGCCGGCGGGATCAAAGCGCGCCTTGACGCGGCGCATGAGCTCAAGCTCGGGGCCGGGCCTGGCGCCCCACGGGTCGCCGGCGGCACGCAGCGCGGGCGGACCGTCGAGCAGGACCGCCCGCACCCCTGCCGGCAGAGCCGTTCGCAGGCCGCCCACGAGTTCGGGCGCGACCTCGATAAAGCTCGCGCCGAGCGCCGCGCGGCCGACGAGCGTCGCCTCGCAGGTCTGCGCGGCCGCGATGACCGCGGCCAGGGACGTGGGGGGCGCGGCCACCCGGACCAGGGCCTGGTCGACGGAACGCTGCCCGGCGCGCTGGCGTTCCCACAATTGGCCGTCCTGGTCGGTGACGTCGACCTCGGCCAGGCCTGCCTCGGCCATGAGTGCGGCAGCACGGCGGGCTCGCCGCGACGCCTCGCGGCCCGCGCTGCGGGCGAGCAGCCCGCCACGCCCCGCCTTCCACGCGACGTCGACCGCCTCGAACTCGAGCGGGGCCGCGGCCAGCGCGACCGCGGCGGCGGCCAGGGTGGCGGGATCCGACGCCGAGCCCAGCGCGGTCACGCTCGTCTCGTGCAGCGGGTGCAGCCGCACGTTGACCGACAGGATGAGGCCGAGGGTCCCGAACGCACCGCTGAAGAGCTTGGCCAGGTCATAGCCGGCGACGTTCTTGATCACCTTCCCGCCCGCGCGGGCGATCGTGCCATCGCTGAGCGCCACGGTGGCCCCCACGACGAGGTCGCGCGGGGCTCCATAGCGGTGGCGCAGCGGGCCGGCGTCGCCGGTGGCCACCACGCCTCCGATCGTCGGGTGAGCGGGGTCAGATTCGGGGTCCGATCCGGGGCTGTGAAGCGGCGGGTCGAGCGCCAGCATCTGGCCGGCGGCGGCGAACGTACGCTGCGCGAACTCCAGCGGCACGCCCGCCTGGAGCGTGGCGGTGAGATCGCCCGCGTCGTGGGCCACCAGCTCGCCCAGGCGCGTGGTGTGGAGCTCGATGTCGGCGGCCACCTCGCCGCCCCAGCCGAGCTTGGTGCCGGCGCCGACGATGCGCACGGTGCGCCCCTCCTGGGTGGCCGCCGCCAGTGCCGCGGCGGCGTCGTCAAAGCTGCTCGGGGCCAGTGTGCTCGCGGTGGCCATCGGCGGTCTAAAAGCGCTCGGCCACGCCGGCGCGCTCCAGCGGGTGCTCGCGGTAGGGGCCGGGCACCTCGCCGCAGAGCCGCGGAGTCGGCATCACCTTGCCGGGGTTGGCCAGGCCGTGGGGGTCAAAGGCGCAGCGCAGCCGCTGAAACGCCTCGAGATCGGGCTCGGCGAACATCGCCGGCATATAGGCCTTCTTGTCCACGCCGACGCCGTGCTCGCCGGTGATCGAGCCGCCGGCGTCCACGCACGCCTTGATGATGAGGCCGGCGAGCTCCTCGGCGCGTGCGGCCTCGCCCTCGACGGTCGAGTCGTAGCAGACGAGCGGGTGCAGGTTGCCGTCCCCGGCGTGGAACACGTTGGCCACGCGCAGGTCGTAGTCGCCGGCCAGCGTGTCGATCTGGCGCAGCACCTCCGAGAGCCGGGTGCGCGGGATGACGCCGTCCTGCACGTAATAGGCGGGCGCGATCCGCCCCATGGCCGCGAACGCCGCCTTGCGCGTGCGCCAGATCAGATCGCGCTCTGCATCTGACTGGGCGATGCGCACGTCGAGCGCCCCGGCCTGCGCGCACAGCTCCGTGAGCCGCTCGAGTCCCACCAGGCACTCCTCGCGCGGCCCGTCGAGCTCGATGATGAGCGCCGCGCCGGCATCGAGCCGGTAGCCGGCCCCGGTGGACTGCTCGGCGGCCTCGATCGACAGCCGGTCCATCATCTCGATCGCGCCGGGCACGATCCCGGCGTCCACGATCCCGCTCACCGCCTCGCCGGCGGCCCCGGTGTCGGCGAAGAACGCCAGCAGCGTGCTCACGCTCTCGGGCGCGGGGATGACGCGGAGCGTGATCTTGGTGGCGACGCCGAGGGTGCCCTCCGAGCCGACGAACGCGCCGAGCAGGTCATAGCCGGGCGCGTCGCGATCGAGGATCACCATCGTGCCGTCGGAGAGCACCACCTCGAGCCCGATGACGTAGTTGGTGGTGAACCCGTACTTGAAGCAGTGGGCCCCGCCCGAGTTCTCGGCCACGTTGCCGCCGATCGAGCAGACGATCTGGCTGGAGGGATCGGGCGGGTAGAAGTGGGTGGGGGAGACCGCCCGGGTCACGCTGACGTTGGTGACGCCGGGCTCGACCACCACCCGGCCGTTCTCCAGATCGACGGAGAGGATCCGCCGCAGGCGGCTGAGGACGATCAGCACGCCCTCGGCGACCGGCAGAGCGCCTCCCGACAGCCCCGTGCCCGAGCCGCGCGCCACCCATGGCAGTTCGGCCTCATAGCACGCCCGCACCACCTGGCGCACCTGCTCGGCGGTGCCAGGCAGGACGGCGGCCACGGGGACCTCGCGGTAGTGCAGCAGCCCGTCAGAGCGATAGGTCGCGAGCTCGTGCTGGTGCGTCAACACGAACTCGCGACCGCAAATCTCCTGAAGTCGGGAGATCACTGCGGGCGAGCCGGACGGCATCGCCCCTTAGTATCCCCGATCACCGGGTGCCGTAGCTAGGTGACCTTGATCGTCCGGCTCACAACCGTCGACCTTGGGAAGCCGACGGGCAGGAACGGGTCGGTCTGCGGATAGGTATAGCTCAGCCGCAGGTTGCCGCTGCTCGGGATGGTGACGTGGACGTCGAAGTACCCCGCCGTGCTGATCGTCTGCAGCAGCGTCCAGGCTCCATGCCCGTTGCGCTGGAACTGGATCTGCACAGGCTGGGTCTGATGGGTGTCGGTCTGCATGAACTGGCTCGCCCGGGCCTCGCCCCACACCTCGGCCGACTGGCCGGGACTGAGGTTGGTCTTGGGCATGTACACCGGGACCTCGTAGGCGGGCAGTTCGGCCTTCGGCCTGCCGTTTGAGAAATACAGCCCGCTGGCGAAGCCGGCGTACGGACCAGCCGTGGGCGGCGGGTCGAGGAGAAGGTACTGCATGTAGCTGGCGATCCGGGGGTTCTTCCAACTCAGGTACTCGGCCCAGTTGATGTAGTAGGCGGCGGTCGCGGGGCTGACGTAGTTGTGGCGGCTCGACTTCGGGTACGGCGGGTTGGTGATGTAGCCGTATTCGTCGTTGTAGATCGGATACTGCTTACCGGAGCCGTAGGCCCTATTGACGCGATCGAGCACCCGTGCCATGTTCGGCAGATCCGGGAACGCGGCGTAGTTGGGGCCGACGCCATCGGTGAGCGGCGATCCGCTCTGCGCGTACGGGTGATCCCCGAAGCCGGTGACGTTGAACAGCCCGGGGTTCTTGGTGCGGAACGTCCGCGACCCCGCGGCGTTCGTCGGGCAGCCGACGCTCGTGGCCGCGCTTCCGCGCAGCTGGTGGTAGTTGGAGTCGACGCAGTAGAGGGTGCGGATGAACGGCAGCGGCTGACTCTGTCCGCCGTTGCCGGGAAGCCCCTGCGGCCACAGGTGCGTCGGCTTGTGGGGGGTCGCGCCCATGGCGGCGAACTCGCCGATCAGAATCGTGTCGCGGCTGTGGCCCGTCTTCTTGAGCGCGTTGTAACCGGAGTTGACCAGGTTGCGGTACAGGCCGGGCGCCGTGGGCGTCTGCGAGCCATTGATCGCCTGCGGACCGAGGTCCTGACCGAAGTTCGGCTCGTTCCACAGTGCCCACATGCTCACCCGCGGCAGCGGCGTGGACTTCCCCTTGGGCTTGAACGTGCCGCTGTAACGCTTGCCCACCGCCTGCACGAACTGGCCGTACTGGTTGGCGTTGGGCTTCCAGGCCCAGTGGCCGTTGTGCAGGAAGTCGCTGGGGGCGCCTGGCCCGCTCGCCCAGGTGGGTGAGCCGCCGGCGAGCGTGAAGTCGACCTTGATCCCGTCGGCGGCCGCGTCACGGACGATCGTGTCCCACATGGTCCAATTGGCCCGCGGATAGGCGTTGGGGTCAGTCGGGTTGAACTTCGGCATCTTCTTGGCCCCGGGATGCGGGGCGATCTGGTACCAGAACACGACGACGCGAATGGCATTGGCGCCCAGAGCGCGGAACTTCGCCAGCGTGCCGGCGGGATCGGCCTGAAGCTGTCCGCCGTCCTGGAACATCTGCAGCTGGGTCTTGCTCGCGCTGGCCGCGCTGGGCAGCGCGAGGCCGGCAGCGGCGATGAGCGACACCGTGAGTGTCACGGCTGTGAGGACGCGCGCTTTCAGTGGCGTCGCTGTGCGGAAAGATGTGGGCATGGTGGCTAGAACAGGTCGCGGCTTGCAGAAGTTGCGGCCGCCCTCTGAGAGGGCCTCGGGACGCTCCGCCGCCCGGCGGCGGCTACCCGACCGTCACGGCAACGATGCGGCTGTGGATGACCGGGCCGTGCGGATAGGACCACGACAGCCTAACGGAGCCACTGCCCGGAAACGTTGTGCGTACGTCGAAGTAGCAATACGCCTTGGGCAACCGCACCCGCTCCACCGTAGCGAACGGTCCGGAGTGCCCGCGCCGGTACTGCACCTGCGACGAACTGCGGGCGATGGGTCGTGCGACGAGCGGTGGTCGCCGGTCGAACGCATCCCCAGACCTCCAACGGATGACCGGACGCGGTCCGGGTCACCGGGAGATACAGCGGCATCGTGAACGCGGCCAGAGTGGGCTTGGGGGCGCCCTGGTAGGTCAACAGGCCGGTGGCAAAGCGCCGTGTACGGGCCAGGTCCCACCGGGTCCGGATCGCGCAGCAGGTACTGGTCATATGAGGCGATCCGCGGGTTGCGCCAGTGCAGATACTCCGCCCAGTTCAACCACTCTGCGGCCACGCCGGGGCTCACGGCTCCGCCCTGCGTGTCCGGCGGGGCGGTCTGGTAGCCGAACTCGGTGTCGTAGATCTGGAAGCGCTTGTGTGACCCGTAGACCGTCTGCATGCGATCGAGCGCCGTGGTGAGCCGGTCGATCGAGGCCAGCTCGGCGTAATCGGGCTCGTTGGGAGTGGCCTCGTTGGGCGGCAACCCCTGAGGGTAGGGGTGATCGGCGAACGCCGAGGCCCGAAAGAGGGCCGGGTGCTCGGCCCGGAAGTGAGCCGAGGCGGCCGCCGTGGCTGGGCAGCCTCGGGCGGTGGCGGCCGCGCCGGTCAGCGGCCGGTAGGCGGCGTCCACGCAGTACAAGGCGCGCAGGAAGCGCAGCGGTGCCATCGCCGAGAAGTTGCCGGGGGCTCCGGCGAACCTGCCGCCCGCGGGCGCGGTCTCGCCGATCAAGGTCAGATCCTTGCCGTGCCCTGAGGCCTGGAGCCCGTTCCAGGCGGCATCGGCGAGCTTCCGGTACATGAGCGCCGATTCCTCCACGGTGTTGTGATCCACCGTCTGAGGGGCGAGCTGGACGCCGAGGTTGGGCTCGTTCCAGATCGACCAGAACGCCACCCGAGGCAGCGGCTTGGACGCGCCGGCCGGGGTGTAGTGGCCGCTGTAGCGTTCACCGACGGACTGCACAAACTCCTGGAAATCACGCGCGTTCGGCTTCCAGAAGGTCTGCCTGACCGGATTCGGCGCCCCCTTGCCCTCGGCCCAGCGCGGCGGCGGCGGGCCCAGCACGACGTCGAGGCCCATGTGGTGGTCCTCCACCGCTTTGATGATCGTGTCGTACTGCGCCCAGCTCGCGGCTGGGTAGGCGGCCGGGTTGGCCGCGTCAAACCCCGCCGGCGCCCTCGTGGCAGTAGGGTCCGGCGCGATCTGGTTCCAGGTCATGAACACCCGGACCCGGTTGACGCCCATCTTCTCGAGCGTGTCGAGCGTGGCGGCCGTGTCGGTCTTCAGCGCCGCGCCGGCGGTGTAGATCGTCTCCGGGCCGGCGCGGTGCATCGAGGGCGGCAGCACGGCGGCCGGCGGGCTGCTCGAGCCCGAGCTGACGAGCACGATCACCACCGCGGCCACGATGGCCACGAGGAGTACGCCGCCGCCTGCGAGCAGGCGCCGCGAGAGACGCGATTCACGGTGGGGGGCGGATCCTGGCAAGCGGACGACAATAACGAGAGGATTTGCCGGCGGTTCCGGCGGCGGTCACCGACCGGGGCCGGTTGGCGGAGCCATCTACCCTCTCGTCATCGCGGCCAATCCGGGGTGCGTCGGCCCATGGACCCACTAGAGTCGCGGCTGCTGTGAGTGTGGATCTGAGTTCCCCGCCGGGGGCCGCCGCCGCGCCTCCGTCCGCCTCGGAGGCTTGGGTCCGCCCGGACAACGATTGGCTGGTGATCGGTGCGCTGGTGGTGGTCGCCGCGGCGCTGCGGTTCGCCACGCTCACCCACCAGAGCCTGTGGTTTGACGAGGCTCAGGCGGTCCACGAGATGCGCCTGTCGTTGGGCGCGATGCTGCGCACCTGGAGCGCCAACGAGCCCAATCCGCCGCTGTACTTCCTGGCAGGGTGGCTCTGGACGCACGTGTTCGGGGCGAGCGCGGGCGGTTTGCGCTCGCTCTCGGCGGTCATCGGGACCGCGACCGTCCCGCTCGTCTACCTCGCCGGGCGCGAGCTCGTGTCGCGACGGGCGAGCCTGTTCGCCGCCGCTCTGGTCACGCTGAGCCCCTTCATGATCTGGTACTCGCAGGAGGCACGCGAGTACGGGCTGCTGGCCGCGCTCAGCGCGACGACGTTGATCTTCTTCGCCCGTGCGTGGCGAACGCCCGCGTCGCGCCGCGACCTCATCTGGTGGACGGTGTTCTCCGGGCTCGCGCTGCTGACCCAATACTTCGCGATCTTCCTGGTCGGCGCCGAGGCGCTCCTGCTCCTGTACCGCAGGCGCGACGCGGGCGTCGTGGTCGCGCTCGTCGCCCTGGCGGTCGTGGGTGCGACGCTGATCCCGCACCTGGTGGCCCATCAGTCCCACCCAGCGGGCTGGATCGACAACTTCCGGCTGTCGGTGCGCATCCGCCAGGTCCCCGTGGCCTTCGGCTTCAGCCCTCAGTACCAGAGCCAGACCGCGCTCAACTACGGCCTCTTGGCGGCGGCGCTGCTGGTGGGTGCGATGATCGTGCTGCTGCTGGTGGGCGCCGATGCCGACGAGCTGCGGGGAGCCGGGCTGGCGGCGGGCCTGGCCGCGTTCGTCATCCTGGCCCCGCTCATCCTCGCCCTCCTGGGTCACGACTACTACGAGCCGCGTGCCCTGATCCCCGCGATGATTCCGTTGGCGGTGGTCCTAGGCGCCGCGTGCGCAGCCAGTGGCGCCCGCGTTGCCGGCGCGGCTCTTGCGGTACTTCTGGGCGCGCTCTTCGTTTATGCCGCCGTGAAGATCAACACCGATCACCGCTATCAGCGCGCCAACTGGAGCGGGGTGGCGGCGGCGCTGGGACCCGCCCAGGGCACGCGCGCGATCGCCGCCTATGACGGCACCTTTGCCACCGCCCCGCTGGCCGTCACCATGCCCGGGGTGGCGTGGACGGGGCGCAACCAGACGCCCCAGGTCAGCGAGGCGCCGGTCACGGTGACCGAGGTTGACGTCGTCGGCGACGTGGGTCAGAGCCTCAATCACCTCCCGGGCGGCGTCCGGCTGCTGTCGTCCCGGCAGGTGGACAACTACCTGGTGTACCGCTTCGCCCTGAGACGGCCCTGGCGCGCGGTCACGCCGCAGGAGATCGGGCGGCGCGCCGCGACCCTGGTGGGCCCGGCGTCGGGACCTCCCGCGGTCCTGATCCAGTCAGCTGCGCGCTGAGCCTGGTGGATCCAGGCTAAGGTTTGCGCCCGTGAGACGCTGGCTTCGTTTGGCAGCGCTGGCCGGCGCCGTGATCACGGTGAGTGCAGCCAGCATCCCGGCTGCATTGGCGGCACAGACCGTGGGCAATCCGGTCCTCGCCGACTGCAACGCCCATGGCGTGCTCAGCCAGAATTACACGCTCCAGCAGCTGCGTCACGCACTCGCCATCATGCCGGCCTCCTACAAGGAGTACGGCAGCTGCCTGGACGTGATCCAGGCAGCGATCATCAAGGTCAAGGCCGGCAAGGCGATCGTGGCCGACAGCGGTTCGGGCGGTTCGTTTCTGCCCACGCCCGTGATCGTGATCCTCGTGGTGCTGATCCTGGCCGCGGTGACCTTCGGCGCGCTGGCGGTGCGCCGGCGCGGCGGCCCGGCCCGGCGGCGGTCCCCCTGCCGGGACACCGTCCCCACCCACCCCCCCGCCACCCGCGGCGGAGTAGCCCAGAACCCGCTCTACACTGAGGGCCATGCCCTCTCAGCGCCAGATCCGTGTCGGAGACGTGCTGATCGGCGGCGGGGCTCCCGTCGCCGTGCAGACGATGACCAAGACCGAGACGGCCGATCTGGCCGCCACGATGGCCCAGATCCGGCGGGTCGCCGAAGCCGGCGCCGACATCGTGCGCGTCGCCGTGCCGCGCGAGCAGGACGCCGAGGCACTGCGCACGATCGTGCGCGAATCGCCGATCCCGGTGATCGCCGACATCCACTTCAATCACACGTTGGCGCTCAAGGCGCTTGACGCCGGCGCCCACTGCGTCCGGCTCAATCCCGGCAACATCGGCGGCCCCGAGAAGGTCGCCGAGGTGACCAAGCGCGCAACCGAGCTGGGCACCCCGTTGCGGGTCGGGGTCAACTCCGGGTCGCTGCCCAAGCACTTGCGCCAACTCGAGTACGACGACCCCGTCGAGGCGCTGGTGACCGCCGCGGTGGAGACGGTGGAGCTGATGGAGAGCCTGGACTTCACGAACTTCAAGGTCTCCATGAAGTCCACGTCCGTGCCCAACACGATCGCCGCAAACCGCCTGCTGTCCCAGCGCGTCCCATACCCATTGCACCTGGGGGTCACCGAGGCGGGCACCAAGTGGTCGGGCTCGCTGAAGTCGGCGGTGGGTCTCGGGACCCTGCTCGCCGACGGGATCGGCGACACGATCCGCATCTCGCTGTCCACCTTCCACGCCGAGGAGGAGGTCAAGGTCGCCTGGGAGATTCTCAAGGCGCTGAAGCTGCGCGAGCACGGTCCGGTCCTGATCGCCTGCCCCACGTGCGGCCGGCTCCAGTTCGACATGGACAGCGTCGTCGCCGAGGTCGAGCGGCGCCTCGAGGCCTACGACGACCCCATTGAGGTGTCGGTCCTCGGCTGCGCGGTCAACGGTATCGGCGAGGCTCGCCATGCCGACTTCGGGATCACGGGCGCCAAGGACATGGGGATGATCTACTCGCGCGGCGAGCCGTTGAAGAAGGTCCGCACCGAGCAGCTCGTCGATGAGCTCTTCGCCGAGATCGACCGCTACTACGAGGCGGGCAAGACGGTGGTGCGCGACGAGGCGCAGGCCGCCGAGGCTCGGGACGTGGCTGGCGGAGAACGAGGACGCCACCGCGATGACCCCCGAGCGAATGGCCGCCATGGAGGCCGCCGCCGCCGACGAGGAGAACTTCGGGATCATGCGGCGGGTCGAGCCCGCCGCTCGACTCGATGAGTCCCAGTCGCCCGTGGCCGGGCGGCGGTTCACGCGGGCCTAGCCAGCTGCTGTTGGTTCCGCCGGGCGTTGGGGCGGGGTATCGGCGAACGTCAACGGCGGGCTTGGGAGAGGGTGGACTGTCGGGCTGCCGGCCGCCCGCAAGGGGTTGTGGCCGATTTTGCAGCTATTTCCTTCACTATCCGCCCCGACCCCGTCCGGAGGCCACCGCGAACGGCGGCACCGCCCTCGACCTCCTACTCGATAGCCGCCGTTCAAGCGCCAAGGGCCCCGGCGCGCCCGACGGTTCCGCCGGCGACGCCGAGGCCCAACAAGGACGAAGCTAGGAAACGCTGTCGAAACCAGCCGCGACCGCGGGCCAGTTGACCACGTCCCACCACGCGTCGATGTAGTCCGGACGCCGGTTGTTGTACTTCAGGTAGTAGGCGTGCTCCCAGACGTCGATGCCCAGCAGCGCGGTCTTGCCGTCAGAGACGGGGTTGTCCTGGTTGGCGGTGGAGACGATCGCCAGCCCCGAGCCGTCGTGGACCAGCCAGGCCCAGCCGGAGCCAAAGCGCCCGACGCCGGCCGCCTTGAACTGGGCCTTGAAGTCGTCGAACGAGCCGAAGGCGGAGTTGATCGCGTCGCCGAGGGCGCCGTCGGGTGAGCCGCCGGCGTTGGGGGCCATCCACACCCAGAACAGCGAGTGGTTGTAGTGGCCACCGGCGTTGTTGCGCACCGGGCCCTGCTTGTCGGAAGGGAGCGAGCTGAGGTTCTTGAGCACGTCCACGACGTCCTTGTCGGCCCACTCGGTGCCGTCCAGCGCCTTGTTGGCGTTGTCGACGTAGGCCTGGTGGTGCTTGTCGTGGTGGAGCTTCATCGTCGCCTCGTCGATGGTGGGCTCCAGCGCGTTGTAGTCGTAAGGCAGCGGCGGTACCGAATAGGCCATGACACAGCTCCTTTTCTCAACCTCAAGTTGCGAGCGTTGTATCAGAACATAGCTCCACGCTGACTGAGGGCGCGAACAAGCATGATCGCCGATGCTTGATCGTGCCCAGACCCGATCGCCGGGTACGCTTGGGCCTCGGTGACCCGGCTTTCGACCTACTTCCTGCCCACGGAGCGAGAGCCTCCGGCCGACGCCGAGGCGACCTCGCACAAGCTCCTGGTGCGGGCCGGTCTGATCCGCCAGGTCGGCTCCGGACTGTGGTCCTGGCTGCCGGCCGGCTGGCGGGTGCACCAGCGGATCGTGCAGATCGTCCGCGAGGAGATGAACGCCATCGGCGGCCAGGAGATGCTGATGCCGGTCATGCATCCCGCCGAGCCGTGGAGGCGCACGGGCCGCTACGCCATCGAGGAACTCTTCAAGCTCAAGGACCGCAAGGGCGCCGACATGGTGCTCGCCCTGACCCACGAGGAGATCGTCACGGGGCACGTCGCGGCGGCGGTCAAGTCCTACCGCGACCTGCCGCTCATCCTCTACCACTTCCAGGTCAAGGAGCGCGATGAAGCGCGGCCCCGCGCCGGGGTGCTGCGCACACGCGAGTTCATCATGAAGGACGCCTACACCTTCGACCGAGACCGCGAGGGACTCGACGTCGGCTACAACAAGCACGCCGAGGCCTACGCGCGCATGCTCGATCGCTGCGGCCTGGAGTGGTATCGGGTGGAGGCCGACGTGGGGATGATGGGCGGCCACGGCGCCGACGAGTACATGGCCCCGTGCGCCGCCGGCGAGAACGACGTCGTGCTGGCCCCCGGCTACGCCGCCAACGTCGAGGTCGCCTCCGCGGACGCCCAGCCCGTGCCGCTGCCGCCGGGGCTCGACGCGCCCGAGCTCGTGCCCACGCCAGGGGCGACGACGATCGAGGCGGTCGTCTCCTCGCTCGAAGTCCCCGCCGGTGCCACGCTCAAGGCGTTCCCGATCATCCTGGACGGCGACGAGATGAAGATGGTGGTCGTCCGCGGTGACCACCGCGTCAACGAGATCAAGCTCCAGAACGCCCTGGGGCGCCCGTTCCGCGCCGCCCGCGCCGACGAGATCGAACAGCGGATCGGGCCGCCGGGCTACATCGGCCCCGTCGGGGCCGGGCTGCCCGTGCTGCTCGACGCCGCGGTGACCGCCAACGGCGCCGGGTCCTACGTGGCCGGCGCCAACGAGCCCGACGCCCACCTGCGCGGCGTGGAGCCCGGTCGGGACTTCACCTACGACCCCGTGGATGTCCGCGAGGTGGTCGCCGGCGACACCGTGAACGGCACCGCCATCCGGATCGAGCCCGCCATCGAGGTCGGCAACATCTTCAAGCTCGGCACCCGCTACTCCGAGCCGCTGGGCGCCACCTACCTCGATGAGAACGGCAAGACGCAACTCATCTGGATGGGGTCCTACGGCTTCGGGCCTGCGCGTACGGCGGCTGCCGCGGTGGAGCAGTACGCCGACCAGGAGGGGATCTCGTGGCCGCGCGCGGTGTCTCCGTTCGATGTCGAGCTGGTGACGCTGGGCAAGCCCGGGACCGAGGAGCGCGACTTCTCCGACCGGCTCTACGAGGAGATCAAGGCCACCGGCCTCGAGATCCTCTACGACGACCGTGACGCCGGACCAGGGGAGAAGTTCACCGACGCCGAGTTGCTCGGATGCCCGCTGCGGCTGACCGTTGGGCGCCGAACGCTCGCCGCCGGGGAGATCGAGGTCCAGGTGCGCCGCGGCCGCGAGTCCCGGACCGTCTCGGTCGAGGGGGCCGCGGAGGCGGTGGCCGAGCTCTGGCGGGAGCTCCCGTGAGCACGCCCCTCCCGGGGTGAGCCCTCGCGTCACCAAGCGGCGGCTGTTCGGGATCGATCGCTCCGGGCCGGCGCCGGCCCAGACGCGCTCAGACCAGCCGTTGCACCCGTGGACGATCCCCAACGCCATCGGCTATGCCCGCCTCGCGGGCATCCCCGTGTTCCTCATCCTCGCGCTTTCCAGCGGGGACGGCCACTCCACCGCGGCGACGATCCTGTTCGCGGTGATCGGCTGGGCCGATTATCTGGACGGCTTCGCCGCGCGCCTCACCGGGCAGTACAGCCGCCTGGGGGCGCTGCTTGACCCCATCATCGACCGGCTGCTGGTCGTCTCAGGGATGGTGGTGTGCTGGCATTTCTCGCTGCTGCCGCGCTGGGCCATCGCCCTCGTCGTCGCGCGCGAGCTGTTCATGCTGGCTCTCAGCCGCTACGGGCTCTCGCGCGGGATCGAGGTCAACATCAACTGGGCGGGGCGCATCGCGGTGGCGCCGACGATGGGCGCGCCTTTCTTCGCCATGGCCGGTGTTCACTGGCTGGCGCTGATCCTGCTCTACGTTGGGCTGGCGCTGGCCATCGTGGCGACCGCGCTGTATATCCGCAGCGGAGTCCGGCAAGCGCGTAAGCTTGGGCAGGGCGCGACCGAGCGATCGATCCCGCCGCGCCCGTCCTGACCGCCATCCGGTCTGATTCCGCCTGGGGCCAAGCGGACAGACTCTCAAGCTCAGCTTGACCCTCTGAGATACGAGGTTATACTCGCCCACCTACACGCGAGAGGGAACAAACAGCATGGACACCACCTTTCCAGACCTCGGGTCACTGACCGACCAGGAGCTGAAGGACCTGATCAAGCAGCTGACCGAGGAGGAGATGGAGATCTCCTACCGGCGGCGGATCCTCCACGGCAAGATCGACATTCTCCGCGCGGAGCTGGTCAATCGCCTGCGCAAGAAGGACGAGGGCGGGGAGCTGATCATCTCCGGCGCCGACGTGCAGCAGTTGACCGACATCCTGGCGGGGCGAGTGCCGGCCAACGAGCCCGAGTAGCTCGCGTCAGGCGCGATGGCCCAGCACTGCCCTGAGTGCGGATTTGCCAATGATGACGGCGCCAGCTACTGCCAGCGGTGCGGCGCGTTCCTCGCGCAGAGCGAGCAGTCTCCGGGGGTCTCGACGGCGACCTACAAGGTGGGCGAGACCGGGGAGCTCGAGGTGGTGGAGCTGGAGGACGTCGTGCGTGGCGGCGCCGCGCTGGTCATCCGCGCCGGCGGGGGGCGGGCCGGCGAGAGCTTCCCGCTTGAGGGCGACCGCATCACAGTGGGGCGGCGCCCGGAGAGCGACGTGTTCCTGGACGACGTCACGGTCTCACGTGACCACGCGGTGATCGTGCGCCGTGGAGCCGACTATCACCTGGACGACTGCGGCTCGCTCAACGGGACCTACGTCAACCGCCGGCGCATCGACTCGCAACGCCTGAGCGACGGCGACGAGCTGCAGATCGGCAAGTACAAGCTGGCCTTCCTCAGCCGCTGATGAGCACCGATACCCCCGCACCCGAGCTGGATCTTCCCGAGCCGGCCGAACCCGAGGAGCAGCGGCCGCGTCAGAAGGCGGTCACGATCGGCGCCGTCTGCAAGGCGCTGCACCAGGAGTTCCCCGACATCTCGATCTCCAAGATCCGTTACCTGGAGGATCAGAAGCTTTTGGCCCCCCGGCGCACCCAGGGCGGCTACCGCCTCTACACCCAGTCCGACATCGCCCGCCTGCGCACGATCCTGCGCCTGCAGCGCGACGAGTTCCTGCCGCTCCGCGTCATCCGCCAGGAGCTGGCCGGCGGCCGCGCCGACCGCGACGTCGCGCCGCCCACGGGCGAGCGTCCCGGGCCGCGACTCGCCGGCGTTCGGGTCCGCGACTCAGGCTCCCTGTATTCGCTTGAAGACGTCGTGGAGGACACCGGGGCCGACCCCAAGCTGGTGCGCGAGCTGGTGGAGTTCGGCGTCATCAAGGGCGAGAACCGCGGCGGCATGCACTACTACGACGAGACCGAGCGCGAAATCATCCGCGCGGTGTCGGAGCTGGCACGCTACGGGGTCGGCGGGCGCAACCTCCGGGTATTTCGCAGCTCGGCCGACCGCGAGGCCCAGCTGCTGCAGAGCATCCTGGCGCCCGCTCTGCGCTCGCGCAATCCGGAGCGGCGCAACGAGGCGATCGAGGCCCTGGAGAACCTGGCCTCAGTGACCACGCATCTCAAGCACCTACTCCTCATCCGCGACCTACGCAAGATCGCGACCTGAGTCCCCCGACCCGACGTCCAGGGCCACTGGCGTGACGACCCTCGATCTGCGTGCCTTCGTCCGTGACATCCCGGACTTCCCGCGGCCCGGGATCCTGTTCCGCGACATCACGCCGCTGCTGTTGGATGCGGCCGCCCTCGACGCCGCGGTGAGCGGCCTCGCGGCGCGGGTCACGCCCACCGACGTCGATTACGTCGTCGCCGCCGAGGCGCGGGGCTTCATCCTCGGGGCGGCGTTGGCCCGCCAGCTCGGCGCCGGGTTCGTGCCCGCGCGCAAGCCCGGCAAGCTGCCCGCCGAGACGATCAGCGCCGAATACACGCTCGAGTACGGGCTCGACGCCCTCGAGGTCCACGCCGATGCTCTCGCCCACGGCGCCCGGGTGCTCATCCACGACGACCTGCTGGCCACCGGCGGCACGGCGGGCGCCCTGTGCGATCTCGTGGCGGGCCTCGGCGCCGAGATCATCGGCTGCGCCTTCCTGGTGGAGCTGTGCTTCCTGGAGGGCCGCCGGCGGCTGGCGCCGCAGGACGTGTACTCGCTCATCGAGTACACGGAGTAGCAGCGCATGACGGTCGCCCAGCGCAGCCGCACGCTGCCGGCCTCCCAGCAGGAACTCTGGGAGATCGTCTGCGACCCACATCACCTGCCGCGCTGGTGGCCTGGCGTGGATCGCATGGAAGGGGTGGAGGAGCACCGCTTCACCGAGGTGCTCAAGACCAGGCGGGGGCGTCCAGTCCGCGCGGACTTCCACGTCGTGCGCTCCGAGCCGCCGTGGACGCGGTCCTGGGCGCAGGAGGTCGCCGGCACCCCGTTCGAGCGGGTGCTCAGCGAGTCGGTGATCGAGGTGCGCCTGGAGCCGGCCCCGGGGGGCACTGAGGTGACCATCGCCCAGCAGCAGAAGCTTCGCGGCTACTCGCGCACCGGCGGCTTCCTGCTGCGCCGCGCCACTGACACGAGGCTGGACGAGGCCCTCGACGGGCTGGCGCGGATCTGCGCCTGACGGCCGCCGGGGGTTCTACAGCTTGGTGAGGTTGCCCTGGAGGATGATCGTGCCCGGTGTCCTAGGGGACGCGGTGGTTTCCTCGGTCACGATCAGCTGCTTGAAGTGCGAAGCGTTGGTGGGCAGGCGGCCGGCCGTCGAGAGCCGGCCCGTCTTGCCCACGCCCGGGTTGACGAAGCCAAGGATCTTGGCGTCCTTGGGCGAGTTGTAGAGCCACACCGCGTATGCGTTGGGCGGCTTGGTGCTGTTGGGCGGCACGTTCTGGGCGACGATCGCGACGCCGTCGATGTTGCCCTCGTTGAGCACCTCCGCGATGCCCGCGGCCTTGCTCTTCGTGTCGCTGGGCCGCGGCGTGAGATTGATCTGCGCCACGACCTTGGCGCTCGTGCCTGACGACGTTGTCGACGACGTCGTCGAGGATGTGGTGGTGGGCGTGGTGGCGCCGGCCGCGGCGCTGCTACTCGCCGTTGTGCCATTCGTCGCGGCGTGGTTGTTGGACTGACCGCCGCGCAGCGCGATGACCAGGACCGCCGCCACCGCCACGACGACGAGGGCGATGACCATGGCACCGCCGAGACGCGAACTGCGCGGCGCGCCGGCGGCGGCTTCGGGCTCTGTGCGCTGACGGCGCCGCTTGGACTTGGCGGGCTCTGACTCCGGCTGGGCGGGGTCCAGCGCCGTGACTGGCTCGGCGGCGACGGGCGTCGACTCGGAATCCGCCCGCGCCGGGGATCCCTCGGAGGGGATCTCGGGCAGGGGATTCTCGCCCGCGAGGGGAGCCGCCTCGGAGGCGACGACACGGGCCCACGCGCGCGCGCCGGGGGAGCCGGCCAGGAGGTCGCGCACCTGCCGGGCGTCGCCGTCGGGCAGCTGGCCGAGCAGGTAGTCGGCGATCCGGCTCTGGTCCTCGGGAGCCACGTCGGTCTCGGGGCCGAGAGCGTCCAGGGCCATCTGCGCGCGGTCGCGCACCGCCGAAGGCTGGATCGAGAGCAGCCGGCCGATCTCGGCGTAGCTGCGGCCGCGGCCGAGCACCAGTTGCAGGACCGCGCGCTGATCCTCCGGAAGGCTGTCTAACGATGCCATGCTGGCTCACAGCCTAGTCGCTCGTGCCGAAGGGCCAACGAAGAATGCCCAGCCCGAGAAGCCGGTTGCAGCAGGCAAATCACCAAGCCGGGTAAGGTGCGCAGCCGCGATGGCACTGGAGCTTCCCTTCGAACCCGACCGTGGCTTCGACCGCCTTTACGGCCTCGAGATCGGGGAGATCTCCGACGGCCTGGTGCGCGGCCGCGTGCCCGTGCGCGACGACCTGCGGCAGCCGGCGGGCCTGCTCCACGGCGGCGTCTACGCGGCCGTCGCCGAGAGCCTGGCCACCAACGGGACCGCCGCCGCCGTGTTTCAGGACGGCAACACGGCGATGGGTCTGTCCAACCAGACCAGTTTTCTGCGCCCGGTGACCCAGGGCGCGGTCAACGCCGTGGCGCGTGCCCGCCACCGAGGGCGGACCACGTGGGTGTGGGAGGTGGAGGTCACCGACGACGACGGGCGGCTGTGCGCACTGACGCGGGTCACCGTGGCGGTACGCCCGCGACACGCCTGAGGCGGCGAGGGCTCTACCCCCCGACGCGGCGCGGCGCGCCGCGTCCCAGCCAGTACTGGGCGAACGACCGCAGGGTGGGGTCGGTGGGAGAGCGGACGTGCACCATGTGCGCCCATGCCAGCCCGAGCACGCCGGTGGTCCCGGGGCGGTAGGCCAGGACGGCGGCCTGCCCGGTGGCGGCCAGCGCCGGGGTGAAGGCGGGCGCGACGGCGTCGGCGACCTCGGCCAGTCCGGCGGGCGGCTTGGGGGTGGCGTACATCAGCACCACGTCCCCGACCGACAATGCCTGGAGCAGTTGGTCATCGCTCAGCTGCGCGCCGTTGCGATCGGTCGCCGCCGGGCGGTGGGCGCCGCTGGTGGGCGGCGCCGAGTCATAACGGGGGCGCGCCTGGCCCAGCTTGAGCGTGGCGTTGCCCTGGTCCGGGAAGGCCACGCCGGGGCCGCTGTCGGCGCCCGAGACGCCCGGGCTGTCGCGGCCGGCGAGCAGGCCCCCGGACAGCAGCGCGATCACGCCGATCGCCACGGCCAGCGAGGCAACGACGATGAGCAGCCGCTCGATCAGCCGGGGCATCCGGATGGTCCCGCTCGGCGGTGGGTCACTCCGCGGAGCGCACCGCGCTGCGGGTGCGGTCCCGAGTTCCGTCGCTCGAGTCGGCGCCGGCGGCGGCGGCGAGCTCGTCGATCGAGGCGCGCAGCTCGTCGGCCAGCGCCTCGAGGTCGGGCATGGCGTCGTAGTCGGCATTCAGCCCGAAGTTGAGCTGACCGTTGTAGCTCATGATCGCGATGCCGAGCGCCTGGTTCTCGGCCAGGGGCACCATCGGGAGCATCGCCTGAAGCTCGCGCCCGAGCATGTAGAGCGGGACCTGAGGGCCCGGCACGTTGGTGACGACGAGGTTGAAGAGCCGCTGGTGGGCCTGGAGGCGGGCTGCCTGCGCCATGATCGTCGGCGGGGCAAAGCCCGAGAGCTCCGTGAGCACCTGGGCGCCGACGGCCTGCCCGGACTCCTTGATCCCGTCCATGTCCCGGCTGATCGTCAGCAGCCGCTGGACGGGGTCGGTCATGCCGATCGGCAGCGGCGCCCACATCGCGGCCACGCGGTTGCCCAGGGCGCCGTGCTCCACGTCCGCGCGGACCGAGATCGGCACCATCGCGCGCAGCACGGTGTCCTGGGTGGCCTCGGCGTGCATCCGCAGGTACCGGCCCAGCGCGCCGGCCACCACGGCCAGGACCACGTCGTTGACGGTCCCGCCCAGCGCGTTCTTGATCGCCTTGAACTCCCGAAGGTCGCCCTGGACCCAGGTGAAGCGCCGGTGTGGACCGATGTGGACGTTCAGCGGGCTCGACGGCGCTGCCTGCAGACCCGCCCGCGCCATCGCGGTCACGCCGCCGACCGCCCGCCCGAAACGGCCGAAGACCTTCCGCGGTCCGCGCAGCGTGGCCCTGACGCCGCGCGCGATCTCGGCGGGCACCGTGGCCCGCTCAAGCAGCGCGTCAGCCAGCAACTGGGCGCCGGTGGGCAGCGGCCGGGGGACCCACTGGTTCTCGGGCGGGGCCACCGGCACCGGGTCCGGCGAGGTGTCGAACAACACCGTGATGATGTCGACCCCCGACACCCCGTCCACCAGCGCGTGGTGTGTCTTGGACAGCAGGGCGAAGCGCCCGTCGGACAGGCCCTCGACCAGCCAGATCTCCCACAGCGGCCGGGACCGGTCCAGTGCCTGCGAGAAGACGCGGCCGGTCAGCCGCTTGAGCTGGGTGTCTCCGCCGGGGCTGGGCAGCGCGGTGTGGCGAACGTGGAAGGCGATGTTGAAGTGCGGATCGTCGACCCACACCGGCCGCCCCTGGTTGAAGGGCACGAAGGCCAGGCGTTGGCGGTAGCGCGGCACCAGGTGCAGCCGCCCGGCAATCTGGTCGATCAGCTCATCGTAAGTGGGCGGCTCGCCCTCGAACACCATGCAGCCGGCCACGTGCATGTGCGCGGCGTCGCGCTCGAGGTGCAGGAAGGAGCTGTCGAGCCCCGTCAGACGGTCCTGGTTGGCCACGGGCTGATTCTGACACGACTCCTGAGTGTGACGATGCTCACACAAATTGGCTCAAGAAGCTGCGAACCTCGCCGGCTTCTACAACGACCTGCCGAATCGACCCTGCCCGAAGCGGGGCCGAACGGGGGACCCACCGCCGGATGGCAGTTCCGCAACCGGCCTGGGGCGAATCGGCCGCCTGGTGGACACCAGCCGCGACCGTAGCGACCGCTCGAAGAATCGCCGTCCGCAAACCGGCGATTCGCGGTGGCCGCGAGCCCGACAGCTAACCCCGTAGGCGCCCGGTCGAACCTAAGGAGGTCCTCGAGTTGAGGCCCAGATTCCCGCTGCGCCGGATGCGCTCAGTACACGTGATCATCGCCACATCGATGCTGGTGGTGCCGGCATCGGCGTTCGCCTTCACCGGCGTGACGTCCGAGACGGCCCCATCAGCCCAGAATCCTGTCCAGACCCCCCTCGACCTGCAGCTCCACCCGCGCCGGGTCCGGTTCGGCGCCACGGTGACGCTTACCGGCACCGCGCCGGCCGCTGACGCCGGCAGGCGCGTCCTGCTGCAGACCGCGCCCACGAGCCGGGCGCCCTGGCACTCCGTCGCAACGGCCACCGTCAGCCCGTCGGGCGGCTTTCGCGCGCGCGTCAAGCCGCGTCGCTCGGGCCTGATGCGCGCCGTCGAGCGGTCGCCGGCGTCCGCCGTCGCGCCCGTGACGACCGCCGGGAGCGCCCCGGCCGCCGCGAAGGCCGGCCCGCAGCCGACCGTCACGGTCGCCGCCCGGTTCACCCCGGCCCGTCATGAGTCCGCCGTGCTCAGCACCCGCCCGGTTCACGTCCGCGGCACACTCATGCCGGCGGTGGCCGGCCGCCGGGTGCGCCTGGAGGCCAGCTCGGGTCGCGGCTGGCGCACCTTCGGGAGCGCTCGCACCGGCGCCCGCGGAGGCTATCGCCTGAGCGTCTCGCCCGGCGCGGCAGACGGCCGGCGCCTGCGGTTGGTGTTCGGCGGCGACGGCCGCAACGCTCGCGCGGTGCGGCCGGCCGGCAGCGTCAGCGTCCTGCACCCCGCGCTCGCCTCCTGGTACGAGGACGCCGGGAACACGGCATGCGGCTTTCATGCCGGTCTCGGCGTCGCCAACCGCACGCTCCCGTGCGGCACCAAGGTCAGGCTCCAGTACGGCGGCCACAGCGCCACCGCGGTCGTCGATGACCGCGGCCCCTACGCCGGCGGTCGTGAGTGGGACCTCAACCGGGCCACCGCCTCCGCGCTGGGCTTCGCGGGCGTGGGGACGGTCTGGTCGGACCGCTGAGCAGCCGTATCCGCCCTCGGGCCGCCGCGTGTGCGACGGCCCGGGGTGGCGGCCGGCCCAGTGGGGCGACCGTCTGGAGGGTGACCTACTGTCCGTACCCATGGCCGGACGCTGCATCGCCCATGTCGACATGGACGCGTTCTACGTCTCGGTGGAGTTGCGGCGCCGGCCCGACCTGCGGGGCCTGCCGGTCATCGTCGCCGGCACCGGCCCACGTGCCGTCGTCACCACGGCCTCGTACGAGGCCCGGCGGTTCGGCGTGGGCTCTGCGATGCCCGCCGCGCGCGCCCGGCGCCTGTGCCCGGACGCGATCTATCTGACGCCCGACTTCCCGTACTACCGGGAAGCCTCGCGCGAGGTCATGGCGCTCGTGCGCGCCCGCTCTGACGACGTGGAGGTGGTGGGTCTCGACGAGGCCTATCTGGACCTGTCGGGGCTGCCGGCGCCCCACGCCGCCATGCGGCGGCTCGCGCACGAGATCGCCCGCGACACCGGGCTGCACTGCTCGATCGGAATCGGCCCCAACAAGCTGGTGGCCAAGGTCGCGTCCGACGCGGAGAAGCCGCGCGGCTTCGTCGTCCTCACCCGCGAGCGAGCCTGCGAGCGCTTCGCGCAGTCGCCCTGCGGGCTTATCCCCGGCATCGGCCCCAAGACCGCCGAGCGGCTGCGCCGCGGCGGGCTGGCCACCCTGGCCCAGCTGGCGGCGGCGTCGCCTGAGCAGCTCGCCACTCAGTTCGGTTCCCGCTTCGGTGCCGCGCTGCAGAGCCGCGCGCGGTTTGAGGACGACTCGCCGGTGACCGAGGAGCGCAAGGTCGTCTCGGAGTCACGCGAGACCACGTTTGACTACGACATCGCCGACACGGCGGCGCTGGAGCAGGTCCTGGAGCGGCTGACCGAGCAGCTGTGCTCGACGCTCGTGCGTCAGGAACGACAGGGGCGCACGATCGGGATCAAGGTGCGGCTCGACGACTTCTCCACCCACACGCGCGCGCGGACCCTCGCCGAACCCGTGGCCTCGGTGGAGCGGGTGCTTCCGGTGGCGCTGGACCTGCTGCGGCGGTTCGCGGCGCCACGGCCGGTCCGGCTGCTGGGGGTCCGCGTGGCCGGATTGGAGCCCGCGCGGGCCGCGGCTGACGAGCAGCTCACGCTCGCGCTGTAGGGGCGCCCGGCGGCCGCTCAGTACAGGGCGCTGGCCAGGCGCCGGCGCGAGTCACGCGCGAGCGGGTTCTCGACGCCGAGCTCGTCCAGGACGCCGACGACCACGCGGCGGATGTCGTCCTTGGCGCCGTCCGCCGAGGGCAGGGCGCCGATGAGGAGGTCCAGCGCACGCTCGTGATCACCGGCGTCCAGCGCCGCGAACGCGGCGCGCAGCTCCGCGCTGGGATCGCCGCTCTCGAGTTCGATGCGGGCCGCCAGGCCCTCGGCGGCAAAGCTGCCGGGCACCTCGCGGAGGATGGCGAGCGCGCCGTCGCGGTCGCCGCGGCCGTGCAGGAGCCGCGCCAGCGGCACGGCGGCGTCGGCGCGAGACGGCTCGAGCGCAACGGCCCGGCGCAGCGACTCCTCGTCGCCGCGCGACACGAGCTCGTCGGCCTCGGAGGGCAGCAGCGAGTCCAGAAAGCTCTCGACGGCCGCGGGGGGCTGGGCGCCGACGAACTCGGCGACCATCGCGCCGTCGCGAAACGCCTTGACGGCGGGGATGCTCTGGATGGCGAAGGCGCGCGCCACCTGCGGGTTGGCGTCCACGTCGACCTTGGCCAGCTCCACCTTGCCGTCGCGGGCAGCGACGGCACGCTCGAGCACCGGCCCCAGCTGCCGGCACGGGCCGCACCACTCGGCCCAGAAGTCGACGACGACCGGGACCGCGCGCGAGCGCTCGATGACGGCTGATTCGAAGGTGCTGTCGGTGACGTCCATGGTGGTTTTAGATGGTAGCCACCGGCCGAGGCTGCTAGATACGGGGGCGTGTCCGATTACGACGTGCGCCGCGGAGCGGTGACGCTCGGCGTGAGCGACGCCGGCGACGGGCCCCCGGTGGTGCTGGCGCACGGCCTCACCGCCACCCGGCGCTACGTGGTGATGGGCTCCAGTGCCCTGGAGCGCTCCGGGCATCGCGTCATCGCCTACGACGCCCGCGGGCACGGATCGTCGTCACCCGCGGAGCGCGCGGAGGCCTACCGCTACGTGGACCTCGGTGCGGATCTTGAGGCGGTGCTCGACCATGCCGGGGCGGCGCGAGCCGTGCTGGCGGGGGCATCGATGGGCGCCCACACGCTCGTGTGGCTGGCGCTGCAACGACCCGAGCGGGTGGCGGGGCTGGTGCTCATCACGCCCGCGTTCGCCGGCGGGGTGGAAGATGCCCGGCGGCTAGCTCGCTGGGACGCGCTGTCTGACGGGCTGCGCGGCGGCGGGATCGACGGCTTCCTCGCAGCCTACGGCGAGCCCCAGGTCCCGGAGCGCTGGCGCGAGACGGTCATCAAGGTGATCCGCCAGCGCCTCTCGCTGCACGAGCATCCCGACGCGGTGGCCGACGCGCTGCGCGCCGTGCCACGTTCGCGCCCGTTCCAATCGCTGTCAAACCTCGAGGCGATCGCCGTGCCGACGGTGGTGGTGGCATCGAACGACGAGGCCGACCCGGAGCACCCGCAGACGGTGGGGGAGGCCTACGCGCGCGCCATTCCGGGCGCGCGGCTGGTCACCGACGAGCCCGGCCGCTCACCGGTCGCGTGGCAGGGCAGCCAGCTGTCGAGGCTGATCGCCGAGGTGGTGCGGCGGGCGGGACTCTGACCCGCCGGGCTAGGCCGGGCTGCCCGCAAGGCCTTCGACCGGGGCCATCCGAAGCGCCTGCCGAAACAGGCGGTCATCGGCGGAGTCGAAGACGTGCTTGCGCACCCAGCAGTCGAACAGGTCGTCGACGTCGGCGTCATACGCCGCCCGCCGAGCCAGGTCGGCCGCGTCCACATCGGGGCCGTAGCCGTCGATCGGGATCCCGAGCCTCGTGGCCACCGCATCGCGCAGTGCCTGGCGGACCTCGAGAGGGATCGCCAGCAGTGTTGCCGCGGCAAAGCGCGACTGCGGCGAGTCCGGCGGATCGGCGATCCCGTGGGCGTGATCGGTCGGGGTGAGAGCGGAGTCGATCATGAGCGGGGCTGTTCTACCCCGAATGGCCCCGGGCAATTCGTCACCGACGGCAGCAATTCGTCGCGTTTTGGGCGCAAATTGCGACGGCGTGCGCGCGATCGGGAACCGGGATAGCCTCCCGGCCGATGCCAAGCGCCGACGCCGCCGGCTACTCGGGCACCCCGCTGCCGCGCAAGCTGGGCATCAAGCCGGAGGCGCGACTCGGCCTGATCGCGGCGCCGGACGGGTTCGAGGATGTGCTGGGGGAGCTGCCGCCGGGGGTGTCGGTGCGTCGGCGCCTCCAGGGCACCTTCGACGTGATCGTCGCATTCTTCGAGGCGCGCTCAGAGCTCGAGCGGCGCCTGCCGGCGTGTCGGAACGCTCTGACGCCGGCCGGCGGCCTGTGGGTGGCGTGGCCCAAGCGCAGCTCCGGCGTCGCCACCGATCTGGGGGAGGGGATCGTGCGCGAGCTGGGGCTGGCCGCCGGGCTCGTGGACAACAAGGTGTGCGCCATCGACGCGACGTGGTCAGGGCTGCGGTTCGTCTACCGGCTGGCCGACCGACCAGTTAGGCCTTGTTGAGCAGGTACACGCGAGCGCAGCCGAACGCATGCACCGCGGCGAGACGGGGCCTCAGCCGGCGGGTTAGATCGGCGGGGTGGCGGCAATCCGAGACGAGGATGGAGGCGCCGGTCGAGGCCACGAACGCGCGCGCCGCCGGAGCTGACAAGCGCCCGCCGAACAGGCGGTCCACCGCGCGCGCCTGCACGACATAGTCCCGGCTCCAGTAGCCGTGGCCGACCCACACCGGACGTCCGGTCTGGGAGGGCACGACCGCGGCGAACGGCGTCGGGGCCAGGATGCCGCCTGGTGGCGCGTGGCGGTTGACCCACTCCAGCGCGTGCGCGTCTGACGACGGCAGGTAGTACTGGACGAGGTTGCTGCTGCGGGCGGTGCGGACGAACTTGCGCGCGTTGAACGCCAGGCCGGGGATCGTGACCAGCGCCAGCGCCGCCACGCCGAGCGTTGCCGGCAGGCGCAGCCGGCGCCAGCCGCGCACCGCCAGCACCGCGAGCGGGAGGCTCAGGCCCTGGAACGCATGGGGCGCGAAGGAATCGTTGACGAAGTACGTGATCACGCACCCGCCCACCCACAACAGCAGCGCCTGCTCGATGAGGATCCCGTCCGGCCGTCGCACGCCGAACGCGGCGATCAGCGCCAGCGGGCCGAAGCCGGCAAGCAGGACGACGGCCGAGAGGCGCGGGATCACCTCGTAATGGGACGCCAGCTGCCAGGCGGGGTCGTGGTGGGAGAGCAGGTAGTAGTAGATGAGCGGGAGGCCGGCGCCGATCGCCGGCACCGCCAGTGCAGCCCAGTGCCGCATGCGGCGAAGCACGGCAAGGCCGGCATAGATGAGGACGAGGGTGATCCCCTGCCACGGGTGAAGCCAGGAGGCCGCCAGCGACGCCACCGTCGCCACGGCCAGTGGGCCCGCGGCGACGGTGTCCCGGCGGTACGGGTAGCGGGAGCGCGGCGTGCCGAGGGCGGGCTCCTCCGCGCCGCGCAGCGCCCGCTCGGTCGCCAGCAGCGCCACCGGGACGAGCGCGACGCCGATGGCGCTGGGGACATAGCCCCACAGCTTGTCGGCGGCGAGCAGCTCGTCGCCCAACAGGTAGAGCTGAAACCGGAACGAGCCCGACGCGCACTGCGTCCAGCTGAACAGCGCCGCCACAGGGGTGCAGAGGAACATCGACAGCACCACGACGGCAGCGCGCGCCGGCAGCTCGTGCTCGAAGAACCGCCGCGCCCAGGCCACCGCCGCCAGCCCCAGAACGACGATCCCCACCGGCTTCCACAGCAGATAGGCCAGTGGCAGCGAGAGCCCCGCCCGGTACAGCGCACCGGTGATGGCGAACATCGGCTGGAGATAGACATGGCCGCCCTGGGAGAAGCTGAACAGGTCCGAGGCCAGCAGTCCGTGGGCACTGCCATCGCGCGCCCACGCCAGGTACTGGAGCTGGTCTGCCCCCAGGACGCCGTCGGCGCCGATCAGTCCGTCGGCGCCGGTGAACCGGGCATGGAGCTGGCCGGCATGGACGAGCAGCAGGACCAGCGGGAACAGGGCCCAGATCCCAAGGCCGGCCAGCAGCGCCCCCTCGATGGGCGAGACACGCGGCCCTCTCTGCGGCATGGCGGGCAAGACTAGCCGCGGCCGCCGCGGCGGGTGCCGAGGGCCTCGGCCGGTACCGCGGGCACCCGGCCGCGTGGCCCGGCGCCCGCGACCGATCTCAGCCGGCCGTCACGTGGTCAACCCGGTTGACCGGTGCGATGTAGCCGTTGCCACGGAAGTCCACCGTCACCTTGAGCCTCGCCCGACCCCTGCCGTGCAGCTTGCGGAAGCTGGCTCCCACGGAGAACCTGCAGTCGGCCTGCACGGGGGCGACGACGAACGCCAGCTGATGCCGTCCGTTGTGGAAGCGGACGCCGACGTTGCCGGTGCACCGCTGCGCCGCGGGGATGAAACCGGCGCCCCCGAGGGACCCCGAGGTGGTGAACGCGTACGGCGAGCGCCGGTCACGTCCCGGTGAGGTGTGCGCGGTCATCCTCGGCACGGGCCGCTTGGCGGGCTCGGTGAAGAAGGTCGCGTCGGCACCCGCGGACACGATGCTCGCGCCGTGGTAGGCGACGATCCGGTAGTGGAACAGTGTGGCCGGCGCCAGCCCGGTCAGCGGCGCTGACACCGTCAGCGGAGTCGTCAGGGCGGGCAGGGTGCCGGCGAAGATCTGCACCCCGTACGTGGTCGTCAGGCCGTATTGGATGGTCCACGTGGTCGTCGCCCCCTCGGGGTTGATGACGCCCGTGGGGGTGGCCACCGTCTTGCCGACGGAGACCGCACCGCCGGTGACGACGGCGGCGGGCGGGTGCCCGGTGGTGGTGAAGCTCCGATCGGCGCCGCCCACCGCGCCTCCCGCGCTGCTCGCGTTGAGCCGGTAGTGGTAGGTCGTCCCCGGCGTCAACCCGGTGATCGTGGCGCTCACCGCGACGGCTTTGGTGCCGCTGTTGATCTTGTGCAGCGTGCCGGCGCCCCCATACGCCGTGGTCGGCCCGTAGACGAACTGGTACACCGTGGCGTGGCCGTTCGGGTTCACGGCGCCGTTGAGCACCGCCGTGGTGTTTCCGACCTTGGTCGCGCCGCCGGTGGACGCCGACGGCGAGGTGGCAGCCAGCGCTACGCCGGCGATCGACGTCCCGATGACCAGGGACAGGACAAGCACCTGCAACGTGCGCCTCATTCGAAACCTCCTCGCCGCGGATTCCTGGGTTTCTATACCGCTCGGCAGCCGGAAGTTGCGCGCGTCGCCGCCGGCGAAGGCGCAGTCGATAGTTTGTCGCCGGTGATCTTCTACGAACCCGGCCGGCATCGCGACGCCGGTCTGGCGCACGATCCGTTCAAGGCGCTCGTGGCCCCGCGACCGATCGGCTGGGTGTCGACGATGTCCGATGACGGGCTCGTCAACCTCGCGCCCTACAGCTTCTTCAACGCGATCGGCGAGGCGCCACCGATGCTGGCGTTCTCGAGCAAGGGGGCCAAGGACTCGGCCACGTTCGCGGGTGGGCTGCGCGAGTTCGTCTGGAACCTCGTCACGTTCGAGCTGCGCGAGCAGATGAACGAGACCTCGGCTCCACTGCCCCGCGGCCGCAGCGAGTTCGAGCGCGCCGGTCTGGCGATGGCGCCGTCGCGGCGGGTGACGCCGCCACGCGTGGCCGCCGCGCGCTGCGCCATGGAGTGCAAGGTGGTGCATGCCGTGGAGCTCCATGACCTCAACGGCCAGCCGGTGGATCAGCACCTGGTCATCGGCCAGGTCGTCGGCGTCCATCTCGACGAGTCGGCGATCGCCGACGGCGCGGTGGACACCACCGGGCTACGGCCGGTGGCCCGGCTGGGCGGCCCCGCGGACTACACGGTGGTGGACGACTTGTTCCGCATGAGGCGGCCCACCGAGTAGGAGAGGTTCGTTGCGGGTGAGCGGGCGCGCCCCCGTGAGCGCCCCTCGGCCATGACGGGAAGATTTTGGGCGCGGGAGGCGTCGTGAGGTCCTAGATGGCCGTCGTGATCTCCGACCAGCTGCTGGATCGCAGCGACCGGCTGCTGGACGCTGAGCCGGACGAGCACCTGGTGAGTCTGGCCCAGACCGGCCATGAGGCCGCGTTCGCCGCCATCGTGCGCCGCTATGAGCCCGAGCTGCTGGCCCAGGCGCGCCGGCTGAGCTCGGACGGCCGAGCCGAGGACGCCGTCCAGCAGGCCTTCCTCAACGCGTTCGCCGCCCTCCAGGCGGGCCGAGAGATCCGCCATCTGCGCGGCTGGCTGCACCAGATCCTCCGCAACGTCGTGACCAGGGCGCGCGTTCCGGCGGACGCGCCACTGGAGGTCGAGCTGGCCGTCGGCGACTCGCTGGAGGAGACGGTCCTGCGGCGAGCCCACGCCCACGCCACGCTCGTGGAGCTCAGCGCGCTTCCCGAGCGCCAGCGCGACGCGCTCGTCGGCACCGCGGTGCACGGACTCCCGCGCGCTCACGTGGCGCAGGCCATGGGTCTCTCCGAGGGCGCCGTTCGCCAGCTCGTCCACCGCGCCCGCCGGCGTCTGCGCCAGGCCGCGACGGCGCTCCTGCCGCTGCCTCTGGCGAAGCTGTGCGGCGCCGCTCGCTCCGGCGCCGCGGCTGCTCCCGACGCGGCCATCGGCGCTACCACCGCCGCCACCGGCGGCCTGGCCATCAAGGTCGGGACGCTGCTGGCCTCGGGAGTCGTGGCCACCGGTCTCGCCGTCACGCAGACCTTCCCGGGTCACCACGACCGCGCCGCCCGCCGCCACGTCGCCCACGCTCGCGTGGCCCGGCACGTTACCGAGGCCCCGCTCAGCGGCGCCGCCGCGGTGAGCGTCGTATCGGCGGTGCATCGCTCCTCAGCGCCGGTCGGTGAGGGCGGGACCAGGGGCAGTGCCGGCCGCCTGCAGGCGACGCGGTCGCGTCGCGGCGGGCCGGACCGAGCCGGCGGCCAAGTGGGCGGGCGCGGGCATGAGGCCGGGACGCGCGGCGGCGAGAGCCCCGCGGGGTCCTCGGGCCACGGTGGCGAGGGCGGCTCGAGCGGCTCGGCTCCGGGCGGCGGCGGGACAAACGGCGATCGTGGCGGGTCGGGCTCGACCTCGGGGCGCTCGGGCTCCGGGAGCTCTGGGTCGGCGGGCTCTGGCTCTAGCACGAGCTCTGGCTCGGGCGGGGACGGCGCGCCGTCTCGGACCCAGGGAACGTCCGGGCACGACGGCTCGGGATCGGGACATGACGGCGGCGGCTCCGGTGAGAGTGGCGCGTCTGGTTCGGTGAGCCCGGTGGCGTCCTCGCAGCCGGCCTCGAGCATCGAGACGGGGGACACGACCTCCGATCACGTCTCGGGCAGCTCCGGCGGTTCCACTGACTCCGGCGGTTCTGGCGGCTCGGCCGGCACCGATGGCTCGGCCGGGTCCGGCGGGTCCGGCGGGTCCGGCGGGTCCAGCGGGTCGCAGAAAGATTCCGGCGGCTCGCGTGACGTTTCGGGCTCGCTGGACTCTTCCTCCTCGTAACCCCGGACGAGTCGCCGCCAGGATGCGGCGGCGGAAGGAGGAACCCCTCATGCGAAGGATCCTGTTCACCGTGTTGGCAAGCGCAGCCCTATGTGCTGCGGCGCCGACGGTGGCCCTCGCCCACAACGGCCATCGAAACCACCATAAACGCCATCATCACGCCCGCGTGCGCCACGAGAAGTTCTTCGCGCATCGCCACGACGGTGACAACAACGGCAACCCGGCCAACAACAACGCCCCCACGGCCGGCACCGTGACGGCGTTCGCCAACGGTGTCCTCACGATCACGCTGACCAACGGCAACATGGTCAGCGGTGAGGTCACCAACGACACCGAGATCAAGTGCGAGAACCCCGAGATGCAGAACGGGGACAACGACGGTGACGAGAACGGCGACGCCGTCTTCCACCACGGTGACGGTGGCGGCGGTGACAACGGCGACCGCGGGGACGACAACGGCGACCGCGGGGACGACAACGACAACGACGAGATGTGCACGCCGACCCTCGGCATGGCCGTTCGCAGCGCCGAGCTGACCATCAACGGCAACGGCGCCTTCTGGAGCGAACTCGAGCTGGTCAACAGCAGCTCGAGCACCACCAGCAGCCAGTCGTAGCTCCCAATCGGGCGGGGTGGCGGCCCGGCATATCCGGGTCGCCGCTCCTCCCGTTTGGCCCGAGGATCAGGCGGCGCGGAGGAACGCGGCCAGCTCCGCCGCCACCGCTTGCGGCTGATCCTCGACCAGGAAGTGGGAGGCGTCGATCCCGCGGCCGCTGACGTGCGGCGCCCAGGCGCGCCAGACGGCGAGGACGTCGCCGTAGGAAGGGGAGGGCGCCGCGCGCGCCCCAGAGGCAGAGCATCGGGCACGGGATCTGGCGGCCTCGGTCGCCCTCGTCGAGCTCTCGGTCGATGGTCGCGCCGGCGCGGTAGTCCTCGCAGATCGCGTTGACCGCGGTGACGTCGTCCAGCTGACGGCGGTACGCGGCCATCACCTCGTCGGGATAGAACTCGGGGTCGGTGCCCGAGTCCGATCATCAGCAGGTGGTAGTCGAAGTAGGCGTCGGGGTCGCCGGCGATCAGCCGCTCCGGCAACGGGGCCGCCTGGGCCAGAAAGCCCCAGTGCCAGTAGACGAGAGCTAGCTTGGCATCGGCACGCGCCCAGACGTCGGCCGTGGGCACGATGTCCAGGACCGCCAGCGCGCTCACCCGGTCGGGATGGTCCAGGGCCATTCGGTAGGCGACGCGGCCGCCGCGATCGTGGCCGGCTACGGCGAAGCGGTCATACCCGAGCGACGCCATCGCCTGCACCTGGTCGAGCGCCAAGGCTCGCTTGGAGTGCGGGGCGTGATCGCTGGTGGGGGCGGGCCGCAGCGACTCGCCGTACCCGCTCAGGTCCGCGGCGACGACGGTGAACCGCTGCGCCAGCAGCGGCGCGGCGGCGTGCCACATCAGGTGTGTCTGCGGATAGCCGTGCAGCAGCAGCAGCGGAGGCCCCTCACCGCCGACCTGGCGTGGATCGTGCCGCGCTCGGTGGGGAGGTCGTGGGCGTCGAACCCGTCGAACATGCCGCACACCGTATCGGGGCCGGTTCGCGCCACACAGCCGAGATTACGCGCGTATCAATGCTCGATAATCGGGCTTATGTAGACCTAGATGCGAGAAACCGGCGCGAATCAGGAAATCGGCAGCAAGCGACAGTTGAACAACCATCCGCCAGCTTGAGGTCCCGTCCGAGTCGGACACGTTGACGCTCAACCGACGACGGGCTCCGTAAGCTCACCGGTCGCATGGTCAAGGGCAAGGCAGTGGGACTCGTGGCGTTGATGCTGCTCGCGCTCCCAGCGACCGCGTTCGCGCTCCGGCTGCGGGCTGCCGCCGACCGGCCGGCCGCGGCGGTTGCCCGCGTGCCGACGTCGACCACGTCGAGCAGCGTCTCGGAGATCGGTCCGCTCTACGCCAACGCGCGAGCCACGACCCACGGCTGCACCGCCAGCGTCGTTCACAGCCCGCACGGCGACACCCTCATCACCGCGGCCCACTGCGTCTCGGGCCGCGCCGCCGGAATGGTGTTCGTGCCCGGCCAACACGGAGCCCAGGCGCCCCACGGGCGCTGGACCATCACGGCAGCGCACGTCGAGCCCAAGTGGGTCGCCGGCCAGGATCCCGACGGCGACGTCGCGTTCCTCACCGTCGCTGAGCGGACGATCAACGGTGTCCGCACCACGATCGAGCACGTCGCCGGCGCATACACGCTCGGCTCGACCGCCGCGCGCGACCAGCGTGTCACCGTAACCGGTTATCCGGCCGGCGGCGCGAACAATCCGATCACCTGCACGGCGAGGACCTACCTCACCAGGGAGTTCCCGTCCTTTGATTGCCGGGGCTACGTGAGCGGCACGAGCGGGACGCCCTGGCTCCGCGTCACGCGGCAGGGCGCACAGATCGTCGGGGTCATCGGCGGCCTGAATCAGGGCGGCTGCCATGACTACACGTCGTACAGCTCTCCGCTGGCGGCCGACGCCGAGGACGCCTATCACCGCGCCTCCCAGCACGCGCCGGCGGACCTCGGTCCGCAGCCCGGCGGCGACGGCTGCTGACCGCCGCGCTGACCCGTGCACGGGCAGGTCTGATCCGCGCAACGACGAACCCACACGATAGGCTGCGCGCGATTGTTCGGCGCGCGCCGCGGCGCCGGCCCCCAGGCTCGTCGGCGCCCCGACCTTCGTTTACGACCGATGACCCCCCGGACACGCGCGATTGCTCGCCCCTTCCTCGCCGCGCTCATTTTCGGCGCGGCGTTATGTCAAGCGCCCGTCCCCGCCCAGGGCGCCGGAGGCGGCGGGACGGCCATCGGCTCGGCCTCACCCTCCGCGTCGGGCTCCGGCGGCGCAACGATCTTCGGCGGCGGCCTGGCGCCGATCGCCGCGACGCCGACCCGCATTGCCCCGCCGCCGAGCAGGCATGCCAAGGGCAGCTGGCTGAAGCGCGTGGCGGTCACGGAGTACTGGCCGGCGCCGGAGTCCTGGTTCCTCGGCGAGATGGTCAACGCGCCGGGCCTGACGGGCCTTCACCGCATCGACTGGCTGTACTCGGCCGACGGCGTGTCGATGGAGGGATCGGGCATCGGCCTGGACGGCCGGCTGTATCACATCGACACGCTGGGAAGCGGGGGGTGGGTCACCGCCACCGGAGCCTCCACGTCGCCCTTGGATGGCTGGTCGGCCGGAACGCCGTACTGGCGCGCCGGCGGCTACTGGCGCAACGCCAAGCGCGGGGTCACGTTCCCGCTCAGCGCCGGCGGCTGGGCCAACGGCCTCGGCGCCAAATACGTGCCGCTGCGTGACGTCACCTTCGCCGCCGGCGCCTCGTTGCCGCTGCGTTACGACCAATCAATCGCCGTGGACCCCAGCGTCATCCCCCTGGGGAGCCGTGTGTACGTGCCGGCCTATCGCAACGACGGGTACGGCGGCTGGTTCATCGCGCAGGACACCGGCGGCGCGATCAACGGCCGTCACATCGACGTGTACCGGTCCCCTCCGGCCAGCCCGCTCGACACCGGTCAGTCGCTCGCCTCGCAGCGCATATTCGTGATCAAGCCCAAGCACTGACGAACCGGTGGCCACTCGCGCAGGTCCGCTCGCATTCGAGGCACGCCGGGCGGCGCCAGGCTTTGTCCTCAGACCCTCGTGTAGCGCTGCTACACGTCGGGTCCTGCGTCCTCGCCTGGCATCCTCCAGTCGCACCTCTCGGTGCGACCGTACCTGCCCGAGCGACCACTAGACTCCAACGCATGCCCAAGCAGCAGCGAACGATGAGGGTCGAGCAGCGCAGCCAGTTGGCCGCCATGCAGCAGCTGGAGAGCCGCAGCGACGAGGAGCTCCAGGCTGAGACCAAGTTCAAGGCGGCGGCCCAGGCCATCCTCGGCGCCCGTGCCGCCGAGCGCTATGACGCCAAAGCGGCTCGCGCCCACTTCCAGCGCGCGATCGCGGCGGCCCGGCCGCAGGAGCGCTTGCAGCTGCGGCGGATGGCCGACGCGTCGCTGGCTCTCGCCGAGCGCCGGCCCGACGATCTCAAGCGCGCCACCGAGCGGCTCGGTGTCGAGGCGCCGAGCAATCGCCAGCTGCTGGGCCTCAGGTTCATGGGCCTGGTGGCCCCGCCCAAGAGCGCGGGTGTCCTGGCGCGGATCCGCGGCGTGCTGATCATCATCGCGCTCGTCGTGGGGATCCTCCTGCTCGGCTTCGGCATCGTCAGCCTGGTGGCCCTGGCCGCCGGCGGCATGTCGCTGGATCTGAGGATCTTCTGGGGCTTCGTGCTCGTCGTGGTCGCGATCGGGGTGCTCGCCTTCTTCGGACGACGACGACAGAAACGAGCGCAGTCCGAGCGGGCCGAGCAGATCGCGGCGCGCGGCCGCTGATCGCAGCGAGGTCTGGCCTCGTGTGCGGTCGCTACAGCCTGGCCACGCCCGATCCGGTCGATCTGCGAGCCCGGTTCGAGATCGGCGAGTCGGTGGCGATCAGGACGCGGTACAACGTCGCGCCCGGCGACGAGGTACTGGCGGTCACCACGGACCGTGAAGGGCACCCGCGGGGCGAGCTGCTGCGCTGGGGCCTCGTGCCCTCTTGGGCCAAAAGCCCCGACACCGGCCTGAAGATGATCAACGCCCGGCTGGAGACGGCTACCGAGAAGCCGGCGTTCCGCCGGGCCTTCGAGCGCTTTCGCTGCCTGATCGTGGCCGATGGCTTCTACGAGTGGCGCCGAGCGCCGGCCGGGCGCAAGCAGCCGTTTCACATCACTCGCACCGACGGCCGTGCCTTCGCGTTCGCCGGACTGTGGTCGATCTGGCACGACGACAGCGACGGCGGCACGCTCCGGACGTGCACGATCCTCACCACAGACGCCAACGCCGCGATCGCCTCGCTGCACGACCGGATGCCGGTCATCCTTGCCCCCGGCGCCGAGTGGTCGTGGCTGGACACCTCCACCCCGCGCTCGGAGCTGCGCGAGATCCTGGCGGGGCTACCCGCGGAGGGCACCGCGGTGACCGAGGTGGGCTTCGCTGTCAACGACGCCCGCTACGACGGCCCGGAGTGCCTGGCACCGCCGGCGCCCAGCGCCCAGGAGGCGCTGTTCTGATTCCGGCTACTGCTCGGGTGCGGCGAAGGTGAGACCGCCGAGAGTTTCCGGCCTGCGCATGCGCCAGAAGTCATGACGCGGCGCGATGGATAATCCGGACCCTCGTCCGCCGCCTCTCCCATGCCCCTCTCCCCCCTCTTCCAAAACTACGATCACGTGCTGCTCGACCTCGACGGGTGCGTCTGGGTGGGCCAGACCGCGACGCCCAACGCCCGCGAGGCGTTGGCCGAGCTGCGCAACCACGGCAAGACGCTCGCGTTCGTCACCAACGACAGCCGCCTGGCTCCCGAGGAGTACGTCCGGAAGCTGTGGTCGATGGGCCTGCAGGCCTCGCTCGAGGAGATCGTCACCGTCGGATCGGCGGTCCAGTACGTCCTCGCCGGCCGCCGTCCCGGCACCCCGACGTTCGTCATCGGCTCCCCGGCCATCTTCCGCCACGTCGCCGACGCAGGGCAGCGGATCGTCAACGGCACCGAACGCGCGAGCAGCGCCGAGATCGTGGTCATCGCCGGGCACGACGACTTCTCGTTCGCCGAGTTGCGGACCGCCACGCAGGCGGTGCTGGACGGCGCCGAGATGATCGCCGCCGGCCGCGACCGTACGTTTCCGGCCACCGACGGGTACTGGCCGGCGACGGGCGCGATCCTGGCCGCCTTGGAGTACGCCACCGAGCGCACCGCTCGCAGCGTCGGCAAGCCCGATGTGATGCTGTTCGAGACGGCGCTGGACCGGCTGGGACCCGGGCCGGCGCTGATGGTCGGCGACCGGCTGGACGCCGACCTGGGCGGCGCCGCCGCCGCTGGGCTGGACGGCGCCATCGTGCTCACCGGCGTCACCACGCGCGCCCAGGCAGAGGCGGCCGAGAATCCCGCGCCGGTGGCCGTCGCCGAGAGCCTGTACACGCTGGTGACCGGGTGACGCTGGCGGTGATCGTCAACCCGTTCGCGGGTGGCGGGAGAGCGGCGCGGGAGCTCAACGGCGTGGAGGCCGCGCTGCGGCGCCTCGGTCTTCAGCACCACGTCGAACGGACCCGCGGCCTCGACCATGCGCGAGACCTGGCCCTGGCCGCCGCCGCGGCCGGCGAGACCGCCGTGGCTTTTGGCGGCGATGGCCTGATCGGCGCTGTCGCCGACGCCCTCCGGCACACCGACGGCGTCCTCGGCCTCCTGCCGGGCGGGCGGGGCAACGACCTCGTCCGCATGCTGGGCATCCCGGGCACGCCACAGGCGGCCTGCCAGGTGCTGGCCGGCGGGGAGGTGCGCCGCATCGACCTCGGCATCATCGGTGACAGGACCTTCACCGGGATCGC
The DNA here is from genome assembly GCA_963801435.1 of uncultured Actinomycetota bacterium. Lineage (GTDB taxonomy): Bacteria > Actinomycetota > Thermoleophilia > Solirubrobacterales > Solirubrobacteraceae > Palsa-465. The sequence continues at coordinate 152,720 of CAWDFE010000032.1, forward strand.
CAGCTGCGGCTTTGACTCGGTGGCGAACCGGATCGCCAACGAGACCACCCTCGTCCGCGGCAGGCTCGTCTACGTCTACGGGCTGGTGCGGGCGCTGGCGGGCTGGCACCCGGCGAGCTTCACGGTGACGATCGACGGCGGCGAGCCGCGGACGCTGTCGGGCTACACGGTGGCGGCCGCCAACTCCCGTTTCTACGGTGGGGGGATGATGCTCGCTCCGGACGCCACACTGCAGGACGGCATGCTTGACGTGGTGATGATCACCGAGACCCCCAGGCTCCGCTTCCTGGCCCGGTCCCCGACCGTGCTCAAGGGCACGCACGTGCAGCTGGACAACGTGGAGGTGCTGCGCGCGCGCACGATCGAGATCGCGGCCTCGCGGCCGTTTGAGATGTTCGCCGATGGGGACCCGATCGCCGAGCTGCCCGTGACCGTGAGCGTGCTGCCGAGAGCGGTGCGGGCCCTGGTGCCGGCCACAACTCCGGCGGCTACGGCGTGACCGTGCTCGATGCCAAGATCGCCGCCGCCCGAGCCGTGGGCGAGCTGGCCCGGCGCGCCGGCCGCGGCGGGGGGACGAGCCTGCCGGGCAAGGTGCTCACCCGTCTGGACCCCCACGCGATCGAGCGCCTGGCGGCCCGGCTGCCGCAGGGCAGCGCCGTCATCTCCTCCACCAACGGCAAGACGACCACGGCGGCTATGGCGGCGGCGGTGCTCGAGCGCGCCGGCACGGCCCTTGTCCACAACCGCGCCGGCGCCAACATGGCCGGCGGCGTGGCCTCGACGCTGCTGCAGGCGGCGCGGCGGGGCGCGATCGAAGGCCAGCTTGGGCTGTTCGAGGTCGACGAGTTCTGGCTTGATCGGGTGGTCCCCCAGCTGCGTCCCCGCGCCCTGCTGCTGGGCAACCTGTTCCGCGATCAGCTGGACCGCTACGGCGAGCTTGAGGCCATCGCCGATCGCTGGGCCGCCACCGTGGCCGGCCTGCCCGACACAGCGATCCTCGCCTGCAACGCCGACGACCCCCTCATCGCCGACCTGGGCCGCCACCATCCCGGCGTCCGCTACTTCGGCGTCGAGGATCCCGCGATGGCCACCGCTGAGATGCAGCACGCCTCGGACTCCAAGCACTGCCGGCGTTGCGGGTCTGCCTACGAGTACGACGCGATCTACCTCGGCCACCTCGGCGTCTACCGCTGCCCCGCCTGCGGCCAACAGCGCCCCGAACCGGCCGTCGCTGCCCGCCATATCCGCCTGCACGGCACCCAGAGCGCCGCCTTCGAACTTCACACCCCCTCGGGAACCGCTGAGGTCGAGCTTCCGCTGCCCGGCCTCTACAACGTCTACAACGCCCTGGGCGCCGCGACGCTATGCCTGGGGCTCGGCGTCTCGCTGGAGGCGATCGCCGAGGGTCTGGCGGCCGTCAGTCCTGCCTTCGGCCGTGCCGAGCGGGTGACCATCGGCGAGCGCGAGCTCGCGATCCTGCTCATCAAGAACCCCGCGGGCGCCAACGAGATCGTCCGCACGCTCGTGCTCGAGCCGGGCGAACTCGACCTGCTGGCCATCCTCAACGACCGTACCGCCGACGGCCGCGACATCTCCTGGATCTGGGACGCCGACTTCGAGATGCTCGCCGGCCGCGTCCGCACCGTGACGTGCGCCGGCACCCGCGCCGCCGAGCTGGCGCTGAGGCTCAAGTACGCCGGGCTGCCCGGCGACCGGATCAGCGTGGTCCCGGCACTTGACGCCGCGCTGGACGCTGCCATCCTCGCCTCCCCGAGCGAGCGGCTGTTCGCGCTGCCCACCTACACGGCGCTGCTGGAATTGCGCCAGGAGCTTCAGCGCCGCGGCCTCGTCGCGGCGTTCTGGTCGCGGGAGCCCGAGGCGGCGCGTCGGTGAGCAAGGCGATCTGGCACGACCTCGAATGCGGGAGCTACACGGCGGATCTCGCGTTCTGGCGGGCGCTGGCGCAGCGCACCGGCGGACCGGTGCTCGATGTCGGCGCCGGAACCGGGCGCACCGCGCTGGAGCTGGCACGCGACGGCCACGACGTGACCGCCGTCGACCTCGACGACGCGCTCCTTGAGGCTCTGCGCGAGCGCGCCGGCGAGCTGGAGGTGACGACGCTGGTGGCCGACGCGCGGGCATTCTGGCTGGGGACGACGTTTCCGCTGATCATCGTCCCGATGCAGACGGTCCAGCTGCTCGGCGGCAACGCGGGCCGCGCCGCCTTTCTGGAGTGCGCGACCTTCCACCTCGAGTCGCCGGGCGTGTTGGCCATCGCCATCGCCCACGAGCTCGAGCTCTTCGACGTCAGCGGGGGCACGACGGCCGGGCCGCTGCCCGACGTCCTTGAGCGCGACGGGGTCGTCTACAGCAGCCGCCCGCTGGCGGTGCGCGCCGACGCCGACGGCTTCGTGCTCGAGCGCCGTCGCGAGACGGTGACCGCCGCGGGCGAGCACCGGTTCGAGCAGGACGTGATTCGTCTGGACCGGCTGGACCCCGACACACTGGAGCGCGAGGCCGAGGCGGCCGGCCTGCGACCCGCCAGCCGGCTCGAGATCGAGCCGACCGAGGACTACGTCGGCAGTACGGTGGTGATGTTCCGTGCCTGAGCGCCGGCTGCGGGTATGCGCCCTGTACCCCGACCTTATGAACATCTACGCCGACCGCGGGAATCTGATCATGCTCGAGCGCCGCTGCGCGTGGCGCGGCATCGCGTTCGAGTTACTGGCCAGCGGCCTGGACGAGCGCCTGGACCCCGATGCCGCCGACATCTACTACATCGGCGGCGGACAGGACCGCGACCAGAAGCTGTGCGCCCACGACCTCGCGGAGCGCAAGCGCGACGACGTCCACGCCGCCGCCGCCCGCGGGGCGGTGATCCTCGCCGTGTGCGGCGGCTATCAGCTGCTGGGCCGCTCCTACCAACTCGGGGACGAGACCCTGCCGGGCGTCGGGCTCGTGGACCTCCACACCGTCCGCGGCGACGGCCCACGGTTGATCGGCAACGTCGCGATCGAGGTGGAGCTGGAGACGACCCCGTCCGCCCCCCGCCGAGTGCTCGCCGGGTTCGAGAATCATGGCGGCCGCACCTTCCTCGGGGACGCGCAGCCGCTGGGGCAGGTGCTCTCCGGGCACGGCAACAACGGGCGCGACCGCCGCGAGGGCGTCCGGTCGGGCAACGTGATCGGCACCTACCTCCACGGCCCGCTGCTGCCCAAGAACGCGTGGTTCGCCGACTGGCTGATCGAAACCGCGCTGGGCCTCCCCTCCCCGCTGGCGGCGCTCGACGATGCGCTGGAGGATGCCGCGCACGCGGAGGCGCGGCGGGCCGCCGGGGTCTAGGATCGCCAGGCCGCCCGTCGATGCATCGTCCCGGTTCTGCCACAACCGCCGCACGTCTGGCCGCCGCCGTCCTGGTGGCGCTCGCCTGCGTGGCCTGCGGCAGCTCCCGCACCACTTCCTCGGCTCAGGACGCCAGCACATCGTCTGTGACGACGTCGCCGTCCACCAGCACAACCACCAGCACCGCCACCAGCAGCGCCAGCGCCACCACCGCGGACACGACGGCGCTGCCCGGGGCGGGCAAGCCGGTCATCACCGTCGGCGACAAGAACTACGCCGAACAGTTCGTGCTCGGCCAGCTCTATGCCCAGGCACTGCGCGCCCAGGGCTACAGCGTCAACGTCAATCAGAACATCGGGCCCACCGACGTCACCGTGCAGGCGTTGAAGAATGGGTCGCTGACCGTCTACCCCGAGTACCTCAACACGTTCAACACGGCCGTGGCCGGCTACCGGCATGGTTTCCGCACGCTCCTGGACGCCTACGACGGGGCGCAGCACTACGCGCTCTCGCACGGGATGCAGGTCCTGGCGCCGACCCCGTTCTCAGACACCTCGGCCATCGCGGTGACCGTCGCCTACGCGGCGCTGAATCATTTGCGCGGCATCGGCGACCTCGACCGCCTCCCCGCCGCGCTCACGCTGGGCGGGCCGCCTCAGTTCCAGCAGGGCACGCCGGGACTGTCCGCGCTCAACAACGTGTACGGCTTCGTGCCCATCGGGTACCGCCCGATGGCCGTGGGCGATCAGTACTCGGCGCTCAACAACGGGGCCATCCAGGCCGCCGAGGTCAACAGCACCGACGGTCAGCTGGCCACCGGCGACTACGCGGTCATGCGCGACCCGCGCCGCGTGTTCGGCTGGGGCAATGTGGTGCCGGTCGCGTCCGCCAAAGCGATGACGACCGAGGGCCCGGCCTTTGCGGACACGATCCAGCGCGTCAACGACACGCTCACCACCGACGCGATCCGTCAGCTCAACTACGCCGTGTCCATAGCCGGCCAGGAGCCCGCGGCGGTGGCCCGGCAGTTCCTGCAGACCCACGGGCTGCTGGCGCCCGCCACGTCGTAAGCCGGTCAGCTTCCGCTCGAACCAAATCCGCCGGCGCCGCGCTTGCTCTCGCCCAGGACCTCGACCTCGACGGGCGTCGCATGCTCGATGGCGACCAGTACGAGCTGGGCGATACGGGCGCCGGCGGTGACCTGAAACGCGTGCTCGCGGTCGGTGTTGAGCAGCAGCACACGGACCTCGCCGCGGTAGCCCGCATCGATGAGGCCGGGCGCGTTGACCACCGAGATCCCGTGCCGGGCCGCCAGGCCCGAGCGGGGCAGGACCAGACCGGCCTGTCCCGGCGGGATCTCCACCGCGATGCCGGTGGCCACCGACGCCCGCTCCCCCGGCGCCAGCACGGCGTCCTCGAGCGCGTAGAGGTCGAGGCCGGCGTCGCCGTGGTGGGCTCGGGTGGGAAGCCGCGCGCGCTCGTCCAGACGCGCGATGCGCAGTGTCATCCGTTGGCCGCGGGGGTGAGCGCGAATGAGGCGTAGCGGGCGGCGACGCTGGCGGGCAGGCGCGCCGAGACCCGCACGCCCTCGGGCGTGTCCTCGCGCTCCAGGTCACCGGCCAGCTCGTGCAGCTCGGCCAGGCGCCCGCCCTCCTCGTAGGGAACCAGCAACTCGACGTCGGACAGGCGCCGGGCGAACTCCACGGCGATGCGATCGATCAGGGCGGGGATGCCCTCGCCGCTCATCGCGGAGACGCGAAGCGCCTCCGGATGGCGGTGCGACAGCTCGGCGCGTCGCTCGGCGTCGATGGCGTCGGCCTTGGCCAGGACGAGGAGCCGAGGCGCCTCGTCGGCCCCGATCTCGTGCAGGACGTCGTCCACCGCGCGCGTCATCGACAGCAGCTCGTCCTCGTCGACCGAGGCGTCGGCGACGTGCAGGACCAGATCGGCGAGTCGCGTCTCCTCCAGCGTCGCACCGAACGCGTCGACGAGCTGGTGAGGCAGCTTGCGGATGAACCCGACGGTGTCGGTGAGCAGGTAGTCGCGGCCGCCGGCGCGCAGCACGCGCGTCGTCGGGTCCAGCGTGTGGAAGAGGCGATCGCGCACCGGGACGGTGGCACCGGTGAGCGCGTTGAGCAGCGTCGACTTGCCGGCGTTGGTGTAGCCGGTCAGGGCGATCTGCGGGAGATGGGCCCGCTCGCGCTCGGCGCGCATGATCGACCGTGTGGAGCGCACATGGGCGAGGCGGCGCTTGAGCGCGGCGATCCGGTCGCGGGCCAGTCGTCGGTCGGTCTCGATCTGGGTCTCGCCGGGGCCCCTGGTGCCGATGCCGCCGCCGAGGCGCTCGAGGTGGGACCACAGCCCGCGCATGCGCGCCAGGTTGTACTCGAGCTGGGCGAGCTCCACCTGGAGCTTGCCCTCGGCGGTGTGGGCGTGCGCCGCGAAGATGTCCAGGATGACCGCCGTGCGGTCGATGACCGGGATCCCGAGCGCGGCCTCCAGGTTGCGCTCCTGCCGCGGTGAGAGCTCATCGTCGCAGGCCACGAGATTGGCGTCGGCGGCGGCGATCTGGCTTTTCAGCTCATCGAGCTTGCCGGCGCCGAGATAGGTGTTGGGATGCGGCTGATCGCGCCGCTGGACCAACGTCTGAACCGCGGCGACGCCGGCGGTGCGCAGGAGCTCCTCGAGCTCGGCGAGATGGTCGTCCTCGCCCGCCGGAACGGCGGCGACCATGACGGCGCGCTGGCGGGCGCGGCCACGCTGGCGCTGGCCATCCTGGCGTGACGCGCGGCGCCCGTTATCAGTGGCTCTGCTTTCGCCCAACGTGAGAGATGGTAGCCCCGTGGACGGTCCCACCCGCCGCATAACGGTGGACGGGCCCCGTCACAGGCGGCTCAGGCGCTGCACCGCCTCCAGAAGCCGGTCGTCGGGAGCGGTCAGCGAGATGCGGAAGAAGCCCTCCCCGTTGGGACCATACGCGCCTCCGGGCGAGATGACGACAGCCGCCTCCTCGAGGACGTGCTCGCAGTACTCGGCGGCGGTTTCGAATCCCGCGGGCACGGGGGCCCAGATGTAGATCGTCGCCTTGGGCGGCGTGACGTGCACTCCGGCCTGGGCCAGGGCCTCGCAGACGAGGTCGCGCCGGCGGGCGTAGACCGCGTTCATGGCCGCGACCTCGCTATCCACCGCGGGCTGTAGCGCCGCGACCCCCGCGAGCTGGACGGCCTCGAAATTCCCGGAGTCGATGTTGGATTTCAACCGCCAGTACTGCGCGATCGCCTCGGCGTTGCCGACGATCGCGGCGCACCGCCAGCCGGTCATGTTGTAGCCCTTGGACAGCGAGAACACCTCAACGCCCACGTTCTTGGCGCCCGGCGTGGCCAGGAAAGAGGGAGCCACGTAGCCGTCGTAGGTCGTCTCGCTGTAAGCGTTGTCGTGGACCACGAGGATGTCGTTGGCCTCGGCGAGTTCGATGACGGATTCGAAGAGGCCGTCGGGCAGGATCGCTCCGGTCGGATTGTTGGGGTAGTTGATGAACATCAGCCGCGCGCGGCGCAGGTGATCGGCGCTGATGGCTGCCAGGTCCGGGGCGAAGCCCAGCTCGGGGACCAGCCCCATGAGCGCCGGCGCGCCGCCGGCCATCAGGGGACCCCCGGTGTAGACCGGGTAGCCCGGGTCAGACGCCAGCGCGACGTCGCCGGGGTCCAGGAAAGCCAGGCTCAGGTTGAAGATGCACTCCTTGGCGCCGATCGCCGCCATCACCTCGGTGTCGGGGTCCAGCGTGACCCCGAAGCGCCGCTCGTAGAAGGCCGCCACGGCTTGACGGAACTCGGCCCGGCCGCGGTTGTTGGGATAGGTGTGCGTGCTGGGGTCGGCGACGGCGCGCTGCGCCGCCTGCACGATGGGCGCGTAGGTGGGGGTGTCGGGGTCCCCGATGCCAAGGCTGATCACGTCGATTCCGGCGGCGCGCTTCTCGGAGATCTTGCGCTCCAGCTGGGCGAACAGGTACGGCGGGATCTGGTCCAGGCGACTACTCGGTCTCATGCAGCTCCTTGACGAAGTCATCGGCGAGTGTGCCGGAGAACACCGGCACCGCCCAGCCGCTCAGGGTAACGTGGAGGTCCTCCCCCACCTCGACCTCCAGCTCCCCGCCGTCCAGCACCACGGTCACCGGGGACTCGCCGCCCGCCAGGACGTGTGCCACCGCAGCGCCGGTGGCGCCGGTGCCGCTGGCCGAGGTCTCGCCCACGCCCCGCTCGAAAATCCGGGCACGAATCCTGTCGGGGGCCACGGGCGTGTACCAGGAGACGTTCGTGCGCTGGGGAAACGCCTCGTGGTGCTCGATCCCGGGGCCGATGGCCGGCAGATCGAGCGTCTCGAGCTCGGCCGCGTCGGCCACGAGGATCGCGCATTGTGGGTTGCCGACCTGCACGTGCTGGAAGCGCCACTGCCGCCCGGCGGCGGTCAGCTCGCCGGCCCCGTCGTCGGCTCCAGCCGGGTAGTCGGCCGAGCGCAGTCGCACGCGGCCGATGTCGAGCCGGGCCGTGGTGGGCGAGGTGATCGTGGGGCGGATCTCGCCGGCGGCGGTCTGGATGGAGAACGTGTCGCTGGTGGCCCAGCCGCGTCGCCGCAGGTACAGGACCGCCTCGCGCGCCCCATTGCCCGACAGCTCGGCCTCTGAGCCGTCGGGGTTGAAGATCCGCAGCCGGGCGACGTGGCCGGGCTCATCGGGGGGCGAGAGCAGCAGCACGCCGTCGGCGAAGACCCCGGTGTGCGCCGCGCACAATTTGCGCACCCGCGCCGGGGTCAGCGCGAAGGGGAGCGCGTCGCTCTCGGTGATGAGATAGTCGTTTCCCAGCGCATGCCACTTTTCGAAGTACACGCGGCGGCAGTGTATGTGTACTGTCGCCGCCGCCATGCTTAGGGAGTCGACCCGTCCCCGCGTCCTCGCACGCCTCCGGGCCTCGTCGCGCGCGCCGATCATCGGCCTCGTGCTGGTGTCGCTGCTCTCACTGGGCGCGCGGAGCCTGCTGCTCGGCGAGCCGTGCCAGTCGCCGTGCCACACCGCCAACGACCACACGCTGGTCTTCGACGAGGCCTACTACGTCAACGCGGCGCGCGTGATCGCCGGGATCCACCCGCCGCAGGGCGATCACTACGACAACTCGCCTCTGGGCACCGACCCCAACGCCGAACATCCGCAGGGCGCCAAGCTCATCGTGGCGGCGTCGATCGAACTGTTCGGCGACGGACCCTTCGCCTGGCGGCTCGGCAGCCTCATCTTCGGGTCGATCGCCCTCCTGGGCATGTACGCGCTCGTCCGTAGCGCCGGCGGCGGACGGTGGTCGGCACTGGGCGCCGCGACCCTGATGGCCTGCGACAACCTGCTGCTCGTCCACGGCCGGATCTTCACTCTCGATATCTACGTCGTGGCGATGATGATCTGGGGCGTTGCCTTCTACTTACAGGACCGCCCGGTCTTAGCCGGCGTGGTCCTGGCCATCGGGTTCTGCTTCAAGCTCGTGGGACCGTATGCGCTCGGAATCCTGGGGCTGCTTGAACTGGGGCGCCTGTTCGTGCGGTGGCGCGACGCCGACAGCCCGCCCGAATGGGGGCTGCGCGGAGTGATCGGCCGCTTCGTGCCCGCGGTGTTCACCAGCGCGGGGGTGTTCGTGGGGCTGCTGGCGATCATGGGACTGATCGCGACGCCCTACGCCGACGCCGAGGCCAAGCTGATCACGAGCGGCCCGTTCGCCCACATCGCGCACATGTTCAGCTATGCGGCCCAGCAGGTCAGTCCCAACGGTCCGGAGGGGATCGCCTCCTATCCGTGGCAGTGGCTCGTGGATCTCAAGCCCATCCTGTACCTGCGGATCAACCCCTCCCTGCCCGGTCAGGACTTCCACGCGATCCATCCGGTCGCCGCCTTCTGGGGCATGCCCAGCCCGGCGATCATGGCGCTGGGGATGCCGGCGCTGGCGTTCTGCCTCTACCGGTTTCTACGCCGACGGCGGCCCGGCCAGTCCGCGGAGGACCAGCAACTGGCGATGCTCGCCGTGACGTGGTTCCTCGGTACGTGGGTGCCGTTCGCCCTGCTCAGCGTCATCGATCAGCGGACGAGCTACCTCTACTACATGGTGGTGGTGATGCCGGGCATCTACATCGCAGCGACCTACGCGGCGGCGCTCGGCTGGCGGCTGGGCCGTACGTGGCTGCGAGCGGTGATCGGCGTGTGGGCGCTCGGCGTGGTGGTGGCCGGGGTGCTCATGTATCCGTTCGTGGCGGTGTTCTGAGCGCCGCGGCGGGCCGGGGGACGCCCCGCCAGGCGGCGAAGATGTCATCGGCGACGGCCTGAGCCGGGCGGTCGGTGCGATCGATCACGGTCACTCCCGCCAGCTTGCGCATCCACGTCAGCTGGCGGCGCGCGTAGTTGCGGGTGCGCCGCTTCATCTGCTCGATGTCGCCGGTCAGCAGCTCATCGAAGCCGAGCGCCTTACGCGCGGTGGGTGAGGCGCCGGCGCCCTGAGCGCGGCGGACCTCGTCCTGGACCCCATCGGCGAGCATCTGATCCACCCGGGCGTCGATCTGCTCGTAGAGCCGTTCACGATCCATCACCAGGCCGATGAGAAGCGTGCTGCGACGCGTCTCGGCGGTCCACAGCTCCGACTCGCCGGAGGGCGGCTCGAGCTCGCCGCCGTCGAGCAACTCCAGCGCACGCACGATGCGCTGGCGGTCGGTGGGCTCGATCGTCTCGGCCGCCCAGGGGGCGCGACGGGCCAGGACGGCGTGCAGCGCCGCGGGGCCCCGGGCCTCGAGCTCCGCGATCCAGCGCTCGCGCACGCCCTCGGCGGGGACCGGACGCAGGCTCAGCTCGGTGAGCGCCGCGCGCAGGTACAGACCGGTCCCGCCGACTACGATCGGCCGTCGACCGGCCGCGAGCAGAGCGTCGATCTCGGCGTGGGCCAGCTCGGCGTACTGGCCGGCGCTGAAGGTCGCGTCGACGGGCAGGAACGACAGCAACCTGTGCTCGAGCTGCGCGCGCTGGCCCGGGGTGGCCGCGCCGGTGAGGATCTCCAGCCCGACGTACACCTGCAGCGCGTCGGCGGACACGGCCACCGGTTCCTGCCCCACCTCGCGCAGCCGGTGGGCAAGGGCGATCGCGACATCGGTCTTGCCGACGGCCGTGGGTCCGAACAGGGCGATCACCTCGGCCGGGGGCATGGTCCGCAGTATCGTGCAGCGATGGACGTGTGCGGCGGGCAGGCGCGATGAGGATCGGAGCCGGGCTGTCGGGCGACCCCGATCCGGCCACCGGAGCCACGACGGCCGCCCGGGCGGCGGCACGGGAGTTGGGGGGCGCCGACGCCGATCTGGCCATCGTGTTCGCCAGCGGCGCCCATCTGGCCGCGCCCGAGGGGACGCTGGCCGCCGTCCAGGCGGAGCTTGCGCCCGGGACGCTGGTGGGCTGTGGCGCCGGCGGTGTGCTCGGCGGCGCCCGGGAGCTCGAGGGCGGGACCGGCGTGTCGGTGTGGGTCGCCGCGCTCGGAGGCGGCGAGGCCCTCCCGTTTCACGCCGTCGTGCGAGGCGACGAGGACATGGGCGTGGTCGAGGGCATGCCGGAGATCGGCCCCGAGGATGCGGTGATCATGCTGTCGGACCCCTATTCGTTCCCGACCGACGCGGTCCTGGACGGGATCGCCGGCGTGGCGCCGGGGGTGCCGGTGCTGGGCGGGATCTCCAGCGCGCGGTCGCCGCTGGGGGCAGCCGCCCTGTTCGCCGGCGACGGAGTGCGCGAGGAGGGCGCCGTCGGCGTCTGCCTGAGGGACGTGGAGCTGCTGCCGTGCGTGTCGCAGGGGGCGGCGCCACTGGGCCGCGAGATGACGGTGACGGCGGCCGAGAGCAACATCATCTACGAGCTCGCGGGGCGGCCGGCGGTCCAGGCCATCGAGGAGGCGGTCGCCGAGCTGCCCCTGGACGAACGGGCGCTCGTCGCGGCCGGCCTGCTCATCGGTGTCGTCATCGACGGTGGCAAGCCGGAGTATGAGCAGGGCGACTTCCTGGTGCGCGGCGTCACGGGCGCGGATTCGGAGACCGGCGCCATCAGCGTCGGGGCGGTCGTGACACCCGGTGAGGTCGTGCGGTTGCACGCCCGGGACGCCCGATCCGCCCACGAGGATCTGCGCCGGGAGCTGCGCGTGCGCGCGGCGGCCATCGGCGGTGAGCGCCCGGCCGGAGCGCTGGTGTTCTCGTGCAACGGCCGCGGGCAGTCCATGTTCGGGGAGCCAGACCACGACGCGACGCTGGTCCAGCACGAGCTGAGGTCGCCGCCGGCGGCGGGCTTCTTCGCAGCCGGGGAGATCGGGCCCGTCGGTGGCCGCAGCTTCCTACACGGCTTCACGGCCACGCTCGCGGTGTTCCCCGCCTGACGGGCGGCCCACACCTACACTGCCCGCGATGGCGTCACGCGCACGGCTTCAGCTCGCCGGCAGCACCGCGCTGGTCACCGGCGCCACCGGCGGCCTCGGGGAGGCGATCTCTCGCGCGCTGGCGGCGCGCGGGACGCGGATGCTCGTCAGCGGTCGCCGCGAGGCCGAGCTGTCCCGGCTCGCCGAGGATCTCGGGGCGACGGCGATCGTGTGCGATCTCGCCGTTGCCGAGGACGTGGACCGTCTCGCGGCCATGGCGGTCGATGCGGGAGTGCAGATCCTCGTCGCCAACGCCGGCGTGCCGGCGAGCGGGTTGCTCGTCGACCTCTCCCAGGAGGACATCGACCGGATGCTCGACGTTAATCTGCGCGCGCCGATCGCGCTGGCCCGGGCGCTGTCGTCGCCAATGGTGGACGGCGGGGCCGGCCATCTCGCCTTCGTGTCCTCGCTGCAGGGCAAGGCCGCCGTGCCGCATTCCTCCATCTACTCGGCCACCAAGTTCGGGTTGCGCGGGTTCGCGCTGGCGCTGCGCCAGGATCTGCGCTCCAGCGGCGTCGGCGTCTCGGTGGTGATGCCGGGCTTCATCCGCGATGCCGGGATGTTCGCCGAGACGGGCTACAAGCTCCCGCCCGGAGTGGGCACGAAGTCCCCCGCCGACGTGGCCGATGCCGTCATCGCGGCCATCGAGCACAATCGCGCCGAGCTCGACGTGGCGCCGATCGGGCTGCGTGCCGGGGCGGCGATCGCTTCGGTCGCGCCCGGGCTGTCAGAACGGGCGAGCCGCGTACTCGGATCACGCCGGATCGCAGCGGGGGTCGCGGCACGGCAGCGCGCGCCGCGCTACCGCTAGCGCTGGGCGCTGCCGGCGGCCTCGTGCTCGCCGGTCACCGACGACAGGGCCACCATGATCTCGTCGGCGAGCTGGGCCCCATCGTCGGGACTCTCCGGCGTGGCCTGCACGCGAACCACCACATCGTCCCCATCGACCTCTTCGAGCAACACCGAGGTGCCACTCCGGGTAGGCGTCGAAACCTCCTGATCGAGGATCGCTTGCACCTGGCTCGGCCGGACGCCGGAGGTGAGACGGACCCTGACGTCCACCCCGTCGGGCTCCCGCAGCGGCACCACCACGGCCGCGAGCACCTGCGTGTTGGGGATCATGACCTGTTCGGAGCCGCGCATGAGAGTCGTGTAGAGCAGGCCGAGCGAGCTGACGGTGCCGTCGAGCTGGCCACCGATCGCACCCGCCTGGAGACGCACGCGCTGGCCGACCCGGAACGGCCGCGCGCTGAGCAGCACCATCCCGGCGATCACGTTGCCCAGAGTCTGCTGGGCGGCGAGACCGACGATGACCGCGGTGAACGCACCACCGACGGCCAGGGCCCTGAAGTCCACCCCGGCGACGCCCAACGCCAGCAGGATCGCGACGGCCATCGTGGCCAGCCGCAGCATGAACCCGAAGGTCCCCGCGGTGGCGGGGTCCATCCGTCGCAGGAACGTCGGACCGACGAAGCGGCCCACCGCCCGCGCCAGACCCCAGCCGAACCCGATGACCAGCAGGACCGCGATGATCCGGACGACCGTCTCCAGATCGCCGGCGCCCCACGTGGTGAGGAGCGAGACGTGCCTGCAGTTCGGAGCGGTTGTGCAGCCCGGATTGTCGTGGGTCTTGTCGAGCAGGATGTTCGTCGCGACGAACACCGCGATGATGGCGAGCCCGAAGAAGATCGCCTGGCGCTGGGCGCGCTTGACCTCCTTCTGGTTGACCTCGAACGACAGCCCCACCTTCTCCCAGGCGTCGCTGCGAGTCTCGAACATGCGGTCGAGATTGAGGTCCTTACGTGGCCTGAATTGCCTCGGCATGGCTCCTAAGCGTTGTGGGTCTCGTGATCAAATAACACGGCTGGCCGGGCGAAGGTTTCACGACGAGCCGTACAACTCGAATAGTGACTCCTGCTGTGGCCGGCGCGCCGGAGGCGGCGGATCCGGCGGCCTCAGGAAGGCTCCTCGTCCGCGCTCCGAAGGCGCCAGTTCCGGGCCGCGAACCAGCTCGCCCAAGCGCCTGCGCTCCGCCTGAGGCACGTACGCGCCCCGGCGGTAGAGCTCACGATAGCGCGCCACCAGGTCGGGACGATGCGCGGCGAGCCACTCCATGAACAAACCGCGCACCTCCCCTCTCAAATGTAGTGCAATGCCGGAAACATAGGCCGCCCCGGCCTCGCTCGCCATTTCCAGGATCGTCGCCACCTGGGCCGGGTCATCGTTGATCCCCGGCATCAGCGGGGCGATCAGAATGCCCGTTCGGATGCCCGCCCGCGTCAGCTCCGCCACCGCTTCCATGCGCGCCCGCGGGTTCGGCGTGTGCGGCTCGGTCGCGCGCCACGCCTTCTCCTCCATCGTCGGGATCGAGAGCGCCGCGCCGAAATCCGCACGCTGCGCCAGCTCCTTCATCAGGTCCAGATCCCGCAGCAGCAGCGGCGACTTGGTGAGGATCGAGCCGGGGTTGCGCGCATCGATCATCGCCTGCCAGATCCCCCGCATGAGCTTGTAGCGGCCCTCCACCCACTGGTACGGGTCCGTGTTGGTCCCCATGGCGATGTGCTCGCCCTTCCAGGACGGCTTGGCCAGCTCGACCCGCAGCCGCTCCGGCGCGTTGACCTTGACGATGATCTCGCGCTCGAAGTCCCGGCCGGCGTTGAAGTCCAGGTATGTGTGGGTCGGGCGGGCGAAGCAGTTGTGGCTCACCACGCCGTTGGCGATGAAATCGCCGGTGCCGGTGGTGATGTCGTAGAGCGGCAGGTCTCGTCCCAGCGGCTCGATCTCGGCCACGCGCAGGTTGGCGAACGTCTTGACCATCTGGCCGTCGATGTTGCGCTTGCGCGTGATCGCCGGGTCGGTGAGATGGAAGAAGCGCAGGTGCTCTGACAGGCCCCCGCGGATCCGGATCGTCTGCACCCCATTGCTGCCAGCATTCTCGAGGCATGCGTCGAACCCGAGACGGCTGGCGCAGGCCTTGATCCACCCGAGGATCTCCGGATCCTTGTTGGAGATCCGCAACGCGAAGGCGCTCCGGCAGCCCTCGGCGTCGAAGATCCCGGCCAGGAAGCCCCTGGACCAGTCGACGCTCGGGACAAGCGGCCACTCGATGAGCTCAGTGATCCGATCGAAGGACCCACGGCTCTGAGCAGCGATCGCGACCATCTCCCGGTGTCCGCCTGCGGCCTTCTGGAACACTCGCTCTCCGGTCTCGACCGCCGCGTCGTGCAGGAAGTCGCGCGCCCGCCGCAGCGCCTCCAGGTCTGTGAGCGCCAGCCGGAACCGGTACCCGGTGTAGCTCCCACCGCGGCTGCGCCGCAGGTTGTACGAGCCCAGGGTGCCGTCTCCCCTCACGATCCCGCACAGGTATCCGCGCCGATAGTCGGGCGTGTGCACCGGCTGTGTCGCGAACGGACCGGTGCCGATGAGCCGGTTGCGCGTGGTCAGGTGTGGGCGGTCGGGTTGCCCGCGCTCGCTGTTGAGGACGTGTTTCCACCCGCGGTTGCTGAGAAACCGGTGATCGCCACTCACGATCAGTTCCGTTCCGCCTTCCAGCGTTAGGCGGTACGCCGGCTTGATCGTGATCCACTTGTCGAGCACCGTCGTGCGCACGTAGCGCCGGTACCCGGACTCCCCCACCTGGGTCCCGTAGATCGCGTCTCCGACGTCCGTCTCATACAGGGGCTTGTGGCGCCCGTCCGCCATCAGAATGGGCGTGTCCCCAGAGAGACAGTAGACGCAGGAGTGAGTGCAGCCGCGGAACGGATTGATCGTCCACCGAAACGGCATCTGCGACGCCTCGGGCACCCGGTTGAGGATCGATTTGGCGCGGACCTCGTAAAAACGGGTGGGGACCGCGTCCGGCGCCTCAAAATGGCGGACCACGGCGTCGTCCCGATAGCCGGGCAGGCGGGCCCGTTCCTCCGCTTCGATGCTCAGGTTGCTCCAGCGCACGAACATATGTTCGCACAGGGTGCAGACGGAGCGCAACCACCCTTTCTCCCCCTTGCGGATGAGCCGCGCGTCCCCGGCTGGGCGGAGGCGCGCACGGGCCGCCCGGCTTAACCTCAAGACGTGTCCCGCCGCACGGAGCGACCCCTGACGACCGCGCTCGGCTGGCGGCTGCCGTGGTGGCTGCTGGACATCGGGCCGGTGGCGTTCATCTTCCTCGTCGGCGCGGGTGCGCTGGCCTCCAAGCACGCGGTCGGACACATGACGCACGCCGTGCTGTTCCTGGGTCTCGTCCTGGCCACCGCGGCGCTGCTCGCCCGCCACCGCGCCCCGCTGGTCGTGCTGGGGCTCATGCTGGCCATCCAGATCGCGTTGGGCTGGGGCCCGGTGGTCCTGCTCCCGGTGCTGCTGGCGGTGTTCACGGTCGCCGAGTACACCGACCGGTCAATCGTCATCGGCGCCACCGTCGTCACGGCCGTGGCAACGATCGCCACCCTGGTCATCCATCAGGACAGGGTCACGACCGGGACCGTCGTGTCGCGGTTGGTCGTCATCGGCCTCGCCGTGGCGGTGGCCCTCTACCTGCGCGCGCGGGCCGATTACATCAACGGGCTCAAGGAGCGCGCCGAACGGCTGGAGCGCGAGCGCGAGCTGCTGGCCCAGCAGGCCGTCGGCGATGAGCGCGTGCGAATCGCCCGCGAGCTGCACGACGTCGTGGCCCACAACGTGTCGCTGATGGTGGTGCAGGCGCAGGCGCTGGCCGCCATCGGTCCACAGGAGTCCCAGCACGAGGCCCTGGGCCACGTCGCCGACCTGGGACGCGAGGCGCTGTCAGAGATGCACCGCATGCTCGGCGTCCTGCGCCTTCAGAACGGCGGCGCGCCCGAGCTCGAGCCCCAGCCCGGCGTGCGCGACCTCCCAACGCTCGTCGAGCGCACGCGCCAGGCCGGCCTCGAGACGACGCTGACGATCGAGGGGGCGCCGCGCGAGCTGCCGGCCGCGGTGGACCTGTCCGTCTATCGCATCGTCCAGGAGGCGCTCACCAACGTCATCCGTCACGCCCATGCCGACCAGGCGGCCGTCACCCTCGGCTATGCGCCGGACACGCTGGAGGTGACCGTGCTCGACGACGGCGCCGGCGCCAACGGCGACCGCGGCACCGGCGGACATGGGTTGGTGGGGATGCGCGAGCGCGTCGCCCTGTTCGGCGGCGAGCTCGAGACCGGGCAGCGCAGCTACGGCAACGGGTACCGCGTGCGCGCCCTCATCCCCACCCGCTGATCCCGTGGCCGAACGCTGATGCCCAAGCTCCGCCTGCTCATCGCCGACGACCAGCCGCTCATGCGCGCCGGCTTTCGCGCGGTCCTGGAGGCCACCGGGGAGATGGAGGTCGTGGCCGAGGCCGGCGACGGCCTGGAGGCGGTGAGCGCGGCGCGGGCGACCAGGCCCGACGTCGTGCTCATGGACATCCGCATGCCCCACCTCGATGGGATCGAGGCGATTCGGCGGCTCCCCACCCATCGAGTCCTGATCCTCACGACGTTCGGCCTGGACGAGTACATCGTCGAGGCGCTGCGCGCCGGCGCCAGCGGCTTCATCACCAAGGATGTCCCGGCCGCCGAGCTGGTGCGCGCGGTCCGCGTCGTCGCCGCCGGCGAGGCGCTGCTCACCCCCGCGGTCACGCGCCAGCTGCTTGACCGAGTGGCGCGGCGGCTGCCCGCCCCGGTGGCCCACACGCCGGAGTCCCTCGCCGAGCTCACCGACCGCGAGCGCGAGGTGCTTGAGCTGCTGGCGCGGGGCATGTCCAACGCCGAGATCGCCGAGGCGCTCGTGGTCGGCGACGCCACCGTGAAGACGCACGTGTCCAACGTGCTCATGAAGCTGGGGCTGCGCGACCGCGTCCAGGCCGTCGTGCTGGCGTACGAGATCGGGCTGGTCAAGCCCGGCGCCGGCGCCGAGCCGCCTCCCCCGTAAGGGGGAGACGCGACCACGCGTCCGCTGCGCGCCGGAGGCGCCAATCGCACCAGCGGCCGACGACACGGCCGCCGCCCACGCCGATCATCTCGGCATGCCAATCACCACGAACATCATCGAGACCCGTGGGGTCGCCAAGCGCTTCGGCGCCCGACCCGCGGTGATGGACGTTGACCTGACGGTCCCGCGCGGATCGGCCTTCGGGTTCCTCGGCCACAACGGGGCCGGCAAGACGACGCTGATCCGGATGCTCCTCGGCCTCACCACGGCCGATGCGGGCACGATGCGGATCTCCGGGCGGCCGGTCCCCGAGGAGCGGGCCGCGGTCCTGGCCCGCGTCGGGGCGATCGTCGAGGAGCCTCACTTCCACGGCCACCTCACCGGTCGCGAGAACCTGAGCGTCATCGCCGCCGCCCGCGGTCCCGAGGCCGGTGGGCGCATCGACGGCGCGCTGCGGCGCGTCGGACTCAGCGATCGCGCCACCGACCGCGTGAAGACCTACTCGCAGGGCATGCGCCAGCGGCTGGGGGTCGCACGCTGCCTGCTGGCCGACCCCGAGCTGCTCATCCTCGACGAGCCGATGAACGGCCTCGATCCGGGCGGCATCCTCGAGTTCCGCACGATGATCGGCGAGCTCACCGGCGAGGGGCGCACCGTGTTCCTCTCGTCCCACCTCCTCGACGAGGTGGAGAAGACCTGCGACGCGGCCGCGGTGATCGACCGCGGGCGGATCATCGCCCAGGGGCCGATCAGCGAGCTCATCGCCGACGAGCATGCCGAGCTGGACGTCGGCTGCGACGATCCGCACGCGGCGGTGGACCTGCTGGACGGCCACCCCGCGGTGGCGGCGGCCTACCCGACGCCGGACGGCATCCGCGTCACGCTGGCCGGCATCGACGGCGCCGCCTCGATCAACGCCCGGCTGGTGACCGCCGGGGTGTCGGTGTCGCGCCTGGAGCCGGTGCGCGAGTCGCTGGAGCAGCGTTTCCTGGAAATGACGTCTCGAGTCGGAGGTCAGTCATGACGCTCACCGTGGCCCGCCAGATGATCGGCGCCGAGATCCTCAAGGTCCGGCGCAACCGCAGCGTGATGGCGTTCGCGCTGCTGCTCACCGCCGGCGTGGTGGTGCTCGTGTTCGGCTACACCGCCGTCGAGCACGCCTCCAACCCGGCCCAGAACGCACCTGCCGGTGGCATCCGGGGGTTCGACCCATGGCGTCCGCGACCTCGGCGTGTTCTTCGGGATGCTCGCCGCGGTGCTGATTGGCGCCGAGGTCGGAACCGCGGACGTCTCGAGCGGCGTGTTCCGCGACCTGGTCAGCACCGGGCGCTCGCGCCTGGCGCTGTTCGGCGTGCGGTTGCCGGCGGCGGCGATCGTCACTCTGTGCCTGAGCGCCATCGCCTACGTCCTGGTGCTCGTCGCCACGTTCGCGCTTTCCGGCGGGACGCCGACGCCCGACCTCGGCCTCATCCTGCAGGGAGCCGGCTGGATCGCGATGGCCAACATCGTCGTGGTCGCGCTGGCGGTGGGCGTGGGCTCGCTGACCGGGTCGCGGGCGCTCACGCTGACCGCCGTCATCGGGTGGCAGGCGATCGTCACCAACCTCCTGGTCAATGTCACATCGCTCGGTTCGGCGCGTGACCTTCTGCTGACGCCCGCCCTGTCGAATCTGATGCCGGTCAGCGGCGGTGACGGCGCGGTGTTCATGGCCACCGCAACCGCGGTCGCCGTCGTCTGCGGGTGGCTGGTCATCCCCCAGCTCGCCGGGGCCTGGCGCACCGAGACACGGGACGCCTGAAGCCGATCCTGTAACGATCGATCGCGCCGCGGGCGGCTCAGCCCGCGGCGCGGGCCAGCAGCGACGCGTCGCCGCTCAGGGTCTGGCTGGTGGCGGCGGTGATCTCGACGTCCACGAGCTCGCCGGGCTCCCCCAGGCCATCGAAGTTGACGACCTTGTTATGGCGCGAGCGGCCGCGCAGGCGCGTCGGATCGGTGCGCGACGGCCCCTCCACCAGCACGTCGACCGTCCGGCCGACGAACCGCTGGGCACGCTCCCGGGCGCGGCGCTGGATCACCTCCACGAGGCGCTCCATGCGCTCCACCTTGATCTCGTGCGGGATCTGGTCGGGCATCGTGGCCGCCTCGGTTTCGCGCCGCGGCGAGTAGACGAAGGTGAACGCGCCGTCGAAGCCGACCTCCTCGGCCACGGTGAGCGTCTGCGCGAAGTCGGCCTCGGTCTCTCCCGGGAATCCGACGATGATGTCGGTGGTAAGGGCGCAGTCGGGAACGTGCTCGCGGATGAGCGCGACCCGGTCCAGGTAGCGCTCGCGGGTGTAGGTGCGTCGCATCCGCTTGAGCACGGGACTCGATCCCGACTGCAGCGGCAGGTGGATGTGCTCGCAGAGCGCACGGAGCTCGGCGTGGGCGCGGATGACGTCCTCGCGCATGTCCTTGGGGTGCGGGCTGGTGTAGCGGATCCGCTCGATGCCCGGCACCGCATCCACCTGGCGCAGCAGCTCAGAGAAGGTGACGCGCGTCTCGCGCGGCAGGTCGCGGCCGTAGGAGTTGACGTTCTGGCCCAGCAGCGTCACCTCGCAGACGCCGTCAGCGGCGAGGCGGTGGACCTCCTCGATGAGCTCGCCGGGCCGGCGGCTCACCTCACGCCCGCGCGTGGAGGGCACGATGCAGTAGGAGCAGACCGAGTTGCAGCCCACGCTGATCTGCACCCAACCCTGGAAGTCCCGCGCCCGCTTGGCCGGCAGGTGCCCGGTGAAGCCCTCGAACTCGAAGAAGCCCTGGGCGGTGAGCGAATCCGAGGTGAGGAACTCGGCCAGCTTGTGCACCTGGCCGGGGCCGAAGGCGACGTCGACGAACGGAAAGCGCGCGAACACCTCCTCCTTGACCGACTGCGCCCAGCAGCCCCCCACACCGATCACGCGGCCCGGCTGCTCGCGCTTGAGGCGCTTGGCCTCGCCCAGGTGGGCCACGAAGCGGCTGTCGGCTGCCTCGCGGATCGAGCAGGTGTTGAACAGGATGAGGTCCGCGTCGGCGCGGGTCTCGGACTCCACGTATCCCAGCGACTCCAGCATCCCTTTGATGCGCTCGGAGTCGTGCTCGTTCATCTGGCAGCCGAACGTGGTCACGTGGTAGCACTTCATCGTGGCCAAGGGTAATGCCTGGCGCCGGCGCTCCGCCCGCACCGCCGCCGCTGAAACAATCGCACGCGCTACCGGGCGTATTCCACGCTGCGGGACTCGCGGATCACGGTCACCTTGATCTGGCCCGGATACTCGAGCTCCTTCTCGATCTCGCGGGCGATCTCGTAGGACAGGAGGGTCGCGGCGTCGTCGTCGATATCCCCCGGGGCAACCATCACCCTGATCTCGCGTCCCGCCTGCATCGCGTAGACCTTGTCCACGCCCTTGTGCCGGGTGGCGATCTGCTCCAGGTCTCGCAGCCGCTTGACGTACTGCTCGAGCGACTCGCCGCGCGCTCCCGGCCGGGCGCCGGACAGCGCGTCGGCTGCCTGGACGATGACCGCCTCGATCGTCTGGGGCTCGACCTCGTTGTGGTGAGCCTCCATGGCGTGGGCGACGGCCGCCGACTCGCCGTACTTGCGCGCCAGCTCGCCGCCGACGAGCGCGTGCGGGCCCTCGATCTCATGGGTGACCGACTTGCCGATGTCGTGCAGCAGGGCGGCGCGCCGCGCCGTCTTGGCGCTGGCGCCGAGCTCGTGCGCCATCATCGCCGACAGCTGGGAAACCTCGATCGAGTGCGCGAGCACGTTCTGGCCGTAGCTGGTGCGAAAGCGCAGGCGGCCCAGCAGCTTGACGAGCTCGGGGTGCAGTCCCTGGACCCCGGCGTCAAACGCGCCCTGCTCGCCCAGCTCGACGATGTGCCCCTCGAGCTCGGACTTGGTCTGGTAGTACATCTCCTCGATCCGGGCGGGATGGATGCGCCCGTCCTGGAGCAGCTTCTCCAGGGTGAGGCGCGCGATCTCGCGTCGGACTCCGTCAAAGCCCGAGAGCACGACGGCGCCGGGCGTGTCGTCGATGATGAAGTCGACGCCGGTGAGGTTCTCCAGGGCGCGGATGTTGCGCCCCTCCCGGCCGATGATGCGCCCCTTCATGTCGTCGGTGGCGAGCTGGACCACCGACACGGTGGTCTCGGCGGCGTGGCCGGCCGCGAGCCGCTGCATGACCACCGAGAGGATGTTGCGCACCCTGCGCTCGGCCTCGCGCTTGGTCTCCTCCTCGATCTGGCGAATGCGGCGCGCGGCGTCGTGCTTGGCCTGCTCCTCGATCTCCTGGAGCAGGATCTCCTTGGCGCGGGCGCCCGACATCCCAGCGAGCCGCTCGAGCGTGCTGTCCACCTCGGCGCGCTGCCGGGTGAGGTCCTCCCGCTGGGCGGCGACCTCGGCCTCGCGCCGCTCGAGCGCCTCCTCGCGCCGCTCAAGAGCCGTGCTGCGCTCGCCAAGGGCGGCCTGGAGCGCC
This sequence comes from uncultured Actinomycetota bacterium, assembly GCA_963801435.1. Classification (GTDB taxonomy): domain Bacteria; phylum Actinomycetota; class Thermoleophilia; order Solirubrobacterales; family Solirubrobacteraceae; genus Palsa-465. The sequence goes on from CAWDFE010000032.1 coordinate 174,942, forward strand.
GCGGTGGCCGCGGTGTCGCGCTCCGCGGCCGCCGGGTCGGCCCCATGGCTGCGCCCGTAGAGGACCGCGGCAACCACGATTCCCACCGCAATGAGCGCTGCGGCACCGATGATTTCCATGGTCGTTTCCTCTCATCCGGCCCGGGAGGCCCGGGCCCGAATCCCACTGTTTGAGCTTGTGTTGGGAGCGACCGAGCGGCCCGTGCGGAGGCACGGGTAGCCAGTCCCAGGCAACGCCACGCAGCGATCCGGCTAGACGGCTAGGCCACGCAGCCTGAAACCGATCTGGACCATCGCACTGGTCCGGTGTGGATTGGCGTCAACACTGACGATCTCTGTGTTCGATATCTGGAGTATTTGCTGGCTTTTTGCGGCCGCAAGGACCGTTCGTTCACTGCTTCCATCGTAGTACCGCGCCGGAGCGCGCGCAACGCGTTCGTAACATCCGGGCGCGCGGCTGCAGGCGCGCTCAGCCGGCCTCGCGCGCGGTGAGCGGCTGTCCGGGGAAGAACGGCCACTCCTCGAACGCGCTGCAACGGCTGTCGGCTTGGAGGGTGATGACCCACAGGTCGCGATACAGGTGCGGCTCGGGCGCGCCGTAGGCGACTTCGACGCGCGCCACGCCGACGCCGCCCTCGACCGCGACGGGCGCCCAGCGCATCGTGAACGGCTCGTCGGGGCCGTCGCGCTCGGCCTCCCAGAAGACGGCGATCGCCGGCAGGCCGACGACGGGCTCGGCGAATGGAGCGTTTCGATAGACGGCATCGGCCGTGAACAGCTCGGCCAGGGTGCCCGTGCCCGCGGTGCGCCACGCCCGCTCGTAGGCGCCGATCCACCGGGCCAGGTCCGCGCGATCCATGGCCTCAACGGCGGCCCATGCGTCAGTCGCCCCGGGCGTGGGCGGACAGCGCGTCGAGCGCGAGCTCGCTCTCATAGCCCTTGCGCAGCAGCAGGCCGAGCGCGCGGTTGCGCTCCCGGCGGTCCCGGGGCGGGTCGGGGAACCGGCGGCGTAGCACCGCCAGCGCCCGGTCAAGCTCGGTCTCCGGTTCCGGCTCGCCGCCGCGACCGGCCGTGCCCCCGCTGCCCGCCCCGCCCCTGTCCGCGCCGTCTGCGTCCATGTCGTCTCGGTCCGCGCCGTCGCCGTCCGTGCCGGCGACGCCCTCGGCGAGCGCGGCGTCGGCGAGATCGCGGTCGATCCCGCAGGCGACCAGCCCGCGACGGATGCGCTCGCTGCCCCACTGCTCGAGCCGGCGCTTGTCAGCCACGAACAGGCGGGCGAACCGGGCATCGCTGAGGAAGGCCTGCTCTTCGAGCGTCCGGACCGCCATCTCGGTCAGCTCCTCGGAAACCCCGCGACCCCGCAAGCGCCGGCGCATCTCGGCGACGGTGCGATCACGCGGGTTCAGATACGCGTAGGCGAGGTCCAGCGCCTGCTGGAGGCGCTCCGCCTCCGTCGTGACACCGTGGACGCCCCGAGTCCTCGCTGGGTTTACCGGAGGCTCCTGATCGCTCTCAAGCTGCCTCACGACCTCTCACTCTCAGGTCCGATCTCGTCGCGCGCGCGTCCTCTCCTGCCGCCCAGTGCACCGTTTCCGAACTCCCTTGCGCTCTGACGGCGTCTGGACGCGCTGGCTGGGTCCGCCGCCCCGGCATGTACGCCCGGTACTAGCTGGGCCGGCGGACACCGCCCAGGCACGCCCAGCCACTCGCCAGATCATCAAGGGACTTACGAAACGCTGCACTAGGCCGCCGGCGCAACGGCGGCCAGCGGCGCCTCGTCGCGCTGGATCTCCTTGACCAGGTCACGGCCGATGCCCAGCGCGGCGTAGATCTTGGCCTCGATCTCGGCGGCCATCTCCGGATGCTCGTCCAGGAACGCCTTGGCGTTGCCGCGGCCCTGCCCGAGCCGCTCGTCCCCGTATGAGAAGAACGAGCCGGACTTGGAGATGAAGTTGTGCTCGATGCCGTAGTCCAGCAGGCAGCCCGAGGTGGAGATGCCCTTGCCGAACTCGATGTCGAACTCGGCCTGCTTGAACGGGGCAGCCACCTTGTTCTTGACGACCTTGACCCGCACGCGGTTGCCCACCGCCTCAGTCCCGTCCTTGAGCGTCTCGATGCGCCGGATGTCCAGGCGCTGGGAGGAGTAGAACTTCAGCGCGCGGCCACCGGGCTGGGTCTCCGGCGAGCCGAACATGACGCCGACCTTCTCGCGGATCTGGTTGGTGAACACGCACAGCGTCTGGGCGCGGTTGAGGTTGCCGGCGAGCTTGCGCATCGCCTGGGACATCATCCGGGCCTGGGCGCCGACCGTCTGGTCACCCATCTGGCCCTCGAGCTCCGCCCGCGGCGTCAGCGCCGCCACCGAGTCGACGGCGACCAGGTCAACGGCGCCGGAGCGGATCAGCATGTCGACGATCTCCAGCGCCTGCTCGCCATAGTCGGGCTGGGAGACGAGCAGCTCATCGATGTCGACGCCGATCTGCTGGGCGTACAGCGGATCCATCGCGTGCTCGGCGTCGACGAAGGCGCACACCCCGCCGAGCTTCTGGGCCTCGGCGATCAGGTGATAGACGAGCGTCGTCTTACCCGAGGACTCCGGGCCGAAGATCTCCACGATCCGGCCGCGCGGCACGCCGCCGATCCCGAGTGCGATGTCCAGCGACAGCGCGCCGGTGGGGATCGCGTCGCAGTTGACACGGGCGCCGGGGTCGCCCATCCGCATCACGGTCCCCTTGCCGAACTGCCGCTCGATCTGGGTCAGAGCCCCCTGCAGGGCGGCCTGCCGCTTGACGTCGGCCTTGGGGTCAGACGCGCCGACGGTTGCGCCTTTCTGGTTCTCGCTCATGCTCGCTGCGACTCCTTGTTTCTGCGCGTTTGAACCCGTCACGGTAGGGCTGGTGGCGGACGGAAACCCACGCTAGCCCGGGCCCTGTGACGAAACAAGACGCGTTCGTGACAACGCGAGAACAAATGCGTGACGATTCTGCGCATGAGACCGGACGGGTCGTTCGCGGACATCCCCGGAGAGGTGCGGCGGCGGGTGGCCGGCGGCGAGCGCGTCGCGCTGCTCCTGCTCGACGCGCTCGGGCTGAGGTTCCTGCATCGCCACGACGACCATCCGCTGCTGGCGCGCCTCCAGATCACCCCGCTGCGCTCTCAGTTCCCCTCCACCACCACGGCGCATGTGACCACCGTGCACTCCGGGCTGCCGGTTCAGGAGCACGGCCTCTACGAATGGAATGTGCTCGAGCCCGAGCTCGACACGATCATCTGCCCGCTGCGCTTCACCCGCGCCGAGTCCAGGGTCTCCGATGAGCTCGAGGGCCGGCTGGACCCGGCCGCGCTCCTGCCGGGCCCGACCCTGTATGAGTCGCTGAACGTCGCCAGCTTCGTGCTCCAGCCGCGGGCGATCGCCGACTCGGCGTACACGCGCCTGGCCACGCGTGGTGCGCGCGTTCACGGGTTTGACGAGCCGGCCGACGGCCTGCGGGCGCTGTCTGCGCTCATGGGCAGCGTGGACGGGCCCGCGTACGCCTTCCTCTACTGGGACGCGATCGACCGGGCGGGCCACGAGACCGGACCGGACTCGCCCGCGTTTGCAGAGGCGGCGCGCGCCGCACTGGACGCGATCGTCGCCCACCTTGACGACCTAGGCGACGTGACGGTGCTGGTGACCGCCGACCACGGTCAGGTCCCCGTCTCCCCCGACCGGGTGGACCACCTCGACGAGCTCTGGCCCGAGCTGCCCGCGATGCTGTCACAGCCGCGTCCCGCCGGCTCCTCGCGCGATGTCTTCCTACACGTGCGCGACGAGCACGTGGAGACCGTGCTGGCCGAGCTGCCGGCGCGGCTTGACGACGGCGCCCGCGTGCTGCCGGCGGCGGAGCTGTTCGATCGCATCGGGCCGAGGCTGGCGTCACGACTGGGCCAGGTGGCCGTGCTGGCGGCGCCGGGGCGCCAGGTGTGGCTGCGCTCGGCGCCGGCCAACGAGCGGTGGTTCCGCGGCCAGCACGGCGGCCTTGACCCCGCGGAGACCGAGACCTACCTGGCCGAGGTGCAGCCGCGGTAGCGGGGGGGCGCAGTCAGGCCTGGCCCACCGCCGGGCAGGACCGTGGCTGGTTACATGGAACGTTGCCCTGGGCAACCGCGTCCGGGCGCCGCGGCGCGCCGCACCTCCCGCCGCCCCAGTTGCGAGAATTGAGAAGTAGACATAACTAACGACCCTTTGGGAGAGACCGTGACCCCTCTCGTGGAAGCTCTGAAGAACGAGCACACCAAACGCATCCTCTACGTCACCGGTGTTCGCCGGCCGTCGCTCACGCAGCGCGAGACCCCGCACTACCGGATGCCCAAGCTTCAGGCCAACGGCGGCTACCTGCGGCTCAAGAAGTACGACGGCCCCGAGATCCCGCGCGAGGAGTACGAGAACCTCACCTACACCACGTACTCCAGCGATGACGCGACCACGTTCGCGCCGATCACCTCCTGCACCGGCGCGCTGGAGCTCAAGGGCTTCGAGTCCTACGGCAAGCCCGACCTCGACGGCGTGTGGACCGAGAACGCCAAGCAGTGCCCGACGATCGTCAAGTACGTCGAGTCGATCGGCGCCCGCTTCGGCCGGGTGCAGCTGCTCAAGATGAAGCCCAACACGATGCGCGAGTGCCGCTGGGGCCTGCACCTGGACAACAACAATGCGGCCAACAATCCCGAGGAGAACGGGTGGGTGGTGCGCTCGTGGCTCGAGCTGACCGACGATGATTCCAGCGCCCTCATCGTCCGGCGCGACCAGTTCTCCAGGGCCTCGGAGGTCAGGATCGCGCTGCCCAAGTACCAGCAGGCGGTGGTCGATTCCGAGTTCCTCTACCACGGGGGCTATCACCACGGTCCCGGCACGCGGTACGCGCTGATCACCAGTGTGGAGAGCGGGCCGGCGACGGAGCAGTGGATCGAGTCCCAGCTGCCGTAGGTCAGCTGGGCAGCGTCACGCGTGACAGCGCCTCATAGCGCGCCGGGCCCCCACCCAGGTGCGACCGGTAGAGCGTGATCGTGTCGCCGGTGAATCGCACGGGCTCCGGCGCGGGTAGGCCGCCGCGCCGCGGACGGCCGTCGTGCGCGACGCGCGCGACGGTGACGTGGGCGAGGAACGGGCGCGTCTCCGGGTCGTAGAAGCCGCCGTCCCGCAGAGCGGCGGCCAGCGTGGCCCGGACCACGGCCAGCCGCTCCTGCGCGTCGGCCAGCGTGACGGTGAGCACGCGCGGGCGCCGGGGCGGCAGCCACCGGGCGGCACCGATCGTCAGGGCCGCCGGAGCCAGGCCCGACACCGCGCCGCATGCAGCTGCGATCGCATCGATCTCGCGGGCCGGGCGCGACCCCAGGAAGCACAGGGTCACGTGCAGCGAGTCGGCCTGGACCAGCCGCACCCGCGCCATCCCGCCGGCGTGCTCGCGCGACCACCTCTCGAGCGCCGAGCGCACCTCGGCGGGCAGCTCCAGGGCCACGAACAGCCGCGCCTGGCCGGCGCTCACGGCACCGCGTCGGCGCCCGCGGCCGGGGCGGGCTGCCGATCGCTCTCGCCGAGCAGCACGCGGCGCAGCAGGTGCATCGCCACCGTGACCGAGCGGTCGCGGATGTCGCTGCGATCGCCAGGCAGGCGGGTGCGGCGGGTGAGGCGGCGCGGCGCCCCGTCCCCACCGCGCATCCAGACCGAGAAACAGACGGTCCCGACCGGCTTGTCCTCCGTTCCCCCGCCCGGGCCCGCGATCCCCGTGATCCCGGCCCCCAGCTCGGCGTCGAAGCGCTCTGCGATGCCCTCGGCCAGCGCCTCGGCCACCTCGGTGGAGACGGCGCCGAAGCGCTCGATGAGGCAGGGATCCACTCCGGCGAGATCGATCTTGGCCTCGTTGGAGTAGACCACGCCCCCGCCCAGGAAGTACGCCGAGGAGCCCGCACGGTCGGTGATGCGGGTGGCCAGGGCGCCGCCCGTGCAGGACTCGGCCACCGCCAGGGTGTGGCCCGCGAGCAGCCCCGCGAGCTGCTCGTCGATGGTCGACCCGTCCTCGGAGTACAGGGTGTCCGCGTGGCGGTCGCGGATGAAGCTCAGCAGCGCGTCATAGGCGGGCTGGCCGGCGGGCTCGAACTGGGTGGCGATCTCGATCTCCCCCCGCCGCAGGCACGTGGTGATCTCCAGCGCCGCCAGGTCCAGCCCCGCGGCCTCAGCCGCCCGCAGCGTGTTGGCGATCTCGGACTCCGGGATCCCGAACAGCCGCACGATCTCGCGCCGGTAGCTGACGGCGCCCTCGATGGCAGCGGCGAACGCCCTGGTCCGCCGCGCGGTCTCCCACATCGGCTGAAGCTCCCGCGGCGGCCCGGGCAGGACCACCACAGTCGGCCGGTCGCCCGCGCGCGGCCCAACGACGAGCCCCGGGGCAGTTCCCACCGGGTCCAGGACCGTCGCGCCCTGCGGGATGACCGCCTGCTTGCGGTTGGAGCGGCGGATTGCCTCTGCGTCCAGGTTGGGCCAGCGCTCCATCATCGGGCGCAGGATCTCGCCGATGCGCTCCTCCAGCCCCGGGTCCAGGACCATCTCGCGGCCGCAGAAGCGTCCGACGACCTCGGCGGTCAGATCATCCGCGGTCGGCCCCAGGCCGCCGCTCGTGACGATCAGCGCCACGCCTTCGTCACGCATGAACTCGAGCGCCGCCAGCAGGTCCCGTGGCCGGTCGCCCACGATCTGGATGACTGCGGCGTCGACGCCCAGCTCGCGAAGGCGCTCGGACAGCCACGGTCCGTTGCGGTCGGAGATGATCCCGGTGAGGACCTCGGTCCCGGTGATGAGGACCCCGGCCCGCGGGGCGCTCGTGCCGGCGCCCGGTGTCATGCGCACTGGGGTTGCTTGGCGGCCGGCAGCATCGTGTGCGACCCGGGGGTGAGGTCAAAGCCCACGGGGCTGCCGGTCGAGGGCACCCTCACCGACGCCCCGTTGACCGTCATCCTCACCGACGCGTTGCCGAGGGTCAGCAACAGCTTGGAGGAGGTCTTGACCGGGATCGTCTGCCCGACGTTGAAGATCTCCCCCGGGATGAGCTTCTTGCCCTTTCCGTCGACCAGGCAGACGTACACGGCCCCGGTGGGGACCAGCTGGAGCTTGACCGTCGAGGCCACGGTGTGCGTCCGCGGGGCGTGATGGTGGGCGGGCTTGTGAGCGGGCGTGGTGTTGGCGTGGGTGGTGGACTGGGGGGTGGTGTTCCCGCCCTTGTTCTTGATGCCCAGGAAGTACAGGGCGACCACGATGGCCACGAGCACCGCCCCGATCAGCGCCCACGGCGGGATGAGCGGTCCCCGCGGTTGGCGATGGCGCTCGCGGCCCAGGGGGGTGATCGGCCGCAGCTCATTGTCTGAAGGTCGCTCGTAACGGCGCTTGTAGTCGTCGAGCAGCTGACGGCTGTCGAGCCCCAGGTACTCGCTGTACGTGCGCAGGAAGGTCTTGACGTAGACGTCGCCGGGGAGCAGGCCCCATTCCTCGTTCTCGATCGCGCGGAGGTACTTGGCGCGGATCTTCGTGCGCGTTTCGACCTCGTTGATGTCGATCTTGGCGCGCATTCGCGCCTCCCGCAGTGTGGCGCCGATATCTGCCATCGCCCAGAAGGCTACCGGCGCAGCCCGGCCCGGTTACCCCGGAAACCCCTGGGAATCCTCGGAATCGCCCAGGTCGGACGGCGGTGTGTCGTCCGGCGGCCCGGGGGGCGGATCTGCCTCGGGCGCCGGGCTCCGGCCGGCGCCCGGACCGGCGCCCTCGGCCTCGGCGAGGTGGGCGAGAATCCGCGGCACATCGGCCTCGGTGATCAGCACCTGGCGCGGCTTGGATCCCTCGTAGCCGGAGATGATCCCCCGGCGCTCGAGCATGTCGATGAGGCGGCCGGCGCGCGTGTAGCCGAGCCGCAGGCGGCGCTGGAGCATCGACGTTGAAGCCGTGCCCATGGAGGCCACCAGGTACACGGCATCCTCCAGCAGCGGATCCTCGTCGGCGTTGAGCGCGTCCTCGTCGCCGGCGGGCCCCGCGTCCCCTGACTCGACCTCCTCCAGCAGCTCCTCCTGGAACTCGGGCTCGCCCTGGCGCCGCCAGCACTCGGTGAGCTCGAGGATCTGCTCCTCGTCGATGTAGGCGCCCTGGATGCGCTGGAGCTTGGAGGTTCCGACAGGCGAGAACAGCATGTCGCCCTGCCCCAGCAGCGACTCGGCTCCGTTCTGATCGAGGATCACGCGCGAGTCCGTCTGGCTGGAGACCGCAAACGCGATCCGCGACGGGACGTTGGCCTTGATCATGCCCGTGATCACGTCGACCCGCGGCGACTGGGTGGCCAGCACCAGGTGGATGCCGACCGCGCGAGCCTTCTGGGCGAGCCGGATGATGGAGTCCTCGACGTCCGCCGGCGCCACCATCATCAGGTCGGCGAGCTCGTCGATGACGCAGAGGATGTAGGGCAGCCGGGGCTCGTCGCGCTTGTCGCGCGCCCGGTTGAGCTCGGGCAGGCTGCGCGTGCGCGCCAACGACATGATCCCGTAGCGCTGCTCCATCTCCTTGACCAGGTTCTGCAGCGCGTTGGCGGCCATGCGCGGGCTCGTGATCACCGGGGTGAGCAGGTGCGGGACCGACTCGTAGTGGTTGAGCTCCACCTGCTTGGGGTCCACCAGCACGATCCGAACCTCATGCGGCGTCGCGCGCAGCAGGATGCTCGAGAGCATCGCGTTGACGCACGCCGACTTTCCGGCGCCGGTGGTGCCCGCCACCAGCAGGTGGGGCATCTTGGCCAGGTCGGCGCCGATCGCGCGGCCGGCGATGTCCTTCCCCAGCCACACCGTCAGCGGCGACCAGTCCGGGGGGGGCTCCTGGTAGACGTCGCCCAGGTGCACGATCTTGCGCCGGGCGTTGGGGACCTCGACGCCAACCGCCTGCTTGCCCGGGATCGGCGCCAGGATGCGGATGTCGGTGGCCGCCAGCGCGTAGGCGAGGTCGTCCTTGAGCTGGGCGATCTTGGCCACCTTGATCCCGGGCGCTAGGCGGATCTCGTAGCGGGTGATGTGGGGACCGGTGACGCGGCCGATGACCTTCGCGTCGATGCCGAAGTGGCCGAGGGTCTCGAGCAGCGTGCGCGCCACCTGCTCCTGTCCGGCCGTGTCGGGCTTGGCCGCCTCGCCGGTGGAGCGGGTGAGGGACCGTGGGCTCGGCAGCTGCCATTCGAAGTCGGGATCGTCGGTGATGGCCTCCCGGTAGCGACCCTGGGGCGTGAGGTCGGCCGGGTCCACCGCTGGGCGCGACGGGCGCTCGGGCTCGGACGCGGCCTCGGGGTCGGGCCGGGCGTCGGAGGCCGCGATCTCGCCGTCAACGTCGGGGTCGAACAATGGAGGCTCGCGGTCGGCCCCGGAGGGTGCGCGGTCGTTGGGCGGAGCCTCGACATGGGTGGCGCGGACCACGAGCTCGGTGGTGTCTGGCTCCGGGGGCAGCAGGGGCTCGGGCAGTAGGTCGGGATCGAGCAACCGGTCGGGAATCGGACCTCGGCTGTCGCTGCCGGCCACGGTATCGGCGCCGATGTCCGCTCGGGCAGCCGCGGTAGCGGGACGCCGGGCGATCGTCGCGCTCAGGCTGTCGGTGGAGCGGCGCACCGCGCGGCCCGTGCCCACCATCCCCGCGCCGGTGACCCGCAGAAGGCCGGCCAGGGTGGCGCCCGTGACGAGGATGAGGCCGGCCACGAGCAGGAACACGGCGAGGATGTCGGCGCCGAGGGTCGAGATCAGGTGTGAGCCCGCCCAGAATTCGCCCTGGCCGATCACGCCGCCGCGCCGCTCGAAGGCCACGGCGTGCCAGAACTGCCCGTTGGGCACTGGCCCGGGGCCGATGCCCAGCGTGCCGGCGGCCAACATCAGCGTCAGGGCCGCCACCAGGCAGATGAGGCCGGCGCGCAGCGGGCGCGTGGGCGGGCGCAGCTCACGCATGAGGATGAGGCCCCCGCCCACCACCAGCGCGACGGGCACCGCGTAGCCCAGAGCGCCGAACACGAAGCGCGTGGCGCGGACGGCACCGTCGCCCAGCGCCCCGCCGGCCCAGTGCACGTAGGAGACTCCTCCAAGGAAGATCCCGATCGCGATCAGCGCCAGGGCGAGGATGTCGACGTGATGGGGCTCGAGTGCCACCGCCGGCAGCCTCGGGCGGCTCGCCAGCAGCGAGCGACGCGCCCGAGGCGGGGGTGACTTGCGCCGCGGCTTGGGCTTGGGGCGAGGCTTCGTGCTGGTGGCCATGTCCGAAGAGCCACCTTCGACGGCCGCGGCCCGGCTCCTGCCGTCCGTAAGGGTCTGATAAGGGCCTGAGCGATCCCCTCGCTTTCACCCTTACCATCTGGCTCCGCATGGTCGATTTCGAACGTCCCCCCCGCGTGCTGGTCGTCGAAGACGACGACGCCATCGCCCAGGTGCTGCAGCGCTCGCTGCGCATGGAGGGCTACGAGGTGCGCGTCGCCGGCGACGGACCGGCCGCGCTGGAGGGCGCCCATGCATTCCTGCCCGACCTCGTCCTGCTCGACCTCGGTCTGCCGGGGATGGACGGGATCGAGGTGGCCAAAGCCCTGCGCGATGCCGATGACGACGTCCCCATCCTCGTCCTCACCGCGCGCGACGCGGTCGAGTCCCGGGTCGAGGGGCTGGACTCGGGCGCCGACGACTACCTGGTCAAGCCGTTCGAGCGCCAGGAACTGCTCGCCCGGCTGCGCGCGCTGCTGCGGCGCCGCCCGCCCCGCGGGCAGGCGCACCTCGCGGTGGGCGATCTCAAGCTCAACCCCGACACCCATGAGGTCATGCGCGGCGACCGCCACGTCGATCTCACCCAGCGCGAGTTCGAGCTGCTGGAATACCTGATGCGCAATGAGCGGATCGTGATCTCGCGCCAGCGCCTGCTCGATGAGGTGTGGGGGTATGACCCGTTCTCTATGACCAACACCATCGAGGTGTTCGTGTCCAACCTACGAAGGAAGCTGGAATCCGGTGGCGAGCCACGGCTCCTACATACGATCCGCGGCGCGGGCTACGTACTCCGCGTATAGGTCGGTCCCAATCCGGTGGCGCCTGGCCGGAGGCTCGGCGGCGCTGACCTTCGTGATCCTGGCCGGCTTCGCCGCGATCGTCGGCACGCTCACCAACCGGCAGGTGCGCACGCAGTTCAACGACCAGCAGAGCTCGGCGGTCAATCGCCTCTACCAGGAGCTCAACGGCAAGCTCACCTGGGACCGGGACGATCCGACCGAGATCGGCTGGGGCAACGTCAACGTCTCGCTCGGCGACTTCGCCAGCGCCCAGCACGCCGAGATCCGCGTGTTCGACACCTCCGACGGCTTTCTGCTCGGGACGCAGGGCAACGTCCAGATCCGCGGCGTCAAGGGGCCACCCAACCCGGCGCTGTTCAGCTCGATGCCCGTCCCCAACGACGGCTACTACAACCAGTCGGGGTACCGCGTGGCCGTCCGCGAGCTGTCGGTCAAGCCGGAGGGGCAGGTCAAGATCCTCTACGCCCTCCCGCTGTCAGACATCAATCGCACCCTGCGCCGCGTCGACGTCTTCCTCCTCCTCGGTGTGGTGGGCGGCACCATCCTGGCCCTGCTGGCCGGCCTGTTCGTGTCGACCCGCGCGATGCGCCCGATCGCCGAGCTCACCGATGCCGCCCGCGAGATCGAGCGCACGCGCGACGCCAGCGCCCAGGTGCCCCGGCCCGAGGCTGACGACGAGATCGCCGAGCTGGCGCGGACCCTGGCCGGCATGCTCGCCGCCCTCGACTCCGCGCGCGCGGACACCCAGGCGATGCTGGACCGCCAGCGCGAGTTCGTCGCCGATGCCTCCCACGAGCTGCGCACGCCCCTGACCAGCGTGCTGGCCAACCTCGACCTGCTCACCGAGGAGCTCAACGGCGAACAGGCCGAGACCGCCGAGGCGGCGCTGCGCTCCACGCGCCGGATGCGCCGGCTGGTCGGCGACCTGCTGCTGCTGGCCCGCGCCGACGCGCGCCGGGTGCAGCCCCACCGCCCCACCGACCTGGCCGAGGTGCTCATCGAGGTCGCCGCCGAGCTGGGGCCGATGGCCGAGCGCCACGACCTGTCGATCAGTCCGGAGCCGGTGATCGTCGACGGCGTGCGCGACGAGCTGCACCGGCTCATGCTCAACCTGCTGGAGAACGCGGTCCGTCACACGCCGCCGGGGACCCTCGTGCACGCGTCCACCGAGGCCCGTGACGGCGAGGCCGTGGTGATCGTGCAGGATTCGGGTCCGGGGATCCCGCCAGAGCTGACCAACCGTGTCTTCGAGCGCTTCGTGCGCGGCGGCCGTGACGGCGGCAAGGGCTCCGGGCTGGGACTGGCGATCGTGCGCTCGGTGGCGCAGTCACACGGGGGCACGGTGGACCTGGAGGTCCCCGAGAACGGGGTCGGCACGCGATTCATCATCAGGATCCCGATCGTCCGGGTCGTCGCCGCGTCGGCCGGTGCTCCCGCCGAGAACGGAGCCGCTCAGACTTCGACGACGACCGGCAGGACCATCGGCCGGCGCCGCAACCGCTCGTAGACGAACGCCGCGACATCGTCGTGCAGGCCCTGCTGGAGCAGGTCGATCTCCCGCACGCCCTCCTGCGCCGAGACGGTCAGCGAGCGCTCCACCTCCTCGCGGATGTCCGAGACGAGCTCGTCGGCCTGTTCGATGAACGGCACGCCGCGGAAGATGACCTCGGGCGGCACGACAGACTCGCCGGTCTGCTCCGAGACGGTGGCCACCACGATGAAGATGCCGTCGGCCGACAGCATGCGGCGGTCGCGCAGCGCCACGTCGGCGGGGTCGCCGATGTCGACGCCGTCGACGAAGATCATCCCGGCGGCCTGGCGCTCGCCGATCGCGGCGCCCTGGGCGTCGATCTCCAGCGGCAGCCCGTTCTCCAGCTGAAACACCGCGTCGGGATGGATGCCGACCGCATCGGCCAGCTGAGCGTGCAGGTGGATGCGCTTGTGGTCGCCATGGATGGGCATGACGTAGCGCGGGCGGACGAGGTTGAGCATCAGCTTGAGCTCCTCGACGAAGCCGTGTCCGGACGCGTGGATGGGTGCGTCGCGCGGCGTGATGACGTTGCAGCCGATGTGGTAGAGCCGGTCCACCGTCTCGTTGACGGCGCGTTCGTTGCCCGGGATGGGCGTCGCGGAGAACACCACGGTGTCGCCGCGGCGCAGCGTGATCTGGCGGTGGTCGTTGTAGGCCATGCGCCGCAGAGCGGACAACGGCTCGCCCTGGGAGCCGGTCGAGATCACGACCACTCGGTGGTCGGGCCAGTCCTCCACCTCGTGGGGCTGGATCATCATCCCCTCGGGCACCTCGATGTGACCCAGCGAGCGCCCGATGTTGACGTTCTTGCGCATCGAGCGCCCGACCAGCGCCACCTTGCGCCCCAGCGCCGTGGCAGCGTCGATCACCTGCTGGACACGGTGGATGTTGGACGCGAAGCTGGTGACCACGATGCGGCCCTCGGCGCGGCTGAACACCTCCTCCAGGTGGGGACCGACATCGCGCTCGGACGGGGAGAAGCCCGGCCGGTCGGCATTGGTGGAGTCCCCGCAGAGCAGCAGCACGCCCTCGGACCCCAGCTCGGCCAGCCGCGAGACGTCGGCCGGCGAGCCGTCCACAGGGGTCTGGTCGAACTTGTAATCGCCGGTCAGCAGCACGGTGCCCAGGTCGGTGCCCACGGCCACGGCACATGAGTCCGGGATCGAGTGCGTCATGTGGATGAGCTCGAGGGAGAAGGGGCCCATCTGAAGCTGCTGGCCGGAGGCGACGTCCTCGAGGTCGACGTCTCGCAGGTTGTGCTCGTCCAGCTTGGACCGGGCCATGGCGATCGTCAGCGGGCCGCCGAGAACGGGGATGTCGCCCCCGGCATCGAGCTCGCGCAGCACCCACGGCAGTGCTCCGAGGTGATCCTCATGGCCGTGGGTGACGACGATGGCCTCGATGTCATCGGTGCGCTCGCGCAGGTAGGCGAAGTCAGGCAGGACGAGGTCGATGCCGAGCATGTCCGCTGTCGGGAAGCGCAGCCCGGTGTCCACGACGACGATCCGGTCCTCGTACTCGACGACCGTCATGTTCTTGCCGATCTCGCCCAGGCCGCCGAGCGGCAAGACGCGGAGCTTGCTCACCCGGTCACCCGGTCACTCGGTCCCGTGTTCAGTGTGTTCACGCCGCAGCGAGCATGCCGTGGCGCTCCAGCATCGCGCGCATGACAGCCTGCTCGTGCGCGTCGAGTTGTACGTACGGGAGCCGGGGGCCGCCGACCGGGATCCCGATCAGGTTCAGGGCCGCCTTGTTACTGCACGCCAACGGGGCGATCGCCATGTCCCGGTAGACGTCCTGCATGCCGGCGTCGATCTCGCGCCGGTGCTCGGGCTCGTCCACCATGCGGCGCATCTCGTCGCCGAACACGTGGGTGCACGTCAGAATGCCGCCCGCCTCCCCCATCTCCAGCACGTCGACGAACATGTCGTCGTTGCCGGCGTAGATCATCAGCCCGTCGACGTGCGCCAGGTTGGCGGCGTTGGCCTGCTTGACGCCGACGATGTTGTCCATCTGCCCCAGCTCGGCCAGCAGGTCGTTGGGCAGGTCCGCGCCGGTCCGCTGGGGGATGTTGTAGAGCAGGATCGGCAGGTCGGTGGCCCGGGTTACCTCCCGGTAGTGGGCGATGATCCCGCGGCGGCTGGGGCGGTTGTAGTACGGGTTGACCGACAGCAGGCCGTCGGCGCCGAGCGCGGTGGCCCGCTCATGGAGCATGACCGCGTGGCGGGTGTCGTTGGAGCCCACGCCGGCGATGATCGTGCAGCCGGGGTGGGTGGGGGCGAATTCCTGGGCGGCCAGCTCGATCATCCGCAGGTGCTCCTCGTCGTTGAGGGTCGCCGCCTCCCCAGTCGTGCCGCAGATCACGAGGCCATCGGACCCGTGCTCGGCGAGATGGTGCATGAGGGTCACCGCCGCGTCCTCGTCGAGCCTGCCGCGCTCGTCAAAGGGGGTGACCATCGCGGTCATGATCGTGCCGAAGTTCACTGTCATCGGCGCATTATCGCAGGGGGCCAGGCGGCTTTCAGTCGGCCGCGGGCGGCGCCGAGGGCTCGGCGCCGGGCTCGAGCAGCCGCTCGTACACGCGCCACCGCTTGACCAGCCGGCCGCCCATGGCCTCCAGCCCGCGGTTCATGGAGCTGTTGACCTCGAGGATGAAGCTGGCCTCCCCCTCCTTCTGGCGCACGCGGCCTGCCACCGCGAACTGCTCCATGTACAGCGCGGCGGCCACGCCGGTGTGCTGGTACTCGGGCAGGACGCCAAGGAAGCCGACGCGGACCCGGTCGATGATCCGGTGGCGCATGAGGTAGTACAGCCAGCCCAGGGGCAGCAGGCGGCCCTGCATCTTCTTGTAGACCTGGTGGATGTCGGGGATGGCAATCGACATCGCCACGGTCCTGCCCTCCTGCTCGGCGATCATGAACCAGTCGCGGGAGAACACCAGCTGCATGTCGATGGTGTAGGCGTCCAGGTCGGCCTCGGAGTACGGCACGAAGCCCCAGTTGTGCGACCACGCGGCGTTATAGACCTTGGCGAACTCGTCCATGTCGCGCCGCAGGCGGCGCCGGGACATGTGGCGGATCGTGATGCCGTGCTTGGTGTGGGCGCGCTCGGCGATCTTGGGCAGGATCGGATTCATGCGCTCGCGGTCGTTGATCGACAGGTCCCAGCCGAAGAGGTCCATCGCCTTGATCAGCCCCGGAGCGGCCTCGCAGCGGGCCTGGTAGTACGGCGGGTTCCAGGGCTCGCGGATGAGCGGCTCGCGCTCGAAGCCCTCGATCATCACGCCGGCCTCGTCGTTGATCTGGAAGCACATGGGGCCCACCATGCGGTCACAGCCCCGTGATCGGCACCATTGCTCGGCCGTGGCCAGCAGCGCGTCGACGATCTCCTGGTCGTCCTCGAACTCGAGGAACCCGAACATCCCCCAGCGGCTGCCGTGGAACTGGTTGAAGGCGAAATCGATCTGGGCGGTCACCCGGCCCACCACCCGCCCGCCCCGACGGGCGAGGAGATACCGGGCCTCCCCGTGGCTGAAGAACGAGTTGAGGCTGCGCGTGAGGAACGCGTAGCGCTCGAGCTTGAGCGGCGGGATCCACGGCGTTCCGGCGTGGAGGCGGAACGGCAGCGCGACGAAGTCGCGCAGATCGCTGAAGCTCCGGATGGCGCTAACTTCGATCGGCATCGGCTCGCAACCGTATCGGAGGTGAAACGCGTTGGCCCTCCCGGACGAGGCGCCGCCGGCGCTCGACCATGTGCAGGTGGCCGCCCCGGCGGGCTGCGAGGCCCGGGCGCGCCGGTTCTACGGCGAGCTGTTAGGACTCGATGAGGTCGAGAAGCCGTCGCCGCTCGCCGGGCGCGGTGGGGTGTGGTTTGCGCTGGCGGATGGGGCACAGTTGCACGTGGGCGTGGCCTCCGGCTTCGCGCCGGCGCTCAAGGCCCATCCCGCGCTGCGGGTCGCGAGCGCGGCGGCGCTCGAGGCGCTCGCGGCGCGGCTGGCCGGCGCCGGGGTGGCCGTCACGTGGGACCAGGAGCTGCCGGGAATCCGCAGGTTCTTCACCGCCGACCCGTTCGGTAATCGCCTGGAGCTGCTGTCGGCCGAGTAGAACGACTGGGCTTTCGAAGGTGGGACGGACGGTCACCGGCGAACCCAGTCGGGTAGTTGTGGTCGATTTTGCAGCTATTTCCTGAACTATCCACCACGACTCTCGGAGAACCGCACGCGCCAGCCCCTGCTTCGAAAGCCCGCCGTTCCTCTGGATCGGGTGGACATTGGGTCTGGCTCCGCGCTCGGGCATACCTACCTACTCATCAGTAATATCCGTTTCAGTAGATTCCTACCCGCTTTGTCCCATCCTGAGGCCACAGCTCCTGGCCGCAGTCGCAGCCGGGCCGGGACGCAGGGAATGCCGCGCTCGGTGCGCGAGCAGGTGATCCTGCGCGTCGCCGGGCAGGTCTTCGCCGACGGCGGCTATGAGCGCGCCTCCATGGACCGCATCGCCGGACTGGCCGGCGTGTCCAAGCCGATGCTCTACGCCTACTTCGACTCCAAGGAGGGGCTCTACGTCGCCTACATCGAGCGCACGGGCGGCGAGCTCGTCCAGCGCCTGGTGGGCGCCGACCGCGCCGACGGAGCCCACCCGCCCACCGGCAGGCTGCGCGCCGTCATCAACGAGTTCCTGGCGTTCGTGGAGGAGCACTCAGACGGCTGGACCGTGCTGTTCCGTGAGCTCAGCGCCCGGCGACCGCTGGCCGAGCAGGTGGCCCGGCTGCGCTCCGAGATCGTCGGCGAGGTCCAGCGGATGCTCGAGGGCCAGGGCGACTCGTCGTGGGCGGGCCTGAAGCCGCCCGCGTCCGAGGGCGTGGCCGAGGCGATCGTCGGAGCGGGCGAGGCGCTGGCCAACTGGTGGCTGAAGAAGCCCGAGGTCCGGCGCGAGGACGTCGCCGAGTGGTACGTGGGGCTGGCCCGGGCGGCGATCTCCACCGCGGTCCGCGACGGCGGTTGAACCCGTCCGGCGCTGCTAAGCCTGGATTCGCCGATCCTGGGGTCGTCTCGCCGCCGGATGGCCGTCGCTATACGTCATCGGCGTCGCTCATAGGGGCCACCCTTATGGTGCTCCGCCGATGACGTCTAGCTCGGCCCCCAACGCCGAGACTCCGCCCATTATCGGTGGATCCAGGCTAAGCCTGGCTCGGGCCCACCACGTTGAAGTAGCGGCGCAGGCCGGTGAGCTCCAGCAGCCGCTGGACCGCCGGCGGGCCCGCGGTGATAGCGACGTGGTGCCCCGGCCGCTTCGGAGAGGCGAAGGAGAGCAATGGCCGTAGCCCGGTGAGATCCATGAAGGCCACGTGGTCGAGGTCCACCAGCACGGCGCGCGCTTGTCGGACGGGGTCCAGCGCCAGTTCGCGCTCCAGCAGCGGCACTGTGGCCAGGTCGACCTCGCCGCGCAGGGCCACGATCACCTCGTCGTCGCGACTGAGGCTGACGACGTCGAAGTCCGGCACTACGAAGGGGAACTCGCCTGCGCCCATCGTCTCCGGTCCTGACATGGCGAGACATTCTCCGCCCCGAACACGAGAAAGTCCATCGCCAATATGGAGGATTTGGCGTGCAGGCCGTGAACGCGTGGGGTCAGCGCCGTTGTCGCCGCACGTAGCGGCGCTCGTCACGCCGATCTCAGAGGAGGAGGTTCTCGAGCCCGACCAGGGGCGACTCGGTCAGCGCCCCGACCGCGCGGACCGCCAGCAGCACCCCCGGCATGAACGACTCGCGGTCGACGGAGTCGTGGCGGATGGTGAGCGTCTGCCCCACGTCGCCGAGGATCACCTCCTGATGGGCGACGAGGCCCGGCAGGCGCACCGAGTGCACCGGCACCTCGGCGCCGCCGGCCTCCTGCATGAGCCTCGCGGTCCGGGCCGCGGTGCCGCTCGGCGCGTCGACCTTGCCGTCGTGGTGCAGCTCGATGATCTCGGCCTTGGCCATGTGGCGGGCCGCCTGTGCCGCGAACTGCATCATCAGCACCGCCCCGATGGCGAAGTTGGGCGCCACGAAGACGTTGGCCTTGGCCCCGCGCAGGTCTTCCAGCTCGCCGACGTCGAAGCCCGTGGTCCCGATGACGACGTGGACGCCGGCGCCGACCGCTTGGCGCGCGTTGGCCAGGGCGGTGGCGGGGATGGTGAAGTCCACCAGCACGTGGGGGGCCGCCGACAACGCGTCCTCCAGCGTCGTGCCCAGCGCCGGGTCGGCGCGGGCCACCAACTCCATGTCGGGCGCGCCCTCGACCGCACGGCACACCGTGGCTCCCATCCGTCCAGCGGCGCCTGCGACGGCGACCCTGATCGGCGACTCCGCCACGGACACGCGTCAGGCGACGGGTATCTCGGCCAGCACGGGCGCCACCGCGGCCAGCGCGTCGTCGAAGCGCTCGGCCTCGGGACCGATGCCGGCCGCCGACAGCCGCTCGGGGTCCCACAGCTCGTCGGCGAGGGCTGCCAGGTCCTCGAGCGAGACGGCGTCGATGCGCTCCACCACCTCGTCGAGCGCCATCAGCGGCGAGTCGGCCAGGATCTCGGAGCCGAGCCGGTTCATCCGCGCCCCGGTGGACTCCAGCGCCAGCACGACGCGCCCCTTGAGGTTCTCCTTGGCGCGGTGAAGCTCCTCCGCCGTGGCCGGTTCCGCGCGCAAGCGCTTCAGTTCGGTCCCCACCACCGACAGCGCCTGAACGAGGTTGTCGGCCCGCGTGCCGACGTAGAGCCCCACCTGGCCGGTGTCGGAGTAGGCGCTGGTGAATGAGTAGACGGAGTAAGCCAGGCCGCGACGCTCGCGCACCTCCTGGAACAGGCGGCTCGACGAGGTCCCGCCGAAGATGGTGTCCAGCACGCGCAGGGCGAATCGCCGGTCGTCATGACGCGAGAGGCCCGTGCCGCCCAGGCACACGTGGTACTGCTCGGTGTCCTTGCGCTCGAACCGCCGCCCGGGCTGGGGCGGCACCACGCCGGCGTGGTGGGCCGGCGTCGGCGGCGCGGGGCCGGCGCCGTTGGCGGGGCCCGCGGGATCGCAGCGCTCTCGCGCCAGGGCCACGAGCGCCTCGTGGTTGATGGCGCCCGACGCTGAGATCACGACGTTCGCCGGCCGGTAGCGGGCGTGGTGAAAGCGGGCGATGTCGGACGTCGGGGTTTCCGAGATGACCTCG
>CAWDFE010000033.1:0-174384 GCA_963801435.1 uncultured Actinomycetota bacterium
CGACATCGCCCCAATCGACTTCGACCAGGCGATCCGCCGTGCCGTCGCCGAAGACCCGGAACTGGTGACCGCGTGACGGTGCTCGGACGTCTCTTCGTCTCGCGTCCCGGCGGGCACGGGCACGGCCGCCCGGCTCACGACTTTCGACGCGGGACGGGGCGGCGACTCGACCGCCGACGCCTGCGAGTCGCTGATGAGAAGCCTGGGCGGACGACGCGCGTCGTGCTGACCGGCGCCATGGGCACGATCGGTAGCGCTGTCTGCGCCGCGCCGCCAGCGCGCGGTGACGAGGGTGTGCTGTCGCGCGATCCCGCGCGGGCGCGCGCGGCGCTCGGCGATCAGGTCGCTGTCCACGCCAGGACCAGCCGCCGGAGCGTCGAGCACCGGCCGCCGCGCCCGCGGGCGCCGACGCGGTCGTTCACCTGCCCGCGAGCACGGTCGCGTCGCGCTGCAGCGAGCAGGCGATGGCGAGGATCCGGGACTCGAGCGTGCAGGCGACGCGACTGCTTGCGGCGGCGCTACGCGAGCTAATAGGCGACTGCCGCCCTGCAGTGCTCATCTCGGTCAGCGACGGACTTCTACGCCCCCCGGCGACAGCGCGACGTGCTCGGCGACCGATGAAGGTTCACGTGCTGGAGCGCGAGCAGGGGGGGGCGCGCCCGCTGGCGGAGGTGTTCGAGTTCTTCGCGCGCGCGGACAACCTCGGGCGGATCGCTCCACCGTGGCTGAGCTTCGGCCTGGTCAGTCAGGAGCCGAGCGAGCTGCGGCGGGGAGCCCTGCTTCAGTACCGCTTGCGCGTCCATGGTGTCCCGTTGCGCTGGGTCTCCGAGATCAGAGCTCTGGGAGCCGGGCCGCGCGTTCGTCGACCCGCAGGTCTGCGGCCCCTACCGGCTATGGCGCCACCAGCACGACTTCGCGCCGATCGGCGCGCAGACGATCGTGCGCGATCGGGTGCGCTACGCGCTGCCCCTCAGCCGGTTCGGGGAGCTCGCCCACGTGGTGTTCGTCCGCCGGGACCTCGAGCGGATCTTCGAGTTCCGCCGGCAAGCGGTCTCTCAATTGCTCGGATGATCTCGCTGCTGTGGCTGCGGCGCGACCTGCGCGTTCACGACCAGCAAGCGCTGCTCGCTGCGGCGGCCGGTGCCGAGCACCTCGTGCCCGTGTTCTGCTTCGACGACCGCCTCCTGCACGGGCGCCACTCCTCGGGGCCGCGGACGCAGTTCCTACTCGAATGCCTCCAGATCTCGATCACTCGCTACGCGAACGCGGCAGCCGCTGGTGGTCCGCCGTGGCGCGCCCGAGTGGGTGCTCGTATCGCTCGCCCGCGAGCTCGGCGCCGAGTGCGTGCACTTCAGCGCCGACGTCGGGCCGTTCGCACGCGCACGCGACGAGCGCGTGTCGCTCGGCCTGCGCCAGGCCGGAATCAGGACACGCGTCCATCCGGGGCTGTTCGTCGCCGACGACCTGGGCGCGATCCAGACTGCCCGCGGCACGCCCTACACCGTATTCACCCCCTTTTACAAGACCTGGAGCGCGGCGGGGCGCAGGCCTGTCGCGCCCGCGCCGCGGTCGCTGCCGCCGCTTGCCCCGGGCTCGACGCCGGAACCCTGCCAGGGCTCGCCGCGCTGAAGCTGCGCCAAGAGCTCGAAGACCCGATGCCGGGGGGCGAGCAGGCCGGCCGCGAGCGGATACGGCAGTTCATGTCAGCCCCCGTTGCCCGCTACGCAAGCGACTCTCACACGCCCGGTCGCGACGGCGTCTCGCGACTGTCGCCCTACCTGCACCTCGGCTGCGTCTCAGCGCGCGAGCTCGAGCAGCTCGCGACGGCCGGCGAGGGTCCGGCGGCGTTTCGCAGGCAACTGTGCTGGCGGGACTTCTACGCGCACGTGCTGCTGCACTTCCCCGCCAACACGCGCGCCGAGCACCAGCCCCGCTATCGCGGCAAGCTCGCGTTCAGCCATACCCGACGCCTGTTCGACGCCTGGCGAGAGGGACGGACCGGCTATCCGCTGGTCGACGCGGGAATGCGCCAGCTGCTGCGCGAAGGCTGGATGCACAACCAAACGAGGCTTCTCGCAGGGTCGTTTCTGACCAAAGACCTCGGGATCGACTGGCGCTGGGGAGAGCGCTGGTTCATGCAGCTGCTGCTCGACGGCGACCAGGCGAGCAACAACGGAAACTGGCAGTGGATCGCCTCAGTCGGAGTGGACCCACAACCACCGTACCGCCGCATCTACAACCCGGTACGTCAACAGGCGCGCTTCGACCCCCACGGCACCTACGTGCGCCAGTACCTACCCGAACTCCGCGCGGTCCCCGACGAATACCTCGCCGAGCCGTGGAAGATGCCCACCGAGATTCAACGGCGAGCCGGGTGCGCGATCGGCCGCGACTACCCGCCGCCGATCGTCGACCACGCCCACGCCAGGCGCCAAGCGCTCGCGCGCTACGCGGCGGTGAGCTCCCGATAAGCCGACCGCTTGGAGAGCTCGATCGGCCACGCTGGCCCTTGTCGTGGGACCTGCTGCTGCGAGAGGATCACCCAAACGTCAAACCGAAGGGGAGGTCGAGCCGTCAGCGGCTCACGTCCGCTACCACGAACCAGCGGTCGTGTCGGTGGCAGGCCGGGGACGCTCGCTCACTTCTGCTCCGATGCTGTGGCCCACCGGGGCGGAAGCCGCGGTCTTGTGGCTCCCTGGGCGACGGAGCGGACGCCACGACCGAGCGCCTCAGAGTTCCGCTTCGGCCCGATCGTTAGCAGCTGACCTGCTAGCAGGCGGACCGCCGCGTGCTCGGTTTCCGCGCGCAGCAGGTGCACGGCGGGCGACGCCGAGATGCTCGTCGCGCCATCAAAGCGGGTCCCGAGCGCCTTGGGGTCTGGGGTTCCGACCGATGTCAACCGCGCGGTTCCGCGCGGTTCGGCCCGGGTGTGTGATGGATGGCGTCGGGAGCGGAACGAGCGGAACGCATAGAACGCCGTTCCGATCGTCCGACTAGACGCAGAGCGACGAAGCCTCCGAAGACCGCGGCGAGAGCATTGTCGCCCGGCCGGTCGACGGGGCGATCGTCGCCGCGCGTGGGCGCTGGAGCGCGAAGGGCTCCGCGGTCGCGAACGTGACCGCTGCAGTACGCGGGCCAGGCCCGTTCCTCCTCGTGCTCCTGTCCAGCTCGCTCTGGGCGCGGCAACCATCGTCGCTAGCGGTCGCCCCGCTGTCGCGAGTGTGAGCTACCTCGCACAACCATATTACGACCGTACTGTAATAATTACGATCGTCATCCAATATCAAGCGGGGGCACACCATGGCTCTCAAAGACAGAACGGGAGTCAGAGACATGACCACACCCCAGAAGAATCTCGAGCGTCGCTGGACCGCGTTAATCCTGCTCTGCGTCGCGGAGTTCATCGTGGTGCTCGATGCGTCAATCGTCAACGTCGCTCTGCCGAGCATCGGCAAGGGCCTTCACTTCTCAGAGCAGAACCTTCCCTGGGTCGTGAACGCCTATCTGATCGCCTTCGGCGGCTTTCTGCTGCTCGGCGGCCGAGCGGCTGACCTGGTCGGCAGACGGCGGGTCTTCATGGCCGGCCTGCTGACGGTCGGCGTCGCGTCGCTGGCGGCCGGATTCGCGGCGACCCAGGGCCAGCTGATCGCAGCGCGCGCCGCGCAGGGCCTGGGAGCGGCGATGATCTCGCCGGCCGCACTGTCGATCATCACCAACCTGTTCAAGGATGGGGCCGAGCGCAACAGGGCACTCGCGGCTTGGGGCGCCGTGGTCGGCACAGCCGGCGCCGCGGGCGTACTGCTCGGCGGGATCCTCACCGACAGCGTCGGCTGGGAGTGGGTGCTGTGGGTGAACGTGCCGGTCGCGGCGATCGCGCTGGCGCTGACGCCCGGCCTGATCGGTGAGAGCCGCTCGGAGTCCGCCACGCGTCAGTTCGACGCGGCCGGCGCGACCAGCGTCACAGCCGGGCTCTCGGTGCTGGTCTACGCGTTCCTCGACGCCGGCAGCTCGGGGTGGGGCTCGACCAAGATCGTCACTCTGCTGGCCATCTCCGTGGGTCTGTTGGGCGCCTTTGTGGCGATCGAGCTCCGCTCGAAAGCTCCACTGATCCCGTTCCGGATCTTCCGGCTACGGACCCTGACTGGAGCGAACGTCTCGGGCCTGCTGCTCGGAGCATCCCTGTTCTCGATGTTCTTCTTCATGTCCCTCTACATGCAACAGGTGCTCCGCTACAGCGCGATTCACGCCGGCCTCTCCTACCTGCCTCTGTCGCTGACGATCTTCATTGCGGCGGGACTGGGTGGCCAGCTCGTCACCCGGTTCGGCTTCAAGCCGATCCTGGCGATCGGCGGGATGTTCGTCTCGGCCGGACTGTTCTGGTTCAGCCAGGTGTCGGTCGGCGGCGGCTTCCTGACCGACATCCTCGGTCCGTCGCTGCTCGCAGGGGCCGGGCTCGGATTCGCGTTTGTCACCTCAACGATCGCGGGCGTCTCCGGGGTGGAGGACCGGGAGCAGGGCATGGCCAGCGGCCTGATCAACACCTCGCAGCAGATCGGCGGGGCGCTCGGCCTCGCGGTGCTCTCTACGCTCGCCACCACCCGCACGCATCACGTTATCGCCACGGGCGCCTCGAGCCTCCCGAACGCCCTCACCGAGGGGTTCCAGGTAGCCTTCCTGGGCGGCGCCATGATCGCCGCCCTGGGCGTCGTCGCGACCCTCGTCCTGATCCGGACCCGCGACAGCAAGGCACACGTCGAGATGTCGAACGAACAGGCGGCCACCGCCGCAGCCTAGGAATGAACCGGCGCGCGGCCTCCGGGTCGCGCGCCCGTTCTCAGCCGGCACGCCCGTTGCCAGCCGACGCGGTCGGTGGCTCTGGCGGTCCCTGCGAGGGCGGCGGTCGCGGCACAGGCCGGGGCTGCGACATCAGCCTGACCGGCCACGGCGCGGAGCGGGACGTAAGACGCGGACGCCGGCGGGCCCCTTCGATCCTGATCCCGGCACTGGGCGCTGCAGGCGGGAAGCTTTGCGTCAAGTTCGCGCCACTAACGAGCGAAGTCGTCCAGCATCTTCAACGCCGTCGCCACGCCCTGATCGAGAAGCCGATCGGAGAGGTCGCGGTCGGTCAGTGCCCTGGCGAGCTGCAGGGTGCCGACCATCTGCCCGAAGACCGTGAGCGCGTCCGTCCGAGCGGCCTCGATGTCGGTCGGGCCCAGGCGCGAGGCGATGTCGTCGATCTCGTGCATCAGTTCGTCGGTGAAGACTTGCCTGGTGGCGGCGGGGCGGCGGGCGATCTCGTCGAGCAGCGCCGCTGACGGGCAGCCCTCGGCGCACTGGTCGCGGTGCTGGCGAGAGAGGTAAAAGCGGACGAACGCCTCGAGTCCCGCCCGATCTGAGGGCTGGGCGTCGAGGCTGTGGTGTTGGGCGCGCAGCTGGTCGGCGAGGACGTTCGCGACCAGGTCCTCCTTGGAGGCGAAGTGCGCGTAGAAGGCGCCGTTGGTCAGGCCGGCGTCGGACATCACGGTCGCGATGCCGGCGCCGTCGATGCCGTCTTGCTTGAAGCGCCGCCCGGCTGCTTCGAGGATGCGTTGTCTGGTGGCCTGCTTCTGGTCCTTGCCGTATCGCATCGCGAACCTCTCTTGTCGAACTGGTCTCGATCATGCCGTGGGCCCTGCCACGCGGGGGTCTGACCCCGGGGCTGTCAACCGTTGGGGCCCGGACACAACTCGCCATTGCATTATAGCCGTACTATGATATTATGAGCATAATGCAAACAAGGCAAGGAGCAGATCATGGCAGCCAAGACAGACCGAGTAGCGCTGGTGACGGGAGCATCGTCTGGGATCGGGGAGGCCGCCGCACGCGCCCTCGTCGGTGCTGGTTTCACGGTGTACGGGACGAGCCGCAGAGCGACCCCGGGCGAGACGCGTGGGGACGTGGTGTTCCTGCCGCTCGACGTCACCGACGATGAGTCGGTGGCCGACGCGGTGCGCGCGGTGCTCGACCGCTCCGGCCGCATCGACGTGCTGGTCAACAACGCGGGTCTCGGTGTCGCCGGCGCTGCCGAGGAGAGCTCCGTAGAACAGGCCCGCGCGCTGTTTGAGACCAACCTCTTCGGCTCGATCCGCATGACCCGCGCCGTCCTGCCGCATATGCGCGAGCAGCGCAGCGGAAGGATCATCAACATCAGCTCGATTGTCGGTCTCATCCCGGTCCCCTACATGGCGTTGTACGCGTCGAGCAAGCACGCTCTCGAGGGCTACTCCGAGTCGGTCGACCACGAGGTGCGCGAGCACGGAGTCCGCGTCCTGCTGGTCGAGCCCGGGTTCACCAAGACCTCGTTCGACGCGAATCTCGCCGCCGCCGACACACCGCTTCCGTTCTACGCCCAACAACGCAAGATCGTCGACGCCGGGCTTGCCGACGCCCTGAAGGCAGGCGACGAGCCATCGATCGTCGGCCACGCCATCGTCGCCGCCGCCACCGACGAACGCCCGAAGCTCAGGTACCCGGCTGGTAAGACCGCCCGCCGCGTGAGCAAGGCGCGCCGCTACGCGCCCACCACCGTCTTCGACAAACAGATCCGCAAGCTCAACCAACTGCCCGCCTGACCGGGATCAGCCCTGCGCGAAGCTCTCCCGGACGTCGGTATCGACATAGTCGCTGACCGCCGCGTCGGCGGCCAGCGACCGCGCGATCTGGGCGACGATGTCGCCGAGCTCACGGGCCGGGAGCGCGCCGGTCAGGCCGCGATCACCTACGCGCCCCTGGAGGAAGCCGCAGACGCCGACGCCGTGCTCGCGCGGCCGACCGCGACTCGTTTGTGTCCCTCCAGGGCGCGTGTCCGGAGCAAGTGCGTCGATGGTCGAGACGGTGACGTGCGACAACGCTCCGACGGGTAGCGGAACGGTCCTCACACGCAGCTCGACACGAAGCACCGCGCTGACACCAATGCAGGGTCCCGGCCGCGTCCGCGGGCGAGGCCTCGTATTCGCCTCAGTGAGAACCTGACGGCCCGACGGTCGGTGTCGTCCGGCTCGTCGGTTTGGCTTTCGGACGGGGGCGGGCTGACTCTCTATTCGCCTGTCGACCGTTGGCCTGACCGACCGTTGCCGTGTCGCCCGCCGCCGCCGAGGATCACCGGCGTGACTTGATAGGAGCGTGGCATCGCCCCAACTGAGGTGTGTCGGCCGGGGATCCGCTCCGTCGGCCACAACCAACGAAGGGACGGTGTACATGATCGTGATCGGGGTGGACACACACAAGCGCTCGCACACGCTCGTCGCGCTCGATGCGACGACCGGCCAGGCGCGCGGGCAGCTGACGATCCCCGCCACAGATGACGGGACGCTCGAGGCGCTCCGCTTCGCCGGCGAGCTCGACGCCGAGCGCGTGTGGGCGCTCGAGGACTGCCGGCACGTGTCCGGCCGTCTGGAGCGCGGGCTGCTCGCCAGCGGCGATCGGGTAGTCCGGGTCGCGCCGGGACTGACCGAGACATCGCGGCGGGCGGTGCGCGAGCCCGGGAAGTCGGACCCGATCGACGCGACCGCGATCGCCCGGGCAGCGCTCCGAGAAGGGATCGACACGCTGCCGGTCGCGTTCCTAGACCAACAGGCGCACGAGATCCGGATCCTGACCGACTACCGCGACCAGCTCGTCCACGAGCGCGTCCGGCATATCAACCGGCT
Organism: uncultured Actinomycetota bacterium; assembly: GCA_963801435.1. Taxonomy (GTDB): domain Bacteria; phylum Actinomycetota; class Thermoleophilia; order Solirubrobacterales; family Solirubrobacteraceae; genus Palsa-465. The sequence goes on from CAWDFE010000033.1 coordinate 7,689, forward strand.
GCGCTGGCATCTCGTACAGGTCCCCCGCAGCTCGAAGCGCAGGTCCGGCCCGCCGGGCTGGAAGGCCCACGCATCCGGGCGAGACTCGCCCGCCAGCTCGGGCAGCTGCCTCGCAGCCCGCAGCTGCGCGTCGCGAAGACGACCCTGCAGCGGATCTGCGAGATCTACCGAGAGGAGCAGGCGCTCCTCGCCGAGCTCAAGATGCTGATCGAGGCTCACTGCCCGCAGCTGCTCGACGAGCGCGGCTGCGGACCGGTCACCGCTGCGATCATCATCGGCCACACCGCCGTCGCCAAACGGTTCCCGACCGACGCGTGCTTCGCGCGGCACGCCGGCACCGCCTCGATCCCCGCCAGCTCCAGCAACACCCAACGCCACCGGCTACACCGCGGCGGTGACCGCCAGCTCAACCGCGCGATCCACGTCATCGCGCTCTCCCCGCCCGCCACCGACCCAGCCACCCGCGCCTACCTCGACCGCCGACACCCAGAAGGCAAAACCAAACGCGGAGCGATCCGCTGCCTCAAACGCCACCTCGCCCGCCGCATCCTGGCGCCTGCGCTACACGACCACACCGGCCCGCAATCCGACAACCGAAACCCTTGGCCACCGCCGCCCAAGCCCTCACAACGGCTTACACGGCCTCGATCTCACGCCGAACCAGGCCAATTCCCGTCCAACCACCGCATCCCCGAACCCCAACAACGCGACCAACCCTGCCGCCGTCGACGCGCCAGCCCTCATGCCATGCACGCGCTGAATCCCGCAAATAGCAACTCTCGCTTGACATAGGAGAGCCAATTGCAGGGCCCTGCCCGTCGCGCGGCGCGCTCGAGCAAGTCGAGAGAAGGCGGCGCGCTGCGCGGGGTGGGTTTAGGCAGCGATTGGGCAGTGAGGCCGCCGAGACCCCGCTCAGTGCAGGAGCCAAATCCCGCATTTACCGAGATTCCTGCGACTCCGCCCTCTCGCCGAAACGGGCGTCCCCTCAGGTCGGAGCCAGCGAACCCAGCTGCGGGAACCGAATCGCCGAGTTGCAGGGACTTCGTCAGTTAGGAAATCGAAGGGATCATCACGTCTCGGGCCTATACCTACGATCTATGCCCCTGATCCGTATGCGCTCCCCGCCCCACAAACTCCCTGCAAATCCGCACAAATAAATCGGGGCGCCCGGATCTGAACCGGGGACCTCACCGACCCGAATAACGAGCGGACCCACAGCCGCTATGCAAGAACTCCCTGCAAATCGCCCGAATTACGCCAGCCAACGCACCTCCCCGGATTGGCGGATTTTGCGGGCGATTTCGGTCGATTGGGCACACAAATCGCCTGTGTGACCAATCAGCTCGACCGGCTCCGAGCCTCCCGGTCCGCGCAGGGCCCAAGCCCTCGCCGGACGCGGCCGCCCGCGCGGCAGCCCACGTCCCGAACAGGCTGCCCACCACGCTCGCGGCCGGCCATTCGTCGCGGGCCAGTCGCTCGACCGCCTCTCCCCCACGCCGGCGCGCGTGCGTGCGCGACCAGTCGTACGAGGACGGGAGCCCGCCGTAGCGACGGCGCCAGTCGAGCATCGCCTCGACCACCCGCTCCTACGTCCAGCGCCGCTCGATCGCCCCGGGATGGCAGGCCTTGCAGTAGGCGTAGGCGTCACCCTTGCCGTTGCGCGGCTGCGTGTACGCGCCGCAGCCGCGGCACACACCCACGTAACGGGCCTTGACCGCCCGCGCCTTGTCCCCCGTCGGGTCATAGAAGTACGCCTTGACCGTCGCCGGTGAGCGGCCGAGACGGTGGGCGATCTGCACGATCGACAGCCCCTCGGCCTCCCGATAGTGGCGAGCGAGGGCAACAGCGCGGCGACGCTCAACGACTCGATCCGCCACTGGCACATGAGCGTTCGGCGCCATCCTCGCGACCGTACCGTCGCCGGGTGGTGTTCTCACCGAGGTGTCGCGCATCATCGAGCACTAGGTTGCGAGCAGTCGCGTTTGCCGGCTGCGGCGGCGGACTCGCCTTCCGCGCTTTGCGCATTCAGCCCGACTGGTATGAAGTGGCGTGGCGCCGGGGAAGCGGGTCCTACCAGTCAAGGTCCACTCGCCGGGCGATGACGTTTACGGGTGCGGCGCCTCGGCTGCCGCACCCGCAAACGTCGCGTTTAGCTTCCGTTCGGGACGAGCGTTCCGAACAGGCCGTCGGCTTCGTGGTTGAGGCCGGCGGTGAAGAACGCTGTGTTAGGGCCCGCGCCCGGGGTGGTGGGGGCGAAGCGAAGTCCCCAGAGCCCGTCGATCACGACCGGTCCGCCGTGCGGACGACTGAGCATGCCCTCCAACGCGCCGGTGGCCTGGTCATATGCGTGGATCCGGCCGTTGCCGAAGTTGCCCACGAGGATGTCGCCGCCGAAGGCTCCGAAGGTGGAGGGCGCCAGCGTCACCGCCCACGGCGAGTCGAGCTTGCCGCGGCTGACCAGGCGCTGGAGCAGGTCGCCGTTAGGGGCGAACACGTCCACGAAGCCGTTGCCCGGACCGGCGTCGTCGTCGGCCTTGCCCGGTCCCTGCTTGGCGAAGGTGACGTAAAGATTGCCCCCGATGTTGTGGATGCCGAAGGGGGCGAATCCCGCGGGGATCGTCGGGTCGGTGAAGCTGTTGACGAGGTTGAAGTGACTGTCAAACACATCGACCTTCCCGAAGCGGAAGCTCGTCGCGTAGATGAACTTGCCTTGCGGCGTCGACACCAGGGCAAGTCCCTTGTAGTTGGCGCCCACGTCCCCCGCGCTGTCGGTCGCGGTCGAACGGTCAACCGCGATTACCGCGTTCCCTTTGTCGACGTTCGGGTTCCAGCCGGCGATTGTGCCGTCCTCGGTCGCGAAGAGGAAGAACGCGGGACCCGACTTGCCGTTCTTCGAGATGACGAAGTCGGTCGAATTGGGGTCGAGGGTGTTGAACGCCTGCCCATCCGGCGCTCCGACCGCGCCCGGGCCGGCCGAGGGCGGAGCGGGAATCGCGACCTGGAGCGGTTGCGGGTTCCCGGCGCTGTCATACAGCGTGGCCAGACCGGCGTGGTTGTCCGAGACCCAGATCGGCGTGCCCGGGCCGACCGAGGTGCCCCACGGATTCTTCAGGTTAGGGTCCGTGTGTGCCGCAAGCCCGGGAATATCCGAGACCAGGTTTGTCTGCACGTAGGAGCGGCTCGAGATTCCGCCAGCGCGGGCGGGGGCCGTTCGAGCGATTCCCGAGAGGGCGATTGCGGCGGCGAACGCGGCCAGCGCCGCGACCGCAACGATTGAACGGGGTAGCTTCATGACTTCCTTTCTGTTGGGCTGCACCACCTCAAGCCGGACGTGTCCAGCGGGGTGATCTACGATAGTGCATAGTACTACGTCTCGTAGTGTTTAACGCGCCAGCCTAGAGAAACCTCCCGCTCACCCGAGACTCGGCCGCAAAGCGCGTAGTAGATGGACCCAGCTCTCACGAGCCCGCGGAGCACCGCCGGCGTCTCTGCCGGCTTAAGGCGCTCGCGTGCTGCTCGCGGGCACGTCCGAGCTACAGGCGGGCAAGCACGCGCGATCACCCGCGGCCCAAGGCGCGTTGCCGGCGCGCCGAGCAGTAGCTCTTGCCGTAGTTCGACGGCCCCGTCGAAGTAAGGGCGGAACCGCTTTACCGCGTGCGTTTGAAGCACTCGAGTCCAGAACCGGAGCACGCGAGCCAGGCGACGACGCGATCCCCTCCGCTCTCCCCGCCGGTGCAAATCCGCACGCAATCTCGCGCATCCGCCACGCGCCCCGCTCAGCGGGGCTACGAAGCGAGCAGGCCCGGCGATATCTACGATGGCGTGTAGTAAACTCTGGCCATGCAGAACTTTTGGTCGGCCTATCCATGCGCAGAGTGAGCGAACCGGTGTGAGGCGAGCTTCGCGCCCTCGTGGTTTGCGGCAGCGACTGCACCAACGCACTGCGCGAGCACAAGCCGCCACTCGGCCGACGCCCGAGGTGGCCTATGAGCACGTCCTGGTGGCGTACGACGGAACCTCGGAGGGGGACGCGGCGTTGCTCGAGGCCAACAAGTTGGCGACGCGCGACGGTGCGCGCCTGACGATCGTCACCGTCGTCGCGCTCGAGCGTCCGATCCGCCGCGTCACGCGTCTGCCGATGCTGACGAGTGTTTGGAACGACGTCCTGCTCGACCATGCGCGCGCCGATCTCGAACGCGCCGAGCGCGTGCTCGACATACCGACCGAACGCACGGTGCTGTTCGGTTCTCAGGCCAAGGCGCTCGCGGCGGGCGCCGAGGAGTTCGGCTGCGACGCGATCATGCTCCCAGCGCCGCGGCTCCCGCGGCTCGCGAAATTCCTGCACCGTGACAGCTCACGCCGCTTGCAGCGCCGCGCCGGAGTACCGATCCTGCGGCCGCGCTGACGGTCACGCTCGCTGGCCCGGGCGACCTGATCTCCTTGCCGGCGCCCCTTGACGCAGTTCATCTCTTCGCGTCTACCGCACGTGATGGATCGCCTACGGGCGCAGAAAGAAAGACGCGGCGGGCACGCTCGGCGCCCGCCAATCCCGTGACCTCAGCCGCCCGAGTCCGCGGGCCACCAGAAAATCAGGGTGCGCGCGGCCCTCCGTTCCGCGGAGGCTGTCGGAGTGGTCGTGCCGCCTGATGGGCTTAAGGCACTTCCGGGTTGGTTGTGATCGTGGTCAGGCGCTGTTGATGCCGCCGTCGTTGGTGAAGTGGCTGCCGGCTGATCATCTGGTGTGGACGGTCTGGGTGACGTCGATGAGGTGGATCTGGAGGCGTTCGAGGCCGAGTATCGGTTGGGCGCGGCTGGTCGGCCGGCGTGTGACCCGACTTGATGGCCTGAGCTGCTTTTGTACGCGTACCCGCGCGGGAACCGCTCTTCTCGCGAATTGCGCGTGCCAGCCACGCGGATGTCGCCCACCGGGCGATCTGCGCCCCAGCTCACGCCCGCCGACTCCACGATCGCAAAGTTTCGCCGCCGGCACGAGCGTGAGCTCGGCGAGCTGTTTGAGCAGGTGCCCGGGCTGCCGCGAGACGGGGTCGATTTTGGGGGGGGCGTGATCGCGACCGACGGCACGAAGGTCAAGGCGAGCGCGTCGATGGATGCCAACCGCACCTACCGGCAGCTCGCCGGCGATCGCCGGGCCTCGGCAGACGTGGATCAGGCGGCCGGGGGTCGGCAGCCCCCGGCGGGCCCGGGCCGCGGTATAGGGCCGAACGCCCCAACCAGGTCGCCCGGGCCTATGCCCGGTCTTCACCGTGGCGCTGTCGCGGATCCGGGAGGCTCGGAGGCTGGCGGCCCAGCAGGTGGCTCGGCGTCGGTCTCGTGCCGGCCAGTGGTCGAGCTCCGGAATTCGCTGAGCCCCTGTCCGAGGGCGCGTCCGCGCCAGGCAGACGCTTGGGGCCGAGGACGAGGAGCGCGATGACAAGGATGAAGATCAGGGGTGTCGGCTGCAGGATGTCAGTGAACAGGCGATTCCTTTCGTGGGGCGTGTCGCCGCTGCCCGCGGCGAGGGCTGCCGGGGGTTCGACCCGCGGCACGGGCAGCGATCGGCGTGCCGGCTTCAGCGGAGGCGACGGCTTGCGGCGTCGGCCTCACCGGCCAGCTCATGGATGGTCCGGAAGAACTTCGATGATTGGCCCTCGAACAGCCGGTCGGCGGTGAAGCCGACGATCGCCGCCACCGCTCCGCCTTCGCCGTCTGAGGTGGGCCGAACGATCGAGCACTCCAGCAGGTCCTTGTCCAGGAACGCGCATGGCTGGGGCAGGATCACGTTGGTCTGGTTGAGCTCGCCGCCCTTGGCGTTGAGATCGGGGAACGTCACCCCGGACTGTGGATCGGTGATTCCCGCCAGGGGCTGGGCGACCGCATTGCCCGCCTTGTCGTGCCAGAGCGAGAAGTGGTTGGTCTCGACCCCTCCGATTGAGACCATGATCCGCAGGACCTCCAGGCTCGTCGCCTTGAGCGCCATGATGCCGTATAGGCTGGAGCCGCCCTGCTCGATGTAGGCGAAGTGGAACCCAGCCGTAGTTGGCGATTGCCTGCATCCGCGCCTCCTGCGGGCCCACGGGCGGAACCGGAGCGGGCAGATCAGGCGGCGTGTCGAGCTCGCTCAGCGGGATCGCGGGCTTGCGCCGGATGTCGAGCGCCTGCGGGAGCGACGCGCCGGATCGGGATTCTGGCCGCTGCGGTAGCGCACCTAGCAGCTGGTGTCCACGTTCCAAGCGCTCGCAGTCCAGAACCGCCGGGTGATGATCGTGCGACATGCGGCCATCACGCTTCTAGAGCTTGCAAGCTGGACGAAGAGGTCCTACTATGCATCGTCGTCTTATGACGTGTAGTAGATATCGACGAGATTGGAGACGCAGTGATCAAGCGCATACTGATAAGGCGGATGGCCATCGTCGCGACGGGCCTCGCGGCTCTCATGGGCTTTGCCATGACAGCTGTCGCAGCGGGGCGGCCAAGCAAGCATCCCCACCCCGCCGTCCGCAGGCAACTCGCCTCAGCTCAGCCCGACCAGGTCATCCAGTGGAACCAGGAACTGCAGAAGGTGTTAGTTGCACCCGGTGCCCAGCCGGCATCGATCCACCCGACCCGCACGATGGCGATCGTCCAGATCGCCATGTACGACGCCGTCAACGGAATCGTGGGCGGTGGCCGGCCGTTCCTCGTCGACCTCCGCGGCCCGCGCCACGCGTCACCACAGGCGGCCGCTGTCGCGGCGGCGCGCACCACGTTGGACGCCTTGCTTCCCAGTCAGCAACCGACCATCGACGCGTTTTTTCAGTCCTCCCTCGCTCAGCTCCCGTCGGGGCCATCGGTGCAACAGGGCGTCAGCTTCGGCGATCGCGTAGCGACCGCTGTGCTCGCGGCGCGCGCCAACGATGGCGCGAACCTCACGCCACCGGCGTTCACTCCCGAAACCGGCCCGGGGGAGTACCAGCTCACACCGCCGGCGTTCGCGCCCGCGGCATTTACGCAGACACCTCACGTCGCGCCGTTCGTGCTCCCGAGCGCGAGCCGATTCCGGCCGCCGGCGCCGCCAGCACTGACCAGCTCTCGGTACGCCGAGGATTTCAGCGAGGTCCACTCCCTCGGCGAGCTCAACAGCACCGCGCGGACGGCAGACGAGACCTCGATAGCGACGTTTTGGGGCGCGGCTCCCGTGTGGGTCGTGTGGAACCAGGTCGCAGACCAAGCAGCGGTCAGCTTCGGCAACACCATCGAGCAGGACGCCCGGATGTTCGCGCTCCTGGACACGACGCTCGCCGACAGCGCGATCGCGCTGTACGACGCCAAGTACACCTACCACCGCTGGCGCCCGATCACCGCGATCACGGCCACCGACCAGGGCAACCCAAGCACCGTGAGCGATCCGGCGTGGTTGCCGTTCGCCAACACGGCGAATGACCCCGGCTATCCCGGAGCCCACGCCGCATTCAGCCAGGCGGCCGCGAGCGTGCTGCAGGACTTCTTCGGGACGGATGGCTTCTCATTCGCGTTGTCCAATTCGACCGTCGGCGTCACCCGGACGTTCACGAGCTTCACGGCAGCTTCCGCCGAGGCCTTCGCGAGCCGCATATTCGCCGGACAGCACTTCCGCTACGACGAAGACGCCGGCCAAACACTCGGTGCTCGTGTCGCTGACTTCGTCGTCGATCATGCGCTCGAACCGGTCGGCGATGGCGGTCATGCCCACCACGAACGGCGAGACGGCCGCGGCCGACGCTGAACGTCACGGCCTGAGGCCTTGCCAACCGCGCCGTTGACGTCGAGGTCGTGGCACTGACACCCCACTGACCGAGAGGTCACCTCGCCGCTCGATCCAGCACGAACTCGGCATGTGCTGGCGCCGCTCGCCATCAGCAGGCGAGCTGAAGAGATGCACCAGCCGATCAAATCACCCAACCCAGAAGGGCATAGCATGAGCAACCAGCCGATTGACGGACAACCACCGCTGGCAGTGGAGGACGAGGTCCACAGGCGGTGGCGACGGGTCGTGGGACGACGGTCGTTCTTGAGGGGCGTCGGCGTGGCGGCCGCGGCGACGGTCCCGGGTGGCGCGCTCTTCGCCGGCGAAGCGTCGGCGAGCAGCACTATCACCAAGGGGGACATCGCAATTCTGCGGTTCCTGGCTGCCGTCGAGTTGATCGAGAGCGATCTGTGGCAGCAGTACAACGAGCTCGGCGGGGTCAGCGGCGGCAATGCCGCCTACATGGCGGCGCTGTCAAATCTGGATGGCGACATGCCGCAGTACATCGCCGACAACACCGACGACGAGCTCAGTCACGCTGCGTTTCTCAACGCGTACCTACGATCCAAGGGCACTCAGCCGGTCGATCTGGACGAGTTTCGGACGCTGCCGAGCAGCAAGGCCAAGGGAGCGCGGCCGCTGGGGCGGTTGACCAACCTCCAGTCCCTCAACGTCGATACCAGCTGGTACGTCCGTTATCGCAGCAGCCACAATCCGGATCTCGGCGCGTCTTTCCCCCAGGCGGTTCGCATCCGCCGCGAGCCGGCGATTCCACTCAGCGACAGCGACACGCCGCCCGGTCTGCCCGCCCCGGTCCCTCCGGTCGGAGCGCAGCAGACGCGCATGCAGGCGATCGCCAACACGGCCGGATTTCACTTCGCCTACATCGAGCAGGGCGGCTCCAGCCTGTACAGCATCATGGCGCTCAAGGCGACCAGCCTGGAGGTGCTGCGGATCGTCGTCTCGATCGGCGGAGTGGAGACCAACCACTTCTCCCTCTGGCACGACAAGGCCGGGAACGCGGTCGCTCAGCCGTTGGCGGGAGTCACCGACCCTCAGACCGGGGTCACGTTTCCGGATCTCAACGCGAAGGGCGGGGAGCTCAATCAGACCAACCTGATCCTCCCTGAACCCTGTGAATTCCTGCACAAGGATCTCCCGGACTGCTCGATCGTGCGACCCACCTCCGACCTCGCCGGCGGCGCAGTGGCAACGATCAACAGCTTCACCGACGACCGGCTGTTCGAGGGCCAACCATCGAGGTTCTTCAGAACTGTCCACGAACTGGCCGCCCAAGCCGACGCCGCCACCCGGCACGTCGGATAACCCGAACCAGCGCCCCTGCCCACGAGGCCTCGACGTCACCTCGGCCACGACGCCGCCGCGGGCAGCGGCCGGGTCCACGAAGGGGGCCACACCATGCTCACCGACATCCTGCACCCGACTCACCTGATCGTTCTCATGGTGATCGCCGTTCTGTTGCTCGGACCCAAGCGGCTGCCGGAGGCGGGTCGCGCCCTGGGCCACGGACTCAAAGAATTCAGGAGCTGCCTCAGCGGACGGCATGAGGGCGACACCCGGAACCCCGCCGCGGTGCCCTCGGCCGAGGATCCTGGGCCCAAAGACTACGGCTTGGCGCCGGGGGGCGCCGGGGCCGTCGAGAACCGCGCCGGGTAGAGGAACTTTCCGATCCCGTCGAGCGGCTGTCCGGGGTCGCGGGGGGAAAATCGCCGGAGTTCGTTGTTGACGCTGAACCGCGGGCCGATGAGAACCTGACCTCGACGAATGAGCGTGTAGAAGCGATCCAGAGGCCGCGGCGGCGGACCTCCGATCCGGCGGCCAACGAAGTCATAGACGCCCCCGTGACAGGGACAGATGAAGCTTTCCGACGCTGCCACCCACCGCACCGGGCACCCGACGTGCACGCACCGGGAGGAGATCGCGATCACGAGGTCATATTGGTCCTTGACCGGTCCATCGATCGCCGGGTTGTGCCTCCGGACGTAAGCGAGAGACAGGCCGGCTTCACCGATCCCCGGTGCGATCGTGATCACCGTCGGCGTGTAATCGCCTGCGGTGAAGCGCGAGAGCGCCCCGATCCGCTGCCAGCTGTCAGAGGGGCGGTCGAACACTGGGCCGATGGCGAAGCCGAGGGCGGGCAGCGTGAACGCCGCCGCGGCGATCGCCCCCGCCGTGAGGGCGGTACCGGTCATGAAGCGTCGTCGCGACACCGTCTCACCCTCGAAGGCACCCGGGAGCTGGCGATCCCGCGTCGAACTCGACTGACCATGTCGTGGCTGGGGCGATGCGGTCATCGGGCCTCCATGGATTCCGCCGCCGAGTGCCTCGACGGCCCGCTCGGCATCATCTGCTATAGAAGATAATACTACGGACCATCGTAGTTTGTGTAGAACCTTCAGCGGCTGCGACCGTGACGGCGGCGACTCTGACTACGATGCTGTGTAGTAGCATGGTGTCATGCAGCACGTCACTCCCGAGCACTCGCCCGCCGATCTCATCGTGCTCATCGATGAGCTCATTGCCGCCTACGTCAGCTGGCGAACAGAGTGCTCCGCGGTGACGAGGGCATACCGCTTCTGGAGCACGGGCGGCCGCCGCCACAGGGACGCCGCCTTCGACGTCTACGTTGCGGCGCTGGACCGCGAGGAACGGGCGGCAACCACCTACCGGAGTGTCCTGGAGCAGATCACGACATTGGAGATCGAGCTGCAGGGCCGCTCATCGCGGCCGGATCTGGCTGCGCTCCCCGGATCAGCCGGGATGGTGTCCTGGAGCGCGCGGACCATCGCTCAGCGACTCGGACTGTGAAGCAGTCAAGCCGTGCGCCGGGTGCGTCTCAGCACCGCTGACGCTCCGGCCCTTAGTCGAGCAGCTCCGAACTGCGGGGGGACCGGAGGCGCAGGCGGCGGCCGAGGCTCGCAGCAAGGAGGCCCAGCGCAGCCGGAATCACCGCGAGGATGAGGATGCATGGCTGCCGCGACAGGAACGGGAGCGCGAGCGTCGCCGACCCGCTGGCCACCCGCCCCGCGAGGACGGCGACCGTGACCAGCAACGCGAGCACGCCCACCGCCGCACCACACAGCAGTGCGGGAAATCGCCAGCTGGGCGGCTCACCGAGCAGGTAATCGATGCGGGCTGGGTCAATCCCACCCCCGCCACCGGATTTGGGGGCATCGGAAAAACTGAGCATCGCCCGAGCCAACGCCGATCGCTGTGCCGGCACGCCGTCGACGGCGCTCTCGTCGGCGCTCAGCTCCGCCAGCGCCTCCTGCCGCTCGACAAGAAGCCTGAGCTCGGGGAGGAAGAACAGCGCGTGGGCGAGGACGCGGCCCGCGGCGAACCGCAGCGGATCGCGGCGACGTGCGTGGTGGCGTTCATGAGCCAGGACCGCGTCCACGGCGGCCTCATCGAGAAGCGCGACGGCGCCGGCCGAGACATACACCCGCGGTCGCAACAGGCCCGCGCAGAACGCGCGCGGCTGCGCGTCGGGAACCACCACCGCCCCCCGCAGGGTCGCGAGCTGCCAACCCGAGACGGCGCGCGAAAAACGCCGGGTGGCGCGGTACTCGCGCATCGCGCCTCCGAGGGCCCGCACCGTCACGACCGATCCCAGTGCCGCTAGGAGCAGGATCGCGATGGCGCTGACGTTGGCCGCGGGGTAGCTGAGGCCCTGCCCGAAAATCTCGATCCGGCGCGAGGTCGCGCCCGAGCCGACCCGCCACGACTCCACCAGCCTAACGAGGACGAAGATCGCCGACACCAGCCCGAGACCCCCCAACAGCAAGCTCGCGCCCGAGACGCGCGCGGCGGCTGTCGCAGCTGGACGCTTGCGACCGAGCGCCGGCCCGCTTTCAGTCGTACGGGCCACTGGGTTGTCCTGCCGCTCAGGAGTCAAGCTCGCCATCTCCTACCCCCCATCGTAGAACATCTCCGCCGCGGTCATCGCCGGCGACAAAGCCCTTGAGCGCGAGCTCATCACGCTCACTCAGCGGGCCGAAGCAGACGCCCCCGAATCGCGGTGCCGGGACAGCCGATGGCGGCTCAGGCCCCCGGCGGCGTAGGGTGACCGGCAGCCATCTGGCCATCGCTATCGACGTTGTCTTGATGCGCACGTATCCCCCTAGATGTCGGGGCGGTCGCGGTCGCAAGGTCTTCTATGACGGAGTGTAGTACCTCTCCTCATCCTTACCCCACCCCAATCCGGCACCGCAGATGGCGGCCGTTGCTACAGTATGTCGTAGATGCCCGCCCGCAAAGCGAACACGCGACAGTCCGATCCGGTGCCGCCGCCGCTGCACGAGCTCGAGGCGGAGGTCATGGAGGAGCTCTGGAAGTCGGGCGAGGCTCCGGTTCGAGCGGTGATGGACGCGCTCAACAAGGGCACTGGCAAGAAGCGCGCATACACGACGTATATGACGATCATGGCCCGCCTGCACAAGAAGGGCATGCTCATCCGCCGTCGCGAGGGCAAGACAGACTTTTATGCGCCCAGCCAGGACCGCGAGCAGTACATGGCGCTGCGCGCTCGCGCCCAGGTCGAGGACCTGGTCGCGCAATACGGCGACGTGGCGTTGAGCAACTTCGCTCAGCAGATGGCCAGCCTGGATCCGGCTCGTCGCCGAGCCCTGCAGCGCCTGGCTCGCAACAGCTAACGCACCGCGCCGGGCGCCCAACGGCGCCCTACCAGGAGGCGACTCCGGCCGCCGACGGGCGTTCATTCCGCGCCCCGTAAACCCCCTATCTCGGCACGCATCCAGGCCACTCAGGAGAGCCTACGCCGTTCCTCGTCGATGGTGAGGGGTGATCCCCCGGATCCGCCGACTGTCGCGTCGCGGACCAAACAGGGTCCGAGGTCGCGTAGTAGAAGGCGATCCTATCTGCTACGCTGCGTCGTAGTTAGCAAGCGCGCAACCGGAGATCCTGCAGATGAACAGCGAGAGCATTAGCCACCACCCGATCCCTAACCTGGCGGCGCGACCGGTTGGAGGGACCGGAGGCGCGCGTTGGGCCCTGACCGCTTCGCGGACCGTCGGATCACAGGCGCCCGACATCGCCCTTCTCACGCTGTTCCTGGCGGGTGGGGTCACCAGCGTGGGCGCGACACGGTCCGCGTCGTCCGGCACGACGTGAAAACCAGGCCGTCACCCATCCCCGTCCTGGTCACCGGCGCTACCGGGTATATCGGCGTGCACCTGGTCAACCGCCTCGAACACGAAGGCCGCCAAGTGCGATGCCTCGCCCGCCGGCCCGGCCGGCTTGCGGGACGAGTGGCGTCCACCACAGAGATCGTCGCCGGAGATCTCCTGGCGCCGGAGTCGCTCGGCCCGGCCATACGGGGTGTGAGCGTCGCGTACTACCTCGTGCATTCCATGGATACGGGTGGCGACTTCGCCGAGCTCGATCGGCAGGCGGCGACCAACTTCGCCAGATCGGCACGGGCGGCGGGACTGCCGCATATCGTCTACCTCAGCGGCCTTGGATCCGGCCCCGGTCTGTCCGCGCACCTCGCCAGCCGGCACGAGGTCGGCCGCATCCTGCGCAGCTCCGGAGCCGTGACGACCGAGCTCCGCGCGTCCATCGTCATAGGGGCTCGAAGCGCCTCGTTCGAGACCGTCCGAGCGGTCGTGGAGCAGCTCCCGGCAATTCCCGCGCCAACGGGGCTGCAGACCGCCGCCCAGCCAATCGCCATCGAGGACCTTCTCGACTACCTCGTGGCGGCCGCGGACCTGACCACCCGCAGCGCGATCTTCGAAATCGGAGGCGAAGACCGGGTCACCTACGCCGACGTGATGCGCGAGTACGCCCGCCAGCGCAAGCTACATCGGCGCGTCGTGCCGCTGCCCGGACCCACGATTCGCGCCGCGCGTCTCCTGCTGAAGGCGCTGACCCCCGCACACGGACGCGTCGCCGGAGCCATGGCGGACAGCCTGCAGCACGACACCGTCGTCAGTGACCCTGCCGCCCGCGATGCATTCACGATCTCGCCCCGGGGTCTGGCCGACGCGATCGAACGTGCGCTGACCACCGAGGACCACGAGTTCGCCGAGATGTCCTGGGGCGACGTGCTCTCCCCCGCGTCACGCTGGGGCGGGACCCCGGTGAACCGACGTCTGGTCGCCTCCCACGTTGCGCACGTGCACGGCCACTCACACGAGGTGTTCGCGCCCATCCTGAGGATCGGCGGCCACAACGGCTGGTATGAGGCGGACTGGTTCTGGCGGCTGCGCGGCTGCCTGGACAGGCTCTGGGGCGGCGACGGCCTGAGGCGAGGGCGGCGTGATCCGCACGACCTGCGCGTCGGCGACACAGTCGACTGCTGGCGGGTCGAGCATCTCGAATCCGGCCGTCGACTGCTGCTCGCCGCGGAGATGAAGCTACCCGGACGTCTCTGGCTACAGTTCGACGTCGACGGCGATCATCGCGTCTCGATACGACTGACGACGGTTTTTGATCCCGCGGGATACGTGGGCCTCGTCTATTGGTACTTGCTCTATCCCGTGCACCGCGCGATCTTCGCCGCGATGTTGCGCGGCGTCCGGCGCGTCTCGGGGCCGGACGCAACCACCCCGGTGCCGCCGCCCAGCCCCGCGGGCCAACGAAGAGTTCATGAACAACTACACAAAGTCGTAGATCTGGGGAAGGACTGGCCCGGGACAGTGTCTTCTCTTTCGACGCATACCACTCACGTCCTTACTGCCGCACCCGGCCGTATCAGACATCGTCATGAATAAGGAGCAGTCATCCATGAACATCAAGTACCTCATCACCGCCGGCCTCACAGTTGTGGTCGCCGGCATCGCCGTGATCGCCTTCGCTGTCGGTGGCGGCACGGCCAAGACGCGCCCGTCGCACAACGTTCCCGCCGCCTCATCCGTCAGTGTTCGCAGCACATCGCTGGGCAGGACCCTCGTCGATGCCCACGGCCGCACGCTGTACCTCTTCGAGGGTGATGGCCGGAGCGTGAGCAAGCTGTCCGGCGCAGGGCTCTCAGTCTGGCCTCGGTTCGTTGCCGCCGGGCCCGTAACGGCTGGCACCGGCGTGCAGATGGCACAGCTCGGCAGCACCACCAGCCCAAGCGGCGTCCGGCAGGTCACCTACAACGGCCATCCCCTCTACTACTACGTTGGGGACACCACCGCGGGCACCACCCGCGGCCAGGGCTTGAACCAGTTCGGTGCGCTGTGGTACGTCTTGGGACCCGCCGGTAACGCGGTCACGAGCGCCGCCCGCACGGCAAGATCCGCCGCGCCCGCGACGACGCCTCAGTACGGATATTGAGCAGCACAACGCGGGACCGGGGGCCTTGCCACGCCACGACGGCATGGCAAGGCGTCCGGGAGGCCCTCGCGGTAACGCCCCGGGGTCCCCTGCAGGAGTTCGTGGCAGGGGCCGTCAGCTCAAACGCTTTGCATCCGTCGTTGGGGTCACGGCGCCGGGAGACGAAACGAGCGCGTCAGGTGTCCTTGGCCTTCCAGCCCGCGACACCGTCAACGCCGGCGATCCCGCCGATCAGCTTGGCCGCCGTGATGACCCGCACGCCCTTCTCGGCCAGCAGTTGCGGAGCGACCGTGGCAACCAGGTCGGCGAGTTCCTGGTAGAGCACATCGATCGTGCGCGTGAGGTCACGAGTCCGCCGGATGGTGCCGCGCCGATTCTGACTCTGATCGTCGGGTCAGCACGGCTCGGGCGCCGTGCGATCTGCCGCTGGGTGGCCACACTGCGCAGCCGGGCCCTGGAGGCGTGCGAGCCGGGCTAGATCGGGATCGGGCTTGCCCGGTTCACGGACGCTGTCGCGCGCCGGCCCCCATTAGCGGGCCGAGACGAACGACGGTCGCGCCGTGATCGATGAGGAATCGTTCAAACGGGGAGACATCGTGCCGGCAGCCCCCGTGAGTGGAGCAGGCTATCAAGTCACGCCAGGAGTCCCCGGCGCGGGGTCTATGCCCGGTGGACCACCTGGTCGACCAGGCAGAGGCGCCGAGGAAGAACGACAGCGGAGTCCGCGACCTGGCGGTACCGGCTCGCCGCCGCCTCCTCGTGGTTGAGGGCGGCCCCGTAGCGATCAAAACGCGAGGTCGCGGTCGGCGCGGTGGGCGAGGCTCCAGTGGCGGCAGGCCTCGGCCGCGGCGCGGCTCGCGTCGCGCAGCGGAACCTTCCGACCAACTACTATGCTGCCTAGTAGTTGATCTCCCGACCATGGAAGGCTCCAATGCAGACCCACCAGCTTCACGTAACCAACGGCGGCAATCGGGTGGACGACGTGCGGAGCGCGCTGTTCGCTTTTCCGGAGATTCTTGAGGTGTTCACCGCCGGGCGACCGGACACCCTGCTCGTGGTGTGCGACGGGCGCCCGCGCTTGGGCGAGTGGCTGGCGCGCCTGCGAGCGATGGACTATGACGTTTCGGCGCGCGATCTACGACGCGCTATAGTAGACAACCATGACCACCAGTGGCTCCGGACCAGGACGATAAGACGATGGGCCTCGCGCTCATCTGGCTGGTGGCCGCCCTCCTCCTGAGCGCCGGCGAGCTGCACGCTCGCGGTCTGGTGCTCGCGCCGTTGGCCGGCGGAGCGCTGCTGGCGGCGGGGGCGACCCTCGCTGGCGCGGGGGCGACGGTTTCCGTCGTCGTCTTCCTGGCCCTTTCACTGACCGCGCTGCGGATGCTTCGGCCCTTGGCGCTGCGGCACCAGCGCCGTCCGGCGGCGCTCCAGACGGGTGCCGCGGCGCTCGTGGGCCATCGGGCCGTGGTCGTCGAACGGATCGCCAACGACGAGAGCGCCGGACGGGTCCGGATTGATGGTGAGCTCTGGACCGCGCGCAGCCTCGACGACGGCATCGTGATCGACGCGGGCGAGTTCGTCGAGGTGGCCGCCATCCGGGGCGCCACGGCGCTGGTCATGTCCTAACCCTGCAACGAGAAAGAAGTGTGCTCCCATGGTCGTCCTCATCATTCTTGCCATCGTCCTCCTGTTTTCCGTCCTCGTGGTCGCGCGGACGATCAAGATCATTCCTCAAGCCCGAGCCGGTGTCGTCGAGCGGCTCGGCCGGTATCACCGTACGCTGGCGCCGGGCCTGACCTTGCTGTCGCCGTTCATCGACCGTGTCCGGCCGCTCGTCGATCTGCGCGAGCAGGTGATCAACTTCCGCCCACAGTCGGTGATCACCGAGGACAACGTGGTCGTCGGCATCGAGACCGTGCTCTACTTCACGGTCACCGATCCGCGCTCGGCGACGTATGAGATCGCCAACCCCCTCCAGGCGATCGAGCAGCTGACCGTTACCACCCTGCGCAACGTCATCGGCGGGCTGACCCTCGAGGCGACCCTAACCGCCCGGGAGAATGTCAACACCGAGCTGAGAACCGTGCTGGACGAGGCCACGGGGAGATGGGGCATCCGTATCAACCGCGTGGAGATCAAATCAGTGGACCCGCCGACCGATATCAAGACGGCCATGGAGAAGCAGATGCGTGCTGAGCGCGACCGGCGCGCGGCGATCCTTACCGCCGAAGGCGGAAAGCAGGCGCAGATCCTGACCGCCGAGGGTGAGAAGCAGGCGGCCGTGCTTAAGGCCGAGGGGGCCCGGGAGGCGGCGATTCTGCGCGCTGGGGGCGAGGCCAAGGCGATCGCGACCGTGTTCGAGGCGATCCACCGGGGCGATGCCGACAAGAAGCTCCTCAGCTACCAGTATCTGCGCATGCTGCCCGAGCTCGCCCACGGCGAGGCCAATACGGTGTTCGTCATCCCATCGGAGTTCACGCAGGCGTTCGCGGACATCGGTAGCGCGGTAGCCCGGTCCACCCGGGCCGTTCCCGTCAACGGCTCGGCATCGCCGGCCCTGGCTGCCGCGCCCGGGCCGGAACCGGACGGGGACAGGGCCGCCTGATGTCTGGACGAGCCCGAGCCGGTTAGGGCCTTCACCCTATCCCGGGGCGCGCACGGTGCCGGGACCGTCGGCCAGTGGCCACCCGCGCCCTAGACAGGTGTCCGGCAACCGAAGGCAGAACGCATGGCACATTCCACGACCACTCCCAGGGCGCCCGCGACGCGAAGGCCCGGCGATGAGGCCGTCGTCGAGCAAGACCTACGGTGAGCGCAGCCGGATCTCCATCGGCAGCGAGCTGGAGCAGCGCCGTGGCTTGGACGACAAGATCGACGCCCATGTCGGCTGGCACGAGGCCCTGCGCGTCGGTCGCCGCCGCCTACGCTCACCGGGGCCTCGAGCGCGTGGATGATGCCGAACGGCGACGCTGCCGCGAGCACCGGCGTGCGGCGGTCCCACGCGTGGGCTTCCCGGGCTACGATCGTTGTCAGGGCCGCTCGCGAATGCACGCCCAGCGTGTCGTAGATGCGAGCCAGATGGCTCCCGTCACTTCTCGCTGAGAAACAGGCAGCGGCCGCCTCGCGGTTCCTGTTTCCCCTTGGCCACCCGGGCCGCGACCTCGCGCTCGCGCGCGCTGAGCCCGGCCACGCCCGGCTCGGCCGCAGCCGGGGGCGCGGCGGGAGCTCGATAAGGCGCGCGTTCACCCAGCCGGCGGAGCTCGCGACGTGCCGCATCGGCGTCGCACGCGGCGCCGTACGCCGAGAGGCTCTGTTCCGCCACGCGTAGCTCGGCGCGAGCCCACGGCGATGACCGGCGCGGCGAGCCCAGATCCGGTGATGGTCCGCGATGAGGAGCACCCCACCCGTGGGCCGCTCCCAGATCGAGCAGCCGCCGAGAGGATGGAACGTCGACGGCGGCCAATCCGGAGCAACGCTGCCAGGGTCCCCGCTTGCATCAGTGACATCGTACTACGCGCCGTCGTAGCACTTCTACGATGCTTTGTAGTAGTATGTCGGCCATGCCCCGACAAATGCATTCCATGCCCACCGGCCGGGTCCGGCGAACAGCCAAGCTCGGCGGTCTCGTCGGTGGTGAAATGGCCAGGGCGTACGCGACCAAGGTGGTCAACCTGGTCCGGTCGGACGAGGATGGCACGGCGGCGAACGAGCGCCGGCGTCTGGAGGCGGCAGAGCACATCGTCGAGGTTCTCGGGCAGATGAAGGGTCCGGCCATGAAGATCGGGCAAATGGCGTCCGTCCTCGATCTCGGCGGCTTGCCGCCTGAGGAGATGGAGCGGCTTCAGGCAAAGCTAGGCGAGCTCCGTGACCAGGCACCGCACGCCTCGTTCAAGGAGATGCGAAAGGTGATTGAGGACGACCTCGGCGAGCCGATCGAACACGTATTTGACGAGTTCAACCCGGATGCGGTCGCCGCAGCATCGATCGGGCAGGTCTACCGCGGCCGGCTTCACGACGGCCGCGACGTCGCCGTCAAGGTGCAGTACCCGCGGGTCGACGCCGCGGTCCACGCCGACCTGCAGAGCCTGAGCCTGATCATGCGCGCGGCGAAACGATTGGCGCCCGGCCTCGACCCGGCGACCGCGGCCTCCGAGCTTCGCGAGCGTATCGGGGAGGAACTGGACTACGAACACGAAGCGCAAGCCCAGCGTGCCTTTGCGCGCCGGTGGCGTGGACACCCGTTTGTCGTGATCCCGGAGGTCGTCACCAGTCTGTGTCGCACGCGCGTGCTTGTCACCGAGTGGATCGACGGGATCGGCTTTGAGCAGATCAAAGCAGCGCCACAGGCCACCCGCGACCGCGTCGGCGAGACCGTGCTCCGCTTCTTTCTTGGGTCGCTCTACCGATTCGGACAGTTCTCAGGCGATCCCCATCCCGGCAACTTCCGGCTCATGGGCGATGGACGGGTTGCATTCCTGGACTTTGGGATGACCAAGACGGTGGCCCGCAGCCGGATCGAGGCCGAGCTGGGCGTCATCCGCGCCGCCCTCGAGCACGACGGTGACGCCGTGCAGGCGGGATTGGCGTCGCTCGGCTTCTTCGCACAGGATGATCCCCGTTTCGATCCGGCGCACGTGCTCGAGCACGTCCGGGCGATCAACGCGTGGTACGTCGATGACGAACCGGTGACCCTCACTCCCCATTACGTCTCGTCCCTTCTGGCGCACGCCGGAGATCCCCGGTCGAAGTACTGGGACCTCGTGCGCAATGAGACGGTCCCGGCCGAGTCGCTGCTTTCCAGCCGGATGCAAGTAATGGCGCTGGCCGCCATCGGCCAGTTGCGTGCGCGCGCCAACTGGCACGGCGTCATGTTCGAATGGCTGTATGGATCCCCTCCCACCACCCCATTGGGTGCTGCCGAGGCCGAGTTCTTCACCGGTGACCGAGACGGATACATCAGTCACCGCGGGCGCTGGGCGGAGGTCGAAGCTCGTCGCCCAGTACGGCGACGTGGCGCTGAACAACTTCGCCGAACGGGCCAGCCGGGACCCCACCCCGCGGCGAGCTCTCCAACGGTTGGCCCGTAGGGCCTAGACGGTCAGGCGGTCCTCGCTCCGCTGGGGACCGGTCCCGGGCCGGCAGCCAAGACGGACTTCAGCCGGTTGATCGTGGCACACTCACATCGCGCGTCCGACGAGCAACGGGGCGCCGATGTCAAACGACCGTGCGTCAGGTCTTGTGCGCCAGTCGCTGCAGAGCGCGGCGGCGGTCCGGATCCAGGCCCGCTATCTGCTGGGCGAAGTTGCTCAACGCGACATCGCCGTACTCGGCGACCAGGTCCTCGACCTGGGCGCGAGCGCGCAGGGCCTGGTAGTCGTCCCGGCTCAGACGGGGCGCATAGAAGTCGGTCTTACCCTCACGCCGGCGAACAAGGAGATCCTTCTTGTGCAGACGGGCCATGATCGTCATGTAAGTCGTGTATGCGCGGGTCTTGTCAGTACGCGCGTTGAGAGCGTCCATCACCGCCCGGACCGGCGCGTCGCCCAAGCGCCACAGCTCCTCCATGACCTCGGCCTCCAACTCGTGCAACGGGGGAGGCGCCGACGACGTCTCCGCCTTCTTGGCTCGATGGGCGGGCATCTACGACACACTGTAGCAACGAACCGGTCGATGCACCTCGATGACCGCAGCCACGAGGTACTGCTCCAACCCAGTCGGCGTCGCGGAACACGAACGAGATTGCGAAGACCGGACCCAGATTGCATCGCTCAGATCAGATCGCCTTCCCAACCCCCCCGGGTACCGCCCGGTCCTCGACCGCGGCCGGCCGTTGCGAGACGTGATCCTGTCGGGGGAGATGATTGCGGCGCTGCCCGGGCCGTCGGCGGTGACGTCCGAGCGCC
The DNA here is from genome assembly GCA_963801435.1 of uncultured Actinomycetota bacterium. Lineage (GTDB taxonomy): Bacteria > Actinomycetota > Thermoleophilia > Solirubrobacterales > Solirubrobacteraceae > Palsa-465. The sequence goes on from CAWDFE010000033.1 coordinate 28,656, forward strand.
CGCCCGTTCCGCGGGAACTGGGTCAGATCGCGGCGCACCGCGCCGCGCGACTGGACATAAAGCGACTGGTAGATCGTCTCGGCAGACCCCTGGATCTCCGGATCGTCAGGGAATGAGCGGCGCAACATCCCGACGATGTGCTCGGGCGAATAGCGCCGCCAGGAGCAGGCGCAAAGGGCTCTTGCCTCGGCACTGGGGTTTAGGACCGGTTGACCTGGACGCCTGTCCGTTGCGCCCGTGAGCGTCCCGCGTGGGGGTTGACATGGAGGTCGTTGGGCAGCCCGCTCGGTTCGGTGACGACGCCCGCGGTCGTTTGTGAGCGGATGCGCCATCCTGGCAGCTTGAGATCGCGAGCGGGCCCACGCGGTCGTCCGCCGAAGAGCGCTGAGGCGGGTATTCCGACGAAAATGCAGAGCGCGAAGGCGTATAGCAGCTCTGTGTGTAGTGCCGCCGCGCTCAGGCCGCGCGTCAGCGTGGCTCCAGCGAGGCTGGCGCCGGCGGCAGCGCCGACAAGCCGACCGAGGGACAGCACGGCGGACGTCCGCCCGTGGGAGGCGGTTGGCACGGCGTTCAGCGCGGCGCGCGATGTCGCGACAAATAGCATTCCGAGTCCAAGCCCGATCGGAACCAGCGGCACGATGCTGGCGGCGCTTCGCAGCGAAACTGTGGGGATGGCGAGGATCCCTAGGCCGAGGCCCGCGGCGAGGAAGCCAAGGGTCGCCGGCAGCCGCTCGCCGCGCCGGTCGACGAGTCGGCCGGCGAGTGGCGCCGCGACGATGACCAGCAACGCGACCGCCACGAGGACGGTCGAGGCGCCCAGCGGTGAGTAACCGGCTGCGCGCTGGAGGTACTGCTCGGCAAGGTAGAACGAGCCGATCATCACCGCGAATGTGATCGCAGCGACCATCGTGGCCGCGAGCACGACGGCGTTAGACGCAGGATGGTTCGTCCCGCTGCGACCGCCGCCTGTGCCCGCGGGGAGGTGACGGGCGATCAAGGAGATCGCTACCAGCGTCAGCGGCACCAGCGCCCACCAGTCTGCGCGCCAGCCGAGCGTCAAGGTGAGCAGTCCTCCGAGCAGCGGCCCAACGAGGTTCGCGACGCCCGCGCTGGCGCCCCAAATCCCGAGCGCGCTCCCGCGCCGCTCCGGCGGGAATCCGCTCACGGCGCCCGCGAGTGCCGCCGGGCTCACGAGGCCCGCTCCGGCGCCCTGCATGACTCGCGTGGCGAGCAACGTGCCAGTGCTCGATGTGAGCGCGCCGGCGAGTGCGCCGGCGGCGAACAGGCATAGCCCTAGCAGTGCGAGGCGACGTGCGCCGAAGCGGTCCACCAGCGCGCCCCCAGGGAGCAGCATCAATGCGTAGGCGGCGAAGTATGCGCTCAGCAGGAGCGAGGTGAACGCGCTCGTCGTGTGCAGGCCGCGGGCGACGGATGGCAACGCGACCGTGATCAGCGTCCCGTCGAGCTGCAGCAATGCCGCCGCGGCGGTACACGCGCCAAGCCGCGTCCACGCCGTCCGTGGAGGTTTGGCGTAGGAGCGGTGACCGTCGGTCTCGTGGGGCCCTCGCCGTTCGGGCGCCAGGTTGCGTTGGGCGGGTCCGCTCACGGTTAGCTACTATAGCACGTAGTAGTCAGTTGTGCACGATGGTGCTCTCTCCATCGCTACCTCCGAGCCTGACGGACGACAGGTGGTTGACCGGCGCCCGAGAGCTCGCCCTCGGAGGCGGTGGCTGGTCTCGGGGAGCGGTGGGGACCGCGCACCACAAACAGCGTCAACGTCGCGATCGCCACCGCTTCGGCTACGAGTGCGAGCACGATCGCAATTCGGTATCCGTGCTCCATGAACCCGAAGAGCGGCGTGTGCTCGCTGATGAGCAGCCCCACAAAGGCGCCCGCCGCAACCCCCACGCCCGAGAGCGCCGCCACCTGGTCGCCCAGCCTGCGCAGGCGCCCGCTCGGACGTCTGATTGGCACTAGCAGGAATAGGCCGAGCGCCGTCGCGGCGACAAAGTTCGCGAGGAACAACGGGCCGATGGTTGGGATGCTCGAATAGAAGTCGTACTGGTACTCCTGGTAGTGCACACCGCCAACGACCAGCAACGCGAGTCCGCCGAGGATCCGCGTAACCGTAAGCACCGGCGGGGGGGCAGTGTGGATCGATGAGTTGGACTTCCGCATTAGGTGAGCTCCGTGTACGGGGTAACAGTAACGACGACGATGCGTAGTAGACGCCTCTTATCCTACGCCGCCTGGGGAACGGCAGAGTTCCCGTCGACGGCCCAGAACTCCTAACGGTCCAGCTGAGCCGCCGCGGGCTCTGGCAGTGCGCTTCGTCGGGCGCCTCGCGGGTTGAGGCGAGGCGGCCGATTTCGCGAACGGCGCGCGCATCCGAAGGCGCCCAGCGCGATGGGCACCGAGAGCGAGATGCCCCGGTAGAGCAGCACCGCTGCGGCCGCGGCTGCCCCAGGTGCACCGTAGAGCACCAGCGCTCCGATCAGGCCGCCCTCGAGGACTCCCAGGCCTGCGGGGATGGGTAATGCCGCTGCGAGCGACCCAACGAGGTATCCCATCACGACAATTCCAATCTGGGGTGCGTGGCCGTAGGCATGGAAGGTTGCCCAAAGCACGGCGTTGTCGAAGGCGTAGTAGGCGAGCGCGCCGAAGAGCTTCCAGTTACGGGCGCTGACGAGGGCGCGGGCTTCGGTGATGCTGGCGTGCACCGCCGTGGTGGGCTTGGACAGCGGCCGCCAGAACCTCCGTTGGCGCTGTGGTGGTGGACGGCCGCCCGCGCTGCGGCCTGTGAACCACGTGGCAGCGAGGAGCGCGACTGCGAGCACCGCCGGCAGGATCGTCAATGCCGTCTGATGAGGGCCGCTCAGAAGCCCGAGCCCGAGCAGCGTGCCGAGCGCTGCGAGCACGATCGCCTCGGGTGCGTTGATGAGAATCACGAAGCTGATCGTGGACCGGGACAGCTGTGCGAGCAGACGGCTTCTCTGAGCTGGTCGACCAGGCGCCCGCCGCCCCGCCTATCAGCGGCCCCCCGGGCAGGACTGTGCTCGCTCCCAGCGCACGGAGGGCGGCGGGCGTGGCTCGCTGCCAGCTGATCGATGCGGCGAATACCAGCTTGAACAACACGACGAACCCGAGCGCCGAGAGTAGCTCCAGGACGCCGGCAGCCACGATCCACGAGGCGCAAGCCTCAATCAGTCCCGCCGGGAAGGCAGCGAGAGCGGGGACGATGAGAATGGCGGCTGCGACCGCGATCGCGACGAGGATGCCCCCGAACGTCCATCGAATCGAGCGCCGGCCGGTCACGGCCGGGTGCCTCGGACGACCCTCGGGAATCGGCACAGGACGCTACGAGCGTGAGCCGGCGGTCTCGACGACGGTGGGGTTAGTTGCTGGCTGGTGGTGTCGGCGGCGGGGTGTCGACGCGTGGGCTGGGAGGTGGATGCCGGCTGCGTGTGCGGCGAGGATGGTGAGGAGCGTTCCGGTGACGAGTTCGCCGAGCCAGGCGGTGTGGTTGGTGGCGTAGCCGAGTAGCCAGGGGCTCGCAGCGAGCCAGATGCCGGCGACGGCGAGGACGTAGGCGGCGGGGCGGAAGACTGCGATCAGGAGGGCTAGTGGTCCGAACGCGAAGATGAAGAAGACGTGGCTGGCGACGGCGGAGGGGCTGGTGGCGTAACCCCAGATCCAGGGCCCGAGCGCGACCCAGAGGACTAGGGCTCCGGCGGCGACGTTCAGCTTCCGTTCTTGGAGCATTTTCGGGAGCGTTTTCATTGGGTTATCTCCGGTGTTGGGTGGGCGAACAGGAGGTACAGGAGGTAGAAGGCGGGAAGCACCGCGATCAGGACGGCCGCGATCGCAATCGCGATCGCGGCCAGGGCGGCGTGGGTGGCCGCGGCGGTATGGATGGTGAGTTGAGTCCCGATGAGTCGCGGGGATTGGGCGATGAGCCAACCCCAGACGATCGCGCCGGCGGTGAGGACGGCGGCGGCGCGGGCGAGTTGATAGCGGCGGCGTGCGAGGGCGTAGAGCGATAGGAGGGTGGCAAGGAGCGCGATCGCGAGCAGGGGTAGGGCGGCAGTGGTGAGGCGGTGCCATAGCGCGGGTGCTTTCCAGGCGGCGGTGAGAAGCGCGAGCAGACTGAGGACGAGCAGGGACGCTCCTGTCTGCAGGCCGCGGCGGCGGAACCGGTCCGCGAGCCGGCTCTGGCCCGCGCGGTCGAGTCTGCTGGTCACGAATGTCGCGGCGAGGTGTGCGCACAGCGCGAGGGCGAGCAGCCCGACGATGCCGGCGAACAGGCCGGTCCACGGCAGCGAGGGGACGGTGGCGGGGCCGTGGGTCGAGCTTGAGACTTGCGCGATCGCGGCGGCGGATGCGCCGAACAGGAGCGGCGCGGCGATGCTCCCAGCTCCGAACGCCCGACCGAGCAGTTTTGCGCTGCGGGTCTGACGCCCGCGTGTCTCGGTGCGAAGGCTGAACGCGACGCCGCGCACGACGATGGCGATCAGCGCGATTGTGAACGGCGCCAACAGGAGGGTCCCGAGGGCCGCGAAGGCGGCCGGGAAGGCGGAGAACAGAATCGTGATCGAGAAGATCAGCCAGACGTGATTTGCTTCCCACAAGGGTCCGATCGTGCGCGCGAGCGCGGTGCGCTGCTCAGGGCTGTGGTCGGAGGTCAGGTCGAGGATCCCGGCTCCGAAATCGGCACCGGCCAGGACGGCGTACGCGGTCAGCGCGAACCCGAGACCGATCGCGATGAGGGCGGGGAGGCTCATCTCAGGCCACGCTCACGATCGCGGTCGGCACCAGGTCCGGGGTTCCAGTCGAGACTCGTCGCACGCCCCAGACCGTGACCGCGCTGAGCCCGATGTAGAGGAGCGTGAACGCGGTGAACGTGGCACCGAGTCCGGGCGCTGTGGTGATCGCACTCGAGGTGCGGAACACCCCGTACACGACCCATGGTTGGCGTCCGAATTCGCTCACCAGCCACCCGAACTCATTGGCCAAGAACGCCAGCGGCCCGGCGCCGGCGAGCGCGATGAGCGTGAGCTGGTCCTCCGGCCCAGGGCCGTTGCGGCGCCGGCGGAGCCAGTACCACAGGCCGAGCGCCACCAGGCCGGTACCGATCCCGACCATCCCGATGAACGCCAGCCGCGTCGCCCACGCCAGCGGCGTGCGATCGACCTTCGGGAACGTGTCCAGACCGCGCACGGGCGCGTTCGGGCGGTCGTACGCGAGCAGGCTGAGCAGGTTCGGGACCTTCACGTTCAGGATCGTCGTGGCGTGCCCGGGCAGTTGGATCCCGCCTACGTTCAGGCCGGCGCCACTCTCGGTATGGGTCACGCCCTCGATCGCCGCCAGTGTCGCCGGCTGATGCTGGGCGACGGTCCGACCGAGCAGATCACCGACACCGAGCTGCAGCGGAGCGATGATCGCCGCCAGCGACAGCGACACCGCGATCGCCTTGCGGTGATACTCGTCCCGGCGTCCGCGCAACATCCCGACCGCGTACACCGCCGCAACGCCGAACGTGGTCGCGAGATACGCACCGAGCACCATGTGAGAGGTCTCGGTCGCCCACGCCGGGTTGAACATCGCCGCCAGCACGTTCACGTGCGTGACGCGCCCGTGCACGATCTGAAACCCGCGCGGGACGTTCATCCACGCGTTCGCGGTCACGATGAAGAACGCCGACGCCGCCGACGCGATTGCGATCGGGAACCCCGACAGCCAATGCAACCGCGCCGGCAGACGATCCCACCCATACAGATAAATCCCTACGAAGACCGCCTCGATGAAGAACGCGGCGCCCTCGAGCGAGAACGGCAGGCCAATGATCCCGCCCGCGAACTCCATGAACCGGGGCCACAACAAACCCAACTCGAAACTGATGATCGTCCCCGACGCCGCGCCCACCGCGAACAAGATCGCGAACACCTTCGACCACCGACGCGCCAACGACCGCCACACCGGATCCCCGGTGCGCAAATGCATCCCCTCCGCGATCAACATCATCAACGGCAACCCCACCCCCAGCACCGCGAAGAACAAATGAAAACTCAACGACGTCCCCATCTGCCCCCGACCGGCCGTCAAGTGACTCACCGCACCGAACGCGACAGCGCGAAACCCCGCCGTCATCGCCCACACCCAGCCACCGAGTCGAGACGTATTGCGCGCCCCGAGATTGGTTTCAGCACGCCGTCCTCCGATCGATCCATCCAGTACTGGAGATTGCGAATTCCAACCAATAACCTTGCATCTACGATGCAGCGTAGCAGATTCCCGCACTGATTACGACAGACGATCGTAGATAATCTGTCCGCCGTGCCCTCGCGGTCCGCGCCTCGGCGCGCCCTCCCCTCCGGGACGCGACCGCAACAAGCGGCCGCACCCCGTCAGGGCGGGGGGCGCGGCGGTCCGTCAGTCCGCGGAAGCGGTGGACGGAGAACCCGTCAGATGAACGACGACCCCAGCAGTCAAACCGTCCGGTCTGCACACGGCGTCGTCGGGGTCGCCCACCGTGACCAGAGACGACTGCGAGGTTATCCGGTCGTGCATGGGTAACATCCTACTACACGCCGTCGTTCTGCGCGTGACGGCGGCTAGAGGATTTCGTCAGGGCGGGTTGGAGTGGCCTTATGCCGACGCAGATCCGGGATCAGACCTGTGACTCGACGAGCATGCGAATGGCGTCGAGCGTCGACGCGACATCGTGATCGCTAGCGGCAGCGTGCGGCGTGTCGAGGAACAGTGTCAGCCGCGAACCTTCACCATCCGCGTCAACCTGCAGCCAGCCGTGGTAACCGCTGGCCCCGCCCCACTCGATCCTTCGTGCGGCGTCGTCGGGCGAGAACAGCGCCTCGCCATGCTGCTCGTGACCTTCATAGCGGGCATCGACCTCCACACGACCCTTGCCGGCAGCGCGCGCGGCGATGATCTGCGGCACGAAACTCGGCAGGTTGGTCACGTCTGAGATCACTGCGTAGACCGCGTCCGGCGGTGCCGCAACGTGTTCGGTGTGCTCATGTTGCATGCGGGCTCCTCGTTCAGGGACGCTTGGGGAACAACCCTATCTCGTGCCATGAACGCTCGTGTGAGGCGACGGTGCCCCGCGCGTTCGAGTTTCCCGGTGCGCATCCCCGATCGCCTCCGCCCCGTCAACCGGCGCGGGGTCGAGCAGGTCGCGGCTCATGTAGGTGACCAGGCGCCAATGCCTCCCAGCCGTTCGCCCAGGTCCAACTCACGCGGCCTCGTGCGCGAGCGTGGTCATGAAGAGGGCGAGGCACGCGACGCCGGGAGCAACGGACCGACACCCGTTCTGGAGACGGCTCAACGGGGATCACGATCGAGGCGGAAAAACCAAGCCTGGGAGAACCTCGTCAGCAAGCTCCAGGCATACACGCGTCACGCTGATCGCTGTCCGTCACTCCACCACAAGCGTTGGCCCGCGGCGGGCCTTGGCGCTCCCTGGGCGAATCGCGCCGGACGGCGGCCTCGGCGATAGGCTAGGCGGCGCGTACTCAGGTGATCGGCGACAGGTCCTCTCGTGGTATCCAGCAGCGGAACGCTCCTTCCTGGCCCACCGACGTCATTGGTCGGTCGTGAGGGGGATGCCGCAAGCGTGTGCGCCTTGCTGCGTCGGACCGATGTGCGTCTGGTGACACTTACCGGGCCTGGCGGGGTGGGCAAGACCAGTCTCGCCCGGTATGTGGCGGCGCAGCTCGTTTCCGGCTACGAGGACGGCGAATGCTTCGTCTCGCTCGAATCCGTCCGCGACCCCGCCCTCGTGCCGACGGCGATCGCCCAGGCCCTCAGGCTGCGCGAAGAGGGCGCGTTGAGCCTCGTGGATCGCCTCGCGTCGTTCCTGTATGACCGGCGAATGCTGCTGATCCTGGACAACTTCGAGCACGTTGCGAGCGCCGCGACGGTCGTGGCCGAGCTGCTGGCTGCTTGCCCGTTGCTCGAAGTGCTGGCCACCAGCCGGGGGAGCCTGCGATTGTCGGGCGAGCACGAATTTACGGTCGCACCACTCGCGTTGCCCGACCCCGAGCACCGCCACCAACTTGACGGCCTGGGCGCCTATCCGGGAGTCGAGCTCTTCCTCCAGCGGGCGAGGGCAGTGCGTCCGGATTTCCGCCTTTCGGAGGCGAACGCGGGAGCAGTCGGCGCGATCTGTGCCCGCGTCGACGGCCTGCCGTTGGCGATCGAACTGGCGGCCGCGTGGGTGAGGCTGCTATCACCCGCCGAGATCGTCCCGCGGCTTGCGCATCCGTTTGAGCTGCTCACGGGCGGGCCGCGTGACCTGCCCGACCGCCAGCGCACGTTGGCTGACACGATCTCGTGGAGTCTTGCCCTGCTCGACCGGGGCGCGCGAACGTTGTTCACGCGCCTGGGAGTGTTTGCGGGCGGGTTTACGGTCGATGCGGCGGAGGCGGTCGCCGGTGACCCCGGCGCGGCGGTGGTTATCGAGGCCCTTGCGGCGCTCATCGGTCACGGCCTGGTCCAGCGTCCGGCCGAGACGGATCCGGCCTCGCGACCGAGGCTGCTCGAGACAGTCCGTGAGTTTGCGCTCGAGGAGCTTGCCGCAAGTGGCGAGGAGGACGATGTTCGAGCGGCGCACGCGGCCTTCTACCTTGCGCTGGCTCGCGGCGCTGACGGTGAACGCCTCGAGCCGGAGCAGGCGAACCTGCGGGTGGCGATGCGCTGGCATCTGGCTCGCGAGGACCAGGACGGCGCGCTGGCGCTGTCGGCGGCGGCATCAGGGTTCTGGTTGTCGCGGGGCCATTTGAGTGAGGGTCGCGGCTGGCTCGAGCAGGCCCTCGCGCTCGGCGCCGGCCCGCCCACGGCGCAGCGCGCACGGGCGTCGATCGCCGCCGGTCTGCTCGCCTACCATCAGGCCGACTACGCCGTTGCGGCGTCGCATTTGCAGCGGGGCCTCGATCAATATCGCGAACGCTGCGATGAGGCGGGCGTGGCGCGGGCACTCGCGGCGCTCGCGCTTGCTCGCACCCGCGCTGGCGATCTGGCACCCGCCATGCGGCTGGCCGAGGAGGCTGTGGCCGCGTATCGCCGGCTCGATGACGAGCCGGGCGTTGGCCGCTCGCTCGAGACGCTGGGGCGCGTGTTATGGATTCAGGGTGACTACGTGCTGGCACGCGCGCGGCTACAGGAGAGCCGCGCCGTGGCGCGTCGGCTCGGCGCTCGCGATATCGTCGCGCGCGCGTCGCAGGGCCTCGGCTGGGTGGCGCTCGCCGATGGTGACCTTGAAGGCGCCAACGCGCTGCTCGAGGAGTCCCTGGCCGAATTTCGCGCGCTCGGCGATCGCTGGTGGGCGCTGCGCGGGATGTGCGGACTGGGCCACGTAGCCGCCCGACGGGGTGCGCACGCGGCGGCCCGCCTGCAGTTCGCGCAGGGGCTCGAGATCGCGCGTGAGCTCGGCGACCCGATGCTCGAGGCGGCGTGCCTCGAGGGGTTCGCGGTCGCACACGGGCCTGCCCTGGCGGCGCGGTTGCTCGGGGCAGCCGAGAGCCTCCGTGAGAGGGCCGGCGCGGCCTGGCCGGCCTTCGTGTATGCCGACTCCGAACGTAGCGCCGACCGCGCGCGGGGCGCCCTGGGCGACGAGCGGTTCGCCGCCGAGTGGGCACGAGGGCGGGCGATGGGCGCGGACGAGATCATCGACCTGGCCCCTCCCCGTCCGCCAGAGCATCCAGGCGGGCTCACCCTGCGCGAAGTGGAGGTGCTGGGGCTGGTCGCGGCCGGGCTTACCGACGCCCAGGTAGCCGAACGGCTGGTGCTCAGCGTGCGTACCGTCCACTCGCACGTGCGCTCGATCTATCGCAAGGTCGGCGTCAGCTCCCGCTCGGCGGCCACCGGTTACGCGTTGCGGCAGGGCCTCGGCAAGGTTGGCGACTAGGCAAGATTGCCTAGCCGCCGCTCGCGCGATCCGGTAACGGGTTCGGCATCCCTACCGTTGGCGAGCGCGGGGGACGGGCGTAGCCTCGCGTCGATCGTCCTGATCGGCACCGTCATGACACCGCCGCCTACAAATCGAGACGCCATTGCCCGAGCCCTAGGCGGGGCCGGCCGGCGCCCTTCGACGTCGTGGGCGAGGCCTGCAGATCAGGTTTCCGTTCTCGATCCTGCAGTGGGAGTCTTCTCGTGACCGGTAGGAGCGGCGCGCCACCACGCATCGCGACGATCGAGTACCTCGTCGAGGTGGCCAAGGACTGGACACTCGCTCGCTTCGCGGCGGCAGAGAGCAGCGAGTTCGTGCTCGTTCCCCATCGCTTCGAACTGCGCGGTGCCCGCGTTCGGCGGCTCGCCCTCGCGCCAGACTCCCACGAGGCGGAATGTCCCTGTGACGCGATTCGGCGAGCGCCGGCACCGACCGTGTGGTCACACAGCACGCTCGTGACGTTGCTCGCTGACTCCGAAACGGGCACGGTGGCGTTCGAGCAGGAAATGGTCGAGATCTTGGCGATGGACGGCGAGACGGTGCTAGCGGAGGCTGCCGCAGTGATTCGTATCGCTGGTCTTTCGCCATGCCTAGGCCCTTTCCACTGTCCCTGATGATCCTGCACTGGCCGCGATACCCCCGCCGGGCCATGGCTCCGTTGCTGGGGGCGCGCGAGCAGCTGACTCGCGTGGTGTACGAGCTACTGGACGCTCATGACGACACCGCGCAAATCGCGACCGGCCAGGACCTCGACGTGCACTGGCAGGCCCATCTCAGCCATCTGCGCGATCTACAGCGAGTGACGCGCGAGGTGCTCGCGGGTGCGGAGCAACAAGAAGGCGGACAAATCTTCGCCCCTGCTGACGCCCCGACCCGAGAGGCGGGACGGTTTCGGCGTTTCGGGCGCGTGCCGAATCAAATACCCCCTGATGTTGTGGATCACGCGCCTCCCCCACCCCCAAATGGGAAATGGCGCCCTCGATGAGTCAGTCTGCGTGCTCATCGGCGTGCTCGATCGCATGGCGGGCGAGGTTCCGGAGTCCTTGCTTAATCGAGGCCTCCGCGCCAACAGCGGCAACGACAACGTTGCCGTCTGCGGAGTGCGACCCCGGTCTCGCGGGCACCGTCAATCGCGGTTCCCGCCACGCGCCGATCAGTCGGAGGGTGCACGTATGAGGGCCCGGGCTAGGACGCGGGGCACCCGCGGCCGAGGCTCGTCGTCTGCGGGAGGAAGGCGCCGACAGTACGTCGACGACATGATGGACGACTATGTGAGCTGGCGCGAGGCCTGCGGTGCGGTCTCCGTCTCGTACCAGAACTGGAAGTGCTCCGATCGCTCGGACCGGAAGCTCGCCTTCAGCGTGTATGTCGCGGCCTTGGACCGCGAAGAGCAAGCCGCGACGGCCTACCAGCGAGCAGTCGCACGGGTCGCGACGGCGTAGGCGGCGGGTCGACAGAGCTCAAAGCTTGGGGGGCTGAGCCTTGCTAGCGACGCCACGCTCTCGGGTACGCCCGCCGGCAGCCGGAGGCTCGTCGACGGTTACAGTCCGGGCCATCAACCTCGCAGGTCACACCGATACCCTCCGATCACCATCACGGTGAACCCTGCCATAGGCACGCTCTCGCCGTTCAGGACACGATCCTTTCGGTCCCTCTAGCCGGGGAGACCACGAACAAGGCCGACCAGGTTGCTTTCCGAGTCCTTGAACCACGCCCCTTCGCCTCCATCCGGCGTCCGAGCAATGCCGTTCTGGGTCCGTGTCTCCGAGGTGTCGTACTCCTCGAACTCCACGCCGCGATCCCTCATCACTGCGACCTCGGCGCGCACGTCAGCGACCTGAATGACGGCCTGTGTGAATTCCCCTGATGACCTCGCCTGAGCGGGATAGACGAAGAGCTGGTTGAGACCATCTCCAACCGTGAGGCCCATCCGCCCATCGCTGGCCTCGAGAAAGTGGGACTCGACTGCCTGGAGTCCCACTTTGTCGTTGTAGAACGTTTTGGCCCGACGAAGGTCTTGTGCTGGCAGCGCCGCTGTGATTCCGGACGTCTTCATGGACAATCTCCTATTCTGTTGACCCTCTGCTGGTGGTGCCATCAGGGGTCTCGGGGTTTGGGTGTTGGGACGGCCTCGGCCGAGTGGGCCGAGGCGGTTGGACGGCCAATCCCGACGCCTCCCAGGCCGTCATCATCGAAGGGCTGGACACGTTTGTCGGCGGCATGGCCGAGGTGCTCGAGGGCGTTCACTCCTGCCATCGGAGGCACGTGCCGGAGATCACGATCAAGGGACCGGGCATCGCGAAAGGCGTCTGCGGGCTCCGCGATCTCGTGAAGAGCCAGGACGGCGTCTTGTACGGCGAAGCGGGAGCACGATGGCGGCGGCGCCGGTGAGCACCCACAGCAGACAGCTGACCAGGCCTACGACCGTGTAGCGACCGTTCGTCGGATACCTGTGGCCGGTTGACGTGTGAGCCTGGAGCAGGACCGCGGAGAGCGCGCTGCCGACGGAGTAGCCGACGTAGCGCAGTATCTGGTTGAAGCTCGTCGCGCTGCCCGTTTCGGTCGCTGGGACGGCGCGCAGGAAGTAGGCGGGTGTGACCGCGAAGATGCTGCCCACCCCGAGTCCGGCGACCCCCATGATCACGACGATTTCCCAGATGCTGCCTCGGGCAAGGCTAAACATGACCACGCTGGCAAGCAGCACGGCCGAGAACGGCAGGACGAATTCGTACGAGGTGCGGCGCACTAACCATGACGCTGCGCTCCTCGCGAGATAACTGGTCGCGGAGAACGGGACCAAGACGAGCCCAGCCACCACGACCGTGCCCCCCAGCCCGTAGCCGGTGCTGCGTGGTGTCTGCACGAATCGCGTGACCGGCGAGATCAGGAGATACATACCCACAGCCGCCAGCAACGGTGGTCACGCTCGCGGTGAGCACAGCGCGTTCACGCAGCAGTCGCAGCGCGACGAGCGGCTGCGCTACCCGTAACTCCCAGCCGATCCAGCCGGCGAGCACCACCGCGACCGCTGCAAAGACCACGGTCACCCGGGCCGACCCCCAACCCCAGCTCTGTCCCTGACTGATGCCCACTAATAGAGTGGCCAAAGCTGTACCGAGCAGCACGGCACCGACGACGTCGAGCCTGTCCTGGCGGCGCGGCAGCGAGGGAGGTACGACTCGCCAGGCGGTCAACAACGCCGCTGCGGCGACGGCCGCGCCGAACCAGTACGCCAGATGCAGGCCGCCGGCTTTCGCCAGAAGCCCGGTGATCGAGTAGCCCAAGCCAACGCCGACGACGGCGGTGGTCGAGACCGTCGCGACGCCTGATCGCCTCCGCTCCGCCGGCAACGCATCGCGGGCGGTCGCGATCGCCAGCGGGGTCACCCCGAGTCCCAATCCCTGCAGGCCGCGTCCGATGACCAGCAAGCCGAAGCCGAGCGACAACGCCGCTAGCACCCCGCCCGCGACCATCGCGCTCAAAGCAAAGAGAAAGACCTCTCGTCGACGAGGCCTGTCTCCTAGGCGACCGCCGCGAGTGCGATGGCTGCCTTTGTCCCGGTCGGGGTCGCCATGGCCGAGTTGGCGACGACGAGCCCGTGACTCTGCTTTTCGCGCGAAACGATCGTCCCGAGAGGCCTTCGATCGGTCGGCTCTGTCTATGCACCGCGCCCAGAATTGCCACGATGTCGCTGGTTGCCGGATCAGCGGCGAGCCGGCCGTATTCGTCGCGAATCCCCTCCGAGTTTGTGCGACGGACAGGCGGCTCACCTGCCTTTGTTCGGTCAGTCGGGTGCGATTAGTCGTGAGACGGCGTCGATGACGGCGAGTCTTCTTGTCGTGCGGTCGGGGGCTGTGGTCGCGCTGAACTCTGGATTCAATGTTGCCCAGGCGCTGGCGATCGATTGGACGAGGACGAGGATTGCGGTTGCGTCCCATCGATCGGTCAATTTGCCTTCGCTTTGAGCTTGGCGCAGCTTTTCCAGCCGGGTCTGGTTCGCGGAGATCACGGCGGGGAGTCCCGGGCCGTCGGAGCGCTCGAGACGGTACCAGGAGGCCAATCGGATGACGGCTGGGTCGGCTTCGAAGATGTCGAATAGGCGTCCGGCGTAGGCGGGGAGGTCGGTGCCGTCGAAGTCGACGCGGTCCAGGTGAGCCTGGACGTGGGTGGCGAAGGCCGCGTCGAACAGTGCGTCCTTGCTGTCGAAGTAGGCGTAGATCAGCGCTTTGTTGCATCGGGCGGCGGCCGCGATCCGCTCGACCCTGCCGCCGGCGATGCCGTACTCAGCGAACTCGTCGCGCGCCGCGTCGAGGAGCCGCTGCTTGGTGCGTGCTGCGTCGCGGGTCCGTTCGGGTCGGCTATCGCTCGCCACCGGGCTGATTGTATCTATCTAACCGGTTATTGACATGGGACATCGGACTTGAAAGACTCCATATATAACCGGTTGTTTAATGAGATCGGAGATGTCTGATGAGCAGAACATGGTTGATCACGGGCAGCTCGCGGGGGTTCGGGCTCGAGCTCACGCGAGCGGTTCTGGAGAGCGGCGACCGGGTGCTGGCGACCGCCCGGCGCCCTGAGCAGCTGACCGATCTGCTCGCCGGGTTCGGCGATCGTGGTCGGGCGGCCGCGCTCGATGTCACCGATCCCGTGGCCGCGCGGGCCGCGGTACACGCGGCTGTCGACGCGTTCGGGGCACTCGACGTGGTCGTCAACAACGCCGGCTACGCCAACAGCGCCGCGATCGAGGAGACGGATGAGGACGACTTCCGCGCCCAAATCGAGGCGAACCTTTTCGGGGTGGTGAATGTCACGCGTGCGGCGCTACCGGTGCTCCGCGGGCAACGCTCCGGCACCTTCGTCCAATTCTCGTCCGTTGGCGGGCGCGTCGGCGGCACCCCGGGGATGGGTGCCTACCAGGCGGCCAAGTTTGCGGTGGAGGGGTTTTCTGAGGTGTTGGCCAACGAGGTCAAGCCGTTTGGCGTGAAGGTCATGATCGTCGAGCCCGGCGCGTTCCGCACCGACTGGCAGGGATCCTCGATGCGGCTGCACGAGGTCGGCGCGGACTACGAGCCGAGCGTTGGGGAGATCAACCGCATGCGGGAGCGGACCAACGGAACGCAGCCCGGGGATCCGGCGCGGGCGGCGCGGATCATCGTCGACGTCGTCGGATCCGACGACCCGCCGCGCCGGCTACTGCTCGGAGCGGGCGCCGTCGCTCAAGCACGGGACGCCGCAACGCAGCGCGCGGCCGAGCTCGAACAGTGGGCGGATCTCAGCGCGACCGCGGACTTTCCGCAGCAGAGCGCGTCAGCGGCATAGGCGCCGAGCGATACGCCGGCTCTCACCGTCAACACTGACTGAATCAAAGGTAGGTCACATGGACAGATCGACATGGCTCATCACCGGCGCATCGAGCGGGCTCGGGTACGCGCTCGCGGAGTATGTCCTTGAACAGGGAGATCAGGTCGTGGCCGCGGCACGGACGCTGGAGCCAATGGCAGCTCTGACGGAGCGCTACCCGGACGCGGGCCTCGCGGTCACGCTCGACGTCACCGATCCGCAGCAACGAGCCGACGCCATCAGTCAGGCCGAGGCACGCTTCGGCGCGATCGACATTCTGGTCAACAACGCCGGTGTCGACTTCATCGGCGCGATCGAAGAGCAAGAGGAAAAGGACTATCGCGCCCAGTTCGAGGTCAACTTCTTCGCCGCCGCCGCGCTCCTGCGACAGGTGCTTCCCGGCATGCGCGCCCGCGGCCGCGGCACGATCATCAATATCTCCTCAATGGACGGGATCGCCAGCCTCCCGGTCAACGGCTGGTACGCGTCAGCCAAGTTCGCGCTCGAAGGCCTCACCGAGGCCTTGTGGCAAGAACTCGAGCCGATCGGCCTACGCGCGTTCCTGGTCGAACCAGGCTCCTTCCGCACCGGCCTCGAGACGCGCACCAAGTTCTCCGGCACGACTATCGATGACTACGCGGCAACCTCAGGAGCGTTCCGGGAGATGCTCAAGACAATCACCCCCGAGATGTGGCCCGGTGACCCCGCCCGTGCCGCCGCGGCGATCTACCACGTCGTCAACTCAGACGAAGCCCGTCACTGGGTGATTCTCGGCAGCGACGCCCACCGGCGAATCGGCGTGAAACTCGACATGCAGCGCGCCGAGTACGAGGCCGGCAAAGGGATGGCATTCAGCACCGACTACCCAGACGCTACCGGGCCAACCGTGCTCTAGGCGATCGACGGACGGCCACGCGACGCCGGGACCTCTCGCGGTTCCACGAAGGCGCTCGGGACCGTCGTTCGGTCCCAACCATCGGTCCCGTTCCTTCTGACTAACCGACGTGAAGGTGAGCGGCACGCCCAGGCGGACCAACATGCCCGCCACACAAATCAGCCGACTATCAGCTCGACGTCACCGATCAGGCCTCCATCGACGCGGCGGCCGAGCGGATCCGCCACGAGCGCGGTGCCGCTGAGGTGCTTGTCCTGGGCCGCGACCCGGCGACGGCGACGCGACTGGCCCAACGCCATGGTGGGCGTGTAATTAGCGCCGAGGGGCTGGGCCACGCCTTGACCAAGGCGGACGTGGTCATCAGCTCGACCGGAGCGCCGCATCACATCGTGCACCGCGATCGGCTCGAGGAGGCTGTGGCGGAGCGGTGCCCAGGCCGCGCGCCCCTGCTCCTGATCGACCTCGCGGTGCCCCGCGATGTCGACCCGGCCGTCGTCGGTTTGGCGGGGGTCGAGGTGCGCACGCTCGACGATCTCAACCGTGTCGTCGAGCGGGCCCTCGTGCAGCGCCGCGGCGAGTTACCCGCCGAGCAGGCCGTGGTGCGCGTCGAGGTCGCCCGCTTGACGGAATGGCTGCGGCGTCGTCGAGGTTTGTGCGACCGCTACCAAGAGCGACCCTGACGCGCTTCGTCGGTGCAAAGCGGGTGTCGGCGGTTCACCCGGCGGGGCGGACAGCACGGGCGCCCGAAGCTTGCGGCTGCGAGCATGTGGACACCTCGAGCGCGACCTCTCGGCATGAGCCGACAGTCATCTACCAAGCCACAACCGGAAGCAGGCGGACTTGCGTGCAATCACGGTCACTGAATACGGAGCTACTCCCGCCCTGGCGGAGATGCCGACGCCTGAGCCGGGACAGGGACAGGTCTTGCTCAAGCTGCGAGCCGCGGGCATGAACCCCATGGATCGCACGCTCGCCTCCGGCGACTGGAAGCCGATGCCGGCCACGTTCCCGATGGTGCTCGGCGCCGATTGCGCGGGCGTGGTCGAGAAGCTTGGCGACGCGACGTCGAGGTTTTCCGTCGGCGACGATCTGTTCGGCCAGTTGCTGATCGCCCCGCTTGGCTCGGCGGGAACCTACGCCGAGTACGTGGCCGTTAGCGAGGATGCGCCGCTGACGAGAGTTCCTGCCGGACTCGATGACGTTGTGGCGGCGGCGCTGCCGACCGCGGGTGGCGCCGGGCTCGCCTTGGTGGACCTGCTCGAACCGCCGAGCGACAAGACGGTGCTGATCGTTGGCGCCGGTGGCGGCGTTGGTTCGTTCGCTACTCAGTTCGCAGCGAACGCCGGGGGGAATGTGATCGCGAACGTGCGCGACGACGATGCCCACCGCATGCGCGCTTACGGCGCTACCGAGACGATCGATCACACGAAAGTCCCGCTGGTTGACGGGGTACGCCAGGCACATCCCGACGGCATCGATGCGCTCCTGGACCTGGTGAGCGACGCCACGGGCTTTGCCGCGCTCGCCTCGCTGGTGAGACCGGGCGGTACCGCGGTGACAACTCAATATGTCGCTGATGAAGCGGTCCTCGGGGCAGCCGGTGTCACCGCCATCAACTTCGCCTTGCCGTCGTCGAGCGAGCTCTTCGAGCGGGTGGCAGAAGCCGTCGCTGACGGACGCATCGTCGCCCCGCCAATCACACGCATATCGCTGGATGAAGTGCCCGCCGCCCTGAGCTCGGCGCAGGCCCGACCCGCCAGCGGCAAAACCGTGATCACGCTATGACGACCAACCCAGGGACCGTGCTGCGCGATTGCAGTCCCTGATTTCAGAAGTACCGCGTGGACGCCAGAGCAGGTCGCGATCCGAGCCTCCCGCACCCGCTCCTCGCCCCACGAGCGTGACTCGCCGCGTCATCGGTCCCGTCGGTCGTCGTGGACGCCCACCCCGGAGTCCTGCGATTGCACGAACTCGGGCACGCGCACTCGGGTGCCGCGGGAGCGCTCGCAAATCTTGGGAGCGTCGCTCCGCCCGGCCGCGCCTTGCGGGGAAGCGAAGGAAGGCGGCCGGCCGGTCGAGCGCCGGATCGACCGGTCATGCGCGGATTCGCTCAGAGCGATCATGACGCGAAGCCCGTCCGTCCTACAACGCGGGTTTGCGCATCGCGCTCGCGGTCGATTTCAGACCGGACCGATCGATGGTCGCGGTCCCGAGGCCGACGATCTCGATGGTGTCGCCCGACTGCCAGAGTTGGATTGCATCGGTCTCTCGCCTGAGCAGCAGGCGTAGCTGCACGAACGCGGCGATGCGCAGGACGGCGGGAATCCATAGCTCGGTCACGCGGTAGAGCAGGACTGCCGTGGTCACGGTGAGAACGGGGATGCCGTCGAGGACGAGCGCTCCGACGAGCCCGAGCTGGGTCCCGCCGACCCCGCCGGGAATCGGGAGCCAGTTACCGAGCTGGCCGATCAGGTAGGCCATCCAGATGACAGCGAAATGGGGGGACGCTCCCACTGCGCGAAAGCTCGCCCAGAAGGCGAGCAGGTCAAAGGCCAGGTACCCGACGAGCCCGACCAGCAGCAGCGGGTTGGCTTGCCGGAGTTGGTCAAGCGCCTCATCGATACCGTCAGATGTGGCGGACAGCGCCGGAGCGAGGCGGGGCCATCTCAACCGCTCACCCCGCCGCCGCATCCATGCCTCGGCTCGGCGCGCGAGCCGGCGCACTGCCAACGTCGCCGCGATCGCTCCCGCGGCGATGACCGCGGGCAGCACCGTGAGCAGGAGCCCCCCGCCGCCGGGGAGGATGCCCGCTCCCAGACCGGCCCCCAGCAGCAAGAGCATCGCGACGGGCACGGCGCTGGTCAACAGAAAGAACGCGACCGTCTTGCGCGCGATCTCCTCAGCAGGCATGCCACCGCGGCGCAGCGCCCACACCCCCAGCGCCAAGCTGCCTGCGCCACCGAGCGGGAACAAGGAGCCGGCGCCCTCCTCCGCGACGGCGATCTTGTAGCTCGTGCCCCAGCTCATCCGCGTGCAGAACACCGCCCGGAACGCCGGAACATAGGCCAGCACCGACAGCACCTCAAACCCCCAGGCGATCACGATCCACACCGGCCGCGCATGGGCAAACCGGCCGCGCAACTCCCCCAGGCCCGGCGCCAGCGTCACGACCACCACCGCGATCGCGACCAACCCACCGAGCCTCACCAGCCCTCGTCTCAGCCGGTGCGGCGAGACATCACCCGGCAGCGGCTCGGGACCCGCGAGCAGGGAGCTGCTCGTCGCCACGAGCGCGACGGGCAAGCGCTGGCTGGCGGCGAACCTGATGGCGTCTCGCTCGCCGCGCGAAGGCGGGGCTAGGTACTTGGGGTGCCCGAGTTGCTCGTCACGGCGGCATAGCGGGTTTTGGATCTTAGGTGGACCGCTGCACGCCGCTGAGGACGATGGCGTAGATGCGCTGGGCTTGGGCTCTCCAGTCGCCTGCCGGGTCGAGCTGCCAGAGGCCGGCGAGGGCGAGGATCACGTCGTCGGCGTCGAGGTCTGGACGTAGGGTGCCTGCGGCGATGTTCGCCTGAAGGAGGCGGTCGAGGGCGGCGACGATCGCGTGGTAGGTCTCGGTGGAGGACAGGTCGCTTCCGGGAGTGGTGGCCTTGCGCAAGGCGTCGGCGAGCCCGTGCTTAGTCACCGCGTAGCGAGCCAGGCGTTCGACCCAGCCGCGCAGCGCGTCGATCGGTGCTTGCTCCCGCAGGAGCTCGCCGGCCGCGTCGACGAGCCTTTGGACCTCGTGCTGGTAGGTGGCGAGCACCAGCTCTTCCCGGGTGGGGAAGTGCCGGTACAGAGTGGCGTTGGCGACGCCCGCTCGCTTGGCGATTGCGTTCAGGGAGGCGTCAGGCGACGCGGTCAGCGCCTCGAGCGCGGCGGCGAGGATCGCTTCGCGGTTGCGACGGGCATCGCTTCGCCTGAGTTCGGTGGATTCGGTCATGCTCGGTTGCCCCGTGGTTGCAAGCGGGGAGTTCCCCGCTTATACTCGGCGAGATTCGGGGAGTTCCCCGCTACGCCTAGGCTAACGCGCCGACGAGAGGAATGTGAGGCCATGACGACCATCACCGAGATCACACCGACCGAGCAGGCTGACCGCCTGGCGATCCGGGAGCTGGTGGACGCTTACGCGCACTGCGCCGATCGCCGCGACGCCGACGGCCAGAAGTCTCTGTTCACCGAGGACACCCATTTCGTCGTCTACATGGACGGGCAGGGGTCCGAACCCACACAGGTGCTCGATGGCCGCGAGGCGCTGACGCCGGTGTTCGACGACCTCAACCGCTACCAGACGACGATGCATTTCAACGGTCAGAGCACGATCGCGCTCGACGGCGCCCGGGCGACCGGCGAGAGCTATTGCATCGCGCACCACCTGTTCACCGACGGCGGTGAGCGCAAGCTGATGGTCGCCTGGCTTCGCTACGGCGACACATTCGTGCTGGTCGACGGCGACTGGCTGTTCGCAGAGCGCAACCTGTACGTCGACTGGACCGAAACCCGGCCTTCGCGTCCCTAGCGCTACCGCTTCGACGATGGTCCGCCGCGATTCAGGCCCGCGACGTTCGGAGTCCGTCGATCGTTACCTACGCGGCACCCGCGCGCTCGCCGCGATCGCGTTACTCGCGCTGGTCGGTGCCGTGCTATGGGACGCGTTGGCGGGCGGGTTCTGGGCTGATCACGCCCTGCTCGCCGGGCTCGTTGCGAGCGTGATCGTGGTGATGCTCACGGTAGGACTCGTAAACGAGGCCCTCGAGCGTCGCAGCCGGCAGCGCTGGAGCGTGCTGGCTCAGTACGTGATGCTGCAGCTCGTCCGCGACGCGCGGCTCGTGTGGACGGGGATCGCCGAGCTGGCCGGACTCATGCCATCCGATCCGTACGCCAACGAAAGCGACCACCTCGGCGCAGCGACGTCGATCGACGCGGGCTCGAGCGCGGTCCGCGACACAGAACGCCTCACGGCCGCACTGCGCGAGCTCGTCGCCCAGGCGGACAAGCGCAAGCGGCTTCACGACAAGGTCACGACCCTCTTAGAGCACAACGACGCGGTACTAGGCCGATGGGCAGCCGTGATGCTGAACGCCGACGTGTACGCCGAGGTGATCGACCGACACGTGGAGCTGGCCGGCGACCTGGCGTGGGTGAGCAGCCTGCTCGGGCTCGAGCTCGACGAAGACGACGAGCGAACTCGCAACGCACGCAGCCACCCGGCAGCGCTGATCGAGGGCCCACCCGACGCCGAGCAGCTAGTACAAAGGTTGGCGGCGATCACGCAACTCGCCGAGCAGCTTGACCGCGGGACGCTCGACCTCGCCCTGCGGATCGTCCCGATCGAGTGGTGGCGCGAGCAACTGGGAGCAACCGTGCCCGCGTCACTCGACGCCGAAACGTAAGCCGGCTGTCCCCGCCCCCTCGATCGTGCCGAAAGCGAACCCACGGGTTGCCAGATGGTGCGCCTGTTCGCCCGGAGCCCAGGCCGTGTGGATCACGGTCCGTCGTGTCTCGGTGTCGTGGACCCGTTACGCGCCTGTGAAATCGATGTTCGGTCTGCCAGGCGTCGGTCGGGTCGGTGTGGGCGGTCCAAAAGAGTTCCGCGATGTTGTCCGGATCGAACGCCGTCCCGGGCACGACCTGGCCGGCGATCGAGGCGAAATCACCCCGCCGGCTACTCAACCGGATAGAGGGAGTCACGACAGAACGCGCTGGGCTCCGCGTGCACGCGCCGACACGAACGCAGGTCTCGGCGCCGTGGACGACGTCCATCGCCAATTGCGGATCCGCGGAGCTCCTCCGCCGCGCGCGCACCGGCGCGATCGGGCATACATCCATCCAGCAACGTGCCCCACGATCACAACCGAGAACCGTCGATTCAGCGGGACTTTCGGCGCGGGCACCCAGTCCTGGCGGGCAGATCAGCAGACTGATCGACGCCGACGTGCTAGACGGCGACCAATCCGCCTAGGTGCAGGTACTTCGGCGCCGAGAAATTCAAAGGGATCGCGGCCCCTCGCCCCTATACCTAGCATCCATGCCCCTGATCCGCGGCCGGTCTCCGCCTCACAAAATCCCTGCAAATCCCTACAAATAAATCGGGGCGCCCGGATTTGAACCGGGGACCTCACCGACCCGAACGGTGCGCGCTACCAGGCTGCGCCACGCCCCGAAGACGACTCCAGTATCCCACAGGCAGCGCTCGCGGCGCGGGTCCGGTCCGCGCGCGGCGGGCAGGTCCGCCCAGAGGCTAGTGGCCCAGGAGTGAGCCGACCTGCTGGACGCCGGACTTCACGGGCTGGGTCGCGCCGGAGACGGTGCTCGTGGTCCCGGATGCCGCCGGCGCCAGAGGATTGGAGCCTGACGAGGCAGGCGGCGAAGAGGAGGACGATCCGCCCACGGCGCCGGTCAGGCCGCCGGTGATGCCGCCAACGGTCTTGGAGACACCGTTGGTGACCCCACCGACCGTGTTGGACACGCCGTTGGTCACGCCGCCGACCGTCTGCGTGACTCCACTGGTCGCGTTGCCGACGGCCTGTCCCACGGGACCCGTCCCCGCGCCGGTGGCCTGCGCCACGCCGTTGACCGTCTTGCCGACGCCGCTGACCACACCGTTGACCGTGTTGCCCGCACCGCTGACCACACCGTTGACCGTGTTGCCCGCACCGCCGACCACACCGTTGACCGTCTTGCCCGCACCGCCGACCACACCGTTGACCGTCTTGCCGACCCCGCTGGTCACCCCGTTGACGGTCTTGGTGGCGCCGTTGACGGTCTTCGCGGCGCCGTTGACCGCCTTGGTCGCCGTGCTGGCAGGAGTCGAGCCGCCGCCCGTGGCCTGACCCGGTGACGAGGACGATCCGGAGCCGCCGCCCGACGTGCCCGAGCCGGGCGCTCCGGGCGTTGAGCCGCGCTGTCTGCGTGCGCCGCCGCGCTGAGCGGTAGCTGTCCGCGGCGCGGAGAAGCCGGCCGTCTTGGCCGCCGGCGAAGTGCGTCCGCGTCTCGCCTTGGCGGCGGTCGCGGACGTAACACCGGACGCGCCGGAGGCGGCGGCAGCGTGATGCGCTGAGCGGTGCACAGCCGGCGGGGGCGCGTGGCCACCGGAGGCGAGCCCGGTGACCGCCAGACCTCCGCCCGCGCCCGCGACCACCACCGCCACGGTGGCGGCCGCCTGGCCGAGTGTGATCGCCGAGCCGGCGGACTTCGCCAGGCCGGCGGAGCCGGCGCCCGCGACGTGGTGCGAGCCGTTGCCAGAGGCCGCCTTGGCGCCGCGGGAGCGCCCGAACAACCGCCACACCGGGAACGGGAGCAGCGCCGCGATCTTCGCCGCGATGCTGCGCGGCCTGACCAGGGCCTCATCGACCCCGGCCATCAGCGCGGCATGCCGGCAGAGCTGACAGTGGGAGAGGTGGCGGGCGAAGCGGCGACGGTCGCGAAGCCCGAGCGAGGTCACCGTGCGCAGCCGCCCGCCCTCGATGGCGGTCTGGATCTGCTCGCAGCGCCTGCCACTGGCGAGCTCCTCGTACTCCTCGCTGAGCTTTCGGCGTGCCCGGAACAGGCTGCTCTCGACCATCTGGCGGGTCATGTCCAGGCGCGAGCCGATCTCGTCGTAGGACAGGCCCTCGAACTCGCGCATCACCAGCAGCTGATGATGATTGGCGGACAGCCCGCCGAAGGCGCCGCGCAGGTCATTCAGGCGCTGTTTGCTCTCGACGGCGGCCAGCGGCGTGGGCACGGACGAGGGCGAGGCGTTCTGGCTATCGACCACGAACTCGCCGTCGGACTCCAGCGGCACCTCGCGCGCGCGGCTGCCGCGGCGAAACTCGTCAATGCACGCGTTCTTGGCGATCTCGTAGAGCCACGGCTTGAACGCGATCGCCTGGTCGGTGCCGCGCAGGCGCCGCAGCGCCGACATGAACACCTCTTGGGCGATGTCCTCGGCGCGACCATGATCGTGGACCTTGCTGAGGATGAACGAGAAGATGCGCTCGCGGTAGCGGGCGTACAGCTCCTCGAAGGCGCGGTCATCCCCCGCGCGGGTGGCGGCCACGAGCTCGTGCTCGCTGCACACCAGGGGCCTGGAGGTCCTGCTCATCGTGAGCGTCATGGCGAACCTTGCTCGTGTATTTCGGACGATTGGTGAGCGCCATCACGGGCACTCGACTGAACGATTGCGTTCATTCAAGCACCTCCCTGATGGCTCTATTGAATGGTGCCCCAAAGTAAAACTTCATAAACCACTGCAATTGCGGGGGAAATTCGCGGAGCGAGCGGAGGTATTTTCGTCCATCGGCATTGCCAGCGTCCGGGCCACGATGCATACTTGTGGTCATGTAGTGAACGGCAAAAGGAGCGAAGACCGATGGCCAATCACCTGACGCCCACCGAGCTGGCGCATGAAGCCGGGTTGGACCGGCGCGATGTCATCGCCAAGTGTTGCGAGTTGGGCGTCCCGATCTTCAACGGTCGGATCGACAAGACTCTTTTCCTCTCTAGCCTGCGCGAGACGTCGCTCTCCACGCAGTCGCAGGTTCAAGCCGCGAGCGCCTAGCTCTCTCCTCAACCGAACAACGGCCCGGGGGCCGCCGGAGTCGCCGGGCCGAGCGCCACGGCAGCGCGGGTGTGCGCAGGTCGCGAGTCCGCACCCTGTTCCATGTGTCGTCCTCATTGAGCGGATTGACGCAGCAGGGTCGACGTCGTCTGCTCCAGGATCTTGCGCCAGGCGCGCGTGGATTCGCGCTCGGCGTGGAAGTGCTTGACCACCGTCCTCACGCGCGTGGCCGAGATGTTGATGCCGTGACGCGCGCAGATCCGCTTGAAGCGCGGGTAGTCGTTGGCCAGCTTGAGCGTCACTGACTGGAACCCGTGGCGAGCGATGGCGACCCGTGAGGTGTAGTTCATCACGCTGGTCTGGAACATCAGTTCGTCGTCCGTGTCGGGCTCGATGAGGATGATGTCGACCCCCGGGTAGCGCTCCTCCCAGCGGCGGGCGAGCTCGTGCAGGCGCTGGTGCGCGAGCAGCTTGAACGCCTGGTAGCCGATGTGCGGGAACCCCATGTCCGACACCCGGCGAGCACGCGAGCCGGTGAGGGTGGGGATCCGGGCCTCGAAATCGTTGGTGTAGGGGACCAGCGGGTTGACCACGACGATCAGCTTGGCCCCCGCCTCCACCGCGATGTCCAGGTTGGTGGTGGAGACGATTCCCCCGTCCACGTACTCGCGGTCCCCGATCTTGACCGGCTTGTAGACCATGGGCAGAGCGCTCGACGCGCTCACGGCGCGGGAGATGGGGACGTCGTCAAACCCCTCGGAGCCGAACACCACCCGTTCGCAGGTGTCCAGGTCGGTGGCGGCGAGATAGAGCTCGCCGGCGAGCTTCCGGAAGTCATTGGTCCGGTCGGGGTCGGAGAGGATCCGCTTCACGTAGCGCTCGATCCCCTCGCCCGAATACAGGCCGGTGGGGAGCGCCTCGGCCAGCGCCAGCACGATGTCCACGGCCGAAACCTGGCGCAGGTCGCGGCCCAGTGTGCCCAGCAGATGAGCCAGGCGCAACGGGAACATCATTCCCCGGGTGACGAACTCGCGGTAGTTGGGCTTGAGCAGCGAACCGATCCGGGCGTCCGGGAACGGCGTCGGCACCTGCTGGACGATGACCCGCATCATCTCCTCCGGGGTGACCCCGTTGGCCACCGCAGCGGCGACGAAGGAGCCCGCGCTGGTACCGACATAGACGTCGAACTGGTTCACGGTCCGGTTGACCGACAGCAGATCGAGCGCCCGGAGCGCCCCGATCTCATAGACGCCGCCCGTGAAGCCGCCTCCACCGAGGACCAGCGCGGTCTTCGAGCGGCGCCGACGCGCCGGCTTGCCCGCACGTGTGCGGGCCCCCGGGGTCGGTGAGCGGTCGGTCGACGCATCCAGCTTGACAACCTTGCCCATTCGGTCCGGATTCTAGTGGTCCGGGTCCCGCCTACCCGCACTCGGCGGCACCACGCCGCCGTAGGACCGCAGCTTTGCGCCGCACGATGGGTTACACATAGTCGATGCGGTCAGCACCCCCTCTGCTCGCCGCGGTCGTGGCGCTTGCCCTGGCCGCCGCGCCGGTGGCATCAGGCCAGGGAGGAGGTGGGGCGGGCGTGGGCGGTAGCGGCGGGGGCACTCCGGCCTTGTCCCCCACTCCGGCTCCGGGCCCGACCAGCGCGGCCACGGCGAAGGCGAACCGCCAGCTGGACGGGAGCCTCAACCTCGGGATGCGGAAGGCCGGCCGCTTCAGCGGCGCCTACGTCGTGGACCTGACGGCCAACCGGACCCTGTACTCCAAGAACGCCGCCACGGGCCGGCTGCCGGCCTCGGTGGAGAAGCTCTACACGACGACCACGGTCCTGCAGCGCTTCGGCCCCGGCGCCACCCTCACCACGTCGATGCTGGGGCAGGGCACCCAGTTGGGCGACACCTTCACCGGCACCCTGTACCTGCGCGGCGGTGGGGATCCGACGTTCGGCTCGGCCACGTTCGACACCGCCAACTACGGGACCGGCGCGACGATCCAGGCGCTGGTGTCCGCGTTTCAGAGCGCGACCGGCGTCACGCAGCTGAATGGCAACGTGGTCGCCGACGAGACCATGTTCGACTCCGACCGGGGCACGCCCGCCACTGGCAACCAGCCCTCGATCGACACCGAAGGTGAGCTCAGCGCGCTCGCCTTCAACCGCGGCTGGGCGAACTCCATCGGCACCGTGTACTTCAAGCACCCCGCCGTGCAGGCCGGGCAGCAGCTCGTCGCTGCCCTGAAGGCCGCCGGCGTGAGGGTTCCTCGCCACGTCAAGGTGACCGCCGGCCGCACGCCGTCGGGCGCCACGACGCTGGCCAGCGTGCACTCCCCGCCCATGGCCACTCTCGTGTCGCTGACCAACACCCCGTCGGACAACTTCTTCGCCGAGATGCTCCTCAAGGACCTGGGCGCGCAGTTCGGCTCGGGCGGGACAACGGCCGCCGGCGCCGCCGTGGTCAACGCCCAGATGGCCTCGAGCTTCAACATCCACCCCCGTCTCAACGACGGGTCGGGCCTGTCGCGCTCCGACCTGACGACCCCCATCGAGGTGGTGACCCTGCTGCGCAACATGGCGTCGAACTCCCAGTTCACCTCCTCGCTGGCCGTGGCCGGTGAGACGGGCACGCTGCAGGACGAGATGCGCCACACCTACGCGCAGGGACGATGCCGGGGCAAGACCGGCACGCTGCACGACGTCTCCAACGTCGTGGGCTACTGCCGCGCCACGGACGGCCACACGCTCGCCTACGCGCTGATGATGAACGGCATCGTGCCGGACTACGCGCACCCGATCCAGGACCGGATGCAGGTGGCGCTGGCGAAGTACAGCGGCTGAGCCGTCAGCCGCCCAGCAGTCCCAGCAGGCCGGGCTCGTCGAGCACGGCGACCCCGAGCTTCTCGGCCTGGGCGAGCTTGGAACCGGCGCTCTCGCCGGCAACGACCCAGTCTGTCTTGCGCGACACCGAGCCGGTGACGCGGCCGCCGGCGGCGACGATCCGCTCGGTGGCCTGCTCGCGCGTGAGCTCGGGCAGGGTCCCGGTGAGCACCAGCGTCTTGCCGGCCAGGGGCCCCTCGCCGGGGGGCGGGCCCTCCTGCTCAAATTGAAGCCCCCGCTCGCGCAGATCGGCAATCAGCTGCTCCATGACCGGGTCGTGGAGCTGCTCATGGATGGTGGCGGCCATCTTCGGCCCCACGCCAGGGGTTTCCTCGATGGCCTCGGCGCTGGCGGCGAGCAGAGCGTCGATGGATCGGAATTGAGCGGCGAGGTTGCGTCCGGTGACCCCGCCGACCTCCTCGATCCCAAGCGCCACCAGCACGCGGCCGAACGGCATCTCCTTGGACTTGGCGATGGCGGCCACGAGCTTCTCGGCCGACACCTTCCCGAAGCCGGGTTGCTCGGCGATCTGCTCGGCGGTCAGGTCATAGAAGTCGGCCGCTGTGCGGACCCAGCCGAGGTCCATGAACAGCGACACCTGCTTCTCCCCCAGGCCGTCGATGTCCAGCACGGTCTCGAAGAACGTGAGCAGCTGCCAGCGGCGCCCCGGGCAGTCGCGGTTGGGGCAGCGGGTGAACACCGAGTCCTCGGGCTTGACGGTGGGGGTGTCGCACACCGGGCAGCGTTCGGGTGGCCGCGGCGGCGACGGGCGGTCTTCGTGCTCGGCGACGTGGGGCGCCGGCGAGAGCACCTGCGGGATGACGTCGCCGGCACGCAGGACGATCACGTCCTCCCCCGGGCGGATGTCCTTGCGCGCGATGTCCTCCTCGTTGTGCAGCGTGGCCTGCTTGATCGTCACGCCGGAGACGTGCACGGGCTCGACGACCGCGTAGGGGTGCAGATCGCCGAACTTGCCCGGGTTCCAGCGGATCTCGAGCAGGCGGGTGACCGCGGTCGTCGGCGGGAACTTCCAGGCGATGGCCCACCGCGGGTCACGGCCGACGACGCCCAGCCGCCGCTGCAGCGCGAACTGGTTGACCTTGACCACGACCCCGTCGATCTCGAAGTCCAGCGAGCCGCGCCGGCGCTCCCACGATTCGCATTGCGCGATGACCTCCCGCTCGTCGGTCAGCTTGCGCACGTCGGGGTTGACCGGGAACCGGTGGGCGCGCAGCCACTCCAGCGCCTCCCAATGGGCGTCGAAGGACAGGCCCTCCGTGACCCCGATGGCGTAGCACCACAGCGACAGCGGGCGGTCGGCGGCGAGCTTGGGGTCGAGCTGGCGGATCGTGCCCGCCGCCGAGTTGCGCGGGTTCATGAACGTCGAGAGGCCGGCCTCGGCGCGGCGCTCGTTGAGGGCCGTGAAGTCCGGCAGCGACATGTAGACCTCGCCGCGCACCTCCAGCAGCGCCGGCGGCGTCTCGTCGTCCATCTCCAGCCGCAGCGGGATCGAGCCGATCGTGCGCAGGTTGTGGGTGACGTCCTCCCCCACCTCGCCGTTGCCGCGGGTGGCGCCGCGCTCGAACACGCCGTCGCGGTAGATGAGCGAGATGGCCAGGCCGTCGATCTTGGGCTCGGCCACGAACTCGAAGTCCGGATCCTCGATCCCCTCACGGGCCAGGTGGTTGCGCATCCGCTGGATCCATGCCTGCAGCTCCTCGGCCGAGCGCGCGTTGGCCAGCGACAGCATCGGCTCGGGGTGGCGGACCTTGACCAGGTCCGAGACCGGCTCGCCGCCGATCCGCTGGGTCGGGGAGTCCGGGGTCAGCAGCTCCGGGTGCTCGGCCTCCAGGCGGCGCAGCTCGTCCAGGAGCGCGTCGTAGGCGTCGTCGCCGATCTCGGGGTCGTCGAGCACGTAGTAGCGGTGGCCGTGGTACTCGAGCAGCCGCCGCAGCTCGTCCACACGCGCCGCGGGATCCCCGGCGGAGCCGTTGCTCGCCGCCGGGCTCATTGGTCGGTCACCTCATCAGCGGCGGGAGCGATGAGCCGCGCCAGGTCATACCGCGCGAGCGCGTCGAGCCCGCCACGGTCGGTGAGATCGAAGTGAATCGGGGTGACCGCGATCTGGCCGGCGGCGACGGCGGCAAGGTCGGTACCGGTCTCGTCGCCCAGGTACGTCGCGTCGCCGTAGATCCGGTACAGGCGCCGTCCGACCGGGTGCGTGGGATCCTCGTCGATGAGCGCCAGCTCGTCACGGTAGACCCGTTTGCCCAGCCGCGCCACCGTCACGCCCGACGGGTCGGCGCCGGGGACGTTGATGTTGAGCAGCGTCCCGTCGGGCAGGGGGACGTTCTGGAGCTCGGCGACCAGGCGCGCGGTGAAGGTCGCCGCCACCGAGAAGTCGAACCTCGAGCCCGTGCGGAAGTCCAGCTCCCGGCTCGTCGACTGCTGCGAGACCGCGATGCCCGGCAGGCCGAGCACGATCGCCTCGAGCGCGGCGGCCACGGTGCCCGAGTAGGTGATGTCGTCGCCCAGGTTGGAGCCGTGGTTGATCCCCGAGACCACCAGCTCGGCAGTAAACCCCTCCACCAGTCCCAGGTGGGCCAGCCGCACGCAGTCCACCGGCGTGCCGTCGGTGGCGTAGCCGACCGTCCCGTCCTCGAAGTCGACCTCCTGTACCCACACGGGGCGGCGCGTCGTGATGGAGCGCGCCATCGCGGAGCGGTTGCCGTCCGGCGCGATGACCGCCAGCTCCACCGACGGGATCGCGATCAGCGCGCGGCGCAGCGCCTGAAGGCCATCAGCCTCGATCCCGTCGTCATTGGTGAGGAGGACGCGCACGCCCTAGATGCTATGGCGCGCGCAGGCCGGAACGCGGACAGCGCTGAGCCGCAGCCCGAACGGTGAAAACCAAAACCTCACCGCTCGGGCCGCGACCACCCCCAAATACGCCTGCGCCCCTTCGATCTGTTGGAATAGTACGGTTTTGGTAGGAAAAGCGGAATCGAACATATGTCCACTTAAGGATTGGAATCCGCCTGGACGGGAAGGGGATGCCCCTCGCGTGGCGAACGCGCGCCGCCGCCTTCGCGGGGGCGCCACAGGGCTCTCAGAGCAGCCGCTCACCGCCGTAGCCGGCGCCCAGGAAGTGCAGGCCGTGGGGCGGGGCAGTGGCGCCGGCGTCCGCCCGGGGCCGTCCCTCCAGCAGCCCCACTAACGACTCGACCGAGCGCCGGCCTCCTCCCACCTCGAGCATGGTGCCCACCAGCACCCGGATCATGTTGCGCATGAACGCGTCGGCCTCGATGCGGAACTCCAGGAGCGCCGGGCCGTCTGCGGCCCAGGTGGCGCCGAGCACGACCCGCTCAAACCGGACATGCTCGGTCTCGGTGGGCGTGAAAGCGGTGAAGTCGTGCTCGCCCACCAGCGCCTCGGCGCAGGCGCGTAGCGCGCCGGCGTCCAGCGGGTGGGGCCAGTGCAGCGCCAGCCGGCGCTCGAACGGACTGCGCGAGCGACGCGTCAGCACCCGGTAGGCGTAGGCGCGGCTGGTGGCGTCGCGGCGCGCGTCGAAGCCGGGGGCGGCGGCGGCGCACTCCAAGACCGCGATGTCATAGGGGAGCAGCGCGTTGACGGAGTCGGGCCGGGCCGGCTCGCCCCCGTAGCTGGCCACCTGGCCACGCGCGTGCACGCCGGCGTCGGTGCGTCCGGCGACCGTCAGGGGCACCGCGTCGCGGCGTAGCACCACACCCAGCGCCCGCTCCAGCTCGCCCTGCACGGTGCGCAGCCCGGGCTGGCGCGCCCAGCCGGAGAACTCGGTCCCGTCGTACTCGATCAGCAGCCGCGACGTCGGTCCGGCTGCACCGCCGTCCACCGCTCGGCCGGAGCCCTGGCTAGACCAGTTCCAGCAGGACCATCTCGGTCGAGTCCGACCGCCGCGGGCCCAGCTTCAGGATCCGGGTGTAGCCGCCGGGGCGCTCCGTGTAGCGGGGAGCGATCTCCTCGAACAGCTTGTAGACGGTGAACTTGTCCTGACCGAGTGCCGACAGCGCCTGACGGCGAGCGTGCAGGTCGCCGCGCTTGGCCAGCGTGATCAGCTTTTCCACCTCGGGCTTGACGGCCTTGGCCTTGGCCTCGGTGGTCTGGATCCGCTCGTGCTCGATCACCTCTTTGGAGAGGTTCATGAGCAGCGCCTTGCGATGCGAGGCGCTACGGCTGAGCTGGTATCGCTGACGCTGGTGTCTCATGGCGCTGGGGCGATGTTAGTCGTTACGCAGGCCGAGGCCGCGCGCGTGCAGGGTCTCGATCACCTCGTCGATGGACTTCTTGCCGAAGTTGGGGATGGCGTTGAGCTCCCCTTCGGTCTTGGAGACGAGGTCGCCCACGGTCTGTATGCCCGCCCGCTTGAGGCAGTTGTAGGAGCGCACGCCGAGCTCCAGCTCCTCGATGAGGATGTCGTCCATCGCGTTGGGCGGACGCGAGGTGGCGCCCACCTGGCCGCCGCCGACCAGTCCCGGGTCCAGCGCGCCGGGCGCGCCGACGTCGCGCAGCTCCACCACGCGGTCGGCGTCGGTGAAGATCGCGAGCTGGGAGATGAGGATCTCCGCCGCCTCGCGCAGCGCGGCGTGCGGGTCGATCGAGCCGTCGGTCTCGATGTCGAGCGTGAGCTTGTCGAAGTCGGTCTTCTGGCCGACGCGGGCCTGCTCGACGTTGTAGGCCACGCGACGCACCGGCGAGAAGATCGAGTCGATGGGGATCACGCCGATCGGCTGGTCGGGAGACTTGTTCTCCTCGGCCGGGCGGTAGCCGCGGCCCCGGCCGATCGTGAGGTAGACCTCCAGCTTGGTCTTCTTCTCGAGCGTCGCGATGTGCGCGTCGGGGTTGAGGATCTCCACACCGGAGGGCAGGTCGATGTCCTTGGCGGTGATGTCCCCCGGTCCGGTGACCACCAGCGGCGCCTCGATCTCCGTGGCGTCGGAGTGCATCCGGCAGACGATGCCCTTGAGGTTGAGGACGATGTCGGTCACGTCCTCCTTGACGCCGCGGATCGTCGAGAACTCGTGCGCCACGCCCTCGATGCGCACGCTGGTGACGGCGGCGCCGGCGAGCGAGGAGAGCAGCACGCGTCGCAGCGAGTTGCCGAAGGTGTAGCCGAAGCCCCGGTCCAGAGGTTCGATCGTGAACGAACCGCGGGTGTCATCGACCGACTCGCTGGAGATTCGGGGCACTTGGAAATCGAGCATCACAGTCCTAACTTCGTGGGTTCTGACCGCCTCGCTGGCGGCGTTCAGCGCCGACCCGTGCCCTCCGGCCCGCGGCGGCGTTCAAAAGTTCGTCTACTTCGAGTACAGCTCGACGATGAGCTGCTCTGCGACCGGCGCGGCGATCTCGCGCCGCTCCGGCTTGCGAAGGACCTTGGCCGTCAGCGAATCGTGATCGGCCTGCAGCCACGCCGGAACCTGTCCGGTCAGCTCGGTCGCGTCGCGGATCACCTGCCCCGCCGTCGACTTCTGGTGGATCGCGATCACGTCGTTGTCGCGCAGCTGATAGCTCGGGATGTTCACCCGGCGACCGTTCACGGTCCAGTGGCCGTGGAGGATCAGCTGCCGCGCCTGACGGCGCGAAGCCGCAAAGCCCAGCCGGACCAGCACGTTGTCGAACCGGCACTCGAGCATGCGGAGCAGGTTCTCGCCGGTGACGCCCGTCTGGCGGCTGGCCTTGTTGTAATAGATCGCGAACTGCTTCTCCAGCACGCCGTAGTAGCGCTTGGCCTTCTGCTTCTCGCGCAGCTGGACGCGGTACTCGCTCTGCTTCTGGCGTCCGCGGCCGTGCTCACCGGGCGGGTAGGAGCGGCGCTCGACTCCGCACTTGTCGGTCAGGCAGCGCTCGCCCTTGAGGAAGAGCTTCTGCCCCTCCCGGCGGCACTGCTTGCACTGTGGACCAGTATCTCGAGCCATGTCAGACGCGCCTGCGCTTTCGGGGTCGGCAGCCGTTGTGCGCCTGCGGGGTGACGTCCTTGACGCCGGTCACCTCGAGGCCCGCGGCCTGCAACGATCGGATCGCGGTCTCGCGACCGGAGCCGGGGCCCTTCACGAACACCTCGACCTTCTGCAGGCCGTGCTCGATTCCCTTGCGGGCGGCGGCGTCGGCGGTCACCTGCGCAGCGAACGGGGTGGACTTGCGGCTGCCCTTGAAGCCGGCCCCGCCGGCGGACTCCCACGCGATGACGTTCCCCTCGCGGTCAGTCAGGGACACGATCGTGTTGTTGAACGAAGTCTTGATGTGCGCCTGCCCGACCGGGATGTTCTTGCGCACGCGGCGACGGCCGCGCTGAGGTCTCCGGGGAGCTGGGCTCACTTCTTACCGGCCTTCTTCTTGCCGGCCACCTGCATCCGCTTCGGGCCCTTGCGCGTCCGCGCGTTGGTCTTGGTGTTCTGACCATGGACGGGCAGGCCGCGCCGGTGGCGCAGGCCCCGGTAGCTGCCGATCTCCTGGAGCCGCTTGATGTTCTGCGAGCGCTCGCGGCGCAGGTCTCCCTCGACCATGACCGAGTTGTCGATCAGGTCACGCAGTTGGACGACCTCGTCCTCAGTGAGGTCACGGACCTTACGGTCAGGCTCGATCCCGACCTTGGCCAGCAGCTCATTGGAGGTTGAGCGGCCGATCCCGTAGATGTATGTGAGGCCGATCTCGACCCGCTTGTTGAGGGGGATGTTGACCCCTGAAATTCGCGCCATGACGAGCTTTCCTTGACTCTGATCTGGGGTTAGCCCTGCCGCTGCTTGTGACGGGGATTGGGACAGATCACCAGCACCCGCCCGTTGCGGCGGATGATTTTGCACTTCTCACACATTGGCTTGACCGACGGTCGTACCTTCACGCTGATTCGCTCTCAGAATTCGCGGACAAAATTTCTTGGATCCTCGGCCCGGCTCTGGCGACCGCTTCAGGTCGCCGCTACCGCGCCGAAGAGGCGCCAAGCAGCGACCAATCGTCGCGCTGCAGGCGCACCGGGGGATGTTAGCAGGGCGTTTCCGGCTGCCGCCGGGCCACCTGCTAAGGCTCGCCTATGCGACCGCGCGGCCGTGACCGGCCTCGTGCCACGGGGTCAGCACCCGGGGTCCGTCGGCCGTGATGGCGATGGTGAACTCGAAATGGGCCGCCAGCGAGCCGTCCTGGGAGAAGATCGACCAGTGGTCGTCGGCGACCCGGACCCCGTGGCGACCGGCGGTCACCATCGGCTCCACCGCCAGCACCATGCCCTCCTCCAGCACGATCCCGGTGCCGGGAGCGCCGTAGTTGGGGATCTGGGGCTCCTCGTGCATGTCGCGGCCGATCCCGTGACCCACCAGCGAGCGCACCACCGAGAGCCCGGCGCCCTCAACCTGCTGCTGTACCGCGTGGCCGAGGTCCCCGAGACGGTTGCCCGCCACGCACACCGGCACGGCCGCCATGAGCGATTCCTCGGTGACCTGGAGGAGCTTCTGCGCCACCGGGCTGACCGGGCCCACCGCAAACGTCCGGGCGGCGTCGGCCACCCAGCCGTCGTAGACCACGCCGATGTCGATGGACAGGATGTCGCCCTTGGCCAGCTTGTAGGGCCCGGGGATCCCGTGCACGATCATGGAGTTGGGCGAGGCGCAGATCGACCCCGGGAAGCCGCGATAGCCCTTGAACGCCGGCGTTGCCCCCTGGGAGCGGATGAAGCGCTCGGCCGCTTGGTCGAGCTCCTTGGTGGTCACCCCCGGGCGGACCTTGCCGGCCAGGAGGTTCATCGTGCGGACCAGGATCGCCCCAGAGGCGGCCATCCGGTCAATCTCGTCGGGGGTCTTCTTGATGATCATCTCAGTGGTTCAGGGTGTCGAAATTCGATGCTAGCGGCAACCCACTGAGGCCTAGACGTCCTCCTCCATGCGCAGCGTCGCGATCACCGCGCGGATGTGGCCGTGGACGTCGGCGGGGTCGCGCGTGCCGTCGATGCGGCGCATCAGCCCGCGCTCGTCGTAGTAGTCGACCAGCGGCTTGGTGTGCTCGTGGTACACGCGCAACCGGTTCTGGATGACCTCGGGCTTGTCGTCCTCGCGCTGGACCAGCCGCGAGCCGTCCTGGTCGCAGATCCCGTCGTGCTTGGGGGGATCGAACTCCACGTGGTAGTTATGCCCCGCCTTGACGCACATCCGCCGTCCCGACAGGCGCCGGATGAGCTCCTCGTCAGGCACGTCGATGAGCAGCGCCGCGGTCACCCGCCGGCCGAGATCCGACAGTTGCTCGTCCAGCGCCTTGGCCTGATCGACCGTGCGGGGAAAGCCATCGAGGATGAAGCCGTCCTGGGCGTCGTCCTGGATCAGGCGATCGCGGGCCATGGCGACGATGAGGTCGTCGGGGACGAGGTCGCCGGCGTCCATGTACTCCTTGGCCTTCTTGCCGAGATCGGTCTGCTCCTTGACGTTGGCGCGAAGCATGTCGCCCGTGGCGATGTAGGGCAGCTCGAAGTCCTTGCGCAGGCGCTCGGCCTGCGTGCCCTTGCCCGCGCCGGGAGGGCCGAAAAGAATGAGATTGAGCTGCTGAGCCACGCGCGCACTCTATCGGGCGCACTGACTGCGCGGCCCCCGACCCCCGGGCAACCCGCTTTACTTCAGGAAGCCCTCGTAGTTGCGCATCATCATCTGTGCCTCGAGCTGCTTCATCGTGTCCAGCGCCACGCCGATCACGATGAGGATCGAGGTGCCGCCGAAGGCGAAGTTGGCGCTCGTCTGGTTGATGAGGATCGTCGGCAGGGCCGCGATCGCCGCCAGGAACAGCGCCCCGGGGAACGTCAGCCGGGCGAGGATGCGGTCCAGGAACTCGGCCGTTGGCCGGCCCGGTCTCACCCCCGGGATGAAGCCTCCGTACTTGCGCAGGTTGTCGGCCTGGTCCACGGGGTTGAACGTCACCGCCGTGTAGAAGTACGTGAACAGCACGATGAGGATGCTCTCGCCGAGCACGTAGTGCCAGCTGCCGGGGGCGAAGAAGGTGTAGAGGTCGGTGCCGAAGCCGGTGCGGTTCTGGCCGATGAGCTGGCCGAGGGTCGGCGGGATCGCCATCACGCTGGCGGCGAAGATGACGGGGATGACGCCGGCCATGTTGACCTTGAGCGGCAGGTAGGTCTGGCCGCCCTGGGTCATGCGGCGCCCCACCACGCGTTTGGCGTACTGGACGGGGATGCGCCGCTGGCCCTCCTGGACGAACACCACCGCGGCGACGACGCCGAGGGCGATGAACGGCATGGTCACCTTGAAGACCTGGTCGGGGTTGTTCCACCAGGCGCTGATCCCGCTGGGGATGCGTGACACGATCGACGCGAAGATCAGCAGCGAGATGCCGTTGCCGATCCCGCGCTGGGTGATGAGCTCGCCCATCCACATGAGCAGCACGCAGCCCGCGGTGAGCGAGATGACGATGATGAAGACCTTGAACAGGTCGAAGTTCGGGATGAGCGTGACCCCGGCGCTGCGTTCGAAGCTGCGGAACAGGAACACGTAGCCGATCGACTGGGCGAAGGCCAGGCCGACCGTGAGGTAACGGGTGTACTGGGTGATCCGCGCCTGGCCGACCTCGCCCTCCTTGGAGAGCTTCTCCAGCGAGGGAACCACCACCTGCAGCAACTGCAGGATGATCGAGGCGGTGATGTAGGGCATGATGCCCAGCGCGAAGATGGCGATCCGGCCCAGGCCGCCGCCGCTGAACAGGTTGAGCAGTCCGAGGATGCTGTTGCCGCCCAGGTTCTTCTGGATGGCGTCGATCGCGCTGGTCTTGATGCCCGGCGCCGGAATGTGAGCGCCCAGGCGGTAGAGCGCGAGGATCGCCGCCGTGAACAGGATCTTCTTGCGGATCTCCGCGACCCTGAAACCTCCGAGGATCGTGGCGATCACCGGCCGCTCCTCAGCTCTCTACGACCTGACAGGTCCCGCCGGCGGCTTCGATGCGCTCGCGAGCGGACTTGCTGAAGCCGTGGGCGTGGACGGTGAGGGCGATCGTGAGCTCGCCCTTGGCCAGGACCTTGACCGGAACGCCCTTGCGCGTGGCAAGGCCCTTGCCGGCCAGTGCCTCCAGCGTGACGGAGTCCCCGGCGGCGAAGCGCGCCTCGAGATCGCCCACGTTGACCGGCTGGGTGTGGGTCCGGAACGGCTCGAACGGCATCGACTTCTTCATATGCGGGCCGCGCAACTTGCGCATCCGCATGTGGATCGGCATCTGGCCGCCCTCGAAGCGGGCGCGCGACTTGGCGCCCGAGCGTGAGCCGTAGCCCTTCTGGCCGCGGCCCGCGGTCTTGCCGGTGCCCGAGCCCTCGCCGCGCCCGACCCGCTTGCGCGGCCGGCGCGAGCCCGGGGCGGGCTTGAGGTTGTGCAGGCCGATGCGCTCCGGCGTCTCCTGCTCAGAGGTGGCGCTCATCTACTCGCCCACCTCCACGAGGTGCGCGACCTTGGCGATCATGCCGCGAATCTGGGGCGTGTCGTTGACCTCGACGCTCTGGCCGATGCGACGCAGGCCCAGCGAGCGCAGCGTGTCGAGCTGGCGCTTGTCGCAGCCGTTGCGGCTCTTGCGCTGCGTGAGCGTGACCGTGCTCATCCTGCCCGTCTCCTCGGCCTCGGCCGCCGCGGCGGGCTCGGCGGCCGCGCCGTTGCCGTTGGCGGCTGGGGTCTCGGCGGTCCCGTCGGCGCTTTCGCCGGTGAGCCCGAGCACCTGGTTGATCGACAGGCCGCGCAACTTGGCGACCTCGTCAGGCGTGCGCAGCGACTCCAGCCCCGCCATCGTCGCCTTGACGAGGTTGATGGGGTTCTGGGAGCCCAGGCTCTTGGAGAGGATGTCGTGGATGCCCGCGAGCTCGAGGACCGCGCGGACGCCTCCGCCCGCGATGACCCCGGTACCCGGCGCGGCCGGCTTGAGGAACACGCGACCGGCGCCGAAGATGCCCGTCGTCGAATGCGTGATCGTGTTGCCGTGCTTGGGCACCCGATAGAGGTTCTTCTTGGCGCGCTCGACGCCCTTCTGGATGGCGACGGGGACCTCGTTGGCCTTGCCGTAGCCGATGCCGACGACGTCGCGCTCGTCACCCACCACGACCAGCGCCGTGAACGAGAAGCGGCGGCCTCCCTTCACGACCTTCGCGACGCGGTTGATCTCCACCACGCGCTCCTGCAGGTCCAAACCCGCAGCTGAAACTGAACGATCGCTTGCCATGCTTGCCATGTGTTGACCTGAGAGTAGCGGCTGCGTTCGGCCCTAGAGCCGGAGCCCGCCCTCCCGTGCGCCCTCCGCCAGCGCCTGGACACGACCGTGGTACTGGTAGCCGCCGCGGTCGAACACGGCAGACTCCACGCCTGCCGCCTTGGCCCGCTCGGCCAGCACCTCGCCGGCGCGCTTGGCCTGCTCGGCGCCGCTCAGCTTGCGCAGATCGGCCTCGGTCCAGTTGACCGCCGCCAGGGTGCGCCCGGCCTCATCGTCGATGAGCTGGGCGAAGATGCCGCGGTTGGAGCGGAACACCGAGATCCGCGGGCGCTCGGCCGTGCCGCTGACCTTGGCGCGGACGCGGCGGCGACGCCGCAGGCGCGCCTGGGGCTTGGTCTGAACGGTCATGCTCGCTTACCGACCTTCCGGGCGACGTACTCGCCCTCGTAACGGATCCCCTTGCCCTTGTAGGGCTCGGGCTTGCGCTGCTTGCGGATGTAGGCGGCCACCTCGCCGACCTGCTGCTTGGACGCGCCGCGGACGACGATGCGGGTCGGCAGGGGCACCTCGAACTCGATCCCGTCGGGAGCCTTGACCGAGACGGGATGGGAGTAGCCCAGCGCCAGCTCGAGGTCGCGCCCGCGCAGCTGGGCGCGGTAGCCGACGCCCTGGATCTCCAGGCGCTTCTCGAAGCCGTCGGTGACGCCCTTGACCATGTTGGCCACCAGCGTGCGGGTGAGGCCGTGCAGAGCGCGGTGCTCGCCGCGGTCGGTGGGCCGGGTGACCAGCACCTCCTCACCGACCTGCTCGACTCCGATGTCGCGGTTGACGCGCTCGGAGAGCTCGCCCTTGGGGCCGTTGACGGTCACGAGCTCGGGCTCGATGGCGACGGTCACGCCCGCGGGCACCGGGATGGGTTGTCTGCCGATTCTGGACATCGTGTATTAGCTCCCGCCCACCCTTACCAGACCCGCGCCACGACCTCGCCGCCGACGCCCTGCTGGCGGGCCTCGTGGCCGGTCATGACGCCCTTGGAGGTCGAGATGATGGCGGTGCCCATCCCGCCTTGGATCCGGGGGATGTGGGCACTGTCGACGTAGGTGCGCTGGCCGGGGCGGGATACGCGCTGCATCCCGCTGATCACCGGCTTGCGATCGTCGGTGTACTTCAGCGTGACGACGATGTGCTCGGCCGGACGGCCCGGAACCGGCGGGTCGAAGTGATAGCCGTCGATGTAGCCCTGCTCCTTGAGGATCCGCGCCACCTCGCGCTTGAGCTTGGAGGACGGGATCGAGACGTCGTGATGCTGCGCCTTGGCGGCGTTGCGCAGACGCGTCAGGAAGTCGGCGACGGGATCGGTCATCGACATACGGCTACCAGCTGCTCTTCGTCATGCCGGGGATATAGCCGTTGTGCGCGAGCTCGCGCAGGCAGATGCGGCACACGCCGAACTTGCGATAGACCGCGCGGGCACGGCCGCAACGACGGCACCGGGTGTAGCCCCGGGTCTTGTACTTCGGTGTCCGCTGCTGGCGGACGCGCTGTGAAAGCTTCGCCACGTGACTCCTTCTAAGTCTGGTTTACGGCCGGCTCATCCACCGCTCGGGAACCCGTGCCGGCACCCTGCTCGGCCCTCCTTCGAAAACGGCATCCCGAGCGCCTCGAGCAGCGCGAACGACTCCTCGTCGGACTGGGCGGTCGTGGTGATCGTGATGTCCAGGCCGCGGACCTGGTCGATCTCGTCGTAGTCGATCTCGGGAAAGATGATCTGCTCGCGCACGCCCATCGAGTAGTTGCCGCGGCCGTCGAAGGCGCGCGGGTTGAGCCCGCGGAAGTCGCGGATCCGCGGGATCGCGACGCTCATGAGCCGGTCCAGGAACTCGTAGGCACGCTCGCTGCGCAGGGTGACGGCCACGCCGACCGGCATGCCCTCGCGGACCTTGAACTGGGCGATCGACTTGCGCGCCCGGCGGATGTTCGGCTTCTGGCCGGTGATGGTGCCGAGCTGCTCTGAGGCGGCGTCCAGGACCTTGGAGTCCTGCTTGGCGTCGCCGCACCCCATGTTCACGGTGACCTTCACGATCCGCGGGGCCTGCATGACGCTCGTGTAGCCGAAGCGCTTGACCAGGGCCGGCCGGATCTCGTCGTTGTATCGGGTCTTCAGTCGTGCGGTGGTGGGTGATGCTGTCGCCATTGCTGTCTTCCTAGTCCAGATGCGCGCCGCTGCGCTTGGCCACGCGCAGGCGCTTGCCGTCTTCGATCTCGATGCCGACGCGGGTCGGCTTGCCGTCCTTGGGGTCGACCAGCATCACGTTGGAAACGTGGATCGGCCCCTCGCGCTCGATCACGCCACCGCCGCGCGCGCCCGAGGCCGTCTGGGTGGGGCGCTGGTGGCGCTTGATCATGTTCAGGCCCTCGACGGTGACGCGCTCCTTCTTGGGCATCACGGCCAGCACGGTGCCGGTCTTGCCGCGGTCCTTGCCGCTGATCACCATGACCTGGTCGCCCTTGCGGATCCGTGCGGGCATCAGAGCACCTCCGGAGCGAGAGAGACGATCTTCATGAAGTTGCGCTCGCGCAGCTCGCGGGCGACGGGCCCGAAGATGCGCGTCCCGCGCGGGTTGTTCTGGGCGTCGATCAGCACCGCCGCGTTCTCGTCGAAGGCGATGTAGGTGCCGTCCTCGCGGCCGTAGGACTTCTTGGTGCGTACCACGACGGCGGTCACGACCTCGCCCTTCTTGACCGAGCCCTGCGGACTGGCGGTCTTGACGGTGGCGGTGATGGTGTCGCCGACCCCGGCGTAGCGGCGGCGCGAGCCCCCGCGGACGCGGATGACCAGGATCTCTCGCGCGCCGGAGTTGTCGGCCACGCGCAGGCGTGTCTCGTTCTGGATCATCTACTTGGCCCTCTCCACGACCTGCACGAGCCGCCAGCGCTTGGTGCGCGACAGCGGCCGGGCCTCGCGGACGATGACCGTGTCGCCGATGTGGGCGTCGTTGGACTCGTCGTGGGCGTGCAGTGTCTGCGAGGTGCGCACGATCTTCTCGTAGCGGCGGTGACGCCGCGCGGTGTCGATCCGAACCGTGATCGTCTTGTCGGCCTTGTCGGAGACGACGATGCCCTGACGCACCTTCTGCTGGCCGACGACGTGTTCGCGCGCCGGCGTGGCGGTGCGGCTGTGGGCCTCGGCCTTGTGCTTGGCCGTCGCTTTGGTACGCGCCGTCCGCCGCAGGCGCGCCTTCTGGGCGCGCTCGGAGACGCGCTCGGCGTGACGCTCCTCGGGCGTGATGGCGGGACGGGCCTTGGTCTTGGCCGCCTTGGCGGCCCGGGACCGCTGGCGCCGCTCCTTGGGCGCGAGTACGTCCTGCGGCTCGGCCTCGGGCGCCGCGGCGGTCTCTTCAGCGTTGGGAGGTGTCTGCTCTTCAGCCATTTCTTGTCTAACTCTCGACGTCGATTTCTCGTTCGCGCGCGACCGTCAGCGCGCGTGCCACCTCGCGCTTGGCGCGCTTGAGACCGGCGCTGTTGTCCAGCTCGCCGGTGGCGTGCTGGAAGCGCAGGCCGAACAGCTCACGCCGCGCGGTGGCGATGTGCTCCGCCAGCTCGATGTCGGACAGGTCGCGCACGTCGGCGGGCCGCATCAGGCGTCCTCTCGCATCACGAACTTGGTCCGCACCGGAAGTTTGTGCCCGGCCAGGCGCATCGCCTCGCGGGCGAGGTCCTCAGGGACCCCGGCCAGTTCGAACATGACCCGGCCGGGCTTGACCACGGCGACCCAGCCCTCGGGCGAGCCCTTGCCGGAGCCCATCCGCGTCTCGGCCGGCTTCTTGGTGAACGGCTTGTCCGGATACACGTTGATCCAGACCTTTCCGCCACGGCGGATTTTGCGGGTCATGGCGATACGAGCGGCCTCGATCTGACGGTTGGTCAGCCAGCCGGCATCGAGCGCCTTCAGCCCGTACTCGCCGAACTGAACCTTGACCTGACCGCGGCTCAAGCCGTGACGGCGACCGCGATGCTGCTTGCGGTGCTTGACGCGCTTGGGGGACAGCATCAGCGAGCGCCGCCCTGTCCGCCGCCGGCCCGCCGCCACCGGCTCCTCCACCGCCGCCGGGGCGCGGACCGCGACCACCGCCGCCACCCTGACCGCCGCCGCCCGGGCGCGGACCGCGACCACCGCCGCCGCCGGAACCGCCGGGACCGCCGCCGCGACCACGGCCGCCGGGACCACCCGGACCACCGGGACCGCCGCCGGAACCGCCGGGACCGCCGCCGCGGCCACGGCCGCCGGGACCACCCGGACCACCGGGACCGCCGCCACGGCCACGGCCGCCGGGACCACCCGGAC
Source organism: uncultured Actinomycetota bacterium (assembly GCA_963801435.1). GTDB lineage: Bacteria > Actinomycetota > Thermoleophilia > Solirubrobacterales > Solirubrobacteraceae > Palsa-465. The sequence goes on from CAWDFE010000033.1 coordinate 71,864, forward strand.
CACCCGGACCGCCGCCGCGACCACGGCCGCCGGGACCACCCGGACCACCGGGGCCACCGGGACCGCCACGACCGCCCGGACCGCCACGACCGCCACGACCGCGTCCGCCGCCGTCACGGCCATCGCGCCCGCCGCGCCCGTCGCGTCCACCGCGCTCAGGCGCCTGAGGCGCGGGCTCGTCCATGATCGTCAAGTCGGCGCCGGTGTAGCCCGCGGGCATGATCTCGCCCTTGTTGATCCAGCACTTGACGCCAATCCGCCCGAACGTTGTGCGGGCCTCGTGGAAGCCGTAGTCGATGTCAGCGCGCAGCGTGTGCAGCGGCACGCGGCCGTCGGAGTAGCCCTCGGTGCGCGCCATCTCGGCGCCGCCGAGCCGCCCTGACACCTGGACCTTGACGCCCTTGGCGCCAGAGCGCATGGCGCTGGTCAGCGCGCGCTTCATGGCGCGGCGGAACGCGACGCGATTCTGGAGCTGCTCAGCGATGGATTGCGCCACCAGGCGCGCATCGAGCTCGGGGCGCTTGATCTCGAGGATGTTGACCTTGACCTGCTTGCCGGTGATCCGGTGCAGGTCACGGCGCAGCTGATCGACCTCCGAGCCCGACTTGCCGATCACGATGCCGGGTCGCGCCGTGTGGATGTTGACCTCCACCTCGGTGGCGTTCTTGCGGATCGTGATGTCTGACAACCCGGCGTGCGACAGGCGGCCGATGATGTGCTCACGGATCTGCGTGTCCTCGTGCAGGAAGTCCGCGAAGTTGCGCTCGTTGAACCAGTTGGACTTCCAGTCGTGGATATAGCCCACGCGGATCGATTCGGGGTGAACTTTCTGACCCATGATTTATCTCAATTTCTGGATTCGTCCGTGCGAAGCACTTTTAGTCCTTTGGCGTGAGCAAGATCGTGAGGTGGCTGGTGCGCTTGCGGATCCGCGTCGCGCGACCCATCGCGCGCGGCCGGAACCGCTTGATCGTCGGACCCTCGTCGGCGTGCACCGCCTTGACGTACAGGTCCTCGCCCACGAGCTCGTGATTGTGCTCGGCGTTGGCGATCGCGGACTCGAGCAATTTGCTCCAATCGCGCGCGATCGCGCGTGGCGTGAGAGCGAGGATAGCTCGCGCCTCATCGACCGACTTGCCGCGGATGTGGTCGCAGACCAGACGCGCCTTGCGCGCCGAGGACCGCACGTACTTGGCCTGCGCGCGCACGACCGGCACGGGCAGGTCGGGATCGCGGCGGGCACGGCGCCGCGACGGCGCCGGGCGCGCCGGGCGCGCCGCCCTGGCGGGCTCGGGCACGTCGGCCACGGGCTCCTCGGCCACGGGCTCCTCGGCCACGGGCTCATCCGGCTCGGGCTCCTCGCCGGCCGCTTCAGCTTCGGCTTCCTCCTCCGCCTCCTCGGCAGCCTCGAGCTCCGGGTCGTCGGGCGGCGCCTCGGCGACGGGCCCCGCGGCCTTGCGGCGACGGCGGCGCGGCTTGGGTGCCTGCTCGGCGGCCTCACCCTTGGGCGCCTCAGCCGCAGGCGCGTCGGCCTCGGGCGCGTCGGCGCCGGCGCCGGCGGCCTCGGCGGCGGTGGCCTCCGTCTTCTCGGCGGCCGGCTCGGTGTCGTCGGTCGTGTCGGGCTCGTCGGTGCTCATCGGCGCTTTCCGGTTCCGGCGTGACCGCGGTACAGGCGCGTCGGTGCGAACTCGCCGAGTTTGTGGCCCACCATCGACTCCGACACGAACACCGGCACGTGCTTGCGCCCGTCATGCACCGCGATGGTGTGGCCCACCATCTCGGGGAAGATCGTGGACGCGCGCGACCAGGTCCGGATCATGCGCTTCTCGCCCGAGGCGTTCATCGCCTCGATGCGGGTCATCAGCCGCTCCTGCACGAACGGCCCCTTCTTGCTTGAACGGCTCATCGCTTCTTCCCTCGTCTCCGGCCGCGCACGATGTACTGGTCGGATCGCTTGTTCTTCTGGCGGGTGCGGTAGCCCAGCGTGGGGACGCCCCACGGGGTCACCGGGTGGCGACCCGGGGTCGTCGAGCCCTCACCTCCGCCGTGGGGGTGGTCGACCGGGTTCATCGCGGTGCCGCGGGTCTGCGGCCGCACGCCCATGTGGCGCTTGCGCCCCGCCTTGCCGATCTTGACGTTCTGGTGGTCGGAGTTGCCGATCGTGCCCACCGTGGCGCGGCAGTCGGTTCGGACCATCCGCATCTCGCCCGACGGCAGGCGCAGGGTGGCATAGTCACCCTCCTTGGCCAGCAGCTGCACGCCGGTGCCGGCCGAACGGGCCATCTGGCCGCCGCGACCGGGGGTCAGCTCCACGTTGTGGACGATCGTGCCGGGCGGCATGTTGGCCAGCGGCAGCGCGTTGCCGACGCGGATGTCCGCGGTCGGCCCCGAGACGACGGTGGCGCCCACGCGCAGCCGGTTGGGGGCCAGGATGTAGCTCTTCTCGCCGTCGGCGTAGTGCAGCAGAGCGATGTAGGCCGACCGATTGGGGTCGTACTCGATCTCGGCCACCTTGGCGGGGATCCCGTCCTTGCGGCGCTTGAAGTCGATCTTGCGGTACAGGCGCTTGGCGCCTCCGCCGCGGTGTCGCGCGGTCTTGCGCCCGTTGGCATTGCGCCCGCCGGACTTCTTCAGGCCCTCGGTCAGCGACTTCTCCGGAGTCGAGCGCGTGACCTCGGCGAAATCGGGATACGAGACGAACCGGAGGCCCGGGGATGTCGGCTTTGGCTTGCGGATCGGCATTACTCGGGCGCCTCGAACGCCTGGAAGATCGGGATCGTGTCGCCCTCGCGCAGCTGGACGATGGCCTTCTTCCACTGCCGCGTGCGACCGGCGGTCTGACCGCGGCGCTTGGGCTTGGACTTGACCGAGGCGGTGCGGACCGCCACCACCTTCACGTCCCAGAGCTGCTCGACGGCCTGGCGGATCTGCGTCTTGTGAGCGCGGTCGTTGACGCGGAAGGTGTACTTGCCGGCCTCGGCGAGCACGAACGACTTCTCGGAGACGACCGGGCGGATGATGACCTGGCTGGCGTCCATTACGCCGCCTCCTCGGACTCGGTGTCAGGGCCTGCCGCCGCGCCGGTCCCGCTGGCACGGGCCACGAGCTGGTCCAGCGCGGTCTCGGAGACCAGCAGCGTCGCCGCGCCGATCACGTCGGCCACGCCGGCGTCCTCGGCCGGCATCACGGCGACCTTGCGCAGGTTGCGGAACGACAGCCCGGCGTCGGCCTCGTCCTCGGAGAGCAGCACGAGCGTCGATCCGCTCTGTTCCACCGACAGCCATCCGTCCAGGAGCTCGGCGGCCTGCTTGGTCGACGGGGCGTCGAACGCGGTGGCGTCGAAGACGGCCAGCGACTCGCGCTCGGCGTGCACCGACAGCGCCGAGCGCAGCGCGGCGCGGCGCGCCTTGCGGTTGACCTTGGCGGTGTAGTGGCGCGGATGAGGGCCGAAGACGGTGCCGCCGCCGGTCCACACCGGCGAGCGCGAGGACCCGGCGCGGGCGCGGCCGGTGCCCTTCTGGCGCCACGGCTTGGCGCCACCGCCCGACACCTCGCCCCGCGTCTTGGTGGCGTGGGTACCCTGGCGGCGCGCGTTGAGCTCCGCGCGCACGGTCTCGTGCACCAGCGACATGTTGAAGCCGGCCTCGAACGCCGTGGCGTCGAGCGTGGCCGAGCCGCCGCCGAGCTTGGGAGCGGTCCTAGGCATCGGTGCGCACCTCCACGGTGGAGCCGGTCGGTCCGGGCACCGCGCCGCGCACGAGCAGCAGGTTGCGGTTGGGCATGATCTCGACGATCGTCAGGCCGCGCTGGGTGATGCGTCCGCCGCCCATCCGGCCGGGACCGCGAATGCCCTTGAACACCCGCGACGGAGTGGCCGACGCACCGATCGAGCCCGGGGCACGCACGTTGTGGGAGCCGTGGGACTTCGGTCCGGAGGAGAAGTTGTGGCGCTTGATCGTGCCGGCGAAGCCCTTGCCCTTGGACTTCCCGGAGATCTTGACCTTCTGGCCGACCTCGAAGGCGTCGACGGTGACGGTCTCGCCGACCAGCAGCTCGCCGACCTCGTCGCGGAACTCCGCGACGTGACGGTGCGCCGAGGCGTCGGCCTTCTTGAGGTGACCGAGCTCGGCCTTGGTGACGACTTCTCCTTGCAGGCGCCAAACGCCAGCTGGACGGCCTCGTAGCCGTCGCGCTCGAAGGTGCGGATGGCGGTCACCGGACACGGACCGGCCTCGAGCACGGTCACGCGCTCGACCTTGCCGTCGTCCAGGAACCGCTGGGTCATCCCGAGCTTCTTGGCGAGGATCGCGGGCATCGCGTCAGGAGGCGAGTCGGATCTCGATATCCACGCCGGCGGGGAGATGGTCGAGCCGCTGAAGCGAGTCGACGGTCTTCGGCGTCGGCTGGTGGATGTCGATCAGACGCTTGTGGGTACGGATCTCGAAGTGCTCACGCGAGTCCTTGTCCTTGAACGGCGACCGGATCACGCAGTACACGTTCTTCTCCGTGGGCAGCGGCACGGGGCCGGAGACGGTCGCGCCGGTGCGCGTCGCCGTCTCGACGATCTCCTTCGCCGCCGTCTCGATCGCCGTGTGGTCATAGGACTTCAGGCGAATGCGGATCTTGTTTTGAGCGATTGTTGCCACGGAGTTTTTCTTCTAGAGCTTTCGTTCTCTCATTGACGCGGCGGCGCCCGGACCACCCGGGCGGCCGATGTCTGTCGTATCTGACTTGGCAAAAGAAAGCGGCGGGTCCGATCGGACCCGCCGCCCACTGCAACTACTGAATGACTTCGGTGACGACCCCGGAGCCGACCGTACGGCCGCCCTCGCGGATCGCGAACCGCAGACCCTGGTCCATGGCGATCGGCTGGATCAGCTCGATCTCCATCTGGACGTTGTCGCCGGGCATGACCATCTCCGTGCCCTCGGGCAGGTTGGCCACTCCGGTGACGTCGGTCGTGCGGAAGTAGAACTGCGGCCGATAACCGGTGAAGAACGGGGTGTGACGCCCGCCCTCCTCCTTCTTGAGGACGTAGACCTCGGCCTTGAACTTGGTGTGCGGGGTGATCGAGCCGGGCTTGCACAGCACCTGGCCGCGCTCGATGTCCTCACGCTTGGTACCGCGCAACAGGCAGCCGGCGTTGTCGCCCGCTTGACCCTGGTCGAGGTTCTTCTTGAACATCTCGACGCCGGTCACCACGGTCGAGGTGGTCGGCTTGATGCCGACGATCTCGACGGTCTCACCGGTCTTGATGATCCCGCTCTCGATCCGACCGGTGGCCACGGTTCCACGGCCGGTGATCGAGAACACGTCCTCGACCGGCATCAGGAACGGCTTGTCCAGGTCACGGACGGGCTCGGGGATGTAGGTGTCCAGCGCGTCGGCGAGCTCGAGGATCTTGCCCTCGGACTCGGTGTCGCCCTCCAGCGCCTTCAGCGCAGAGCCGATCACGAACGGGATGTCATCACCGGGGAACTCGTACTCCGACAGCAGGTCGCGGATCTCGACCTCGACGAGCTCGAGGAGCTCGGGGTCGTCGACCATGTCGGCCTTGTTGAGGAACACGACGATGTACGGCACGCCGACCTGGCGGGCGAGCAGGATGTGCTCGCGCGTCTGGGGCATGGCGCCGTCGGCCGCCGAGACCACCAGGATCGCGCCGTCCATCTGAGCGGCGCCGGTGATCATGTTCTTGACGTAGTCAGCGTGACCGGGGCAGTCCACGTGGGCGTAGTGCCGGTTGGCGGTCTCGTACTCGACGTGCGAGGTCGCGATCGTGATGCCGCGCGCCTTCTCCTCGGGAGCGTTATCGATCGAGTCGAACGACCGCACCTCGGTGCCGTCGCCGAAATTGTCGTGGAGCACCTTGGTGATGGCCGCGGTCAGCGTCGTCTTGCCATGGTCGATGTGACCGATGGTCCCGACGTTGACATGGGGCTTGTCGCGCTCGAACTTGGCCTTCGCCACTTTGGTGTTGCTCCTTCTTCTTTCTGAGTGTTTTGCTCGTCCGGAGGACGAACCTAATCAGGATATAAGTTTTCCGTCCGACGCCGCTGCTAGACGCAAGCAGCGACTTTCTGGGGGGTACCGCCTAGGCGGCTTCACTCTCTCCGCCGCCAATGCCCTCGGCGATGTTAGGGGGTACTTCTTCGTAGCGGTCGAACTGCATCGTGTAGGTGGCCCGACCCTGGGTGGCGGAGCGCATATCGGTCGCGTATCCGAACATCTCGGCAAGCGGGACGTGGGCGGAGATGACCTGAGCGTTGCCACGCTGCTCCATGCCGTTGATCTGGCCCCGGCGGCGGTTCAGATCGCCGATCACGTCGCCCATGAACTCCTCGGGCGTCACGACCTCGACTGAGAACACGGGCTCCAGCAGCACGGGCTTGGCCCGGGCGACCGCCGCCTTGAGCGCCAGCGAACCGGCGACACGGAATGCGATCTCCGACGAGTCGGTGTCGTGGTACTTGCCGTCGGTGAGCGTGACGCGGACATCCACGAGGGGGAAGCCGGCGCGCGGGCCGTTGTCCATCGCGTCCTCCACGCCCTTCTCGACGGCGGGGATGAACTCGGTGGGGACCGAACCACCCCTGACCTTGTTGATGAAGTCAAAGCCCTCGCCCGGAGCCGGCTCCACGTTGATGTAGACGATCCCGTACTGGCCCGAGCCACCGGTCTGGCGCACGAAGCGTCCCTCCACCTTCTCGGCGGTGCCGCGAATCGTCTCGCGGTAGGACACCTGGGGCCGGCCGACGTTGGCCTCGACCTTGAACTCACGCTTCATGCGGTCAACCAGGATCTCGAGGTGCAGCTCGCCCATCCCGGAGATCTCGGTCTGGCCGGTCTCCTCGTTGGTCGCAACCTGGAAGGTCGGGTCCTCCTCGGCCAGGCGGCCGAGCGCGACCGACATCTTCTCCTGGTCGGCCTTCGTCTTGGGCTCCACCGCCACCTTGATGACCGGCTCGGGGAACGTGATCGTCTCCAGCTTGATCGGCTGGTCGGGTGCGGCCAGCGTGTCGCCGGTGACGACCTGCTTGATGCCGACCCCGGCGGCGATGTCGCCTGCGTAGACCTCCTCGAGCTCCTCGCGCTCGTTCGCGTGCATCATCAGCAACCGGCCGACGCGCTCGGTGCGACCGGTCGACACGTTGAGGATGCGCGAACCGGCGGAGAGCTTGCCGGAGTAGACGCGGAAGTAGGTGAGCTTGCCGACGTAGGGGTCGGCCATGATCTTGAAGGCGAGCGCGGCGAACGGCTCCTCGTCGGAGGCGTGGCGCACGGCCGGCGCCTCGTCGCCGTTGCTCGAGCCCTTGGCGGGCTCCAGGCCCTCGACCGCGGGCACGTCGAGCGGGCTGGGCAGGTAGTCCAGGACCGCGTCGAGCAGGGGCTGCACGCCCTTGTTCTTGAAGCTCGAGCCGCACAGCACCGGGGTGAGCTGGATCGCCAGCGTGGCCTTGCGGATGGACTGCTTGAGCCGCTCGGCCGGGATCTCCTCGTCCTCGAGGATCATCTCCAGCAGCTCGTCGTCGTAGTGCGAGACCTCCTCGAGCAGGTGCTCGCGGGCCTCGGCGGCGCGCTCGACGTCGTCGGCGGGGATCTCGATGACCTCCTGCTCCTTGCCGAGCTCGTCCCTGTAGACGATCGCGTGGTTCTCCACGAGGTCGATGATCCCCCGGAACTCGGCCTCCGCGCCGATCGGCAGCTGGATCGGCACCGGATGCGCGCCGAGGCGGTCGATCATCGTCTGCACGCCCTGGGTGAAGTTGGCGCCGATGCGGTCCATCTTGTTGATGTAGGCGATGCGCGGGACGTGGTACTTGTCCGCCTGGCGCCAGACCGTCTCGGACTGCGGCTCGACACCGGCAACGGAGTCGAACAGGGCGATGGCGCCGTCGAGCACGCGCAGCGAGCGCTCGACCTCGACCGTGAAGTCGACGTGCCCCGGCGTGTCGATGATGTTGACGCGGTGGCCCTTCCACTCACACGTGGTGGCAGCGGAGGTGATGGTGATGCCGCGCTCCTGCTCCTGCTCCATCCAGTCCATCACGGCCGCGCCCTCGTGCACCTCGCCGATCTTGTAGGTCCGGCCGGTGTAGTAGAGGATGCGCTCGGTCGTCGTCGTCTTGCCGGCGTCGATGTGCGCCATGATCCCGATGTTGCGAGTGTTCTCGAGCGTGAACGTGCGTGCCATGAGTCTTTGGGGTAGGAGGGAGATCTATGTGGCCGGTCGCGTTCACAAAAAAGGGCCCAGAGGGCCCGGTTACGACGCGCTTGTCGGCTACGGGCGATTGTCTAGTGGGTCGGCGTCTCCATTGAGTGGATCCTCCGCGCCCGGGTGCGAGCACAGATGAACGTGTCCGAACCCGAGGCGGACACCGAATATAGCAGAGCATCGGCCGCCTCACGGGCCCTCGGGCGGGCGGCGGCGGGCGGTCCCGGGGCGATCGGGATCGCGGTTCTGGGCGGCGGTCTGCTCGGCGCCGCGCTGCTGTTCGTGGCCGAGTTCCTGCCCCTGTTCGAGGTGCGCACCAGCGCTCACAACGGCGTGGTCAAGACGGTCATCGCGGGCTCGCACCACGCCTGGGGGCTGATCCCGATCGCCGTCCTGGCCGCGGGGCTGGCGATCGTGTGGTGGAGGTCGCCCAGCCGGCTGCCCCTGGTGGCGATGGCCGTGCTCGCGGTCGCCGCCCTCGTCATCGCGCTGGGCCGGGACCTGCCCGATGCCCAGTCCAACGGCCTCGAGCGCTCCGGCAACACCTTTGTCCTCGCCGCTGCCAGCCCCGGAATCGCGCTCTATCTGGAGACCGCCGGGGGGGTCATCCTGCTCCTGGCCAGCGCCGGAGGGCTGCTGCTCAACCCGCGGCCAACCTCGCAAGTTCAGACCATTTGATCTCGCAGACGGTCCGCTTCCTGACTTTGAAGCGATCCCAACGGTTTACCAACATCAGGCTCGTTACATTTAGAGAACGCGAGGGTTGTCCTACCGCAGCCCCCGGTCCCGTGCGGTAGGCAGCCCTCGCGTTTCTTTTGCAAAGCGCCCGTCGGGCCCGCTCGCTCCGAGGGTGACACTGGCGGATGGTCCGCGAGGACGCAGGACCCGAGGTGATAGGTGCACGACGACGAGGGTCCGAGGACAAAGTGCTGGCGCGGCCAGAGGCGACTCGAATGCGAGGTCCCGCGCGGGGTGCCCCGAGCGGCGGCTAGACGGCGAGGCGGAGCGCGCCGCCACGCGCCCGGCCGCCCCACCACCTCGGTCCCGGGGAAAACCGGACGCGGATGCCCGGCCCTGGGGGTTCGCGTCGTCTCGCCCCCGCTTTCCGGGGGTGATCGGACGCAGACCGGTCTGTCGCCGCATTCGCGTCGGAACACCCCCGGGCGGTCACGTGCGGCCGAGCGCGGGCGGTCCCGGGGGCGAGCGTGCGCGGTCCGAGGGCAATCCGGAGCCGGTAGCAGCACTACCGGTGCGTCGAGGACGACGCCAGACGACGGTTTGCAGCCGTCAGGCGGCCGCACCTCGCCGGCCGGTGGGTGCGTCTACCAGCGGTAGTGGGCGAAGGCCTTGTTGGCCTGCGCCATGCGGTAGATGTCGTCCTTGCGCTTGAAGGCGTTGCCCTGCTGCTGGATGGCGTCCAGCAGCTCGTGGGCGAGCTGGTGGGCCATGTCGCGTTCACGGCGCTGGCGAGCGAACTGGACGAGCCAGCGCACGGCGAGGGTGCGGGCCCGGCGCGAGGGCACCTCGACAGGCACCTGGTAGGTGGCGCCACCGACGCGGCGGGGGCGGACCTCCAGGACCGGGGTGAGCGCCTTGACGCCCGCCTCGAGCTGCTCGACGGCGGGCTTCCCGCTGCGCTCGCCGAGGATGGCCATGGCGTCATAGACGATCTTCTCGGCGACGGACTTCTTGCCGTCCAGCATCACCTTGTTGATGACCTGCTGGACGAGGCGGTTGCGGTAGACCGGGTCGGCGTCGATGGGCCGGACCGCGGCAGCGGCGCGACGGGGCATTACTTGGCTTTGACCCCGTACTGGGAGCGCGCCTTCTTGCGGTCGCTGACGCCGGCGGCGTCCAGCGTCCCGCGGATCACCTTGTAGCGGAAGCCCGGCAGGTCCTTGACGCGACCGCCGCGCACGAGCACCACGGAGTGCTCCTGGAGGTTATGGCCCTCGCCGGGGATGTAGGCGCCGACCTCCATGCCGTTGGTGAGCCGGACGCGCGCCACCTTGCGCAGCGCCGAGTTCGGCTTCTTGGGCGTGGTGGTGTACACGCGCGTGCACACGCCCCGCCGCTGGGGAGCGGCGACCTTCTTCTTGCGGCCCTTGCCGGACTTCAGGCCCGGCGTGGCCAGCTTCTTCTTGGGCGTCGTGCGCCCCTTGCGGATCAACTGACTGGTGGTCGGCATGCGGCGACGGAGGCTAGCAGGCCCACGCGTGGATACGGACCCCACCCACCCTAGGCCGGCACCCCCGCGAGGGCGACGTCGACGTTGACGTGTCGGACGCCCACCGCGTCGGCGACCGGCGCGTAGGTGACGTCGCCGTTGGCGACGTTGACTCCCAGCTTCAGCCCGGGGTTGTCGGCCAGCGCGCCGTGCACGCCGGCGTTGGCGAGGTGCAGCACGTAGGGCATCGTGGCGTTGGTCAGCGCGTAGGTGGACGTGACCGGCACCGCTCCCGGCATGTTGGCGACGCAGTAGTGAGTGATCCCGTCGACCTCGTAGGTGGGGTCCGAGTGTGTCGTGGGGTGCGAGGTCTCAAAGCACCCGCCCTGGTCGATGGAGACGTCAACGAGCACGGCGTGGCGCTTCATGAGCCCCAGCTGCGCGCGGGTGATGACGTGCGGCGCCTTGGCGCCGTGGACCAGCACCGCGCCGATCACCAGGTCCGCGTCGGGCAGGCGCTCCTCGATCGACAGCGTGTTGGCAAAGCAGGTGTCGGCCCGGCCGTTGAAGGCGATGTCGAGATCGCGGAGCCGGTCGATGCTGCGGTCATACACATAGACCGTGGCCTCCATGCCCATGGCGATGAACGCGGCGTTCATCCCGACCACCCCGCCGCCGATGATGATCACGTTGGCCGCCGCCACGCCGGGCACGCCGCCAAGCAGGATCCCGCGGCCGCCGAGCGGCTTCTCGAGCATGAAGGCGCCCGCCTGGGTGGCGATCTTGCCCGCCACTTCGGACATCGGCGCCAGCAGCGGGAGCCGGCCCTTGGCGTCCTCGACGGTCTCATAGGCGATGCAGGTCGCCCCGGACTCCATGAGCCCCCGCGTGAGCGCCTCGTCGGCGGCCAGATGCAGGTAGGTGAAAAGGACGTGGTGGGGCTTGAGGCGCTCCACCTCGACCGGCTGGGGCTCCTTGACCTTGACGATCATCGTCGCCTCCGCGAACACCGCGTCGGCGTCGGGCAGGATCGTGGCGCCCTGGGCGGTGTAGGCCTCGTCGCCGATCGCCGAGCCCTCGCCGGCGCCGCTCTGCACGAACACCTGGTGGCCGGCGTCGTTGAGCTCGCGCACGCCCGCCGGGGTGAGCGCCACCCGGTATTCGTCGGTCTTGATCTCTGAGGGGACCCCGACCTTCATGCCACCAGCTCCCGGCCCCGCAGGGCCAGCCAGAATTCGATCCGGTCACGTGCGGATGACAGGTCGCGGCCCGTCAGCTCCTCCACGCGGCGGATCCGGTAGCGCAGCGTATGCCGGTGGCAGTACAGCCGCCGCGCGGCTCGCTCCCATTGGCCGTTCTCCTCGATGAACGCTTCAAGCGAACGCATCAATTCACCTCCGTAGTGTCCCTCGCTGGCCTCGATCGGGCCGAGGATTGAGTCACAGAACAACCGCAGCGCCTCGTCGTCTTGCAGCGAAAGCAGCAGCTGGAAAGAGCCGAGGTCCTTATAGGTGGCCACCCGGGGCGCGCCGTTGACCGGCGTCCCGTTGTGGCTCGTGTCTCCGACGCCGAGCGCCAGCGCCTCGACGGCGCAGCGAGCCTCGTGAAACGTGCGCCGCGCGTCGGCGCCGGGCACCGGCCGGCCCACGCCCACGGCGAACGAGCCGGCGGCGGCGACATTGAGACGCTCGGCCACCCGGTGGGCCAGCGCGAAGAGCTCGTCCTCCTCGGCGCCGGGGACCAGCCCGCAGGTGATCGCGCCGGTGGACGCCACCAGCCCCGGCGATGCCTCGTCACGCAGGGCCTGGGCCAGCATCTCCTCCACCGCTGCGGCGGACCCCCGACTCGATCTGGTCCCCTCCTCCCGCGGCACGACGATCGCCGCCACCCGCTCGGACAGGCCGAACGGCTCCAGGCGCCGCGACAGCTCGGCGCCCGTCAGCTCGCCACCGACCAGCGCTGCCAGCACGTCGCCGGCGAGCCGGCGCTCGGTGTCGCCGGCCACTCGCCCGCGCAGGAGCTCCAGGGCGACGATCGTGACCGCCTGGTGCAGCGTCAGGCGGTCGAAGTCCGACAGCGGACCGCCGCCGTCCTTGATCGCGACCAGCCACGCCTGGGGCACCCGTTCTCCCCCGGACTCGGCGCTGTGGCCGGGAGCCCCCTCGGTGGCCACCGGCAGGGCCAGTGACCGGTCCGACAGCCCCGGGTGCGACGGCAGGAAGGCCCGCCCCAGCCGCCGGCGCTCGCATAGCTCGGTCTGCAGGGCCGACACCTCGTCAGTCTCCAGGCTCCGGCGGAAGGCGCGCTGCACCAGCGGTTCCCCGCGCGCGTCGAACACCAGCACTGCGGCTCCGATCAGCGTCGCCAGCGTGCCGGCCAGGGCGTCCAGCCCGCGCTCGGACAGAACGACGCGCTCCAGCCGCTCGTGAGCGGCCAGCGCCCGGCGCAGGACCGCGTACTGCTCATTGACGAGCTGGGTGAACGCGGCCTCGGTGACGGCGATGAACGGCACCTCGTACGGCACTTCGAAGACCGGGAAGTCCCGCTCGACGGCGGCCTCCACGACGGCATGGGGCACCGTCTCGTGGCTGAAGCCCACCCCGAAGCCCAGCGCGGCGAGCTGATGATCGGCCAGTCGCCCGACGAACGCCCGCTGCTGCTCGGGCGTCTCCAGCGCCATCCCGGTCGTGAGCAGGACCTCGCCGCCCGACAGCCACGTGGTGGGGTCCCGCAGCTCCGAGATGTGCACCCAGCGGACGGGAGCGTCGATCGCCTCCTCGCCGCTGACCAGGCGGACGTCGAGCCCGCGCAGCAGTTCGCGTACCGTCAGCATCGTGATGCGCGGGCCCCGGGTTTCCTTGGTTCGCCTACGCTCCGGGCCGGGCGGCCGGCGCCGCCGTTGAACCACCCGACACCTTGCGCATCCGCTCACCGGCCTCGGTGAGCACCGGGCGCAGGATGGACTCGATCTCGTCGAACTGGGCGGGCCCGGCGATGAGCGGCGGCGAGAGCTGGATGACCGGGTCGCCGCGGTCGTCGGCGCGGCAGATGAGGCCGCGCTCGTACAGCTCGCCCGAGAGGAACCCGCGGAGCAGCGTCTCGGACTCGTCGTCGGTCCACTGGGCGTCGGAGTCCTGGTCCTTGACCAGCTCGATGGCGTGGAAGTAGCCGGTGCCGCGCACGTCGCCGACGATCGGGATGTCGCGCAGCGAATCCAGCATCTCGCGGAACGCGCCCTCGTTGTTGCGGACGTTCTCGATGACGCCCTCGTTCTCCATCACGTCGAGGTTGGCCAGCGCGATCGCGGAGCACACCGGGTGCCCGGCGAACGTGAAGCCGTGCGTGAAGCTGTTGTGCCCTTCAAGGAAAGGCTCGGCCACCTTGTCAGACGCGATCAGAGCGCCCATCGGGGCGTACGCGCTCGTCAGGCCCTTGGCGGTGGTGATGAGGTCGGGCTCGTAGCCGAAGCGCTCGGCGCCGAACCACTCACCGAGACGACCCCACGCGCAGATGACCTCGTCGGAGATGAGCAGGACGTTGTACTTGTCGCAGATCTCACGAATCCGCTGCCAGTAGCCGTCGGGCGGAACGAAGCAGCCGCCGGCGTTCTGGACGGGCTCCATGATGACCGCGGCCACGGTCTCGGGCCCCTCGAACTCGATCTTCTCCGCCACAGCGTCGGCGAGCTCGTCCACGCTGTAGCCGTGGGCCATGCGGAAGGTGTTCGTGTTGGGGACGTGCACGCCGCCGGGGGTGAGCGGCTCAAACGGCGTGCGCAGGCTGGTGATGCCGGTGGCGGCCAGAGCGCCGAGGCTGGTCCCGTGGTACGCGATGTCGCGGGCGACGATCTTGGTCTTGAGCGGGTTGCCCGTGACCTTGTGGTACTGGCGCGAGAGCTTGATCGCGGACTCCACGGCCTCGGACCCGCCGCTGGTGAAGAAGACGCGGTTGAGGTCGCCCGGGGCGAGCTCGGCGATGCGCGCGGCGAGCTCGATGGCGCGCGGGTGGGCAAAGGTCCAGTTGGTGTAAAAGCCCAGCTCCTTGGCTTGATCGGCCCCTGCCTGGACGACGTCGGCGCGGCCGTGGCCGATGTTGACGCAGAACAACGCCGACAGACCGTCGAGGTAGCGCTTGCCGTTCTCGTCATAGACGTAGCAGCCCTCGCCGCGGACGATGATCGGGATCTCGTGATCGTCGTAGGCCGACATCCGCGTGAAGTGCATCCACAGGTGACGCCGCGCGAGGTCCTGGAGCGAGGCGCGCTCGGTGCCGGTTGCCTCCTGGGTGCTTGCCATAGATCTCCTCCGAATACCGCTTAGCCGTTTCGTACAACGGTAATGGCCGAGCACCGCGGATCAATTGGACGTCGTGGCGTGATCGGACTCAACCCATTGTCCTCTGCGGCCGTCATCCCCGCATGTGATCGGCGTCGGCATCACCCGCTAGCGCCCCCATTGGGGTAGGTTGGGGCCGTGCAGCTCAACCACAGCCGGACCGGGAGCGGCGAGCCCCTGCTGCTCATGCACGGGATCGGCAGCCGCTGGCAGATGTGGGAGCCGGTGCTCGGCCGTCTGGCCGAGCACCACGACGTCATCGCCGTCGACCTCCCCGGGTTCGGCGCCTCGCCGATGCCCCCGCCGGGCACGCCGGCCGGGATCGACTCTCAGCTGAGGCTGGTGACGGAGTTCCTCGCCGAGCTGGGCGTGGAGCGCCCACACGTCGCCGGCAACTCGATGGGCGGGTTGATCGCGCTCGAGATGGCGGCGCGCGGCCTGGCCCGTTCGGCCACCGCCCTCTCCCCCGCCGGCTTCGCCAACCGGGCCGAGATGAGTTACGGGCGCGGCTCGCTGTGGGTCACCGTGCGCGTCGCGCGGCGGACCGCGCGCCTCGCCGACACCCTGTTCGCCACCGCGTTCCGGCGCTGGCTCGGACTTAGCCTGTTCGTGGCGCGGCCCGAGCGGCTGACCGCCGCCGAGGCCGCCGAGAACACCCGGGCGCTCGCGGCCGCGCCGTGGTTCGACGAGACGCTGCCGGCGCTCACGCCCTTCCAGTTCTCGGGCCGGGAGCCGATCGGGGTGCCGGTGACCGTCGCCTGGGGCAGCAAGGACCGGCTGCTGCCGCCGCGCCAGGCCCGGCGGGCGGCCCGGGCGATCCCCCGCGCGCGTGTACTGCTGCTGCGGGGCTGCGGCCACGTGCCGACCTGGGATGACCCCGAGCAGGTCGCCGCGGTGATCCTGGAGGGCGCGGCCGCTTAGGCCCGCTCCGGCTCGTCGCCGCGGGCGACCGGACGGTCCGGATCGGCGACCCACTCGCTCCACGACCCCGGGTACAGCGCCGCCTCGATCCCCGCCAGCTCCATGGCCAGGACGGTGTGGGCAGCGGTGATCCCCGACCCGCAGTACGCGCCGACGGCCACGCCGCCCGTGAGGCCCCCGAGGTTCTCGGCGAGCTCGCCGTCGGGCAGGAAGCGGCCGCGCGCGTCGAGGTTGCGGTCCATCGGCCAGTTGCGGGCGCCGGGGATGTGGCCGGCCACGGGATCCATCGGCTCGCTCTCGCCGCGGTAGCGCTCGGGCGCGCGCGCGTCGACCAGGACCCCGGTGGCGGCCAGGCGGGCGGCGCCATCGGCGTCGAGGACGGGCATGGCGCCGGGGCGGGCGGTGAAGTCGCCCTGTTCCCGCGGCGCCTCGTTACCGTCGGCCAGAGGCCGGCCGGCGGCGAGCCACGCGCTCAGGCCGCCGTCGAGCAGCGCCACCTGCTCGTGACCGAAGTAGCGCAGCAGCCACCAGGCGCGCGCCGCCGGCAGGCCGTTGGCGTCGTCGTAGACGACCACGGGCGCACCGTCGCGCACACCGGCGGCGCGCATGGCCGACTCGAAGTCGGCGGCGCGTGGGAGCGGGTGGCGGCCCTCCGGGCCCGGCGGCGCGGCGAGATCGCGGTCGAGGTCCACGAACACCGCTCCGGGGATGTGCCCGCCGGCATACAGCCCCGGCTGGGACCCGGTGGCGAGCTGCCAGCGGACGTCGAGGACTGTGACCCGCTCAGGGTCGAGGTCCTCCGCGGAGATCAGCGGCTCCATGGGTCCTTTTTGTACTACGGCGCGGACTTGTGGCGGATGTTGGCGCTATGTCCTTCACGATCCGCCACGATCCTGAACAACGGGCGCAAGCAGCCCGACCCTCCCCCAAGGTGCGCCTGCGCCCGTGCGCGACCGGCCGGGCGTCAGCTACAGCAACTAGGCGAGGGCGACAGCCGTGGCGCCGCGCACCGACGAGCCGGCGGCCCGCACCGGGGCCGGGGTCAGCCAGGCGGCGAACAGCACGAGCACGAAGGCGAACATCTCGGCGCTGAGCATCAGCGGGTGGGTCGAGAGCGGGTCGCCGAAGACGAGGATCCCGGCGACGATGCCCGACACGTTGGCGGCGGTGCCGGTGACGGCGATGACCGGGACGGCATCGCCGTCCTGAAGGCCCTTGGCCGAAGCGTAGAAGGCCGCGACCGAAGCGATGATGGTCACCGCCATCCAGGGGCTGAGCAGACCGAGGACGCCGTGGGCTCCGACGAGGCCGGAGATGGCCTTGATGGCCACGTCGGAGACGCCGAAGAGGATGCCGGCGGCGGCGCCGAGCATGAAGCCGTGATGCTCCTTGGGGGCGCCGATGCGCGGACCCATGATGAGCAGGCTGCCGGCGGCCAGCAGGACGCCCTCGAAGACGATCATCGCCGGCACCGAGTAGTGCGAGTGGGCGCCGTGGGCGGCCGGAAGGCTGACGCCGAGCAGGAGCAGGCCGACGGCGGTGAGGATGATCCCCGCCCACTGCTTGCGGGAGATGCACAGGCCGAAGGTCCGCTCGGCCATCACGGCCAGCAGGACCACGCCGCCGGCGAGTACGGCCTGGACCAGCGAGAGCGGTGCCACCGCCATGGCGGCGACGTGGAAGATCCAGGCGGCCGAGGCGATCAGCATCCCGATCGCGAACAGCTTGGACGCGAACAGCGCCTTGGCCGAGCGCAGCGGGCGACGGATGTCCACGGCGGGCGCTGCGCATGCTCCCCGGTGCTTGAACAGGAAGCCGACGTTCGTCGTCAGGGCGCAGGCGAGTGCGAGGAGGATGCCAAGGGCTTGTGTCATTGAGTCAAGAGGCCTGGATCGAAAGAGTGGGCATGAGGCCGAATGACGCCTCACGCATCTCTTTCGGCATTCGCCGGTAGGGCTTGAGCGGCAATCCCCGCATCCAGCGGTATTTGCACGCATGAGTCTCGAGCCGGCGACGCTGACCCACACGCTGGCGAAGCGACATTAAGCTCGGGTATGTGCCGGCTATGGACCCGCCGCTCCTGCTGATCGACATCGATGGGGTCATCTCCCTCTTCGGGTTCGACGCGGCCCAACCGCCCCCGGGGCGCTTTGAGCTGGTGGACGGCATCCCGCACTTCCTCTCCGCCGGCGCCGCCGATCTGATCGGCGATCTCCAGCAGCATTTCGAGCTGGTGTGGTGCAGCGGCTGGGAAGAGAAGGCCGACGAGCACCTCCCGCTTGCGTTGGGGCTACCCGCCGGATTGCGCCATCTAACCTTCGCTCCCGCCGGGCCCGCCCCGGCGCGCCACTGGAAGCTCGCGGCGATCGACGCGTACGCCGGCCCGCACCGGCCCCTGGCCTGGATCGACGACCAGTTCGACCACAGCTGCCACGAGTGGGCGCGGGGCCGCCCGGCGCCCACCGCGCTGGTGGCCACCGATCCGGCGGTCGGCCTCACCGCACCGCAGACCGAGCGTCTCCGGGTGTGGGCCCGGGCTCTCGCGGCCGCAGACCGGGATCTGGATCAGTCAAACGCGCCGTGACGGCCGGCGCCTGAGCGGAAGCGCCCCAGGCCCGACTGGACCTCCAGCAGCGAGCGGCGGCCGTGCTCGAGCTCCACGGCCAGCGCCTCGGGCTCGCTCAGCCCCTCCTGCTCAAGCAGCGACAGCCGGTCCTCGCGCATACACGTCTGGGGAAACCGAGCCAGCTCGGCGGCGAGCTCTCGGGCGGCGGCGAGGCTCGTGCCGTTGGCAACGACGCGGTTGACCAGGCCCATCCGCTCGGCCTCGACCGCCCGCACCGGGCGACCGGTGAGGATCATGTCCATCGCCCGCGAGACCCCGATCAGGCGGGGCAGGCGCACGGTGCCGCCGTCGATCAGCGGCACGCCCCAGCGCCGGCAGAACACCCCCAGGACGGCGTCCTCCTCGGCGATGCGCAGATCGCACCACAGGGCGAGCTCAAGCCCCCCGGCCACGGCGTGCCCCGCGATGGCGGCGATCACCGGCTTTGACAGCCGCATCCGAGTGGGGCCCATCGGCCCGTCGCCGGTGTCCTGCACCCGGTTGCCCGAGTCGGTCCCCACCGCCTTCAGGTCGGCACCCGCGCAGAACACGCCACCCTCGCCGTGCAGGACCGCCACCGCCGCATCGGGATCGGCCTCGAAGGCCCGGAATGCGTCGGCCAGCGCCAGCGCCGTGGGGCCGTCGACGGCGTTGCGTCGCTCAGGGCGCGACAGCAGCACGGCCGTCACCGGGCCATCGCGCACGACACGGACCGCCGCGCCGGTCAACGCGCGCGGAGGATCCGAAGCTCGTCGACCCGCTGCGACGTTGCGGTCTGTCCGGCGGGGTCCCTGGCGAGCACGCTGAGACGTGCAGAGAAACGCCGACGCTTTCCCAGACGTCTCCGCGCTGCCGGCCGGAGCTTCACGGCGACGACCCCCTTGCGGCCGCCCTGCACACCGAACCCCACGGTGCCAAGCAACAGCCCGTTGCTGCCCTTGCCCAGCAGTGCGCGCACCGTCAGCGCACCGGCGCAGAACGTCTCACCGGCGGGGCAGCGGAGCGCCACGCGGATGAGACCTTTGACGGCCTTCAGCGGCCCCCCGGCGATCGCCACCCGAGGCACGGCCTTGGGCTTCGCGGGCGCGGGTGATCCCGGCGCGCCTCCGACGGGACCCGACGGAGGGCCAGACGTTGTGCTCGGGCCGAAGCACGGCTTGTACGTGGACCCGTCGAGCGCAAGGGCATAGAGTGCGGCCATGATGTGGGCGGCGGCGTCCGCGGAGCAGAACCCGGGATATAGCGAGGACTGGTACTCCGCGTCCAACACTGGCTTGCCCGCCGAGGCGTACGGCGCATAGCTGGTGCATTCGCTGTACTCGTTGCACTGCTCGCTCAGCGCGCCGTCGAAGTACGGCTGGAGCGCGGCAGCCTGATCCGGATCGTTCTTCTGCAACACGGCCATCCCCAGCGAATGGACCTCCTGCGCGATCCACTCGTCATAGGCGGCCTGCTGGGACGCAGAGATGGTGAACCCCGTGGAGTTCTCATACCCGTCCATGTTGTCGGGCTCGACGGCGTCAAACCCCTTCTGCTTACACATCTGAAAGCGAGCCGCCATGATCGGCTGGACCGCTGGATCGGTGATGTTGAGCCACTGCTCGCCCGGCCAGCCGTTGCTGGCGCCCAGGTCGGCCTTGGGAAATTGACCGTAGTCGGGCCGCCAGTTCTCCGCAGTGCCCACGTCGACGTAGCAGATGACGTGCTGGCCTCGACCGTGGAGCCCCGACACCGTTGACGCGGCCGCGTCGAAGCCGTCGATATCGGTGGCGTCGACGGGCTCGACCAGCAGGGTGCCGGTGAGCTGCCAGTACCACGTCAGTTGTTGTGGCGGCTGCCACCACGAAGCCGCCAGCGCCGGCGCACAGCAGAACAGGCACGTCGACACGACGCCCACCAACAGCCATGCCTTCCCCGCGAGGAACGGCCCGGTCGTCATGATCGGCGCGAGTATAGCCCCGGGCGGCCCTCGTCCACGCGGTCGAGCGACCTGTACACTACGTGTGGGGCAACTTGAAGGGGGCTTTCCCATAGGGGCATCAAAGGAATTTCTAGAGGGCTTGCGCCGCGTCGCCGTGGGCGCATATCGGCCGGCGGATGACCGCGGCGCGCTCGCCGAGGGCCAGTTTCGCCTGGGCCTGCACCTGGAGCGCGGCGACAACCTGTCCGAGGCCGAAGCGGCATATGGTCGCGCCGACACGGCCGGCCACGCCGCGGGAGCCTGCAACCTCGGTGTCCTGCTGGAAGCGCGGGGGGACATCGCCGGCGCCGAGGCCGCGTATCGGCGCGCCGCGAAGCGTGACGACGCGAACGGTGCATTCAACCTCGCCGTCCTCCTGGAGGAGCGAAACGACCAGGCTGGAGCGGCGCGCGCCTACCAACGCGCCGATCGGCTCGGGCATGCAGCGGCCGCGAGCAACCTCGGAGTGCTGCTTGCCGAGCAGGGGCGAGTCGGTGCGGCGGAGGCCGCCTTCCGGCGGGCCGAGGAGCGTGGCGATCCAAACGCAGCCGAGAATCTGGCGGCGTTGGGCGCGCCGGCCGCATCATCCGAACACCCGCGAGGGCCGCGGCGGCGCCGGAGGCCGGTCCTTGCGCTCAGCGCCTCGCTCTTGACGGCTTCGATTTTGGCGGCCGTCGGCGCCGTCGTCCTCTCGAGCGGGGGCTCGAGCCCATTGCTACCGGCACCCAAGCTCACGAATGCGGTCGCCGACATAGCGTCGGCCCCCGACATAGCGTCGGCCCCCGACACTACGCCGTCTGCGATACCGACCAGCCGGCCGCGGACGTCCCACCGATCACGCGCCAAGCGTACAGTTCGAACGGGCGGACACCGAGGCGGCGCGGCGGCCCACCGCTCCGTGCGGATTCAGAAGCCCAAGCGGAGCCTCAAGGTCTCGCGCGTGGTGACGACGCACCGGTCGACATCTCCCTCGCAGGCGCCCGTAACCACGCGGGTCGTGATCAGCCGACCCACGACTCCTCCGCCGGTTCGGGTCGTGCGAACGGCGCCCCCGCCGGCGCCTCCTCCTCCGAGCACGCCGGCCACGCCGGCACCGACGCCCAGCAGCGCCGCCGGCCGCACGCCGGCTGCCAGCTCTGGCTCGGGGAGCAGCGGATCTGCCCCAAGCGGGAGCGGGAGCGCAAGCGGCGGTGATCTGAGCGGGGGCGGCAGCGCCGGATCCAGCGGAAGCGGGACCGCCAGCGGCGGCGGCTGAGCCGCACGCCAGTATCGAGATCGCGGGCGCGCGGAACGCGCGATGGGCACTCAGCCAGAGGCCCAGCGGCTCGCACACTGAGCACTTTGGCAATCAGCGACTTCGTCATTGTCTGTCGCGGAGAGCAATGATAAACTTTCGTTAACTAGGGGCATCGTTAAAAGAGGCCGGGATGAGGATGATTCACGGGGGGTTGGGCATGGCGCGTTCTGCGGAGGACTTCGCGGCCGCACGAGGTGGCGCAACGACGTGGGGGCAGGCTCGAGGGCGCGGCGAAGATGTGCAGACGAGACGGGGACGCGCCGTCTCCTGTCACGATCTCCCTGAGGCCGTCGCCGTCGTCGCCGGGGCCATCGCGGTCGCCGTCGGGACCGCGTTTGCGCTGGGCTGGGACCCACATGTGACCGACGCGGGCTTTCGGGGGAGCGTTGAGACCACGATCGCACTCGCGGTCCTCCTCGCCGGGGCACTGGCGCTCGTGAAGCCCCAACGACGTAGGCCGATCGAGCCGCTGCTGCTGCTCGGCGCACTCAGCGCGATAGGGATCACCAACCTGGTGTTCTGGGCGCCGCGGCTCGTAACCGACGCCGTGCGCGTGCAACCCGGCGGGGACGCACAGCTCGTACTTGTGGGCGTGCTGCCGCTCATGTTCGTCGTGGCGGCGTTCGCGGGCGGCCGGATCCAGGTCCGCAACCCGCGCAGGACTCTGATTCTCGCGTGCACGGGCTGCCTCGGGGCAGTCGCCGTTGCGGAGGGAATCGACGTGGTCGTCGGGCGCGCTGGAGCGACGGCGGCCGGCGCGGAGGCGACTTTGATCGTCAACCTGGCGGCCTCGTTCGTGTTCGTGCTCGCGGCCGCCGGCCTGTACTGGCGGTCACGACCAGCGACGGCCGGCAACTGTCTCCTCGCCGGCGCGGCCCTCCTGCTCGCGGCCGCTCGCTTCCAGGCGGTGGCGACCGCCGTCGTGCCCGGCGCGTGGGTCACGCCTCGCGAGCTTCTGAGGCTTGGGGCGTACGGCTTGCTGCTCGCCGCCGCGGTCGCCGACTATCGCTGGCGGCGTCGCGCGGACAACCGCGCGTCGGCGGCAGCCCAACGCGAAGAGCTTGTTCGCGACCTGCACGATGGTCTGGTCCAGGATCTTGCCGCCGTCGCGATGCACTCAGAGCAACTGGAGCCACTGGGATCCGCGGATCCAGCCGTTCTGGGAGTCGCCGCACGGCGGGCGTTGGCGGCCTCTCGCCGGACCATCATCGATCTCTCCGCGCCCACCGCGCCGAACACGATCACGTCACTGTGTCGCCTGGCGCGCGAGCTCGAGGCGGAGTACGGGATGGATATTGCGGTGCACGTTGTCGCCGATCCTGCTAGGTGCCCTGCGTTGGATCTCGACCGAGACGCTCATCAGCGGTTTGTCCGGGCCGCTCGCAACACGATCGTCGACGCCGCCGGCAGTTGCGACGGACATCACCTTGATGTCATCATTCGGACCTGTGGTACTCGATGGCGACTGACGGTCCGCAGCGGTGGCGCCGGCGTCGGACAATCGCGTCCGAGGTGGGCAGCGTGTCTCGGTCGCCGTCGGTCGCGTTCAGGCGTCCTCGGCGCTCGCGACTTTCCTGCGCCCCGTGATCCGGCGAACTCGGGCCCCAGCGAATCGGGCCCCGGGGGCACACGGCTGCCACTCGACGCTCCGGCGTAACGGGTAGGTCAGGGTGCGCTTCGCGGACGCCGGCGGGCCACGATGGATGAGGGCATCGCTCGTCGCGGCTCTCGGAGTGACGGCGCTCATTGCGTCACAGGTCGTTGACGCCCGCAACACTGAGCCGACGCGTCGTCCGGCACACGCCGTCGCGGCGCAGGGGAGGATCTGGGTCCCGGCTCCTCACACCACCTGGCAGTGGCAGCTGACGACACCCGTGGACCGATCGGTGACTGCGCAGATGTTCGACATCGACCTGTTCGACAACTCCTCCGGAGTGGTGGCCGTGCTGCATCGGACCGGTCGCCACGTCATCTGCTATCTGGACGCCGGGACCTACGAGAACTTCAGGCCCGACGCGCATCTGTTCCCCAAATCGGTCCTCGGCAAGACCAATGGCTGGCCTGGGGAGCGTTGGTTGGACATCCGCCGCCTCTCGATCCTCGAGCCGATCATGAGGGCCCGGTTCGCGCTGTGCGCACGCAAGGGCTTCGACGGCGTCGAGGCGGACAACGTCGACGGCTACGAGAACCCGACGGGGTTTCCGCTCACGGGCGCTGACCAGCTGACCTACAACGAGTGGCTGGCCCGCACCGCCCACGCGTTCCACCTCTCGATTGCTCTCAAGAACGACGTCGACCAGACCCGTCAGCTCGAGCCTCACTTCGATTACGCGCTCGACGAGCAGTGCTTCCAATACACGGAGTGCCAGAGGCTCCGTCCGTTCGTGATCCACCACAAGGCGGTCTTCGAAGTGGAATACCAGCTGCCGACTTCGCGTTTCTGCGCACAGGCGAAGCGCAACGGCTTCATGTCGATGCGAAAGGACCTCAACCTGGACGCCAAGCGTCAGGCATGTTGGTGATGATGACCGCTCACCAGCTCAGTGAGGGCCGAGCGGAGCAGCTGTCTGTCATGAACTCGGGAGGTCCGGGCGCGCAGGGACCGCGGGATCGTCTCGACTCCTCGCTCGGCCAGCCGCTCCGACGATGGTCCGAGCCCGGAATCGGGGTCGTAGAGCGCTGCGTCGATCCGTACGCCATGACCGGCGAGCACGTCCAATTGATCGCCGGCCGTCTCGCCATCCTCGGGTTCAAGGTTGCAGACCCAGACGATCCACGCTGGGGTGCTGCGGAGAGCACGGGCGATATCGGGGACCGCGGCCGCCACCAACGCGCCCCGGAACAACGGACCCGGAGCCAGCACGACTGCGTCCGCGGCACGGATGGCGCTGATCGCCTGCGCCGGCACCGGGGGTCGCTGCGGGATGAAGGACAGGCGGTCCAGAGCGTGGACCCACGTCGGCGGCGGCCGGCCGGGTGCCCCGCGTCCCCGGAGCACCGTGAAGCTGAGAGGTTGGAGCGTCGCCGGGAGAACCTCGCCACCAATCCCCAACTGCTCTCCGAGCCACGCACTCGCGCGCTCTAGATCGCCGAGCCCCGATGCCAGTGAGTGGATCATCAGGTTCCCCAGAGGATGGCGTCCCAACCGATCCACGGTCAGCGGACGGCGCATCGCGCGGGCCAGCGCGACTCGATCGTCGGCCAACGCCTCCAGAGCTTGGTGCAGTTCCGCCACCGCGGGGCTCGGGCCGGGACCCGACTTCGGCGCATCGGCCCCAACGTACTCCGCGGCGGCCACGATGACGGTGAGCTCCAACCCGAGGTCCGCCAGGGCCCGGAGCACGACGCCGAGGCCGCCACCGCACCCGACGGTGACGACCCGATCACTCAACGGTGACTGTCTTGGCGAGGTTGCGCGGCTGGTCGACGTTGAGCGAACGAGCGCGCGCCACGTGGTAGGCGAAGAGCTGAAGCGGGACGATGCTGAGCATCGCCTGAAAGAGCGGCTCCGTCCTCGGGACGTAGACGACATCCTCGGCATGCTCGGCGATCTGCTTGTCCCCCTCGCTCGCCACCGCCAACACGCGCGCGCCGCGCGCCCGGACTTCCGAAAGGTTGGAGAGCAGCTTGGGCAATACCGCCTCCTCCGTCGCGACGCACACGACGGGGGTCTCAGAGCTCAGCAGCGCGATCGGCCCGTGTTTCATCTCGCCGGCAGCATAGGCGTCCGTCGGGATGTAAGAGATCTCCTTGAGCTTCAGCGCCCCCTCGAACGCGACGGGGAGGCCCGAGAGACGACCGAGGTAGAGGAAGAACGGGCTCCACGCCAGGCGCTCTGCGATGCTCCGCATGTGGTCATCGACCTCGGCCACCACCCTGTCGACCAACGCGGGCACCCGTTCCAGCTCCTGCTGCAGTTCGGTGAGCCTGGCCGGAGCCAGAGATCCCCGAGCGGCGGCGAGGCGAAGCGCGAATGCGTGGAGCAACGCGACCTGCGCGACGAACGTCTTCGTCGCGGCAACGCCCATCTCGAGTCCGGCCCGGGTGAAGAGAACGCCGTCTGCCTCCCGTGTCGCCTGACTCCCCGGGGCATTGGTCACCGCCAGCACGGTTGCGCCACGCGCCCGCGCGAGCCGCATGGCGGCCAGCGTGTCCGCTGTCTCCCCGGACTGAGTGATGCCCAACACCACCGTGCGTGGTCCGACGATCGGATCGCGATACCGAAACTCAGATGCCGTCTCGACGTCCACGGGAACCCGCGCAAACTGCTCGATCGCCTGACGACCGACCAGCCCCGCGTGATACGAGGTTCCGCAGGCGACGACGACGATGCGCTCGATCCGGGTGAGACTCTGGCGGGTCAGAACGTGTCCCGCTGTGTCATCAGACCCAGCCCGCCAATGCGACAGCGTCTGTGCCACCGCGGTGCCCTGCTCATTGATCTCCTTGAGCATGAAGGTCTCATATCCGTCCTTCTCGCAGCGATCCTCGTCCCAATCGACCTCGGTCGGGATCGCGCGACGGGGGCGTCCATCGGCGCCACAGATGCTCACCGCGTCGGGACGCAGCGTCACGATATCGCCGTCCTCCAGGAGGATCACCTTCCGCGTGTGGGCGCGGAAGGCAACGATCGAGGACGCGACGAACTGCTCGTCCTCACCGAGTCCGACAACGAGTGGACACTCTTTCCGGACACCGACGAGTGCCTCGGGCTCATCGTCGCACATCGCAACAAATGCATAGTGACCGGTAAGGTCATCGAGAGACCTCCGCACGGCGTCGCCGAGGTCACCTGCATAGTTGAGTGCGATCAGATGAGCCACGACCTCCGCATCGGTGTCCGAGCTGAACTGCACAAGATCGCCGGCAAGGCGCCGGCGCAACTCGACGTGGTTCTCGATGATCCCGTTGAGGACGATGCGCACGCGGCCGCTCGCATCATGATGGGGATGGGCGTTGCGTTCCGTGACCGCTCCGTGGGTCGCCCACCGCGTATGCCCGACCCCGATCGAACACGTGATGGTGCCCGTTTGAGCGCCATCACCACCCGCGAACCGTTCGACGCCACCAGGTGTCTGCCGAAGCGCCAGCTCCAGGGAGTCGAGATTTCCGACCGACCGGATGCAGTGAACCGCATCTCCATCGCGCCACGCGACTCCGGCAGAGTCGTAGCCGCGGTACTCGAGCCGGCGCAGGCCCTCCAGCAGGAGCGGACCGCAACGCCGCTTTCCGACATATCCGATAATTCCGCACATCAATTGCCCCCCACATGAAGTTGATACCCAATCGCATTACATTGCCAATCCGACTTCACATCAAGAGGGATACAGGGCTGTCGTCGTTCACCCGTTTGATCGCTTCTCGCCCACCGGTGACAGGGTCATGAGCGAGCCTGCGATTCGGGTCATCGTGATCGATGACCACGAGTTGTTCAGAGGAGGCCTCGTGCAGGTGCTCCGCAAGAGCGGCCTTGACGTGATCGGGGAAGCGGCCCTCGCGGCAAGTGGCATCACCCTGGTCCGTGAGCTGGTGCCCGACGTCGTCCTGATGGACCTCAACATGCCGGGCATGTCCGGTATCGAAGCGACCCAGCGGCTTAGCGGCAGCGTGCCGCTGGCACGGGTGCTCGTGTTGACGGTCGTCGCCGACGAGCGCAACGTGATGGATGCTCTGCTGGCCGGTGCCTGCGGCTACCTGCTGAAAGACGCGCCGATCGCCCAGATAGTCGAAGGGATCCGGGCCGCCGCGCGCGGCGAGTCGCAGATCTCACCTCGCGTGGCCGGCCAGCTGATCCGTCGCGTCCGCCAACCGGCAATGGTCGAGCTCGACCACGGCAGCGTGGAATTGACCGCACGTGAGTTCGAGATCCTCGAGCTGATCGCTCGCGGCATGGACAACGTCGAGATCGCGCGCACATTGTTTCTGAGCCAGCACACCATCAAGAACTACGTCTCCAGCATCCTGGTCAAGCTCCAGGTCGAGAACAGGGTTCAAGCCGCGGTGCAGGCCGTCCGCCGCGGCCTCGTCTGAGCCTGATCAGCGGGTTCTGCCGGCGTCTGCGACGCCCTGCTCATGCAAGACCGCGACAGCGAGACGAAGCGCATCGACTTCCTCTGCCAGCTCGGCGCCGAGGCCGCTCAGCTGCGCGCTCTGATCACTCGGCGGAGACGCACTGACCGCGTCCACGTCCTGCAGCCGCTCGCCTACGCCCTTGCGCTCCGCGTCCAACAGGAGCACATAGGTGTACATATCCGTGACGGCCGTGTGGACACGCGAATCGAAGCCCTCGGGGGCCGCCCGCTTGTCATCCACTGACGCTTTCAGCCCCATCGGCCGTGAGCTCATCGGTCGGTCGCGCGGCTTCGAAACTCACTGCCAGCCCCGCGAGCCGCTCCTGAATCGTACTGATCGCCTGCTGCATCTCGACGCATACCTGCTCGAGACCCTCGCGGATGACCAGGCAATCCGTCAGCAGCCCCCAGGCATCATCAGCCGTCGCAGGGTCAGAGGCCTGCAAGTCGAGCAGCCGAATGCGATCGATCGCGCTGCCGGCACCTGCCGGCTGGTGCCGGGCGCCCTTCAGACGTGCATTCTCCTCGCGCAGCAGCATCACCTGGAGCCTCAGCTCTGACTCGTCGTCGAGCGAACCCGGCGTGATCTCGGCATCGCCCAGCCAGCGGAATCGCTCCAGACGCCGCCGGAACCTGTCCAACGGCTGCGCCTCGCTCGTCGCGAGGGCTTCGCTCACTCCGGAGGGCTGCTGCCCATGAAGCTCGGCTGCGGAGCCGATCGAGACCACCACATGGTCCTCTGCGGTGGATTTGCTCAGATCGGGCGCCCCGGAGGACTCGGTCATGGCCTCTGAGCTCAGCTTGCTTCTTCGTGTCCCCATCTGTCTCCTCATTTGCGCTAGGGCTCCTGTCCGGGGAGCCGTAAAAGAGAGATTGTCAAGTCTGTCGGTTGGAGTCCATGGGCCAGTCCGCACAAGAAGCGTTCACCGGTGAACGTGCCGGCGGCGCGGCCCGCGTGCGAACTCTCGCCAGCGCGCACGGTGATCCTCACTGAATCCACATGGTCGTTGCCAGCACTCGGCCCGACCGCGCCAGCCTGACGAGGAGCACCGGCAGCGTGACCAGGACCCCGACGGTTGCTCCAGCAGCCAGTGCACCCCCGGGCGCGTGAGTGAGCGACAGCGACACACAGGCGAGCTCGGTGGCAAGAGCCGCCGCGGCGGCAAACAGAGCCGCCCACTGCAGAGCGAACGACTCGAGCAGGCCGATCAACATGCTCACCGTGCCGACGCATCCGAAGGCGATGAAGACGCTCACCTCATCGGTTCCGCCAAACCTATCGCTAAGGGCGATGACGACCGCGGACAGCACCGCCGTGGCGCCGATCAACCTCGCCAGCGCGCCGACGAAGATCGCCATCGCCGGGTCCGAGAAGCCGATACCGCCGGCGCGCTTGAGAGACACCCCGCGCAGTCCTCGGGGCACCGCGTCGTAGAAGTTCCAGAGGTAATAACCGCCCCAGTAGCTGCCGATGACCGACGGAATGAGTGCCAACGCGGGGTGGGTGCCGTGGACTCCCCAGCTCAGAGTGGGGTCGGCGACGAGGAGCACCCCCAAGAGTCCCCCGATGAGCGCCGCCATCGCCGCCCGAGCGGCGGTCCCGGCGCGAGCGTCGGTCCGCTCCCGCCGTGAGTGCACGGCCGCGACGCACATCGCCAGGGTGACCACGGTGAGTGCGCCGAGCACTACGTATGGCTCGAACCCGTTGCTGAGGGCGATCGTGCCGATCACGAGCACTGCTGCGTAGATCAACCCCCATCCGCGACGGGTCAGGACCGCCCCTCCGACCCAGATCGGAATCAGCATCGCGGCAACCGGGCCCCAGCCGGATTGGAACAGAAGCGGCACGTCGATCGCGACGAGTAGCAACGCCCAGAACGCGAGCCCGTCCCGAGCCAGGCAGGCCAGGCCATGGGGCCGGCCCAGGTATCGACTCCTCAGTCCCCATTGGATCGCGACGGCAATCGGCAGAGCCACGCGAATGGCGTGCCCGAGCACGTCGCTTCCCAACGCCAGGCTGATCGGCGCCGCCCACGCGGCGATAGAGACGATAAGAAGAACCAGGGTGACTCCCTCCGCGATCACGCTCGTGCGCTCCGAGTCGGCGAAGGGGTCGACTCGGCTGAGAGCAGTGACCGGTGGACCGTCGAGTGCAACGAGATCCGAGGCTGACCTCATCGCGTCCTGGGCCGGGCGCCCCGTCCACGCCTCCAGCACCACCGTCGCCTCCAGGACATCGCGCGCCGGGCGCCCAAGCCGCGCGTCGAGTACCGATTGGGCATAGAGATCTCGATGCGCGCGCCCGAGCGCGCGCCCGTCGTTTGTCGGGACGCGCGGCCCGGTGCCGCTCGAACGGGTTTTGTCGTGCCCGCTCACGCTTGCGCCCCCTCGATCAGTCCGATCATCACGTCCTCATACGACTCCAGGCAGCGAGTGAGCGTGTAGCGCCGGTGCAGGCGTTCGTAACCTCGCCGGCCCAGAGCCCGGGCCAAGCCGGGATTGCCGAGAAGGGTGGTCACCGCGGAGGCGAGCGCGTGAACATCTCCGGGGGGCGCGATCAGACCGCAGCCTTTGACTACGCCGGGAACCCCTCCCACGCTGGTCGCGACCATCGGCCGCGCCTGGCCCATCGCCTCGAGCAGCGCCATAGGCATCGCCTCTGAAATGCTCGTCATCAGGACCACATCTCCGCCCCGGATGGCGCCGTGTGGATCGCTGGTGTTGCCCATGAACTGGAAATGCTCGCCGAGGTCGAGCTCCTCGTGCATGCGCCGGCAGACCTGACCGTACGCTTCCTGACCGGGCGTGACCGGCCCCCAGCACTCGAACCGGGCCTGCGGCATCCTGCGCCTCACCTCATCCGCGACGAGCATCATCGTGAGGACATCCTTGAGCGGATCGATACGCCCCACGGCCACGACCTTGTTGGCGCCCGGAGGCTCGACCGGGGTCCCTGGCGGCGTGATGCCGTTGGGAATGACCCGGATCTTCGCGGGATCGACCCCTAGGCCGCGCTCCCATTCGGCGTTGGCCTCAGTGACTGGGGCGATCACGTCCGCCGCGGCGTACGCCGCTCGCGTCAAGCCGAGGGCGACCCTCGGCGACATGTGAGCGCCGCCCGCAGACGACGCCGAACCGCGTACGGACTCGAGGTAAGCCTCGCGCACGTAGACACCGTGCTCGGTGAGCAGCATCGGGGTCCCGTGCAATGCCTTGTGGACGATCGCCGGGATCGCGGCCCATCCGGCGGCCGTGACGTGCAACAGGTCACACGGAGGCGTCGGCACCGCGGCGGTTCGAGCCACCCAGTACAGGACCTGGTAGAGCCTCGCGGCTTCGATCGCGTCGTAGATCGGGGCCGGCGCAGACTGACGGTGGCTTTCCGCCAGCAGATCCTCCAGCTCTCGAAGGAACTGCTCCCAGCTCTCCCGGCCGCGAAACTCCCGGCGGATCGATTGCGGCCGCACCCGGCAGCTGACCAGGGCGACCCGCAGCTGATCAACGTCACCCTCCCAGGGCATCAGCCCTCTGAGCAGTTGCGAGGGAAGCGCCAGCTCCGCCACCGCCTGGCGGCGTGAGAGGCGCCGCGGCGGCCTCTCTTCGGACCACAGCTCGACGGGTCTCAGCAACCGCGCATTGGGCGGCAGCGACCAGGTCGGCCGCATGCGCTTGCCCCCGGCGATCAACGGGAGGACGTCCCAGTCAATTTCGTCAAGGCCGCCGATCAGAACGTCGCACCACGAACTGACGCCTCCCACGGCGTAGGGGTAGGTACCCTCCGTCGTCATCAGGATCTTGTAGCGTCGCCCGCTCTGGCCCCGAACCGACGTGGACGCGGCATCGTTGGGGGAAGGCGATTGCGTGGTCCCGCCCGCACGGGCACGGGCACGGGCACGAGCACGCGCCCGCGCCGGCGGGCTCTCGTACGGTCGCAGCTCTGTGGTCACGGTTCCAATCCGCTGGTTTGCTTTCGAGGGCACCTCTCGCACCAGAGGCGCTGATCCCCGCGTGGAGACATTGTCGAGGTCTATGACGACGCTCCCAATGGCCCATCTGCGGGTTCCTGCGTTCACGCGCGTGAACTAGTTCGGGAACAGCGGCCCCCTGTACGAACATCCGGTTCTGGCAGGATCAGCCGCCGAGGCCTGGTGATGAGAACTCGGCGCAATCGCCGTACAACACGCGTGCACATGCGGGTCCTGCTGCTCGGACTCACGGGGAGAGAACCCGCGTTTCCGGCCTGGGCGCACTGGCTGACGGCCGCCGGGGTTCCGTTCGATGCGGTGTCGCTCAACGATCTCACCAGCCCGATCCGGTTCGTCGATGAGCACGGAGCCGTGCAGTACCAGGGATTGATCCTCACGCAGGATGGGCTCATCGAGATCATGCTCGAACCCCGCGAACGCGACGCCCTCGAGCGGCTCGAGCGCGCGCATGCGCTGCGCCGTCTGATCGCGTACGGAGTGCCCGGACCGGCGCATGGACTCACCGGAGCGCATTGGTCGGGGCCGCTCGAGGAGCTGGAACCGAAGCTGACCGAGAGCGGCCGGAGGGTCTTCCCCTACCTGCGTGACCGCCTTCCGGTCGATCCTGGTAGCTGGGCCCACCTGGCCTACCCGTTGGACGCTGACCGGTTCGAGACCCTCGTGGAGGGCCCGGATCAATCTGTGCTGCTGGGACTCCACCGTCACGACGACGGCCGCGAGGAGCTGGTACAGACATTCAACGCCAATGCCAATCAGGCACAGGGGCAGGTCCTGCGCCAGGGGAAGTTGTCCTGGCTCACCCACGGCTCATACGTCGGCGTTGACCGCAACTACCTCTCGGTGCACATCGATGACGTTCTGCTCGCCAACTACTCGTGGAGCGTTGAGCGCCATGCATCGGACCGGCGGCCGGAACACAGCATCAGGATGACCGAGCACGACGCGCGGTACGCCGCCGCGTGGGGACGAGACCGGGGACTGCGTCTCGACCTCGCCTGCAACGGTTGGGGCAGCAGCCTTCACAGGACGCTCACCGGGCGGACCGAGGACCCCCTGTTGAGCGCCCTGCTCGCGGAGCGGGATGCCTTCGGGTGGCTCAACCACACGTATGCGCACGCTGACCTCGACGGACTCGGCGAGCGTGAAATCGAAGCGGAGATCGAGCGCAATCTCAGCTGGGCGCGGGACGTCGGACTGGAGCTGGAGCCTGGGGCATTGGTCACGGGTGCTCACACCGGGCTGGCGAACCTGGCGGCCACGCCGCCCCGACGCGAGAATCCGGCGCTCGCAACAGCCCTACGGTCCCAGGGGCTCCGCTACGTGGCCTGCGACGCGTCGCGCCCGTACCCGTCGGGTGACGGAGACGCTCCGATCCCCGCGGGGACGCCGTTTATGGTGGGCCCCGCAATCGCAGTGCCTCGGTATCCGACGAGCCTGCCACACGATGCCGCCACTCGATCCCAGGTCCTCGACCGCCTCCGTTCAGAGCACGGGCGAGTGGTGAGCACGTTTGACGAGGTCGTGGCTGCCGAGGCGAGAGCAGTGTTCAACTCGGTCGTGGGCAACGACCCACGACCTCGTTACTTCCATCAGAGCAACATGATCGGGGGACGGGATCCGACGGGCGGCGAGGGCATGCCCGCGCTGATCTACAGCATCCTTGAAGCTGTACTTGACCGTTACCGTTGTCACGTCGCCCCCAGCGCCTGGCTCGTGCAGCCCACGATGGGTGAGATCGGACGCTTGCTGCTCCGTCGGCGGGCCTGGCATGCCGCGCTGATGCGCGGCTCGATCCGATCCTTCACCGACCGCACGCACCTCACGCTGATAAATAACGGCGGTGCGCCGGTCGAAATGCCGATTACCGGCGCGACGATTGGACCGGACTACGCCGGGCAGAAGTCCGGGTGGGTGCGGCTGATGCCCGGCGGGACGGTCCTCGAGCGCCAGACCAAGATCGAGGAGCCTCGCGGCGTCAGTGCCGCGAGCGCAGCAAGCCCTGGGCGCCGACCGATGCCCGGCGCGATGCGTCGTTAGCGCCTGACGGCCCGAGGCCTAGGAGATCACGATGCCAGAGCCGTTCGAGCTCTCGCATCGTTCCAGGATCTTGAGCATGCCGGTGCGGTCCGGCGCTCCCAGTTTCCGCACGAGCGACGAGATATGCCGGCGGACGGTGACCTCGGTGATCCCGAGATGACCCGCCACCTCTGCGGTGCGCTCTCGCTTTCGCAGGCACTCGAGCACCTCGAACTCGCGAGCCGTCAACTCCACGTCGCGGCCCGGCTCGAGCTCCACCCGGCGCCGGTGTCCGCGCTCGCGGAACTCACGCACGAGATGGATGGTGAGATCGCGCGGGAGCGCCGCCTCGCCCTGCGCCACGCCTCGAATCGCATAGGGCAGGCGAGCCGCCGAGGTCGTCATCAGCAGATAGCCATCGGCTCCGGCACGAAGCGCGGCGAACAACTCGTCGCTGCGCCCCACCTCGGTAAGCATGATGATCTTCGTATCCGGCAGGCTCTCCTTGATCCGCTGCGCAGCGCGTAGCGCGTTGCCGGGGAGGCGCGTTCCCAGTACACAGACGTCAGGGCGTTGCTCCAGGCAGCGCTCCACCGCCTCGGCGGCGGTCGATGCTTCGCGCACCACACGGATTCCATGCGGCTCCACAGCACTCCTGATTCCCACTCGAGTAGCGACTTGCTCGTCACCGACGACGAGCGTCAGCTCCGGCCCAACAGATTCGTCGAACGCGTCCACGGCCCCCACGTTTCTTCCGACTTCTGGTTAATCAGCCCTAACGGCTGCAACGTGCCCCTCGGTCTCATACCGAGCACCACGAAGCTTAACACTGCCGGCCGTTAACCCGAAAGGGATGGTCGGAGGCGTTCGCCGTTCATGGATGAACGCAGGACGACCGGGCAAGCCCATTGGCGTCGTGGCCGCCGGGGGACACACTGAGAGCACATTTGGGGCAGGTCACATCAGGGGCAACTCGGCGCGATGGCATGTGTGTGTCTCGGGCCACCCACGACGATAGGACGGATATTCACGATGAGACGACTTCTACGTCCTCTGATCGCAGCGCTCGCCGCCGTGGCTGGCCTGTTCGCAGTAATGGCTACCACCGGAGCCTTCGGCGGCTCAGACGGCGGGGTGGCCTCGGCGGCCTCCCCTGCCCAGCAGATCGGGATGAAGGTGGTGCTGATCACGGCCTACACGGACCCGGACTGCACTCCCGGTCACGATCCTGTCGGCTGCGGAACGGCGATCGCTTACGGCAACTGGCAGAACACGCTCAAGCGCGAGGGCGTCCCGTACGACACGGTCGTGACGAACCCGGCGGCCGTCGGGAGCGTTGCGCTGCCAACGCTGTCCAGCACGGCATCGGACGGCACCGAGGTCGCCAACTACGAGGGCGTCATCGTTGCGGGCTCGGGTGACTCGGGCTTGAGCGCTGCTCAGTGGACGACGCTGCAAACGTTCGAGCAGCACTTCAGCGTTCGCCAGATCACGGCCTACGCGCAGCCGAGCTCGACCCTCAACGCGACCCCCGAGAAGGACTTCGGGCTCACGACATCCGGCGGAACCTTCTCGGCCACTCCGGCGGGTACGTCTCTCACCGCGGCGGGCCAGGGCGTGTTCCCCTACCTCAAGGGGGTTGCCTTCGATTCGACCACCTTCGGCTACAGCGCCGCCGCCGGCAACGGTGATCAGACCCTCATCTCCGACACCAACAACGATTCACTGCTTGGCATCTACACCAGCTCGGATGGTCGCCAGGCGATGTATCAGACGTTCAACGCGAACCAGTACATGCTCCAGACCCAGCTGCTGCAGCACGGCGAGCTCAACTGGCTGACGCGAGACACGTACTTCGGTGACCAGCGCAACTACCTGACGACACAGATCGACGACACGTTCCTCTCGGACGACAGCTTCACGCCGGGCACCGGCATCGGCGGTGGCGCGACCGACTACAACCCAGCTGATGCGCTGCGAGAGCAGCCGGCTGACGTCACGGCTGCCGCAAAGTGGTCAAAGGCCAACAACTTCCGTATCGACATGCTGTACAACGGCGGCGGGAGCACCGGCGCCAGCGATCCGCTGCTGGTGGCCTACAAGGGGACCGATCCTACGACGGGCAAGCCGTACACGGGCGACTTCGGTTGGGTCAGCCACACGTGGGATCACCCGAACCTGGACCAGGGCTGCGCCAATCAGGCCTACATCGACAGTGAGATCACGAAGAACACCGCGTGGGCGACGGGCACCCTCGGTCTCGCCGCCAACACCGATCCGACGAAGGTGCTCGGCGTGGAGAACCCCGGTGAGCTCGTGACCGGCGAGCACGCGGGCCTGGCCAACCTCCTTCCCGGCACTCCCGGCACGGTCGATCCGCCTGAGCTCAACGACCCTGGCCAGGCGACCACGACGACGGGCGGT
This sequence comes from uncultured Actinomycetota bacterium, assembly GCA_963801435.1. Classification (GTDB taxonomy): domain Bacteria; phylum Actinomycetota; class Thermoleophilia; order Solirubrobacterales; family Solirubrobacteraceae; genus Palsa-465. The sequence continues at coordinate 107,860 of CAWDFE010000033.1, forward strand.
CTCCCGGCAGGCTCGTACACCTACGCGATCACCGATCAGTTCTCCACGACTGGTGGTGAATCGTCAGCCTCGACGAGCGCGGCGGTTACGGTGGCGGCCCCGGTCGCTCCGGCGACGGGCACCACGGTGACCGTGACCTGGGACGCCGTCTGCCACGCCGCCCAGTACAACGTCTACCGCGAGGTCACGGGCTCGAACGCCTGGTACAAGGTCGGCACGGTCGCCGCCCAGACCACCGACTTCGGCGACAGCGGCCCGAGCGAGAACCTCAACATCCCCGACTCCGGCGCGGGCACGGCGATGCCGACGGGCTGGGCGCCGCCGACCGTGAATAATGCCAGCGAGTCGCCGTACGAGCAGAACCCCGAGCTGGTCGCGGCCTTCACGGCGACCGGCATCAAGGAGTTCGGCTCCGACGCGTCCAAGCCGTACCCGAACCCGGCGACGGCGACGTTCACCACCGGGTCTCCGCCAAGCTCGCAGTACGCGGCCGGCGCGACGTTCCAGGACGCCGGGGCAACGGCAATCCCGCGCCACCCGACGAACATCTACTACAACGTGGCGACCAGCGCCCAGGAGGTCAACGAGTACGAGACGCTGTACGACGATCCGACGTGCACGGCGATTGCCGGGGTCACGTCGTGCAACCCGGCGGGGACCCAGTTCACGATGTCGAGCATCGTCAACAGCATCGACTTCGACAGCCAGGGGATGTTCTCCCGCATGATGGGCAACGACCCGAGGCCGCACTACTTCCATCAGACGAACCTGATGCAGCAGCAGACCGGCATCCCGACGACGACGGGCGATGGCCTCTACTACCAGGTGATGAATCCGCTCCTCGCGCAGTACAACCTGTACTTCCAGCCGAACGCTCCGATCGAGCAGCCGACGATGCAGGCGACCGCGACCCTGCTCAGCGAGCAGGCTGCGTGGGCAACCGCGGGGGGCAGCCAGGTGACCGGCTCGATCGAGGGCAACCTCGTGACGATCAACAACAGCGGGTCGGCGATCCAGATGCCGCTCACCGGTATCCAGGGCGTCGGCGACATGTACGGCGGTAATCAGTCGGGATGGACCAACGCCAAGGCAGGCACGTCGACGTTCACCGCGCTCGCTGCCTGGCCGGCGCTCCCGACGACCCCGGCCGTCCCGACCGGCCCGAGCGGCACCACCCCGGCCACGGGGCCACGAGCACGGGGACGAGCCCGGTGACCCCGCCGGCCCAGGGGCAAACGCACCCCACATCCGGGGAGGAAGACGGTCGCGATCCGGTACGTGGCCGTCCAGGCCGCGCCGAAGACCGTCCGGGTGAGCCACGGCAAGGTGACCGTGTCCCTGAACTGCAAGGCCTCCAAGGGCCGGACAGTCAAGGGCAAGACTCTGCGCCGGCACGTTCACGCTGACGGTCGCAGGCCACAAGGTCAGCCACTCGTTCCGATTCAAGTCGGGGAAGGTCGATCGGATCACGGTCAAGCTGCCGAAGCTCTCGATGAGAGCGGTCACGGCCGCCGCGCATCACAAGCCGAAGGCACGGAAGGTGGCCGGCAAGCTGGTGATCACCACCAAGCTCGCGGCCAAGTCCTCCCACAGCGTCAAGGGGACGCTGACGATCAAGGGCTGACCCGGCATGGCGGGCGCACTCGAGCGACAGAGTGCGCCCGCCAACCAGCCAGGGAGAACGACTACTTTGCGAGTTCCGCGCCACCTCTTTCGCTCCACCGCGTCCTTGCTCCGACGACCGCTGGCCGTCCTCGTGATGGCGTTGGGCCTGGCCGCGGGGATCCCTGCGACCGCGTTCGCAGCTAGTGATCCCGTGAACCTCACCCCGCCGGCAGTCACACCATCAGGCACGGCTGGTCAAGGCGACATGCTGAGCGTGACCCCGGGCACATGGGATTCCAGCGTGACCGCACCCGTTGTCGACGTGTGGTCAGACTGCAGCCCCAGCAACGCGTGCACGACATCGTCCGCGAGCACCTACACCGTGCCCGGCGACGAACCGGCTCACACGATCTTCGTGACCGAGACGGCGACGGATTCCACCACCTCGTCAACTGCGACCGTCACCTCCAACGTCGTGACGGTCGTCGAGCCGCCGTCGAACAGCACGCTGCCGTCGATCAGCGGCACACCGGCTCAGGGCCAGCCGCTGACGGCGAGCCCGGGAACCTGGTCGAACAGCCCGAGCTTCAGCTACGTGTGGCAGGACTGCCTCGGGGGCAACTGCAACGCGAGCCCAACGTCGACGGACAGCACGTCCTACACTGTCACCGCCGCCGACGTCGCGGGCGGCTTCGCGATCCGAGTCGAAGTGACTGGGACCAATGCCAGCGGATTCGCGACGGCCGACTCATCGACGACCGCCGCCGCGATGGGAGTGCCGGCGAACAGCACGCCGCCGTCGATCAGCGGCACACCCGCCCAAGGCCAGCCGCTCACGGCCAGCCCAGGCACCTGGTCGAACAGCCCGAGCTTCAGCTACGTGTGGCAGGACTGCCTCGGCAGCAGCTGCAACGCGAGCCCAACGTCGACGGACAGCACGTCCTACACTGTCACCGCCGCCGACGTCGCGGGCGGCTTCGCGATCCGAGTCGAAGTGACTGGGACCAATGCCAGCGGATTCGCGACGGCCGACTCATCGACGACCGGCGTGGCGACGGGAGTGCCCGCTAACACTGGGGGGGTTCCCACGATCACGGGCACCGCCCTGGGCGGCACCCTGACCGACGTACACGGCAGCTGGACGAACAGCCCCACCGGCTACACCTACCAGTGGCTCTCGTGCACGGGCTCATCGGCCTCCACGTGCACCGTTATCAGCGGCGCGACGGCCCAGACGTATGCGGTACCGGCCGCCAGTGACGGGCTTGGCTACGAGGTCGAGGAGACGGCGTCGAACGTCAGCGGAGCGGGAGCCGCCGCGACCTCCGCGGTGCTCATTCCGCCTCCACCGGCGAACACCGTGCTTCCGGCGTTCACCGGGACGATCGCGGTGGGTCAGGTCCTGACGGCATCGACGGGCACGTGGACCAACAGCCCGACGGCGTACGCCTACCAATGGCAGCGCTGCTCCGGGACGCCGCTCGCGTGTAGCGCCATCTCCGGAGCAACCTTCTCAACCTACACGCTAACCTCGGCCGACACAGGGTCCACGGCGGTGGTACAGGTGACGGCAACGAACGCCGGAGGCTTTGCTTCTGCCAGCTCGGCTGGGTCAGCTCTCCCGTCACCGCCGGGGCTGATAGGTTCGCCGGTCATCACCGGGACTCCGCAGCAGGGCCAGACGCTCAAGGAGACAGCGGCGAAGTGGGCAAACAGCCCTACCTCGATCGCCTGGCAGTGGTACCTGTGCGACTCCAGCACCAACAACTGCGTCCCCATCGCGGGAGCGATTGCGCAGACCTATGTGCCCACAGTTGCAGATGTCGGCGGCACCATTCAGGTGTTGGAAACAGCAGCGAATGCCGGGGGCTCGACAACGGTGCCCTCGCAGATCGTGGGTCCGGTTATGCCCTTGATAGGTCCGATTCCCCCTCCGGGGAACACCGCACGTCCAGGAATCACCGGCTCGACCCAACAGGGCGCGACGCTCGTCGAGTCGCCCGGCACCTGGAGCGGCAACGCCGGCACGTTCACCTATCAGTGGTTGCGTTGCCGCGGCAGCTGCTCGCCCGTTGCGGGCGCCACCGGCCAGACATACACCTTGGGCCCGGGCGACGTCGGCTTCTCGCTGGAGGTGCAGGAGTCCGGTGCCAACGGCGGCGGCCCCGGGAACCCCGCGACGTCGGGCGCCACCGCCGTCGTCACCGCGACGAGCTCCACCGCACTCGTGGCACCCCAGGGCTCGGTGACCAATCAGCAGGTGACGCTGATCGCAACCGTCACGTCGAGTTCTGGCAACGCGTCGGTCTCGGGGTCGGTGAGCTTCCGCACCGTCTCAGGCCCGATCACCGGTTGCGAAGCCGTTGCGGCGACCGCGACCGATCAGAGCGCCACGGTGACGTGCCCAACGAGCTTCGCCACCGGGATCACCCAGGTGACGGCGGTGTTCTCAGCCGCCGGAGGCTCGCTTCTGGGCGGCTCCAGCAGTCAGACGTCGACAATCGCGGTCGGAAAGGCGCCGACGGTGACGCACCTCACCGCGCCCGGGCAGGTCGCGCTGCGCTCGAACATCAAGTACACGGCATCGGTGGCGCCCAAGTCGATGCCGGCGCGTCCGATCCAGGTGTCGGGTACGGTGACATTCATGGACCGCGGCAAGACCATCCATGGCTGCTCGGGCCGGCGCCTTGTGAGGGGCAGCGCGACCTGTCATGTTCGCTACAGCGGACTGGGAGCGCACCGGATCACGGCGCGGTACGGCGGCGATGGCGACTTCGGCGCCTCGACCTCGGGGGTCGGGAAGGTCGCGATCGGCAGGCAGAGCCCGAATTACGTCACCTCTGTCATGCAGTGGTACGTCCACTACTCACCCACACATACGACCTTCACCTCGTGGCTGGCGTACGGCGTGCCCTCGGGAAGCAGCTTCTATTTCACCTGCAAGGGTAAGGGATGCCCATTCGCGACCCACACGCTGGCCGTTGCCAACAGCACGCGCTGCACCGCGAAGGGCAAGACCAAGTGCCCACGCAGCCGCACGGTCAACCTCGAGCCGGTCTTCGCAGGCGCGCGACTTGCCGTCGGGGCGACCGTCACCGTCTCGATCCTGCACTGCGGGTGGTATGGCAAGCACTACACGCTCAAGATCCGATCGCGGCACGCCCCATCCCAGGTCATCTCCACCCTTCCGATCGGGGCCACTCGGGCCGGGTTCAAATGTTGAGGCTGCCCCTGCGGGGCGGCCCGTGGCCCATCGTTGCCGCATTGATGGCGCTTGCCGGAGCCGGCAGCGTGGCGCAGGCCGCGGGGCCGCCGCCGGGTCTCCCGGGTCCGCCGCCGGGCGCGGGCACCGGCCTCCCGCTTCCGCCGCCTCCCGGACAGGCGCCGGCGGCGCAGGCGAGCCTGCCCGCCGCCAGCATCACCGGAGCACCCTACGGGCCGGGGCTTCTCTCGGGATACAGCGCGGTCAGCGGCACCAAGCTGCCGGTGACGATCGCCTGTCAGGCCAACGGAAAGGCGCAACTGCGGGCCGGCTCCGTCTTGGTCAAGAGCACGTACCGTTGCTCGAGGGGCCGCAGCACGATTCGATTCGTGCTCACGCGGTCTCAGGCGCGCGGCATCGCAACCAGCAGTGGCCTGATCGGAGCACTGACGCTGAGCCAGGGAGCGCAGACGGCTCGCCTCTCCCTGTCGTTGGGCCGTAGCGCTCCGACCCCGCTGTTCTGGACCAGCGCGTTCGGGCTCGGCTGCACGGCCGGCGGCGCTCAGAGTGCGCAATTGGTGGCGCCCAACTTCACCTCCACCCCGGCTGCCACCACGATCGACGTGCGCCCGTGGCTCGCCTGGTACACCCCCGCCACCGGCTGGCAATGGCTCGGAGCCCGGGGTGCGTACTCCAGCACCTGGTATCGGTGGACCGCGACGCCGACCGGCATCGCCGAGTGGCAGCAGCCGGCCGGGATCAACCCGTGGACCTGGGGGCCGATCGGGATCGCCCCGGGTCATGGGACGTACCTGATCGCGGTGCTGGAGGCGGTCTACTGGTACAGCCACCCGACGACCGTCTGGGAGTACGCGCGGTCAGAGCCGAGCCCCACCACAGCGACGACCTACTGTGCCTATGCCTAGGCGCATCGCACGGCGAGCGCGCCACGGAGGGTCAGGGTTCGCCCTGATCGCCCTCGTTGCCGGGCTGCTCGCGACCTCCGGCAGCGCGTCCGCGGCCTCATCTCCCGCCGGGCCGCCATCGCTGCCGGGGCCGCCGCCTGGCGCCGGAGTCGGTTACCCCCAAGCCCCGGCGCCGGGCGTTCCCCCGCCCGCGGAGCCTGTGGGTCCTCCGTCCGCGATTCCCGCCGTGTCCGGTCCGGGTCCCCTCGGCGGCAACCCGCGGCTCCACGGGCGGAAGCTGAGCCTCACGCTCGCCTGCCACAGCAACGGCAGCGCGACCCTGTCGGTGGCCTCGATTCGCAACGCCCCGCTCGCGCGCGGCCGCTATACCTGTAGCAACCGACGCGCCAACCTCTCGCTGACGCTGCCGGCCGCGTATGCGCACCGGTTCGGCTCGCCCGTGATCGGATCGCTGACGCTGGGCGCGGGGCAGTCGTTCTCGGTGACGCTCTCGAGCCGGACGGTCCCGAGCAGCTTCTGGTCTGACGGCGGGCTGCAGTGCAATCTGTTGGGCACCGACCAGCCCTACCTGGTGGCGCCCAACTTCCGCGTCATGCCCGCGGCCATGGTCGACGTGCGTCCGTGGGTGGCCTTCTACACCGCAGCCAACGGGTGGCGCTGGCTGGGCACCGGCGGGCTCAACAAGAGCGCGTGGTATCAGTGGACCGCCGGGCCGACCGGGGTCAGCTCGTGGATCACGCCGACGGGGGCGGTCAATCCGTGGACCTGGGCGCCGATCACCGTACGTCCCGGACACGGCACGTACGCCATCGGCGTATTCGAGGTCGAATACCTCTACTTCCATCCCACCTACGCTTGGGAGTACGCCCGTTCCCAGACCGCAACGGGTCCGACGACGACCTACTGCTCGTTCCAGTAACCGACGGCGCGCCCCACGAAGCTGCGCAGCGCGTCCACGATCTCATCGGCCTCAGTCCAGGTCAAAGCCCCCGCAGAAACCCTTGCCGTTGCCGGCGACCAGCAGCGGCCCTCCCCCGCGTACTCCACCACGCTCATGCCGGCACGGCGCGTTCGATGATCGCGCCCGCGTCGACCCCAGCGGGCAGTGTCCCGTAGACGCGCCCCCGGTCGCCCGCGAGCCGCCCGGCGCAGAACGCGTCGGCCACCGCGGCGGGGGCGTGGCGGACGAGCAGCGAGGCCTGCAGCGCCACCGCGAGATCCTCCGCAAGCCGGCGAGCCGAGAACTGACCGGCGTAGAGGCGCTCCTCGGGGCTGTCCCCGCTGCCGCCGGCGAAGGTGGCGGTCACCCGCTCGCGCAGCGCCGTCAGATGCGCATCCAGCCGCGGCTCGGCGCCCGCGGCCAGCTCGCACTCGGCCAGGAAGGCGGGCAGGCCCTCGGGCTCCTTGACGATCGCGCGCAGCACGTCCAAAGCCGCGACGTTGCCCGATCCCTCCCAGATCGAGTTCAGCGGCGCGTCGCGGTAGAGCAGCGGCATGCCCGAGTCCTCCGCGAACCCGTTCCCGCCCAGACATTCGAGCGCCTCGGCGGCGTGGGCGGCCGCACGCTTGGACACCCAGTACTTGCACACCGCGGTGGCAAAGCGCCGAAACGCCTCCTCGGAGGGCTCGTCGTAGGCCCGGGCTACCCGCAGCGCCGTCACCGTGGCCGCCTCTGATTCGATCGCCAGGTCGGCCAGCACGTTGCGCATCGCGGCCTGGTCCACGAGCCGCGCGCCGAACGCCGACCGGTGGCGGGCGTGGTGGATGGCCTCCAGCGTGCCGCGGCGCAGGCCCGTTGTGGAGCCGAGCAGGCAGTCCAGCCGCGTGTGGTTGACCATCCGGATGATCGCCGGGACGCCCCGGCCCTCCTCGCCGATCAGCCGGCCGTGCGCGCCCCGGAACTCGACCTCCGACGACGGGAGCGAGCGCGTCCCGAGCTTGTCCTTGAGGCGCTGGAACTCCATGCCCGCCCCCCGCTCCACCAGAAAGCAGGACAGGCCGGTGGGCGCCTGGGCCAGTACCAGGAAGACGTCGCATGGCGGATAGGAGCAGAACCACTTGTGGCCGTGCAGCTGATAGCCACCGTCGCCCACCGGCTCTGCCCTCGTGATGTTGGCCCGCACGTCGGAGCCGCCCTGACGCTCGGTCATCGCCATCCCCGCCAGCGCCCCGCGCTCGTAGTCCTCGAGGGTCAGGCGGGGCTCCCACTGCGCCGCCAGATCCGGGGCGCCGTCGCGGAGGGCCGGGATGGCGGCGTAGGTCATCGACACCGGGCACATCACGCCAGCGTTCGCGTTGCCCCAGAGCATGAACAGAGCCGCCCGGACCACGTGTGCGCCCGGCTGCGCGTGACGCCACGGCAGGCTGTGGATGCCGCGGCGGACCGCGCCCGCAAGCAGCCAGTGCCAGGACGGGTCGAGCTCCACCGCGTCGATCCGATTGCCGTAGCGGTCGTAGGTGGTCAGCCGCGGCTCGTTGCGTTCTGCGCGGCGGGAGTGTTCGCGCGCCTCGACGCTGCCCGCCACCGCGCCGGCCTCACGGGCCCGATCGGCGCCCCAGCCGCCGCCTTCGCGCTTGAGCGCCTCGCCGAGCGCCAGATCGAGGTCGAACAGGTTGGCCGGCTGCAGCGGCGGCGCCTGATTGAGCACCTCGCGGGCCGGGTCGGTGACTTCGATCGTGGCCATGTGATCTCCCTTGCTTCTGGACGCCGCGGTCTTACGCGACGGCGGTGGCCATGGTGCACTCCGCGACGCGGTCGGTGGCGTCGTGGGTGCCGCCCAACAGCCGCCGGGACAGCTGGGCGCGACGGAAGAACAGCGGCGCGTCGTGCTCCCACGTGGCCCCGATGCCCCCGTGGACATTGATCATCGTCCGAGCGGCGAAGTCCAGCGCGGGACCGGCGGCGCTCCGCGCGGCGCTGGCGGCCAGCGGGAACTCCTCGGGCCGCGCCTCGCGAGCCCAACCCGCGTAGTACTCCAGGCCGCGGGCGTTCTCCAGACGCCGGAGCACCTCGGTGAGCTCGTGCTTGATGGCCTGGTAGGAGCCGATGGCGCGGCCGAAAGTGAAGCGTTCCTTGGCGTAGGCGACGCTCACGTCCAGGCACGTCTGCACCGCGCCGATCGACTCGGCGGCGATGAGCGCGTGGGCCAGATACCACGCGTTCGCCATCACGTCGCCGTCCACCGCCAGCCTTCGCCCTCGCGCGCGCGTGAACCTAATGTGGCCGAGAGAGCGCGTGGAGTCATAGCGGACGACGCTCTTCACAGTCACACCGTCGCCGTCCACCGGAACGGCCACGGCCACCGGCTCGCCATCGGCATCCGTCCCCACCGCGACCAGGAGCCCCGCGTCGGGCGCGTCGGGCACCCACGCGACATCGCCGTCGAGTGTCACGTCGTCACCGGCGCCGCACACGCGCGGCCCACGCGCCCGGGTGAAACCGGAGGCGGGCTCGGCCGTCCAACCCGGCTCCAGCTCGCTGGGGGGCCGCGCGGGCACATAGGCGGGACGCAGCTCGCCGCGGGCGACCGCCTCGAGCGCCGCGTCACCGGCGGCGTCGAGGATCGCGGTGGCCGGCAGCAGCCCGAGGATCGGGACCGCGGCCAGCACGCGGCCGCACTCCTCGGCCACCAGCAGCGCGTCAAAGCCGCCGAGGCCGGCGCCGCCGCGCTCCTCTGAGATGAGCACGCCAGACCAGCCGGCCTCGACGGCCATCGGCCACAGGTCGGGCAGGGAGGCCGGGTCCTCGAGCGCGTTACGAGCCGCCTGGACAGTCTTGACGCGCGCCAGCGACCCGCGCGCGGCCTCGCGCAACAGCACCTGCTCGTCAGAGAGAGCGAAGTTCATGACGCCACCGCCTGCTTCTCCTTGGCCCGCAGCTCGCTGAAGGGGACGCCCTTGTCCAGCCTCGGTTCGGGCGGCAGCCCCAGCACCCGCTCGCCGATCATGTTGCGCAGCACCTGCTCGGTGCCGCCGGCGGACTTCAGCCCCGGCAGGAACGAGATCAGATAGCTCCACTCGCTGTCCATCTCCAGGGCATCGGGACCCACGACGTCGGCACCGAGATCGGTGGCCGCGATCGCCGCATTGACCATCGTCACCTTGGCCAGCCCGGCTTCGGGCCCCGGGATCTGCCCGCGCGAAAGCGCGGTGAGCGCGCGGTAGCCGTTGTAGCGCACCGCCAGCAGTTCCGTGATCACCTCGCCCAGCCGCCGGCGAGCGTCGGCGTCGCGCCGCGCGCCCGTGTCGCGCGCCAAAGTCTGGGCCAGCCGGGTCGGCGAGCCGAACGACTCCGACCCGAAGCCGATCGTCAGACGCTCGTACATGAGCACCGTCAGCGCGGTGCCCCATCCGTTGCCCACGCCGCCCACCACCGCGTCGGGGTCGAGGCGGACGTCGTCGAAGAACACCTCGTTGAACTCAGCCTCACCGGAGATCTGTCGCAGCCCGCGCACAGTGAGCCCCGCCGCGTCCATCGGCACGATGAACATCGTCAGGCCCTTGTGCTTGGGCACGTCAGGGTCGGTTCGCGCCAGCAGCAGCCCGAAGGAGGCGAACTGGGCGTTGGTGGTCCATACCTTCTGGCCGTTGAGCGTCCAGGCGCCGTCCTCGGTCTGGCGTGCGCGCGTCTGTACCGCGGCGAGGTCCGATCCGGCGCTCGGCTCCGAAAACATCTGGCACCACACCTCGTCGCCGTGGAGCATGGGACCCAGGTGCCGGCCCTTCTGCTCATCCGAGCCATGGGCGATCAGGCACGGCCCGAGCATCCCGATGCCGATGACGTCAAGGATCCCCGGCACCTCGGCCCGGGAGATCTCCTGGTTGACCGTGACCTGCTCGATCGGGCCCAGACCGCGGCCACCGAACTCGCGAGGCCACGTGACGGCGGCAAGGCCGGCCTCGGCGAGCTTGCGCTGCCACGCCCGGCGCGCGTTGGTGTACGCGGAATCCTCGGAGGACCCCGAGCGCGGCGGCGCCTGGTCCCGGTTGGCCTCCAGCCAGGCCCGGGCCGCAGCTCGGTACTCCGCCTGCTCCGGGGTGTCGTTCAGATCCACTTTCTCTCCCTGGCGTCGACGAGGAATCGATTCAAGGTTACGGCCCCAGGGGGGAAGAAAGCACTGCTCCGCAAGCCCCGCGCCAGGGGCGCCGTTCATTGTCTATGCGATTCAAGGGCATCGTGGTTGCGTTCGGTCCGGATTCGTCGGCGGGTAGCGAAACGCCGGCCATGCAGCGCGTGGCCAATCGGACGATCGCGTGCCACGCACTTGAGAGCCTCGCCGCGGCCGGCGCCGACGAGCTGGCGGTCGTCGCCCCGCGGTCGTCGCTCCCCGAGCTCCGGAGCCGTCTGGAGCAGGACCTGCCTGGCGACATCGAGCCGGTTTACCTGCCGTTGGGCGGACGAGCCGACCTTGTCGGAGCGATGCGAGGATCTGTCGACTTCGTGGGCGGGGATCCGTCGATCATGCATTTCGGCGACGGACTGGTCGGCCAGAGCTTCGATCAGGTCGTCGACCTGCTCCGCGCCGAGAGAGCTGATATGACGCTCCTGCTGCACCGAGACGGCAATGGACGGGACGGACTGGGCTCGGCAGTGGAGCGCCTCCTGGGGGTGAGGGAGCTGGGAGATGCCCGGTCCCGGCTCGCCCTCACGGGGGTGTGCATGCTTGGCGAGGGTATGGTCCGCCGAGTCGCCCTTGAGGCCGGCGACCTCGGGCCTGACGCGGGACTTCTGGAGATAGCGGATCTCCTGACGGGCGCGGGGTACACTTTCGCCGCAGGGGTGGTACCGAGTTGGCGCCGCTACCGCGGCGATCCCGTTGACCTGCTGGAACTCAATCGTCTTGTCCTGGACCGGCAGCACCCGCAGATCGAAACCCTGCATCGAGGCGACAACAACCGCATCGAAGGGCGCGTGATCATCGACCCCAGCGCAGTGGTGAGCTCCAGCGTCATGCTCGGTCCATGCATCATCGGGGCGCACGCGCGAGTGGCTGACTCCTACATCGGCCCGTACACCTCGATCGGTCCCGGCGCCGACATCGAGGGGGCCGAGATCGTCTCCTCGATCATCTCCGACGGGGTACGGATCAGACACATCAGCGGCCGCATCGAAGGAAGCACGATCGGCTGCCGGTCGAGCATCTTCCGTGACTTCAGACTTCCGCGGGCGATGCGCCTTCACGTAGGCAACGACGTCGAGGTCGCGCTCCAATAAGGACAGCCCGACTGGCGAATGCCGATCGCTCCCTCCGTGGCAGACGTCCAGGACCGTCAGGCGAGCGCGCGCGTGGTGGGTGCGCACGCCACCTCGATCAGTTCCCGCCTCAACGCCTTGCGCGCGCGATGGTGAAGACCGTGAATCGAGGCCTCGCTGCGACCCATGCGCTCGGCGATCTCGCCTGGCGTGAGCCCCACGAAATGGCGGAGGATGACGACCTTGCGTTGCTCCTCCGGCAGCGCCGCCAGTGCCTGCTCAAACCCCCAGCGCCGGTCCTGCCCAGCGTCGTCATCGTAGTCCCGCGCCGGTTCGTGCACTTCGTCACACGGCACCGCACGCCGTTGGCGCAGATGGTCGAGAGCGGCATTGCGCGCCACCCGAAGCAGCCATGAGGTGAACGGGACCTCACGAGCCTGGTACTTGTGGATGATCGACATGAGCTTGAGGAACACGTGCTGAGTGACGTCCTCCGCCTCGTGTGGATCCCGGACGAAGCTCAGGACGTAGCCGTAGACGTTGTCCTTGTACCGGATGTAGAGAAAGCGGATCGCCTCATTGTCGCCGGCCTGCGCCCGGGCGACGGCGTTGGCGACCTGACGGTCGCGATCGTCGGACTTGAGCGACGTCTTCGCGCGGAAGCCGGTCGCAATCGGTTCGTCCGACGACGTGCGGTATGGATCGGTCGCAACGTGCCTCATGTTTGATTGGCTTCGCAGACCCTTCGCGCCCTTCGGCGCGACCCGGGTTGCGACGCCTACCCCCTTTATGTGTTAACGCTGCCTAGCGTTAGTAGCTTGCTTGCCCCTGATATTCGTCCAGGTCCGACGAACACCATTAAACCTACATCTTTTGGACGCCTTCGTGCACTAGGGGTCCCCCTAGTATTTGGACGAAGCACCGTCCGAACACCGGACGGCGTGCTTGCCGTGGACCGGTTTCGCTGCAAATCCTCAGGTATCGCGACGTCCCGGGGCGACGCTGAAGTGCCGGAGCGATCGGGACGGCGACCCCCTAGTATTTGTGTACTATCTGTCAAGGAGCGCTTGAGGCTCCGGCCGGACCCGTCGATGGGGCTACGTAGGCGATCCGGGCCGTCCACCGAGGTGCTCTGTGCCCGGCGAATTGAACGCGGACATGTCCACGATATCCACCAGCGCCGACGAAATGGTCGAGCGCGAGGCCGAACTCACGCAGCTCCGCGGCGCCCTCGTTGACGCCGCCCGCACCGGCACCATCAGCCTCATTGAGTCCCCCGCCGGGACGGGGAGGACACGCCTGCTGACGGCCGCAGCGTCACTGGCGAGCGAAAGCGGTGCGAGGGTTATGCAGGCGTGCGGCCGGGACTCGGAGCGATCGTTCAACTTCGGCGTGGCCCTCCAGCTGTTTGAGCGCTGCTGGCTCAATGCCCCGCCCGAGGATCAGGCCAGGCTGTTCGACGGACCGGCGCAGCTGGCGGCACCGCTGATGGGAAAGCGCGCCCAGGGTGCCGGAGGCGCCGCATTCGCCGACGTATTCGGCATCGTTCACGGTCTCTTCTGGTTGACACGGAATCTGGCGGCGCCCTCCGAGGAAACCACTGGCAAGCTACCGGTGGCGCTCCTCATCGATGACGTCCACCGCGCTGACCGTGCGTCGTTGTACTTCCTCGCATATCTCGGCTGCCGGATCCGCACCCTTCCGCTTTGCCTGATCGTGACCAGCCGGACGGGCGAGCCGGCGACTGACGAGGATGCACTGAGCGCGCTGCGGTCCGCTGCGACGATCCGGTTGAGCCCAACCGATCTCAGCGTCTCTGGTGCGGGGCGCCTCGCCCGCCGCTGGCTTCCTGAGGCCGGCCCCGAGCTGTGGCGGGCATGCGTCGAGGCCACCGGCGGCAACCCCCTGCTGCTGCACGCGCTCCTGCACGAGGTCAGCCGGCTCGCCCCGGCGCCCACCCCGCACGCCGACGTGGTCGTCGGCGACGCTCCCAGGGTCGTCGTGGACTGGACCATCTCCCGGCTCAAATCCCTTCCGGCCGGCGCCAGATCGCTCGCCGCTGCCGTCGCGGCCTCTGTTGAGCCTCCAAGCCTTCAGGTGGCAGCATCCGCCGCCGGGCTGGCGGCGGACGATGCGGCGCGCTCGGCCGACGCCCTCGCCGGCATCGGACTGCTGTACTCGGGGACGCCCCTCTCCTTCAGCAATTTAATGATGGCCCGCGCCGTCCGACAGGCCACGCCTGCGGCTGAGCGAGACCTGCTTCAGGCCCGCGCGGAGGGTGCCTCACGGCCACAGGCCCGTGGCCGGACGCTCCCGACAATCAACGGGATCGTCCTCGCCGAGCCCGGGTCGGGACGGCGCGAGGAGAGCCCCCCGCCGGCCGACGACCGCCTCTGCCTGGCGCAGCTGGCGGTTGAGAGCGCACTGCGCGGGGAGCACCGCACGCGCGTCATCAAGCTGGCCGAACTGGCGTGGAGCGATCGAGCGGCGCAGCCCACTAACTCCGCTGACGCCGCCGTCGCCACCCAGGCGGCGACGGCGCTGTTGATCGTCGATGAGCTGGAACTCGGTCTGGAGATCCTCGCCGACAGCGCTCAATCCGCCCCCAACGACGAGGACCAGGCCGGCATCGCGAGCGCCACCTGCCGCACCTGGATGCTCTACCACCGCGGCGAGGTCATGGCTGCGATGGCCTCAGCCCAGAGCGCGCTGGATGCGGCGGAGGCGACGGGCAGGCCGTCTCAGCCGGGGCTCCAAGCGGCTCGTGCAGCATGTCTCATCCAGCTCGCCCAGCTGGCGGATTCAGCCCTGATCGTCTCGGCGACACCTCGTGATGTCTCAGACGCGGACCTCCCGTTGCTGCTCGAGGTCCGCGCGCAGCTCGCCCTTGCCGGCAACCGGCCACACGAGGCGCTCAAGTGCGCGCTGGAGGCCGGCCGCACGGCCGCCCGAGGCGCCTCCCAGCCAGGATTTGTCACATGGCGCACGACTGCGGCGCTCGCCCAGCTTGCGCTCGACGAGCCGGTCCGTGCGCGGGAACTGGCCGAAGAAGAACTGGAATTGGCCCGGAGTGGCGGCGTGACGCGTGCCACGCTACGGTCGCTCCGAGTCCTCGGCCTTGCCTCCACCGGCACGGCGCGCTTCGACGTACTTGAAGAAGCCGTGGCGTTAGGGGCGGACGGGCCTGTACGACTGGAATATCTGCATGCGCTCGTGGACCTGGGCGCGGCCGCCCGGCGTGCCAATCGTCGCGCCGCCGTCCGCCAGCCTCTGACCAAGGCACTCGAGCTCGCTCGGGAGCTCGGGGTGATCTGCGTCGCCGAGCGGGCAATGGAGGAGATGGCCGCAGGCACCGGCCGTCGTCGGCGGCCCCGGCAGACCGGCACAGAGGCGTTGACGCCGAGCGAACGCCGGGTCGCCCAACTCGCCGCCCAAGGGCATACGACACGGCAGATCGCCGCCGAACTCTTCGTCACGCCCAAGACAGTCGAGTTCCACCTACATCACGTCTACAGGAAGCTGGGCATTCCGTCGACCCGGGCCGCTTTGGCGAGCGTCCTTCACGAGAACCCAGCCCCGACCTCGGGACCCGAGTTCGCTGTCAGGCCGGGCATTTCGCCGAGCTCGCGCCGCGAGGGCGCATAGCACAGTTCTCCTGGCCGAGCCGACAGAGCGGCACAGGCACTTATAGTAATCCGGTCGAGCAGCTCTCCATCCCTGGAGCACGCGCAGTGACTCTCGCAATCATCGACGCGACAATTGAAGATGCCGGGCCACCTTTCACCGTCCGGCGTTCATCTCGCTATGCGACGCCGATCGCAAACTCCCCGCTGATCACGCACGTGATCGCCGATGTTACGGCGGGCGGCGCGAGCAACGCGCGCATCATGACGACCACCGCTCACCGCCTTGACCTGGAGCGGATGCTGTCTGCTTCGATACACGGGTTTGAGGTGTCCTACGGTGTTGTTTCGACGGGCAGCGAACGAGTTGCTGTGCTCTCCGAACTGGCGCAGGCACTCTCCTCCGACCCGGTTCTGTTTCACCCGGGTGACGTCCTGTTCCGCGAACAGATCTCGGCGATGCTAGACCGCTTTGCATCGGGAGATGTTGCGGCGGTTGTGCCGTCGCGGGGCGCGGGCGAGGGTAGCGCCGACTCGAACGCACAGCATGTGAGCTATCAGCCCGTGCTGCTGGGCCCGGAAACCCGCCCTCTCGTCGAGAGCCTGCTCGCGTCGGCGGACGGTGAGGACCTCGTTGACGCGCTGCATCGCAGCGAGCATCGACTGGCGGAGTCTGAAACGAGCGGCGGGTGGCGATACGGCACATCCACGGGAGCTCTGCTCGAGGCGAACCGGTTGATTCTCGATGCACTGGGCCCAACGTCCGAGAAGGGGCCATCCGGCGAGAACAACGAGTTCCACGGTCGCGTCTCTGTCAGCTCGCAGGCGTCGATCTCAAACTGTGTTATCTACGGTCCAGTCGCGATCGCTGATCGCGCAGTGCTCGAGGACACGTTCGTCGGCCCCTACACGGCGGTCGGCCCCGACACGATGCTCAGCGGCGCCGAGATCGACAATGCCATGGTGCTGGCTGGGGCGGAGATCCGACACCCTGGGTCTCGGATCGCCAGCAGCATCATTGGTGAGCGGGCACGCATCCGCCGGACCTTCGAGTTGCCCAAGGGATTGCACGTGAGCCTCCCGGCCGGTTCAAGCATCACGCTGAGCTAACGCGCTCCCTCACGGGGCCCGGGCGCGGAAGAATTGCCCGTCGTCAGCCGTTTCCGAAGTAATGGGGCGTTACCACGAGGGGAGCATCGACCGTTGGGCTCAAACGCACTATCGGGGCGCGGCAAGCCGCGTTAGGGGTCTGCAGCGCGCCGAGCGTTGTTTGACCAGTTCAACGTGGAAGGACAGGGCCCACCGGGCCCGTGTTGCTGCATGACAACGCTGGTAGCTACCGAAAGCAGTGCTCGGCTGCATCGACCGCTCACCGTGGCGCTGGTGAACAACATGCCCGATTCGGCTTTCGTCGACACCGAGAACCAGTTCCGCCGGGCGGCGCACTGCAGGACCGATGCCGAGGTCGATTTCGAGCTGTACACGATCACCGACATTCCTCGATCAGAGACGGTTGCCGACGTGATCGAGTCGCGCTACCAGGGGCTCGCCCAGCTCTGGAGCCAGCCTCCGGACGCCCTGATCGTCACGGGCACCGAGCCGACCCAGGTTCAGATGAGTTACGAGCCATACTGGCCGTATCTGGCGCGGCTGCTGGAGTGGGCGGCCGCGTCGGTTCCCACCACCTTGCTCTCGTGTCTCGCCTCGCACGCCAGCATTCTCCTCTTCGATGGGATCCAGCGGGTGCCGCGCGCCGCCAAGTGCAGCGGTGTGTTCAGCGGTGTTGTCGAGGACCCGTTTGACCGGTTGGCGTTCGGGCTGCCCGAGACCGTCCCGTTCCCTCATTCCAGGGTCAACGAGGTGCCCGAGGAAGCGCTGCTCGATGCCGGCTACCGCATTGTCGTCGGGAGCGGCACCTCCGGAGCCGGCTGGGCGGTGGCAGCACGCCGTCGGGGCGATGGACTCTTCGTGTTGTGCCAGGGTCACCCCGAGTACGGCACCCTGAGCCTGCTGCGGGAGTACCGCCGTGACGTTCGCAGATTCCTCTTCGGCCGCGGCGCGGTGCCGTATCCGCGACTGCCCGAAGGCTATCTTTGCCCGGATGCAGTGGCTCGGCTCCGAGGCTTCGAGCAGCGGGCAAGTGCAAAGGGCGCGGATCCTCGCGCGCTCTGGGCCAGCTTCCCATTCGATGAAGTCGCGGCGAGCGTAGAGAATACGTGGGCCGCTCCGTCGGCCACGCTCTACGCAAACTGGCTGAGCTTGGCGCTGGCGGCATCTCCGGTCTAGTCTGGAGCAGTATGCACGACGAGACACTCGCCATCCATGGCGGTTATACCCCTGACTCCACGCGTGCCGTGGCGGTGCCGATCTACCAGACGGTCGCGCACGACTTCATCGACGCCGACCACGCCGGCGGGATCATGGACCTCCAGATCCCCGGGTATCACTACAACCGCCTCAACAATCCCACGGTTGATGTCCTTGAGCAGCGAATAACGGCGCTGGAGGGCGGCGCGGCGGCGATGGCGGTCAGCTCGGGCGCGGCGGCGGTCAGCATGTCGGTTCTCAACCTCGTCGGCGCCGGCGACAACTTCGTGTCGGTCCCGCAGCTCTACGGCGCTACGTATACCTACTTTGCGCACGTGCTTCCGACGCTCGGAGTCGAGACCCGCTTCGCCGCGGACGATCGGCCCGAATCCATCGGCGCACTCATCGACGGCCGCACCAAGGCGGTCTTCTGCGAGACAGTCGGCAACCCGGCCGGCAACGTCATCGACCTGACCGCCGTGGCCGACGTCGCCCACGCGGCAGGGGTGCCGGTGATCGCCGACAACACGGTCGCGACACCGTTCCTGCTCAAGCCGATCCGTTACGGAGCCGACATCGTCGTCCACTCCCTAACCAAGTTCATCGGCGGCCATGGCACGACGATGGGCGGGATCGTGGTGGACGGCGGCACTTTCCCGTGGTCTGAACACCCGGACCGGTTCGGAGCGCTGCTCGAACCGGAGCCGGCATTTCACGGCGTGTCCTACGCCACCGACTTCCCCGACGCCCCATACGTGACCCGCTGCAAGACGATTGGCCTGCGCAATACCGGCTCCATCCTCTCCCCCTTAACGCCTTCCTGCATCTCCAGGGCCTCGAGACCCTCGCCGTGCGCCTGCCTCGGCACGAGGCCAACACCCGGGCGGTCGCCGCGTATCTGGAGCAGGATCCGCGCGTCTCGTGGGTGAGCTTCCTTGGAATGCCGGACAATCCTTATCACGAACTGGGTCGCCGGTACCTCGGAGACCACGCGCCCTCGATCATGACCTTCGGGGTTCACGGCGGCCGCGATGCTGGCATCGCGGTGTTCGACAGCGTCAACCTGTTCAAGCGACTGCTCAACATGGGGGACGCCAAGTCGCTGATCACCCATCCGGCATCGACGACACACCGGCAGCTCAAGCCGAGCGAACTGGCGCAGGCCGGAATCACCGCGGACATGGTGCGCCTGTCGATTGGGCTCGAGCATCCCGATGACCTGATCGAGGATCTCGATCAGGCGCTCGCGGCAGCCGCCGCGGTCGCACCAGCGACCGGCGTGCCGCGCTGACACGGATGTCATCGTCTCGCCTGGTCAGCTTCGTCGCCTCGCAGCGATCTCCGAGACATCCGCGTCGGCGCTGACGTACCGACCGGTCAGGTCGTCACTGGACCGCGCTGACCGGCGCGGCGTCGAGTCTCAGCGCCTCCTTGGACTCAAGGAGCAAAGATACGGCCTCGCTGCGAGAGTGAACGCCCAGTTTGGTGTAGGCGGACGAGAGGTGGCTCTTCACCGTGCTCTCGGCCAGAAACAGCCGCGTGCCGATCTCGCTGTTCGTGCAACCACTCACAAGCAGGCCCAGCACTCTCCGCTCGCTTGGGGAGAGCGCCGGCTTGGGGAGGAACCTTCGTAGGTTGCTGGGCACGACGATCTGGCCGACCAGCGCCGCTGCGATCGACGGCCGGAGTACCGCCTCCAGCTCGTCGGCGAACACCAGACCGTCGATCCCGCTGTCCAGCGCGCGACGAACCGCGCGCCCGTCGGCGCACTCGCAGACGGCGACGATGACCAGCCCGGGAAACCTTGTCTTTGCCCGCTTGAGCGCCTCGCAATCGTCCGCGCAGAGCGCCTTGTGATGCGTGACGATCACGTCGGCCGGGGCACGCGTCGCCATCAGCGTCCGCAGCGACGACACTGCGGTCAATCGCAGTGGCGGCCAGCCGGCGAGCGCACGTGACAGCCTGAGTTGCACGGAGGATTCCTCCGCGACTACGGCCACCGCCGCGACGGTCTCCGGCAGCTCTCTGGTGGCGAGACTGCTCACGTCAATCAGCGCATCGTGACGCCGGGACATGCATGGCCGGATGGCGGCTACGCCGCCATCTGCTCTGTCGTCGCGTAGGCATCCGACAGGATCTCCGCGACACAGGCACCAAGGTCCTCGAATGCGCGGATCCGGCTCCGAGGCGAAGGTATGTATGCCGTGAAGTGACGGACGCCCTCGGTCAGCACGCCGAACATCGAGATGCGCGGCTGGGGCTGGCCTTCGATGTCGATGGGATGAGAGTCCGAGGTCAGGTCGACGCTGCCGACGGCCACCTCGCCGTAGCGGAACTGGCTGACCCGACCGCGGTTGTAGAGGCGTGTGAGCAACTGCGATGCCGAACCGGCGATCCGCGGTTCTTCGAGATGCCCGCGGATCACAACGTCGACATTCTCCACATACGCCCGTTCGAAAGCCGTCGACGAGATGCGAGTCTGAGTCGCGCTCGAAGGCGGATCGGTTACGGCGAGGCCTCGGGCTGGAGCGGGGCCATAGGGCATCCCCACCACCCCGGCATCCATCAGTGCGAGCATCTGCCGCGTGCGGAGTGCCGGCGGGCCGGCAACGAGGCGATGAATCCGGCCGCAGATATCGGCGTTGAAGTCGAGGTAGGAGTCGAACGAAAGCCCTCCTTGCTCCACCACCGAGCGCATCCTGTCACGGAAGATCCGGAGGACCTGGGCCGCGGACTTGACCGGACTGGCGCCGTCGGGCACCTCCGCCTCGCGGAGGTCCTCCGCCAGCGACCCATATACGAACCGCTCATAGTCATCGCTGGAGCCGTACTTGGGCTGGCGTCCGAAGAACAGGTCTTCAGCATTGAAGCTGCCGAAGCGACCCGAGAGGTGGGCCAGTTCCTCTTCGAAGCGCCGATCAGCCCATGCCGTCCGCAGCTGCTCGCGCACCGCGGCGCCGGCGGCGGCGGTCTCTGACGCCTGGAAAGCGACCTGTGCGTAGTAGCGCGCGTACATCTCGGCGAAGAGCAGCGGGAGAAGCTCCCGCCGGACATCGACCGGCCGCCTGCTGCCATTTGCGCGGCCGCTCAGCGCATCGAGGGCCTCGTCCGTGCAGATCACCGGCTTGTACACGTCGGTGCGATCTTTGCCGGTGACCGACTTCGCGGTGAACGGCAGACCGCTGCGGCAAAACAGCTGGAGCCGTGGCTCACGACCGCTGGGCCGGTAGCGCAGTCCGCCGCCATCCTCGACGAACCCGCCCCCGCGCCCCACCGTGAGCGCCGTCACCACGTCAAGTGCGACCAATCCCATTCCGGACACGGCGACCGTCGCGCCCGTCGGGATCGTGTCGACATAGGCACCGACGGGATACGGGTCAGCGACGTACCCAGCCTCATCGGCGTGATTCGCCGTGTGGCCGGAGGTGACGATCACGTGGTCGACGACGACCGTTCCCCCGTCGGCGAGGCGCACCTCCTCGCTGCCATCACGTCTGCCAACGAGATCTACGGCCGCGGTCGGGTGATGGACGATGTGGACACTCGATGGGGCTCCCGCGACGAGCGCTCCGTAGAACCACCGGAGGTACTCGCCCATCAGACGGCGCGGCAGGAAATGGTGGCGCTCGATCGGCTCACCCGCCGGATCGATCGCACAGCGCTCGCCCACCCACCGGTAACCCTGCGCGACGACCCAGTCATGCAGACCAACCCCGTAGCAAGGCTGGTCAAGCTCGGTCTCGAACGGGTACAGGGACAGCTCGCCGCAGGGGTTGTTGAGGAGGAGGTAGTCGGGTTGGGTTACGTCGTAGACGCCGGAGCCGGGTGTTCCGGGCTCTATCACGTGCACCGCGACGTCAAACCCCGGGCGCAACTCCTCTCGCGCCGTCGTGACGACACGCTCCAGGGCGCAGACGCCCCACGGTCCCAGTCCGACTATGGCTATGCGTAGCAAGGCGGCTTGACCCCCATCTTGTCCATTCCTGTCTAGGAAACGAGGGGCGGGATCAAGATCTTTCGCCTGATTGCAGCGACCCGGGGCCGCGAGGGGTCGAAGTTTGGGGGAGGTGATCGGCTCAACACCGATATCGTCTGGAGTGGGGCGCGCGAATCGCCAACGCCGCGTCAGTCGATGAAGCTTTGCCAACGCAAATGATGCCCACTGGTGCGCAGGCACTGATCCGCACGCTCGTCGGCGCAGGAATCAACACCTGCTTCGCGAACCCGGGGACCTCGGAGATTCACTTCGTCGCCGCGCTGGACTCCGTGCCGGAGATGAGGGCGATCCTGACCCTGTTCGAGGGCGTCGCGACCGGGGCCGCCGACGGGTACGCGCGGATGGCGGACGCGCCCGCGGCGACCCTCCTGCACCTGGGACCGGGGCTCGGCAACGGGCTGGCAAATCTCCACAACGCGCGCAAGGCCAGAGTCCCGATGGTCAATATCGTGGGCGATCACGCGACGGACCACGCCCGGTACGACACCCCGCTGCAGTCAGACATCGAGACCGTTGCGCGCAACGTGTCCACCTGGGTGCGGACATCGAGGACGACCGAAGAGCTGCCGCGCGACGTCGTCGAGGCCATCGCGGCCGCCATCGGACCTCCGGGTCAGGTGGCAACGCTGATCGTGCCGGCCGACGTGTCCTGGAACAACGGTCCGGAGCCGACAGCTCCCCCTGAGCCGGCGGCGTCACCGCCGGTCTCCGGCGAGACCATCGAGGCTGTCGCCACGGCAATCCGAGGCAGCCGCCCGACCGGGGTGCTGCTCGGAGGCAAGGCTCTGCGCGCGCCTGGTCTCCTCGCTGCCGCCCGAATCGCCGCAGTCACGGGGACGAAGCTGTTCGCCGAGCGCAACATGACGCGCTTGGAACGGGGCGCCGGACTGCCCGCCGTGGAGCGGCTGGCGTACTGGCCTGAGCTCGTCGCCAAGCAGTTCGCCGGGCTGGAGCAGCTGATCCTGGCGGGCGCGACGGTTCCGTACTCGACCTTTGCCTACAGGGGTAAGGACAGCTCCTTGGTACCGGCTGGTTGTGAGGTGCACGAGCTGTCGCCGCCGACCTCGGACGTGCTCAGGAGCCTGGAGCAGTTGGTGGAGGCGCTTGACGCCGCGCGGGCCGGGCTCGTGCTGCAAACGACGTTCGTGCCGCCCCGGCCTGAAGGCCCGCTCACCGCGCAGAAGGTCTGCCAGGCGATCGGCGCCACGCTGCCTGAAGGGGCAATCATCTCCGACGAGGCGATCACGTCGGCGCTGGCCTTGCCGGCCAACACCGCGGGGGCCCCCAGGCATGACTGGCTCACCCTGACCGGCGGCGCGATCGGCCAGGGCCTGCCGGTCGCGGTTGGGGCAGCGGTCGCCTGTCCAGATCGCCCGGTGATCGCACTTGAGGCCGACGGCTCGGCTCTGTACACGATCCAGTCGCTCTGGACGATGGTGCGTGAACAGTTGGACGTGACTGTCGTGGTCTTCAATAACCGCTCCTACGCGATCCTCAATTCGGAGTTCGCGCGCATCGGAGTCCACGAGGCCGGTCCCAGAGCCAAAGCTCAGCTCGAGCTGGGGAATCCAAACGTCGATTTCGTCGCGCTCGGAACTGGGCTCGGCATGTCGTCGCGCCGCGTGGACACCGCGGAGCAGCTCACTGCCGCCCTTGACCAGGCCATCGCGGCGCCTGGCCCGCATCTCATCGAGGCGGTCATTCCCGCTGTCTGATGTGCCAGGCGGGGGGCGACGATTCAGAAGCGTGGGCCCTACGCCGCGAGCAGCACGTCCGCGTGCAGCGTGCTCAGGCCGTACTCGATCCCCTCGGCAATCAGCGCGAAGTGCTCGGGACCGGCGGTCAACGGCGGCGATACCGCGACGGCTGTGCCCCCGGGACGTACGAAGATTCCCGCCGCCCGCGCACCCAACGCCAGCAAGGCGGCGATGCGCGGTTGGCGCTCACAAGCCTCGGGGGCCAGCTGAACGGCGGCCATGGTTCCCACACCACCCCTGACTTCGGACACCAGCTCGTGCTCGGCAAGGGGCGTAAGGGCATCGAGCAGCGCCTGCTCCTGTTCGCGCCCGCGCTCAAGCAGGCCGTCGCGCTCGAGCAGGGCGATGTTGGCGAGGGCCGCGGCGCAGCACGTGGGGTGGCCGGCATACGTCGAGCCGTGCCTGAAGATTGGCCCTCCGGGCTCCTGCCAGAACGGCTCGGCGATCCGCTCGGAGATCATGACGCCCCCCAACGGGAGATAGCCGCTGGTCACCCCCTTCGCGAATACGATCATGTCCGGCTGCACGCCCCAGCGCTCGATCCCGAACCACGTGCCGAGGCGACCGAAAGCGCAGATCACGGCATCCACAACGAGGAGCGCGCCGGTTCGCCGGCATAGCCCGGCGACGCCTTCGATGTATCCAGGGGCGGGTGGGTACACCCCGCCGGCGCCGATGACCGGCTCCAGGAACACCGCCGCCACTCGCTCCCGCCCGACCCGCTCAAATGCCTGCTCCATGTCCCGCAGCGAGTCGTGGCGCACCTGGATCGTCTCGTTCAGCGGTCCAAAGCCCACTTGGTTGCTGGGGATACCGCCGAGCGCGGTTCCGAATCCGTGGGTGCCGTGATAAGCGGCGGTGCGGCTGACCAGCAGCGTGCGGTCCCGCTCGCCGAGCTCCCACCAGTATCGGCGGGCCAGCTTGGCGGCGGTGTCGATCCCGTCGCTTCCTCCGGAGCCGAAGAACACCTTCGCGGGCATCGGCGCCCTCTCCGCGAGCGCGTCCGCGAGCTCGAGCACCGGCGGGTTGGCGAGATCGAAAAACGCTGAGCATGCCTCCATGCGCTCCATCTGAGCAGCCACAGCGGTCCGAATCTCGGGTCTGCCGTGACCGACGTTGGCGTACCACAGGCCAGCGGTTGCGTCCAAGTACCGGTTCCCGTCCGTGTCCCAGACCCATACGTCCTCGGCGCGCTCCATCACGTGCTCGGAATGGCGGACCGTGCCCATGTCCGCGTACGGATGCCAAAACGCCGTCTCGGTGCTCAACACTTCATCTCCTTGTGCCCCACTAGAAGAGGCCCCGACCGTTGGAAACCCTGCGTACGGGAGTCATCTCTGCTCGCTGGATGAACGCGTGGCCGACCCGAACACTTTCGCGGCCTTGGCCTCAAAAGGACGGGCACACGCCCGGCGTTGATAGGACATGTTCACCAGAGCCACGGCCACGCGTGTTCCGCGCGATAAGGACGACGATCACACGCCCGCCCCGCGCGTCCCGCGGGATACGGAGGACGACTACACACACGATATGGCGACGCACCGCCGGGAGTTTCTGCGTGAGCAGACCGGGGCGAGCCTCGAGCACGTCGGCCGCTTCTCGTTCGACCCCGGCGTGCTGCCGGGGAACGTCGAGAACTTCACCGGCGTGGCGCAAGTGCCGATCGGCGTGGCTGGTCCGTTGCGGATCAACGGCGAGCACGCGCGGGGAGAGTTCTATGTGCCGCTGGCCACCACCGAGGGCTCGCTCGTCGCCAGCTACAACCGCGGCATGCGCGTGCTCAGCGAATGCGGCGGCGTCAAGACGACCGTCGTCGAGGACAATATGCAGCGCGCCCCCGTGTTCATCTTCGACGACGCATTGCAGGCGCGCGAGTTCGGCGCCTGGATCGATCAGCGCGAGGAGGAAATCCGAGCCGTCGCCGAGGCGACCACGCGCTCAGGCAAGCTCACGTATATCGGCCAGTACCAGGTTGGTCCGCTGCTCTACCTGCGAGTCAACTTCACGACGGGCGACGCCGCCGGCCAGAACATGACCGCGAAGGCGACACATGCCGCGTGCGAGTGGATGAACGCGAACTATCCGGGCGGGGCCGAGTATCGGCTGACCGGCGCGATGGACACCGATAAGAAGCACTCGCACATCAACATGCTCCTGACCCGCGGCAAGCGCGTCGTCGCCGAGGCCGTAATCAAGAACGAGGTGCTCGAGCGGCTGATGGGCGTCGACACGAGGTCGGTGTACGACTACCGCCAGGTCCACATGGTCGGCGGATTCCTCGCCGGCTCGGCCTCCAACACCGCGCATGCCGCCAACGGCATCACTGCCATGTTCATCGCCACCGGCCAAGACGTCGCGAACATCGCGGAATCACACGCTGCCATCACCTATTCGCGGCTTACTCGAGAACGGCGACTATTACTGGTCGGTCACCCTGACCAGCCTCATCGTGGGCACCTACGGTGGCGGTACGGCCCTGCCAACGCAACGTGAGTGCCTGGAGCTTCTCGGCTGCTACGGCACGGGCAAGGCGAAGAAGCTCGCGGAAATCTGCGCCGGCACGACCCTCGCCGGCGAGATCTCACTCACCTCCGCGGTCCTCGCCGGGACCTGGGTCAATAGCCACGAGCGCCTCGGCCGTAACCGCGAAGAGGACGCGAGCGCGAACGGCCACGGCCTTCAGGCCGTCCGCTGAGCGTCGCGGGTCCGGCCGCCGAAGCTCTCCACGTAGGGATTCTCCCACGGCGAGCCGGCCTCGATATAGGCGCTGCCCGCCCGGCTGAAGCGACACCAGTCGCGCAGGGCGTTGGCGGTCATCTCCGCCCCGTTGTCACAGCGCACGAACCCGGGCGCGGTCCCGCGCTCGCCGACGAGGCGCTCGAGCACGTCGACGCTCCGATCGGCGTCGATGCGGCGGTGACACTCGATCGCCAGCGCTCGCGGGTGAACTCGTCCGCGACGTGCAGCAGCTTGAGGTTGTGCCCGTCAGCGGTCTGATCCCATTGAAAGTCGATCGCCCACACATGATCGGGCCGCTGCGCCCGCAACCGATCGGCGGGCACCGTCGAGCAGCAGCTGATGCGCGCGGCGATACCCCACCGCGGCCGCTCCCGCGAGATCCTCCGCAGCCGCGCTCGCAAACGCCCCGTCATCGCCGGCCACCAGCGACTCGTGCGCTGGGTGAAGCGATGCTGACCGACATACCGGCACGCCCGCCGCTCACAGAGGCCGAGGCGGTCCTGGATCATCCGGACCGCCCAGCGCCTGCGCGACGGGGTCACCGCTCTCACACCAGTCGGACCGATCTCAGGGGCCCGGGTCAGGGGTGCTGACCGAGCTGACGCCGCCGGAAGCATGGCCTATCTGGCGACTTGCAGCTGGGCGTATCAAGGGACCAGCATGCTCACGCACGGCGCCGAGCTCGCTGGATGGATGCTTCTCGCAACCGGAAATGGTCGCTGCCCGCCCCACTGGTCCAGGCGTAGATCGGCTTTGCCTGCGACGTTGCGCTGATCCTTCCGCTCGGCGATCCGCTCAGCCAGTTAGACGGCGATGCACGTGGACATCCGTGTTGCCTAGATCGTGCTAAGCCGCCTCGCCGAAATGCTCGCGCAACGCGGTCTTCTTGAACTTGCCGGTCGCGGTTCGTGGAATCGCCTCGATGAACTCGATCCGGTCGGGCAGCTGCCACTTAGCGAACTCGCTGCCGAGGTGGTCGCGCAGCTCCTCAGGGCTCGCCTGCATACCGTCCCGGAGCACGACCGCGGCCAACGGCCGTTCGCCCCATTTCTCGTCGGGCATAGCGATCACCGCGGCCTCCGCGACGGCGCTATGAGCCATCAGTTCGTTCTCAAGGTCGACCGAGGAAATCCATTCGCCACCGGACTTGACGAGATCCTTGGCCCGATCGCAGATGCGCATGCAGCCGCGCTCATCGATGCGAACGACATCGCCGGTGCGGAACCAGCCGTCGTCGGTGAACTTGTCGCTGCCCGTCCCGCGGTGATAAGCGGCCGCGACCCATGGACCCCGTATCTCGAGCTCGCCGAGCGCCTCGTCATCCCAGGGGATCAGTGCTCCATCGTCTGCCCGAGCTCGGATCTCGATCAGCGGAATCGGGGTTCCCGCGCGGGCGCGATACTCGAACTGCTCGGCTCGGGTTGCGTCTTCCAAGTCCGCCGGCAGCTTGCACACGGTCCCCAGCGGCGAGGTCTCCGTCATGCCCCATCCCTGGACGATGGTCAGGCCATGACGATCCGAGCCCTCGACAAGGCTCGTTGGGATCGCCGCGCCACCTAGATTGACGCGCTGCAGGCATCCGAGGTCCCACCGCTCATGCTCGGCATCGAGTGCCTCCACGATCCCCATCCACACTGTGGGCACCATTGCCGTCAGCGTCACACGCTCGGCCGCGAGCAGGTCCAACACGTTGACGGGATCCAGGCGAGGACCAGGCAGCACCAAACCTGCGCCTGTCAAGGTGGCCGCATACGGCAGTCCCCACGCATTGACATGGAACATCGGCACCACCGGCAAGACCACGTCGCGTGAGCTGATCCCGAACTGGTCTGGCATGGTTATCACGAGGGAGTGCAGGACGAGCGCCCGATGTGAATAGACCACCCCTTTGGGACGCCCTGTCGTGCCCGACGTGTAACACATCGCCGCCGCGCGTCGTTCGTCAATCACCGGCCAGCTCATCGGCTCTGACCCCGCGATCAGCGACTCGTAATCCATCGCTCCCGCCGGCAGCGCGCAGGAGTGGGACACGACGATCATGTGCTCAAAGTCCCAGTCGAGCGAGTCAAGGAGATGGAGCAGGGACTCGTCCACCACGAGCACGCGATCCTCGGCGTCAGCAGCAATGTAGCTCAGCTCGTCGGCGTGCAGGCGCGGGTTGAGCGTGTGAATCACCGCTCCCATCAACGGGACCGCGAAGTACAGCTCCAGATGCTCGGCCTGGTTCCACAGCAGTGTCGCGACGCGATCGCCATCGCCGATCCCCAGGTCCGCGAGCCCGCGAGCGAGCCGTCGGGCACGCGCGGCGCACTCTCCGATGGTCGTCCGATGCACGGAGCCGTCAGGACGACGAGACACCACTTGGCGTGATGGGGTGAGCTGCTCCGCCCGCTCGACGAGCGAGCCTGAGCGACAGTTGAAAGTGATCCATCATCAGACCGTTCATCATGATTTCTTGCCTTCCGTCACGTACGTCGTACCCTACTAACGCCTCGCCCCTTGATCGTCTTTCGGAGATAACGCTTCACCGATTGATCGTCTTTTCGGAGACGGGCCCGGCCTGTCATCTGCGTGCCCACGATGAGGCTGGGCAGTGTGGTCTGCGAGTAGTAGTCGCCGCTGTCGTAGGCGCGCGATGGGTGTTCGCAGCATTTGACTCAGAGATGTTGGCGACGTCCCGAAGGGTCGCGATGAAATCGCCCTGAGCCCGTTGGCGGCGTGTGCGCCGCCTGTACCTACACTAACGACGCCTGATCAGGGATACGTTCGGCCTCTGTCACCTCACGGACGACCCGAGCCGGGTTGCCGACGACCACGGTGAACGGGGGCACGTCCTTTGTGACGACGGCGCCCGCCCCCACCATGGCCCCCTCGCCGACGGACACGCCGGGGAGCAAGATCGCGCCACCGCCGATGCTGGCCCCTCTCCCCAGGACCATCGTCGGGCAGTGAAACGGCTGCTTGCTACGCGGGAAGGGGTCGTTGACGAACGTGGCGTTCGGGCCGATGAACACGTCGTCGCCGATCCTCATACCATCAATCACGGCGACCTGCCCCTTGATCGTCACCCGGTCGCCGATGATTACGTCTTCGTCGATGTACGTGAAGTCGCAGATGTTGCAGTCGTCACCGATGACCGCCCCTGCCAGAACGTGGGCGAACCCCCAGATGCGCGTTCCGGCACCGATGTGCTCCGTCTCCACGAGCGCACGGGAGTGGATGAACGGCGGCTCTCGCCGCGGATCGGGCGTCATTGGACCGCCGACCCGCTCGCGGCAATGAGGTAGTTCTCGCTCATGTCCTGCTCGACCGCAATCTCGCGCCCGGCCTCCCGCAGCGACCGATCCGCGGCTTCGACCAGGCGAACCACGCTGCGTGCAATCGCGGTGTGGTATTCCATCCGGGCCCCGGTGCGGATCGCGCCGACGAAGTCGGCCAGTTGGAGGCCCAGCGGCTCGTAGGACTCAATCCTGGGCGAGATCACGTCGCCGCTCCGGTAAGACAGGTGGTACTCGCCAAACGTCTCCGGGTCGCGGTAGACCACGCCTTGATCGAACAGCCGCACCGGCTCCGGTGCCCCGTCATCGTAGATCGCCATGCGCTTCGAGCCGACGAGCACCGTCCGTCGGAGCTTGCTGGGGGCGAGCCAGCTGAGCTCGATGTTGGCGACGATCCCGGAGGCAAACGTCATCGTCACGAACGCGACATCGGCGATGCCCTTGACGATGGAATCGCGACCGATTGCGCGGACGCTCACCGGGATCTCGCTCAGCCAGTAGAGGAGGATCGAGAAATCGTGGGGCCCAAGGTCCCAGATCACGCTGACGTCCTGCTGGTGCAAGCCCAGGTTCACACGGCTCGACGAGATGAAATAGATCTCGCCGAGCTTCCCCTCGCTGATCATGCGCTTGATCGCACGAACCGGCGGGCTGTAAAGGAACGTGTGTCCGCACATCAGGACCAGATCCCGCTCGGCGGCCATCCCGGCCAGGTCGTCCGCCAACTCGCTGGAGGGGGCCAGCGGCTTCTCGACGAACGCGTGCTTCCCCGCTTGGAGCACACGGGCGGCCAGCTCGTAATGCGTGAATACGGGCGTGGCGATGATGACTGCGTCAACGGCTGGGTCGGCGAGCACACGGTCGATCCGGGTGGTCACGCGAGCGCCGGGGTAGCGCCTGCGATACTTGGCCAGGCGCTCCGGGTCGAGGTCACAGATCCATCGGACGCTGGCATCAAGGCTGTCGCCGATCACCCGCAACAGGTTCGGCCCCCAATAACCGAGGCCGACTACCGCCACCCCGATCTCGTCGGTCGCGAGAGCAGGCTCCTTCTCGTTGATCTGCATGGTCGACTTCAGCATCTGGCCTCTCCTGCGCTTGCTGTGGTTGTGATGGCGTCGATGACGGCCTCGCCTACGTGCTCCAGCTCGTTCGCGCTCAGGTCCGGGTGCATAGGCAGCGACAGCTCCTCCGCTGCCCAGGCCTGCGCCGCAGAGATGTCGCCGCTGACGATCGCGACGCCCTCGAGCGCGGGATGCCCGTCCATCGCCGGCGCGTAGTGGATGCCGGTCTCTATTCCCCGGGCCCGCAGCGCCGCCGCCACCGCGTCGCGGTTCTCGAACCGCGCCGGCATGAGGTGATAGACGCACGGGCTCTCGGGCCGCTCCTCCAGAAGCGTGACGTCCGGCGACAGCAGCTCGCGGTAGAGGTGGGCCCGGGTGCGCCGCGCGTCGTTCCACGCGTCGAGGTGCGGGAGCTTGACCCGCAGCATGGCAGCCTGCAGCCCGTCGAGCCGCTCGTTGAAGCCAAGCTCGACGTGCTCGCCCTTCGTCCGCTGGCCGAGGTTACGCAGCCGGCGCAGGCGCGCGGCGAGCATCTCGTCGTCGGTGCAGACGGCGCCTCCGTCTCCGAGCGCGCCCAGGTTCTTGCTGGGGTAGAACGAGAACGCTGCGGCGTCGCCGAGCGACCCGGCGCGGTGCCCTTTGTAAAGTGCGCCGTGCGCCTGGGCGGCGTCCTCGAGCACGAACAGACCGTGCGACTTCGCGATCTCGCTGATCGCGTCCATGTCGCAGATCTGGCCGTACAGATGGACGGCGACGATCGCTGCCGTGCGCGGCGTGATGGCCGCCCGGGCGGCCTCGGGATCGATCAGGCCCGTGGCCTCGTCGACGTCGCACAGGACGGGCGTCGCCCCGGCGTGTACCGCGCCGAGCGCCGAGGCGATGAACGTGTGCGCCGGGACGATCACCTCGTCTCCCGGGCCGATGCCCGCAGCGCGCAGAACGAGCGACAGGGCCCCCGTTCCGGAGGAAACGCCGACGCAGTGGCCGGTCTCGCAGTAGTCGGCGAACTCCGCCTCGAACTGCTCCACCTCGGTGCCGAGCGTGTATGCGCTCGTTCGGAGCAGGCGGACAAATGCCTCCGTCAACTCCTGTTCGATGTGTCCGTGCTGCTTGTCGAGTGCGACGAATCGCACCGCGTTCCCGCCCCTCGGCGTGGCTAGTACTTCCAAGATCTGGCCTCTCAGCAGTTTCCGTGCGAAATGGGTTCTGCCTCAATGAACGGCTCCGGAGTGGGCCTGCTTGCGCGTGCGTTGCGCCACGCCCCTGAACGGCATCCGTCCTGACTCAGTCCAAGGGCATGGCAACGGGAGCCGCGGTGGCTACGCGCGGATGGCGCACGCGCGGTCGGGACCCTGGTGCCCTGGCAGCGCGCCGACCTGGGCGTGCGAGCCTCGAGAAGGACCGAAGTACTCGCGCCGCACCGTGGAGCGGTCACCGTCGCCCTCGACCGGGGCGATCGCTGACCTGGACTCTCTCTGATCGAGGTTGTCATCCGCGCTGGGATCCAACCCCCGCGGTCGCCAGCCACTCCTTAGCGAACCGCTGGCGCAGTTCCAACTTCGTCGACTTGCCTGTTGCAACGCGGGATCGCTGCCACGAACTCGAACCGGTCTGGCACAGCCTTATTCGAAGATCAACCCAGGTGTCGCAACAACTTTGGGGTTAATCCACGCTAAGTGGCGTGGCGGCTGCGACGTTTAGCCGAACACGTGCTGGCGCAACCGCCTGACATACGGGCGCGGGGTTGCTCTCCTCTAATGTGCTAAGCGGCTGACGTCGCGCCGACGCTCAGACCGGCGTAGGCCGCGAGCAATGCCGACTGAGACCTGTCCCACGTCAGCGCGAGCGCGCGCTGCCGGGCGCGGCGTGACAGGCTCGATCGAAGCTCGGGATCGTCCGCCAGCAGCACGATCCGCTCGGCAAACGCCGCAGTGTCGCCAGGGGGCACGAGCAGTGCCGCATCCTGCGCGGTGCGGCGGGTCTCGAGCAGGTCATAGGCCACGACCGGCTTGCCGAGCGCCAGGTATTCGGCCACCTTGATCATCGTCGAGCGCTCGTTGAGCTCGGTGGCGGGAGCCGGGTCTACGCACACGTCAGCTTCGCCGACGAGGTTCGGCACCTGCTCGAGCGGCACCCAGCCGGTGATCGTCACCTTCCCGGACACGTCGAAGCGGTCCAGGGCCAACTCGAAATCGTTCCGTCCGTCTCCGTCGCCGATCACGGTCAGCCGCACGTCGAGGTCGGGGCGACAATCACGCAGCAGCGCCAGCACCTCCGCCATCTCCTCGACACCGTCCTGATCTGCGACCGTGCCGAGGTAGACGAGGCTAACCGAGGCGAGTCGTCCCGGTCGCACGCGCAGCGGTGCGCGCGTCCAGGCCTGCCGAGGCCCGTTGCGGACGACGGTGACGTCGGCCGGCCGCTTTCCACCTCGCTCGCATCGCGATCTCGGCGTGCGAGGCGTTGGCGGCCAGAACGTGGTTGGCCACGCCAAAGGTGAGACGCTCGGCCAGGCGCGCCCCGCTGACCAGTAGCCCCGAGCGGAATCTCACCGCGGCGAGCTCGGGCGCAAGATCGTGGTGGTCGAACACCACGCGCCGCCGGGCTAGCCTGAACAGTGCGCCAGCCGGGAATAGTAGGTCGGGTGGGTTGTGTAGGTGCAGCACGGTGCTTCCCCGGAGAAGCGCGCGCACTCCCGCACCGTGCAGAGCCGCGATCGCCACCACGTACTCGAGCAACACCGCCCACGCGTCCTGACGCACGAAACTCAGCGAGCGGTAGCGCCGCACGTTCACTCCGTTCATAGACTCACGCGCGGTCTGCCCGCGGCCGCGGGGGGCGATCACCTCGACCACGTGCCCAGCGGCCGCCAGCGACTCGGCCTCCTGGCGCACGCGGATGTCATGCGGATAGGGGTTGTTCTCAAGCAGCATCGTGATGCGTTCGGTGCGCGCATGCGCCCGCGAGGCCGGTGCGGCTCCCTCATCGTCGTTGGTTACCCAGGAGCCCGCCGACTCTGGCAGCACGTCCTGACCACCGAGTGTCACGGCCGTCCAGCCGTCGGCATCCCGGACCAAGGACGAGGCGGTGCGCCCGCGCCACTTCGCACCGGCTCGCGCCGGCAGCGTCTTCCATACCCAAGAGCCGCGGCCCGCGAGAGCAGCTGGATTCATTTCTCGCCTTCCGATTGGTTGCCCCACGACCCAGTGTCCCCTCATCGGCCGGACGGCCGGGGCGAAGTCGCTGGATTGGTTGTCTGTTCGCGACACTAACGGCTCGAGCCCTCCTGCGCTTGCGGCAAACTCCCAATCGGGTGCGCCCCGATTTCCGCGAGCGGATCGTGCCTTCGCCTCGAGGTGCGTGATCGCGGGCGGCGGTGCAAACCCGGAAATCGCCACACCGGCGGGAGCTACACTTCGGCGATGCGTCGCACACTCGTGATCGGCGTCTTGATCGTGGTAGTGCTTGCGCTTGTCGCGCGTGTCGCCGATCCATCGAGCACCGTTTCGAAGCCCGAGCGCCCCAATCATGCGCCTGCGATCGTGCTCCAACCCACTAGATCGGCTCCGGGACGGTTCTGGAACGGCGATTTCTCGACCGGCAACTTTCGCCAGTACAGCTCTTTTCTCGCCGACCACCCCGACGGGAACCCGGCTGATTTCACGTTGGTGCGAACCGATCCGCCGCCGCCGCACGACTTCAAATACGCCTTCAAGGCCACGCTTGGCGCTGGAGATGGCTCAGTCGTCCCCGGTGAGGCTGGTCAGCGCACGCTTCTCACACTCTGGCCCGGCAACGGCAACGGGTCGACCGTCACCCAGGACGAGGGCTGGACTCGGGGGTACCAGGGAGCGAACACGTGGTATCGCGACGAGGTCTATTTCCCGCCGAGCTTCCAGGCGTCTCGCGGGACAGACTTCAACTGGGTGTACGAGTTGCATAACTACCCCGATGACGAAGGCGGCGCGATGCTGTCCTGCGGAGTCGACACATCCAGGCAAAGACGCTCGCCGTTCTCGGACGGTGGCGGGCACGGACGCGCGGCAAGTCCCGCTAGGTTCTCTTGCCGGATTTTCGGCGGGGGCTCGCCGGCGGATCCGTTCGACAACTATGACTCGAGCAACTGGTATCGGAACCCTGCCGTCGACTGGGACTACATGATCGGCATGCGCAGGCTTGTCACCGGGCAATGGCTCGACATGGTCTGGAACATCGACTGGGACTGGCGCTCGACCGCCGACGCGGGCAACGGTTACGTAAGTTGGTGGATCAATGGCAAGCTGGTTGGTTTCTACCGGGGTCCGACACTGCTGTACCTGTCAAACGCACCAGGGACTAGCGGCGGTGGCGCTAACCAGGCGTACCTGCAGACCGGCTACTACCGTCCTGACGACTCAGAGGCGGGGTACGCACAGCCGACCGCGAGCGTCTACCACGCGGGCACGATGATTGGCCCGACGGCCGCGGCGATCGGCGAGCGCTGCGTCGGCCAGGGCGCGCTGATACCCGGGACGCGCTGCGGCCCGCGCTAGCTACTGCGTTGGTGTCTCCTCGTCCATGCAGAGCACGATCGCGTTCTCGGGCGGGTTCAGATACAGGCCCACGACATCGACGAGCTTCTCCTCAAAGCGCGGGTCGGTCGACAGCTTGAAGGTGTCCACCCGATGCGGGCGCAACCCGCGCGCTGACCAGATCCGCTGCACCGTGGCGGGCGAGACCCCATACGCGGTGGCCATCGACCGGCAACTCCAATGCGTCTCGCCGTCGGGCGTCTCGTGCAACGTCGCGTGGACGATCTCCTCGACTTTCTCGGGCGCGATGGACGGCTTGCGACCCCGTCCCGGGCGCACCACCGTCGACGCCTTCAATCCCTCCTGTGCAAAGCGCTCACGCCACGCCGTCACCGTCGCCGGCGACACCCCGACCTCCTTGGCGATCCGCGTGTTGGCAAAGCCATCGGCTGCCATCAACAGCGCCCGCGCGCGCAGCACATCGCGGTGCGCGGCGACCTGACCAGCGCGACTACCCCAAGAAGGTCGAGGTCACCGACGCCGAGCTTGCCGCGGTCAATCTCACTCCAGATCCGTTCCACGCCGAATGGAACTACGCGATCGCGCCAACATCAAATCCCTGATTCAGCAGGTTATTTATCTACGAGCCCTAAGGGGTCACGTCTTTATTACTGAGGGGTGATGGTGTAGTTCCACTCGGGGTGGAACTCATCGCCTTGGATCCGGACCGCACGGATTTGCTTGTCGCTGACCTGAATCTTGGTGGTGTAGGTGTGCGGGTCTAGGCGCGCGTAGACCTTCAGGCCGGTGCTGGTCGTCGTCGACGCGATCAGATCGATCACGGTTTGGCGGCTGAGGAGCGGCTTGGCGCGCCAGTTGATCGAGATGTAGCTGAAGAGGCGGTGCTCGATCTTGTTCCACTTCGAGGTGCCGGGCGGGTAGTGCATGATCCGGATCCGCAGCCCGGTGTCATCCCCGAGGCGTTGCAGCTCGGTCTTCCACAGGCGGGTGCGGTAGCCGTTGGAGCCGCCGCAGTCGGCGGTGATCGTCAACGTCCTCGCCTGCCGATAGCGCTTGCACCCGAGGTCGGTCGACCACGCTTTGATCGCGGCGACCGCGAACTGGGCGGTGTCCACGCTGATCCCGACGCTGACCCAACCCTCGTCGCGGCCGACGTCGTAGATCCCGTACGGAATCGCCTTCCCCAGCTGCTTGTCCATGAATCGTGGGTATTGACAAGGATCGGCTTGCCCGTCGGGGCGAGCTCCCGCCCGCCGTTCTTGTAGTTGCCGACCAGCTCCTTCTTCTTGGCATCCACGCTGATCACCGGCTCACCGGCTCACCGCCGGCCAGCGCGGCAGCCGACACCTCGGCGATCCGTCGGAACTGTCCGTCGCGGTCGGGATGATCAGCTCCTCATGCGTCTTGCGATTGGCCTGCAAGCTGAACCCCAGCCCCCGCAACTGCCGGCGGACCGTGGTCTCGTGCACGTCGAACCCCTGCTACGCGCAACGCCAGGGTCAAGCTCTGAACGCTGCGGCTCGTCCACAGAAGCGGCGACTCCGGATCCCCGCGCGTAACGCCCTCCAAGACCGCCAACAGCGCCTCGCGGAGCCCCGGTTCGCGCTCTTCGATCGATGGACGCCCAGCCCCGGACGGCGAACCCGACCCTCCGGCGCCCGCTGGCCGCTTCGGACCTCGGCGATCCCACGACGCACCGTCTCCGTCGACATCCCCGTCGCCCTCACCACCGCCGCGATCCCGCCACGACCATGCGAGCGCGCCTCCGCCGCCGCCCACATCCGCCGGGCGCGCTCGTCCAGCTCATCGCGCACGACCAGCCACCGCTCGCGGATCGGACCCTCGTCGACCATCGGCCCCAACTTGGTGACCAGTTCGCCACGAGACCAGGCCAAACCTCCACGACAACACAACATTAATTTGAGACCTGGGTCCTAATGAAAGCCGATCGTCGACGGCGGCGACCGCGATGCGCCAGAACCTCGCGGGGTGGCCAGTCGATGAAGTTGTCGGCACCCGCCCGAGTTTCATGAAGGTCGCGACGGTGATCTCGGCGCTCGGGCGGCGGCCCGCCGACTGCCCGCATCTCGTCGTCCACACTGGGGAGCACTGCGACGACACGCTGTCACGCTCGACATTGTGCTCGTTCCAGGGCACAGTGAACTCGACGCTGGCGCCTGTGCTCGTGGCGGCCCAACTCGGCATCCAGAGCGACCCGCCCATGTCGTCCGTCCAGCCGCCGGGGGCCTAATCGGCACTCTGACGACGGTCGCCTTTCCGGAAGCCCGCAGAGTCGCCAGGCTCTGCGAGCGCGGCCGACGCTTGTCGGACCTAGATCGCGTGTGTCGGGCTCGTTTCGCGCGGGAGCGCAGGATTCTGGACCGCGCCCCGAACATAGCGGCGGTAATAAATCAGGTAGGCGACGTAGTTGACCAGCAGCGCAAGCACGCTCGCCCACGCCGCGCCCGTGGCGCCAAACGGCGGAATGAGTGCAAAGTTGAAGATCAGATTGCTGATGGCGATTGAACCGGGCCACGTCTCGGACGTCACGCCCGCGTGCGTGGGCAGACATGAAGGTGTTGTACAAGGTGGTGACGCCGCGCACCGTCGTGGCGATCACCAGTGGAATCGTCAGCGGACCCACGGGGGTGTAGTGCTTTCCGAATACGAAGGGGATGAGCGGTGGGACTACAAACACAACCACTAGAACTCCAAGCGCCCCTACGCCCATGCAGCGACGATCCAACGCTTGTCGATCGCAGGCTCGCAGCGCCATGCGCGGGAAGAGAGCGGCCGCCATCCCCAAGACAGGTATGCCCATGATCACGGCGATCGAACCCGCCAGGGCGTAGTAACCGGTCGATCTCGCGTTGCTGAACCAAGCGACCATTAGGACGTCCATGTTGTAGGTCCCAATGCTGACATATCCGTCCGACGTACATCTGAAAGCCCAGGCCCTGCAAGTCGGCCCAGTAGCGCGCGACGTCAGCCCGTACGCGCCGAAACCTCGGTCGAAGCCAGGTCCAGCGAGCGGCCATCGAGACCGCCATGCTGACGTGATGCCAGCCCGAAAGCGAGCGTGGTCGAGAAGGCGACGCCGGTGGTGAGCAGACCCAGGATCGAGATGATCAGCATGACGCTTCCGATGAGGTTGCTGATCGAGTAGACGTAGAGACGACCGGCCCCCTTGCACACCAGTTCGCCCATCAGCGGAAACACCCAGGCCCATGCCAGTACGCGAACAGACGCGCAAGGCCTGCGCGGCGTGAACGTGGAACACGCCGTCGACTACGAAGGAGAGCCCGAACGTGGTCAACGAGGCAAGCACCGCGAGAGGGACGAAGGCAACGTAGCGATGCGCCGAGAAGCTCTGCGCCGGTGACACTATCGCTGTCGCCAGGCGACGTGCGGCGGACTGAAGACGCCGAAGTCGAATAGGACGGCAACGAGACTCACGAAGCGACAATGTGAAGGAGAAGCTGCCGAATGCACCGGGGTCATGTCGCGAGCGACGAACGCCTTCGCGACTCCGCTCAGTGCCGTCGCGGCGGCGCCAGCGATCGTGTAGATGTGCCGTTGTGCGCCAACTCTTCGCGATCCCAGCCGCCGCACGAGAGCTCCGCGTCCGAGACCGGGCGATTCGCCCTCGATCGGAATCACGGCGTCAACCGGCTGCTTTCGCAGGATGGCCTTGTCGCGCTCGAGCTCCAGCGAGAAAGTCGAGCCGACCAGCGGCTATCGCAAGCACGATCACAAACATTTCATTCGATGCGCTGTAGGGCAGCATTTCCAGCGTCAGCGAGTACATCAGGTACGACACTGCCGTCGCCTACCAAGACGCCGGCCAGGACTACATCCGGTTTAGCGCGTGCGGCGCGATTGAGCGCATGCACGAGTCCCCAGACGGCGGCAAACGCCACGAGCAACGCGATCAGTCCGACGGTTCCATACTCGGCCATTACCTCGAACAGCGAGCTGTGCGGATATGGAAACGGAGGGTGCTCTATTTACGTAAGTGGGCGGGAGGTTCATCGCGAACGCGTTGTATTGATCTGCGCCGACACCGAACACCGGTGCGCTCTTGAAGATCTTCCATCCCTGTTCATAGATCGCAAGTCGGGTGTAGATGTTGTTCGTGTTGTTGACCCGATGCGTGAACAGCGAGCTCTTCTCGAGCTCGACGAACAGCGGGCAGGGCGATCAGACTGGCCAGGACGACCGTTGCTATCGCGCGACCGTGGCGGTGAGGACGCAGCCCCAGGGCGGCCAGCACCACGAGGAGCACGCTGATCCAACCCACGCGAAAGTATGTGAAAACGATCCCGAGCACTTCGAGGGTGGCGATCCCGATTCCGATCGACCGGATCCAACCCGTCCGGCGCCAACCGAGAAGCCAGTACATGGTTGCAGCCAGACAACTGATGAGGGCGAGGCCGTATGTTTCCGGAACTCCGTAAGGCCCCGAGACGCGGACCACGCCTCTTTGGTCCATGCGAGGCACATCGCCCGCATACGCGGTCGCCAACTCGAAGCCAGTGAAGTGCTCCGCAATCCCGATCAGTGCCAGCAACAGGCCGGCCACCATCAGGCTGAAAGCGACCTTCTCCGCCAGCCGTCCATCGAGGGAAATGACCCGACGCACGACCGAAAACAGGATTAGCGGGATCACCAACGAGTCGAACCAGACGCGGATTGGGAGCAGAGTGCTGGCTGGCGTCGCGAACGCCCGGACGCCGAGCACGATCGTGAGCAGCGCCAACGCGAGGAGCATCCGACGAGACGCGCGGGCCCGAGCCCGAGCACGCGGAAGTGTCAGCAGCAGCACCACCATCCCGCTCACCCAGACGCGGTCAAACGTGACGTACTTGTTCCCGAGGTGCTGCGAGAGCGGAGCGGCCGCAACGCCCAGTGCAGGCCAGAGCCAAAGCACCTTCAAGCCGAAATCGGCGAACACGACCATCACCGCCAGCAACGCGAGAATCGCGACGGGCAGCATCGCCAGCTTGGAGTGCTGCTCGACCGCCCAGGCTGTCAGCACACATATGGCGGCGACAGCCGCGAACAGCGAAGCGCGCTGCAGGCTGGGTCGGCTCAGCGAGACCGGCATGTGCTCTCGATTCTCAGGCTCGCGGTTGAGCCGTGGTCAGACGTCAGCCGCCCACCTCGAGATCGGCCTCCGGCGGACCCCCAGTCGTCGCAGCGCGAGGCGCTGACGACCTGCTCGATCATTTGGACGCTCATTGATAGGGAGATTGGTGGCGAGCAGACGTGCTCGGCAAGCCGATCGGCCAAACGTCAGCCGGGCCTCGGGTAGTTCCATCGCATCAACGGGCGAGCCGGGACTCAGTTTGCACGGCAGTAAGGAGCGAACCCGACGCGCTCTTCCTCGGCCGCCTTACGCAACGGATCATCGCCTCGGCACGGATGACCCCTTAGGGCTCACGACAAAATTAGTGGAGGGTTTGGGCTGGGGGCGTAGAACTTGGTGGGGTGGTTGATGAGGCTGCGATCGCGGAGCGCTACCGGTTGATGCGTGAGTTGTTGAACGAGCGGTCGCGGCGGCGGTGGGCGGCGGCGGAGGCTAGGTCTGCGGGGCAGGGTGGGATCGCGGCGGTCGTGCGGGCGACTGATATCTCGGAGTCGACGGTCAGGCGAGGGTTGGAGGAGCTCGAGCGGGCTGAGGAGTTGGAGGCGGGGAGGGTCCGGCGGGTTGGGGCTGGGCGGCCGTCGGTGATGGAGCGTGATCCTGGTCTGGAGAAGGATCTCGATCGGCTGATCGATCCGGTGACGCGCGGGGATCCAGAGTCTGCGTTGCGGTGGACGTCAAAGAGCGGCGCGAAGCTGGCGGCGGCGCTGCGGCAGATGGGGCATGAGGTTGTTGATCGCACGGTGCTGCGGATCTTGAAGGCCAAGGGGTACAGCCTGCAGGCCAATGAGAAGACGCGTGAGGGGGCTCAGCACCCCGATCGCGATGCGCAGTTCCAGCACATCAACCAGACGGTCGCTGCGGCGATCGCGGTCGGGCAGCCGGCGATCTCGATCGACGCAAAGAAACGCGAGCTGATCGGGGACTTCAAGGCGGTCGGCCGCGAGTTCGAGCCCACCGGCAAGCCGGTCGAGGTTCGCACGCACGACTTCAAAGACAAGCAGCTGGGTCACGCGATCCCGTTCGGGATCTACGACCTGGCCAGCGACGAGGGGTGGGTCAGCGTCGGGATCGACTCGAACACCGCCGAGTTCGCGGTCAACTCGGTACTCGGCTGGTGGGAACACCTCGGCAAACAGCGATACCCAGCCGCCGCGATCCTGACGATCACCGCCGACTGCGGCGGCGCGAACTCCAACCGCGTCCGGCTCTGGAAGACCGAGTGCCAGCGGTTGGCCGACAGCACCGGCCTGCAGATCCAGATCTGTCATTTCCCGCCCGGCACCAGCAAATGGAACAAGGTCGAGCACCGCCTGTTCTCGTTCACGAGCCTCAACTGGCGCGGCAAGCCGCTGGAAAGCCACGAGGTCATCATCCACCTGATCGCCGCGACCACTACCAGCACCGGGTTCAAGGTCTACGCCCAGCTCGACAAGCGCCCCTATCCCACCAAGATCGAAGTCACCGACGAACAGCTCGCTGCCGTCAACATCACCCGGCACTCGTTCCACGGTGACTGGAACTACACAATCAGCCCCTCAGTAATTGAGTCGTGAGCCCTTAGACCAATGCAGCGCTCACCGATCGCCGCGGCCGTCGGGCCGATCATCGTGCCGGCGTGGTAGACGCTCTCGGTCGGCTGCGCATACCCGGCGTCGCGATCGGTCGGGCGGTAGTAGCCCAGAATCAGATACGCCTGGTTGGCGCCGCCGCCGCTGGTCCCTGGCGCGTTTGATAGGTACTGCAGCGTGGGGCCCCGGTAGAAGGCAACCTGCTTGCCGTTCATCCACCAGCTGACGTAACCGTTGCCCCCCTCGGCGGTCGGGCGCTAGTCCCAGCCGATGTTCCAGACCATGTCGAGCCATTGCCCGGTCACCAGCCTGCGCAGGCCAATCATATAGGCCCAATCGACGGCCGGGTTCCGATTCCAGTTGGAAGCGTCATAGTCGTCAAACGGATGCGTCGGCGAGCCGCCGCCGAACATCCGGCAAGAGAACCTGGCGGGACTTGCGCCGCGTCCGTAGCCGCCACCGTCCGAGAACGGCGAGCGTTTCTGCCCGGGATGTGTCAACCCCGCACGAAAGCATCGCGTTGCCCTCGCCATCGGGGAAGTTGTGCAGCTCGTACACCCAGTTCCAGTCGGTCCCGCGTGACGGCTGGTAGCCCGGAGGGAAATAGATCTCGTCCCGATACCACGTGTTCGCGCCTTGATACCCCCGAGTCCAGCCCTCGTCCCCGCTGACGGTTGACCCGTTGCCGTTGCCGGCCAGAGATCGAGCTGCGTGCGCTCACCAACCTCA
Organism: uncultured Actinomycetota bacterium; assembly: GCA_963801435.1. Taxonomy (GTDB): domain Bacteria; phylum Actinomycetota; class Thermoleophilia; order Solirubrobacterales; family Solirubrobacteraceae; genus Palsa-465. The sequence goes on from CAWDFE010000033.1 coordinate 150,529, forward strand.
CCGGACACGACCGGATCGGTCCCCGACCCAAGCGTGGCCTTGAAGGCGTATTTGAAGCCGCGGCGGGGATGGATCGGTTCGCACCAGGGCGAAATCGGCCGGGTTTCCTTCGGGGTGGTCAGCGAGGAAAGAGCTGTATTGGCGAAAGTTTCCGGTTGAGAAATCGCCGTTCTAAAACCGTCCCGGCGTCGATCTGGTCGCCTGGAGCGCGATCGCGCGCGGTGGATCGCGGGCGAGCACGACATACGCAAGCACCACGAGCACGAAGCCGCCGATCACGAGTGGGCCACGGATTGCCGCAGTGTAGCTCGTGCGTGTGGAGCGGTTTCCGGGTTTGGACACGGGGCTAACCATTAGACCAGGGTCAGGGGCGGTGGAGAAGGAAGTCGTCCGCCCGCAACGTTGGTACGTCGACGCCTCGCATGCCTGGACCGCTAAAAATTCTTTCAGTTGTCGGCACCCGCCCGAATTTCATGAAGGTTGCGCCGGTGATCTCGGCGCTCGGACGACGATCGGACGACTTCTCCCATGTCCTCGTCCACACTGGGCAGCATTACGACGACGCGATGTCGCGCATCTTCTTCGACGAGCTGGGCGTCGGAGTTCCCGATTTCTCACTCGATGTCGGGTCCGGTTCCCACGCCGTGCAAACCGCCCGAGTACTGGAGCGCCTGGAGCCTGTCCTGCTCGAGGTCGCGCCCGACATTGTGCTCGCTCCGGGGGACGTGAACTCGACGCTGGCGGCTGTGCTCGCGGCGGCCAAACTCGGCATCCCGGTTGGCCATATAGAAGCCGGCTTGCGTTCATTTGATCGCTCAATGCCAGAGGAGATCAACCGGGTTGTGGCCGATTCGCTGGCCGACCTCCTGTTCATCCATTCGCCCGAGGCCCGGGACAATTTGATCCGCGAAGGTGCCGCGGCGGATTCGATCCACCCGGTCGGCAATACGATGATCGACACGCTCGTCGCGATGCGTCCAAGGATCGAGGCGCTTGGCGCACCAGCGGCGCACGGCCTCGAGCTCGGCTCCTACCTCGTCGTCACGCTCCATCGCCCCGCGCTGGTCGACGGTCCACTGCTGGCCGAGACGCTCCAACAGCTACGAACGGTCTCGCGCGAGCTGACGGTGGTCTTCCCGGCGCATCCGCGGACACGGAAGGCAATCATGGAGCTCGATATGGACCTCGGCGACGACCAACTACGGATCATCGAGCCGGTGGGCTACCTCGAGTTTCTAGGGCTCGTCACGGGTGCGGCGGGAGTCTTGACGGACTCCGGCGGGATCCAGGAGGAAACGACCTTCCTGGGTGTTCCGTGTTACACGCTACGTGACAACACCGAGCGGCCGATCACCGTCGCGCTCGGAACCAATACGCTGCTTGGGCTTGCTCCCGGACGAATATCGGAGGTTCCCGGGATGATCTCAACCCGCGGCCGACATCAGCCGATAATCCCGCCGGGATGGGATGGCCTAGCCGCGGAAAGGCTTATCGACGTCCTCGCCAGCTCGCAGCTCATCGATCGCGAGCGGTCAGACGTCGAGTACAGTCTCGCAACGGAGCAAGGAGGCGCGGGGAAATGATCCACGAACTTGAAGGACTCAATCGTGCTGATCTCCAGCACTGGCTCCGGGTTCTGCGGCGCCGCTGGCGGGTGATCGTTGCCTGCGTGGTTCTGGTCGGAGGCTCGGCTGCGCTGTTTGCCGAAAGCCAGCAGAAGAAGTACACCGCGACCGCGTCGGTGCTTTTCAGCCAATCCCAGATTGGATATTCCCTCCTGGGCCTGCCGACGACTGGGTCGAACCCCAACGTCTCAGCTCCGCAGGCCGACAACGTCAAGCTCGTCGGGTCTCCACAGGTCGCGGCCGCCACTTCGCGCGCGCTGGGTGGTCAGCCCGGGCCGATCGCGATCGGGCAAGCGATCGCCGCTAGCGAGGACGGGACTTCCGACGTCGTCGCTATCGCGGCAACAGCCGCGGACCCCGTTTTTGCGGCGCGCCTCGCGAACGTCTACGCCACTCAGGCGATCAAGTTCCAGAGCGAAACGAGCCAAAACGGCGTGACGGAGGTGCGCCACTCACTGGAGGCACGGCTCGCGGGTATGACAGTCGCGCAGCGCCACAGTCCTGCCGGCACCGCGCTTCAAAACCAGATCAGCCAGCTCAAAACCCTCGCCGCTACCCAGACCGGGGAGGGCCAACTGTTCCAGCCGGCCACGATCCCGAGCTCGCCATCGTCCCCCAAGACCAAGACCGACGTGGTGTTGGGCATCTGCGTCGGGCTGCTGTTTGGGATCGCCCTGGCGCTGTTGATGGAGCGGCTCAACAGGCGGATCGAGCGTGTGGAGCAGCTGAGCGATATCTTCGACTGTCCAATCCTCGCGGAGATCCCCGAGGCGGACTCGTTCCAGTCGGTCAACGGAGACCGCGGCGAGAGTCTGGTCCGCGTCGGTCCAGACGGCACCGCATACGGCGATTCCTTCATCGAGATGCTTCGGGCACGGTTGCGCTATTTCAAGGTCGACGGTCGACTACGATCGGTGCTCGTCACGTCTTGCGTTCCGCAAGAGGGCAAGTCGACGATCGCCTGGCACCTTGCCAGGGCGAGCGCGTTGACCCACAGCCGGGTGCTGATACTCGAAGCGGATCTGCGGCGGCCGGACATCGCCCGCGCCCGCGGCTTGCATCCTGGCCCTGGACTGTCTGATGTCCTGGCCGGTGACTGCGACTATCAGGACGTGGTCCAGACCGTGCCGCTGACGGCCTCATCGAACGGAGCCGACAGAGCGTCCGGTCTCGATGTGATCGTCGCTGGCACGGTGCCACCCAATCCCGGGCAGCTGATCGAGAGCGACCGCCTCCGATCGCTATTGCTCGAGCTGTCGGCGGCCTACGACCTGGTCATTTTGGACTCCGGGCCGGCTCTTATCGTGCCCGACCCGTTGGCACTGATGGGCCAGGTCGATGGCGTGGTGGTGGTGTGCCGCATGGGCAACATCACAGGCGATGATGCGATCCATCTGCACGACGAGCTGGGCGCAGCTCACGCTCCCCTCCTGGGAGTCGTGGCCAATCGCGTCAAGCGCTCGCGCCACCCGAGCTACTACCACCAGGGATACGGATCGTCCGAGTCCTCAGCGAACGCTGGGTCGGCGACCGCGACGCCCGGACTGGCGGCGACCAACGGGGGGGCGGCGACCAACGGGGCGGCGGGGACCGAGCCGGAGGTCACGGATGTCATATCCCAGACCACGGAGGTACCCGCCGGGCGTCGCAGGTTCGTGACGCGACCCGACGGATCCACCGAATCGCTGCGTCTGCGTCGGTCGTCGTGACGGCCGCTTGCCGGGCGGAAGCGCCTGGCCCTTGAGATCGGCGATCACCTGCTCGACGAAAGCGTGATCGCGATGCTCGGCCTCCACAACCGTGATGTCCTGAGGGTGTAGCAATGGTGCGCCGACACGTGATTCGTTGTGATCCGTTCACCACGCACAGGCGGTCCAGACCCCCCCGGGAGGCCGGCCCGGCCAAGACCAGCCCGGTTTCGGCGCACCCGCCGCCTGCCCCGGCGGTGCATGCCGGTTCATGCGATTGGGCTCTGCCGCGACTCGCGGCGCACCCGCGCGGGGCGGCGCGGGGCGTGCGACGTTTCTCGCCCTCGCGCGCCGGGCAGCCGGACGTGCTCGACGCTTCGATCGCAGGCGAATCGTTGGCCGAGGCCAACCGGGGGTTTCCGCGCCCTTGCGTTCTGCCCCAGCGGGCACAACGCCGGTTCAAGTGCCAATTCGGGCCACCGGGCCCGAACGGCCGGGTGCAGCGAACGATCAGCCGCCGGCGGGCGTAGACGGTCTCGGCGATCTGCGCCTCGCCCTCCTCCGGGTAGTTCTCAATCGTCCGCCCTTGAGCATTCCCGGCGCGCCAGCCGGTCTCCGGTCGCCCTCAGCGAACGCGACGCAAATTGACGATGTCGTCCGGCCCCGAGGTAGGGACGAACACATCGACCATATTCGCGCCAACACGCTTGAGGCAGTCCACGCCAAGCGCCGCGCATCCGGCATTCGCGCGCGCCACCCGGTAATAGTGGTGGTAGCCGCTGGAGATGTCCTTCAGGCGCAGCGTCCCAGCGCAGCGCCGACCGATCCGCCACGTGCCCCCCCGCTCGCCGCGGGCGACCACGATCGTGAACCGCTGTCGTGACGCGCCACTCCCTGGGAATGGCGTGATGTTGCCGTTCCAGGCGCCAACGATCGACCTGGCGCCCGGGGCATTGACGGGGCCCGCCCAGGAGACCGCGGCGGCGGGCGCGGCAATCGCCGTTGTCCTCGTGGTCGTTGACGACTGCGAGCCACACCCGGCACCGGCCAGCGCCAGCGCCGTTGCCCCGACAGCGACTGAGAACTTCCGCATTAACCCCTCCTTTGGGCCGAACCGGTAGGCAACATACAACGGGTCCATGTCCGATGATCTTCTGCGCGAACGCCTCTCGGCCATTGGGTCGGCGCCCGTGAGAGCGGGCGGCAACTCCACCGACTTTTCGGCGGTCAAAGTCGTGTCGGTTCGCCGGCAGCCGTCGGACGACTGGAGCGCTCCGACCTACTTACCCGGTGGATTCAGGCTACGAACTGACGACGCAGCGCGAGCCGACAGACGGCTGACGATCACTCCGAGGGTCGCTGCGCGCCAACGTGGACCGGCATTCTTGCCCGAATCGACTCGACGACGGCCAGCGTCGCGACGCTGACGTTTACGACTTCGGAGAGCGCGACCGGCGGCCGCCCGCTCCGGACCCCATCGAGGAACGCCGCGACCTCTTCACGGTGGCCCTTGTCCTGTTGACGATTATTGACGCGATGCGTCTCACTACCGTGCAACTCCAGCACCCGGTAGTCGTCGAGGACGCCGACCCCGGCCAGACCAAAGGCCTCGACGCGCTCCTTCCCAATCCCGTCAGCCGAATAGGGCACATACACGATCGTGCCGAGCGAGCCGCTCTCGTGTCGTAAGGTGACAGCCACGTTGTCCTGCGCCTGCGTGGGCCGCGTGTTGAGGCTCACCCCGCTTGCGTGAACCTCGGTCACCGGCGCGCCGGCCAGGAAGGTCAGCGTGTCGATAAAGTGGCAGACCTCTCCGAGTATCCGCCCACCACCCTGCTCGAGGTCGTGCACCCAGTGGCCGGCGGGCATCGCGCCGGCGCTGACGCGGTAAGTGATCGTCACCGGCCCGCCACCGTCGGCGAGGTACTCTCGGAGCCGCAGCGCGAGCGGAGCGAAGCGGCGGTTGAAGCCGACGGCGAGGATGCCTGGTGCGCTCTGTGCCGCGCCGACGACCATCTCGAGCTCTTCGAGGCTCAGCGCAAGCGGCTTTTCGCAGAACACGTGCTTGCCTGCTCTGAGCGCCCGCGTGACGAGATCGGCATGTGTGGCGTGACGGGTGCAGATGACCACCGCATCGACGTCGGGGTCGGTGATCACGGCTTCGGGGCTCTCCGCGACTCGGGTAAAGCCGAAGCGGTCTCCGGCGACCACCGCCGACGGACCCGACCCTCCGCCCACGAGCGCCAACTCGGCGCCCGCCGCGGCGAATGCGGGGACGATTACGCTGCTCGCGAAGCCGCCGGGACCTATGAGGCCGATTCTCGGAGCCCCAGCAACCGGGCGCTTGTGGTGCGCGGCCGCGCCGTTGCCGGCGCTAGGTCCAGTGACAGTCAAAGTCGAATTGTCCCCGCGTTCGGGGTAGGAGATCACGATCGCCCCTCGGGGTCGCTCTTCGGGTGGCCCAGAGAGACGAACGTAAGCGTCCGGCGCCTGGTCGACGTCCACGATGTCGGCGATCAGGTCAGCCAGGGTCAGGCGGCCGCGAGCCTGCAAGTCGAGGATGCATTCCATGTTGCGCTGTTGCGTCCAGCGCACGTAGCCGACCGGATAGTCCACGCCGTGGAGCTCGTAGTCGCTGTCATAGCGGCCAGGGCCGTAGGAGCGCGAGACACGCAGTGAGAGCTCCTTCGAAAAGAGCGGGGCGCGCGGGACCTCGATCGGCACGTCACCGACGACCACGACCTCGGCTCGGTCCCGCGCGATCTCGGTCGCGAGTAGCAGCGGGTCGTTCGACGACGAGGCGGCGGTGACGAGCACGTGGTCGACGCCGATGCCCGCGGCGGCGGCGATGACCTGCGGCGCGGACTTTGGACCGATTACGGTGCCGTGGTCGGCGTCGGCAGCGTCGACTCGGGCTTTGTCGATGTCGAGAGCGAATACCTCGCTGCCGGCGGCGCGAAGCAGCCGGCAGGTGATCTGGCCGATCAAGCCGCAACCGATCACCGCCGCGCGATCGCCGACACGGACATCGGCCAACCGTATGCCGTGCAGCGCCACTGCAGCGATCGTCGTCAGAGCGGCTGTCTCGAGCTCGACACCGGGGGGGACCCGAGCGCAGAGATTGCGCGGGACGGCCACGAGCTCAGCGTGGTTGGCGTGGCCGGCGCCCGCACAGGCGACGAGTTGCCCCGGCTCGAGACCGGTGACCGCCGCGCCCACCTCGATAACCCGGCCGGCGGAACTGTAACCCATGGCCCGGGGCTCGCCCAGCCGGTGCTGCACGCTTTCCCAAGTATTCTTAATACCGTTCTGGGCTGCCTTGCGCGCGATCTCGCGCGCAAGGTCGGGACGGTCCAGTGCGCGACGGAGCGGCGAACTCCGTGCTTGTTCGCCGGATGAGCGTTCGGTGCCCGAACTGATGACCGAGAACGTGTTCCGCACCAGGACTTCACCAGGAGCGCAGGACGGCGGAGGGACCTCGCGAACGCGCGCGCTGCCTCGTACAAGCAATACCTGTTTCATGTGATCATGGGCTCCAGCAGTCGGTCCAGTGATTCGTCTTCGATCCAGTGCTTGTGCCAGAGCGCAAAGTTGAGCACGGGCCATAGCGTGAGGCGCATCGCTGCGCGGAGCCGGCTACTGGCAAGAGCCCGCTCGATTGCCCGCGTGTCGAAGTACCGTCGGACACCCTCCTCCTTGAGCAGGCCTCGAAGCAGGATCCCGACCTTGGCATCGAGCCACTGCTCGATCGGGGCGTCGAAGCCCTGCTTGGGTCTCCTGATGACCCACTCGGGCACGACGTCGGCGATTGCCTGCTTGAGGACGATCTTGTGCACCCCCTGATCGAGCTTGTACTGCGGCGGAAGCCTGTAGGCGTATGACACAAGCTCGGGGTCGAGGAACGGGACCCGGGCTTCGACTCCGTGCGCCATCGAAAAGCGATCCGTGCGCTGAAGCAGAAGCTCGGGGAGTCGCAATCCGAACTCGTGCTCCTGCGTGTCGAACGCGAGTTGGTCGAAAATGTCCTCGTGACCGGCGGAACCGTCGTTTGACGGCTCCCATCCCCAACCGTAGGTGCTCGACGGAGCCGCGAGCAGGAGCGCGCGGTTGGATCTCGACATACCGCCGGGAAAATGCATCGGTGGGGGGCGGCCGTCCGCATATGCTGCCATCAGCTCACGCCCCTTGACAAAGCGCCCGAGCGGCGGGGTGAGCGTGGCGAGCGATCGACGCGCGGGCTGGGGGAGGCGCATGATCGTCCGCATCAAGCGCTCGTGGCGGAGGATCTGCTGGTATCGGGTATAGCCCCAGAACAACTCGTCGGAGCCCTCGCCACAGAGGACGACCTTGATCCCATGCTCTCGCGCCAGCCCGCAGACGAAGTGCTGCGGAAGCACCACTGGATCAGCCAGAGGCTCGTCTTGATGGTGGATGATCGCCGGGAGCGCTGCGAGCAGCATCTGCTCGGTGACCACCACCTCATGATGGTCAGTCCGAAACTGTCGGGCCACGCGGCGCGCCTCGGCCCGCTCGTCGAATTGGGTGTGCTCGTCGTAGCCGACCGAGAAGGTCGCCAGCCCCTCGGCCTGCTCACGCAGTAGTGCCACCAAGATGGTCGAGTCCAGGCCGCCGCTGAGCAGCACTCCGACCGGAACATCGCTGAGCAGTCGATCGTGGACCGAGCGGTCAAGCATCGAGCGCACCGTCGTCGCGGCCTCGTCGAGCGTGGTGTCTGACCAGCTGCGCGGCGAGAGCAGATCCCAATACTTGCGCGTGCGCACGCCGTTGGCGTCGCAGACGCCCATCACTCCGGGCGGGAGTTTGGAGATCCCGGCGAACAGGGTCTGCGGAGCGGTCGTGACCATGTTCGTGAGGTAAGGGCCGACCTGTGACTCGTTGACCGCCGGGGTGACCAATGGATGTGCGAGCACGGCCTTGATCTCCGAACCGAAGATCATCACGCCGTCCACGTCGGCCCAGTGAAACGGCTTCTCGCCGACGCGATCGCGAGCGAAGAAGAGCTCTTCGGTGTTCGGATCCCAGAGTGCGAACGCGAACATGCCGTTGAGGTGTTCGATGCAGGCCTTCCCGTACTTGGCATAGAGCGCCAGGATCACCTCCGTATCGCAGTTGGTCCGGAAGGTCACTCCCTCTCGCTCGACCGTTCGGCGCAGGCGCGGGTAGTCGTAGATCTCGCCGTTGAAAACGAGCACCTCGCCTCGATCGCCGATCATTGGCTGCGCGCCGCCGGAGATGTCGACAATCGACAGGCGCCGATGGCCCAGGCCCACTCGGCCGTCCTCACTGATCCACACGCCCTCGGCATCGGGACCGCGGTGATGAAGCGTCTCACGCATCCGGATGATCTGCTCCTCACGTACCGCGCCGCGCGAGTTCCGGTAGTCAAACACCCCCACTATCCCGCACATCTCACGCTTCTCAATCGCTATGCAACGGTTGCAATGCAGTCACCGGCGTCCGGACCCTCGGCGCCACGGCTATCACCCAGGTTAGCGAGGATCGCCCGGACCCGCGCGTCCCAGGTGTGGTGGGTCTCGGCCTCGCGGCGAGCCGCGAGGCCAAGCTCGAGGCCTCGATCTGGAAGATCCAGCACGGCCTCGATTCCGCGCGCGAGATCCTCGGCATCGCCGGGTGCCACGAGCACCGCTGTCCGGTCATGATCGAGGATCTCGCCTATTTGCTCCAACTTGCTAGCGACGATCGGCCGGCCGGTCGCCATGTACTCAAATACTTTCGTCGGCGAGCCGAAGAACGGCCGCTCCTGCATCTGGACGTGCGGAGAGGCGAGCAGATCACATGCCGCGAGTCGGCGGACCGCCTCCGGGTGCGGAAGTGACCCCGTCCACTCGATCCGCTGCTCGACCCCGAGTTCGCGGGCGAGTGATTCACATCGAGTACGTTGGGTGCCATCGCCAACCAGCATCGCGTGCACGTTCCCATCGAGAAGCGCGAGGGCGCGCACGAGCACGTCGGCGCCGTGCCAGCTCTCAAATGATCCGACCCAGCCGACGACGGCGGTCGAGTCGTTCGCGGCGCGAACCGCTCCGCGGCCGGCGCGGTCGATCGCTTCGATGTCGACGCCGTTCGGGAGCACGAGCACCGCTTCGGCCGCCGCGCCTCCTTCCAACGCCATTTCCGCGGAGTGCGTGGAGACAGCGACGATCAGGCGTGAGCGCGAGAGGACATGGTGCTCCATCGCCGCCGCCAGCGGGCTGAACGCGCGTTTGGCCGGGCTCGCGACGTGCCAGTGGTGATGAGCCCATGCTTCCGAGTTGTTCCACTCGAGGACCAACGGTGCCCGCGCCGCTTCGGCAACGTCTACGCCGAAGGTGGCGAATGCCTCGTGGCGCTGGTAGACCAGGCGCGGGCGCAACCGTCCCAGCAGCCGCTGGCCTGCCTCGCGAACCAGGCGATTGGAGCACACCTTGGCGATCTCGCCCGTCAGCCGGGCGGCGTGCGAAGGCGCTTGCGCGACCTCGACGTCGTCCGCGAGTTCGGTGAGCTGCGCAGGTGGCGGCCCCAGAGCAAGCAGCCCGACGCGAAAGCCGAGATCCCGGAACGCGGCGAGGATGCCGGACATGTGGGTCACGCTACCGCCCACGTTTGCGCCCGGGGCGCCGGGCCAGATCCCGAGTACCGCATCGCGTCGATCGTCGACCGGCCGGGAGACAAGCGCGCGGCGCCGCGCCTGAGCGAATTGGGCGACCTCGGCGCCGACCATCGAGATGCCTGCAACGGCCTCGAACGGCAGCGCGGCGGCATTCAAAGCCAGCGCTGGCCGACTAAGCCGTATCTGGCGCTGACCGTCCCCGACGATCACGCGGCAGTCCGGCAACCCGAGTCGAGCTGCGGCGAGCTCGAACAGCTGTGGTAGCGGCTGGCGGTCCCAGTCGGTGGTGTGAATGGCGGTCGTCTCGATCCCGAGGGCCCGCGCTTGCCGACGGACCTCGCCCAGTGGGCGGGCACAATCGTGCTTGCCGATCATCAGCCGCGGCTCGAGCCCGGTTGTGCGCGCGGCGGCTTGCGCCTGAAGCTCGGACCCGCTGACGATCAGCACACAGTCAGCGAGTGCCGCCGGTGTCGTGGCGGAACCGGAATGACTCATCTGTGATTTGACTCCAACAGAGCGTCGTACAGGGCCAGCAATCGCCGCTCCTCCATCCCCCAGTTCAGGTGCTCCTCCGCCAGGATTCTGGCCTGGCGACGGCGCGCGGCGAGCAGCTCGGGGTCGGCCAGCAAGCCCGTGAGCGCACGGGCGATCGTCGCCGGTGAAGAAGGATCGAACAGCTCGCCGACGGGCGGGTCGCCCATGCTCACGATTCGTCTGATCTCCGGCAGGTCGGAGGCGATCACCGGCAAGCCCCCCATCAGGTACTCGTGCAGCTTGTTGGTGTCGCCGAGCTTGTGGTTCAGGAGCTTGCCGCGGATCGGCACCAGGCCGACAGTCGCCGCCGCCGCGGTCCCGACCAACTCCTGCCACGGACGCGGCGGGAGGAAGTGCACGCGGTCCGCGACGCCCGACTCCTGTGCCCAGGCCTGGATCTGCGCCCGGGCTGATTCCCACCCGAAGCCCAAGATCACGAAGTCGATGTCGTCGTCGACCATCGCCAGCGCCTGGACCGTCTCTCGAAAGCATCTCCCCTCCGCGGTGATCCGTCCTTGGTAGAGGAGCACCCGCTTGCCAGCGGGGTACCCAGGATCGAGCGGTACAACCTCGCGCTCAAGCGGCGGCACGTTCGCCAGTACGGCGATGTCCTGACGCCCATAGCGCTGCCGGAGCACCTCAGCACGGGAGGGATTGGTCGTGATGACGAGATCGCTGCGGGTGACCATCAGACGCTCGATCAGTGCTCCGGTTCTCGCCATCAGCCGAGCGCGGGAGCCGGGTCCTTGGGCCTCCCCCCAGAGCTCGTGCCCGTCGTAGACCAGCATGCCGCGGCGAACGCGCGATGCGAGCCATGACGCCGGGCCGACGTGGATGTCGTGCGAGTGATACACCCGCGCGCGGGTCCGCAACACCTGCGCGGAGACCCGCGCGAGGGCCGCCAAGCGGCGACGGTATGACTTGGGCCGATCACGTCGTCCGAACGGGATCTCCAACACGTCGATGCCGGACTGCTCGTGACGGCGACGGGCGCGCTCGATGTCATAGGCCGGCCCTGTGAGCGCGAGGCTGTGCCCGGCGTTTGCGAGCGATCGGGACTCCTTCCAGACGCGCGCATCGAACGGCAGGTCGCTGATCACCGCCGCACAGATGTCATAGCCGCGTACGTTCTTCATACCGGCGCGATCCGATAACCAATCCGCGCGGGAAGCTGGGGGTTTGCCCGAGCGACGATCACCGGCGCCCGCTCGCGGACCCCATATTGCGGCGAGACCCAGCCCTGGTCGATGGCCAGCGATGCTGCGCCACCGAAGTCGAAGCGCACGATGCCGCGATCGAAGCGGACCACCACCGCCTCGTGCTCGACCGCCTCCGCTTGAGTGGCTGGAGAAAGGTGAATCACCGACTCGACCAGGTGCGAGCCCCGGCCTTCGAGTTCGTCGACAACTTCAATCACGCCCGATTTTCGCTGCAACGTGATCGTCCGCCGACAGCGCACCGTTGCGCCGGGTCGTCCGAATCCGTCATGCGATCCCCTCAGCACTATTTCATCGGCTGTCTGGCGCCATTCCTCAACCCAGTATCGTGCGCGCGCGGGCATCCGGAACAGGTCGCCGGTCACAACTGAGTGCATGTCGAGCTTGTCCACCACCGCCACGCTGTGTGCCCTGGCAGCTCGGAACTCGTCGCGCGCTTTCGGATCGGCCGTGTACACATAGCTCCCCGGATCGACGACGATCGGCGTGTCGTACGAAAGCTCGTACGACGAGAGGTCGTTGTGGGCGTGGCCGCCATTCCCGTTCTGGCCGACTCCGCCCCATCGCACGACCATGTGGGCCCCTCCGCCTTGCAGCACGTATAGTCCGCCGTTCGGAAACGCCGTCGTCGTCGGTCGGAGGTCGATGGGGCGCGCGGCGAGCGCGCGCCAGCGTTGGAGTCCGAGTGTCCAGGCGACCTCCGCATCGGGCGGCGCGTCGAACGGGCGTGGCAGGTCCAGCAGCGCCGCGCCGAGATCCAGCAGATTGTCGTGGGTGGTAGGGCGGGCAAACCCACCCGGCAGCAGTCGGCTCGAATCGAGATCTCCGAACGCCGGACTGCGACCCGCAGGATGACGCACGGAGCGAGACACCTCGAGCATGCGCTCGAGCCGGGCCCGGTACCGCTGCGATAGAGGCCGACCGGTCAGCTCGGCGACGTGCCACGCGACGAGGAACATCTCGAGCGACAGCCCGTGATAAGGCAACGACGCCTCAAAGCCGACGCCGTCGTCCAGCACCTGCGCGCGGATCTCCCGCTCCAGCGCACGGCGCGAGAACGACCCCCACTCGAGCGCGGCGGGATCATCACGGATGAAGGCCGAAAGCGCCAACAAGCCAACCACGTCGGCCAGATAGTGGTTCCCACGTAGGAGCGGGCTTCCCTCGAGATGGGAGGCGATGTGGCGGCCGTGAACCTGCAGCGAGCGGGTCACGCGCTCGCGCAACTGCGGCTCGAGCGCTCTCCAACTCTCCAGCGTCCCGATCGCCCAGATCCAGTTGATGGCCCTGAACGCGACCTCCATGGGCGTAACCCAGTTGATCCCGTAGCCGGGAGGGTTGGACGCCAGCCATGACTCAAGCTGCAGCTCGAGTTCCGCCGCGAACCGCTCATCGTCCGACAGGCACGCCGCGCGCGCGAGCGTCAGCAGCTGGTGGCCGCGACTGAGCTCCCATGGGACCTTGGCGTCGCTGGCGTCGTCAAGCCGGGTGATCTCGAGATCCTGATAGAAGCTGGCCGGCCAGCGGTAGCCGCTCTTGAAGTCGAGATGCCAATCGATCTCATCGCCGAGGCTGATTGCTCCAGAGCCCAGGTAGTCCATTTGATGGGCCACGATCGCCTCCGCCTCTTGGCACAGCTTGGCGGCCGCGTCGTGTAGCTCGGAAGGGACCGAACCGACGCCCGCCAGGTCGATCGTCGGCGGACGCAGCGAGGCCGTTGGTCCCGGATCGCCGATGATCGCCGAATAGCCTCCGTGAAGGCGCTTGGCATTGCGTTTTCCGCGCAACCGATGGACGCCACCCGCGCCGATGCGGAGCGGGTGAAACCCATATCGCCGTACACTCGACACATTCGACGCAGCGAGCCGTTCCAGGCGGCGCACGGAGCTATCCCGAGCGGTCATTTTGCGATAGCCCTCTGTAGGCGGCGATCTTCACGGTCATGATCTGGGACATCTCAGGGAACTGGTTGGGCATCTCCGGGGAATAACGTTGGTGTCGCGCGAAACTTGCTGAAAGCAGGCAAGCCGCTGGGCGCGCGTTGGCCGGGCGACGACAAAGCCGGCGTCAAGCAGTCCGTTCGGGTAATCGAGCAAGTCTTCTCGTCGTCGCTCTCAGTGCAGCTTGAGCGGTTTGACTCACTTCAGGAAGTTCTACGGCTGCGTCATAACTATGCGGCCTGGTCACCCGATCCGGGCTGGCCGTCACCCCCCCGCAGCCAGCATAATTCGAAGGCAGCACGAACCCCACGCTGCTCTCGTCGGCCACAAAGTCCCTTCGCGAAGGGTTCAGCGGTGCCACGGCGACGTCACCGTTTCGTAGAATGTTGGTCACTCTTAGGAAAGGAACGGTCCGGTAACCAAGTTCCTTCCATCGCCGCATCGATCTGATCTCACCGACGACCGGACAGAAATCCTGATCTGCTCAAGCAACTCACCGAGCACATAGCGGACGGGATCGCGGAGCGGCGCGTCCCCGGCCGGCGGGCGCGGTCTTATATCCACCATCGCGACGACGCCCGATCCGCACTGTGAGCGGGCACACGAATGTTTCCAGTTGTGCGCAGCCGGCTGAACCGCCGCCGTCCCGCATCTAGCGGTACGAACCGGGACGCCAAAGGCTACGCGGCATCCGGTCCGCCGATGTGCGCGTCGGCGATCGCAAGGCGGGTCACGTCGCCAAGTCCGCAGCGCGGTCGGGATCGCTATCGGTCCCTCCTGACCCGACTTTGCTGGCTTGGCTAGGTCTGCCCGAGTTCTCTCGGTGTCTCAGAACGCGGTGACTTGGCGGGCTTACGGAAGGTGATCAATGTCAGAGTGCCGATCAGCCGCCACTGCGACCAGCGTGCGACATGCGGTGGGGCCGAAAAGTGTCGCATCGCGACTCGGTGAAGGCCCGCTGCTTCTCCCATCGACATGAGTTCCTTGTAGGTCATCGACGACCGCTGATGATCGATGTAAGAGGCTCTGCGCCGCGCCGCGTACCGCGCATGTTCCACCCGCCGCACCAGCGACACATGGTTGGGAACACTCACCAGAAAGAGACCGCCAGGCGCCAGCACCCGGGCGGCTGGACGGACGACATCGCCGGGTCGCTCTAGATACTCGAGCACGCTCGAACAGACGATCAGCTCGGGCGAGAAGTCGAGGAGCGGAAAATCAACGCTTAGATCGATCTGTCGAAAGCTGATTGGGAGGTGCGCGCTCGCCGCGGCGCGTTGTGCGCGTTCGAGCATTTGCGCGGACGCATCGACGCCGAGGACCTCAAAGCCTTGGCTGGCAAACGCTACGGACAAGCCGCCCGGTCCGCAGCCGATGTCGAGACAACGGGGACGTCGGTCGGTCGGTCGGTCGACGTCAGCCTGCTCAAGGAACGCCCGCACGCGCTGGTCGTACAAGGGTGTCTCGCTAAACTCGGCAAACGACGGCGCGACCTGATCGAAGTAGGACTCGCGAGACATCGACCTAAGTGTAGTGTGCAGCGCTGCCACGGGTAACCCGGCACCTGGGCGATAGCGGCCGTGATTCTCTACGGTACGTTACGGTGGAGCCGGAAGCCGAGTAACATCCGATCGGACAGGGCATGGGTGACTTACTAGCCATACCGGTATGCGGGTCGCGGCCAGGCGATCGCCTTGCGGAACGCGGTTCGAAATGCGCTTGTTAGCTGGAGAACGTGGGTCTCGGTGAGGTGGGTCGTGTCTCTGTCAACGATGTCACGGCCGATCACTTGGGGCCAGAACCCGGCGGCGCACAGCCACCCCGTGGTGTCGATGACGCCAGAGCCACTGCTGGTCGCAGCTCCCGCAATGGCCGGGTTGACCTCAGACCATGAATCGGTCAGCGGCACCGAGCACTTCCCATGTTCGCCGACGCACACCGACCCCCGAGAGCAGCAAGCCCGTGATCAGAAAGCCCGACAGGACAAAGAAGACGTCCACGCCAACATACCCGCCCGCCAGGCCCGGCACCCCGGCATGGCTCAGCAGCACGAGCACCACGGCGATCGCGCGCAGGCCCTGGATGTCGTTGCGATGCCGACTCAAGTCAGAAGGCCCCCGAAACCCTCAGTTCAACGAAAGTCGATCCCGTAGGTTCCTCCCGATTCACATTCGAGCCCACGTGCCACTCCCGGCATGAAACGGGTGGAAACGTAGAGCTCCCCGTCGCCTCCCTGATACTCAACAATCGTTGTAGGTCCAACCGATCGGACGCCTTCTCTTCGCCCAAGAATCCCATTCCGCTAGGAACGATGATGTGCTCGACGAACTTTCGGGCTCCTGTAGCTGTCGCTGATTGGAGCCACCGCCAACGCGTCGATATCGGGCTTGGGATCGGCGGCCGTCTTACCCCCGCGGTGTGGCATTGAGTCCTCGCACCGCTTCCGCGCGCGCCCGGCCGGATCCAGCACAACCCGCTCCGCTTGCCGCCCATGGCGGGCGCCTCGACTGGATCGGTATCCGTCCCTGACGACCGTTCGTCGCGCAAGCATCGCTCGAGCGGGCGATGTACCCGCTGCCGGTCATGCTCGGGCGCTCGACACGAGCAGACCGGCCATGTCCACGAACGACGGCCTGTTCGAAGGGTTGCCGCTTGCAACGCGCTGCTGCGTCGATGACCTGCGCTGACCGGCTTCGAATTACGGGTTGGAGCTCGCCGGCTGGATTCTGCGGGCCACCGAAATCATCGGTGGCCTCGAGGGTCGTCGAGCGCCGGAGCTCTCCGCTTCTGACGTCGCCCGAATAGAGGTGGAATCCGTCGCCCCGGCTGGTCCAGCCAGCTCCGGTGGTCGTCTATCGGACCCGAAAGATGACTGATGCGCGGAGCCTTGATTTGGCGACGGAATGAGGAAGCCATATTGAACGCTCTGATGACGGACGACTTTCAACTGTCGTTGAAGGCCTTGGTGAACAGGGAAGCGACTAAGGGCTCACGACTCAATTACTGAGGGGCTGATTGTGTAGTTCCAGTCACCGTGGAACGAGTGCCGGGTGATGTTGACGGCAGCGAGCTGTTCGTCGGTGACTTCGATCTTGGTGGGATAGGGGCGCTTGTCGAGCTGGGCGTAGACCTTCAACCCGGTGCTGGTAGTGGTCGCGGCGATCAGGTTGATGATGACCTCGTGGCTTTCCAGCGGCTTGCCGCGCCAGTTGAGGCTCATGAACGAGAACAGGCGATGCTCGACTTTGTTCCATTTGCTGGTGCCGGGCGGGAAATGACAGATCTGGATCTGCAGGCCGGTGCTGTCGGCCAACCGCTGGCACTCGGTCTTCCAGAGCCGGACGCGGTTGGAGTTCGCGCCGCCGCAGTCGGCGGTGATCGTCAGGATCGCGGCGGCTGGGTATCGCTGTTTGCCGAGGTGTTGCCACCAGCCGAGTACCGAGTTGACCGCGAACTCGGCGGTGTTCGAGTCGATCCCGACGTTGACCCACCCCTCGTCGCTGGCCAGGTCGTAGATCCCGAACGGGATCGCGTGACCCAGCTGCTTGTCTTTGAAGTCGTGCGTGCGAACCTCGACCGGCTTGCCGGTGGGCTCGAACTCGCGGCCGACCGCCTTGAAGTCCCCGATCAGCTCGCGTTTCTTTGAGTCGATCGAGATCGCCGGCTGCCCGGCAGCGATCGCCGCAGCGACCGTCTGGTTGATGTGCTGGAACTGCGCATCGCGATCGGGGTGCTGAGCCCCCTCACGCGTCTTCTCATTGGCCTGCAGGCTGTACCCCTTGGCCTTCAAGATCCGCAGCACCGTGCGATCAACAACCTCATGCCCCATCTGCTGCAGCGCCGCCGCCAGCTTCGCGCCGCTCTTTGACGTCCACCGCAACGCAGACTCTGGATCCCCGCGCGTCACCGGATCGATCAGCCGATCGAGATCCTTCTCCAGACCAGGATCGCGCTCAATCACCGAAGGCCGCCCAGCCCCAGTCCGCCGGACCCTCCCCGCCTCCAATTCCTCAGCCCGCTCGAGCTCCTCCAACCCTCGCCTGACCGTCGACTCCGAGATGTCAGTCGCCCGCACGACCGCCGCGATCCCACCCTGCCCCGCAGACCTAGCCTCCGCCGCCGCCCACCGCCGCCGCGACCGCTCGTTCAACAACTCACGCATCAACCGGTAGCGCTCCGCGATCGCAGCCTCATCAACCACGCCACCAAGTTCTACGCCCCGAGCCCAAACCCTCCACTAATTTTGTCGTGAGCCCTAAGGGCGCTGACAGCCAAGACGAACTGTGGCCAAAGCTAGCCGGCCCCCTGCGATCCGACGCGAGGCGGCCAGAGTGTCGCGCGGTGCTCGAGGGCTCACTCAAGTCGGCGGCCAGTAGGCCATGGTGAGGATCTCGCGGGCGACCGCGACCGCGTCGCCGTCGAAATCGTCAGCGGCGACGTGGTCGTGCCGATAGCCCAACCCAACTGCAGACTAACCGCCCAGGTCATGGAAGGTTTTCCCCGATCGACGCAGCCGTTGGGCCGATCATTGTCCCCGCGTGGAACACGTCAGACGGCGTCGTGTCACCCGACGAACGATAGTCACCGTCGTCCCAGTAGCCCTGATTGCAGCCGTTCGTCGGATAGCCGTCCTCCGCACTCACAACATACGAGAGTGTCGGACCGCTGTAGGAGCCAACCTGAGCCCCGTTGACCCACATCGTCACCGAACCGCCCGTCGTGCAAGACCAGCTTATCTTCCAAACGACGTCGTACCACTTGTTCGGAGTGATGGAGCGGATGGCATAGATATAGCCATACTGCGCGGCAGGGTTGGTGGACCAGTTCGAGGGTCCGTAGCTGTCCATTGGATCGGCGGCATTACCGCCGCCCGCGATCCGGCACGAGTAGCGCGCGGGTGAAATAGCGCCGCCGCCGTCGCTGGTGGGACCAGGCGTCGTGCCCGTGTCGGTATCCACACCACACGAAATAAGCTGAGGACCCTCGCCGTCCGGAGCGTTGTGAATCTCGTCCATCCAGTTCCAGTCACTGTTCGCCTCGGGCTGGTAGGAAGACGGGAAGTAGATCTCGTCGCGGTACCACGTAGTCGCGCCGTTATAGGCGCGAGTAGGCGCTAAGGACTGCCTACGCACCGTGTACGGGAATATCTGCAACAGCGCCCGCTCGCCCGCCTCGCCGGACTTCACAGACTCCGTCCCCAAGTGCGCGTCAAAAGCGTACTTGAACGGCGCAGGCGGCGTCGGGTTAGACGTCACCAGCGAGAAGTCGGATGCCACCCCTTCCAATAAGCTGGCGTACTGCCCGAAGTTGCCGGTCGAGAAGTCCCCGTTCCACGTACAGCCGTTGCAACCGCCGGTGGGCGGCGGCAGCGACGGGGTTGCGGTCACGACGGCGGTCGCCGCAGACTGCGTCGGTCCGCCCGTCCCGCCCGAGTTAGTGGCCGTCTCTGACACGCGGATGGTGCTGCCCACGTCGGAAGCCTGCAGCGCGTACGTGCCGCCAGTCGCGCCGCTTATGTCCGCGCAATTTGCCCTCGACGAATCGCAGTCCTGCCACCGATCGTTGACCTGCGTCGGAGAGCCAGACCAGGCACCCTGCGTTAGCGTGAGCGTCTGCCCCTGCTGGGGGGTTCCGCTGATCCTTTGAGGAGTTGTGTTCGTAGGCGCAGAGGTTGGCGGTGGCGTGGGCGGAGGAGGTGATGAAGATGACACGAGGCTGATCGCGTCCGCATAGAACGCGCTGCCGAGACCTGCCGAAACCTGCTCGAGGATCGTGTAGATCACATCGCCTGCGTACTTCGGCTGAAGGGAGGTCGTCGCTTGCTGAAACCTGCCGCTAGCCAGTGCAACCGCGCCGGAGTATTTGTCCTGCACGTCCGAACCGCTGTGGTACTCGCGCAGGTCCACGTAGCCAGGCTCGCCGTTCGACGCGCTAGATGCCGACGCCAGATATGCCGTGGCCGTGTAGGTCGCTCCTGCGGTAGCAGATTGGACGGAAGCGGGGCTGTCGTTGATCGTGAACGCCGTACCCATCCTCTGCGCGGCCTTCGCGACATAGTTCCCGTCGGGGGCGTTGCTGAGCGCAACCCTCGAGCGGGTGGACTGCCAGCCGTTCCATCCAGACATAGACGACTCAAAGGACGGGTTGGGAATCAGGTTTCCCGCAGGAATCGCTGCCACCGCAGCGGACGTGGCAAAGGCCGCGAACACAGCAACGGCAAACAAGCTAACCAGCGGTCCGGTCCCATAGGGGTGGGTCACGCCTGAGTCGCGCTTTTTCTTCTTCCTGAGGTGGCGAGCAGCCTTGCTGCGCCCGTGATCGCCCGCGGTGAACCAGGTGATCGCGACAGGTCGTCCGAAGACCGGTGATCCCCACACAACCGCTGAAGTCAGCAACAGCCATGCAAGGCATGACGACGCTGGGCGCCGCATTCGGTACCTCCCACGTGAGTTGATTGAGCGGCGTTGTTGCCAGCTCGAGCCGCTTACAGTTCCCGCGCTAGAGGCGGCTCAAACATCTATCTGAACTGTTTCTAATCTAATCGCTGTCTATTACGCACGTACCGTCTCAGAAAGTACGCGGCGTGGCTCGCTTGAGCGCGCCGGCCGGCGTCAGACGCGCAACCCGGCAGACCACAGCGCGCATGACGGCGGCACAAACCGCTGCAAGTATCTGGCCCGTCGCCAACGACGGCAATGCTGGCTCAACCCGAACCGCGATGGCCCGCCTGACTCGCGGCCCAGCAGCCACTCCGCCGAAGGCCTTACGCCTCGAGCGTCGCCCGTTCCCGGAGGACACGGAGCATCCTCGCCGGAGCAGGTCTTTCCACGCTTGAAGAAGTTCTTGGAAGTTGCGTGATGATCGGCGACGCGCCGTCGCCGCAGGCAGGCTGCTGGCTGTCTCGAAGTCAATGGCTTGCAAGGAGGGACAACGTGCGCGTCACCGCGGCATTTTCCGGGCTTCTGCGCCTGCCCGGAGTGTGGGTCAGGAAGATTCGCTTGGAGCCGGACCGGTTGGTCGTCGCGGTCGCGCCGCGCCGGCGGCGCCTGGTCTGCCCCGAGTGCGGCTCCTCGACCCGGCTGGAAGGACAAGCGGCCGGTCGATTCGGTTTGGCGGCAGCTCGATCTCGGCATCTGGCGGCTTGAGATCCATTGCCGCCGACGACGGCTGTGGTGCGCGGAGCGCGGACCGAGGGCATGCCATTCGCCCGGCGCGGCTCGGAGTTCACGCGCGACTTCGAGTGCCTCATCGCGTGTTTGGCGACGCGCACCGACAAGACCACGATCCAGCCGAATGCTCAGGATCGACTGGGACACGGTCGGCCGGATCGTCAAGCGCGTCTGGACCGCCCGCACAGCTACGTCACGCTTCTGGCCGACCACCAGCGCGGGAAGATCGTGTGGGCGTCGACGGGGCGGTCGAGAAGGCCGCCGATCAGTTCCTCGAAGCAGTCGACCCCGAGTCGTTGCACTCCCGCCGCTCGACGCAGCTCCGGGCGGTGAGGACAGCGAACCCGTGGTCGGTGAACGCGCCGCTCAGCTTCGCGCGATCTCGCTGGACATGGGCCACGGCTGCGCCGCCTCGGCCCGCACCCATTGCACCCCAAGGCGATCATTTGAATCGATCCGTATCAGTGGTGCAACTCGCCAACCGGGGGCGGGACGAGGTCCGCCGCGCCTACTGGAACGACCTGCGCCTCTCCGACGACAAGCAGGCCGCCAAGCGCTTCAAGGACGCCCGCTGGCGCCTGCTGAAGCGGCCTGAGAAGCTGAGCGACCAGCAGGCGGCCACCCTCGCCCGGATCAGAGCCGCCGGCGGCGAGGCCTGGCGCGCCTACGAGCTCAAGGAAACCGTCCCCCTCAGCCGCGTGGCCCGCAGCCGCCTCGAGCCATTCGTCCGGCTGGGCAAGACGATCCGCGGACATCGCTACGGAATCTTCGCCGCCATCCGTCTGGGCATCAACCGAGGCCCTAGACGACATCCATGCCGCGAGAGCCTAAAATCGCTCCTGAAGCGGAAGCGCTCACGGAGTTTTTCGGGGCTCGTCTCCATCTCGCCGCGTGGGACTACCGCGGCCAGGGGGCCGTTCACCCCGCCCGTCGTCGGGAATGGCGACCACCGCTGTCTCTGCGAGAGCGCAGCATCGGCTGGTTCTCGAGATCGACCGACGAAATCCATTCGCCACCCGGACTCGACGAGCTCGGTAGGTCGGCGAGCTGTCTCGCGACTCGCCGGGCCCGCTGAGCGCAGCGACTCTTGCGAAGCGATGGTCTGTAGCGGAGGAGTTTGCTGGGCCGGCCGGAGCGCGGGTAGCGCCGGATGCGCCGGACGAGTTCGCGCGCGGAGGCATGGGTTACCCGACGAACGATTCGGTCACCTAGCGAAGGGTTCCGGCTCTAACGAGCAACGCCCCCAGCGGGCGATGATTTCCGGCTCCGACGTTCTTCGATGCCCGCGATGATTCCCGTGACCACGAGCGTCCACCCCGCGAGCTCCGCTCCGTGCTTGACGATGCCGGTGATCTGGTACGCCCAGGTGTAATCGCTGGCGGCGCTCGAGTCCGCAGCCAGGCCCACTTTGTGTAGCACCAACGATGTCACCATCAGGATGAGGCCCGTCCACACGACTACTCGGGCCGCACGGGGATCGTCCCAAGTCAGCCAGCACAGCAGGCAGAACACGCACGCCAGCGGCACCGCCAGCGCGGCAGCGTTGAAGGCGGCCAGCCCTCGGACGGGGACCAGAATCGCCACGATCCCCGCCAGCGCGAACCACGCCCACCGGTGCCGCTCCACGCGGATGCCTCGCCACCCGCTCGCCACTGCGACGGCCATTTGCGCCAGCAGGCTCGCAACGCCGAACACGCTGGCGTGCCTGTCGGCGTTGAGTTCCCGGAGCCGCAGATTAAAGATGCCGAAGTCGATCGCCTGGCTCGCTGCGTGCAGCGCCACGATCGCGATAGCCACGAGTAGACCGGCCACGATGATGCGTCTCACCCTGTCCGCCGCCGGCGGCATGACGAATGCCCCGGCCGCAGGGCTCCGGCGGGCGGGACTCAATCGCTGTCGGACGGTACTCAATTGGTCCATACGTGCGAGAGCGTCGCAGGTCGGTCGCTCGCGAGTCCTGGCCGAAAGCACAGCTTGCGGCGTCACCAACCTGTCGGACCGGCGGGCGTTGTCGGTGACGATCGGGTTGGCGCGCGACTGACGAGCCCGCAGCCTCGCGCTCCGGTGCCGGCAACCCGGCGCCGGCATAGAGTCCGCGCCCCGCGCCTTCAGGTCGACGGGGCGTAGTGGTGTGCTGGCCGAAGGGCCAGGTATCCCCCGTCCCTAGATACGGGATTCGCGCGTGTCGCAAGTGCGCGAGGTGCATGCGCGTTCATCCTGCAAGCGATGAGTTCGGTCACCCACATCAACTCGCGCCGACCGCCGGATCCGCCCGGAGGGGAAATGTTCGTCGCCGGCGACTGGGTCGCCGCCATGGACGATCGCACCCGGACGCTGCTGGGTCGCTCCGAACTCGAGCGTCGCATCCGGCTCGTGCCCCGCAGCCTGATGATCGCCGACCTGCTCGGGCTTATCCTGGCGTATCTCGTCACGACGCTCCTGTGGGGAGGCGATGGCGCCCTCGGCTCCACCAGGGAGATGGTGGTCTTCTGCGCCACTCTGCCGGGCTGGCTGGTGCTTGCCAAGCTCCAGGGCCTCTACCGCGCTGACCAGGAGGACGCCGACCACTCAACGGCCGACGACGTGCTGAACGTCTTCTACCTGGTGACAATCGGGGTTCGGGTGCTGCTGGTCGCCTCGCGCGTGGCCGGACACGCCGGTCCCAACATCTATGCGCTGATCAGCTTCTGGGCGATCACGATCTGCTTCCTGCCCCTGTTGCGGACTGTCACGCGCCGGTTGTGCCGCCGGTCACGCGCCTATATCCAGAACACCCTAATTGTGGGCGCCGGCGAGGTCGGCCAGCTTATCGCGCGCAAGCTGGTCAAGCATCCCGAGTACGGACTGAACGTCGTCGGATTCATCGACCGGGAGCCGAAGATACGGCGTGGGGACCTGCCCGAACACTTGGCCATCCTGGGCGGCCCCGAGCGGCTGGCGGAGGTCGTCAAGAGCCTCGACGTGGAGCGCGTGATCGTCGCGTTCTCCAAGGAGCCGGAGGACGAGCTGCTCGTGCTGCTGCGCCAACTGCGGGCGTTTCCAGTGCAGATCG
>CAWDFE010000034.1:0-210496 GCA_963801435.1 uncultured Actinomycetota bacterium
AGGCTGAATTTGCCCATCTTGTTACACGGTTTGTTACGCGCTTTGAGATGTGCCGCGGCCACCAGAGCCCACGCCCCGACGCCTTTGGATCGCCCAACGCCAGATGTCGCCTGGCCGCGGCGGCCCAGCCACGGACCGCGATCCTGGGACTACGCAATGCGTCAGCTGACGGTGAGGGCGCCCCGCGCGGCGAGCAGCGCTCCAACCGTGAACAGTCCGACCATGGCGACTTGCCGTCCGTGGCGCACGAACCACCCTTTCATCCGCACGATCACGTCCTCGGTCCGGGCGGGGGCGAACGTCGAGGCGAGAAGCGCGCCCTCGAGCAGGATCTGCTGCATGACGCAGAAGTACGCGACCAGCAGCAGGATCGAGATCGTTGGCGGGTTCAGGGCCGCGATGTGGTCGAGTGCGTTGACGTAGCTGACGCCGGGGAAGCTCATCGCCGCGCCGACTGCGAAGGTGACGACGGCGGAGCCCCTGGCCAACATGCGCGTCGACCAGGGGTCCGTCGTCTGTCCGTTGCCGCCGTGAGCCTTCTTTCGACGCTCGCGCCAGCCTCTCACTCTGCTGTCGTGCCCAGTTGCCATCACGAGCGCCACCAATAATGCGATCGCGCCGATGGCGATTTCGCCGCTGGGACTCAGCAGGTGAGTGGACGTCTTCACGACGCTCGATCCGTGGAGCGAGAAGACAATCGCCAGGCCCGAGACGACGCTGGTCGTGTAGGCGCCGAGCAGGTACCCCGTCATGAGTCGCTTCCGGTGCGGGAGCAGCATCATCACGGTCGTCGCCGCTAGAAGCGACGGGTTGACCATCGCGACCAGCGCGGATACGAGCACCAGCATGATGTCGGGGTTCATGGGGCGTCACCAGCGGTGATCGGTGATCCGTCGGTGTGTGACTCGGACCCGGCTTTGCCTTCAGTGTTTAGGAGGACGCGACGCCGGCCAGCGGCTCGGGCTCTCGATCGGGCTCGACCGGCCGGCAGCGGTCCCGGGACCTGAAGAACTCGGCCCCCTCGATGCTGATATGGGGGAGGATCCGCTCGAGCCAGCCGGGGATGTACCAGTTGGCCTTACCCATCATGACCATCAGTGCCGGCACGAGCAGACAGCGGACGATGGTGGCGTCGAGGATCACCGCCACGGCCAGACCGATTCCGAACTGCTTGACGGTCGGGTCGCCGTTGAGCACGAAGCTGCCGAACACGAACACCATGATCGTCGCCGCGGCGGTGATCACGCGAGCGCTGGTGACCAGGCCGGATACCACGCTCTGTTTGTTGTCCTCACCGGCGCGCACGTGTTCCTCGATCTGGCTGACCAGGAACACCTCGTAGTCCATCGACAGACCGAACAGGACCGCGAACATGAACAGCGGCACATAGGAGACGATCTGCACCGCACTGTCCAGGCCGATCAGGCTGTGCAGCCATCCAAACTGGAAGATCGCCGTCAGCACGCCGTAGGCGGCGCCGATCGACAGCACGTTCATCAGTGCCGCCTGAACCGGGATCACGACCGTACGGAAGGCAAGCGTCAGCAGCAGGAAGCTGAGCGCGATCACCACCACGATCTGGAGCGGGAGCTTGCTCGAGATGTTCGACGCCAGGTCGATGTAGCTGGCCGTGGTGCCGCCGACGTAGGCCTTCATGTTGGTGCTCTTCTCCGCCTGCGGGATCACCGAGCGTCTGAGGTTGTTGACCAGGTCAGTGGTGGCGTTTTCGGCCGGGCCCTTCGTCGGAACCGCGTTGAAGTACGCGGTGGTCCCGGCCTTGTCGAGCTGCATCGGAGTGACTGCCGCTACCCCGTGGGTCTGCGACACATCCTTCTGCAGCGTCGCCAACCGCGAGTCACTGGTGTTCTTGGCGGGCGACCCGAGCGAAACCGTTACGATCAGTGGCCCGTTCACCCCCGCGCCGAAGTTCTGGGAGATCTGGTCATACGCCTGCCGGGCGGTCGTCGACTGCGACAGCGCTCCGACGTCCTTCTGCCCCAGGTTCAAGGACAGCAGCGGGACCGCCAGCGGGATCAGGATCACCAGCGCGGCGAGCCCGGCGATCACGGGATGGCCCGCCACCGCGGATGCCCATCGTGCCCACATGCTCCGCGTGGGATGTGGGTCCTTGTGTCGCCCGCGCACGCGCAACGAGTTGATGTGTGGGCCAACGATCGCGAGCGTCGCCGGCAACAGCGTCACGGCGGCGAGGACGGCGACGACGACCGCGATGGCGGCCATCAAGCCCATTGTCGTCACCAGCGGGATGTTGGCCACGGCCAGCGACACGAGCGCGATCGTCACCGTCCCACCGGCGAACACCACGGCGCCGCCTGAGGTGGCGGCCGCTCGGGCGATCGACTCCCTGAGGTCGAGGCCATCGTCCATCCCGCGGAAGTGCCGCGTCACGATGAACAGCGCGTAGTCGATCCCGACACCGAGTCCGATCATCGTGGCCAGCGTCGGCGCCACCGTCGAGACGGTCGCCACGTGGCTGAGCATGCGAATGATCGCGAGCGTGCAGGCCAGCGCCAGGATCGCGTTGATGATCGGCAGCAGCATCGCCACCATGGTTCCGAAGGTGAAGGCGAGGATCACCATCGCCGCGATGATTCCGATCAGCTCGCTCGACTCCGTCGACGGCTTGGACACCTTCTGGCCGAGCTGACCGCCCGTCTGGACCTCGATTCCCGCCGTTTCAGCAGGCTTGGATGCCGCGTCGATGATGTCCTGAGCATCTCCGACCGACAGCTGCCCGGCACTGACCGTGGTGGTCACTGACAGGTATCCGGTCGCCTTGTCCTTGCTCAGCGCCGAAGCGCCCTGGGAGGTGAGCGGATTGACAACCGAGGCGACGTGTGGCGCCTTCGCCACATCGGACGCGGCCTCATTGACCGCGCTCGAGTACTTCGAGTCGGTCAGCTTCCCGCTCTTCACGTGCAGGACGATCGGGCTGGAGCCGTTCGCCTGGGCGGGGAACGAGTGGTTCAGCGCGTCGGTGGACCGCTGGCTGTCGGTCCCGGGCAG
The DNA here is from genome assembly GCA_963801435.1 of uncultured Actinomycetota bacterium. Classification (GTDB taxonomy): domain Bacteria; phylum Actinomycetota; class Thermoleophilia; order Solirubrobacterales; family Solirubrobacteraceae; genus Palsa-465. The sequence goes on from CAWDFE010000034.1 coordinate 3,028, forward strand.
CTTCAGGTTGTCGCTCGTGTTATCGCTCAGGCGATGCGACACCGCGACGAGCGCAACTGCCGTCAGGATCCAGACGGCGAGGACCACGAAGCGACGTCGGACGCAGAACCGCGCGATCGCATAGAGCACACCAGTCATGTTCAGCCCTTTCCTCTACGTCAGCCGGCGCTGCGCTGACGTTTGTGTTGGCGTGGGCACATCCTGGGCGCGACCACTGCCCCTCACAAGAGGGGAACCCCGCGTGTTTCCCCTACCGTTTTTGCTACTCGGCGATCGCGTCAGCGAGCTGGAAGCGTGAGCGGATCCCCAGCTTGTGATACGCGCTTGAGAGGTGGCGTTCGACCGTCTTCTCGGTGACGAACAGCGCCTGAGCGATCTCGCGGTTGGTGTGTCCTTCCGCTGCCTGGCGGCAGACGCGCCACTCCGCGGCGGTTAGCGCAGTGGGCCCGGTCAGCTCGACCCGTGCGCGGCGCCCGGGGCCGGCTTGGAGCTCAGCGCGCGCAGCCTCGGCGAGCGCGATCGCCCCGCACCGTTCCGCAAGCTCGATCGCCTGGCGCTCGGCATCTCGCCCCTCGCGCCGCCGGCCGGCGCGGCTCAGCGCGGCGCCGAGATCGGCGAGCGCGTAGGCGAGTTCGAGCCGTGCGGAGCTTGGTTCGAGGATCGATATCGCCTCCTCGAGAAGGACCAGGGCCTCGTCTTCACCGCTCACCCGGGCCGCCGCGCGCAGCGACATCCCCAATACCCCCGCCACGCCTGCGCGCCGCGCGAGGGCCAGCTGCTCGCGCGCCAGCGACTCTGCCCGCTCGCGCTCGCCCAGCGAGGCAAGCGCGCCGACAGCGTGCGCCCTCCAATCGGACGGCCACATCAGCCCCAGCTTTTCCACCCGCTGACCGCACCACAGCAGGTCCGAGACTCCCTCTCGCACCTGCTCCCGCGCCATCCGCAGGCGCCCTCGAGCGATCAGGTATTGGTCGAGGTACAGCCGATCCTCGCCGATCCCGGCCGCGTCGCCGGTCGCCACGAGCTCGCTGGCGGCATCGAGCTCTCCGCGCTCGATGTGCACCACGATCGCCACCGCAAGAAGCTGCACGAACGCGAAATGCTGTTCCTTGACCAGTCGCAGGCCGGTCTCGGCCTCGACCTGCGCGTCGTGAAGAGATCCCCGCGCGAGCGCGATCGCGGCGCGCTGCCCGTGGATGAGGCCCTGCCTGGCCGTGTGGCCCTCCCGACGCGCCCCTTCCAGTCCGAGGTCAAGCAGTCGAAGCGCGAGCTCATAGCGCTCCGCGAGCCGCAGCGTGTGCACAGCCAGGAAACCCGCGTTCGTGGCCGCGGACGGCGGCAACCCGGCGGCGAGCGCGGCCTCCACTGCGTCGGCCGCGGCTTGCGCCGGCTCTCCATGGATCAGCTGCTCCAGAGCGGTGTGGATTTCCGCGACCGCCTCGAACCCGGGGTGACCTCGCGCCTGATCCCGAAACCGCTGCAGATGTGCGTTCAACCGAGGGCGCAGCTGCGGAGCGATCGTGGCGAGCATCAACACGTCGCAGCCCAGTTCGAGCGAGCGCTCGGCGTCCACCGGGGCCAGCTCGGTGGCCAGCGATGACAGCGCGTCGAAGGTCATGTCCCAAGACGATCGGCCGCCCGACACGACGGTGCACCGCGCCAGCATGGACGCCGCCTCGGCTCGAGTGTCCAAGTCGACCCGCGAGCTCACCACCGCGCGCAAATGGGTTTCCGCTGACTCGAAATGCATCGCCGCCACCTCGTACCGGCCCAGCTCGGCGAGGATCTCGGCTCGTTCGGGCTCAGCCGGAGATTCGTCAAGCGCCCGATTCAGACGCGCCGCGGCCGCTGCGGGCGCGCCCCGCCTGGCCGCGGCCGAGGCCGCGGACCTCAGCGTCTGCACCCGGCGGACGTCTCCGTTAGCGCCGGTCAGCAACAGGTGTGCGGTCACGCGCTCGGGAGAGGCGCCCAGCCGGACCAGCGCGTCGGCTGCCGCCGCGTGCCGTGATTGGCGCTCGCCGGGCGCCAGGTCCTCGTACAGCGCCGCGCGGACGATCGGGTGGACGAACCCCAAGCGTGCGGTCCCCGCGAAGATGTCGGCGCGCACCAGGTCATCCGCGGCCTCGCGCGCTTGGGCTTCATTGATCCCCGTGACGTCGGCCACGAGCTGCAGGTCGCTGCCGTCGCCGAGCACGGCGACGGCGTTCGCCAGCTCGCTGGCGGTGGGGCCGAGGGTGGAGACTCGATGCAGGACGAAGCGAGCTACCGCGGCCGGGCCGACGGCCTGCACCTCCTTGGCGGCGCTTGCCGACGGCACCACTCCGGCCGAGCCCAGCGCGCCGAGGAGCTCCCGCAGGAACAGCGGGTTGCCGCCAGTCGCGGTGTGGCACGCGCGACAGAACTCGTCCTCGGCGTTGGTCCCGAGCCGTTCGCGGGTCAAGGCCACCGCCGCCGGCTCGCTCAGCGTTCGCGGATAAAGGGCGACCGCGTCTGGGCGCGAGGCGATCTGCGCCCACAGCGATGCCGTCTCGGCCGCTGTCTGATCCGGGGCGCGCCCGGCGAGCAGCACCGCGACGCGGAGCCCCTCGATTCGCCCGCCGAGATACGACAAAAACCGTAGCGAGTCCGGATCCGACCACTGGCAATCATCGACCGACACGAGCACGGGCGCTCGGTCGGAGAGGTTGACGATCAGCCAGTAGAGGCTGTGGAGCGCGTCGAAGTCCGCGTCCGAACGCGAGGCACCCCCCTCGTCGGTCTCAAACAGCCGTGCCGCCGGCGCCGCGGCGCCGGTGAACAGGTCGTCGTGCCCAGACGATTTGCCGATCACCGGCTCGAGCAGTTGGCGCACGAGCCCGAAGGCAAACGGTCGCTCGAGCTCTGACCCCTTGGCCTCCAGCGTCATGAGGTGCGCCCGGCGGGCGGCTGCGCGCGCCTCGCGCACCAGCTCCGTCTTGCCGAGGCCGGGCGGTCCCTCGACCAGGAGCAGCGCTCCGTCGCCACCGCGCGCGCGATCGAGTCCATCACGCAGGGCTAGAAGTTCGTGCTCGCGCTCCAGGAGCGCTACCCCCGTGTCCGACGGCACGCTCCGACGATACACCCGTCGCGAAGCGGGCCAGCAGGAGATCTTTGAGGGGAAACCCTCGGGGATCCTCCCTTGTTCACGTGGCGGAGCGCGGAGAGGATTTCCTCGGCGATGAGCGTCAGCGACCTCAACAAGCAAAAGGTTCGGCGGTTCTTCGAGGAGGTGCTCAACGAGGGCCGAGTCGAGCTGATCGACGAACTCGTGGCCAAGGATTTCATCGGGCGCCTCGGCGGCGTTGCCTCGGCCATCAACGGACAAGACGGCGTGCGCCGGTTCGTGTCAGACCAGCGCATCGCGTGTCCTGATCTCTACATACAGATCGAAGACCAGATCGCTGAGGGCGACCGCGTCGTGACGTGCTGGCGGGCGACCGCAGGCGCCCCGCGCCCACTGGTTCAGACCGCCTCGATCGGTCCTTGCCAGGCCTGTGCCGGTATCACCATCGTCCGCCTGCTGGCAGGGAAGCAGGTGGACGCGCACACCGAGTCCGCCGGGCTTCACGCCGGCGGCTGAAGACCTCCGATCCAGGAACGGCGACGGCGTGCCCCCTCATGTCCGAGGTAGTGGATCGCCCGGTCCCGATTGTTCACGACGGTGGCTCGAGGACATCGAGCCCCGCTCCCGGTCCAGTGTCGGTGGCGGGTATCGAGAAATCGATCGGTGCGCCATTCGCCGCCTCAACTGCCGATTGAGACGGGTGGCGTGGCCCACATGCACGAGTCCGGCGCGTACGACGCGCGCACGCACCTCCCGGCACCGTGACAACGCCGGACGGTGGCTTGACGTGGGCGCTCTATACGAACAGGGTCTTGAGGTCGAAGTGGCACGACTGGGCTCAAGATGGCTGTCGGCTGGACTTCGTGGCACAAGCGATACGCTGCACCCGTGAGGTCGATGGGCGCGGTCAGCTCAGGCCCGGGTGTATTCGTCGGACGGCAGGCCGAGCTGGCCCTGGTAACCGACGGACTGGCGGCGGCACGCGCCGCACAGCCACAGGTCATCGTGATCGAAGGCGAGCCCGGGATCGGCAAGACTGCGTTTCTACGACAGTGCCGGGACCGCGCTGAAGGATTCATCGTGCTCGAAGCCAGCGGCGAGGAGTCCGAAACCAGCTTGGATTTTGGCGTCGTATCGCAGCTCATCTCACGCGCGCCGTGCCCGGCCGGCGCCGAGGCGCCGCCGGTATCGGAGGGCCGATCGTCCGCCAGTCCGTTCGCGGTTGGCTCACAAGTCCTCGCGGTGCTGGGGTCGCTACAGGACGACGGCCCGGTCCTGATCATGCTCGACGACGCCCACTGGATCGACGCGGCATCGGCGGGAGCCTTGCTGTTCGCCCTGCGCCGTCTGTATGCGGACCGCGTCTGCGTGTTGATCGCGACCCGTCCGGCCGGCGTACAGGTGAGCAGGGCGGGCTGGATGCGGCTCCTCAGCGACGCCGAGCGTGTGCGACGGATCGGACTGGCCGGCCTCGATAGCCGCGAGGTAAGGCTGCTGGCCAACTCGCTGGTCGACCAGCCGCTCAGCATGGCCGCGGCCGAACGCCTGCGTCAGCACACCAGTGGTCATCCGCTCTACCTCCGCGCGCTGGTGAGCGAGCTGCCGGCGGAGTCGCTCGGGTTTGAGCAGGGGGCCCTACCGGCTCCACATTCCTTCGCAGCCACGGTGCTCGCCCGCCTCGCGGGACTCAGCCCCGCTGCCCAGGATCTGGCTGCCGCCGCGGCCGTCGCCGGCGCCCGTTGCTCGGTGAAGTTGGCCGCTGCTGCGGCCGGCCTCGACAGCGTGCTCGAAGCCCTCGATGAGGTGCTCGCGGCGGACCTGTTGTTACTGCTCCCGGGGCGGGTGCCGGCGGAGGTCAGCTTCTCGCATCCGCTCACCCAGGCGGCCGTCTACGACGATCTCCCGCTGAGTAGACGGCGCGCGCTGCATCTGAGGCTGGCCGGATTGACCACGGGCGCAACCTCGCTCGCGCACAGCGTGGCGGCCAGCCCCGGCGCCGACGATGAGCTTGCGACAGACCTTGCCGAGACCGGTCATGCCGAGGTGATGGAGGGCAAGGTGATGGCCGGCATCGACCATCTGTTGCTGGCTTCCCGTTTCGCCGCCACCCGCCAACTGGGCGAGAAGGCCCTGCTGCGAGCGGTCGACGCGCTTGGAGTGGCCGGAGATGTGCCGCGGGCGCAGGGGCTGCGCGACGCGGTGGCCTCCTGCAGCGACAGCGCCGGGAGAAGCTTTGCGCTCGCGTGCCTCACCGCGTCCGCTTACAACCTTGAGCAGTCGATCGAGGAACTGGTGGCGGTGACCGAGCGCCCGGACTTCGGTGACGACCCTGAGCTGTTCGGGCCCGTGACCTCGTCGCTCGCGATCATCTGTGCGTATGCCGGCAGGGGATCCGAAGCGATCGAATGGGCGGAGCGGGCCCGGGAAGACACGTGCGTGACGGCGACGGTCGAGCTAACGACGCGTCAAGGCCTGGCGCTCGGTCTGGCCGCGTGCGGACGGGAGCGCGACGCCGTCGCGTCGCTGGGTTCGCTGTCGACCTCGCGCGTCGCGCCTGACCCGTTCGACGCCGAGCTGATGGCCACTCGAGGGAGCCTCAAAGCGCAAGCGGGCGACTTCCGCGGCGCGGTTGACGATCTCAACGCGGTGAGCAGATGGTCCATGGCCGGAGCTCTGCCTCGCAGCCTCCCCAGTGTGTACAGCTCGCTGGCCGAGGCGGAGTATCGGCTGGGGCGATGGGAGGAAGGCGCGGCGCATGCCGGCCTCGCCCTCTCGCTCGCCGACGACTCGGGGCAAGAGTGGCAGCTCCCCGTCGCGCACGCGATGGCGAGTCTGTTCCACACCGGGCACGGCGAATGGGAACTCGCTACGAGACACATCGACGCGGGCCATCGGCTCGCCGAGCATGCCCCGTTTGCCCCCAACCTCTTCTACCTCGGGGTCGCCAGGGCACACTTCGCCTTCGCTCGAGACGATCCGAGCGGGGCGCTCGACGCGCTGAGATCGCTATGGGACACGCTGCCCAAGGACGTGGCGACGACGTCCAAGCGGCGGACCTACGAGCTCGAAACCGATGCGTTGCTCCGAGTCGGAAGACTGAAGGACGCGGCTCGACTCCTCGATGAGTTCGGATTCGATCGGGTCGATGGGCCGGAAAACGTGGGGGTCGTCGAGGCGTGGCGCCTGCGAGGTGTGCTCGAGCACATGAGGGGTAACACGGCCAAGGCGCGCGACGCCTTCGTCCGGGGCGAGGATGGCGCGAACAGGGCGGGGTCGCCGCTTGCCGAGGGAACCCTGGAGCTGGCCTACGGCCGCTTCCTGCGCAAGACCGGCCGCCGCGGGGCCGCCGCTTCGCGCCTTCAAATCGCTCGCGAGCGGTTCGAACGGCTGCGCGCCCGGCCGTTCGTCGAGTGGTGCAACGCCGAGCTCTCGGCGTGTGGGGTGCGCGCGCAAGGTCGGGGCGGCCAGAATGATTACGGCCTCACCGCACGGGAGCAGGCGGTGGCGACTCTCGTGGCATCGGGCAAGACCAATCGCGAAGTTGCGGCGCAGCTCTACGTCTCGACCAAGGCCGTCGAATACCACCTCGGGAACATCTTCGCCAAGGTCGGAGTTCGCTCCCGCCACCAGCTCTCCGCTCGCCTGTCCGTCGCGATCGCTGCAGACGCGGCCGAAACCCGTTCGTGACAGGCAGAGGAGCGACCTCTGCCATGAACGCTCGCCTCGGGCTGTGTCGCTGGCATTGTAACTTTAGGTGCTTCTCTAGGGAGTTCCCTAGGGCGATCTGGCGGCTTTCGTGCGATGCTCGCCATCCTCACCCAGTAGGAAGGGGCGGCGTTGCCAGTGGAACTCGTTATGCACGTATCGCGCGGGGACGACAATCGTCTGACCGGGACCGTTCGGACCGCGCGGGACCCCGCGGCCCGCGAATTCTCCGGAATGCTCGAACTGATGCGAGTGTTCGAGGACCTCGTTCCGATCGAAGCCGGCGAGCAGCCACATGCCGCCGGTGGTGATCAGTTCCCGGGCCGTCGGGTCTAGGTGTTTGGTGATGCGTGGCCTCTGTCAGCTGACTTCCATCCGAGCTTCCGAATCGATAAGCGGGAATGCTTCGAGCGCCGCGACCGGCGGGCCACTGCCGAGCCCGAACCCGAGTTACACCCGGTGGCGTGATCGCCACCATCGTCGGAGCCGGCGTCCGCCGGCACCAAGCCAAAACCTTATAAGAGGCGATAATGGACCGTAGAGAGTTTCTGCAGAAGGGCGGCGCGGCGGTGGCCGGCGGCTTGCTGGCCGATCTGGGGATCCTGGAACGGGCTGCGGGCGCGGCGACGAGCACGGACGGCCGGCCGAACATCGTGTTGATCCTCGTCGATGAGATGCGCTTCCCGAGCGTGTTTCCGCCGGGCGTGAACACACCGGCAGAGTTCCTGAGACGGTATATGCCGAACGTGTTTTACCTCTGGCAGCACGGGGTGAAGTTCGAGAGCTACTACAGCTCGGGTAACGCCTGCAGCCCCGCGCGGGCGACAATCGCGACGGGGTTGTATCCCCATCAGGAGTGGCTGCTGGCGACTCGGACGACGAGCGGCCCCTCGCTGCAGACGGGGTTCCCCACCTACGGCAGGCTGCTGCGCAAGGTCGGCTATCAGACACCCTACTTCGGTAAGTGGCACCTCTCGAATCCGCCCCCGCACGGACGGACGGCCGGTTACCTGGAGGACTACGGCTTCCAAGGGATGACGAACCCCGATCCGGTTGGCACGAACGGCCAGGGGGCCGACGATGACTTCTCGCTGATCGCCGACACCGCGGCGCGGTGGCTCTCGCAAAAGGCGCGCGGAGCGGCCCCGTTCTGCACGACGGTCAGTTTCGTCAATCCGCATGACAAGCAATTCTTCTGGGCGGGCTCGGAGGGGGACCGGTATGAGAGCCTGTTCTCGGGCCAATCGTTGAAGCCGTTCATCCAGGACTATGAGACAATTCCGAGTGAGGAGAATCCGCCCCCGTTGGGGTTTCCGACGATCCCGCCGAACTGGGAGAGCTACAGGGATCTGCCCCTGCACGGCAAGCCAAACACCCAGCAGGTGTGGCGGTCCTTCCAAGAGGCGGTGTGGGGCGGAGCGACGGATGACGCGAGCGTCACCAGCTTCTCGGTACAGCCCTCGCCGATCGCGCCAAGGACCTACGGGGTGGGCGTGCCTCCATACAGCTATTGGCAGCGCGGGCTCGACATGTACACGCTTGTGCAGCAGATGGTCGATCAGGCGATCGGCGAGGTGGTCGCCGCGATCCCGAGGTCGGTGCTGGCCAACACGGTGATCGTGTTCGCCTCCGACCACGGCGAATACGCCGGCGCACACGGCGTTCTATCCGGCAAGGCAGGGACCGCTTATGAGGAAGCAATCCACGTCCCGCTCATCGTGACCGACCTGACCCACCGGTTCGCCCGGAAGGTCGATAAGCCGCGCAGGCAGCTGGCCTCGAGCGTCGATCTGGCGCCGATGTTGGTCACGCTCGGAAACCGCGGCAGCAGTTCCTGGCGCCGAGGGCCGCTGCGTCGGATCTACAGCGAACGCCTGAACCTCGTGGAGTTGCTCGGCAATCCCAACGCGGCCGGGCGCGACCACATCCTGTTCGCCACCGACGAGATCGTGCCGGTCGCGTTCAACTACCTCCACGCGCCAACGCACGTGCTCGCCGTTCGCACCCAAGAGGCTAAGCTCGTCACCTACACCCACTGGCTGCCGGGCACGACGCGTCCGATACCCGGCTCGCTGCAACTCGAGTACTACGACTACGCCACACCAGAGGGTCGGGCCGAGACCCGGAGCCACCCCCACGATCCGCGTGCGAAGGCAATGGCGCACAAGCTGTTCACCCAGTACGTGCCACAACAGATGGAGGCGCCGCTCCCGCCCCCCCTCAAGAGCACGGTGGCGAGGGCTCGGGCAAGCTACATCAAATTCGAGGCGCAGTTCAATGTGCTGAACCTGGTCAAGCTCCTGCAGGACGGCAAGCTCGGGACGATGCTCGGGTACGGCAACGGACCATTCTGAAAGCCGCTTGGAGGGGCGCACCCGATCTGCGGAGTCTCGCACTAGACCGACGTTTCCGCAGGCGGTGAGGCGCGACCGCTCCCCGCACCGCTTCGGCTTTGTGGGGCATTGCGGCCGGACGGTTGGTGACTTCGTGCGGAGGGATGTGGTGGTGGATGAATTTCGGCCCCTTCGCCTGTTGGCCCTGTTCTGTCATCCAGCCAACTAGCATGAGCTGTAGAGGCCGGAACTAGCGGCCGGGTCCTCGACCACGGTGACATCGGCATGACCTGAGCGCGCCCGTGTCTCGGATGCTCGCGAACGGGCTTCATCTTCGGCCGGGGTGAGATAACCGCGCGGGATATCGAGCCGGTAGTGATACCAGCCGGAGTACTGGAAGACGAGCTCGACCTGAGGTTGGTCGCCAGACGCAGGATGCGATCAACAAAGCGGCCATCCTCAGCTAAAACGGGTGCCGCCGTGGACGATGAGCTCCTGGCTCAGCGCCGCCAGCGGTGACTGGGGTGGTCGAGGCCGCACACGATCCGTCGGGACCGATCCAGGGCCCGACGGGTCCCAAAGGCTTAGGGATAAGACTAGGGAATCCCTCCTTGTGAGTGAGGACCGGGCCGCCGAGAATCGCTAGGGATGCATGACGAGAGGAGGTCGGAATGAGCGAGTGCGAGTCATCTCTGAGTGTCACCGAAGTACCTTCTAGCAGTCTGTGGCGCCGTCACGTTCTGAAAGCGGCGGTGGCGAGCGCAGTCGGGACCATTGCGCTGGCACTGCCCGCCTCCGGGCTCAGCGCGCCGGCGCCCCGGCACAGTCGACCGCCGGCCACGCCACCTGGCACGCTTACTCAGCTGCCCGGCTCCAGCGGGTGTCTGGTCGACCGCGCCACCCCCCGCCGCGGGTGTCATCCTGTCCGGGCGCTGCGGGGGCCAGGGCCCCTCTTGGGCTCCCACGCCGCCGCGCTGAGCCCCGATGGCAACAACCTCTACGTCGCTTCCGCCCGCAGCGGCGCGATCGCTGTGTTCGGGCGCAACCGGACCACCGGACAGCTCAACCAGGCCCCCGGCCCGGCTGGTTGTGTAGCCGCTGGCCGCGCCGCTGGGTGCGGGCCTGCGGTAGGGCTCGCCGCCCCCAACTCGGTAGCCGTGAGCGCGGACGGTAACAACGTCTACGCCACCTCGGCGAAGGGCAGCTCGGTCACCATCTTTCGGCGCAACCGAACCACCGGCGCGCTGACCCAGCTGCCCGGCGTTGCCGGGTGCGTCGCCAGCACCGCAACGCCCGGCTGCGCGAGCGCCAGAGCGCTCAACGGCCCAGACGCCGTCGGGGTCAGCCCCGACGGCAGGAACGTCTACGTCGCCGCTTTCCTCGGTAAGGCCGTCCTGGCGTTTGCCCGCGACGGGTCCACCGGCGCGCTCACTCAGCTGCAAGCCAGCAGCGGTTGCATCGCCGCCGCGTCGAGCGCCGGCTGCGCCAGCGGCCTTGCTCTAAACGCGCCCGAGGGTCTCGCAATCAGCGCCGACGGCGCCAGCGTCTACGTCGCCGCGGCGCTCAGCAGCGCCATCGACGTCCTCACGCGCAACCCGGCGACCGGCGCGCTGACCCAGGCCACCGACGGCACCGGCTGTCTCACCAGCACCCCGCTGATCGGCTGCGGGACAGCTAGGGCGCTACGAGGATCGGACGCGGTGGCGATCAGCGCCGATGACCGCACCGTGTACGTCACCGCGGGCATATCACAGAGCATCGCAATGTTCAACCGGGCCCCTGGCAGCGGCAAGCTGACTCAGCCAGCCGGCGCCTCAGGGTGCGTGATGAACGTGCTTGCGGCCAGTTGCTCCCCAGGTCGAAAGCTACTCGACCCGGAGGGACTGGCGGTCTCGCCCGACGGCGCCAACCTCTACGCAACGGCATTCCTCTCCGGCGCGCTAAACACGTTCGACCGCCAACCCAGCACCGGGGCCCTGATGCAGAAGCCGGGCCGAGCAGGCTGCGTGGTCACCACGCCCAGGCGAGATTGCACACCCGGACGCGGCGGGATGCACGGCGTCAGCTCCGTGGTGCTAAGCCCGGACAACAAGTACCTCTACGCGGTGGCGAACGTGAGCAACAGCATCACGGTGTTCAGCGTCGCACGATGAACCGATGAGCAACCGGTTGGCTCTCACTCTTAGGAAACGAACAGAAATGGCGACGGCCAGGCCGAACCGAGCGTCTCGTCATATCGAGGAAATCGTCTGTGTGATCGTTCCCGTCCACGGGCATTCAGGAACAGATCGTCGCCGTGCTGCTTGCGGTGGCTGCAAAAGCCCGCGAGCGCCTGATCGCGCCGTTTCAGACTTCTCGTCCGGACAACGAGGGAGCGTCGGGTCCAGCAGTCGGCTCAGCGCCGCTCGCGCTGCGAGCGGAAGCGGCGCGTCGTCAAAGCAGGGCAGAGCCGCGCACACGGAGTTGGTCTCGCAAGTCGCCACGAGCGCAATCCGCCGCAGGGTGAGAGCAACCGAACGCGAGCAGCGCCCTACCAGCCGCGCAAGGGAGGGAAGTCGGCGGCGCGCCCGAGATGCCCGTGGCAGAAGCGGAGGAGGGCGCGGCGAGGGCCGACCGGCCTGCTCGTGTACGCATGAAACGATTACGTCGGGCCGCGGGTGGTTTCACGGAACATCAGCAGTGCCGCCGCCAGCGCTCGTGCTGATGCCCGTCGGCGATAGCGACAGCGCGCGAAGTTTGCTGGACGGTCGACTTCGAGCAAGCACGGACAGCGTCGTGCGTAGGCAGAAGCCCGCGCGACAGTCGTCCCGGTCCTCGACTACGGACTGTCGATTCGCCGGGCGAACCGGTCATCTCATCGCGAGCGACGCACACGCTGCTGCAACTCGTCCAACCGGGAAGAGATCCGAGCGCTCAAGAGTGTGGCTGGTCGGCCATGAGAGCGACAGCGCGGGGCGCTTAGGAATGGAGACTCCGGGCCACGAGGGCGCGGCAAGCGACGCGCCGGTCGCCATGGGCAATCAAGAGGGACACGGGTCTTTTGCGCCAACACCGGCTGCGAGACAATGGACGTCCGCGATGACAAGTGCGTCCGTGCGCTGGATGGCTAGCAGCAACCAGTATTCAAGTACCTGTCACGCTGACATTAATCATCTTAGACGCAAGGACTGACACGCCTAAGTCGGTGGTCGGAGGAGGAACGAATGACACGTCGCAGTTTGTGGGTTGTATTGAGCGCTTCGCTCACACTCCTGCTCGGGAGTACCGGCATCGCGACAGCCGGCACAAAGCACCGCTCGCGGAGCAGTGTCGCGGCCATAAGCGTCAAACGCACAGAGGCGTACGAGACGACGGTGCGGTACGTCTCCCAATTCTATCCGTTGCTGTTCACATACAACCAGGCGAAATCCGTCAACCAGTTCGTCGGACCGGAGAGAGTCACTCCGTTCTACCATGCTGTGGTCGCGATCAACGTCGACACCCTCTACGCCAGCACCACGCTGAACCTGACGGACCAGCCAGTGATCCTCAAGGTCCCGGCGACCACGGCCACGTACTCGATTCTGCAACTCGACCCTTACGGCGACGTTTTCCAGACGGCGCTCACGCCGACGGCGTCGGGCGGGACGTACGCCCTCTACCGGCCCGGCTTCACCGGCACCCTTCCCGCTGGGGTCATCCCCGTGGCAGAGCCGTTGAACTACTCGAATTTGCTCTTCCGGGCCGATAAGGTGTCCTCAACCGGCCAGGACGCAACCTCAGAAGCCGAGCAGTTGCGGGAGGGCCTGTTCACTCAGCCACTCTGCGCCTATCTTCATCAGTCCTGCCCTGCGGGAACTCCGACCGGCGGCTTCACCGAAATCCTTCCCGAGCGACATTTCTCGTTCCCGATCAAGTCGGTCATCGACGCGCTGGCCGACAAGCATCAGCTCATATTCCTGAAGATGCTCCAAACGGCGGTCCACGCTCCGAACACGCCGCCGATGTCGCCGGCCGAGCAGGCACTGTCGAACCGCTTCGACCGCCTGTTCCGCCACCTCGGCGCAAACGCGTCCAGCCTCCGTGCCGGCGCTCGGGCAGCCCACGCCTTGATCATTAGGAGCTACCTCACCCATACGGGCCCGACGAACTGGGTGCACTTCAATAACATCGGTAATTGGGGCAAGCAGGTCCTCCAGCGGTCGGCGATCACCGAGTTCTGCCAGTACTGCAACTCGATCAGCACGGCGGGGTATTGGCATGCGTTCAGAGACGGCCAAGGCATGCCGCTCAACGGCAGCAACCCGCGCGGCTATGTGCTGACCTTCAGCAAGGCACAGGTGCCGACGGCAACGCGCTTTTGGTCGGTGACCGCGTACACGCCGCAGGCAATCGAGCTCATCCCCAATCGGGCACAAAAGTACGAGGTCGCGAGCTACACGCCCGGGCTCCATTACAACACCGACGGCTCGCTCACAATCTATATCTCAAGGACGCGGCCACGGGGCGTACCGATGGCCAACTGGCTGCCGGTCTGGCGCTTCAAATTCAACCTGATGCTACGCATCTACGGCACCACAGACAGCGCCAAAACGTACGTCCCGCCGGCGATCACCGAAGTCCGCTAGGCGTCACATCGAACGGCAGCGCCTTCGATCGCTCTCCCGGCATCTCTCGGCCGGACGGAAAGCCCCGCGTTAGCGGGGCTTTCCGTCGTCCAGGGCCGCGAGCGAGCGCCACGACACCGGGGTCAGGCACCGAGCACCCCTCAGGAGCGATCGTTGAACGCTCAATCATGACGAGTTTGGCTCCCGACCGGCCCCGCCGGCTCTCCCCCCCGACAACGCGCGCGCTCGCTCGCGCCCCAGCAGCAGTCGTCAGACCCGCCGCGGCGGGTCGGTCCCTATGCCACTACGACGACGATCACGTGCCGTCCGTCGCGCTCCGCTTCTGTCAGAGTTGTGGAACAGCCCTCTACGACAACCTTCGGGTTCTTGACCCTCCGGTTATGAGTCGCTTCAGGGGTGTTGGGTACCTGCCGATTTGCAGGGATTTCGTGAAATTGCGTCCGGTTGCGTGAGGTCAAATTTGCTTGTTTTGGTACCCGTTTGGTACCCGTTTTCGGGCCTGGGCGGGTGGTCGTCATCCCGCAGGCGGAGATCGACGACGACCTGACCGCCGTCCGCGCGTCATTAGCTGCAACTCGTCGAGGAAAGCGTCGAGTTCAGGCTGGCTGATCTCTGGCAGGCCATCATCGCAACACGGTGGTCGCAGATGGTCCGCCGGCGGATTCTCGACCCCGAATAGGTCGTGGAGCACGGTCCAGACGTCGCTCGCCGTGTACCGAGGCAGCGCTCACCGACGTAGAGGACCACGATGCGGGTCGGGCCGTCGGGGGTCCTCGGCCGGCTGAAGGGTGAAAGCGAGCCGAAAATCGCGCTTGAGATGGACTCCACAAACGATCGGAGCGAGCGGGCCCGAGAGCCTGTATGCACCGAGCTGCTTCGCGCACGGGTCCCGACGAAGCTGCTCATAGACCGCTCGATACCCAGCCTTGTTTTCCCACGAGCTCGTCTACGAGCTTGCGCACCGGGCGCGGGGTGACCACCTCGAACTCGGGCACGTTTGGACGGTCGTCAGTCGTCCGGGCCGAACGCGTCGGTCGGAGCAGCGGACACGAGCCTCCCCTTGGCGAGCGAACGTAAACCCGGGCCATAGAGCTTCTTGAATTCGCGTTGGTAGGTAGCGTCGTTGCGCTGAAGCTGGTCGACAAGCGCAACGATGAGGTTGCGCTCACGACCGCGCTGTCGAAGATCGGCAACTCGCTCGGCGAGGTCGAGCGCGGTGTCCCGAGGAACTCGTGGTCGCCCGCTCGTCGCCCGGTTCACCGGGACGATCCGCTGCTCTATCCACTTGTCGAGCGTCGGAACGCTCACACCGATGACCTTCGCCGCCTGGCTCTTGCTCATGGTGTCGTCCAGATCACCTCGGAGACCCTCGATGATCGGCTCGAGCTCGTCCCGCACGTCCCCACCGCGGCGTGCGGTCCTGCGCAGCGCGAGGATGCGCTGAGCAGTCCGCGTGGTGTCGATCGTCCGTGGCATGTTCACAGGGTAGCTGATCTTGGCGATATTCCCGTGATTTTCGCCAGCTTGCGGACAGACGCCAAATGCTGACGTCTCTGCGCGCGGGACGCACCGTGCGAATACGCGTCGTCGGGGTCATGCCCTGGCCGATCGCTCTGTAGGGATCGACCTCGATCCTTACGAAGCTCGGCCAGCTCCGAAAGGTTCTGACGCGGGGCACCCGCGTACGCCAGCTCGCCGGCGTCGGCAACGCAGAGGTCGATGAGTCCTCAAGAACCAGCAGCACGACCGCTCGGGCGTTCTGCATCAGGACTTGGTGTCGAGTAGATCGAGAAACTGCCGTGGGGTGAGTACCGGCGGGTTGGGGTCAGTCAGGTCGAGGAGGTGCCGGTCGCCGGAGACGAGGTAGTCCGCGCCAGCGGCGCGCGCGAGCGCGACGAGGTAATCGTCGTCAGGATCCGGCGAGACACCGGGTAGCTCTGGAGGGTCCGCGACAATGGTGGCGTCGGTGGCGAGTCCGTCGATGAACTCGGTCGCGACGGCGACGGTGATGTAGCGCCGGAACTTCGGGCGAGCGAGCACGTCGGCGAGTTCGTCGAGCAGCGCGGGACTGGCGATCAGCTCGAAGCGCTGCTCGATCCAGGCGGTGAGGATCTGTCGTGGCTGACCGGTCGGCGAGATCGCGGCCGATACGAGCACGTTGGGGTCCAGCACGGCGCGCACGCGCCGCTGTCAGCGCTTGGGAGCGCGCCGTTCTCGGCGCATCGCGTGCAGCTCGCTGTTCGCGAGCTCCATGGCGGCGTCGGCGTCGAGCGTTTCGCCGGCCTCGCGTGCCTGCTGCTCCAATGCGGCTGCGACCCGTTCGCGGCCGCCGACGAGCTTGAGGTACCGCTCGTAGGAGAGCACGACAGCCTCGGGACGGCGGCGTGCGCCGATCACGACCGGTTCGGCGTCAGCGCCGGCTTGGCGGAAGCGCTCGAGCAGCGCGGGCAGTTGCGCGCGCGCTTCGCGGGTCGCCAGAACATCGTGCGGGTTGCGAGCCATAGCCAGAAGGGTAGCACGAACGTGTACACATATGTGACCGCATCAGCGGGTCAGGGCGCCCAGCGGCGGTAGGCCTCAACCCACTCCCAGCCATCCGGGGCCGGGTGGGAGACCGGCAGCTCGAGGATCGGGATCGTCTGCCGGTGCCCGTCGCGTGCGCAGATCGCGACGATCTGGTCATCGGTCGTGACGTCGACGCGGGCGACAGTGACCGGCACGCCGAGCACCGTTGCCTGGAACGGCAGCGCGAGGTGCTCCTCGATCATGGTGAACAGGCCGGTGACCTGTTCTGACTCGTTGTAGCAGTCGACCGTCGCCTCCTCGATCAGCTCATCGAGCTCGGCGCTGCTGATCGCGGGCTGGCGTCGCCGGGGCATACCGTCAGAGCAGCGTCGGTTGGGTGAGCTCGGCCGAGGGCCGCCATCTGCGGACCGTCGCGTTCGTGTCGATGTGCGCCCTGCTGCGGGCTGCGTCGGGTCCGTCGAGCTCGCAGAGCACGTCGAGCGCGGCCAGGCGCACGTTCGATTGCCCGCCCTGCAGGCCGCGGGCGACGAGCCCGCGGCGCTCGGTGACCTCAAGCCCGTCGCAGGCGTCGAGCAGCCCGTGGATCACCGCATCACGGTGGCGTGGCGCGAGCAGGTCGGCGTCGCTGAGCAGCTGCTCGAGCCGGGCCGGGTTGGCGCGCAATGCGCGTCGGGCCGCCCACCGGCGCAGCGGCGGCTCAGGGCGCGTGCGATGCTGGCCGAGTGTGCCCTGATCGACGACGCGGACGGTGCTGCTGCCGTCGTGAAGCTCGACGTCGAGCCATTCGGGTGAGACCCACGCGAGCGGATAGGCGATCACATGCTCATGGGCGAGAAACCCCTCGGCGAGTTCATCCAGATCGGCGGCGTCGAGCAGCTCGCTGTGCTCAAGTGCGGTGATCAGCCGAGCTGTGACCCGATCCCAGCGCCGGCAGGTGCAGATCATCAACGCCACGAACGCGGGCGGCAACTCGCCGGTGCCGCTCACGCCGGCGAGCAGCTCGACCGCCTCCTGGTGGCGCGTGCTGCGCCCCCACCCCCACGGCGAAGCCAACAGCCGCCTGCACACCTCATCGGCATCACCAAGCCCCGCCAGTTCCTCGAACGCCTCGTCACCGCCTCGCAGCATCACGGGCAGCGTAGGGGCGCTCGCGGACGTCGCCGACGGCCTTCCGTCACGTCGCGGTGACGGCGCCGCCGCGGGTAAATTGTGCGCCGCGATGCCGCAGCCGGAGACGATCGATCACGTTCTCGAGGTGTTCCTGCGCGACCAGCGACTGCGGCTGTCTGAGCGGACGTACCGCAATTACGCGGACGTGATCCGGCTGCTGCGCAACAGCTTGAACACGTACGCATATTCCTCGCTGAGCGCCGCTGACGCCAAGCGCTGGCAGAAGGCGTTCGACGCTGGCGATGAGGAGGCGTTCTGTCATCTGTTCGGCCCGCAGGAGATCCCGCCGCATCTCGGCGAGTTCCTCGGCTATTTCATGGTGCGCAAGGTGATCGTCTCGACCGCTTCGGCAGCCGACTCCACCAGGTGCACCTCAGCTCGCTGGACGACGACGGCCATCACCTTCCGTTGAGGGAGGCCGACGAACCGCTGTTCGCTCCCGTCCTCGATCGCTGCCGAGACGTGCCCTGGATTCTCGAGGCGCCGCCGCCGCGCCGTTGGAGCGAGCGATGACGACGAACTTCGGAGGCGAGGCTCACGGCGCGTACACGGACATTAGTAAGTGCGGAATTTCCGTCTTTGGCGCACAGAGGAATCCGACGGCGGCGCTACGTTGCGGCGATGTCGAAGACACGCCGAGCATCGAAGAGCAACACGCGCGCCAAGCGCCAAGCGCGGGCTAAGGCCTCACGCGAATCGCGCCGAGACGCTGTCGCTCAGCGGGCCGCCGAACAACGGCTCGAGGAGCTGTTCGGAGCCGACACTCCACCACGGCGCTCAGCAGAGCTGATCATCGAGCGACTCGGCGCCGGCGCAGTGCCGGCGGGGATCTCGCGATTCTTCATCGTCGCCGGTTCGACCGAGCGCGCCCGCGAGGTCTCCGAAGCGGTGACAGAGCTCTCACCAGACAGCGTCTGCGCCCTTTCGTTTGCGGCCGACGTCGCGGCCCATCTCGACCGCGACGATCGGATGGCAAGCCAGCTGCTGGACCGTGCGCTGGCACTGACCGACGACGATGCGAACCGCGTAACGCTCGCCGACCACCTCGTACGCCTCGGCCGGGCGGCCGATGCACTCTCGATCGTCGAGGAACTCCATCTCGACGACCCGCAGGACGACGACCTCGAGGCGATCCGCGCCGCCGCCCTGATGCTCGCCTGGCAGAGAGCATCCGCCGGGCCCGACGATGAGCATCTGCCAGACGAATGCCCGTGCTGGTCGGACCGTCCGTGGCTAGAGTGCTGCCAGCCCGCCGAGGCCGCGGCGATCGCACGCTTCGATGACCGATCGGAACTGACGCAACTCCAGATCGCCATCGAGCGCTACGTCGACGGCGAGCCAGTGTTGCGCGCCGCTGTGGCGGACGATGTCCGGCGGTGTCTGGAGGCCTCGACGATCTGCGGCGAACCGGTTGCCGACGCGGGCGAGGTGACGCGGATTGGTGCCCGGCACGCGTGGCTGATCGGCGCCGAGGACTTGGACCCGGAACCCGGGCAGCTGGCACGGTTCGATCCGGACTCGCCGCTCGCGTCGTTTGCAGGCGATCCCTCGACGCCGAGCCGGCAGGCGGCGCAAGCTCGCCGCTGGCTTGAGAACTGCTCCTACGGTCTGTGGCAGGTGCGCGAGCCGATTGCAGAACCAGGGGTGTGGCTAACCGAGCTGGTGACCGGTGTCTCACGCTACGCCGCGCTCCCGGCAGAGCTGTTGGCGCGCGCAAGCCGCTGGAGCGTGCTGCTCGGCGGGCTCGTTGCGATCGATGGAACCTGGCGTCCAGCCGCCGACCTGATCCTCCTGCGCCCTGGCGAGGCCGATGAGTCAGCTGATCTTGTCGAGGAGCTGTCCTACAAGGTGGTGTCCAGCGCGAGCGGGACGCCCCTGCGTCGTCCCCGCGGGAGCGACATGGTCCAGCCACACGGCGTGCTTGCGTCGCTCTCGGATCCGAGCTCGCCTGAGGTCTCGCGGTTCGTGAGCATGGTGATCGGCAGCGGAATCCCACAGCTACTGGCATACATCGCCGAGATGCGCAACGCGCAGCCCAAGCTGGTCAACACCGACAAGCACCCGACTGTTCTGATCAAGGCGACCGTTGCCGTCAACGATGTTCTTGAGGTGACCGCCCGGTTGGCGGACCATCCCGAGTTCGACGTCGAAGACGGGGCGATCAAGTGGTGGGGGCGCGAGCTCGACGCGATGGAGCGCGAGACGTCTCTCGCCGAACTCAGAGCTTGGCTGAAGGAGCAAGGCGAAGATCCAGCACTCGCGGCTGAGTCCGAAGGACCGCAGCGCTGGTTGCGTGGATCGATCTCGATCGGCGATGGCACGCTCGAGATCGATGTCAACTCGCGCGAACGCTTCGACCGATTGTTGAGCCTGCTCGCCGACGTTGGGGGCGCGCCTGACGTAGTCGCGAAGCTCGTGATCGACCCAGCCCAGGACATGGCGCTGCCCCATCTCGGCTCCGTCCTTCCCGGTTCGAGCTCGGAGGAGGGAAACGAGGCCTGGCGACGGCATTGGCCCGATCAGAAGCTTCCGGCGCTTGGCGGCATGACGCCGCGGCAGGCGGCGCGCAGCGAACGACGCAAGCCGTGGCTGGAAGCGATGCTGCGTGAGCTCGAGCACGACGCCGATCGACTCGCACGCCACGGCCGACCGGCGCCCGACGTCGATGGCCTCCGCGCCGAATTGGCAATGCCGGCCACGGCGTTCAGCTGATCCGAAGGGCACACCGTGGGCGCCCGCCAACGAGGAAGGCGAGGAGGGTGTCGGAGGGCTGGTTCGGGGTCACTCGGTCCGGGCTATACCAGCGCGTCGAGCGCCGCAGCTGTCATCTCCGCGAACGTCTGCCAGTAGGCCTCCCCGGGCCGGCCGTCCGCTTGGATACGCACGCCCGCGTACGCCAGATCCTGTGCGATGTCGTCCGCCAAGGTGCGGGCCGCGCTGGCGAGCATGTAATCCGACAGCTCGTCGAGTCGTTCGTCGCCGAGCCACCGGACGAGCCGGCGCAGGGCGTGGAGGAGCCGCGGCCAATCGCGGTACTCCGGGAGTCGGGTGAGGCCGAGTAGCTGCGCCCATGTGTCGCCGTCGATGCCGTACCGGTGCTGGTTGCTGAGCGTCGAGCCGTTGATGACGCCGGCTGCGTGCAGCGAAGTCAGAGCCTCCTGGACGTTTCTCTTGGCAAAGCCCGCCGAATCGGCGACGGCCTGGGTCGAGAGCCGCGGCGCGTCGACGGTCAACAGGAATCGCACGACCTCGGCGCGAGCGCCGACGCCGAGGATCTCACGAAGCCTGAACGCGAAGTTGATCGGAGCGAGCAGGTCCGGGGCCTGCGACTTACCGCTCGGCTCGGTCTCCGGCTTCAGCCATCCGTGCTTCAGGAAGCCCGCGTCCGGCGTTCGCCGTATCGGCACGGTGGAGTCGCGGAAGAATGGCTCCCCTCGCGATGGTTCGAGCCGCGGCGCGGGCTGGTGTCCGGCGAGGCGCGGCCGCGGCCGCCAGCGCGCCACCGACGTTAGGAAGGCGTCGGCGAGCGCTTCGTCGGTCTCGTCACGGCAGAGGTTCCGCAATCGTCGGACGCTCATCAGCCGCTCGTTGCGGACCATCCAGTCCGATACCTCTTCGAACAGACGGGCGTCGTAACGGCCGACCTCGAGCGTGACCAACAACAGCGCCTCCGGGTCGGCGGCCCATTCGTCCTGTCGCCGGCTCGTCGCGAGGACCCCCATCTGAGCCCACTGATCCCAGACGAATTCGAGCGACCGCGTCTGGACGACGTTCCTAAGCTCCGAGATCTGCATCCCGAACTCCCAGGTACTTGAGCGCTTCTTCGAGCATCTGTCGGTAACCGTCGGACGAATCGTGCGTCCTGCTCCACCGTGCCGCCTGGACGAGCTCATCGTGTGTCGGCTGGAGCGCGTGGAGGTCCTGCTCGTGCTTGCCCGGGCCCTGGTCGACGAGCGCGTAGAGCTTGAAGTGGATCTGATCCACGCGAGAGGCGAAATGGACGGTCAGCGCCTGACCGAACGTCCGCGTTTCGGCGCGATCGAGAAACCCGGCCGGCAGCCCGAAATCCATCAGGTCCGCTGGCTCAGCGTTGAGCCAGTCTGGCGGGAGCCCGAAATCACGTGCCACCCGAGCCCCCGCCGCGACCAGTCCAGGCGGTAGCGGCTTGGCCTTGGTCAGCACGCCGGCCTCCCGGAGCGCAACGACGTCGACGTCGCGCGTGGGTCGGTCGATCAGCCCGAGCGCGAGCAGTGCCGAGCCACCGATGACAGCCAGCTCGTAGGATTCGCCCGCAGCGGCAAGCTGCTCGGCCAGCGCCCTGAGCAGCTCGTCGGCCCTGGAAGCGTTCAGGATGTCAGTCATCTCAAAACGAGATGATAGTCATCGCGCTCAATGTTTTGCGAAAGCCTCCCTCACCATCGCATCTCGGCCCTGATCGCATCCGCGGCCTCGAGGGCGCCTTCGCCCGCCGATCGACAATCGAGATAGAGCTGCACGGGATCGGCGACCTGTATCCCGTTGCGGTTGCTTGCCAGTGACAGGACGAACGGATCTCGCGTCAGCTGCATGGTGAGCCGACCCGGCGCCGGCCTGGAGGTGATAGGCGCGAACTCCTTCGCCCAGAGGTCAGCATCGTCTCGCCGGATCCAGACGAGTACGTCGACCGGCTCGACCGCCCGGCGGACGAACGAGGCTCCGGCGACGCCACCGACCGCGTACGGCGCCTTGAGTCTGCGGGCCGCCGTCTGCAGAGCCTTCATGGCCTCGAGCGCGTCGCGCGCGCCGATTTCCCACGTGACGCGTCGCGGCCGGCGCAGCGCGACGGCCTGCTCGAAGGCGCCGAGCAGTCGTGCAGGCTCCGGCAGCCGGGCGAGTCGCAGCCGAGCGTCCGCTGGATCGGATCCGATCGATACCAGGCCATCATCCGCCAGGGCGCGCATCGTGCGCGAGACCATCGCCTCGCTCAGCTCAAGCCGGGTCGCGAGTTCGCGAAACGACGGTTGGTCATCAGCGTGGAGAAGCAGCCAGCGTGGCACACGGCTCGCGCGGTTCGCGAACGGCGCCGCCGGCGCCGCGCCGACCGGCACGACCTTCCGTCGCGGCGGCCGCTCGACATATAGCGGCGGTTCGTACACGAACAGCTCTCCGTCCGCTGCCGCGTACGACGCCCTGCGCTCGCGCAAGTACGCCCGTGCCTCCGGCGACGAACGCTCGAACGCGATCATGATCGGGCGGCGGGAACGGCGAGCCTCTTCGGCGAGATCTTCCGCCACGGCGCGAGTCAAGACATCGACACGTCGGACCGCAAACGACCGCACGCGTCTGCCGTCGATCGACAGCGATGCACGGGCCTTTCCGACGCTGACCTCGAACGGTTCTGAGCCAGTAGATCCTTGCAAAATTATGATGCTTGAGTGTGAGCGCAAGCATCGTACTGCTGCAAGCGCTCGGTGCCAGCTCGCCACCCTCACCCCCGTGGTTACGGGCTAATGCGGAGATACCGCAGGCGCTGGATCGACTCTTGGGCGAAATGCAATAGGTGCCCTCTTCTACGCTTAGGTCGGTCCAACTCCGCACAAAGTCAAGGCGGTTCGGCGCCCGGATAGTCTGGTTTTGCAGGGATTTCGATGACCTACGGCGGAGTTGGGCTCGAATCGTCCAACTCCGCTCTAAGTCGTCTTTAGGTTCGGACACCTCGCCAGGTCGGAAACTGGTGTTTTGCAGGGATTCCCTCGGGACCTAGCGCGGAGTAGACCCCGATTTCGCCCGGTGACTTAGGTGTGGGTACGGACGTCGCGGGAATCACGCATGCCGCTCGGAGCGTCGACGGCGGCGCTGATCCCGGTCGGATCGCCGGCGGCCGGTCGTATCCTGGGACCGTGGAGATCGAGATCCGAGCCGGCTTCTGCGACCCGGACGGCGAGCTCCTCGCCGTGCTCGAGCGCTC
Organism: uncultured Actinomycetota bacterium; assembly: GCA_963801435.1. Lineage (GTDB taxonomy): Bacteria > Actinomycetota > Thermoleophilia > Solirubrobacterales > Solirubrobacteraceae > Palsa-465. Next base: position 26,398 of record CAWDFE010000034.1, read on the forward strand.
GGGCTGGCAGCGCATAACGGCCCGGCGAAGGGGCGAGATCGCCGACGAGATCGTGCGCGTCTGCGAGGCGGCCGAGCGCGGGATCGCCGAGGCGTGGCAGAGGCGCCCCGATTCGCCGCGGTTCGTGATCGGCTACCTCCACCGTCCCCTCCCGCTGAGCGTGCGATGACGGCCCCTGGGTCCCCGCCGACGATGGCCCTGGCAGACCTCCTGATCGGGCTGCTGGAGCGGGTCCCGATGACCGAGGCGCAGATCGCGCGCGCGACCCAGGCCGAGCCGGCGACGATCCGGTTGTGGCTCCAGCGCCGGAAGGCTCCCGCCGGGCTCGAGGCTCAGCGGCTGACCGAGCTCGTGGCGTTCGTCGAGGAGATGGCGCGCAACATTCGCGGCGACGCCCTCGCCGAGTGGCTCGACTCCGACATCGACTTCCTCAACGGCGGGAACCCGCTCGACGAGCTCGCCGCCGGAGGCTACGAGCGGCTGATCCAGCTCGCGCTCGGTCTCACCCACAGCATCTTCACGTAGGCACGGCGGGACTCTTCGTCGCCGGGGCAATACTTCATCGGGGCGATACTTAACGACAGTCGCCTCCCTTCGTCTGCTCTTGCAATGACCACCGAAACCTCGATCGACGTGATGGCAGAGCTCGGCATCCTCGAGCCCCACGAGGTCGCCCAGCTGCTCAAGCTCCGCCACTCGACTGTTCTCGACCTGAGCCGGCGAGGGGTGCTCCCAGCTTTCAAGATCGGGAAGCATTGGCGTTACCGGCGCGCCGACCTCGAGGAGTGGACGGTTCGCCAGCGCGACGCTATGTGAACTTGTGTCGTAGACGGGATCGAACACCCGTCCGGCCAGGATGACCGGACGGACCGCGAGCCGCTTTGCAGCGTAGCTGGCCCTGCGCGGCCCGAGCCCGAGGCGTGAGTCGTTGCGCCGATCCGAGCCGTCCTGGCGAGCGCTGCTTCATTCCGATCGCGCGAGTTGGGTGCACTTGAGATCGCATTCGTGGCGAACCAATCGCGGCGCTAACGGGCGCCCGGACGGCCGAAGCGATCGTGCTGGCGATCGCATCCCGGGCGTCGGCTCTCCGGAAGCTACGGACGTCGTCGCATTGAGATGTCGCCGAAGCCATCGTCCCGGCAGAACCCCGCGGGAGTGCGAAAGCAATCGCGCGCAGAGCGGGATTGGGCCGGGACGATCCTACCCGACCTTAGCGCGACTTTTGCGCGAGATTCTGTTATGGTCGCGCTATGGACTTCAAGATTGATTTGACAAATCCCGAGGAGATAGCGGCAAAGATGCCCGAGATCCGCGCTCTGTACGAGCAGAAATTGCGCGAGCAGCGCGCGCTAAACGATCAGGTCGAGCTCCTGCGGCGCTTGATCGGAGGCCCCAAAAGCGGTTCACGCCCTCACGATCCGGGTGTCAAACGTGAGCGGCCCCGGCGCCGGCGGGCGGCGCCAGCACAGGATCGTGCGGTCCGAGCCCTTGAACAGGCCTCGAAGGCACTTCGAGGCACGGCGCTTGGGCCAACGTCGCTCTACAAGTTCATGGTCGAGCACGGCATGGAGGTCCCGAAAGATGCCAGCCTCCTAGGTACCAACCTCTGGGACGCTTGGCGCGCAGGTCGGATCATGAGAGCCACAAACGGCGTCTACACGCCGCTCGACGGCAGTGGCCGGACTGAATGGGATCGGCCACTCACCGATTACTACTTCGCGGCGGAACAGGGGCTTCCGACACCGTAGAAGACTGACACGGTCGTGCCGGGGACCCGGCCTACCGCGGGCTCGCCTGACACGGCGCGAGTTTCTCTGGCGCTGGCCGCGATCCTGCGGAACTCGATTAGTTGCGCGACGCGCACGAGCACCGCCCCGACGGCACGAGCATGGATGGTCGCGACAGCAGTCGCTAGCGGCGTGCCGCCTACGCGAACGGATGCGATCGTGAGCTCGGCCGACGGTCGCCACGTGAAATGCAGCAGCTTCGGGTCGCGGCGGAACCCGCGGAACGCCGCTCAAACGAAGACCGCGAGAGGAAGGATCTGCATGCACGGCGGTTTGATCAATGGTTCCGGTGTCTCCGCCGCAAGCGCGCTGATTTCCCTGATGCCCTCGAACGCCTCCAGGATCATCTCGTCGCCACCCATCATTCCGAACGCGCTTCTCCGTACGATTCATCGGCCGGTCTGTTGCGATGGCTGTCACTTTGCCTAGCACGGTTGGTCGCGCGCCACGAAGAAGTTGCAGATCACGTGCCTGCACGAAATCGCGGGATAGCGTCAAAACAGCGTGCAACCCTGTGCTACCGCGTAGGACCACGTCGAGGACCGCCGCGTTCTGAAGGTCCAGTTGGAGAGTCCCCAGCAGCATTACAACCGCCTGCAGCTGGGGTGGCAGTGAAGCCAACGCCTGCGCCGCCGGATTCTGATCTGGTGCCGGCGCTGGATGCGCGCGCGGTCTCTGTTTCCCTTGTCGGTGCTGCTTACTGCCGGAACCTGCCGCAGTACCCGTAGTCGCCGGCATCGAGCCGCTCTCGGAAGTCCCCGCCGATTGATCGAGTGCGGAGAACGCACCGGCTTCGGCAAGACTGACAAACGGTAGAGCGCGGTCGACCCACGCCAGCGCTTCCTCGAGTGGGTTCCCCAAGAAAGCTCCCTGGAACTCGATGAGCTGGCCCTCGACGACTCCGTCCAGATCGGCGCGGGAGCTCAAAACGGTGATTTCGCGACTCCGGGTCAACGCGTCCCGAAGGAGCACAAACAGTGACGCTGCCGTATGGGTTCGAAGCAGCTTGACCTCTTCGCTCTCCTCCGCTTTCTCCTCCTCTGACCTCGTCCCGGACACCCCCAGACCTACTAGCGACGAAATAGCCGAGATTCCTAGACGAGCAGCACGCTCACGATCAACGATCGTTCCGGCAGTCAGCCGTCGTAAGACCTCACTTTCGTACGCCACGCCGCCCTCGATCGATGCCACAAAGCTAGTGAGCATCGGCACATCGAGGTACAGCGGATGGACGAGGTCAAGCCTCGCCTTGCTTTGGGAAGATCGAAATTCTTCTGCGCCGTCCTCTGCCACGTTGCGGAGACTATTGGTTGCGGAAGTCGGTGTTGGTCCCGGCTTTGCGTCCTGGTCTGAGTCCGGACAGCCTGGTGCGCGTCCAGCCCGCGCCTCGTCGTGTGCGTCAAGATGCCGGCGTCCGCTTCCGAGCGCCCACAGCGCGTGTCCAAAGCGCGGGTCTGGCGTTCGCGCCAGAAGACCACCGCTGCGTCGCCAACGCGATCATGAGCTCAGCGCCCGCGGAGAAGGCAAAGATGAGATGAGCAGACCCGGGTCTCGCGTCGTCACGGTTGGGTTCGTGGTCGGCCCTCGGTGCCGAACGACTTGGTTGAAGGCGTTGCGGTTGCAATGAGATCGTCGGCTGGACGATCAGTTCTCCCGCCGGAGGCTCGTAGCAACTTGTGCATCGAGCGCCCAGCAAAATCGCGCGTCGTCGTGCTCCGGACCTGACATGCGCAGCACGGTTGCTCGGGGTACGAGTCGCCGCAGCCGGTGAATTGGGCGGACAGCGGGACGACGTCCACGTGCGTCGCCAACGGTCCGGAGCGCCCGTCACCATTCGGGCGTGGGAATCGACGACCCGAGACTCAACGCGGAGGAGGTGGGGTCACGACTGCACGCCTTATTCGAGTCGGCGAAGGCCAAGGATGAGTTCGAATTTGCGTGCACGTTGATGCGCGTGCGCGGCATGGAGGACGCGGGCTGGGATCCCTTCGTTGAGACGCACCAGCTCGTCTCCGACCTGCTGACGCTGCTCGCCGCGCCGCTGGTTGCATACACCAAGGTCAGGCTCGGGCTCCTGCTCTACAGCCACCTGACTGAGGTTGGCTCGATGTACGAGATTCTCGCCAACCTGACACGTGTGATTGCGGGCGAGCGGTATGCGATCGACCCATTCTTCGACCACTATCCACACAACCGCAAGGGCGAGCCGCAGTTCCTCTCGACGCCCGGGAAGGTGCGCGCGTTGAAGGAGATGCTCAACGCGGCTGGCCAGCCAGCCGTCGTCGAGGCACTCGACTGGTTCTTCAACGCGTCGGTCCGCAACGCCTTCGCACACGCCGACTACACGCTGCACGAGGAGTCGTTCCGCGCCCGCTCCGAGCGATTCGAGGTCGGCGGCCTGCAGACACCGGAGCTGCCACTCACCGCTCTCGCCGACCTTCTCAACCGCGCTTTGGCGTTCTACGGCGAATTCATGCGCGAGCACAACGAGCAGCGCGCGTGTTACCACGCCAACAAAGTCATCGCCGGCCGAATCGTCGAGAGCTCCGAACCAGTGCCTGTTGAACTATTGGCCGACCCCGACCGGGGGCTCTACGGCTTCCGTTCACCGCCAGCTCAGTCATAGGACGCTGGCTTGCCCGCTGACGCGCACACGCTGCTCGGTCAGCGAAAAGCCGACCATGGGTCGCGTCAGCGAGATGCTGCGATTCAGGGGTCGACCGTCGAAAATCTTGGTGCCGTCCCAACCTCCGGACTCCGGGTGGGTCTCCGAGCGCGCCGGGCTACGAATGTTGCCGCGATTGCTTTCTCGTTCAGCCGCCCCAAGTCGCGCTACTCCGATGCCGACATCTCGATGCCGCTACGTCCGTAGCTTCCGGAGGGCCGACGCCGGGGATGCGATCGTCAGGCTCGATCGCCAGCACGATCGCTTCGGCCGTCCGGGCGCCCGTTAGCGCCGCGATTGGTTCGCCACGAACGCAATCGTCGGCTCGCCGGGTTGGCGGGTGATCGCCTTGGCGAGACGACGAAAGCGCCCTCGCAAACACAGCTCGGTCGTAGCGATTGCAGCTGCTCGGCGGAGCCTCCCTCGGTGCCTGCGTTACCCGAGTAGCGCCGCGAGTTCTTGGCGGTGCTGCTCGAGGGTGTCGAAGATCATTCCGGTACCGGTGCGTCTCCAGAGGGGTCGCTCGCCGGGGGAGCGGAGATAGGCCGCGCGAGTGATCCGGTGCGTGCGGTCGGGGGTCGCGTGGCCAGCGCCGCTCGACCGACAATGCGGCGAGGTCCTGGTCCCAGGTTTGGTTACGCCGGATGATCTCGGCGAGGTGCGCGGGGCCCGCGAGGGTGGCGCGTTTGCTGTTGTTGCAGCGGTGGCAGGCGGCGACGAGGTTGTCGATGCCGTCGTCGCCGCTGTAGGTCCACGGGATGAAGTGATCGATCTCTCGGTTGCGGCCGATCGGCGTGCGGCAGTAGAAGCAGGCGCCGTGCTGGAGGTCAAGGAGTCCCTCCGCGATGCGCTCGAGCGCAACGCGATCACGGCCGAACAGGAAGTCCTCGAACTCGAGCACGCTTCGGGCGGCTTCGACGTCAGGGTTGAGTTGTGCGGCCTTGTCGGTCCACCACCGGGTGATGAAGGGCCGCAGCAGCGGTCCCAGCGCGGTCAACGCATCGCCGACGCCGGGGTACAGCCTGATCGCTCGACCGGTCGAGCGGTAAGCGCGCACGGACCAACCGCCGGCCTCGGCCCAGCCCCAGTCGAAGCCATAGAGGAATGGCTCGTAGGGGCGTTGAAGCCGCGGGATCGGCCACTCGGCGAGAGATTCCTCAACGTGCGTTAGAAGGTGCTCCCATTCCGGCGCGTGTCGGATCGCCGGCGGCAGCGCGCGGGACGCTGCGGCGTGCGCGCCGCGGAACGCCAGGATGGCCTGGACGATCGCGGCCCGACCCGTGCTGGTTTGGCTCTGCTTGAGCACATGGCCTGTGGTCGGGTAGGCGAGCGTCTGAGGCCAGTAGAGCTCGACGACGCGCTCAGCAAGCGTGCGGACAGGGATGCTCTCCCGCTCCGAGTACTCCTGCGCGCGATCGATCAGCGCCAGCAGCAAGGCCGGCTTGTAAGTCGTCGTCCTTGCCGACTCCTCCAGCAGCGCCAGCAGCTTCTCGCCGAGCGCCAGCGCGTCAGTCATCCGTTGCTCCAGTAGTCTGCCCGCTCGGGAATCACATAGCGAACGCCTCCGCGCGGATCGAGGACATCGCCCAGGCGGCGCGGGATGACGTGGACGTGAGCGTGATCGACCGTCTGCCCGGCGGCGACCCCGCTGTTGACGCCCACGTTCACACCGTCCACCCCGTCCCGCTCGGAAAGCTCCCGGCAGACCTCCCGTACCAGCTCGAACAGCTCGGTCCATTCGTCCGCTTCGAGATCTTCGACGCGTGCGAGGTGGCGGCGCGGAACCACCAACACATGCCCATCTGAAACCGGATAGGCGTCCAGAAACGCGACCGCAGTGTCCCGAGCGTGGAGCACCTTGTCGCCGGCGGCGACACGATCACAGAACGGGCACTCGCTCACCGGCGCAGTATCGCCGTGACCCGACGATGCAGGGTCTCGACATCCTCGAAGACACGGTGGCCGGACCTCGGTTCATCGCTCCGCCCGGAGGACTTCGTCCAATAGGTCCCGCCACGTGCTCGCAAAGGGTGCACCGGGTGTTGCCCGCGTCGCAGCACGATCTAGAAGTCGGAGGTGCCCGAGCCACTCGGGCTCGTCGGCACGGCGTTCGACGGGGCAGCAGAGATAGACCTTGCCTCGCGGATTCGGGTACCCGAGCGTCAACATCTCGTCTTGCGACTGGACAAACCAGGCGCCCGCTCGCGCCCAAAGCGACGGCCGCAGGCCCGGACCATAAAGCACGATGTCGAGCGCGCGGAGGATGTCGGCGTCGGCTGCAACCGCGCCGCGCCTATCTCCTGCACGAACGTTGTAGAGCCCGTTGTGGTCGACCCACCGGCGGTGTGCCCCGCCTCTCAAATACCCGCACATGACGGGTGCATCGGACGGCGGAACGGACAGCGCCGGTAGCCGGCGATCTTTGTCGGATCGCATCGGAACCGTCCGGTGGATCACGGTCCTCCAGAAGCGGCTCCTTTCGTGCTGAGTCGCGCGATCTGCCACGTGATCGATCACCTCCGCTAGGAACCGGTCGAGTGCTGCCGTGCCGACCGGACCGGTGGCACCGGGACGCAGCGGAAAGGCACCGAGACCAGGTAGTACCTCGTGGTGCTCCATGAACGGGGTGCGCTGCTCGTCGCCCGGATAGAGCACATAGGCTCCGGCAGATCGCCGGATTGCGTCGCGATACGCGTGCATCTTGAGCAAGTCCTCCCGCTTGCTCCGGGCGAGACGCTCGACGAGCTTCGGCTTCGGCCGCCTGAGCACCATCGCGCTCGTCTGGCGGTGCGAACTGCTCGTCGACGAAATCCACGCGGTACTTGGCATCGAAGTGCAGCCACACGGCCAGATCATCGGCAGCGATGCCACGCCCGAGACCGTCGGGCCGCAGACCGAAGCGAGCAGTCGGGGCGCATCGCGCGGGTCCAGGACGAGTCGGGGCGCGACGAGACGAGGAACTCGCGGTTGAAGTAGAGATCCGCCGTCAGGTTGCGTCCACGGCCAACGAGCACCCACGTCAGCCGGCTGCGGCGTCCTCGTGGGAAGCCGATGCTCATCCCGTCGCTCGAGCGCTCCATCACGAGGGCTGAGAGGTCGGCGCCGCAGACGCGACCGACGCTCTTCGCGAGCTGCAGAAACGCCCAGTACTCGTACAGGGTCGCCACGTTGCGCTGGCTGGCGGCAAACGCGTCGTCCAGATCCCAGTCGAGGGCAAGCTGCGCGCCCATCTCCGTGAGGACGAACGTCCGCAAGAGCTCCCGGTAGCCAGCGCGCTTCTGCAGCACCTGGTTCGCCGTCGGGAACGACCCCAAACGACCGACTGGATCGGAACATCGGCGCGGAGAGCGTCCGATCGATGACGAGCGATCACCTCGGACGCCGCATCAAGACCTCGCGAGATCGGTCCGGTGATCTGACCCTGCGCGGCCAGCAGCGTCTGAACGTTCAGCGCCAGCTCGCGCCAGCGCCGCAGCGCGAAGGCAATAAAGCGGTTCGGCTCGGTGTCGAGGGTTTCCTCGCTGCGGCTGACGCTAATACGAGCGGGAAGACTCGCGACGGCATTCACCCCGGGCGCACGAACGCGGGGCCCGGGCCGAGTCAACGCGCGTACGTTCCGAGAGCTGCCGCGCATCGGAGTCCCGGGAAGGTGCTGCTCCTCGTGGTCAATCCATGCTCGGTGCGGCCGGTTCAGGACCAGCGCCAGATCGCGCTCACCGGCACCCATCAACCGCGCATGTAGAAACGCGAACTGTTGGTACAGAAGCTGCGGCCTCTGAGCAGCGTCGTGTTCAAGTGCAATGGTTGCTGGGGCAAAGCCCTGCAGCACCGCCTCGGTCGCGACCTCGGCGATGTCCGTCGAGCATCTGGCGGTATTCGGTCAGGGCCTCGAGCTTCTTCGGTTCCACGGACACAAAGGCGTGGCCCTCGATGTCTTCGCCGCGCACACGCACGCCGATCCGCCCGACGTGTTGTCTGGGCAGCATCCGACCTCGCTTCCGAGACGAATCGTCGAAACTGAACAACTCGTCGCCAGGAACGATCTCGAGTGATTCGGAGTTGTCGAATCCGCGAACCGAGAAGACGTACGTGCCCTCTTCTTCCACGACGCGCCCGGTCGGCGACACTCTCGAGACGGTCGCGTCTTCCTGGCAACTGCGCGAGCACAAGATGCCCGACCGTCTCGCCGGAGCGATCACGAATCGGCGCGACAACAGAGTCGGTACTCACTCCGTGAAACTCACGAATTGCGCTTCGATGAGTACGCCGATCATCCGATCCAGCTTGTCCACTGACCGCGGCATCCGCGTGCGTCCCGTCTGCGCGTCTTCTTCGGCCGCGAACGACCGCATCTCCCGCAGCTCGGTCTCGACACGGGCGCGTGTGCCGTGCACCTTCGGGAGAAGCTTCGTGAGCATGATCCAGTCGAGGACTGACCATCGGTCTTCGACGCCTGTCGCGTGAAGAAACGCCGCGTACCGCAACGCCTCATACAGCACCCGATGACCAAACTCGTGTCCCGACTGCCCGAGCAGCGAATGGAGCAGGACGAGGTGCTCGGCCAGCAGGTCCACGCTCGGATGAGCATTCGTGTGCTGCCAGTCGTCGTCAGCGATCGCGCGCACGATGGTCTGCCGGTGAACCCCGGAACCCTCGTCGATCGACGTAGGCCGGCGCAGAGCAGGGTCGAGGTCCTCCACGGCCGTGCGGAACTCGAACGTGAATGCGCGATCAAGGACCTTCGGCGAGAACAGATACGTCGTTTCGTCGACATTGACCGTGCCGATGACGATCAAGTTGCGCGGCAAAGGCAATCGGCCTGCGCCTTCGACCGCAACCCATTCGCCGTCGGCGTGAGCGAGCACGGGCAGGATCGGCCGTCGCGATTCGACCCCGGAAAGAAAGTCGGCGAAGTAGCGCTCGACGTGAGCAAGGTTCATCTCGTCGAGCACCAGCAGGTACGGCTCATCCGGCTCTTGCGCTGCCCGGAGCACGAACTCAAGCGCGTCCGGGACGGCCCACACCTCCTTGCCCGAGCCAGAGCGAAGCGCATCCGGGTAGCCGAAGAGATACTCCGGGCCGGTCCAGTCGGGACGCACCGGAACTACCAGCGAACGCGGCCGACCCTGGGAATCGCTGCCGACCCACTCGCCGAACCGCATCGCAAGCTGGGTCTTCCCGGACCCGGACTGTCCGGTGATGATGACGAATGGCTTCGCCGCCACCGCCGCGACGAACGAGGCGACGAGATCGCGAGACAGCCGCAGACCGCTGATGTCAACAGCCTCAGCGAACGCACGGGCCGCGGCGCCGACATCATCCGGCGTCGGGGTGAGCGGTCGATCTGGTGGTGTCACCTGGCCTAGCACCTCCATCCGCTGCGGCTTCTTTCGCGGCCTCGAGCTCGCCAGACGATCAGCAGCTCGGCGTACGCGTCGAGCATCGCGGCAACGGCATCTGTTACCTCGGTCCCGAGTAGCGACTCCGACGCAAACCGCCGGTGGACAACAGTCGATGCCACGTAATCCCGCGCGAGCTGTGACTGCACCGAGCTCGAAGGCTTTGTCGAGTGCGAATCCGAGCTCGCCGAGAGCGCCGAGCTTTGGACGGAGTTGCTCTGAGCGACGGTCAAGTTCCACGTACGCCTGCCGTCTACCGAGCGTCTGATTGAGCTCGGTGACGCCCTGGGCGATGGTCACCTCAACCGCCGATAGGTCCTCGCGGAACAGAAGCACCGGATAGACGCCCCGCTGGGTCGTGGTGGTTTCACGCGGATGCAGCACGGCGATCCAGGGAACGCCTGCCCAGTTTCCTTGGCCGACCGACGGTCTTACTTTCGCCCCGGCGAGCGACTCGGGGAGCAGCTCCTCGATGACTTTCGCACACCCGCGAAGTGCGTCGACAGCAGGGTGCGCGTGACTGAACTTCGTCGCCCGTGCCTCAGCGAAGAGCTCCATGAATCGGTGAAGCCCAAGCGCGAGATCGTCAGGAGCATCGGCCTCGACGACTTCAAACCCAAGTTGGCGTGCCTTGTCGACCGTCACGCGACCTCCGCTGAACTCCGAGGGTCTCAGTGGACCGGTGTCGGGAAACTGGAAACCATGCGCAGCGCCGAGGATCGCCTTGGATGGAAACGTCTCGCCCTCGTAAGCGATCTGAATCCGTCGCGACCGCTCGAACCCGTACTTCTCGAGAAACGCGTCCTCGCCTAGCTCGCGGAACTCATTGATCGCCTGGAGGACAGCCGAACGATCGGTGAGATCACGAAGAGCCACGGGCAGACCCTAAACGACCCTCCGATCACAGCGCGGCGCGTTCGGAGCGCCGGGACATTTGCACGGCTCGCAGGGCGCTGGAGCGGATCAACCGGCTCGGGTCGTCCTGCTAGGTCCCCGCGGTGCTGGCAGGCTGGCCTAGTTGAAACGCGCGAGCGACCAACTCGGCGTCCTCGTCCCGCGGCGCGTAGTGCAGGTACTTCATCGTCGTCTGGATGTCGGCGTGGCCCATCCACTCCTGCACCCGCCGGATGTCCGCCTTGGCGATCATCCGCGTACCGAACGTGTGCCTCAGATCGTGGAACCTCAAGGGTCGTAGCCCCGCCCGCGCGAGCGCGTCGCGGTACCGGCTGCTGAGCGCGTCGCCGTCGAGCGGCAGCCCGGCCTCGCCGGCGAAGACGAAGTCGTCGTCGCCGGTGTACCGCTCCCGGTCGCCGAGCTTGCGCGAGCGCGCTCGCGACGTCGGGCGCCATCGGCACCGCGCGGACCTTGCCGGACTTCGGCGTCGTCAGCTGGCCGGCGGCGTAGCTCGCGCGGACTCTGATCGTCGAGCCGGCGAAGTCGACGTCGCGCCAGCGGAGCCCGAGCAGCTCGCCGCGGCGCAGGCCGGTGAACGCCGCGGTCAGGAAGATCGCCGCGTCGGCCTCGGACTCGGCGGCGCGGACGAGGGCCCAGACCTCCTCGGGCGAGAACACCTGGATGTCGCCGCTCGAGCGCACGCGGAAGCGGTCGACGCTCGCGACCGGATTCGCCGGCAGGCCGTAGAGCTTCACCGCGTGCCTGAAGATCGCGTGCATCAGCACGAGCAGGTTGTTCTTCGTCTTGTTCGAGAGCTCGCGCTGCTGCGCGGACGCTCGACATGCCGGCACGCCAGCGCTCGATCTCCTGCACGGTGATGTCCTCGAGCTTCATCTCGCCGAACACCGGCAGCAGGTGGACGCTTGATCGCGTTGCGGTAGCCGCGGATCGTCGAGGGCTTGCAGCCGCGGTCCTGCTCGGCGAAGCGCAGGTACTCCGCGGCCGCCTCGGCGAACGTCACGCGCTTCGTGACCGCCGGCCACGCCAGGTGCCGGCGCCCGGCGACGTCAACGGACCGCCGCCTCCCGCCGGACCTCCTCCAGCCGATCGTGCAGCCAGTCCTCCGCGAGCCGCTTCGTGAAGTGGCCCTCCGCCGGCCGCCCACGCCCCGTCCACACCGGCCCGATCTTGCGCTTGACCTGCGTCCCGTCGGGCAGCCGGTACTTGGCCCACCACGACGCACCGCGGGTCTTCTCGAGCCTGAAAACGAAGCCGGACGGCCTGGTCACGGACCCCGATACTAATGCAGATCTTGGTACCCGTTTGGTACCCGTTCCGGAAAGCGAAGCAATCCGGGCAAAGAAAAAGCCCGCATTTCCGGGGCTTTTCTAATAGCGGGGGCGGGATTCGAACCCGCGACCTTCGGGTTATGAGCCCGACGAGCTACCAGACTGCTCCACCCCGCGGCGGACCCACAACTTTAGCAAGGGTTGCTGGGTGCGTGAAGGACGCACGCCGAACGCTAACGCGCCCGCGACGAGCTGTTCCGCTCCCACCGCGTGCGCGACTGGCTGCACGGCCTCGGCCAGCTCGCCCCCGGCGAATGACCCAGTAGACAACGCTTGATGCGATAGGGTGCACCGCGCTTTGGCCGGATCCGGTCACCCGCACTCGATCCACTCTGTCGGCTCAGAGAACGCCGCCTTCGTCTGGGACAACGCGGCGGCGCCGGTGCTGGAGATCAACTCCGGGGAGACAGTGCAGCTGGAGTGCGCCGACGCGTCCGGCGGCCAGCTCACCGCCGAGTCCACCACGCAGGACGTCGCCACCCTGGACCTCACCAAGGTCAACCCGGTCACCGGCCCCGTCTACGTCAAGGACGCCCAGCCCGGCGACGTCCTGCAGATAGACATCCTCGAGCTCACGCCCAAGGCCTGGGGCTGGACGGCGATCATCCCCGGCTTCGGGCTGCTCGCCGACGAGTTCCCAGACCCGTGGCTGAACATCTCAAGCGTCGACGCCGACAGCAACAGCGTCCGCTTCGCCGATGACATAACGCTTCCCTTCGCACCCTTCCCGGGCACGATCGGGCTGGCGCCCGCCGAGCCCGGGCAGCACTCGGTCGTCCCGCCGTCCAAGTGGGGCGGCAACATGGACATCAAGCACCTGAGGCCTGGGACCACCCTCTACCTCCCGGTGGCCGTAAAAGGCGCGCTGTTCAGCGTCGGCGACACGCACGCCGCGATGGGCGACGGCGAGGTGTGCGGGACCGCGGTGGAGACGGCCATGGACATCACGGTGCGCCTCAGCGTGCGCACCGACATGACCGCCCGCTACCCGCAGTACGCGATCCCGCAAGGCCAGCTCGCGACCACGGAGCGGTCGAGCTACCACGTCTGCACCGGGATCGGCCCCGACCTCATGGAGGCCACCCGCGAGGCGACGCGCGCCCTCGTGGACCACATCACGCAGCGGTACGGCCGCAGCCGCCAGGAGGCGTACGCGATCGCCTCGGTCGCCGCCGACCTGCGTATCCACGAGGTGGTCGACGTCCCCAACTGGGTCGTCGGCGCCTTCCTCCCCCAGGCGATCTTCACCAGCTAGCCCCGCCCCCAAACCGAGAAGGGACCACCCGCCGATGGCAACCCAAGCGCCGGCATCGACCCCGAACCCTCCGTCTCACGGCCTGCGCCGCGAGCTGCGCTTCTGGGAGGCGATCGCGATCTCGATCGGGATCATGGCGCCGACGGCAGCGATGGCGCTCAACGGCACCGCGCCGGCGGGGCTCATCGGGCAGGCCGTGCCGCTGGCGTTCATCTTCGCGACCATCGGGGTGCTGCTCGTCTCCTATGCGTTCATCCGGCTGAGCCGGTACTTCAGCCATGCGGGCTCGGTGTACGCGCTCGCGGGCGTCACGCTGGGACCACAGGTCGGGTTCATCGCAGGGTGGGCGCTGCTGGGCACCTACATGGCCTTCACGTGTGCCTCCACCGCCGAGGCCGGCACCTTTGGCGTCGCCTTTTTCCAGGGAACGGGCTGGTGGAACAGTGCCGACTACATCTGGATCGCCTTGGCCGCCGGGGTCATCATCGCCATCCTGGCGTACGGCGACATCCGCATCGCCGCGCGCTCGCTGCTGGGCATGGAGGGCATCTCGGTGACGCTGATCGTGATCCTGATGATCGTCATCGTCGTCAAGCTGATCGCCGGCACCTCGCCGCACGGCACCTCGATCACCGCCAACGCCTTCAAGCTCCCCAGCGGCACGTCGCTGAGCGTGGTAGGCAGCGCGGCCGTGTTCGGCTTCCTGTCCTTCGCCGGCTTCGAGGGCGCGGCGTCACTCGGTGAGGAGACCGACAATCCGCGGCGCGAGATCCCGCGCGCGATCCGTAACGCGGTGCTGGCCACAGGCGCGTTCTACATCCTCTGCATCCTCGTTCAGACCTGGGGCTTCGGCGCCAACCCCGCGGGGGCGAAGGCCTTCGCGAGCTCGTCGTCCCCGCTGGGCGACCTGGCGCACACCTACGTCGGCTCCGGGATGGAGGACTTCATCAACGCCGGGGCCACGATCAGCGCCTTTGCCAGTGGCCTGGCATCGTGCACGGCGGGCGCCCGCATCCTGTTCGCGCTCAGCCGGGGCACGCGCTTCGAGTCGTCCCTGGGGCGCGCCTCGACGCGTAGCGGCGCCCCCGCGGGCGCCCTCACCGTGGTGCTCATCGTCGGCATCGGGGCCATCGTGGTCCAGCGGCTCGTGGGCGTGAACGCCGTCAACGCGTTCTTCTACCCCGGGACGCTCGGGGTGCTGAGCCTGCTCGTGGCCTACATCATGACCAACGTCGGCGCCATCGTGTTCCTGTTCTTCAAGCACCGCAGCGCGCCGCTCTACGAGATCGTGATCCCGGTCTTGGGGATCGCGTTCCTGGGGTACACGATCTACAAGAACGTGACCGGCCAGGTGTTCCCCTATGACCGCTTCCCGTTCGTGGTCCTGGCGTGGCTGATCATCGGCTCGCTGATCGTGCTCATCACCCCCAAGCTGGCGGCACGAATCGGCGAGGGCCTGGCCCGCGACGAGGGCCTGGAGATGCCCGGGACAACCGCGCCCGCGCCCCAAACATCAGGCCCATAGCCCATGCCCGACACCACCTACTTCCCGGCCGAGGACCGCGAACTGCGGGCGTATGTGGCCCACCCGCGCGGCGAGGGTCCGTGGCCGGGAGTGGTGGTGGTGATGGACGCGCTGGGCCTCAGCGACGACATCCGCCTGCAGGCCGACCGGCTGGCCACCGCGGGGTACCTCGCCTTCGCGCCCGACCTGTACTCCGGTCGCGGCATCAGGTGCGTCGTGGCCACCCTGAAGGCCAGCCGGAGCGGTTCCGGGGAGGCCTACGCGGACATCGAGGCGGCGCGCCGCTGGCTGGCGGCGCGCGAGGACTGCACCGGTCAGATCGGGATCATCGGGTTCTGCATGGGCGGCGGCTTTGCCCTGCTGTGCGCGCCGCGCTATGACTTCGCGGCGGCGTCGGTCAACTACGGCGAGGTGCCCAAGGACGCGTCGATGCGCCTGGAGGGCTGCTGCCCGGTGGTGGCCAGCTTCGGCAAGCGCGATCCCGAGCTGCCCGGGCGCGCCGAGCGCCTCGAGCGCGCGCTCACCGAGCTGGGCGTCGCCCACGACGTCAAGGAGTACCCCGACGTGGGCCACGCGTTCATGAACCGCATCAACGTCGGGCCGGCGCTCACTCCGCTGGTGAAGCTGGTGCACATGAACTACGACCACCCGTCCGCCGAGGACTCCTGGCGGCGGATCCTCAACTTCTTCGACGTCCACCTCCGCGACGCCGCCGCGTAGCGGTAGGATCGCGGGCGCAGCAGCAGGGTGCTGGATGCCTAGCTCTCCCAAGACAGCCACGGTCGGGTTCGACGACGAGCTGTGGGAACTGATCGAGACCGAGGCGGAGCACGCCGGGGTCAGCGTTTCTCACTACGTTCGGGACGCCGTGATCGCGCGCATCGTCGTGGGGCCCACGGACCCGTGGGTCTTCGAGATGTTCGCCGCCGCCGTTCGGGACGCGATGCGAGATGAGACCGACGTCTCCAAGCGCCGAGGGGCGGAGCGCTCGCTATCGGTCCTGGCGCGTCTGAGTGCCGTCAGGCGACAGGGCGAAGCACGTGCCGTGAGGGCGCAGAGCGCGCAGATCCGGCGGACGAGTAACAAGCTGCCCGATGAGCGCCCCGACACGGTCGACCAACCCGATCCTCCCGCAGGCGCGCGCTCGGTGTTTCGCATCAGTTCGGACTGGACCGACATCCGCGTGGTGGACAGCCGTCTGGCCACCGGCGACCCCGACGCCCCGCAGGTCTCGTGGCTGCAGGAGGAGCACGTCCACCCCGACGACCGCAAGCGCGTCCGCAAAACCGTCGCCCGCGCCACGAAGAGGAGAAACATCGTCGAGCTCGTCTACCGCGTGCAGGTGGGTGCGACGGTGCGCAACGCCTACCTGCGCGCCCTGCCGTTGCTCAACTCGGCCGGCACGATCACCGAGTGGGTGGCCGTGGTCACCGATATCACTGATGACGGCGAGCGCTGAGCCGTGCTGACGCGACGTCCCCTCAGGCCCGGCGCGTAGCGGCGTCAAACACGACGGTCCCAGCCACGAGCGTGGCGCAGGCCCGCAGGTCGTCGTCGAGCACGGTGAGGTCGGCGTCCATGCCCGGGCCGATCGCGCCCTTGCGGTCCTCGAGACCGAGCAGCCGGGCAGGGTTGGTCGAGGCCATCGCCACCGCCTCCGCGACCGGGATGCCCAGCCACCTCACCGCATTGGCCACGGAGATGTCCATGGTCACGGTGCTCCCCGCCAGCGAGTCGGTCCCGCTCAGCACCGCCCGGCCGCCGACCCTGTCCACCGGCGCGGCGCCCAGCCGGTAGCCGCCGCCGTCGGGCATGCCGGCCGCGGACACGGCGTCGGTGACGAGGTGCATGGCGGCGGTGCCCTTCAGCACGATGGGCCAACCGCATCGCCACGGGGTCGACGTGGGCGCCGTCGCAGATGAGCTCACAGGCGAGCTCGGGCAGATCGAGCGCGGCGCCGAGCAGCCCCGGCGCGCGGTGGTGAAGCGGCGCCATCGCGTTGAACAGGTGGGTCACCGAGCGCGCGCCACACCGCACCGCGGCGCGCGCCTGGTCATAGGTGGCCTCGCTGTGCCCCAGCGAGACGACGACGCCAGCCTCCACCAGCTCCGTGATCGCGAGG
This sequence comes from uncultured Actinomycetota bacterium, assembly GCA_963801435.1. Classification (GTDB taxonomy): domain Bacteria; phylum Actinomycetota; class Thermoleophilia; order Solirubrobacterales; family Solirubrobacteraceae; genus Palsa-465. Next base: position 43,394 of record CAWDFE010000034.1, read on the forward strand.
TCGGCGTCGGGCAGCTCCGGGGCCAGTGTCATGAGGCTCAGGCAGCCCTCCCCGGCCAGCAGGAGGCGGCGGACGACGTCCGGGGCGGGTGCTAGAAATGCTTTGGAATTCATAGCGCCAGCGCGGCGCGGGTTGAGAAACGGGCCCTCGAGATGGGCCCCGAGGATGGCTGCGCCCGCGGCGGTCCCGAGGGCCGCGGCGCGGCCCGGCGGCCCCAGCGGCCCCGACGGCCCCAGCGCCCCCAGCGCCCCCAAGGGAGCCGGCAGCGGCACGGATCGCGCCCAACGCCTCGACCAAATCGTCCACCGGCGCCGCAACGGTGGTGGCCAGCAGGCTGGTGGTGCCGTGCTCAGCATGGAACCGCGCCACGGCGCGGACCTCGTCCGGGTCGGAGGTGTTGCACTGCGCGCCGCCGCCCCCATGCACGTGCACGTCGATGAATCCGGGAACGATCCAGTGGCTGCCCAACTCCATCGCGTCCGCGTCGGTGGGCGGCCCGATCGTCTCGATCAGGCCGTCGCGCACACAGACCTCGCCTGACACCACCCCCGCGGGCGTGACGATGCGCGTGCTGCGCAGGCGCAGCACGACCCGCTACTCCGCCGGCGCGTGGACCAGGACCGTCGTCCCGGCGCCCTCGGCGGCGGCGCCGTCCGGGGTCCGCGCCACCACCTGGATCGCCAGGACGGCGGTGTCGTCGGGCAGCCGCACCGGCGGGGTGCCGAGGGCGCGATCCTCGAGCTGGGTGATCAGCCGGTCGACGGTGGCGAACCTCAGCGAAGCCAGCAGGGCGCTCAGCGCGGCGTCGCCGAGCAGGCGGGGGTTGCGCTCGACCAGCCCGTCGGTATAGACCAGGAGCGTGTCCTCGGGCGCGAGCTCGACGGTCACCTCCGGGTAGGCGGCCGACGGGAAGACGCCCAGCAGGGGCCCGTGCTCGCGCAGCGCCTCGATCTGGCCCGAGGCGCGGCGCACGAGCGGCGGCGGGTGCCCGCCGCTGGCGAGCGTCACGCGCATCCCGCCGGGCACCGGGTCAAGGCGTCCGTACAGAGCGGTGCAGAAGCGGTTGTGGTCTGAGGTGCGCAGCTCCTCGTTGACCATCGCCAGCACGTCGCGGGGCCGCGACACCAGGCGGGCGATCGAGCGCGTGGCATGCCGGGTGAGCGCGGTGACCGCGGCGGCCTCGGCGCCGTGGCCGCATACGTCGCCGATGACAAAGCCCCACGCCTCGCCGGGCAACGGGAACAGGTCATAGAAGTCGCCGCCCACGTCCAGGCCACGCTCGGCGGGATGGAAGCTCACCGCGGCGCGCAGGCCGGGCACCTCGGGCAGGGCTCGCGGCAGGAGGCTGCTCTGCAGCTCCTCCAATCGCCGCGTGCGGCTCTCGGAGTCGCGGGCGCGGCCGATGGCCACGCCGGCGGTCGGCGCCAGCAGGTCCACCACGCGGCGATCCTCGGCGGAGGGCTCGCGGAGCTCGTCGTAGAAGACGCCCGAGCGTGCCGACGAGCTCGCCGTCGTCGGCGCGCAGCGGCGTGGACCACACGACGCGGATGCCGAGCTCCCGGGCTTTCTCGCGGTAGGGCGCCCAGCCCGGCGCGGTCTGGGTATCGGCGACGATCACGGTCTCGCCCCGGAACGCGGCCGCGCCGGGTGAGTCGGGGCCGATCTCCACCCCCTCCGCCGCCTCGCGGTACGCGTCCGGCAGGCTCGGGGACGCCCCGTGCTCGAGGTGATAACCGTCGGCGCTCAGCAGCATGATCGAGCTCTTGGCCGGGGTCTCGGAGAGCTCCTCCACGCACCGCACGATCGCGTCGAGGGTGCGATGGAGCGAGACGCCGTTGGCGATGAGCGCCAGGATGTCGCGCTGGCCGGCGAGCAGCCGCTCGGTGCGCACGCGCTCGGAGACGTCCTGGAAGACGAGCACGCCGCCGATGACCACGCCGCTCTCGTCACGGACCGGAGCCGCGCTGATGCGCACCACGATCGTGCGACCGTCGCCACGGACATAGAGCATGTCCTGGTCCTCCACGACCTCGCCGCTGAGCATCGCCCGGGCCAACGGGCCCTCGTCGCGCTTGAGCCGCTCGCGATCCAGCGAGTAGAGCTGGTAGCCGTCGTAATCGCCCGATGCCTGGTGGCCGAGGATCCCGTGGCCGAGGATCTCGGCCGCCTGGCGATTGGAGAGCACGATCCGCCGCGACGGGGCCTCGGCCAGCATCACGCCGGCCGGCAACTGCTGGATGGTCTGCTCGAGCCGGAGGCGCTCGGCGGTCAGCTCGGCGGCGGCCTGGCGACGCAAGGCCGACAGGTCGAGATGCGCGCGCACGCGCGCCAGCAGCTCGCGGCCGGAGAACGGCTTGGGCAGATAGTCGTCGGCGCCGGCCTCCAGGCCCTCGATCGCGGCCTCCTCGCCGGCGCGCGCGGACAGCAGGATGACCGGCAGGTCCTGGGTCTCCGGAGCGGCGCGGACCGCCTGCAGCAGCTCGTAGCCGTCGCGCCCGGACATCATCACGTCGGAGATGAGCAGGTCGGGCTGGCGGTCGTGGATGACCCGCAGCGCCGCGTTGCCGTCGTTGACGGCCTCGACGTCGAACTGGCCGGCCAGCAGGGTGGTCAGGTAGCGGCGCAGGTCGGCGTTGTCGTCGGCGATGAGCACCCGCGGGCGCGACTCGGGCGACGCGGGCCCTGGCACCGCGCGGAACGCGCCGGGGGTGAGGCGGTCACCGGAGGTCTCGATCCAGCTCATCGCCTCCTCCACGAACAGCGCCGCGATCGACGCCGCCGGCTCCACGCTCTCGGCGTAGACCTGATCGGCGGGCAGGTGCGCGGACCCGAACGGCAGGGTGACGACGAATTCGGACCCCTCGCCCACGATGCTGCTGGCCATCACGTCGCCGCCGTGCAGCTCGGTCAGCTCCTTGACCAGCGCCAGCCCGATCCCCGTCCCCTCGTAGCTGCGCGCCACGCTGCGCACGCGGTGGAAGCGCTGGAAGAGCCGTTCCATCTCCTGGGGCTCGATCCCGGTGCCGGTGTCCTTGACCGACAGCTCGAGGTGGTCGTGCACGTTGTGCAGCCGGACCTCGATCGAGCCCGTCAGGGTGGCCTTGAACGCGTTGGAGATGAGGTTGAGGACGATGCGCTCCCACAGGTCGGGGTCCACGTAGACCGGGCGGGCCGGCGACTCGCAGTCGACCACCAGGTCCACGCCGCCGCGCTCGGTGGCCTCGCGGAACGTTCCGGCGAGGTCGGCGGTGAGCTTGGCGACGTCGGTGGGGCGGAACTCGGCCCGCATCCGCCCCGCTTCGGCGCGGGAGAAGTCCAGCAGCGCGTTGACGAGCTTGAGCAGCCGCAGCGCGTTGCGGTGCACCAGCTCCAGCCGCTCGGGGGGCAGCCCCGCCGGCTCGCCCAGGGCGTCCTGGAGCGGGCCCAGCATCAGCGTCAGCGGCGTGCGGAACTCGTGGCTGACGTTGGAGAAGAACGCCGTCTTGGCGCGGTCGAGCTCCTCCAGCTGCGCGGCCCGGCGCCGCTCGGCGTCATAGGTGCGCGAGGCGGCCAGGCCGGCGGAGAGGTGCTGGGCGATGAGCTCGACGAACGCGCGGTACTCGCTGTCCAGCGCGGCGTAGCGGTTCAGGCCGGCCACGAGGAACCCGTACGGCCGCTCGTGGGCCGGCTGGAGGATCGGCAGCACCAGGGCCTGCTCGGGCGGCTCGTCCCAGCCTCCGACGGGGAGCTCGGCGAAGCGCTCGGGCGCCAGCGGGACGACCACGGCGCGGCCCGCCGCGAGCTCGCGCACGGGCCAGAGCGGATCGGGGTCACCGAGATCGATGCCGGCCGGGGCGATCGGATGGCCTTCGGCGATCCCGCTTGAGCACGCCAGCTCAGCGGCGCCGTCGTCAAACAGGTAGACCATCGTGAACGGCAGCGAGCGCGGGTTGCCGGCGAGCACCTCGCCGGCGGCATCCAGGAACTCGTCCTCCTCGCGCACCCCTGACGACGCCGACCCGAGCTCGCGCAGGGTGGCCATCCGCCGCTCGCCGATGACGCGCTTGGTGTCCTCCGAGACCACGCACAGCATGCCCGCGATCACGCCGTCGTCGTTGGCCAGCGGGCTGTAGGAGAAGGTGTGGTAGGTCTCCTCGCGGTAGCCGCTGCGCTCGAGGATGAGCATCAGGGCCTCGTCCCAGGTGGCCTGGCCGGTGCTGAGCACGGTCTGGATGCGGGGCCCGATCTCCGTCCAGATCTCGGCCCATACCTCCCGGGCGGCCCGGCCCAGGGCCCACGGGTACTTCTGACCGAGCGTGTCGCGCCGGTAGGCGTCGTTGCAGACGAACGTCAGACCGGGGCCCCAGGCCATCCACATGGCAAACCGCGAGGTCAGCAGCACGCGGATGACTGTGGCCAGGGCGCTGGGCCACTGGTCGATCGGCCCGAGCGGCGTCGCCGCCCAGTCCACCTCCAGCAGGTCCCGACCCACCTCCCCAGAGCCGGCGAGAAACTCGCGCAGGCTCTCAGGAGCCGCCTCAGCCGCCACCCCGCACTCCTGCGCCGACCCCGCGTGCACCGCTCATCATCAACTCATCATCCCAAGTGTGCCCCCCGAGGGTTGGTCACCGTCTATGCACACGGTTCCGGTCGGCGGCTGCCAGTTCCAGGTGCGATGGTACAGGGCTATGTACGAAACGCCCGCAGATATCGCCGAACTGCAGAGACTTCTCGACGACAGCATCGCCCAGGCCGGGCCGTTCCTGCGCAGCTCGTTCGAGATGCCCGAGCACTCGCTCACCGCCACCCAGCTCGCGGCGCACCTGACGGGCACCGTGACGGTGGCCCTGGCGACCGTCACCGCCCGCGGCGAGCCCCGCGTCGCTCCCATCAACGCCGTGTTCTATCGCGGCGCCTTCCACGTGCCGACCGTGGCGGAGGCGGCCCGGGCGCGCCACCTGGCCCGCCGCCCGGCCGCCAGCCTCACCTACTACGAGGGGATCGACCTCGCCGTGATCGCCCACGGCCGGGTGCGGATCATCGCGAGCGATGACCCGGCGTTTGCGCAACTCGACGCCCCCGAGGTGCGCGCCGGGCGCGAGAGCCCGACCGAGTGGAGCGGCCACGCCGTGTACCTGCGGATGGAGCCAAAGACGCTGTACACCTACGCGCGCCAACCGGAGCGCATCGGAGCCTAGAGCTGGCGCGAGGACCAGAGCACGGCGGCCAGCACGACGCTCACGATCGCCACCACCAGCCCGATGAGCCAGCCGGCCGAGCCCGACGAGGTCATGATGGCGCCGATGGCGACGCCGATCGCCACGATCCCGCAGGTGGCGATGATGCGGACGAAGACGCGCTCGAAGGGCGAGCGCCGCCGCTCGCGGGGCGGGAGCATGTTCTTGGAGTCAGCGCGAGGCGCCGACGTGGCGCGGGCGGCAGCCGTGGACTCGGTGGGCTGGGGCATCGCGTTAACACTGACCGCACCGGGGTGGCCGCAAACAGCGGCTGGACGCGGGCGAGAGGCCGCAAGTAGGATCGGCAGCCCGATGAGGAGGGCGCAATCCAGGTGAGGAGGGCGTGAGATGACCACCACCGTCCAGCGGCCGCAGAGCGTGGCCGATGTCGTGGGCCAGACGCTGGCCGCCACCGGCGTCCGCGACGCCTTCGGGGTGCTGGGCAGCGGCAACCTCGTGGTCACCAACGCGCTGTGCAGCCGCGGCGCCCGTTTCCACCCCGCACGCCGCGAGGACGGGGCGATCTGCATGGCGGACGGGTATGCGCGGGTGAGCGGCCGCGTCGGGATCTGCAGCGTGCACCAGGGCCCGGGGCTCACCAACACGATGACCGGCCTCACCGAGGCGGTGAAGAGCCGCACGCCCATACTCGTGCTCGCCGGCGAGTCCCCGGCGGCGGCGCTGACCTCCAACTTCCGCATCGACCAGCCCGGCCTGGTCGAGTCGGTGGGCGCGGCCGCCGATCGCGTCCAGAGCGCCGCCACCGCCGCTGACGACGCCCAGCGCGCCTACCAGCGCGCGGTGATCGAGCGCCGCCCGGTGGTGCTCATGCTGCCCATCGACATCCAGCCCCAGCCGCCCGAGGCGCTCGAGCCCCGCCAGGCGCCGCTGCCGGTCTTCGCCACGCCCGAGCCGCCGGCCCCGGCGGTGGCCGCCGTCGCCGATCTGCTGCAGGGCGCGCAGCGGCCCGTGATCATCGCCGGCCGCGGCGCGGTGCTGGCCGACGCCCGCGACGAGCTCGAGCGCCTCGGCGCCATCTGCGGAGCGCTGCTGGCGACCTCGGCGCCCGCCAACGGCCTGTTCGCCGGCCTCCCCTATGCGCTTGGCATCTCCGGCGGGTTCGCCTCGCCGTTCGCGGCCGAGCTGCTGCCCCAGGCCGATGCGGTGCTCGTGGCCGGAGCCTCGGTCAACCACTGGACCACGCGCCACGGCCAGCTCATCGCCCCCACCGCCAAGCTCGCCCAGATCGACGTCGAGGCGCGCGCGTTCGGCCTGAACCGCCCCGCCGACGTCACCGTGCTCGGCGACGCCGCCGCCAGCGCGCGGCGGCTCGCCGACGAGCTCGAGCTCCGCGGCCACCGCGCCACCGGCTGGCGCACCCCGGAGATGGCCGCCGACATCGCCGCCAACGGCTGGGCGCAGGACCCCTACGAGGACGCCTCCACCGACGAGTGGATCGATCCGCGCACGCTGTCGCTGGCGCTCGAGTCCCGGCTGCCCGCCGAGAAGGCGGTGGCGGTGGACTCCGGGCACTTCCTCGGCTACCCGGCGATGTTCCTGTCAGTGCCCGACGCGCGCGCCTGGGTGTTCCCCAACGGCTTTCAGGCGGTGGGACTGGGGCTGGGCAACGCCATCGGCGCCGCCATCGCCCGGCCCGACCGCCCCACCGTGGCGGCGATCGGCGACGGCGGGGCGTTCATGGCCCTGGCCGAGATCGAGACCGCGGCGCGCCTGGGGCTCAAGCTGCTCGTGCTCATCTACGACGACCGCGCCTACGGCGCCGAGGTCCACCACTTCGCCCCCATGGGCCATGACGTCTCGCTCGTCCAGTTTCCCGACGCCGACCTGGGCGCGATCGCGCGGGCCAGCGGCGCGGAGGCGGTCACGGTCCGGCGCCCGCAGGACCTCGACGTCGTTGACGGGTGGCTGGCCGAGAGCGAGGCGCGCCCGCTCGTGCTCGACGCCAAGGTCAACCCCACGATCTGTGCAGAATGGCTGGCGGAAGCGTTCCGCGCCGGCTGACCGCCGCCTCAGCCCCCATCATCACAAGGAGAGCGCCATGTCCAGCACCCAAGCCAGCCACGTCTCCGCGCTGCTCGACGGGCTCGCCTCGGGAGCGGTGCAGGTCGTTGACCTGACCCAGCCACTGAGCGAGACCACCCCGATCATCCAGCTGCCGCCGCCGTTTGCCAACACGCCGGGCCTGAGCCGTGAGGAGATCTCCAAGTACGACGACCGCGGCCCCGCCTGGGCGTGGTACACGCTCACGATCGGCGAGCACGTGGGCACCCACGTGGACGCGCCCATCCACTGGGTGACGGGCAAGGACGGCGCCGACATCGGCTCCATCCCGGCGCGGACGCTCGTCGGCCCGGCCTGCGTGGTCGACAAGACCGCCGAGACCGAGGCCGCCGGCGGCGACTACCTGCTCACCGTCGCAGACCTCGAGGCGTGGGAGGCGGAGAACGGGCGCGTCCCCGACGGCGCCTGGCTGCTGCTGCGCACCGGCTGGGGCTCGCGCGCGCATGACCAGGACCTGTTCCTCAACGTCGGCGAGAACGGCCCGCAGACGCCGGGCCCCGACGTGGAGGCAGCGCGCTGGCTGGCCTCGGAGCGCGGGATCGCCGGCTTTGGCACCGAGTGCGTCGGCATCGACGCCGGCTCGGCGGGCGGCATGGACCCGCCGTTCCCGGTGCACAACTTCCTGCTGGGCTCGGGCAAGCTGGGGCTCACCCAGCTGGCCAACCTCGACCAGCTCCCGGTCACGGGCGCGATGGTGGTGGTGTGCCCGCTGCGCCTGGTCGGCGGCACGGGCAGCCCGAGCCGCGTGATGGCCTTCGTGCCCAACGGGTAGCCGGCGGCGCGCGGACCCGCATGGCGGACCGAGCCGAGGCGGCGACCCTCGACGACGCTGACGAGCTGCGCGCCTTCCACGACCGGTTCGTGGTGGCCGACGACGGGCTCATCTACCTGGACGGCAACTCGCTGGGCCGGCTGCCGCGCGACGCGCCGGCCCGCGTGGCCGAGGTCATCGAGAGCCAGTGGGGTCAGCGGCTCATCCGCGCCTGGGGCGAGGGGTGGATGGAGCTGCCGCTCACCCTCGGCGACCGGCTGGGATCAGAGCTGCTGGGCGCGGCGCCGGGCCAGGTCGCGGTGGCCGACTCGACCACCGTCTGCTTCTACAAGCTCGCCGCCGCGGCGCTGAGCGCGCGGCCCGGGCGCACGCAGATCATCACCGACGTCGACAACTTCCCCACCGACCGCTACGTGCTCGAGAGCCTCGCGGGCGAGCGCGAGCTCGAGATCCTGTGGATCGAGGCCGACCCCCACGCCGGCCCCGAGCCCGCCCAGGTGGCAGCGCTCATCTCCGAGCAGACCGCGCTCGTCACCTTCTCCCAGGTCAACTACCGCTCGGCGTTCATCCTCGATGCGCGCGCCATCACGCGGATCGCCCATGACGCCGGCGCGCTGGCGCTGTGGGACCTCAGCCACAGCGCGGGCGCCATCCCGGTGACGCTCGACGCCGACGGGGTCGATCTCGCCGTCGGCTGCACCTACAAGTACCTCAACGGCGGCCCGGGCGCCCCCGCCTACCTGTACGTGCGCGCCGAGCATCAGGGGGCGCTGCGCCAGCCGATCTGGGGCTGGCTGGGCCGGCGCGACCCGTTCGAGATGGCGCCCGGCTACATCCCGGGCGAGGGCATCGCGGCGATGCTGTCGGGCACGCCGCCGGTGCTGGCGCTGGCCGCGGTGGCGGCCGGCCTTGACCTGGTGGTGGAGGCCGGGATCGACGCCATCCGCCGCAAGTCGGTCGCGCTCACCGAGTACGCGGTGGCGCTCATCGACGAGTGGCTGACCCCGCTGGGCGGCTCGGTGGGCTCGCCGCGCGACCCGAGCCGGCGCGGGTCGCACGTCGCCCTCGTCCACCCCGAGGCGCGGACGCTGTCGCAGCGCATGATCGCCGACGGGGTGATCCCGGACTTCCGCACGCCCGACGTCATCCGACTGGGCCTGAGTCCGCTGACCACGCGGTTCACCGACGTCTACGACGGCCTGGACCGCGTGCGCCGGCTGCTCAGCTGATCGCCTTGCGCGGCTTGGGCTCGTCGCGCAGCGGCAGGAAGGGCTCGTCATCGGCGGACCGGCCGGCGGCGATCTGGCGGCCGCGCTCGAGCTCGGCGTTGAGCTCGGCGCCGAGCAGGATCGCGATGTTGGTGATCCACAGCCAGATGAGGAAGACGATCACCGACGCGAGCGCGCCGTAGGTCCTGTTGTAGTTGGAGAAGTTGGCGACGTAGAGGGCGAACAGCGCCGACGCCACCAGCCACAGCACCACCGCCAGCACGCTGCCGGGGCTCAGCCAGCGAAAGCCGGGCTGGCGGACGTTGGGCGCGGCGTAGTAGAGGATGGCGAGGATGCCGGAAACGACGAGCACCAGCACCGGCCACTTGGCGATGTCCCAGATCTCGACCGCGGTCGAGCCGACGCCGATCAGGTCGCCCAGCTTGCCCGCCAGCGAGCCGGTGAACACCACGGCCACAGCGCTCAGCGTCAGCAGCACGACCGTGACGAGCGTGACGCCGACGCGGATCGGGATCGTCTTGTAGATCGGCCGCCCCTCCGGGACGTCCCAGATGACGTTGGCCGCGCGCATGAAGGCGGCGATGTACCCCGACGCCGACCACAGAGCGAGCACCAGGCCCACGACGAACAGCACCCCGGCGGTCCCCTGGTGTGACTGGACGTTGGTGATCGAGCTCGTGAGGATGGACTTGGCAGGGCCCGGCGCCACGGTGGCCAGGTTCTGCAGCAACGGCTGGGTCACCGAGTCGCCGATGAGCCCCAGCACCGACAGGATCACGATCAGCATCGGGAAGATCGCCAGGACCCCGTAGTAGGTGAGCGCCGCCGCGAGGTCGGTGACGTGATCGTCTGAGAACTCGCGCACCGTGCGCCTGAGCACCCCGCGCCAGGCCGGCTTGGGCAGTTCGGTGGGCTTGTCGGGGGGCGGCTCGCTCATCGCTGCAGCACAAGCTTCCCCGCCCGCGCCCACCTACACAATCACGTGAGGCCGGCGGCGGTCAGCGCGCGGCGCCCGGCGGCGGTCGCGGAGCCGTGCAGACGGCTGCGAATCGCGGTCTGGGCGCGGCCGAACGCCTTCTCGTCGCGCTCGAGCTGCCACAGCGAGTTGGCCAGCGAGCCGACGGCGTCGAGCTCGAAGGCGAGCTGCTCGGGGTCGGCGTCGGCCTTGAGCTGGCCGAGCTTCTCGGCGACGCGGGCGTGGTGGACGAGGGCGGCCATCCAGCGGCGCTTCTGGGCGGCGATGGCGTCGCGCACGGGCCCGGGGCGGGCATCGAACTCGTGGTAGGCGTTGGAGAAGAAGCAGCCGCCGCTGAACAGGCCGTCTCGGAAGTAGTGCAGCCACGACTCCATCAACGAGGCCAGCTGGACCACGCCGGGGTCGAGGTCGGCGACCGGCTGCCACACATGCTCCTCGAAGAGCTCCGAGGCCGCCTGCACGGTCTCGAGCTGGAGCTCCAGCTTGGAGCCGAAGTGGGCGAACAGTCCACTCTTGGAGACGCCTTGCTCGGAGGCCAGGCGGCCGATGGAGAGGCCCTCCAAGCCCTCGACCGACGCGAGATCGACGGCCTTGGCCAGGATCGCCCGCTTGGTGCGATCACCGCGCAGACGGCGGCCGTCCTGGATCTCCTCGGTGAGTTGGACTTCCATATTGCCCCCTTGACAATAGCACGATCGTTCGTATAAAAAGAAAAAGCACGACCGTTCGTTCTTCGTCCCAAGGAGCCGTAGTCCTCATGACCCGCTTGCATCACGCCCGCGTGCTCACGCTCGCCGCCGGCGCCGCGTTCCTGGCGCTGCTCGACGTGACCGTGGTCAACCTCGCCATCCCCGCGCTGGGCCGCGCCTATCCCGGCACCAGCGTCAACAGCCTGAGCTGGGTGATCACCGCCTACGCCACGACGTTCGCCGCCCTGCTCGCCCCCGCCGGCCGGCTGGCCGACATCGTCGGCCGGCGCGCGCTGTATCGCGTCGGCGTCGGCGGCTTCGCCGCGCTCTCGCTGGTGTGCGCGCTGTCGCCCAACATGCCCGTCCTGCTGGTGGCCCGCGCGTTGCAGGGCGCGTTCGCCGCGACGATGATCCCCGCCTCGCTCGCCATCCTCCTCGCCGACACCCCGGCGGAGCGGCGGGCGACGTCGGTGGCGCTGTGGAGCGCATCCGGCGCGTTCGCCGCCGCCGTGGGCCCGAGCGTCGGCGGCGTGCTGGTGCACGCCTTCGGCTGGCGCTCGCTGTTTGTCATCAACGTACCCGCCGGGCTGGCCCTGGCCGCCGCGGCGGGGATCCTGCCGCGCACCGCGCGCGCCCGCACCCGCCTGCCCGACGCGTTCGGGACGGCGCTGCTCGCGCTCGGGATCGGGCTGGCGGCGCTCGGCCTGTCGCAGGGCTCGGTGTGGGGCTGGAGCGACCCGCGCACGATCGCCAGCCTCGCCGGCGGGGTCGCCGGGATCGTGGGCGCGGTGCAGCGCTCGTGGCGCACGCCGGTGCCGGCGATCGAGACCGCCCTGTGGAAGCACCGGCCGTTCGCGCTGGCCAACGCGGCCTCGTTCCTGTACGGCGCCAGCCTGTACGCCTGGATGCTGCTCGGCGTGCTCGTGCTCACCGAGCTGTGGGGCTACTCAGAGCTCCAGGCCGGCCTGGCGATGACGCCGGGGGCGATCGCCGCCAGCCTGTCGGCCGTCGCTGCCGGGCGCCGGGCCACGCCACGCACCGCGGTGACCCTCGGGGCGGCGCTGATGGCGGCCTCGGGCCTGTTCATCGCCGCCACCCTGCCCACCCACGGAGAGTTCCTGACGTACTGGCTGCCGGTCGGGCTGGTGCTCGGAGCGGGCATGGGCATGGTCACCACCGGCACCTCCACCGCCGCCGCCCTCTCGGTCCCGCCGCAGTCCTTCGCGGCGGGCACGGGCCTGAACCAGACCGCGCGCCAGGTCGGCGGCGCGCTGGGCGTGGCCACACTGGCCACGCTGGTGCGCTCCGGCGGCAGCGACCTGGTGGCGACGTTCACCCATGTCTACGTGTTCTGCTCGCTGGCCGCGATCGGCGCGGGCTGGTGGGGCTGGCGCTGGTGCTGCGCCCGATCACGGCCGCCGCTCCCGCCGCCGGTCCTGCCGACGCGGGCTCCGCGCCGGTGGCTGCCGCGACCGCGGGCTGACTCAGGCGTGGCCGGCCCGGGCGGCTCCTCCACCCGCCCGGGCCGTCGCCGGCAACCACCTACGACTCATCGAGATCGATCACGACGCACGCCTTTGACTCGTGGAAGAGGAAGCGCACGCAGGTGTGCCCGTACTCCACCTCGTCAGGCTGAGGCAGTCCCTCCCTCCTGAGCAAGTCACGCAGCATCTGCTCCGCTTCGATCTTTGCCGCCAACGTCCAGGGCATGACCGGAGCTTTGCGCCGGACGCTTGAGCGATCAAGGATTGTGCCGACACTGTGACAATCGGGCGATGGCGGCGGGCTCCGGGCGGCGCAATCTTGAAACCGCACGCCACACCGTGCGCGCCTAGCCAACGCGTGGCGTGAGGGTTCAACATGACTCCGGTCTCACGCCACACACGTCCACAACGGGCACTTTGTGGCGTGTGGCTTCAGGATGAGAGCGGCTAGGACCAGCCCTCGGGGGCGATGAGGAGCTCCGGCGGGTCGGGCTCGAAGGAGCGCTGGAGTTCCTTGCGCACGTCGTCGGCGCGGCCGGTGGGCGGCTTGCGGCTGCCGGCCTGGTACTGGGGGACCCATTCGATGCCGTCGCCGGCGTACTCCTGCTCGGCGGCGGCGTGCAGGGTCCAATGGGGGTCGTAGAGGTGCGGGCGCGCCAGGGCGCACATGTCGGCGCGGCCGGCGAGGACGATCGTGTTGACGTCGTCGTAGCTGGCGATGGCGCCGACGGCGATCGTGGGCAGGCCGACCTCGTTGCGGATGCGGTCGGCGAACGGGGTCTGGAAGCTGCGGCCGAACGCCGGGCGCTCCTCCGGCGCGACCTGCCCCGAGGAGACGTCGACGACGTCGCAGCCGTGCTCCTGGAGCATCCGGGCGAACGCGACCGCATCGTCGGGGGTGAACCCGCCCTCGATCCAATCGGTGGCGGAGATGCGCACGCTCATCGGCTGCTCCGCGGGCCAGACCGCGCGGCAGGCGTCGAAGACCTCCAGCGGAAACGCCGCCCGGCCCTCCAGCGACCCGCCGTACGCATCCCCACGCTGGTTGGTCACCGGCGAGAGGAAGCTCGAGAGCAGGTAGCCGTGGGCGCAATGGAGCTCGAGCAGGTCAAAGCCGGCCTCCACAGCGCCCCGCGTGGCCCACACGAACTGGTCGCGGACCTCGTCCATGTCGGCGCGGGTCATCTCGCGCGGGACCTGGTTGAGCGGCGAGTAGGCGATCGGCGAGGGCGCGATCACCTCCCAGTTGTCCTCCTCCAGCGGCTCGTCGATCCCCAGCCACATCAGCTTGGTAGAGCCTTTCCGTCCCGAGTGCCCAAGCTGGGCAGCCATCGCACAACCGCCGTAACGGTGGCCGAAGTCCACGATGCGCTTCCACGCCTCCACGTGCTCGGGGCGGTACATGCCGGCGCACCCCGGCGTGATGCGGCCGATGTCCGACACGCAGATCATCTCGGTGTAGACGAGCGCCGCGCCCCCCAGCGCCCGCGAGCCGAGATGGACGAGGTGAAAGTCAGACGGCGTCCCATCCACCGCCGAGTACATGTCCATCGGTGAGACGACCACCCGGTTGGGCAGCGTCAGCCCGCGCAGGCGAAACGGCGCGAACATCGGCGGCCGGGCGCTGAAGCCGCCCTGGTCCGCGAACAGGTCGTCCACGTCGGCCACGAACCCCTCGTCGCGCAGGCGCAGGTTGTCGTAGGTGATGCGGCGGCTGCGGGTGAGCAGGTTGAAGGCGAACTGGAGCCGGGGCTGGTCCACGTAGCGGGCGATGCCCTCAAACCACTCCAGCGAGCCCTGGGCGGCGCGCTGGGTGGACTCGACGATCGGGCGGCGCTCGGCCTCGTAGGCCTCGAGCGCCGGCGCCACGTCGTCCACCCCGTGCGACCGGAACGCCCACGCCAGCGCCACCGCGTCCTCCATGGCCAGCTTGGTGCCCGAGCCGATCGAGAAGTGGGCGGTGTGGGCGGCGTCGCCGACCAGCACGACGTTGCCCGAGCGCCAGGATGCGTTGCGGACGGTGACGAAGTTGATCCACTTGGAGTTGTTGGACTGCAGCGCGTGGCCCTCCAGGGCATCGGCGAACAGCTCCTGGCAGAAGGCGACGCTCGCCTCGTCGCTGACCCCCGGCGGCAGCGGCGCGCCGCCCGCCAGCGCATCCAGCCCGGCGCGGCGCCAGGTGTCCTCGGCGACCTCGACGATGAACGTGCTCCCCTCGCGGCTGTAGGGATAGGCGTGCGCCTGCAGCACCCCGTCGGCGGTCTCGGCGATGAAGAACTTGAAGGCGTCGAAGACGAGGTCGGTCCCCATCCACATGTAGCGGCAGAAGCGAGGATCGAGCGCCGGCTGGAAGTCCTGCGCGCGGGCGGCGCGCACCGCGCTCGAGGCCCCGTCGGCGGCGACCACCAGATCGAACTCCGTCGCCAGGTCGTCCACGGACGGCGCCTCGCACTCAAACCGGATCTCGACGCCCACCGACAACGCGCGCCGCTGCAGGATCCCCAAGAGCTCGCGCCGGCCCAGCGCGCTGAACCCGTGCCCGCCCGACCGGGTCTTCTGGCCCCGGTGGTGGATGTCGATGTCGGTCCAGTGGACGAAGCCGTCGGTGATCTGGCGGTAGCTGAGCGGGTCGGCGTGCTCGAACACCGTCAGCGTCTCGTCGGAGAAGACCACGCCGAAGCCGAACGCGTCCTGCGCGCGGTTGCGCTCGTAGACCACGATCTCGCAGTCCGGCGCCACGCGGCGCATGAGGATGGAGAAATACAGCCCGGCCGGGCCGCCGCCGGCTACCGCGATCCGCATCGCGTCAGCGTAACGAGCGGCACTAGACGTCGAGGTCAGACAGGTGCTCGTACCGCAGGCCCAGCCCGTTGACCACGTTGTGCATGAGCGCCAGCGCCGCCCGCGTGTTGGCGGCGGCGACGGGCGGCAGGTCCTCGCCGCACAGCGCCTTGAGCTCGTCATAGACGGCGAGCAGCCGCTCCTCGGCGGCGCTCATCTCGGCGCCGAGCAGGTCGAGGGTGGTGGGCGTATTCACGTGACCGCCCCGATCGGCGCGTCGCGCTTGTCGATCGTGCGCTTGGCCTTGAGCTCGAAGCGCGGCAGCTCGCCGGCGCCGGCGCGCTCGATGCGGAAGTTCAGCCCCTCGTGGGCCTGGGACAGACGCTTGTGCAGGGTCTCTGACAGCGCATCCCAGCCGGCGTCCCCGGCCGCTGCTTTGAGCTCGACGCGCAGCGTGATCTCATCGCGCACGCCCTCGCGGGTGATGACGGTCTGGAACTCGTCGACCTCGGCGTACTCGCGCACGATGGCCTCGATCGCCCGGGGATAGACGTTGGTGCCGCGGATGATCTTCATGTCGTCAACGCGGCCGAGGATCCCGCCCTCGTAGATGTCATACACGCGCCCGCACGCGCAGGTGGAGGCGGGCACCTTGCACACCAGATCGCCGGTGCGGTAGCGCAGCAACGGGATCGCGCCGCGCCCGAACGAGGTGACCACCCGCTCGCCCGGCGTCCCGTACGGGACGGGCTCGAGCGTCTCGGGATCGATGACCTCCTCGATGACGTGGTCCTCGATGATGTGGGTGCCGCCGGGCTGGTGGGCGCACTCGAACACCATGATCGTCCCGATCTCGGTCATGCCGGCGGTGTCGAACGCCTGGGCGCCCCACTGCTCCTCGATCAGCGCCTTGGTCTGCGGGATCGAGCCCGCCGGCTCGCCCGACAGGATGAGACGACTGACCGCTGAGCCCACCAGGTCGATGCCGAGCGTGTGGGCCTCCTGGGCCAGCCGCAGCGCGTAGGTGGGTGTCGAGGCCACGACGGTGGCGCCGAAGTCGACGATCTGGCGCACCCGCGCCTCGGTGGTCTGCGCGCCGCCGGGGACGTTGAGCACCCCGATCTTCTCCATCGAATAGTGCAGGCCCCAGAAGCCGATGAACGACCCGTAGCCGAAGGCGATGTAGGCGGTGTCGTCGGGCCGCACGCCGCAGCCCCAGATCCCGTAGGCCCACATCTCGGCGATCCAGGCCCAGTCCTTGCGGGAGTCCAGCGCGCGCAGCGGCCCCTTCCCGGTGGTCCCCGAGGTGGTGTGGACACGGATCGCGCCCGCCCCGGAGACGGTGGGCAGCTCGCCGTAGGGCGGATGCTCGAACTGCGAGTCCATCCAGTTCTCGCGGGTGAGCATCGGCAGCGCGCGCAGGTCGTCCAGCGACCTCAGACTCTCGGGATCGACGCCGGCCAGCGTGCGCCGGTACCAGGGGCTGCGCTCCTTGGCCCACGCGACCTGACGGCGCAGCTTGGCCAGCTGGAGTGCCTCGAGCTGGGGGCGCTCGAGCGTCTCGACCTTCGGATTCCAGTACGCGCTGTCGGCTCCCAAAACTGGGCGGCAGCATACCGCCCGCGGGGTGGGTGGGAATCGGGTTGTCGAGTATCGTCGGCCGTCATGAGCCCGTTCCGCGCGAGCGCGCCGCTCACCGACGAGTGGCGGCACTTCGACTTCGGTGTGGCGAACGGCATCGGCACCATCCGTCTCAACCGTCCCGAGAAGCTCAACGCGCTGACGTTTGACGCCTACGCGGACCTGCGCGACCTCGTGTCCGAGCTGCCCGCCCGCGGGGACGTGCGCGTGCTCGTGATCGGCGGCGAGGGCCACGGGTTCTGCTCGGGCGGCGACGTGGAGGAGATCATCGGGCCGCTGCAGGACATGGGGGCCGCCGAGCTCCTGGAGTTCACGCGGATGACGGGCACCGTGGTCAAGGCGCTGCGCGAGACCCCGGTGCCGGTGATCGCGGCGATCAACGGGGTCGCGGCGGGCGCGGGGGCGGTGCTGGCGCTGGCCTGCGATTTCCGGCTCATGGCGGAGTCGGCGACGTTCGCGTTCCTGTTCACGCGCGTCGGGCTGGCCGGGGCCGACATGGGCTCGGCCTACCTGCTGCCGCGCATCGTCGGTCTGGGCCGCGCCACCGAGCTGCTCATGCTCGGCGACAAGGTCACCGCGCGGCGCTGCCACGAGATCGGGCTGGCCAGCGAGGTCACCTCGGATGACCACCTGAGCAACCACGTGAGCGCGCTGGCCCAGCGGCTGGCCGAGGGGCCCGCGTTCGCCTACTCCACCACGAAGTCCCTGCTCACCCGGGAGCTCGACATGGCGCTCGGCCCCGCCATCGAGCTCGAGGCGATCACCCAGGCGCTGCTCATGCACTCCGAGGACTTCGAGGAGTTCTACGCGGCCTGGAGCCAGGGGCGCCACGCGGAATGGTCGGGCCGGTGATCGAGCGCATCAACGCCCCGGAGCTTCCCCCGCCGGTGGGGTTCTCCCACGCCGTCAAAGCCGGTGACACCATCTACCTCGCCGGCCAGGTGGCCCAGGCCCCGGACGGGACGGTGACCGGCGAAACGATCGCTGAGCAGTTCGACGTCGCCGCCGGCAACCTCATGACCGCGCTGCGCGCCGCGGGCGGCGGCCCCGAGGACCTCGTCTCGCTGCAGGTGTTCGTCACCGCCGTGGCGGAGTACAAGGCGTCGCTGCGCGAGCTGGGCGACGTGTGGCGCAAGCACTTCGGCCGCCGCTACCCGGCGATGGGGCTGTTCGGCGTGACCGAGCTGTTCGATCCCGCGGCCAAGGTCGAGCTCATGGGCGTTGCGGTCATCGAGCCGCCCCCGGCATGACGGCCGCGCTGGACCTCCATCTCAACCGGGACCAGCGCGACCTGTACGAGCGGACGCGGGAGCTGGCCTCCGACAAGCTGGCGCCGATCGCGGCCGCCGGACCGTCTGACCGCGTCAACCGGCCGCTGGTGGCGGCGCTGGCCGAGCACGGGCTCCTGGCCCGGCTGTTCGAGCGCGACGAGGTC
The DNA here is from genome assembly GCA_963801435.1 of uncultured Actinomycetota bacterium. GTDB lineage: Bacteria > Actinomycetota > Thermoleophilia > Solirubrobacterales > Solirubrobacteraceae > Palsa-465. The sequence goes on from CAWDFE010000034.1 coordinate 61,699, forward strand.
AGCGCCATCGAGCTGTGCCTCATCCGCGAAGCCCTGGCGCGCGCGTGCACCGAGGCCGAGACGGCCTTCGCGCTCCAGGGGCTCGGGGCGTATCCGATCGTCCAGGCCGGCCAGGCCGACCTTCAGGCCGAGTGGATCCCGCAGGTGGCGGCGGGGACCGCGGTCGCGGCGTTCGCCCTCACCGAACCCGACGCGGGATCAGATCCGGCGGCGCTGTCCCTGCACGCCTCGCCTGACGGCGAGGGCGGCTACGTGCTCACCGGCGAGAAGCTCTGGATCTCCAACGCGCCGGAGGCCGACATCTATACGGTGTTCGCCCGCACCGAGGCGGCGACGGGAGCCCGCGGACTGACCGCGTTCGCGGTCCCGGGGGACGCGCCCGGGCTGTCGGGCGAGCCCCGGGAGATGCTGGCCCCCCACGCGATCGGGTCGCTCACCTTCGACGGGGTCCACGTGGGACCGGGTCAGGTGCTGGGGGAGCCGGGCGCCGGCTTCCGGGTGGCGATGCGCACGCTGGACCTGTTCCGTCCCAGCGTGGGCGCGTTTGCGATCGGGATGGCGCGAACCGCCCTGGAGCTGGCGGCGTCGCACGCGATCACCCGACAGACGTTCGGCAAGCCCCTCTCCGCGCACCAGGCGGTGGCCCACCGGCTGGCCGAGCTCCACGCCCAGACCGAGGCGGCGCGCCTGCTCGTCCACCAGGCCGCACTGGCCCACGACGTCGGAACGCCCGACCCCGCGCTGGCGGCGATGGCCAAGCTCCTGGCCACCGAGGTGGCGCAGGCGGCGGTGGACGCCGCGGTGCAGTTTCACGGGGCGGTGGCGCTCGAGCAGGGCCATCCCCTCGAGCACCTCTACCGCGACGTGCGCGCCCCGCGCATTTACGAGGGGGCGTCGGAGATCCAGCGCGAGATCATCTCGCGCGCGCTGTTCCGGGCCGCTGAGGCGCGGGAGTGAGCCCGGCGCGCACCGTGGTGGTGACCGGCGGCTCGCGCGGCATCGGCCGGGCGGCGGTGCTGCGCTTCGCCGACGCCGGGGACCGGGTCATCGCCCTCGGGCGCGACGACGCGGCGCTCGGCGCCCTGCCGGGCATCGACACCTACCGCTGCGACGTGACCGACGAGGGCGCCGTCGTCAACACCTTCCGCGACATCGGCGGCGTCGACGTGCTCGTCAACAGCGCCGGCATGGGCGAGTCCGCGCCTCTGCACCAGACCACCCTCGAGTCCTGGCAGCGCCACCTGAACGTCAACGCCACCGGCGCCTTTCTGTGCATGCGCGCCGTGATCCCCGGCATGCGCGAGCGCGGCGAGGGCGCGATCGTCACCGTGGCCTCCACCGCCGGCCGCGCCGGCGTCCCCTACACCGCCGCCTATACCGCCTCCAAGCACGCCGTCATCGGCCTCACGCGCGCGGTGGCCGCCGAGCTGGCCGGCACCGGGGTGCGCGTCAACGCGGTGTGCCCCACGTTCGTGCGCACCGACATGACCGAGCGCTCGATCGCCCACATCGTCACCCGCACCGGCCGCACGCCCGCGCAGGCCGAGGAGGCCCTGGCCGCGGCGTCACCGCTGGGACGGCTGCTGGAGCCCGACGAGGTCGCCGAGACCGTCGTCTATCTCGCCTCACCCGCGGCGGCGGCCGTCAGCGGCCAGGCGTGGGTGATTGACGGCGGCGGCATCCAGGCCTGAGGCCAGCGCCCTCAGCACCGACACAGCCGGCTTGGCCACCACGCGGTACTCCGACTCGGCGGCCACCGGATCGGACACCTGACCCGCCAGCACCCCCTCGGAGGCGAAGGCTCCGCCGAGGTTGTCGCGCTCGCTGACGAACACCCGGGCGGCGCCGGCGGCGACCAGCCGCGGCACCGACACGGCGAGGAACCGCGCCTGCGCGGCGAGGCCGCCGGCAGCGTCGGCGCCGCGGAACGCCGGGTCGTACTGGTAGGCCGGATCGGAGGGATAGCCGTGCTCGGTCACCCACAGCGCCCGCGTGAAGCCATACCGGGCATAGAAGCGCGTCCAGGAGCGCAGGTCGGCGCCGAGGCGCGATGCCCGGTCGCGCAGGTGGACGTTGGCGATGTCGAAGCTGTGAGCGGCGTTGGCACCCGGCGTGGCGAACACCCGCGCCAGCCACGCCCGAGCCGACGGTGCCCCCGTGACCCCGCCGATCGCGACGCGCGCCGACGGGTCCGCGGCGTGCACCGCCCGGTCGGCGTCGGCCAGCATCCACGCGTACTCGGCGGGCGTCCCAGACCAGGTGGAAGGCGCGTCGGGCTCATTGATGAGCTCGTAGTCGTCGATCGCGCCCCGGGCGTGCCGCGCCACCGCCCCGACCAGGTCAGCGAACGCCTGCGGCCGGTCGGTGCCGCATGCCCACGACGCGGCGGCGTCGGCGGGCGTCTGACACTGCGCCAGCCAGTAGGGCATCGCCGTCACATCGGCCAGCACGCGAAGGTGGTACTGGGCCGCGAGTGTCATGTACTGATCGACGGTGGTGAAGTCAGGCGCCGCCCCCGGTGCCAGGTACACCGCGGTGAGATCGAGGTCGACGCGGATCTCGCTCGCCCCCATCGCCGCGGCCGCTCCGAACATCTCGCGCTTGAAGGCCAACGGCGTGTCGCTGTAGAGCATCGAGTGCGCGCCCAGCGACGAGCGCCGAGCCGACCGGCCCTGCCTGATCCCCGCACTCGCGGCAGACGTGGTCGCCGCCATCGATGCCAGCACGGCGCATGAGGCAGCGACCAGCCACACCCGTAGTGCGCGTTCCGCTCCCGAACGCACAGACACGATGCCCCTTCACGGTCACTGTGGTGACTCTGTGACAGTGAAGGTACGTGACGCACCGCACCGCGTAAATCGGGGATCCCGCACACTTGCGCGGGTGGCCGCCGCAGCGGCTAGGTGGCGGCGAGGGTGGTGATGAGCCCGTCGAAGGTCGACGTGGGCTCGTCAAGCGCGGCGAGGAACGCGTCCACGACGTCGGCGTCGAACTGGCTGTCCCGGCAGCGCTCGAGCTCGTCGCGCGCCGCCTCGGGCGCCATCCCCTGCCGGTAGGGGCGGTCGGCGACCATCGCCTCGTAGGCGTCGGCGACGGCGAGGATCCGGGCCTCCAGCGGGATCTCGGAGGCGTCCAGCCCCTCCGGGTAGCCGCGGCCGTCGACGCGCTCGTGATGGGCGAGCACCCAGCGCGCGATGTCGCCGAGGCCGGCGTGGACGAGGATCCGCGCGCCGATCTCCGGGTGGCGCCGCATCTCCTCCCACTCGGTGTCGTTGAGCGGGGCGGGCTTGTAGAGGATCGCGTCGGCGATGCCCAGCTTGCCGAGGTCGTGCAGGACGCCGGCGGCGTGGATGCGCTGAACCCGAAGGTCAGGCAGATCCAGCGCCACCGCGGTCTGGCGCGCCAGCTCGCCGACCGTGCGCGAGTGCCGGGCGGTGCCGGGATCGCGCAGGTCCAGCGTCTCGGCCAGAAGCATCGCCGCCGCCAGCCGCAGCTCCGAGGACTGGTCGGTCTGGTCCGCTGCGGGCCCGGCGTCGCGCCGGCTCTGCTCGACCCCAATGGCGGCGTGGTCGACGACTGACATCAGGTAGGCGATCTGCTCGTTACTGGGCCGGCGCCCGGTGGCGGGCTGGTCGACGGACACGAAGCCGAGGATGTCTCCGTTCTGTCCGCGCAACGGCAGGAGCAGCATGTCCTCGGGATGCCACCCGTCCGGGCCGGGAACGGCCGAGGCCGCGGGGGTGAAGGCGAAGATCTCGTCCTGCCACTCCGAGGTGCCGGCGGGCAGCCAGATGGCGCCGTGGCGGTCGTACTCGGGGGCCAGCGCCGGCTCCCACTCCGACGCGGGGCGGCGGGTTCCCAGCAGCATCTGGCGCGCGTCGTCGTCGCCCAGGACGATCACGCACTCGAGCTCCCCGCGCTCCAGATCCATGATGTTGACGGCGACGATGTGGAAGGACAGCTCGGAGCGGATCGTCTGCGCCAGGGCCTCGAGCACCGGGAGCGGCCCCTGGCCCGCCGCGGCGGCACGCGACACGGCGAGCATGCTGCGCAGATGGCGCGGGACCGAATCGTTGGTGGCCGGTTCGCGGTGGCGCCTCACGGCGCTGACAGGAAGCTCGGCGGCGGCGGCGATGACCCGGTTGCGGCCGGCCGCCTTGGCCTCATAGAGCGCGACGTCGGCACGCGCCAGCAGCGTGTCGGCATCGGCGTCGCCGGCAGCGACGCCCATCGAGACGGTCATGATCCCGCCGACGCCGTCAGCGTGGGGGAGCGCCATCCGCTCCACCGCGGTGCGCACGCGCTCGGCCGCGGCCACCGCCTCGGCGGCGCTGGCGCCGCGCAGGACGAGCAGGAGCTCCTCGCCGCCGAAGCGGTAGGCGAGGTCGCCGGAGCGCAGCGCGCCGCGGACCGTGGCCGTGATGGTGCGCAGCGCCTGGTCGCCGGCGAGATGGCCGAGCCGGTCGTTGTAGGCCTTGAAATGGTCCACGTCGCAGAGCGCGATGGCGAAGCGCTCGTGTCCGGCCTGCCGGCGGGCCTCGAGCTCGAGCAGGTCATCGGCCAGGGCGCGGCGGTTGCGCATGCCGGTCAGCGGATCGCGCCGGGAGTCCTCCACGAGTTGGGCGTTGAGCCGCCCCAACTCGACCTCGCGATCGGCGAGCTCCGCGCGGGCCGCCCGCTCCCAGTCCAGCAGCTCGCGCATGCGCCGCTCCAAGAGCGCGCCCCGGGCGATGAACGCCAGGGCCGTGGCGAGCAGCCCAGCCCGCAGCAACACCGCGACCCCGCTGGGGGCGTCGGTCAGCCGGGCCTCCGCAAGCGCGCCGAGCAGCAGGATGAACATCGCCCCTGGAAGCACGCCGCCGCGGCGCGCGGGCTCGTCGGTCTCGACCGCCGTATCGACGTGGCGGGCGGCCACGAGCCCGCCCGCGGCCATCATCACCAGGCCCAGCACCCACAGCGGATCCAGCAGCGTCCGGCCCGGGACATAAGTGCCGGCGAGCAGCTGCGTGCTCCACAGGGTGAAGGCGGTCGCCTGAGCGGCGATACCGCCGAGGGCCAGCCAGACGACGGGCCGGCGGTAGCCGCGCAGCGAACCGCCGATGATCGCCTGCAGGGTCACCACCGCGGCGGCGACGTAGATGGACGGATAGACGATGGCCGACAGCTTCGGGAGCATCGGCAGGGTCGAGCGGGCGACGTCATGCCACAGCTCCGCGATGACCAACGCCACGGCGCCCGCCATCGCCGGGAGCGTCTCCGCCAGGACGACGCTGCGCACCGAGCGCGAGCGCGCCTCGCTGCGGATGAGGCTGGCGATGACCAGCACGGCGAAGCCCCACCAGGCGACATCGGCCGGGTTGGGCGACTGGGGGAAGCCGACGATGCCGTACAGGTTCCAGAGCAGCTGAGCGAGCAGCCAGGAACCGCAGGCAGCGGCCCACAGCCCGTACCGGCGGCGCTGGCGCCCCGTCGCCGCGCGACGAGCGAGCAGCATGCCGGCGAGCGCCGCGGCCGACGAGGCCGTCCACGCGATGTCCCAGCAGAGCGCGGAGTGGCCGGTCACGACGTAGGCAGCGACCACCGCGAGAGCTGCCACGGCCCCCGCCAGCACCACCAGCGTCACCTGTGCTGGTGATGCCCCCGTGGCACGACGTTGTGCTTGCGCAAACACCCGACAAGCATCGGCAAGCCGCGGCGGTACTTGACGTAGCGTTTACACGCGTTCGGGCACGCCGAAGCGGTCGAGCAGCCCGTCGTCGCGGAAGCGGGTGATCGACTCGATTCCATCCGGACGCACGCCGATCACGAAGATCCCGCCGCGCACGAACGCGCCGTCCTGCTCGGTGTAGTACGCGTAGGCGGGCTGGAGGTTGGCCCCACAGGCCACGAAGCGCCATGCGCGCGGCTTGCGCTGCCGGTATCGCTCGCGCAGGAACGTCTCGACGGCGCCGCGGCCCTGGTGCCACTCGGGCTCGGGCGGCATGCTGACCACGGCGTCCTCGGTGAGCAGGGCGACGATGCCCTCGATGTCGTCGCGCTCGAACGCGTCGGCGAAGCGGTGGACCAGGTCGGCGCTCTCACCGGCGCGGGGGATCGCCAGCCGCTCACGGCCGGCCGGCAGGCGCTGCTCGAGCGTCGCCCGGGCGCGCTGCAGGGCGCTGTTGACCGAGGCCTCGCTGCTGCCGAGCATGTCCGCGACCTCGTCAGCGTGAAAGCCCAACACGTCGCGCAGGACGAGCACCGCGCGCTGGCGCGGCGCCAGGTGCTGGAGACCCGACACGAACGCCAGCGCCACCGTCTCCTTGGCTTCGTAGCGCGCCGCGGGGCCCGGCGCGGCGTCGACCACGCCCTCCAGCAGCGCGTCGGGATAGGGCTGAAGCCAGGCGATCTCGGCCACGCTCTGGGGCGGGTGCGCCACGTCCGGACGGTCGCCAGGAGCGGGCTGGGGACGGCGCCGGCGGTCGCGCAGGGCGTTCAGGCACCGGTTGGTGGCGATGGTGTACAGCCACGCGCGAAGTGAGGAGCGGCCCTCGAACTGCTCGAGCCCGCGCCAGGCCGCCAGCAGCGTCTCCTGGAGCAGGTCCTCCGCATCCTGGAGCGAGCCGACGATCCGATAGCAGTGCAGCTGGAGCTCGCGGCGGTAGGGCCCGGTCAGCTGGGCGAAGGCGTCCTCGTCCCCGCGCTGGGCGCGGGCCAGCCGATTGTGCTCGAGGCGCTCCTCTTGCCAGGCCATTTCACGCATTCCACCGCTGAGACACCGACGGGCCCCGGAAATCATCGCTCAATCGACGCGCGGCTCAGCGTCACAACCAGCGAGCAATCCAAACCAAGGAGGAGCCGTGAACAACACAACCGCTCGCTGGGTGCTCGTCTTGAGCTCGATCGCGTCGCTGATGGTGGCCCTGGACGCGCTCGTGGTCACGACGGCGCTCAACGCCATCCGCCACGACCTGGGGGCCTCCATTGACGAGCTGGAGTGGACCGTCAACGCCTACGGGCTGAGCTTCGCCGTGCTGCTGGTCCCGGCGGCGGCGCTCGGGGACCGGCTCGGCCGCCGCCGGCTGTTCGCCGCGGGGCTCGGCCTGTTCGTCGTGGGATCGATCCTGTGCGCGCTGTCATCCAGCGCCGGGCAGCTGATCGCCTCCCGGGCGCTGCAGGGATCGGCCGCCGCGCTGGTGGCGCCGCTGTCGCTGGCGCTCGTCAGCACCGCCTTCCCGCCCGAGCGGCGGGGCTGGGCGATGGGCGTCTACGGGGGCATCACCGGCATCGCCGTGCTCAGCGGCGCGGTGATCGGCGGCGCCATCACCCAGGGCCTGGCGTGGCAGTGGGTGTTCTGGATCAACGTCCCCATCGGCCTGGCCGCCATCCCGCTGGTGCTGACCCGGATCCCGGAGAGCTACGGGCCGCGGGAGCGGTTCGACCTCCCCGGCCTGGCGCTTGTCACCGTGGCGGCGCTGGGGATCGTGTGGGGGCTCATGCGCGGCAACGACGCCGGCTGGGGGAGCCTCGAGGTCGTGGGCTCGCTGGCAGCGGGCGCGATCGCACTGGCGGCGTTCGTGGGCGTGGAGCGCCGCGCGAGCGCGCCGATGCTGCCGCCGCGCATGTTCGCGCGGCGCGGGTTCTCGGCGGGCACGGCATCCAACTTCCTGTTCTCGGCCGCGCTGTTCAGCGCCGTGTTCTTCATGGCCCAGTTCCAGCAGGTCTCGCTGGGCCAGGGCCCGCTGGACTCCGGGCTGCGGCTGCTGCCGTGGACCGCGACGCTGTTCATCGTGGCCCCGATCGCGGGCACGCTCACCAACCGCGTGGGCGAGCGGGCGCTGGTCACGCTGGGACTGGCGATGCAGGCCGCGGGGATGGGCTGGATCGCGCTCGTCGCCGAGCCCGGGATGGCCTACTGGCACATGATCGCGCCGATGGTCATCGCCGGCGCGGGGATCTCGATGGCGATCCCGTCGGCCCAGAACGCGGTCATGAGCGCGGTGGCGCCGGGCGACATCGGCAAGGCCTCGGGCGCGTACATGACCACGCGCCAGCTCGGCGGCGTGTTCGGCCTGGCGATCGCGGTGGCGGTGTTCACCGGGGCCGGCAGCTATGCCTCGCCGACGGCGTTCGCGAACGGGTTCGTACCGGCGCTGGCGGTGGCCGCGGGGCTGTCGCTGGCGGGAGCCACGGTGGCCGCGTTTCTACCCCGCCACACCCCCCAAATGGAGGTTTCTGCAGAGGTTCTCGTGGGTCCCGAGACCCTCCCCGCGACCCCCGCCCGAGCCCTCCCGGAGCTCGTCAAATAGTTGATATGAGCAGGGAGAACACCCCGTCCTCGGGAGGTCCCAGCGGCATTCGCAGGGCGTACCGGCGTGCGAATGGTGAAAAGTCAGGTTTCCGGCAACTTGACTTTTCCTCATCAAAGGGGGTACTAAAGCGGTATGGAGTCCCATCTCGCCGTTCTGGCGGCGGGCACCGGCACACCGCGGGGCCACCGCACGCTCGCCGAAAAGGCGTACGAGACCTTGCATCAGGCCATCACCACCGGGGCGCTGCGCCCCGGTGCGCGCCTTCCCATCGAGGAGCTGGCCGGGCACCTCGAGATGAGCCCGATGCCGATCCGGGAGGCCGTCCGGCGCTTGGACGCGGTGGGGCTCGTGGAGAACGTCCCCCACCGCGGCGCACGAGTCGCGGAGCTGTCGGTCACGGATCTGGCCGAGGTGTACGAGGTCCGCCTGGCGCTCGAGGTCACGGCGATCCGCCGGGCGGCCGAGCACTTCACCGACGCGCGCGTCGCGTACGCGCGCGAGTGCCTGATGTCGCTGGAGGAGAGGATGGACGACTCGTCGGCCGCCACCTCGGAGGCGCACGCCCGGTTTCACTTCGCCCTCTACGAGGCCGCCGAGTCGGAATGGCTGCTGCGGGTCATCCGGCCGATGTGGGAGGTCAGCGAGCGCTACGCCCTGGAGTGGCCCGAGGTGCGCCAGCTCAGCCGGCGCGCCGCCGAGCACCGCCAGATCCTGGCTGCCTGCGAGGACCGCCACCCCGATCGGGCCGCCACCTCGCTGCGCGACCATCTCGCCACGACCGCCAACAGCCTCGCCGCCGCGATGGGCGCCGAGCCGCTCTACGAGATCCGCGCCGTGGTCTGAGGCGCCGCGGCTCGCGCTGCGACCGCTCAGGCGGCGAAGTCCGGCGTGGCCCCGCGCACCGAGGCCGCGCGGCCGGCGGGCTGCTCCCAGTCCTCTTGGCGGCCGAGCGCGGTCTCCTCCAGCAGGTAGTAGGAGCCGCCGATGGTCTCGAGCCCGCGGGCGTAGACCGAGTAGGTGTGAAACACGCGATCGCCATCGCGCAGGAAGCTCGAGCGCCCCGGGAACTCGCCTGCGAGCTCGAACCGCTGGCCGGCCTCGGCGAACTCGTCCGGTGTGCGGAAGTTGTACTGCGCGGGCGCGACCGACTCGTCGAGTGTGACGTGGAAGTCGTAGTTGAAATCCGAGCCGGCCGACGAGTACCACGGGAACGTCCAGCCGCGCCGCCGCTTGTAGTCCGCGAGCTTGGCGTAGGGCGCGCGGGACACGTAGGCCAGCGTGGTGTCGCGGGCGTGCAGGTGGGCGAGCGTGCCCGGCGCCATCTCGTCGGCGCCGGCGGTGCAGCTGGGGCAGCCGTCCTCCCAGCTCGGGTCGAACATGAAGTGACCGACGATCAGCTGGTGGCGGCCCTCGAAGAGGTCGAGCAGGCTCACCTCGCCGTCGGGGCCCTCGAAGCGATAGTCCTTGTCCACCGCCACCATGGGCAGGCGCCGGCGGGCGGCGGCCAGCTCGTCACGCGCGCGGGTGAACGCCTTCTCGCGGGCAAGAAGCTCCGTGCGGGCGGTGACCCAGGCATCGTGGCTGGCGATCTCTGGCAGGCTCATGAGTTCCTCCTGTCTCGGTGTCTCACACACTAGACCGAGGCCTGCGCCAGAACTCATCGGCGCGAGCGGTGGGCGCCGCGACCGGGGAAGTGCCGCGGCGCCCCCTTCGCTCGCTCAGTGCAGCAGGGTGAGCGAGTTTGCCGACGGGCCGCTGCCGGCGTCGTCAACGAGGTACAGACTCGTGTGATTGGGCGCTACGGCCAGGCCGAACAGGTCGCCGCCGCCGTTGGGGATGAGGTTGCGCACGGCCGGATGTGCGCCGGCGGGAGTGGTCTCCACCACACGCCCGTCGCCGCCGTTGGCCGAGACGATGTTGCCGTTGGGCGCGATGGTCAGGCCGAGCGGATCGTTGACCGGCCCGCCGTGAGCGACGGTCACGCCGCCGCCGGCCAGCGTGGTCGTGCGCGTCATGGCGCCGGGCACGGCCGCGATCCGATTGGCGTTGGAGTCAGCCACGTAGAGCACGTCGCCGCGCCCCAGGCCGACCCCGGTGGGGCCGACGACGAGCGCGTTGGGGTCGGTGTGCTCGCCGAATCCGGTCGCGATCACGCGGTTGGAGGTGACGTGGACCGTCCCGCCTCCCACCGAGAGATCGATCCGGACCACCGTCCCGCGGCGGACGACGTGGCCGTGGGCGGCCACGGTCCCGTTCAGCACGTTGGTGACGAACAGCGTCGCGTGGGTCCCTCCGTCCACCCAGGTCATGTCCCAGGGCCCGTTGATGTCGGGCGCGCGGATGGTGGCCGCGACGTGGCCGGCGGCGTTGAGGACGGTGAGCGCGCCGGCGGTGGCGCGCGCCGAGTTGCCGCCGGGCGCGGGCAGGCTGCCGACGATCACGAACCCGCTGCGCAGCACCGCCAGCGCCGTGGTCAGTCCGACCGCCGGGGTCGCGGTGGGCCGCGGCACGACGGCGAACACGCTCTGATGGCCGGACGGGGAGATCTCCACGACGCTCGAACCCGTTCCCTGGAGGTTCTGCTTGTCGTTGAAGTTGGAGATCAGGACGTCGCCGCGCACCAGCCGGCCGGCGCTGCGCGGGACGACGACAAGCCCATAGGGATTGACGTCCCCCTTGGCCGGGCCGCCGGCGGGGACCGCACTGGCGACGTGGGAGAAGGTATGCAGCGGCCCCAGGAACGAGCCGGTGGCGGCGAGTGCCGCCGCTGAGGCGGTGAGGGCGACCGTCAGTGCGCCTGCGGCGGCCGCCCGGGTATATCGATGATGCACCTGAGCCCCTTTCGCTCGGTAGCTGGACGCAGGGAAGCAGCGTCCGTCTACGCGCTCGGACTCCGGCGGCGCGATTTCCTTCCCGGCCCTAACGCACTCTCAACGACCGAGGTAAGCGCGCTTGAGGTCCTCGGACTTCAGCAGGTCCCCGGCCGTGCCCGACAGCACCAGCGATCCGGTGGCCAGCACGTAGCCGCGGTCGGCGATCGACAGCGCCATGGTGGCGTTCTGCTCCACCATCAGGACGGCCACGCCGGACTCGTGGACCTCCTTGATGATGCGGAAGTTCTGCTGCACGAGCGCCGGGGACAATCCCATCGACGGCTCGTCCATCAGCAGTAGCCGCGGACGCGACATGAGCGCGCGACCCATCGCCACCATCTGCTGTTCGCCGCCCGACAGCGTGCCGGCGAGCTGCTCTCGGCGCTCGTGCAGGCGCGGGAACAGCGTGTGGACCCGGTCGAGGTCCTCCGTGAACGTCGACCCGTCGCGCAGCACGGCGCCGAGCTCGAGGTTCTCCGCCACCGTCATGTGGCCGAACAGACGGCGGTTCTCGGGCACGATGGCCATGCCGCGGGCGATCCGGTCGGGGACAGCCGTCCGGGTCACGTCCTCGGCGTCGAGCAGCACACGGCCCGAGCGCGGCCGCACCAGCCCCAGGATCGTCTTGAGCGTGGTGGACTTGCCCGAGGCGTTGCCGCCGAGCAGGCAGACGAGCTCGCCCTCGTCGACCTCGATGGTGATCCCCTCGAGGATTCGCATCTTGCCGTAGTAGGTCGTGACGTCGTCAAGCTTGAGCAGCACGTCAGGCCTCCGCCAGCGCCTCGGGGTCGCGCCCCATGTAGGCCTCGACCACGGCCGGGTGGTTGGCGACGTGGTCAAATGTGCCCTCGGTGACCTTGACCCCGTGGTCCAGCGCGACGACGCGGTCGGAGATCCCCTCCACCACGTGCATGTCGTGCTCGATGACGAGGATCGCCAGCGACAGCTCGTCGCGGAGGCGGCCGATGACCTCGCTCACCTCGAGCGTCTCGTTGGGGTTCATACCGGCGGCGGGCTCGTCGAGCAGGAGCACCTTCGGTCGCGTGGCCAGAGCGCGGGCGATCTCCAGCCGCCGCCGGTTGGCGTAGGACAGGCTGTAGGCGGGCTGCTCCCACCGGTAGCCGGCCAGCCGCTCGCCGAAGAAGCCCAGGACCTCCTCGGTCAGCGCCCGGACCTCGCGGTCCTCGCGGCGCGCGCGCGGCAGGCGCAGCATCGACTCCACCGGCGAGGCCTTGGTCGACCCGTAGGTGGCGGCCATCACGTTCTCGCGCACGCTCATGTTGAGGAACAGGCGCAGGCTCTGGAACGTGCGGGCGATCCCGGCATCGGTGATCTTGTGGGGCCTGCGCCCCGCGATGCTCTCCCCCGCGAGACGGATGTCGCCGGTGTCGGGGGTGTAGACGCCGGTGATGGCGTTGAACACGGTCGTCTTGCCGGCGCCGTTGGGGCCGATGATCGAGACGATCTCCTTCTCGCGGACCACGAGGTCGAGCTCGGTGACCGCGCGCAGGCCGCCGAACGCGACCCCCATGCCGGCGAGCTCGAGCAGCGGTGCGGCGTCGGCCATCACACCACCTCCACGCGGAGCGTTCCCAACAGGCCCTGTGGGCGGATCGTCATCGTGCCGATGAGGATGGCACCGATGAGGATCTGCGCGGTGATCGACGGGTTGACGATGAGCCGGCTCTCCCAGCAGCAGGCGGCGACGTAGATGGTCGGGACCAGCAGATACGGCCGCCATCGGTCGCGGACGTTGGCCACCGCGAACACCAGGACGATCGTCGCGATGTAGAGCACGTTGCCGTAGGCCGTCGCGTCCTTGGGCACGATCACCCAGTGGCTGACGAGATTGCCGATCCAGCCGCCGCTGCCGGGCATGCCGGCCGTCGCCGACGGCCAGATGGCGCCCACGATCGCGTGCAGCGCCACCCCCAGGACCGCCGTTGACGCGATCACCAGCCCCAGCACGCGCCACGGCCGCACCTTGAGCACCAGCCCCAGCAGGATGAGCCCGTAGAAGAGGTAGGCGGCGTCGGTGGGACTGGAGACCATCTGCTCGCCGGCCGTCACCACGATCCCCCCGAGCACGGCGCCCGAGATCGAGCCCACCCCGCCCAGCACCAGGCAGGCGTAGATGAGGATGAGGATGTTGGCGGTGAAGTTGGTGGGAAAGACGTTTGACTGCTGGGCGGCGAAGATCGTCCCCGCCAGGGCGCCGACGGCCGCCCCGAAGCTGATCGCCATCACCTTGACCACGCGCGTGGGGACGGTCATCGCCCCGGCGGCGAGCTCGTCCTCGCGGACCGAGCGCCAGCCGCGGCCCGTTCGGGATTCGTCGAGGAAATGCAATAACCCCATGAGCGCGGCTAAGACCAGCAGCGCGAAGTAGTAGTAGCCCTTGGGGGTGGTGATCTGATGGCCGAAGGCCTGGATGGGGTCCAGACCGAAGAGCCCGTTGACGCCGCCCAAGGTGCCCGTAGCGACGTTGTTCGTGACCTCGAGGAACGCCTGGCCGACGAACAGGGTGACGATGGCCAGGTAGTCGCCCGAGACCCGCAACGAGACCAGGCCGATGACCGCGCCGAAGACGGCCGTGCCGACGAACACCACCGGGATCGAGGCGATCGCCGACCAGTGGATGTTGCCCGAGGAGAGCACGGCGTAGCCGTAGGCGCCGCAGCCGAAGAAGGCGACGTAGCCGAGGTCGAGCAGGCCGGCCCAGCCGACGGCGATATTGAGGCCGACGGCGAGGATCGCGTAGATGAGGCAGTTGATCGCGACCTGCTCGATGTTGGAGTTGAGGCTGAGCTGCGCGAACAGCAGCCCCAACACGAACACGATGCCCAGCCGCGGGAACCACCCCACGCGCGCCTCCGCCGTGTACATCCAGCGCCGCCAGCCCGTGCCGGCGTCCTGCCGGTCCGTGTGCTGGGCCACCCATTCGTCGACGCCGATCGGCACTGGCTCTCCTTGAGTTCAGACTTTCTGCAGCGCCGGTCGCCCGAAGATGCCGGTCGGGCGGATGAGCATCGTGACGATGAGGATCCCGAACACGATCAGGTCGGTGTACTTGGTGGAGATGTAGCTGGCGGTAAACGACTCGCACAGCCCGATGAACAGGCCGCCGATCATCGCCCCCGGAATGCTGCCGATCCCGCCGACCACGGCGGCGGTGAACGCCTTGAGCCCGGCGAGGAAGCCGATCGTGGCCGAGATCTGGTTGAAGGCCAGACCCGACATGACGCCGGCCACGCCGGCCATCGCCGAGCCGATGAAGAACGTGTAGGAGATGACGCGGTCGACGTTGATGCCGAGCATCTCGGCCGCCTCACGGTCCGACGCCACCGCCCGCATCGACTTGCCCAGGGTGGTGCGGTCGACGATCCGCATCAGCCCGTACATCATGAGGATGCTGACGACGAAGATCGTGATCTGCACCGGGTCGATGACGGCGCCGTCGATGTGGATCCCGGCGCTCGGTGAGATGAAGGACTCCGTGCTGTAGCTCTTGGTGAAGCCGCCGAACAACAGCAGCACCGAGTTCTCCAGGATGAAGCTCACGCCCAGCGCGGTGATGAGCGGGGCGATGCGCGGCGCGTCGCGTAACGGCCGATAGGCGAAGCGCTCGATCCCGACGCCCAGCACGCCGCAGCCGAGGCCGGCGATCAGGAACATGATGAGCACCAGCAGCGGCACCGGGATCGACAGGCTCGTCGGGCCGCCGAACCACTGGATCACGAAATAGCCGATGTAGGCGCCGATCATGTAGACGTCGCCGTGGGCGAAGTTCAGGAGCTTGAGTACGCCGTAGACCATCGTGTAGCCGAGCGCGATCAGGGCGTACAGGAACCCCGTCGTCAGGCCATTGATGATCGTCTGGATCAGCTCGCGCATCTGCCGCCACCGTCAGGCCGGTCCGGCGGCGCCGGAGGGGGTCCCACCCACCCTCGGCGCCGCCGGCGAATCATCGGCCGTGATCTGGACTACTTGTTCGGGATCGTCTCGTACTTGCCCGAGCTGCCGATCTTGAACAGGTAGCCGGGCTGGCCCACGATGTCCCCGTTGGGCTTGAACGCGATGTTCACGGCCATCGGCGTCGCCGCGGGGGGGATGTTCGTCTTGCGGATCGCCGCCAGCACGTTGGACTTGCTGGGGGTCTGACCCGACTTGCACACCGCGGCGATCGCCTTCATCTCGACGTCGGTCGCGGCGTAGGTCGGGATGCCGAACGAGCCGTAGGGGCCGTACTTGGCCACGCCGGCCACGATCTGCTTGTCCAGCGGACGGTCCGAGCCCGAGATGTCAGGACCGAAGTTGGACACGTAGCTCCCCGGGATCTTGAACTGCGACGGGGAGTTGGTGCCGTCGGTGCCGAACAGGATCGTCTTCTTGTGCTGCTGCTGGGCGGCCAGTCCGAACTGCTGGGCGTTGGCCGCGGCCTGCCACGGGAGCATCGTCACCGTCTCGTCCGGGGTCAGCTTCGAGGTGACCAGCGAGTTGATGGCGTTGGCCAGCGTCGCGCCCGTGTCGGTGCCGTTGATCGTCTCGTGGTCGACCTTGACCCCGGCCTTCTGGAAGATCGGGATCATCGACTTGACCAGGCCCTGCGAGTAGGCCTCGTCATCGTCGATGACGAGCACGGCCTTGGGGTGCAGGTGGTTGATGACGTAGTTGGCGTCCTGCGGGCCCTGGATGTTGTCGTTGGGCACCACGCGCAGGAACGTCGGGTTCTTGCCGTCGGTCGTCAGCGCCGGCAGCGTGGCGGAGCCGGTGATGAACGCCATCCCGGCGCGGCCGAACAGCGGTCCGACCGCCTCGACCTCCTGGCTGCCCGCGGGGCCGACCGTCGCCACCGCGGAGGACGACAGGATCGACTGGGTCTTCTGCGTGGCCAGCGACGGCGTCAGCTGGGTGTCGTCCTGAACCAGGTTGACGCTCGTGCCGTTGGCCTTGTTGTCGTCGGCGACGGCCAGCTGCGCGAAGTGCAGCTGCTCGAGGCCGACCTGGGCGACCGGACCGGTGAACGGCCCCTCGATCGCGATCGTGGCCTTGCAGCTCTTGGCCGCCGAGCCCGACGACGACGCCGAGGCGGCGGCGCTCGAGGTCCCGGCCGCGCTGCTGCTACTGCTGCTCGAACTGCCGCAGCCGACCGCGACCAGCGCAGTGAGCGCGGCCGCGACCAATGTCAGACGTACCTTCATAGCGACTAACTCCTCCCTTGGAGTGGGTCCTGATTGCTCTGATATGCGGGGGTTCCGTCCGGATAGAAGGCGGCAGCCGGAGATCCCGCGGGTCTGAAGACGGCGACGATCCGCATCGGCTCGTCGCCCGAGTTGGACAGGCAGTGCACCGTCCGGGCGGGCAGCTGGATGCAGGAGCCCGCCTGCACCGGGCGCGAGAAGCTCCCGGCTTCCATCACTCCCTCGCCGTCGATGACGTAGATCACCTCGTCATAGGTGTGGAAGTGATCGGGCGCTCGCTCGCTGGGGATGTAACCGACAAAGTGGGTGGCCGAGCGCAGCCCCGTCGCCGGGTCGGCGACGATGCGAAACTCGCGCTCGGTGGTGGCCTGCTCCACCGCCTGGTCGCCCACGTGGCGCGTGGTGGCGGGGGCCGGCGGCCCGGGGCTGGGGTCGGGCACGCGCACCGCGACGAGACGCAGGGGGCCGTCGCCGGTGCTCTCGATCTCGGCTTCGGATCCCGGCGGAAGGTAGATGCCGATGTCGGGGCCGAGCGCGTAGGCGTCGCCGCGGATGTGCAGCCGGCCCTCGCCCTCGAGCACGAACATCGTCTCCTCGACGTCGCCGGGCACCGAAACCGACGCCCGCTGGCCTGGCGCGCACTCGAGCACGGCCTGTTGCAGCGCGTCGAAATCGGTCCGGGGCCCCAGCGTCGGCCGGACGCTGAGACCGCTGTCGGTGCTCACGAACGGCTTGACCTCGGGAGCGTTAACGACGTTCACGGCCGGCATCGGCGGCGGCTCCGGATGGCGGTGACGAGATTCACTTTGACTTGGCACTGGGTCCCGAGCACATCCTGGCTCGGGGTCGGGCACCTTCGCACATTCGGGCCGGGCCGGTCAACCACCTGCCCTCGGCGCTCGCGTTGCATCTCGGGTGCCCAGGGCCTCATTGCAGCCGGGCCTCCAGGGTGATCTCCGTCCCGGTCAGCGCCAGCGAGACCGGGCACGTCGCCTTGGCCTGCTCGGCCAGTTCGGCGAAGCGGTCGGCGTCAAAGCCGGGGACGTCGCCGACGGTGCTGATGGAGATCCGCGTGATCCGGAAGCCCTCCTCCCGCTGCTCCAGTCGCACCCGCGCGGTGGTCTGCAGATCCTGCGGCGGGGAGCCCGCCTCCTCCAGCAGGTTGGCCAGCGACATCGTGAAGCATCCGGCCTCGGCGGCGGCAATCAGCTCCTCCGGGTTGGTGCCGCGCGCCTCGTCCTCCACCCGGTTGCGCAGCGTGAAGACGCCTTCAAACGCGCCGCTGCCCAGCGCGATCCGCCCTCCTCCTTCGGGCACGGTTCCCTGCCAACTGGCCTCCGCGTGGCGGCTTACACGAACGCTCAAGGTGTACGACACCCCCTCTGGTCTGATTTTGTATGGCGATCAAACCATTACCGTGTGACCGCTGCAAGCGCGAAGGAGGAACGGTTGGCTGAGACGCTCAATCCCACGATCAACATCGGCGAGGTGCGCCGCCGCTTCTCCGCGCTGGGCGGCGGGTTCGCGTTCCTCGACGCTCCGGGCGGGTCCCAGGTGCCTGACGAGGTGGGCGACGCCATCGCCCGTGCGCTGCGCGAGGCCAGCGCCAACCTGGGCGCGGGCTACGCCACGAGCTTCCGGGTCAAGGAGATCCTGGAGACCGCCGAGGCCCACGCCGCCCGCTTCCTCGGCTGCGACCCCCACGAGATCACCTTCGGCGCCAACATGACCTCGCTGGACTTCACGTTCAGCCGGACGGCGGGGCGCGCATTTGAGCCTGGCGACGAGATCCTGGTGTCCTCAGCCGACCACGACGGCGGCGTGGCCCCGTGGCTGGAGCTGGCCGCCGACCGCGATCTGGTGGTCAAGCACATCGAGCTCCATCCCGACACGCTGCTCGACTTCGACGACCTGGCGGCCAAGCTCTCTGACCGCACCCGGGTGGTGGCCTTCGCCTGGGCGTCCAATGCCGTCGGGACCGTCGTTGATGCCGCGCGGGTGTGCCGCATGGCCCACGACGCCGGCGCGCTGGCCTGGATCGACGCCGTCCACTACGCCGCGCACGAGCCGATCGACGTGCGCGCCGTGGGCGCCGACGTGCTGATCTGCTCGCCCTACAAGTTCTGCGGGCCGCACCTGGGCATGGCCTACGGCAGGGCCGAGGTGACCTCGCACTGGCGCCCCTACAAGGCCCGCCCGGCGCCGTCCGACCCGCTGGGGCGGCGCTTCAACACCGGCACCAGCCCCTACGAGCTGCTCGCCGGCTTCAACGCCACCATCGACTACCTGGACTCGATCGGCGGCTTTGAGGCCATCGTCCCGTACGAGCGCGCTCTGGGCGAGCGCTTCCTGGCCGGGATCTCCGACGCCGTGACGGTCTACGGGCTGCCGACGATGGAGGGGCGCGTGCCGACGTTCCTCGTCAACGTGGACGGCGTGCCGGCGGCCGATGTCGCGGCGCAGCTGGCGGCGCAGGACATCGGCGTGTGGGCTCATGACTCCTGGTACTCGCTGGACCTGTACAAGCGCCTGGGCTATGAGAAGGACGCGATCCGGATCGGGTTCATCCACTACAACACCGAGGACGAGGTCGACCGGTTGGTGGCGGGACTGGAGGGCGCCCGGGCCTAGGTGGCTCTCGGCGTTCCCGGTGGTGCGCCGGGAACGTCAAAGACGGCTATCGAGGAGCACACCGGGCGGGCCGGGCGGTCGCCGGCCACGCCCGAGCGGGGTTTTGGGAGATTTTCCCTCTCTGACCGGGAATATCTACCAAAAGTACCTGCAAATCGCGGCGGTTCGCCGTCCTGCCCCCTTTTCCAAGCCAGCCGTTTTCCGGACGAACTCGGCGCCTAGTCAGCCGCTAACTGTCCCCATGCCCAATGGGGTGCCCGCCCCCGCCCCCACCCGCGTCGCGCTCGGCCTCGAACAGCTCCACCAGCCGCGCGCGGACGTCCCACAGCTTGGGCAGCTGCCGCTGGGCGATGAGCTTGCCCAGCACCTGCACCGGGGTGCCGGCGATGCCGGTGGTCTCCTCGCCGATCGCCCGGGCGACGACGCTGTAGTGGCGAAAGCGCCACAGCCGTAGGCGCTCGTCGAAATCGGTCAGGCTCTCGGCGAGCTCGTGCAGCGCCGCGAACTCGCCGCGCCGGCGGTACACCTCGGTGGCCGGCACGCCGGTGCGCTCGACCGCGCGGTCAAAGGCGCCGCCCAGCGCCGGGGTGACGCGGGCCAGGTTGCGAAAGCCCGGTGAGTCAAAGCCGCTGCCGTGGCCGAGCGCGGTGCGGACCGTGTGGTAGTCCCACGGGTCCAGGAGGTCGAGCATGTCCAGCGCGTCGGTGACCTGGCGCAGGCACAGCACGGCGCGGCGCACGAGCCGGCAGGCGGCCAGCAGCTCCTCGGCGTCGATCAGCCGCGTGGCCTCCTCGACCTCCTGGAGCGCCAGCTTGAGCCACAGCTCCGAGGACTGGTGCACGGTCTGGAACAGCAGCTCGTCGCGGTGGACCCGCTCCTCGGGCGGCTTCTGGAGCGCCAGCAGCTCGTCGGTGCGCAGGTACCGCTCGTAGTCGCTGGCCCCGGTTCCGGGCAGGACGGGGCCGGTGTCGTCGTCGCTCATCTCTCTCCAGCGCCGTTGATGATCCCGGCGAGGGTGGCCAGGTTGATGTTCCCACCGCTGACCACGCACACCACCTTCCCGGACCCGGCGCGGCCGGCCAGCGCGGCCGCCGTGGAGAGCGCTCCGGCGCCCTCGGCGATCACCCGCACCCGCTCGGCCAGCGTCCGCACCGCCGCCTCGGCGTCGGCGATCGGGACCGCCACCGCCTCGTCCACGACCTCGCGCAGCCGGGGCCACATCGGGTCGAGCACCCGCCGGCTGCCCGAGCCGTCCACGAACGACGGCTGGTAGTCCACGTCGGCCGGCTCGCCGGCGGCCAGTGCCGCGCACAGGGCGGCGCCGGTGGCCGGCTCGGCGGTCACGATCCGCACATCGGGCGCGATGGCCTTGACCGCGCTGGCGATCCCCACCGTCAGCCCGCCACCGCCCACGGGGATGACCACGGTGTCCACGTCGGGGAGGTCCTCCATGATCTCCAGCCCGATGGTCCCGTTACCGGCCATCACCGCCTCGTCGGCGACGGGGTGGACGAACAGCCCCTCCTCGCCGGGGATCTGCGACGTGACGATCGCCTGCCACCAGTCGTCGTAGGGCACCTTGAGGACGCGGCCGCCGAGGCGCTCGATGGCGCGCAGCTTGGCTTCGGGCGCGTGATCGGGCACGGCGATCGTGGCCGTCAGCCCCAGCTCGCGGGCCACCCAGGCGACCCCCTGGGCCATGTTGCCGGCGCTGGCGGTGAGCAGGCCCTGCGCCCGCAGCTCCGCCGGCGCGGAGCGGATGGCGTTGCCGGCGCCCCGGATCTTGAACGAGTTGATGGGTTGCAGCGTCTCGAGCTTGAGGTGGATCTCGGCGGGCGCGTCGTCGAGGTGCAGGCGCACCAGAGGGGTGCGGACGGCCAGGTCGGCCACCCGGTCGCGGGCGGCGCGGATCTCCTCGAGCGCGATCACAGGTCCACCTCGGTCCCGAGGCCGTTGCGACGGGCCACGTCCACGGCCACCTGGGCGGCGGCAAGGTCCTCGACGCCGATCCCCAGCGACCGGAACAGCGTGAGCTCGGCGTCGCTCTGGCGTCCCGGATGCGCGCCGGCCACGACCTCCCCCAGCTCCGCCCGGATGTGCTCCTCGCCGGAGATGAGGCCCTGCTCGATGGCGAGCTTGAATTCCCCGGCCTCGTTGCGCACCGACTCGCGGCTGTCGCAGAACAGGGCCGCGGCGGCGACGGTCTCGGGCTCGATCTCCCAGGCGGTGGGCGAGCTCGCGCCGACGGCGTTGACGTGGGCCCCGGCGCCAGCCAGGCGTGCTCGAGGACCGGGCGCTTGGCGCTGGTGGCGATCGTCACCACATCGGCGTCCCGCACGGCGTCCTGCGCCGACGCGGCGACGGTGATGTCGGGGCGGGCGTCGCGCAGCGCCTCGGCGTGCGCGGTCGTGGGGGCATAGACGCGGACCTCGTCCCACGGGCGCACGTCGGCGAGCGCGAGGAGATGGGAGCGGGCCTGCACGCCGGCGCCGAGCATCCCCAGAACGTGGGCGCCGGGGCGGGCCAGCGCGCGGGTGGCGACGGCGGTGACCGCGGCGGTGCGGATCTCGGTGATCGCCGAGGCGTTGAGGATCGCCGTCGGCATCCCGGTCTCGCCGTCGTAGAGCGTCACCGTGCCCTGGTGGGCATCGAGGCCCCGCGCCGGGTTGCCGGGGATCAGGCAGATCGCCTTCAGCCCGAACGCCGCGCCGGCGTAGCCCGGGCCCTCTTCGCCGGCGGCGGAGGCCGAGACGTAGGCCGGCATCAGCCCGATGAACCCGGCGGCGCCGGGCGGGACGGTGACGGTGCGCAGCGGGTTGAAGGCCTCGCCGCGGACGCGGGCGGCGAGCACGCCGGCCATCGCGCGCTCACAGTCGGCCGGCGACAGGGCGGCGTGGATATCGGCGTTGGACAGGGTGAGGACGCGCATCAGTTGAAGGTCTCCGTGATCTGCCGTCGTTCGTCGGGGGTCAGCGGGCGCTCGATCGCCTCGCGCACCGGCTCCAGGTGCTCGGGGCGGCCGGGGCCGATGACGACCTGGGTGACGCGCTCGTCGGCCAGCAGCCAGGCCAGCGCCGTTCCCGCCATCGAGGTGCCGCGCTCGCGGCAGAAGCGCTCGAGCCACTCGAGCCGGTCAAACGTCGCGTCAGTGGCCAGCGCCTCGTACGGCTCGGGGCGCTGGGTCATCCGCGACCCGAACGGGTAGGCGGCGCCACGCCGGTACTTGCCCGTCAGCCAGCCGCCGCACAGCGGGCTGAAGACGATGTAGCCGACGCCGCTGCGCGCGCACAGCGGGATGACGTCGGCCTCGTCATCGCGCGCGAGCAGCGAGTAGGCGTTCTGGACCGCCGCCGACCCCCCGATGTCAAGGGCCTGCTGGAGCTGGGCGGCGTCGAAGTTGCTCACGCCGTAGGAGACCACCTGGCCGCTGTCGCGGAACTCGTCGAAGACCGACATCGTGTCGGTGAGCGGGACGCTGCGATCGAATTCGTGGGCAAGGAACAGGTCGACGCGATCGACGCCGAGACGCTCGAGGCTGGAGGCGAACTGCCGGCGGACGCGGTCGGGAGCAAGGCCCTGGTCGCCGTCGGCGGTCATCCGGTTGAACGTCTTGGTGGTGAGCGTCGGGCGGGTCCGCCGCGAGCGGATCCAGGCGCCGATCGCCTCCTCGCTGCGGCCGCCCCCGTAGGCGTCGGCGGTGTCGAAGTGGCGGATCCCCAGAGCCCACGCCGCGTCCATGAGCTCGAGCGCCTCGGAGTGCGACAGGCCCTGGCCGAAGAATGCCGGCGCCGAGCCGACGCCGCCGAAGTTGCCGCAACCCAGCGCCACCCGCGGCAGCCGCGGCCCACCGGCGCCGAGCGGGTTGGAGGGGATCTGCAGCGCCGCAGCCATCAGCGGGACCGTATTTGATCAGCGCCGTCAGACACGACGTGGTCCCGCGGCTACACCGCCGTCGCGCCGGCGTTCGCGGCGCCGCCCGAGCCGGCCGGCGCCGCGCTGATCACGAGCGGCCGGCGGTCTAGCTGACGACCGTCTCCTCGGCGTCGATCGGTTCGAGCTGCGCGATCTCGGACCGGCGGTGCTCCCAGTGGGGCGGGATGCACATGTGGGTGCCGAGCTCCGCGGCGGTCTCGTCGATGAGGAAGCCCTGCGGCGGCCCCCAGGCCAGCTCCACCAGCAGGCCGCTGGGGCTGCGGCAGTACATCGAGAAGAAGTAGCCGCGGTCCTTGGCCTCCGAGACGTCGGTGAAGCCCAGGCCGACGATGTGATCCTTGACCACCTGCTGGTTGTCGGCGTCGCCGACGTCGAAGGCCTGGTGGTGGATCGTGCCCTCGCCGAAGTGCCAGGTGCCCTGATGCAGGTGGGGCTCCTCCACCAGCTCGAGGATCCGCCCGAAGCCGTCGGCCTCGCCGATGCGGTACTGGTGGTTCTCGCCCTCGTCGCCAAGCGGCTCGCCGTTCATGCCCTGGACGATGAAGTAGTCCATCGGGCCCTGCTCAGTGACCGAGGTGGTGGTGCCGTAGGCGCCGCGGATGGCGTGCTCGGCGGGGACGTGCGCGTCCCACGGTTCGCGGGCATCTGGCTCGGGATCGGCGACCAGCGCGTACTCGATGCCAGACGGGTGGCGGAACATCAGGCGCTCGGTGCCGAAGCGCTGGATCCGCTCGTGCTCGACGTCGTGCTCGGCGAAGCGATCGGACCAGTACCCCAGCGAGTTGACCGGGATCGAGAGGAGGAGGATCTTGGCCTGGTTGGTGCCGCGCTTGCCCATCCAGCCCGCCTGGCGGTAGGGAAACGCGGTCAGCAGCGTGCTGGGGTCGCCGGCGCCGTTGCCGTAGTAGAGGTGGTAGATGGGCAGCTCCCCGTCGAACAGGACCGTCTTCTTGACGCTCCTGAGCCCCAGCAGGCGGACATGGAAGTCATAGTCCTCCTGGGCTCCGCCGACGCAGAACGTGAGGTGGTGGGTACCGCGGATGAACCCTGGGTTGCGCATGGCCGCTCCTCTCTCGTTGACGCGCACCCATCGTACTTGCGGGCACAATCGCCGGTGCGCGGTCTTGACGATCAGCGCAGCGCGGGTTGACGCTGAGCGGCGACCGCCGCGCCCTGGGCCAGCGTGCGCAGCTTGGCCCAGCAGATGTCGGGGTCGATGGCGCCAAAGCCCGACCACGTCCCGAAGCCGCAGTCAGTTCCGGCGATCACCCGCTCGGGGCCCACGATGGCCGTGTACTGCTCGATGCGCTGGGCCACCAGTTCGGGATGCTCGATGTAGTTGGTGGTGGAGTCGATCACGCCCGGCGCCAGGACCTTGTCCTCGGGGATCGCCGCATCACGCCAGACGACGTGCTCGTGGGCGTGGCGCGGGTTGGCCGCCTCGAACAGGATCGTGGCCGGCTTGGCGCGCAGGATGGCGCCGATGATCCGGCCCAGGTCGATGTCGAGGTGGTGAGGCCCCTCGTAGTTGCCCCAGCACAGGTGCAGGCGAACCCGGTCGGCGGGGACGTCGCGCAGCGCCGTGTTGATCGCGTCGACGTGGCGCTCGACGCTGGCCACGAACTCTTCGTCGGAGCGGTCGCGGTACATGATGTGGCGGCCCATGGCGAGATCGGGCGCGTCGATCTGGAGCAGGACGCCGGCGGAGACGATCGTTTCGTACTCCACCTTCATCGCCTCGCCGATCGCGTGCAGGTACTCCTCCAGCGTCGCGTAGTACTCGTTGGGCTGAAACAGCGCGATGATCCCCGGCGACGGCGCATTCATGAAGGCGCCGGTCACCCGCTGACCGTCGATGGCATTGGTCAGGTGCGCGAGGTCGCGCTGCACCGGCTCGGCGTGCTCGTAGGTGATGGGGCCGCGGCAGATGGGACGCAGGTAGCGGGCGCTGCCGCCCTGCTGGGCCAGGCGATCGCGGAATCGCGGGTAGGCGTCCAGGTCGGCAGGGGTCGCCCGGGGGACGTCGCCCACCTCGAAGCCGCTGAGGCGGTGGCGGATGTAGGTGGCGTAGCCGATCTTGCTCATCTCGCCGTCGGAGACGAAGTCGATCCCCGCGTCCACCTGGTGCGCAACGCGGTCGCGGACGGCGCCGCCGATGACCCGGTCAAACACGACGGGATCGACCGCCTCGCCGCGATCCTGGGCGAACACGAGGTCGACGACGTCCTGCGGGCGCGGCAGGCTGCCGACGTGGGTGGTGGGGATGCGGGTCTCGGGGCTCATGGCCCCACCCTACTGCGCGCGAACACGCCTCCGGGGACGACCCCGCCGAGCGCCGCCATCTGCTCGAGCAGCCGCTTCACCTGAGCCCGCCACGCCGCGTCGAGCATGAGGAACGGGTGCATGATCACCGTCCGCGCCTCCTCGCCGCCGCGCAGGGCCGCCGCCATCCGCTCGCCGGCGGCCTCGGCGCCGATCGGAGCGCGGGTGTCACCGCGACGCTCGCGCAGATCCGCGAACCGCTCCATGAGGTGGTAGGCGTCAACGCGCTCCCATTGGAACGGGACGACGGCAAGGCCGTCTGCGATGAGATCCCACCCACCCGAGCCATCGTGTACCGGCGAGCACCACTCGAAATCCAACTCGCGCAGCAGCGCCGGCGTGGCCGGGGTGAGGTCGCCGCCGGGCGGACGAAAGCCACCTGCGCTGAGTCCGAGCGCGCCGAACGCCCGCGTGGCCCGCTCCAGCAGCTCGCGCTCGGTGTCGGCGTCGAGCGCCCCCCACACCTCGTGCGCCCAGCCGTGGACGCCGAGTTCGTGGCCGCGGGCGCCGATCGTCTGCAGCGCCTCGGGGTTGACCTCACAATTGACCGCCTCGACGAAGAACGTGGCGCGCAGGCCGCTATCGTCGAGGGCATCGAGCAGCCAGGGGAGCGCCCGCGTCACCGAGGGGTCGCGGCCGAGCGGGGTCTGCGGGTCCCAGGTGCCGCGCTGCAGCGCGCTCGCCTCCCCCAGGTTGTCGAACGTGAGCACGATCGCCCCCGCGGGGGCGCCGGATCGGTCGCCGCTCATCTCACATTGTCCCATCGGCGGGGCGTTCCTCGTCTAATCATCGGGACCGTCCTAATATGTACGATGATCATCGTACTTAGATCCCCGGAATCGAGTCCATGAGTCCAGACACCCAATCACCCCAGACGCCGCATCTGCGCGCGACATTGCTGCTGTCGTGCCTGGCGCAGTTCATGGTCATCCTCGACGTGTCGGTGGTCAACGTGGCGCTGCCCGCGATCCGCCACGGCCTCGGCTTCTCCGAGGTCGACCTGCAGTGGGTGGTCAACGCGTACACCGTCACCTTCGCGGGCTTCCTGCTGCTCGGCGGCCGCGCCGCCGACCTGATGGGCCGCCGCCGGGTGTTCGTGGCCGGGCTCACGCTGTTCGCGCTCGCCTCGCTGGCCGGCGGCATCGCCGACAGCCAAGGCGTGCTCATCGCCGCCCGCGCGGTGCAGGGGCTCGGCGGAGCGGTCATCGCGCCGGCCTCGCTCTCGATCCTCACCACCACCTTCACCGAGGGTGCCGCGCGCAATCGCGCCGTCGGCATCTGGGGCGCCATGGGCGGCGCCGGCGGCGCCGCCGGCGTGCTGCTGGGCGGCGTGATCACCGATCTGTTGTCCTGGCGCTGGATCCTCTTCATCAACGTCCCGATCGGCCTGCTGGCCGCCGTGGCGGCGCGGCACTATCTCCTGGAGAGCCGCAACGCCGCCCGCGCCCGGGAGTTCGACCTGCGCGGCGCCCTAGCCGCCACCGTCGGGCTGTCGCTGCTCGTGCTCGGCATCGTGCGCACCGACCAGACCGGCTGGGGCGACAGCTCGACCCTCATCCTGATCGTCGCCGGGCTCGCCCTGCTCGCCCTGTTCGTGGTCATTGAGGGATGGGTGGCCCGCGCGCCCCTGATGCCGCTGCGCATCTATCGCTCGCGGACGCTGAGCGCGTCCAACATCGTGATCCTGCTCGTCGGGGCGTCGTCGTTCGGGATGTGGTTCTTCGTCTCGCTGTACCTACAGCAGGTGCTCGGCTACTCCCCCATTCGCGCCGGTCTTGCCTTCCTGCCCATGACGCTGTGCATCGTGGCGGGCTCCACGCTGGCCTCGCGCCTGGTGGGGCGCGTCGGCGCCAAGCCGATCCTCATCACCGGGATGGCGTCGCTCGCCGCCGGCCTGTTCTGGTTCACCGACATCTCGACGACCGGCACCTACCTCGGCGACATGCTGTTCCCCTCGTTGCTGACGGCGATGGGGATCGGGCTGGCCTTCGTCCCGGCCACGATCAGCGCCGTCGCCGGTGTCGCCCCCGAGGAGGCCGGCCTGGCCTCCGGGCTGGTCAACACCGCGCGGCTGGTCGGCGGCGCGCTGGGGCTCGCCGTCCTGGCCGCCATCGCCACCTCGCGCACGAACACGGAACTGCACCACGCCGGGACCACGGCGCACGCGGCGCTGGTCTCGGGCTTCCAGCTCGCGTTCGTGGTCTCGGCCGGGTTCGCCGTGGTCGGCGGGCTGGTGGCGGCCTTCGGGCTGCCGCGCCTGCCCGCCCGCGTGCAGGCTCCCGCGATGGCCCCCGTCGAGTCGGCATAGCCAGACAAGTTCGGTGACAATGCGGCGGGCTGTGGCCCGCTGCTTCGTCACCCGCGACCTGCCCGGCCCGGCGCTTGGCCGCCTGCGCGAGCGCCACGAGGTCGATGTCTGGCCCCAGCGCCTGCCGCCCCCCTACGAGGAGCTGCGCGCCCGCACCGCGCAGGCCGCGGGGCTGCTGTCCCTGCTCACCGACCGCGTCGACGCCGCCCTCATCGAGGGCTCGCCGCAGCTGCGGGCGATCGCCAACTACGCCGTCGGCTACGACAACATCGACCTCGACGCGGCGAGGACCCGCAGCATCGCCGTCGGCAACACGCCCGACGTGCTCACCGACGCGACCGCCGACCTCACCTTCACGCTGCTGCTGGCGGCGGCCCGGCGGCTGCCCGACGCGCTGCTGTCGGTCCAGAGCGATGACTGGCTGACCTGGGAGCCCAGCGCCTTTCTCGGCCACGACGCCTTCGGCGCGACGCTGGGGATCATCGGCATGGGGCGTATCGGCCGTGCCGTGGCCCGCCGGGCCCAGGGCTTTGACATGACCGTGCTCCACACCGGCTCGGACGGTGGGGTGCCGCTGCTGACAATGCTCAAGCGCTCGGACTTCGTCTCGCTGCACTGCCCGCTCACGCCCGCCACCCATCACCTAATCGACGCGGCCGCGTTGGCGGCGATGAAGCCGTCCGCGATCCTCATCAACACCGCACGCGGCCCGATCGTCGACCAGGCGGCGCTGATCGAGGCGTTGCGCCAGGGCGACATCGCCGGCGCCGCGCTCGACGTCACCGATCCCGAGCCCCCGACCCCCGACGACCCGCTGCTGAGCGCGCCCAACCTCATTGTGGCCCCGCACATCGGTTCGGCCACGCACACCGCGCGGGCGGCGATGGCGACCCTCGCGGTGGACAATCTGCTGGCCGCGCTGGACGGCCGCCCGATGCCACATCCGGTTCACCCCGGTTGAGCGCCCTGCGGATAGGCTGGGCAGTGGTTTGAACGTCGCTGTCGTTGACATCGGCTCCAACTCCACGCGCCTGCTCATCGCCGCGCTCGAGGACCACCGCGTCACCGATGAGCTGGTCCGACACAGCGAGGTGACGCGCCTGGGCTCGGGCGTCGATGCCGAGGGCCGCCTGCGCGAGGACGCCATGCAGCGCGTGTTCTCGACCCTCGACGGCTACAAGGCCGAGATCGACGAGCATGATTGCCGCGCCGCGGTCGCGGTGCTGACCAGCGCCGTGCGCGACTCGGCCAACGGCGAGCAGTTCGCCGAAGAGGTGCGCCGCCGCTACGGGCTCGAGCCCCACGTACTCACCGGCGACCAGGAGGCCGGGCTCACCTTCCTGGGGGCCACCAGCGAGCGTGATCGGGCGGATCGCACGCCGACGCTCGTGCTCGACATCGGCGGTGGCTCCACCGAGCTCGTGATCGGGACCGGCTCAGACGTGGGCTTTCACGTCTCCACCCAGGCGGGCGTGGTGCGCCAGACCGAGCGCCACCTGCACCGCGACCCCCCCGATCCTGGCGAGATGGACGAGCTCGTCACCGACGTGCGGGCGATCCTCGCTGACAACGTCCCGGCCGGCGAGCGCGACGCGGTGGGGCACGGGATCGCGGTCGCGGGCACCGCGACGTCGCTGGCGGCGATCGCCCAGCAGCTGGACCCCTATGACCCCGAGCGCGTCCACGGCTACCTGCTCAGCGCCGCCGAATGCGACCGCATCCTGGGCGAGCTGGCGGCGATGACGCTCGACGAGCGCCGGCATGTGCCTGGCCTGCAGCCCGGCCGGGCACCCACGATCGTCGCCGGCGTGCTCATCTTCCGCGAGGTGCTGGCGCTCTTCGGGCTCGACCGGATCGAGATCTCCGAGCACGACATCCTCCGGGGTGCCGCGACGGAGCTAGTCGCGCCGCGTTTGTAAAGGCCTCCGGTCATTTTTCTGACCAGAGCCTAGTGAGGTTTTAGGCGAGAACTGGACGAATGTTCGATTGCCTTTATCATGGGGTCGGATCATTCTATTCGCGGGGTGCGGACCGCCTTTTGGTGATCCACATCTCAACATAGGTTCGGGCGAAGCCGCAGACATCGGCGCCTCCCGCCGTCCGAACCACTCTAATTGGCCCTTTCTGGCACGTACCCCTGCCCGTCCTGATTGGGCCAAACCTGGATCGGAAGCCGCCCGCAGAACGCGGGCGGTTTTCGTTTAAGGACTCAGGCGAGGCGTTTAAGGACTCAGGCGAGGTTGGACCGGCGCGGATAGGCCACGCCGGGATCCGTGAGCACGTTGACCAGCGCCGGGCCTCCGGCGGCGAACGCCCGCTCGAGCGCGGGGCGCAGCTCGGCGGGCTCGCTCACCAGCTCGCCGTGGCAGCCGAGCGCCGCGGCCACCTCGTCATAGCGGGTGCGTGGCCGCAGGTCGGCGGCCACCGAATAGCCGTAGATCGCCTCCATCGGGTGCTTCTCCAGCGCCCAGATGCCGTTGTTGCCGATCACCCCGACCACGGCCACGCCGTGGCGGGCCAGAGTGTCGAACTCCATCCCGGAGAAGCCGAAGGCGCCGTCGCCGAGCAGGAGCACCACCTGGCGCTCGGGATGGGCCAGCTTGGCCGCCAGGGCGTAGCCCGGGCCCGAGCCCAGGCAGCCGTAGGGCCCGGGGTCAAGCCAGCATCCGGGCCGGTAGGAGTCGACCACGCGCCCGGCGTAGGACACGAAGTCCCCGCCGTCGCCGACCACGATCGCATCGCGGTCCAGCAGCTGGGCCAGCTCGCCGTAGATCCGCATCGGGTGAAGCGGCGCCCGCCCGTCGGCGAGCTCCCCAGCCTCGCTGGCGCGGCGCTCGGCCTCGATCGCCCGCAGCGAGGCCACCCAGTCGTTGCGCGAGGTGGCCCGGCCGCTCGCAGCGCCGGCGCCGTCGCGCAGTGCGTCCAGGGTGGCCGGCAGCGCGCCGTAGAGCTCGGCGCTAAGTGGGCGCGGGTGCGGCCGCGCGGGCTCGGCCACGTCGATGGCAAGGACGTCGGCGTCGTCGGCGAACACCGCGCCGAAGCCAAGGCGGAAGTCCAGCGGCACCCCGATGACCAGCGCCACGTCGGCCTGGCTGAGCGCGGCGCCGCGCGCGCGAGAGAACGCCAGCTCGTGGTCGGCGGGCAGGCAGCCGCGGCCCAGGCCGTTGAGGAACACGGGGATGCGCAGCGATTCGGCCAGCGCCGCCAGGGCCTGCTCCCCCCGGCCCCAGTACAGGCCGGTGCCGGCCATGATCACGGGGCGCTCGGCGTCGCGCAGCAGCGCGGCGGCGCGATCGATCTGCGCCGCGTCGGCGCCGGCACCGGTCCACGGCTCGGGCAACGGCCCCGGGGATGCGGTCCCGCCCGCCTCGGCCTCGCCGAACACCTGATCGAGCGGGAAGTCGACGAACGCGGGGCCCGAGTGCGGCGTGATCGCGGTGCGCATGGCGTCGTGGAGCAGTCCGGGGATCTCGGCGGTGGTCTGGGCGGTGGCGGCGTGCTTGACCACCGGGGCCACGAACGGGATGTGGTCGATCTCCTGCAGCGAACCCTGGCCCCAGCGGAACGCCGGCGCACGGCCGCCCAGCACCAGCATCGGCGAGTTGTTCTGTGCCGCCGACGCCATCGCGCTCATCCCGTTGGTGACCCCCGGTCCGGCGGTGAGCGCGCACACGCCGGGGGTGCGCGTCACCTTGGCCCACCCCTCGGCGGCGAAGGCCGCCGCCTGCTCATGGCGGACGTCGACGAGGTCGATGCCCTCGGCGCGGCACCCGTCGTAGATGGAGAAGAGGTGGCCGCCCGAGAGCGTGAACAGCTTGGTCACGCCGTAGGCGCGCAGCGCGCGGGCCACCAGGCGGCCGCCGTGCAGCACCGTGTCGGTCTCGGTCTCGGTCGCCACGCTCCGGACGCTACCGGGCTTGCGCGTCCCAGGACGTCAGGCGCATCGCGTTGACGATCGCGCCGCCGAGGATGATGAGCGCCAGGACGTAGAACCAGCCGAGCAGGATGAGGATGAACACGATCGTCGTCCCGAAGCGCGCGATCGTCGAGATGTGGCTGAGGTAGGCGGGGAACGCGTAGGAGACGACCGCGATCGCGGCCGTCGCTCCCACAGCCCCCGGCCACACCGCGCGCCACGGCACCTTCAGATGCGGGACACGCGAGTAGATGATCGACAGGCAGACGAACAGAATCCCGAGGCTGAACGCCAGCGACCCCACGTAGACGAGCGCCGCGACGTGGGCGAGGTCGAAGGGGAGCCTGTTGGCGCTCGTGCGCAACAGGCTCTGCACGGTCGGCACGGCCACAGTCGCCACCATGAACAGCAGGACCACCAGCAGCATCGAGATGGCAAACCGCTTCTGCTTGAGCCAGCCGCGCGAGGGGCCGTGGTAGATCTTGTCGAAGGCGGTGTCAAGCGCGCCCCAGAACGAGGCGCCCAGCCACAGGCTCGCCACCAGCGCGAGCACGCCCGTGCCGGTGGTCGAGCTGCGGACCTCGTCCAGCAGCGAGTCCAGCGTGTGCTCCGCGGTGCCGGGGAAGACCTCCTGGAGATCCTGGAGCACGCTGTGCTGCACGGCGTGGCTGGACAGGACCTGCCCCGCCACGAACAGTCCCAACAGCGCGACCGGGATGATCGCCAGCAGCATGTTGTAGGCGATCATCGACGCCAGCCCCGTGATGTTGGCCTCGTAGGCGATACGCCAGAACCGGTGGATGGCGCGCGGGATCGCCCGGAGTCTAGGTCCGGTCCCGATCCGCCGGCGAGGCCGTCCCTGGAGGCGCCGGCTGGGTGCTCGCGCGGAGCCCACAGTCATACGTGTACCTGTTTGTCCTTCAGTTCAACCGCTTTGCTCGGGTTGAGTTCTGAGCGGACGGCGGGTGTCCTGCCGTGGGCTAGCCGCGGGCCAGCCGCCGCACCGTCTGCGGCCCAGCGGTCAGGGCCCCCGCCGCCAGCAGTCCGGCCTCGCCCTCGAGCCACTGGTCTCCGATGCGGATGGCGGGCAGCTCGGTGATGCCGCGCCTACGGAGCAGGTCGGCGTTGGCCTCCAGCTCCTCGTCGCGCCACGTCTCACCGGCGGCGCCCAGGCATTCCTCCAGTGGTACCCCGGCGGCCGCAGCCGCTTCGGCCAGCGTCTCGGGGTCCTCGAGGTCAAAGCCGCCACAGAACGCGAGCCGGCTTGCCGCCAGGGCGAACGCCGCGCCGGCGCCGACCTCGCAGGCGAACGCCGACGCGCGCTGCGCGCAGCGGGCGGCTCCGGGAAAGCGGTCGGGCCACACCAGCGGCAGCCGCAGCGCTCGCGCGCACGAGTCCGCGCGGCTGCGCAGGACGTGATCGTCAGCCTGTCTGACCGGCGGCTCCTGACCGCCGGCGGCGCCCAGCGAGGCCCCGTCCACCGGAACCCACTCGACCTCGCCGAGCTTGCGCTCAATGCGCTCGGCGGTGAGATAGGACAGCGGACAGGAAACGTCGAAGAAGAACAGCGGCTGCGTCATCGACGCGGTCCGGGAGCGTTCACCCCGGCGCTCATCCAGATAGATCACTTGGCCCATCGCGAATCCTGAAACGACGCACGCGTCCCAAACTGGCGCTAAATACCTGTGGCGAAACCTGATTTGTTCGTTATGCTGATTCTCGGTAGGTGGAAGCGCCGTCCTTAGACCCGGGGGAGTTGTTATCTCGCACGTACCGCCCGCAAAGCGTCATCCTTATGACCAGTGGTCGCCTGATGCCCGCGCTCTTGATCTCGTGGGCGACAAGTGGACCCTGCTGATAGTCCGCGACCTGCTCGCAGGCCCGCGTCGATTCGTCGAGCTCCAGAGGGTTCTACCCGGGATCTCCACCGAGCAGTTGCGGTCACGGCTGAACCGCATGGTTGCCGACGGAATGCTGACGCGGAAGCGCTACCGGGAAGTGCCGCCCCGGGTGGATTACGAGCTCACCGCGCGCAGCCGCGAGCTGGCCCCCGTCCTCGGGGAGCTCGCCCGCTGGGGCTATGAGTGGGCCTGGAGCCCGCCTCGCGTCTCTGAGCGTGTCGATCTCGGGGCTATCTTCCGGCTCGTTCCGGGACTGGTCAACGGGAGCACGGCGGCGTCCGGCACCATCGACCTCGAGGTCACCGACAGCGCAGCGGGGGCACCGGACGCCTATCGGGTGACGATGGCCGGCGACAGCGCGGAGATCTCGGAGTCCCCGGACGGCGCGCCCGATGCCACGGTGAGCGGCACCATGTCGGCCTGGATCCGCGCACTGGGCCCGGTCGGCGAGCGTGACGGGCTGCTCAGCTCCGGCAACGCCGCGCTGTCATCGACGCTGCTCGATCTGCTGTCGCTGGGCCAGGGCCGCGACATCGCCCTCGAGCGCGAGCGCGACCTGGAGTCGGCAACCGGCTGAGAGCCGTTGTGGCGGGGTTCGTCTCGGCGCGCGCGCCGAGCCTCGGCGCAGGTCAACGACGGCTGGTGAGGGTGGCCGGTGGGCTTTCGGAAACGAGTGTCGAGTTTTGCACCGTATCCGGGCTTACTTTGCGCGTCATCCCCTCCGCACCACCCCGGACGCCACGTGGCGGGCTCGGTGCGCGGGAACCTGCCGTTCTGGCCCAGCAGCGTGGCCAGCGGCGGTGCCACCCAGCACGCGGGCGTGGCCGTCTGGGTTAGGGACGGCGCGCCCGGCCCGGCGGGCTCCGACCCGTCGCCGCCGGCGCCGCTGTTGTTGTAGTCCCAGGATGGCAGCGCGTAGCTGTCCGGGTGGTTGCCGCCGGCCGAGAAGGCGCGCCCGTCGGAGAGACTGCCCGGGCAAAACGCGCGCAAAACTTGGCTGCGACCGCACGAATCGATACCGTCCGAGGCCCGGCCCGGGTGGTGGAATTGGTCAGACACGGTCGCCTTAAGAGCGACTGCCTTTATGGCGTGAGGGTTCGAGTCCCTCCCCGGGTACCTGCGCACGTGCGGCCGTCCTCGGATCCCTCTGCAACGGTCTGGTTTCCGGCTGGGCGATCCTTCCGTAGTCGTCCGCAACTTATGCGCTGCTAGCGTGTCTGTCGCCGTATAGAGGAGTCACGCCACCGAGCCGGATGGAAGTCTCAGCACTGAAATATTCGGGCGGGGTCGGGCTGCACGGGCGTTCCCCGCTGCTCCGGCTCCAGTCCGATGAGAGATTGATCTCCCTGCTGCGCAGGGGGAACACGTCCGCGTTCGAAATTCTGGTCGCGCGCTACGAGTCGCGGCTGATGTCGTTCTGCCGCCACCTGCTGGGCTCACGCGAGGATGCCGAGGACGTCCTGCAGGAGGTCATGACCGCGGCGTTCAACGCCATCCTCGCTGACGACCGGCCGATCAACGTCCGTCCGTGGCTGTATCGGATCGCCCGCAACCGCAGCCTCAACCACCTGCGGCGCGCCCAGGCGATCGGGGTGGACTCGATGGACCACCACCTCTCCGAACACGGCGCTACCACCGCGGACAAGGTGCACGAGCGCGAGGAGTTCCGGTTGCTGGTGGGCGACATCCACGAGCTGCCCGAGACGCAGAAGACGGCACTCGTCCTCCGGGAGATGGACGCCCTCTCCTACGAGCAGATCGCCGAGGCGATGGAGACGACCGTCCCCTCGGTGAAGTCGCTGCTGGTCCGAGCCCGTGTCTCGCTCGCCGAGGCCTCCGAGGCCCGGCTGCTCTCGTGCGACGAGGTCCGGATTGAGCTGGCGGAGATCGCCGAGGGCCTCCAGCGCCGGCCGAGCCCCCTCGTCCGGCGTCACCTGCGCAGCTGCAAACGCTGTACCACCTTCCGCTCCCAGCTCAAGCAGACCAACCGCGCGCTCGCGGCGCTGCTGCCGGTGGGGCCGATCGCGATGCTCCACAAGGTCCTGTTCTTTCATCTCGGCCACTCCGCCGCGTCGGGCTCCACCGCATCGGCCACCGCTGCCAGCGCGAGCGCGGCCGGAGCCGGTGCTGCGGGCGCCGGAGCCGCAGGCGCAGGCGCCGCCGGAGCGGGCGCCGTCGCCGGGAGTGCAGCGGTGGCGGGTGGCGCCGCGGCCGGCTCGAGCGGCCTCATCTCGGCCGGGATCGGCGCGCTCGCCGGCAAGGCGGCGGCGAGCCTGGCGGCGGCGGCGCTGGTCACCGCCGGCGCGGTGGAGGCCGGCCACTCGACGCATCATCTTGTGCACCGGACCACGGCAGCCGAGCCGCCCGTCGCGAGCACCCCGGCGCCGCAGACCTCGGTGGCTCCTTCGCCGTCGGCGCGCTCCTACGCCGAGCCGCGCTCGGCGGTGCGAGCCACGACCGTCGCCAAGAGCGCCGCCCACAAGACGGTCAAGGTGACCAAGGCCGTCAAGACCGCGCCCCAGACGGATACCACGGCCACAACGCCCACCACCACCACCACCGCGGCGCCGGCGCCGGCCAAGCCGCCGGTGACGGGCCGCACCCAGACCCAGAGCGACCCGACGGTTCTGCCCAGCGCCCCGGTGGCCTCGACGCCGTCCGCGCCGGCGCCCGCCACCACGCCCACGACGACGGCCACCACGCCCACGACGACGGCCACCACGCCCACGACGACGGCCACCACGCCCACGACAACGGCCACGACGCCCACGACGACGCCGGCGGCGGACACCGGGACGACGACCACGGGCACGACGCCGACCACCACCACGTCCACGACGCCGACGGGCACGACGACCACGGGCACGACGACCACCACCGACACGACGCCCACCACCCCGGCGTCGCAGTCAGAGAGCCCGGCACCGCAGTCGGAGAGCACCGCGCCCCCGGCGGCGCGCACGCCGGTGTTCGGGCACGAGCAACTGCGCCGCGTCTGGGGCCGCGAGGCCCGAGGCGGCCGCGCGGCCGCGTCGCTGGTCCTGCATTGATCGACTTCGGGCAGTTCGAGGCGGTCGACATGCGCGTCGGCCGCGTCCTCGCCGTGGACGACTTCCCCGAGGCCCGCAAGCCCGCCTGGAAGCTGACGATCGACTTCGGCCCCGAGATCGGGCTCAAGCGCTCCTCGGCCCAGGTCACCCACTACTCGCGCGAGGAGCTTCAGGACACCCTCGTGGTGGGGGTGGTGAACTTCCCGCCGCGCCAGATCGGGCCGTTCTTCTCCGAGGTGCTCGTGCTCGGGGCGCTCGATGACGAGCGCGGCGTCGTCCTGCTGCGGCCCGACCGGGGCGCCGAGCCCGGCTCTCGGATCGGTTGAGCAGCTGAGCGGCTACGGGCCGCCCTGGGCGCCGATCATGAGCTGCCCGCGGGGGGTCCCGTTGACGAGGATCCGGTAGGTCCCGTCCTTCAGGCCCCCGGTCTGCACCGTCCCGCTGGCACCGGGACCGACGTGGACGCTGGGGTGGGTGGGGACGCCGAGCGCGACGGTGGCCGCGGCGCTGCCGCGGTTGGTGATGTGGATCACGATGCCGACGCCGGACGGCACCGACACCACCGGCGGCGACACGTCGCCCGCCCCGCTCACGGTGACGTTGGTCTCGACGTGAGCGCCCTGCGAGGCCGCGTGCGAGGGTCCGTGGGACTTCTGCCGCTTGTGCTTCGGAACCTCCGGCGGCGCGGATGTACGGGTCGTGGTGCTGGCCGCATCATTCGTCGCGGTGGCCCGGGCGGCAGTCGCGGTCTGCGATGACACCGCCGGGGTGACAGTGGCCGTCGTGCCGGCGTTGCCAGAGCCGTGCAATGAACCGCCGCAGCCGGCCACCGCCAGACATGTGGCGATCGCCACGAGCGATGGGCAGAGCCTCATCGCGCCGAGCATAGAGCGGCCGCTCTCGCCATCATGCGTCGCCGTGACGATCGCGATCCTCACCACCTACCTCGGCGACTACCGCCTGCCGCTGTACCGCCTGCTGGCCCGCCGCCACGACGTGGAGGTGCTCTGCTACGGCGGCGGCGAGCGGTACGTGCCCGCGTGGTTCACCGATCTGGACGCGCAGCTGGCCGCCGCCGACTTCCCCGCACGGCGTCTGGAGGGCCTCGGCGAGGCGTTGCGGCTCGGCCGCGATCATGCGGCGATCATCGCTCCCTTCGGCGGCGGCCCCCTGCTGCCGGCCTCGTACGCGGGCGCGCGCCGCTATCGGCGGCCGTTCGTGTTCTGGGCCTCGATCTGGCATCAGCCCCGCTCGCCGGCGCACGCGCTGGCCCTGCCGGTCAGCCGGCACATCTACCGCCACGCCGATGCCGTCGTCGCCTACGGGGAGCACGCGCGCCGCTTCGTCGGCGCGATCCGGGGCCGGGACGACGACATCTTCGTGGCTCCTCAGTCCGTCGAGCCTGAGCTGTTCGGCCGAGCGGTTGGTCAGAACGAGATCGCGCAGCTCCGGGACGAGTTCGACCTCGGGGACGGACGGCTCGTTCTGTACGCCGGCCGGCTCGTCGCCGACAAGGGCATCGAGGTGCTCGCGCGCGCCTGGCCGCAGGTGGCCGGCGAGGCCACGCTCGTGCTGGTCGGCGACGGCCCACTGGCCGCGCGGGTCGCCGGTCTGCCTCGCGCCCGGCTCATCGGCACCCTTCCCCGCACGCGGCTTGCGGTGGCATACGCCGCCGCCGAGTTCGCGCTCCTGCCGTCGATTCCCACGCCGCGCTTCAGGGAGCCCTGGGGGCTCGTCTGCAACGAGGCGATGCACCAGGGCCGGCCCATGATCGTCACCACCGCGGTCGGCGCCGCCGCCGGCGGACTCGTCCGCGACGAGACGACCGGCCTGGTCGTGGCCCCCGGAGACGCGCGGGCCCTCGCGGCCGCCATCGACCGCCTGCTCGCCGACGAGGTCCTGCGCGCCCGGCTCGGCGAAGAGGCCAGGCGGGCGGTCGCCGCCTACACCTACGACGCGATGGTGGAGGCGTTCGACCGAGCGCTCGCGGTGGCGATGAGGCCGTCACCGATCGGTCCCTGAGACAGCCTGTGGACGGCGCGCAGGACCGGGTTGACGAGAAGCCGGCCGCCGGCCCCGGCCCCGGGCGGCAGGCACGAGGCGATCCAGTCAGCGGTGAGCCCGGCGCCGCGGAGGGTCCGCGCGAGCGTCCGCGGCCCGTAGTAGACGCGGTGATCCGGGTGAACTGACTCGCGCCCCGCCAGGGCCCGGAGGCCGATCTTGGGGCAGCAGGCGTTGGGGACGGTCACGCACAGGGTCCCGGTGCGGGACAGCAGCGCCCCGCAGCCCTGCAGGAACGCATCGGCGTCCGGCACGTGCTCCAGTACCTCGCCGGCGATGACCAGGTCGTAGCGCCCCTGGTCGGCGGCCGGCACCGAGACTGACACGTCGGCCTCAACGAACCGCTGCCCGGGCAGCTGAGCGGCGAGGAGCCCCAGGCCTTCGGGATCGACGTCGATCCCGGTCACCCGGGCCACCCGGACGAGCCGGGGGTGCAGCAGAGCGCCGGCCGCGAGCAGCTCCTCGGTGTACGGGCTGTCGGCGCACCCGACGTGGGCGACCTCGCCGCCGACGCCGGCGCAGAGCCTCTCCAGCCACGCATGCCGATCGGTCACGAGCGGCATCGGCACGCGCTCGCCGGCGTGCATCTGCGCCGAGCAGGAGGCCGCCACGCCGGCGGCCGGGGTCACTGGCCGACCGAGAACAGCGCCTCGAGGTCGTGGCGCGAGTAGACCTCGAAGGCGACCATCGTCTGGGTGCGGCGGACGCCGTCCAGCTGGGACAGCTTGCCGGTGACGACCTGCGCGAGCTTGTCCTGCTCACGCAGGCGCAGGATCGCGACGAAGTCCCACTCGCCGGTCACCGAGTAGGCCTCGGCGACCCCCTCGATGCCGGCCAGCTCGCCGCCGAGCGTGGCCAGCGCCGAGCGCTCGGCTTGGATCAGGACGATCGCGTGGGTCATACGGTGTGGGTCTCGCCCGGTTCCAGGATCGCGACCTTGGAGCTCGTCGCCGACTCGACGTCGGACTTGAACGCCTGCGCGTCGGTCTCGATCGGCGGGAACGTGTTGTAGTGACACGGGATCACGGTCTTGGCGCCGACGAAGTCGGCCGCGTCGACCGCGTCGAGGCGGTCCATCGTGAAGTGGCCGCCGATGCACATCAGCGCGATGTCGATCTGGTCGCCGCTTGCCCACCAGCGTGAGGTCGGAGAACAGCGCGGTGTCGCCGAGGTGGTAGACGATCGTGTCCTGGAAGTTGATCGAGCAGGCCCGCGGGGGTGTTGACCGTGCCCTTGGGCGTCGTCGAGGTGTGCCAGGCCGGGACGAGCTTGGCCCAGCCCCAGTCGAAGCTGACCGTGCCGCCGAGGTTGGCGTTGACCACCTGCAGGCCCTCCTCCTCGAGCTCGCCGGCCAGCTCGGTGATCGCCACCACCGGCGCGCCGGTGCGCTTGGCGATCGCCACCGTGTCGCCGACGTGGTCACCATGGCCGTGCGTCAGCAGGATCGTCGTGGCGTTGACCTCGTCGGCGGATGCGGCGGCCTTCGGGTTGCCGGTCAGGAACGGGTCGATCAGGACGGTCGTGTCGCCGTCGGACAGGGTGAAGCAGGCGTGGCCGAGAAAGCGGATATCCATCGTGCTCTAATCCTCCTGTTGGTCTCCGGGTTCGGTTTGTCGTAGCGCGCGGAACAGCTCGAACCCGACCGCGACTCCGACCAGCATCCCCAGCCGGGTCTCCTCGGTCAGCAGCGTCTTCACCGCGCGCAGCCGCGCCTCGCCCTCGGCCTCGTAGCGGCCTCCCGGACGGCCTGCTCGTGGGCGGCGTCGAACCAGCCGCCGTCGGCGATCGCGGCGTCCAGCACGCGCTGGAGCGAGGGCGCGGCACGCATCACGACGTCCTGGGCGTCACGCAACCGCGTCGGGTCGCTGAGCTCCGCGATCGCGGCGTCCAGCTCGGCGTCGGTGTAGGCGCGCTCCGGCACTCGCGGCGGATCATACGTGGCCGCGCCCGGCGGTCAGCGCTCGCCGAGAGCGCCAGCGGGATGCCCACGGCGAACCCGGCGACGACGCCGACCGCGTCCGAGACCCAGCTGGCGTGTCCACGGCGAGCGGCATCAGCGCCACGGCGACCGCGATCACCGCGGTGCCGATCAGGTCGCCGTCGACATCGCCGCCGGCGCGCAGCGTCAGCAGGTCCGGCGTCGCCCACGCGCACAGCAGCGCGAGCGCCCCGCCGTGGGCGCCGACGAGGACCGCGTTGGGATCGATGGCGGCGGTCGCGGCCAGGCCGCCGACCCCGCCGATCAGGAACAGCGCCAGCACCGCGAGCGGGCCGTGGCGGCGCTCCAGCAGCCACCCGAAGAGGCGCGATCGTGCCCAGCGTGACCAACGCGTAGCCGCTGTTGGGGTAGGTGAAGGCGGCCGTGAACAGCCGCCACCAGTCCGCCCCCGGCTGGCCGATGATCAGCGAGGTTGCCGACGGTGCCCAGGTCGGCGCCACAGCAGCGAGCCGACCAGCCGGCGAGCACCAGGAGCATCGGTCGCGTAGGGGCGGCGTCTCGCCGCGGATCCCGGGGATCTCGTCCCGGCGCAGCCGGGCCGAGCAGCGCGGCGCCGGCGGCGCGCCTTGCGCTCGGCGACGCGCTGGTCGCGATCGAGCTTCGGCGCGCGCTTGCGCAGCCGGTTGCCGCAGTACGGGCACTCGGTGATGTAGGGGCTGACCTCCGATCCGCAGCTCTTGCAGATCACGAACAGGTCTGGACCGCCGGTGCTCACGATCCGATTGTAGAACCGCCCCGCCTGCCGCGACGCGCTTCGCCGTCACCGCGGGCGCGCGGTCAGCCGTCAGACCCGCGTGGCGGCCACGATCTCGGCCATCACCTCGCGCAGATCGTGGTTGGCCTCGTAGACGACGACCTGGCGGGCGGCCCCGTTGCCCGGGCCAGCAGGTCCTCGACGGCCTCGAGCTCCGCGAGCGAGCCGAGGTCCTGCGCGTGCTCGCGCATGCGGTCGAGGAGCCGCCGCGCCAGCGCCCGCGTCGCCACGCGATCGGAGCCGGGCAGGTCGACGAGCTCGCCCTCCAGGCCGTGGCGCGCGGCCAGCCACTTGTTCTCGTCGAGCATCTCCCACGGGTAGGGCGCCAGCCGCTTGCCGGCGTCGAAGTGCTCGGCCAGCTCCTTGACCATCGCCTGGACGAGCGCGGCCAGCCCCAGC
The DNA here is from genome assembly GCA_963801435.1 of uncultured Actinomycetota bacterium. Classification (GTDB taxonomy): domain Bacteria; phylum Actinomycetota; class Thermoleophilia; order Solirubrobacterales; family Solirubrobacteraceae; genus Palsa-465. Next base: position 103,338 of record CAWDFE010000034.1, read on the forward strand.
GTGTGCTCGATGTGGGTCTGGGAGTCCATCACCCGGATCTCGACCGTGCCGAACTTCGGGTGCGGGCGCACGTCGTACCAGAGGTAGGTGTAGTCCTCGATCACGCCGGCGCCGATCATGAACTCGATCCGGCGCTCGTAGTCGTCCCAGTCCTCGTAAGGGGGCGGGATCCCGACGCGCGGGAAGGCGCGGAAGATCGGCGTCCGCGTCGACGCCAGGCCGGTGGTGTCGGCCGCGCCAGAACGGCGAGTTGGCCGACAGGCCGAGGAGCACCGGCACGTGGACGCGCATCCCGTTGGCGACGTGGATCGCCTTGTCGGGGTCGTCGAGGCCGACGTGGACGTGCATGCCGAAGATCAGCTCCTGGCGGGCGACGAACCGCAGCGCCGAGATCAGGTCGCGGTAGCGCGGCCGCGCGACGATCCGCTGGTCCTCCCACATCGCGAACGGGTGCGTGCCGGCCGAGCCGATCGCGAGGTCCTTGCCCGCCGCGGTCTCCACCACCTGGGCGCGCAGCGCGCGCAGCTGGCGGGACGCCTCGGGGATGTCGGCGCACGGATCGGTGGAGATCTCGAGCACCGACTCCATCAGCTCGGGCTTGATCTCGCCCATCGGGGCGGGCTCGAGCATCGCCTCGATCGCGTTGACCAGCTCTAGTGACTGGGCGTCGAGGATCATCAGCTCCTCCTCGATGCCGACCGAGTATTCGTGTCCGGTGAAGCGATGCTCCACTGGGCGGGAAGCCTAACGGCGGCGCCGGTGGATCGGTCCTAGACTCCGACCTGCATACAACAACGTGAATCGGAAGGGCGGATCGCCATGGCGCTCGGCTACGACGGAAAGCTGTACATCCTCGCGTTCGACCACCGCGGGTCGTTCCAGAAGAAGATGTTCGGGATCGAGGGAGACCCGACCCAGGAGGAGACCGCCACGATCGCCGACGCCAAGCACCTCATCTACGAGGGCATGGAGGTCGCCGTCAAGCGCGGCCTGGACGCCGCCGCCACGGGCGTGCTCGTCGACGAGCAGTTCGGCGGCGAGATCCCCCGGCAGGCTCGCGAGGAGGGCCTCAAGCTCTCCATGCCGGTCGAGAAGTCCGGCCAGAACGAGTTCGACTTCGAGTACGGCGACGACTTCGGCGCGCACATCCTGAGGTTCGACCCCGACTTCTCCAAGGTGCTCGTCCGCTACAACCCGGATGACCCCGACACCGAGATGAACCAGGGCCAGCTCGGGCGGCTCAAGGAGCTCGCCGACTGGCTGCATGCCCATGACCGCAAGTTCCTCTTCGAGCTGCTGGTGCCGGCCACCGACGCACAGCTGGAGTCGGTCGGCGGATCCGCGGAGCGCTACGACACCGAGCTGCGCCCCGAGCTGATGCGCCGCGCCATCGAGGACTGCCAGAACTTCGGCATCGAGGTCGACGTCTGGAAGATCGAGGGCGTCGACGAGCGGTCTGACGCCGCGATGCTGGCCGAGCAGGCCCGCTCGGGCGAGGGCCGCGAGGGCGTGACCTGCGTGCTGCTGGGCCGTGGCGCCTCCACGGAGAAGGTGGAGCAGTGGCTGCGCGCCGCGTCCCCGGTCGACGGCTTCATCGGCTTCGCCATCGGCCGCTCGATCTGGTGGGACGCGCTCAAGGGCTTTCTGGACGAGCAGCTCGACCGCGAGACTGCGGCGGCGCAGGTCGCCGACAACTACCTGCATTTCGTGGACGTCTACGAGAAGCAGCAGGTCGCCTGAGGACCGATCGCCCTGCGGGGCGTGTGAGCGGTCACGCCCCGCGGTTGCACCTATTGGTAGGCTCGCCCCGATGGCGATGAAGATGCGCCAGAGCCTTGCGCAGCTGGAGCAGGAGTTCCGGCACGAGACGCAGCTCGATCGGAGCCGGCGCGAGACGCTCCGCCGACAGGCCGTGCGCCGCTCACGGTTGCGGACGCACGTGCGCCGGCGCAAGCGCAGCTCGCTGCGCTACTGGATGCTGGTGCTCTCGCTCATCGCCACCGCCGTGATCGTCACGGTGGCGATGTTCGAGACGCTCTACTACCTGCTCGGCTGACGCAGCCAGACGCGGACCCCTTCAAGCTGGTGCCGGCGGCGGCAAGGCCGAGCTTGTCAGCGCTCGGCTCGCCGGCAGCAGCGAACCGCGCCCGCCACGCTCTCTAGGTGTCCGTCCGGTCCCCGAGGCTGCGCAGGGCGGCGTCGACCTCTTCCCGTGCGCCCTTGCGGCCTTCGCTCCCCTCTTCCTGAATCTCGATGTAGACCTCCTTGCGGAACACCGGGATGTCACGAGGGGCCTGGATTCCGATCCGAACCTTCTCGCCCATGATCGCCAGCACCGACACCTCGATGTCGTCGCCGATCATGATGCTCTGGTTGGACTTGCGGGTGAGTACCAACATAGTCGCCTCCCTGCATTGGCCGCTAAAAACAGGAGCGTCATGCCCACGCGTAGCGCGACGCCTGCCCTCGATTGAGCATACCGGGATCGGTTTTCAAAGTTCAAGCAGACAGAAGCTTTTGCACGACTCGCGCCCGTGGGAAAATGCGCAGGACCGGCGACCCATCCCGCCGGTGAGCGGCGGCGTCAACCGTCGCCTGTACTAGTCTCCGCTCCCGATATGGCACGCCGATCCCTCAGACCGGAGCTCAACCGCATCCGCGCCTGGGTCCGCCAAGGGCGGACCGACGCGTGGATCGCCCACCAGCTCGAAGTGACAGTGCAGCAGATCCAGGCCTTCAAGCGCGACCAGCAGCTCGAGGCCGGCGACGAGACCGACGGCACGACGGCCGCGGCCGAATACGACGATGACATCGACCTGCGCGCCGAAGACGACGCGCTGATTGCCGCCGAGCTCGACGCCGCCGCTGCTGAGCAGACCGATGATGATGACGACGAGGACGCCGACGAGGACGATGAGGCGGAGAAGCCCGCCCGTCGTCGTCGGGGACGCCGCGGAGGACGCGGCGGTGGACGCGGTCGCCGCCGTTCATCGGGCACGCTCGAAGCCACGTTTGACCATGGCGAGGAGGGCTACGGACTGTGGCTCGACCCCGCCGTGCAGGATGACCCGGTATACGCGGAGTACTGGGCGGGTCACCGTCCGGTCGAAGTCGCGATCGAGGAGGACCAGATCGTGATCCGCAGGGCCGGCGCGTCCGACGCCGATTCGGACGACGAGGAATAACTCAGGGGGCCCACTACCGACGCGGACCGAGGACCGCCGCGAGCCCGTCTTTTCAGCTCTCGGCGGTCCGACGTCCCGTCGTGTAGTCGATCGCCTCGCGCGCGTAGCGCGCGAACGCCGCCCCCGCGACCGTCGTCAGATCCCAGGCCGCCGGTTGGTTGGGGGCGAGGCGCACCGCGACGTCAAAGCACCAGTCGGTCCCCTGCTCGGCGTAGAGCCGAGCCAGCTCGTTGACGGTGAACGGGCCGCCGAGCCGCCGTCGCAGGTGCGTCACCAGCTCGTCCACTACGCGCTCCATCGCGGGGCGGTCGGGCGGCTCGGCGGCCGCCAAGCGCCGACCGCCGTCCTGCCAGAGGCCGATGAGGGTGTCGTAGGAGATCGGGCCCGAGCTCATCGCGGGGCGCGGGCTGCGCCCCGCGTCAGCGGCTCGGCTTGCCGATGACCACGTAGGGCCGCTCGTTGGGACGCACCATGCCGAGCGCCCGGGCCTCCGAGACGACCGTCTCCGGGTCGTTGAGCGACTTCGTCTCGCGGGCCAATCCGGCGTTCTGATGGGCCAGGCGGTTGACGATGGCCTGCTGCCGCTCGGCCTGCGCGCGCGTGGAGAAGTAGGAGAGCGTGTGCTCCACGTAGAGCCCCACCACCACCGCAAGCACGATCAGGAGTCCCATCCGGCCGACCCGCTCCCAGCGGACCCGCAACCTGATGGAGGGAGCGATGAGACGCGGGCGCCTGCGGGGCGGCTGGCGAGGCTGGCGACGAGGGGCAGCGGTGGCGTGACGGGCGGGCGGCATCCCTTGCGCCCTTCGTTCGACGCGGGCGAGTTCCTTCCTCCCGCAACGCCGCTGTCACGACTACCCCCGGAACGTCGACCGCCCGGGGAAGCTGGCCTCGGGGCCGAGCGCCTCCTCGATCCGCAGCAGCTGGTTGTACTTGGCGACGCGATCGGTGCGTGACGGGGCGCCGGTCTTGATCTGCCCGCAGCCCGTGGCCACGGCCAGATCGGCGATCGTGACGTCCTCGGTCTCCCCGGAGCGGTGCGAGATCACGGCGGCGTACCCGGCCTCGCGGGCCATGCGGATCGCCGCGAACGTCTCCGTGAGCGTGCCGATCTGGTTGACCTTGATGAGGATGGCGTTGGCTACCCCATTGTCGATGCCCCGCTTGAGACGCTGGGTGTTGGTGACGAACAAGTCGTCGCCGACGAGCTGGACGCGGTTGCCGAGCCGCTGCGTGAGGACCGACCAGCCGTCCCAGTCCTCCTCGTCCATGCCGTCCTCGAGCGAGATGATCGGATAGCGGTCGCACAGATCGGCCCAGTAGGCCGTCATCTCCTCGGCGTTCAGCGTGCGACCCTCGTGCTCGAGCACGTAGCCCTCGCCGTCCTTGAACAGCTCGGAGACCGCGGGGTCCAGCGCGATCGCCACCTGATCGCCGGGCACATAGCCGGCGGCCCGGATCCCGTTGATGAGCGCCTCGAGCGCCTGCTCGTTGGACTGGAAGTCCGGCGCGAAACCGCCCTCGTCCCCGACCGCCGTGGCGTGCCCCTCCTCGTGCAGCGTCGTCTTGAGGTGGTGGAACACCTCCGAGCCCATCCGCAGCGCCTCGGTGAAGCTGTGGGCGCCGACCGGGACGATCATGAACTCCTGAAAATCGACGGCGTTGTCGGCGTGGACGCCGCCGTTGAGCACGTTCATCATCGGCACCGGCATGATGTGGGCGGTCTCGCCGCCGAGGTAGCGCCACAGGGGCAGCCGCTGCTCCGCCGCCGAGGCCTGCGCCGCGGCGAGCGATACGGCGAGGATCGCATTGGCGCCCAGGCGCGACTTGTTCGGCGTGCCGTCGAGAGTGATAAGCATCCGGTCCAGCGCCGCCTGGCTGGCGGCATCCTGACCCCGGACGGCGGTCGCGATCTCGCCGTTGACGTTCTCCACGGCCTGGCTGACTCCCTTGCCCATCCAGTCCGAGCCGCCGTCGCGCAGCTCGGTGGCCTCAAACTCCCCCGTCGACGCCCCCGATGGCACTGCGGCGCGACCCCACGCCCCGGAGCGCAGACTCAGCTCCACCTCGACCGTCGGATTGCCGCGACTGTCGAGGATCTGGCGTGCGTGCACATGCTCGATCTGGCTCATCGTTGGGGGACGTCTCCTTCCGTCAGGCGTGCGCGGGCGTAATACGCGAGCTGTTGCTCAGGCGGGAGATCGTCCCAGCTTCCGCCTTCGGATGCCGCGAGCTTACCCGCCGCCTCCACGCGACCCCGGAATCGCTCCGACGCCGAGCGCAGCGCCAGCTCCGGATCCACCTTGAGCTTGCGGGCGACGTTGACGGCCGCGAAGAGCAGATCGCCGAGCTCGTGAAAGCGGTCATCGGCGGTGTCGGCGGCCTCCAGTTCGGCCAGTTCGTCGCGGACGGACTGCAGCGGACCGTCGACGCCCGGGAAGTCAAAGCCGGTGGAAGCCACGCGGCGCTGGAGCTTGCGGGCGTGCAGCAGCGACGGCAGGTTCTCGGGCACCTCGCCGAAGGTCCCGGGTTCGCGATCCGGCTCGGTCTTCTTGATGGCGTCCCAGTTGCGCAGCACCTGGGCGGCGTTCTCCACCTCTGTCTCCCCGAAGATGTGGGGATGGCGGCGAATGAGCTTCTCGGTGACGTGCTCGGCCACCTGGGTCAGGTCGCCGGCGTCGCGCTCCTCGAGCAGCAGCGCCAGGAAGTGCACCTGAAAGAGGACGTCGCCGAGCTCGTCGAGCATCTTGGCGTCGTTGCGCTGGTGGGCGGCGTCGGCCAGCTCGTAGGCTTCCTCGAGCGTGTGAGGCACGATCGTGCGCTCATCCTGCTCGCGGTCCCACGGGCACTCGCGCCGCAGCCGGCGGGTGATCTGGTCAAGCGTCGTCAGGGACTGCGCCGCGTCCTCCGGGGACACGGCTCAGGGAGCGGCGGTGGTGGCACCGGCGGCGCCGGTCGCCCCGGCAGCTCCGGCAGCCCCGGCGGTGGAGGTCGTCTTGGGCGCCTTGTAGCCGCTGCAGTCGGCCATCGCGTACAGCGTCTTGCACGACGTCTTCTTGAGCCAGTCCGTCTTGGCGTGGTTGTCCACCTGGGTCTGGGACTGAGTCTGGAGCTGGCTCTGAAGGGTCTGCTTGATGAGCGCGGCTGACTGCGCCAGCGAGCGTTGCGTGGCCGTTTTGACCCCGGTCACCTTGATCAGGTAGTAGCCGAACTGGGTTTTGACCGGCCCGATCAGCTTGCCGGGCGCCGCGGCGAAGGCGGCCTTGGTCAGCCCCGAGTCCTGCTGACCGACGGTGACGCCCTTGAGGACGCCGCCCGTGCTCTTGCTCGGGTCGATCGAGTACTTCTTGGCCACGTCGCTCCAGCTCTGTCCGCTCCCGAGCGCGGCCTTGGCCTTGTTGGCCTGGTCCTGGGTCTTGGTCAGCACCACATCCAGGTTGCGCGACTCCGGCGTGCCGAACTGCGACTTGTGGCTGGCGTAGTAGCTGGCGATCGCCGCCTGGGTCACCTTGGAGGGGTGACGCCCCGTCAGCTTCTCGAAGATCTGGTTGACGCGGACGCGGAAGAGGATGTCCTGCGCGGTCTGTCCGCTCTGCTTGAGGAACTGCTGGTACTGCGCGTCCGTGGAGAACTGGGCTTTCTTGGCGGTGTTGAGCGCCTTCTGGACCTGGGCGTCGGTGAGCTTGAGGCCGAGCTTGTGGGCCTCGGCCTGGTACCAGTACGCCTTGATCAGGAAGTCCATCACCTGCCCCGACAGCGACGTAAACAGCTGACCGCAGTCGGCCTTCAGGGTCTTGTCGGCGGTCTTCTTCAGCGACGGGATCTGCTGCTTGACCTGGGCGATGCACTTGGCGAAGTTCGGCGGGTCTGAGGGCACGATCACCGGCTGACCGGGGCTCTGGGCTGCCTGGCCCTGGGCCGCGACGTACATCCAGTGCTTGAACGCCTGGGTGGAGATGGGGTTGCCGGCCACGACGGCGACGGAATTGTCGGGCACGCCGCCGGACCCGCTGCTTGACCCACAGCCGGCGGCGGCCAGGGCCAAGAGCACAAAAAAGGCGCCGAGCGCCGGGATGGACCGTACAGACTTCATCAGACCTCGGCGATGGTAGCGGCCTTTGGCGGGGTGGTCATAAGTATTTGCGAAGGGGCGTCGCGGCGGGCTACGCCACCGCGGCCTCCGCCTCTGCCTCGGCCTCGCGCGTCACCGACAGCAGTACGTCGGCGGCGCGCACAATCGCGGGGAACCGCTGGGCGGGGTCCTTGGGCACGCGCACCGAGAGCTGAGACTTGCCGGACTCATACAGCGCCTCGGGGATCTCGGCGCGGATCTTCTTGGCGCGCACCGAGTCAAGCTCGATCGGGGTGACCGCCAGCCGGTCCCCGCGCACGGTGACCGCGCGCGCCCCGGCCTGGCCGAGCTTGATCCGCGCCTGCTGGAGCGCGATGAGGTTCTGCAGCGGGTCGGGCACGCCGCCGAAGCGGTCCTCGAGCTCCTCGCGCAGCCCGGCCAGGTCCGCGACCTCGCGGGCGCCGGCGATCCGGCGGTGCACATCGACCTTGGCCTGCTCGTAGGGGATGTAGTCCGCGGGCACGTAGGCGTCGACGTTGACGTCGAGGCGGACCGGTTCCCACTCGTGCTCAGCCGACACGTCCTCGTCCATGGCGGCCACTGCCTCGTCGAGCATCTGCATGTAGAGCTCGAAGCCGAGCGCGGCGACGTGGCCGGACTGCTCGTCGCCCAGCAGGTTGCCGGCGCCGCGCAGCTCGAGATCGCGCATGGCGATATTGAACCCGGCGCCGAGCTCGGTGTAGTCGCTCAGCGCGGAGAGGCGCTGAGCGGCCTCGGGGGTCAGCGCCGCGGCGCTGGCATAGAGCAGGTAGGCGTAGGCGCGCTCGCGGGACCGGCCCACCCGCCCGCGAATCTGGTAGAGCTGGGACAGGCCGAAGGTGTCTGAGCGCTCGACGATCAGCGTGTTGGCCTGCGGGATGTCGATGCCCGACTCGATGATGCTGGTGCAGACCAGCACGTCGGCATCGCCGCGCAGGAAGGTCAGCATCCGCCGCTCGAGCGTGCCCTCGTCCATCTGGCCGTGAGCGACCTCGAAGCGCAGCCCCGGACACAGGCCGCGCAGCCGCACCGCGGTCTCCTCGATCGTCTCGACGCGGTTGTGCAGGAAGAACGCCTGCCCGTGGCGCTCCTTCTCGCGGAGGAGCGCCCGGCGCACCAGCTCCTCGTCGTACTCGCCGACGTAGGTCTTGACGGGCCGGCGGCCCTCCGGCGGGGTCTCGATGACGCTGATGTCGCGGATCCCGGCCAGCGACATCTGCAGCGTGCGCGGGATCGGCGTCGCGCTCATCGCGATGACGTCCACGCGCAGCTTGAGCTGGCGCAGCAGCTCCTTCTGCTTGACCCCGAAGCGCTGCTCCTCGTCGACGATGAGCAGTCCGAGGTCCTTGGCGCGGACGTCGCGCGAGAGCAGGCGGTGAGTGCCGATGAGGATGTCCACCTCGCCCCTGGCAAAGCGCGCGATCGCGTCCTTCTGCTGGGCGGCCGAGCGGAAGCGCGAGACGTGCTCGATCGTCACCGGGTAGTCCTTGAGGCGCTCGGAGAAGGTGCCGTAGTGCTGCTGGGTCAGGATCGTGGTCGGCGCCAGCACCATCACCTGCTTGCCGTCCTGAGCGGACTTGAACGCGGCGCGCAGCGCCACTTCGGTCTTGCCGTACCCGACGTCGCCACAGATGAGGCGGTCCATCGGCCGGGGCGCCTCCATATCGGCCTTGACGAACTCGATCGCGTCGCGCTGGTCGGGCGTCTCGGTGTAGGGGAACGCGTCCTCGAACTCGCGCTGCCAGTCGGAGTCGAGCGGGAAGGCGTGGCCCTCGCGACGCTTGCGCTCGGCGTAGAGGTTCAGCAGCTCGCCCGCGAGCTCCTGCGCGGCGCGTCGGGCGCGGGACTTGATCGTCTCCCAGCGGGTGCCGCCGAGCTTGGACAGCGGCGGGTGCGCACCGCCGGCGCCTACATAGCGGCTGATCTTGGCCAGCTGGTCGACGGGCACGAACACCCGGTCAGAGCCCGCGTACTCCAGGTAGAGGTAGTCGCGCGTGACCCCGGCCACGGTCTTGGTGTCAAAGCCGGCGAAACGGGCGATGCCGTGGTCCTCGTGGACCACGATGTCGCCGGTGCGCAGCTCGGCGAAGCTGCGCAGGACGCCGCGGCGGCGTTCTGACCGGGTCCCGCCCGCCCTCTCGGCAGCGCGCCGGCGCTGGAAGAGGCGGTGGTCGGGGATGACGGCGAGGTGGAACTGGGGGGCGATGAACCCGCTCTGAAGCCGCGCCTGGGCCAGCGTGATCTGGCCGGCGATGCGCGGCACGTCGTCGCTGTCGCCCAGCCACCGCGTCTTGAGGCGACCGAGGTTGTAGGCGAAGCGCTCGCCCTCGCCCTTGCGCGCGAACGTCAGGACCGTCCGGTAGCTGGAGCGGGCCAGCTTCTCGAGCTCGGGCTCGGCCTCCTTGAGGCCGCGGGCGGCGATGTCGGCGGCCTGGGCGCGGAAGGCGAACGCCTGGTCCTGGTCGATGCTGGACAGCCGGATCCGGACCCGGTCGTCGAGCTGGGCGATGATCTGCTCGGGGGCCACGTAGAGGTGGTGGGCGTCGTCGTCGTGGAAGGCGGCGGTGACGTCCTGCCAGTGGTCGGCGAGCGCAGGGGCGACGTCCTCGGAGCCGGCGAGGAGCACCGCCGCGTCCTCCGGGGTGAGCTCGAGGAACGAGTGGAAGTTCTCCACCGGGAGCAGTTCGGTGATGTCGGGCCGCTCGGAGGCGTCCTCCAGCGCCGCGATCTCCGCCAGCTCTCGGTGCTCGAGCGCCAGCTCGGCGGCCGGCGCCACCTCGACGCAGTCCGCGTCGTCGAGCGAGCGCTGGGTGAACGTGGAGAACCACCGCAGCGCCTCGATCTCGTCGCCGAACAGGTCGACGCGAACGGCGCGGTCCTCGGTGGCCGGGAACACGTCCAGCAGGCCGCCGCGGATCGCGAACTGGCCGCGGTCCTCCACCTGGTCCACGCGCTCGTAGCCGGCGGCGACGAGGTCCATGGCGGTCTCGTCGAGATCGATGAGCTCACCCGTGCGCAGGACGAAGCCGTGTGGGCGCATCGCCGGATCGGGGACCTTCTCCGACAGCGCGACCGCGCTGACCACCACCACCGGGGCGTCGCCGTTGGCCTCGAGCAGCGCGTCGAGCGCGGCGATGCGCAGGCCGACAAGGTGCGCCGGCGGGGCCAGGTGCGACTCGTAGTTGACGCCGCGGCTCGGGTAGTAGCGCACGATCCGCGGATCCAGCCACGCCCTCAGCCCGGCGGCGAGATCGCGCGCGGAACGGTCGTCGCCGGCGACCACGATCGCCGGGCGCCCGGGGTCCCGATCCAGCAGCGCCGAGACCAGGAACGGCCGCAACGACTGGGAGACGAACGCCTCACCGCCGTCGCGCGCGAGCGCGGCGGTCTGTGGGTCGTCGTCGGCGTGAGCGAGGAGGGAACTGAGCATCGACAGGCTGCTCCTCTCAGTCTAGGCAGCCGCGCTCAGCTCTCCGGTGGGTCCTGGATGACCCGCTCGGCCGCGTCGGCGCCCGCGTCGATGAGCGCCTCCACGTCGGCTTTCGGCTCGCGGAACTTGCCCAGAACGTAGGCCGCAACCCGGTCGGGATCCGTCGTCTCAGGGCGGCCGACGCCGATCCGCACGCGGCGGAAGTCTGGGCCGCCCAGCGACGCCTTGAGCGATTTCAGACCGTTGTGGCCCGCCAGGCCGCCGCCCAGGCGGGTCCGGATGTCACCGAACGGCAGATCGATCTCGTCGTGGATCACGAGCACGTGGTCCAGGTCGACGCGCAGCTCCCCGCGTGCCGGCCCGACCGACTTGCCGGCCTCGTTCATGTAGGTCTGGGGCACGAGGATCGCCACCCGCGGGCCTCCCGGCCCGGTCCGGCCTTCGGTCAGCAGGCCGCGGTACCGCGACTTGGGCTTGCCGAGATCCCAGCGGCGGTTGAGCCGCTCGGCGACGTCGAAGCCGATGTTGTGCGGCGAGCCCTTGTACTCGGTGCCGGGATTGCCCAGGCCGACGATCAACCAGTCGACGGGGGCCCCGCCGCCTCGGCGGCCAGGCAGTCGCATGGGGGTACGCTACTCGGCGTCGGAGTCGCCGGAGGACTCGGCGTCGCCACCCTCGGCGGCGTCCGCGCCCGCTTCGGCCTCGCCGGCTTCGCCCTCGCCCACGACCTCGGTCTCGGACTCGATCTCGTCCTCGGCCTCGAGCTGGAGGCGCGGCGGGGTGAGCGTGGCGATCACGGTCTCGGGGTCGTCGACAAGCGCGACGGTCCCGGGAGGCCGCAGAGCGTCGAGGGTGATCGTGTCGTTGATCTCCATCGCCGACACGTCATGGGTCAAGGAGTCGGGGATGTCGTTCGGCAACGCCTCGATCGTGAGCTCGCGCGTGATCTGCTCCAGGACACCGCCGTCCCTGATGCCCGGGGCGTCCTCGGCTCCGGTGAGCTCCAGCTGCACGGTGGACTGGATCTTGACGTCGAGCCGGACCCTAAGCAGGTCGATGTGGACCGTCTGGCCGCTCACCGGATGGCGGACCAACTCCTTCAGCACCACCGGGCTCGAGCCTCCGCCCTCGATGCTCAGGTCGATCACCGCGCCGGCGGAGGCCAGAGCGTGACGCAGCGTTCGCGCGGGCACCTGAAAGGAGACCGGCTCATCGCCGCCGCCGTAGAGAACGCCGGGGACGGCGCCCGACCGGCGCAGACGGCGCGCCGCACGGGACCCTCCCGGCTCACGGGGGGACACCTGAAGTGCTGTGGATTCGCTGCGTGCCATGGGCGGCGTTCGATGGTAGCGCCCTCCTGCGAAAAGGCCCGCGCGCTCGCGTTCGCGCTCGCGTTGAGAACGCCGGCGCGGACGCGTTGGCGAGCCTGAACGCGTCCCCGAAAAGGACTGGCGCGGCTGGCTAACGGTGCGCTAACCTTGCGCCATGAGCGGGGCTGCTCTCATGCTCTGGATCGCCGGGGTTCACCTGCTCGGACTCGGCTGCGTCGCGCTGCTGATGTTCCCGGCCCTGAAGGACAACCCCATGGGGCCTGAGCGCCGTTCTGACGAGGGCGACGATGGCTGGGGCCGTGGGCCCAAGCGTCCGCCCGAGCCCCCCGCCCCCCCGCGCGGCGGAATCCCGCTGCCCGATGCCGTTCCCGCGCGCGTGCGCCTGCGCGAGCACGGTCGCCTTGCCGAGCGCCTGCCGTCCCGGGAGCGGCGCCCGGCGCGCGAGCCCGCCCGCCGGCCCGCCCGGACCCCCCACCGCGCGTCTAGAAGCGACTGGGGCAGTCGGCGTCGCTCGCGATCCGCCGGCTGAGCGTCAGAAGCTCGATCGTGAAGCCCTGCAGCAGGCTGCCCGCGTGGCGTACCCGTAGGCACTGAACCCGGGGCAGCGAGTCGCCCGCCACCCAGGCCACGCGCGCGGTGCCCTCGGTCGACGTGACCGAGAACGTGGAGGACGGATTGATCTCGGCGATCGAGACCCTGCCGGGGTGCCGCAGCGCGGCGGTGTTGGCGGCGGCGCGAGCGCGGCAGCCGGCGCTGGCGCGGCAGCCCGTGATGAGCGAGATGACCTCGGCGCTGTCGCCCCGGGCCTCGGCCTGCACGAGGCTGGTGATGGCCGCGTCCTCGGCGTCGCCGGCGTTGAACGCCCGCGCCAGCAGCGCGCTGACGACCAGGAAGAGAACGACCGCGAGGGCGATCGACGCGATCACGTAGCGGCGGCGCATCGGCGGGCACGGTAGCCGACGCGTCCGCGGCACCGGCGCGGTACCCCGCGCCACAGCGGCACGGGCCCGGCGCGTCCTACGAGTCGCTGAGCTCCATGAACCGTTGCACCGACGCCTCCTGGTGTTCGAGGCGCTCGGCCAGCTCGAGCGCGTGCTCGGCGGCCAGTTCGAGGAAGTCCTCGACGCAGCGCTCGGGATCGTCGGCCAGCGGGTAGACGCGGGTGAGGTCCTGTTGCGCGCAGGCGATGCCCATCGGCGGGCGGCCGTCGGCCAGCGTCCGCGCGCTGCACACCGGGGTGACGAAGAGCTTGGACTCGGTGGCCACCAGCGCGGTGGGCAGCAGCCGGTGCGCGGGGAGCTTGACCGAGAGCACCACCGAGTGGTCGACCGCGACGCCGCTGCCCGCGAGGTCGCCCAGGGGCTCGCGCCAGACGTCGAGCACGGTATCGGCGCCGACGAGCGCGTCGCGCAGCGCGGTCGCCTGCTCGACATAGAGGCGCTCGGCCTCCTCGCGGTCACCGGCGTCGGCCAGATCCAGGTCGCACGGCACCCGCAGGAGCTCGGATGCCGACACCGTCATGCCCGCGCCGCGGCTGCCGCGGGCGACATAGGTCTGCAGCGTTCCGAGGTCCCGGCGCCCGTGGAAGATGACCGTCATCGCGTCGCTGAGCGGGAGTCCGCTCACCCGCAGCGACACCGTCACCGCGGAGCTGTCGTCGAGCAGCGCCCGGCGCAGGAGATCCTCCGCTGCCCCCTCCGCGCCCCTGCCGTCCTCCTCGAGCATGCATCCCTCCTTCACTACCTGGCAACTACCGCCTCGTATTTACCCAGGCGAGCCGGTCGTTCACAAGCGCCATCTGCACAACTAACGTTGTCCATTGGGCGATGCATCCGCGCGCGTGTGCATTAGGGTTCCGGGTGATGGTTCTCCTGAGGCTCCTCTACAAGCCGTTCGCGATCTTCGGCGCGATCGTGGCGGGCAAGCTCGGCCGCTCGATCTTCACCAGCGTCTGGACCAAGATCGACGACGCGCCGCCGCCCGTACCGGGCAGCGGCCAGAGCAGTACCGCCAAGGTCGTGGCCGCTCAGGCGCTGCAGGCCGGGGTAATGGCGGGGACCGCGGCGGCCGTGGACCGGACGCTCGCGCGCTTCTTCCATCACCTCATCGGGATCTGGCCGAAGAAGCTGCCCGCGCCCAAGGACGATTAGCCGGCGGTCACCGACCGCAGCTGGACCAGCGACTCGTCCATCAGTCGCCGCAAAGCGGTCGGGTCATCCTGCTCTACCCAGCGGGCGAAGGCCACGTGAAAGACGGTGACGCCGGCCTGGGCGGCGAGGATCGCCGCGTTCGCTGAAACGTCCCGCTGCACCAATGCGGCCTTGATGGCGCCCGCCAGGTTCTGCAGCTTGATCAGCTCGCGCTCCTGGAGTTCCGAGTTGGCCTCGATGATCTGAGCGCGGATCCGGGCGAACTCGTGGCGCTCGGTGAACATCTCCGCCACCGGATCGAGTCCGGCCGCCACGACCGAGAGCGGAGCCGCGTCCTGCGGGGCGGCAGCAACCCCTTCCAGCCAGACCCGCTCGAGCTCCTGGCTGCCGCTGAACAGCACCTCGCGCTTGTCCGAGAAGTAGCGGAAGAAGGTGCGCTTCGTCAGCCCTGCGCGCTCGGCGATCTCGGCGACGGTCGTCGCCTCGTATCCCTGCTCGTCGAACAGCTCGATCGCCGCGCTCATCAGGCGGCCCTGGGCGTCTGGTTTCCACCGTGACATCTGAGCAGAGCCTAGTTGATGACACCAGGTGACATCCGGGTGCTATCTTTGATGACACCAAGTGTCATACCCGCCGACTGGAGACTCCAATGCGCGTGTTCGTAACCGGCGCCTCGGGCCACATCGCCTCCGCCGTCATCCCGGAACTTCTCGACAACGGCCACCAGGTCGTCGGCCTGGCCCGCTCCGATGCCGCCGCTGAGGCCGTCATTGCGCTCGGCGCCGAGGTACGCCGCGGCGATCTCGACGACCTCGACGGTCTGCGGGCCGGCGCCGCCGCGGCCGACGGCGTGATCCACCTCGCCTTCAAGCACGAGGCGATGCTCGCGGGCGACTTCATGGGCGCGGTCTCCGCCGACATGGCGGCCACCCAGGCGATCGGCGAGACCCTCATCGCCACAAACAGGCCCTTCGTGTCGACCGGGGGCACGCTGATGCTCGCCATGGCCGGAATCACCGGCCGGGATGGGCGGGTCGGCACCGAGGACGACCAGTCCGACGGCGGTCCCCGGACCGACGCGGCGAACTACACGATCGGTCTGGGGCAGAAGGGCGTGCGCTCCTCGGTCGTCCGGCTCGCGCCGATGGTCCACTCAGAGCTCGACCATCACGGCTTCACCCACGCGCTGATCGGCTTCGCCCGTGAGAACGGCGTTGCGGCCTACACCGGCGACGGCAGCAATCGGTGGCCGGCGGCGAACACCTACGACATCGGCGTGCTCTACCGCCTGGCGTTGGAGAAGGCCCCGGCCGGCTCGACCTTCCACGGCGTCGGTGACACGGGCATCTCACGCAAGGTGATCGCTGAGACCATCGCCGGCAAGCTCGGGGTCGAGACCCGGAGCATCACGGATGAGGACGCGCCGCAGTATCTCGGCTTACTCGCCGGCTTTGCCGGCCTTGACAACCCGACCTCGAACGACAAGACCCGCGACGTGCTGGGCTGGGAGCCGACCCACGCCGGCTGGGTCGAGGACGTGGAGACGGGCCACTACTTCGACTGAGGGGCGTACCACGGCGTGAGGCCCTCGCGCGCCCAGTCGGGCATCGGGGTCTTGGCGGCGGTGGCCGGGTCCACCCACACGTGCCGGATTTCGGCGTCCAGCAGCAGCTCCCCGTCGGCGCGGCGAAAACGCTGGGCGGTGACGACGCTGGTGGTGCCCAGGTGCGTCACCGTGGCCTCGACGGTGACCTCCTCGTCAAAGCGCGCGGAGCCCAGGAAGCGCATCCGCACCTCGCCCACCACGATGTCGAAGCCCCGGTCCAGCATCACCTGATAGCCGCCGTAGGCGGCCCGCCACAGCTCGGTGATGGTGTGGTCCATGTAGGCCAGGTAGTTGGCGTTGAAGAGCACGCCCTGGGGGTCGCACTCGGCGTAGCGGACCCGCAGGCGGTGGATGAACGGCTCAGCCATCGGATTGCCCTGGGCGACGCTCCCCTCCGCCGCGCAGCACGAACCCGCGGTCGGCCAGATCGCCCAGCGCGTCCTCGAAGGCCGCGAAGTCCCGGCGGGTGAGCGCGTCGATGGGCCGGCCCGCCGGCCCCGCCGCGCGGACCCAGCGCCGCAGCACGGGCGCCCCGGCGCGCTCCTCGGCGTCGGCGAGGAGGTCCAGCAGGATGGGCAGCTCGGGGCGGTGGTCGAGCTGTCCCGACAGCAGTGCCAGCGGGTCGACCTCCAGCAGCGCGCAGAGCTCGTCCTCGGTAAGTCCCAGCAGCTCGAGCAGCCGGGCGGCGCCCTCGGATTGGATCCGGCTGCGCGACGCGGGATCGTCGTCAGCGCCCACGGTGAGACCGCGCGCTCAGAACAGCTGGTTCTCGCCGCCGAAGACGTCGCTGACGGACCCGTCGGTGAAGATCTGGCGGATCGAGTTGGTCAGCAGGTCCGCGCAGGAGAGCACCCGGATGTTGCTCGGCGCACCGGGCTTGAGCGGGATGGTGTCGGTCACCACCACCTGCTCGAAGCCGGCGGCGGACAGGTTCGCCCAGGCGTTGCCGGAGAAGTTGCCATGCGTGGCGGCGGCGTAGATCCGTCGCGCGCCGGCATCCTTGACCGCCTGGGCGGCCGCGGCCAGCGTGCCCGCGGTGCCGATCATGTCGTCCACCAGCAGCGCCGTCTTGTCGCGCACATCGCCGATGATGTAGCTGATCTCGGCCACCTGCTGGGCGGGGCGCTCCTTGTTGAGGATCGCCAGGTCCGCGCCGATCTTGGACGCGAACTGCTTGTTGAGCTTCACGCGGCCGGCGTCCGGCGCCACCACCACGAGGTCCTCGAGCCCCAGGTCGTCGAAGTACTGGGTGAGCATGAACAGCGCCGTCATGTGGTCACACGGCTTCTGGAAGAAGCCCTGGATCTGCCCCGAGTGCAGGTCCATCGTGAGGATCCGGTCGATCCCCGCCGCCTCGAGCATGCGAGCCACGAGCCGCGCCGAGATCGGCTCGCGCGGCGCGGACTTCTTGTCCTGACGCGAGTAGCCGTACCAGGGGGTCACCGCGATCACCCGGTGCGCCGACCCGCCCACGGCGGCGTCGACCATCGTCATCAGCTCCATCAGCGCGTCGTTGGCGGTCAGCCCGGTGGCCTCGTTGGCGCACGTCGGCTGCACGATGAACACGTCGGCCCCGCGCACGGACTCCTGGAAGCGGCAGTACACCTCGGTGTTGGCGAAGGTCCTGGTGTTCGCGTCGCTGAGCTCGACGCCCAGCTTGTCAGCGATGCGGGCCGCCAGCTCCGGGTTGGCGCGGCCCGCGGCGAGCATCAGCCGCTTGTCATACTCGCGGCGGAGCACCGTCGGCATTGGGGCAGGCTCCGCAACGCTCATCGTGGCCATGAGTGTAGGGGTGGGTGCTGACGTCTCGGTGCTGCTCACTGGCCCTCTTTCGATTCGGCTTCGGCACGCTCGCGGCGGCGCTGCGCGTACCCGTCGATGTTCGCCTGGCGTGGGCGCGCGACGCCCAGAGCACCCGGCGGGACGTCGGTCGTGATGACCGAACCGGCCGCCGTATAGGCGTCGTCCCCGATGGACACGGGCGCCACGAACGTGGTGTCGACACTCGTCTTGACCCGGCTGCCGATCGTCGTGCGGTGCTTGCGATAGCCGTCGTAGTTGGCGGTGATCGTGCTCGCGCCGAGGTTGGTGTCCTCGCCGATGTCGGCGTCGCCGATGTAGGACAGGTGAGGGACCTTGGTCCCGCGGCCGACGTCCGAGTTCTTGATCTCCACGAACGTGCCCGCCTTGGACCCCTCGCGCAGCACGGTCCCGGGCCGCAGGTAGGCGAACGGCCCGACGCTGACCCTGTCCCCGATGACCGCGCCAGTGACGTAGGCGTGCAGCACCTTGGCGCCGTCAGCCACCGTCGTGTCGATCAACGTGGAGTTGGGGCCGATCGTTGAGCCCCGCCCGATGTTCGTGTCGCCGTGCAGGCTCGTGAACGGGGCGATGACGCTGTCCTGCCCGATCGTCACCCCGGCGTCGATCACCGTCGCCGCGGGGTTGACGATCGTCACCCCGGCCAGCATGTGGCGCTCGTGGATGTGGCGTTGGGCCAGTGCCGCCACCTCGGCCAGCTGCACCCGGTCATTGATGCCCAGCAGCTCCTCGGGATCGGAGAGCTCGAACGCGCCCACCGTGCGCTCGTGCGCGCGCAGGATCGGCAGCACGTCGGGCAGGTAGTGCTCGCCCTGGGCGTTGTCGGCGCGCACCTCCTGCAGCGCCCGGGTCAGCGCCGCGCCGTCAAAGGCGAACATCCCCGTGTTGACCTCACGGATGCGCAGCTCGAGCTCCGTGGCGTCGCCCGCCGCCTTGGTCTCGACCACCCGCTCCACCGTCCCATCCGGCGCCCGCACCACCCGCCCGTAGCCACTGGGATCGTCGAGCACCATCGTGGCGATCGTCGCCGCCGCGCCCGAGCTCTCATGGCTGTCCACCAGCGCCCGCAGCGACTCGGGCGTGACCAGCGGCGCATCCCCGTTGACCACCACCACGGTGTCCTCGCCGCCGATCTGGTCGATCGCCGCCCGCAACGCATCGGCGGTCCCCAGAGGCTGCTCCTGCACCGCCAGCGACACCGTGCCGTTCAGCGCCGGCTCCAGCCGCCGCTCGGGGCCGTCCACCACCACCACCTTCGCCGCCCCGGCCGCCCGCGCGGCCGCCACCGACCATTCGATGATCGGCCGCCCGCAGAGCGGATGCAGCAGCTTGGGGACGGCTGAGCGCATGCGCGTGCCCTGCCCAGCGGCAAGGATGACGACGACGGGCGCGGTCACAGCCTGGATCGTATGCACCTCAGCCGGCCTCTGCCTCCCCGGCCTCCTCTTTTCCCCGCTCGTACCAGCGAATCCATTTGCGCACGGCGTTGTCAGTGACGCCGTATTTGCGCCCGACGGCCACGAAGTTCATCGTCCGCACGTCCTCCAGGAGCGGCTTATACGATGGCCGCTCCACGTTGCGGAGGTGCGGCTGCGGGACGCCGAGCTTGCGCTCCCTAGAGATCGTGCCCCAGCGCGCCTGTGAGCAGTACCTGTGCTGCATCGTCGTCGGCATGAAGCCCTGCCCGCAGCCTGGACAGATCCGTTGAGTGGGGATTTTGCTTCCACAGTGGGTGTCCAGCGTGGCGGCGCAGTTGGCACCGACGATCTGGAGGTTCGCCAGGCGGTGGTCATTGGACACGCCGTTGATGTGGTCGAGCACGAGCGCCATGCGGCGTCCGTTCCACTCCTCGCCCTGCCCGCACATCTCGCACGCCCGCTGCTTGAGCCCAGCCGCGTAGAGCCGTCGCTTGAGCTTCCCGCGCCGATATGTCGAGTTCTCGACCATGACTTCCTCAAGAGGTCGGGCGCGCGCAGCAGATGCCGACCCGCGGGCAGCGTGCGGATCGAAGTGCTCGATGGAGATCCCCCACTTCTTCACCCATCGCTGAAGCGTGCGGATGTTGGCCCCTTTGGGCTCGTACCCAAGCAGCCGCAAGGCTGCGGACCAGCTGATGGATGCAGCGACCGCGGCTCGGGCGTCGGCCTCAGAGAACGGAGGGGGAAACGACATGCCCGAACACTAGTTCGGGCTCCGGACAGAAACAGTCGATTTGCAGCGATCTTGTTACAGCTGGGGAGCCGGGACTCGGACCCGGACCGCATCATCCAAAGTGATGCATGCTGCCAATTACACCACTCCCCATCGCCCTGCTCACTGACCTTGAAAGAGCGTAACCCACGGTCCGACACTCGAACCTGGGCTGCCGAGAGGAGTACCGTGTGCCCATGGACGACGACCAGATCCACGGCCACATCGAACAGCTCGTCTCCGAGGAGCATCAGCTCTGGAGCCGCGAGTCCTCCGGGCACGCCACCGACGATGACCGCCGCCGCCTGGAGGCGGTGAAGGTCTCCCTCGACCAGTGCTGGGACCTCCTGCGCCAGCGCCGCGGGCTGCGCGAAGAGGGCGGCAACCCCGACGACGCGCAGGTCCGCAGCGAGGACGTCGTCGAGCGCTACCAGCAGTAGGCGCGCGCGAGTCCGCACCGGTGGCCTCCTACGCCCTCAACGAGCGCGCGGTGGCCCACGCCGAGGAGCTGATCCGCAAGCGCCAGTACGTGCTGCGCAGCGAGTGGAACCAGGTCCAGCCGCGCGCCGAAGCCCAGAACGCGTTCCTGAAGAACCACTCCTGGGAGGAGTACGCCGAGTGGCACCTGGGGCTCACCGAGGGCGCCACTGACGAAACCAAGGCGCGCTACGCCTTCGTCTACGGGGACCTCCGGCGCGTGCATCGGATGGGGCTCATCGCCAGCGTCTACCGCGCGAGCGAGTGGCGCCACAAGGCGATCGAGCTGGCCGCGCACGACCTCCTGCAGCTGCTGGACTCCGTCAGCGGCTGAGCGCCGCGTCGTCCAGGAGCGCGCGCAGCTCGTCATCCAGCAGCGGGTCGGCCAGCGCCGCCCACAGGTCGCCCGGCCGGCGCAGGCCTCGCTCGGCCCGCAGCAGGCCCACGGCCACGCCCGCCTGGTTGATGGCGCCCAGGACACGCCCCATGGCATCGGGGCTGTCCCATGTCTCCTCCGGCAGGGCCAACAGCGACGGCAGGGCCCGGCCCAGGCCGAGCATGTAGAGCCCGCCATCGAATACCGGCCCCACCGACGCGCCGCAGCCCGACGCCAGGTCATCCATGACCCCTTCCGCGTGCTCGGGGCGCCAGCGCGGCAGCGCCGGCCACATGACAAGCAGCGCCGGGCCACCGACGTCCGCGCCCACCCGCTCCACCGCGTCGGCGAGCCTCTCGGACTCGGCGGCGACATGAAGCCCTCCGGGGCTGAGCTCCGACGCCCATTGCATGGCGCGCGCCAGGAGCAGCTCCTCGAGCTGCGCCGCGCGCTCGGCACCGAGGAGCTCGCCGAGGTCCTCGGC
This sequence comes from uncultured Actinomycetota bacterium, assembly GCA_963801435.1. Lineage (GTDB taxonomy): Bacteria > Actinomycetota > Thermoleophilia > Solirubrobacterales > Solirubrobacteraceae > Palsa-465. The sequence goes on from CAWDFE010000034.1 coordinate 124,499, forward strand.
CGGCCGCGCGGCGCCCGCCATCACCAGCACCGCCGGCGGCGCTGCCACCGCCTCAACCCTGCTCGAGGCGGAACATCGTGCCGCCCGGCGCCGGGGCCTCGGCGCCCGACAGCCGGTTGACCGCGATGGCGAGCACGTCGGCGAACACGCCCGTGCTCTGGCCCATCAGCTCGATGAGCGTCGCCACCGGAGTCGGCTCTCCCGGCCTGACCTCGTTGGCGTAGTCAGTGACGAAGCCGACGAGCGCAAAGGGGAGCTCCGCCTCGCCGCACAGCACGGTCTCGGGCCCGCCGGTCTGGCTGACGGCGACCACGCCGCACGCGGCCAGCTGGGCGATCTCGGTGGGCGTGTTGAAGCGCGGTCCGTCGACGTGGCCGTAGGTCCCGCCGTCACGCGCGGCATGGCCGGCCTCGGCGGCCGCGGCCAGCAGCGTCGCGCGGACGCCCTCCGCGTAGGGCCCGCCGTGCAGGATCCAGTGACCGCGGGCCGGGTCGCCGGGCTGGGTGAAGAACGTGCATAGCGATCCGTCGGGCAGCCGGTTGGAGGGAAAGTGCAGATCGCTGAAAACCACCAGTGAGCCGAGCGGCAGGCTCGGATCGACGGCGCCGCAGGCGGTGCAGCCGATCACGGCGGTCGCGCCGAGATCGCGCAGCGCCCAGATGTCCGCGCGGTGCGTCACCTGATGCGAGAGCCGCACGTGGCCGACGCCGTGGCGGGAGACGTGCAGGACGTCGACTCCGGCAAAGCGCCCCTGCGACACCTCGATCGTCCCGAACGGCGTCTCGAGCAACACCAGCTCGGCATCGGCGAACCCGGGCAGCGCGTGGGTCCCAGAGCCGGTGATGATGCCGATCGGCATGGCGCGCGATCCTACTTCAGCGCGCCGGAGCAGACGGGGGACGCGGCCGGGGGTGGGTGGCGGGATCGCGGAGGAGCGGGGTGGCGGGAGATCAGACGGCGATGCGCGCGCGGTCGATCGCCCGCCGCTGCGAGTTCAGCTGCTCGTGGCGCTGTGCGATGCCCGAGCTCAGCCGCTCCCGGCGCTGGGACTGCCGCTGGCCCCGGATGGCAGCTGCCGGGAGCGGCCGGCTGACGATGTCGCCCTGGATCAGATCGCAGTCGAGCACCCGCAGGGCGTCGAAGGTCCACCCGTCCTCGACTCCCGCGGCGACGACCCGGATGCAGCGCTCCGAGGAGGATTAAGGCAGCTCCGACCGTTCCGCGCTCGACCGGCCTCAACGCAGCGGAACGATGAAGCGCGCGCCCAATTGAAGCGCGCGTCAGGCCACGGCCAGCTCCGGCCGGTGCGCAGCCAGATACTCGTCCAACGCGTCGGCCTTTTGAGTGTCCTCGTAGACCTCGTACTCCTTGAGCCGGCCCCAGGCCATCCGGCCCCAGATCACAAATCGGTTCTCATATACGATCTCGCCGTCGGGAGCCCGGAGAAAATCGTGACCGCGGACGCACAGGGTCGTGTTCCAGGGGAGGCCCTTGGCCACCACCTCGTCGGGGAAGGTCTGAATCCCCACTGCGGCGAGGCGTCGCAGCCACCGCTCGACGTCGTGCTTGCCACTGAACACTCCGGACCACGAGTTCTGGCCGGGAAACGTGAGCTGTACGTCGGGCGCATCGAGCCGCAGTGTCGGCGCCACGTCGCCGGCGCGGGTATGCGCCATGAGGTACATGGTGAGCTTCTTCGCGAGCCAGGATTGCACGATTCAGACCTCCACTAGAGTGATCGCTCTGGGCGACGCTAATGCGATAACCGGGCGCGCACAAGCCGAAGGGTCGAACTCGGACTGCCGATAACTTGGCGTGGATGGCTGATCGAGACACCTCAACGCGTGTGGGGGAGCGGCTGCGAAGCGCGCTGGGCCTCTCGCCGGCGACGCTGACGATCGTGACAATCGTGCTGGCGGCCGCCGACTGGGGTTACACCCTGGCCGGCGACAGCTTCGTTCCCGGTGGCCCGCTCGACGAGACCGCGCACCTGATGACGACGTTGCTGATTCTATGGGCGCTGGGTCCGCGTATCTGCAAGCGGTTCATGGTCCCAGCCCTGATCGCATCGATCGTAATCGACGCCGACCACATGCCGGGTCAAGTCGGCGCCTCCTGGCTGACCGCTGCCACGCCGCGTCCCTATTCCCACTCCCTGCTGACGATCGTCATCGTGCTCGCGCTCGCGGCGCTCTGGCGGGCACGTCGCGATCTCGTGCTGGGGGTCGCGATCGGCCTCGCGCTGCACTTCTTCCGCGACCTCGCCGAGGGCGACGCCGGAGTCTCGCTGCTGTGGCCGGTCTCGTATCACTCGTTCCAGTACCCCCACGGCGTATACGTGGCTATCATGGCCGTGGTCGTGATGTTCGATGCGGCTCGCTGCGCGGGGGTCGATCGGTTCAATCGAACGGCGGCTCAGCAGGCGAACGGGGAGGTTGCGTTCGGGGCAGCTCGCAAATACTCCGGAAGAGGCTTAACTCAATTGCTATCGCCGGGCCTCAAGTTCTTGGCGTCTTCTGCCGTTCATTTCTATGGACGCCCACTGGATTAGACCGAGCTGCGTCCGCCTTAGTTAGACCGAGCTCCGCGGCTTCACAACCTTGATTGGCTCAAGCTTCGCGGATGTACCTGAAATCGAGACGCTGCGATGAACGCATGACCATCAACCCGGAGTCGGACGCAGCACCTAACCGGATGGCCCATACACCTGAGCGCGCGAGTGCGCACACATCACCTAGGATCAGCGTCGTCACGTGCGCATACAGTGACGAGCGCTGGGACGTGCTGGTCGATGCGGTTGCGTCGGCACAGGCACAGGATCGGCCGCCGCTTGAGGCGATCGTGGTCGCGAACCGGCCGGCGGAATCGGACGTCCGCGGGGCGCTCGATATGGACTTCGGTCGCGACGCGGGTGTGCGCTACGTCGAGGAGCACACTCCCGGGCTCTCCCGCGCCCGCAACGCGGCCCTTGCCGCAGCCGCGGGGAGCGTTGTGGCCTTCCTTGGACGACGATGTGCTCGTTGACGACGAGTCGCTCGATGCGCTCCGAGATAGATTCGCCGCCTACCCCGAGGCCACGTGCGTGACGGGTCAGCTCGAGCCGCTGGAGTTAGGCACTCGGGCCATTGGACGCGGATCTCCGCGAACGCGTCGAACGCCAGCACCAAGTGGCCAACAACAGTATCGCGGTCGATTGAGCTGGCCACAACGAGTGACAAGACCTAACTAAGCACTACCGACAACGGCCCCAATGGAACACCACCGTCGCCTACCGGACAAACCGCCTTTTACATTTCCGAAGCGTCTCCCTCGTCACGCACGCCCGCGGTCGTTTGACGGCATAGGACGTGCGGATCCCAGGCGATCGCCTGGGGATCAAAATGTGAGTTGAGAACAGAATGTCGACTGTGCAACCTCCGATTGGTGCGCGCCGAGCCAAACTCCCAACCATCGCTCTAGCGGCGTTACTTGCCGTGCTCGGCCTCCTGCTGGCAGGCGCCGGGGTGGCGTCAGGCGCGCCTGCGAACTGCTCCGCTGGTTCGACGATGATCATCGTGGCGCACGAGGATGATTCGCTCCTCTTTTTCAGCCCGGACTTGATCCGCGCGATACAGAACGGACAGTGCGTGCGCACCGTATTCGTAACGGCCGGAGACGACGGACGGGGGCAAAGCTACTGGTCCTCGCGCGAGAGCGGGGCCGAGGCGGCGTATTCACAGATGGCTGCCGCGGCCAACACCTGGCAGCAGTCCGACGCAGGAGTCGCCGGGCACCCAATCCCGGTGATGACGCTGTCGGCCGATCCGAACATCTCCCTGGTCTTCATGCGCCTGCCGGACGGAAACCTCGACGGGTCGGGATTCGCATCGCAGGGCTTCGAAAGCCTCCAGAAGCTCTACACGGACGCAATCCCCCAAATCACCGCCGACGACGGATCATCTTCATACACATTGGGAACTCTCACGTCGACCTTGTCTTCTCTTGTCGAATCATTCAAGCCCAACGCAATTTGGACGCAGGACTACGCGGGCTCGTACGGTGACGGCGACCACAGCGATCATCACACAGTCGCGTACCTTACCCGCGACGTCAGCCGTGCCTGGACCACAACCACGCACACGTTGACCGGATATATGGACTACGCGACCCAGGGGCAACCAGCGAACGTCACCGGTAGCGACTTCACGGCGAAAGAGAAGGCGTGGTTCTCCTACACTCCATTCGACTCGCAGGTGTGCCAGGACGCGACGTCGTGCCAGCAGACGAGTTACTGGGGCTGGTTGAATGCCCAGTACACCGTTGGTACCGAGACCGACGGTCTAGGCCAGAGTGATCCTCCGGTGGCCTCCGCGGGTCCGAACCAGACGGTCTTGGGGGGCGCTGCGGTTCAGCTGGACGGGTCGGCCAGCTCGGACCCGGGCGGAAGTCCTAGCTACGCGTGGACACAGACCGGCGGACCAGCGATAACGCTATCGGATCCGACGTCGGTCCAGCCAACCTTCACCGCGCCGACGACAGCGAGCACGCTCACTTTCCAGTTGGTTGTCACCGATGGGTCGCAGAGCAGCGACCCGGCCACAGTCACCATCACCACCCAAGTGCCCACGCCGTCGGCCTCGGGGGCGCCGTCGATCTCCGGCGAGGCGGTGGAGGGGCAGGCGTTGTCCGAGTCGCACGCCTCGTGGAGCGGCAGCCCGACGAGCTACAGCTACCAGTGGCAGTCCTGCGACGGGTCCGGGACCAACTGCTCGGCGATCGCGGGCGCGACCGGCCAGTCCTACACGTTGACCGCGAATGACGTCGAGCACACCATCCGGGTGCAGGAGACCGCCACCAACGCCGGCGGCAGCAGCAGCCCGGCGGTCTCGACCGCGACCGCGACCGTGCTGGCGGCGGTGCCGTCGACGTCGGGGGCGCCGTCGATCTCGGGCAGCGCGGTGGAGGGGCAGACGTTGTCCGAGTCGCACGCCTCGTGGAGCGGCAGCCCGACGAGCTACAGCTACCAGTGGCAGTCCTGCGACGGGTCGGGGACCAACTGCTCGGCGATCGCGGGCGCGACCGGCCAGTCCTACACGCTGACCAGCGCTGAGATCCGCGACACCATCCGGGTGCAGGAGACCGCCACCAACGCCGGCGGCAGCAGCAGCCCGGCGGTCTCGACCGCGACCGCGACCGTGCTGGCGGCGGTGCCGTCGACGTCGGGGGCGCCGTCGATCTCGGGCAGCGCGGTGGAGGGGCAGGCGCTGTCCGAGTCGCACGCCTCGTGGAGCGGCAGCCCGACGAGCTACAGCTACCAGTGGCAGTCCTGCGACGGGTCGGGGACCAACTGCTCGGCGATCGCGGGCGCGACCGGCCAGTCCTACACGCTGACCAGCGCTGAGATCGGCGACACCATCCGGGTGCAGGAGACCGCGACCAACGGCGGCGGCAGCAGCGACCCGGCCATCTCCGCTCAGACCTCGGCGGTACAAGCTCAACACAGCGATGGCGGAGGACCCACGGTCGGTGGTGGTGGCGGGACGGGTGTGACCACCGGCGACTCGGGAAGCGGTGGGACCGGTGGCGGCCCGAGCGGCTCAAGCAGCAGCGGGACCGGTGGCAGTCCCACCGGCCCAAGCGGCGGCGGCCCGGCCAGGGCGGTTCCGACGTTTGGACGCGTCAAGGCGACGGCGACGGGTGTGAGGCTGTCCGTCGCCTGTCGAGGCTCGAGCGGCTCCAGTTGCACGTTCGTGCTCAGATTGACCGTCAACGGCAAGGGCACGAGGGTGCTCGGCAGCCTCAGCGTGAGGCTGGCCGCCGGCCATCGCAAGACAGTCACCATCAGACTCAACCGGACCGCAAAGCGGCTCTTGAATCAGCAACGTAAGCCCACGGCCAAGTTCACCGTCATCCAAAACCGCGCCACGATCCTTCAGAAGGTCATCACCTTCAAGAGAACCGAGCCGTGGCTGACGCCTCGCTCGAGACGCCGGCATCGCTAGGGGCGCGAAGCCAAACGATCGCGCGCGGTGATCGTCGGGTTCTCGATTGCGGCTCACAGGTTGACGGGAGAGTCAGGCCAGGCGGCTAGTCCGCGCGGGCCAGGCGCCTCGCCGCCGACTTACCGCGACCCCGACGATCCACGAGCTTGTCGTTTTGCCAGGGCGATGGACAACTGACGGCCGTTATGTTGCGGTGGGCAGTCGCGGACTCGCCGCAACCCACACCCCTGGGTCCAGGCATCGCGGCACTCAAGACTCCGGGTTTGGGACACCATGGCGCCCCGTCGGCTCACTTCCCGCACTGAGTCGGCCGATGATCACGCGTCTGGCTGACCCACCCGCGCGAGCCGAACGCCTGCTCGCTGACATGCCCCCGGCGATCGATGCCGAACACATCCGGGCCGCCTCGGTGCGGACTTCCTGACGGCCGGGACTCCGCGCCTGTACACCCATTCGCTGCTGACGATCGCGATCGTGCTGGCGCTCGCCTGGCTCTGGCGCCGCCGCCGTGAGCTGCTGCTCGGGGTCGCGATCGGTCTTGCGATCCACCTCTGGCGCGACCTCGCCGAGGGACGGAGCGGCGTCTCGCTGCTGTGGCCGTTCTCGTATCACTCGTTCAATATCCGCACAGCGTCTACCTGGCCGCGATGGCCGCGCTCGTCCTGATCGCGGCGGCACGCTGTGGGGGCGTCGATCGGTCAATCGAACAGCGGCGCAGCCAGCGAATACTCGGGTTGCGTTCGGGGAGGTTCGCACAAGCTCCGGAAGACGCTTAACTCCCACCGCCGGGCCTCAAGTTCTTCGCGGCTTTCGCCGATCATATCTGTGGGCGCCCACCCTCTGTAGCTAGCCCGCGATACGCGACTGCACAACCCTGGTTTGCTCAGGATTCGCATCGTACCTGTACTCGAGACCCTCGGATGAATGCATTGACCCGCCAGTCGGATTCTGAAGCAGCACCTGACCAGATGGCCCGGACACCCGAGCGCGCGAGTGCGCACACACCACCTCGGATCAGCGTGGTCACCTGCGCATACAGTGACAGGCGCTGGGACGCGCTGGTCGATGGGGTTGCGTCGGCACAGGCACAGGATCCGCCGCCCGACGAGATCGTCGTGGTGATCGATCACAACGAGGAGCTACTTACTCGCGCGCGTCGCCATTTGCCGCGCGCACGGGTCGTCGCGAACGAGGAGAGCAGCGGTCTCTCCGGTGCTCGCAATACGGGCGTTCGTCACGCGACAGGAGAGATCGTCGCGTTTCTCGACGACGACGCACGCGCCCTGCCCGGCTGGTTGCAGGCGCTCGCGAGAGCCTTCGAGGATCCTACGGTGATCGGCGCCGGCGGGGTAGCGATCCCGGTCTGGGAGTCGCGCGCGCCATCGTGGATCCCGTCCGAATTCCTTTGGGTTGTCGGATGCTCTTACCGCGGGCTGCCCCTGACCCGTGGGGAAATCCGTAATCCGATCGGCGCCAACATGGCCTTTCGCCGTTCAGTTCTCGACAGCATCGGCGGATTCACTGACGGGATCGGTCGGGTCGGTCGCACCCCTCTGGGTTGCGAGGAAACCGAGCTGTCGATTCGCGCACGCGCCGCTACCGGCGGTCGGATCGTCCAGATCCCCGATGCAGAGGTTGAGCATCGCGTGAGCCCGGACCGTACGCGCTGGCGCTACTTTCGCCGGCGGTGCTGGGCCGAGGGGCTGTCCAAGGCGGTTGTCACGCGGAGCGTCGGCAGCGACGCGGCCCTCGAGCGCGAGCGCTCATATGTGATGCGGACTCTCCCGAGCGGCGTTGCACGCGGACTCGCCGACGCGTTCAGCGGAGATCGGTCCGGAGTCGGCCGATCAGGGGCGATCGTGGCGGGTTTGTTGATCACCGCCGCCGGTTACCTGCTGGGTCTGATCAGCACAGGGCGGGCAAGATCAGTTAGGCGAAGCGCCGATGCAGTGGCGCCGGCAATAGTGCGTCCCGTTTGGAGCGGAGAGCTCGAACTGTCAAATCCGTCCGTCGAGACTACGCTTCCGCTTACTCAATCGGGAGTTGTGTTCGAGGAGGCGCGGCTGTTGATCCGCGTGCTAGGGGAGCCGTTGGGGTTTGTGCAGACGCCGCTGTGTGCAGGCAAGCTGGACTTCCGCCGAGCCCTCTCAGCGATGGACGCGGGTCTCCGCGAACGCGTCGAAGCGCCAGCTGGCCGCGAGACGGACTCCCGCCGCTGGCGGACTTCATCAGCGAACGTCACGGCGGCGTGACCGGGCGGCGGAGTGCGTCGACGAATCGGACCAGTCACTCGTCACGGTGATCGTGTGCACCCGCAACCGCCCGCAGGTGACTGCTCCGCTGCTTGCACTCGATCCAACGCCTGCAGTTACCCCAACCTCGAGATCGTCATCGTCGACAACGCGCCGGCCGATGACAGCACCATGGAACTCGTCTTCGAGCTCGCCCGTGAGGATGAGCGCATGCACTACGTGCGTGAAGAGCGACCCGGACTGTCGGCCGCGCGCAACCGTGGCCTGCGCGAAGCGCATGGTGAGTTCATTGCCTACACCGATGACGACGTGTCGCGTCGACCCGTTGTGGGTGGACGCGATCTTGCGAGGGTTCCGCCGGCGCTCCGACGTCGGCTGCGTCACCGGGCTCGTTGCAAGCGCGTCACTCGAACGACGCGCGTGAGCAGTACTTCGACGCTCGAGTGGGATGGTCGTCCAACTGCGAGCAGCGACTATTCGAAGCAAGGCCGTCGCCAGGGGATTCACGCCTGCATCCCTATGCCGCCGGCCTATTCGGGACGGGCGCGAACGTAGCGTTCCGGAGCGATGGGATTCACGCTATCGGCGGCTTCGACGAGAGCCTCGGCGCAGGATCACCCGCGGGCGGGGGCGAAGACCTCGACGCGTTCGTGCGAGTGCTGCGGTCGGGTCGGGCTCTGAGCTACGAGCCCGCTGCGCTCGTGTGGCACGAGCACCGAGTCGAAGAGGAAGACCTCCAGAAACAGATGTACTGCTTACGGCAAGGGGCTCTCGGCGTATCTGTGCAAGTTTCTCTTCTCGCGCGGCTCCTGCCGAGAGGTCAGCGCACGGCTCCTCGTTGGCGCGCTACATGCCGGCCGGCTGGCACGACGGTCGCAGGCGGCGGCGAACAGTTCCGGCGTTGCCCACGGCGTCCTGAAGGCGGAGCTACGAGGCGCGCTGGCCGGGCCGTGGGCGTACTTCCATGCGCGCTCGCGGCAGGAGCGCGCCCACGTACGGGCGGTCTCGCCATGAGCGCGCTTCTCGAAACGGACGCATGCCCGGCGCTCGCCGAGGCAGCCGCAGACGTCCCGGTTCATGCGCAAGAGGTCCCTGAGACCGAAGCACCTGACGCGAGCGTCCCGAACGACGCCGCAATCGAAATAGAGACGCAGACGGCGGACACGATGAAAGGCCTGTTTGGGCGCGACTCTCTGTACATGTTGCTATGGGGTGTGCAACTCGGCGTCGCCGCGCTCTGCACGCCGATCATCACGCGGATGCTGGGCGTGTCCCAGTTCGGCCAGGTCGCCGCCACGCTCGCAATGGTGCAGGTTGTCGTCGCGCTCGCCAGCTTCAGCCTCCAGTCCGCCGTCCAACGGGCGTTCGCGAATGGTGACGGGGATCGCGACGCGCGCCGGATCGTGACGGTCGCGGTCATCCTGGCACTCGCCGTGTGGGTGCTGGTCGACGCAACCGGACCGTTCTGGTCTCAGGCACTCGGGCTTGGTCGCTATGGCGCAACGCTGCGATACGGGGTAGGTTGGGCCGCGCTCTGGGCGATCACAAATTCAGCGCTGGGGCTTATACGCAGTCACGATCGGCTGTTTGCATTCGGACTCGTCACCCTGTTGCAGTCGGTTGTCGCCGAGCTTCTCGGCATGTCCTGGTCGTTCTTGCACATCACTCGGCGTCCGAGTATGTGCTCGGTCACTTGATCGCGCAGAGCGCCGCTGCCACGGTTGCGCTGATCGTGGCCCGACCGATGCTGCTCCGGCGCCGCGATTTTCCGATGCTTGCCGGAGCGCTTCGCTATTCGGTCGGCCTCATCCCGGCCGCGCTGGCCGCATTCGTGCTTGACACGTCAGACAGGCTGATAGTCCACGCCGATCTTGGACCGGCTGCGGTCGCGCGTTACGCGGTTGCGTACAACGTAGCCAACCTTACGATGGTTCTTCTCTACGTGCTCAACACGGCCTGGATGCCCCGCGTATTTGCGCTCGGCGATATTAGGGTCCGTGCCTCTGTCCTCGCTAAGTCCAGGGACCTACTCTATGCGCTCCTGATTCCGGTCGTAGTCGGCTTGTGCGCCGCATCTCCGATCATCCTGAGCATCTGGGTCCCGGCCGGTTATCACCCCGACGGCCTGTTGGTGATTGTTGCGATCGTGGCGATCACCGCCTTTCCGTTCGCGGGAATGATGGCTGCGATGAGGGTCCTGCTGTTCTCGGGGAATACGGCTGCTGTCGGTGTTTCGACAGCCCTCGCGGCTCTCGTGAACATCGGCTTGAACGTCTTACTCGTGCCGAAACTCGGGATCGCCGGCGCTAGCCTCGCGACGTTGTGCGCCAACGGCGTGCTATTCGGACTACTTGCGGCCGTTCGCGGAGGATCTTGCGGCTTGCACGACTACCGGCTGGGCTGACCGCGAGGATCGTCGCGGCGATCGCCATCAGCCTCGTGTCGACGCAGGTTCCAACTAGCCCCAGACGATGCTGGCGATCAGGGCGTTCGTCGCGCTCGGCTGCGCGGTCGGGTTCGCGGCGATGCTTACGAACGTGTTCGCGCCGACGCGCCACACGTTCGCCGATCGGGTCGCCGCGGTTTTCCATTCGACCGACCTCGCAATGGAAAGCTGACCGAAGGGGAGCCAGCATGAATCGCGCCAACACACCAATGACCGACGGGTATCTGCCGCTCGCGGCATTCCAGCACCTCGAGCCAACGGCGGTCGGGTTGATCGACCTTGACTCGCCAGCGCGATTCGAGCGCGCTCCCGGGTCACGCGTTGCGGGCATGAATCGAGACGCCGTAGCACTGGTCCGCCTGCACGGCGAGCCACTCGGCGTCGTACACTTCGAGTGCGCGGGGACCAGTGGGAAGGAACAGGACCTTGCGAGCGCGATCTGGGCCCAGCTCGGACCGGTGATCGTTGAGCATGTGACGAGCCACGGGTGCGCCTGTGTCCCGGACGGCGCAGCTGCCTTGTCCGCGAGGTCTACCAACATCCGGCTCTGACTGCGGTGCTGGCACCATAAAGTGTCCGCCGGGCTCGGTCGCCGTCATCATCGCGACCACTGGGCGTGTCGACGTGCTCGAACGCTGTCTACGGTCATTCGCCGGCATCGACCGAGACGACGTCGACGTGATCGTCGTCGATAACCGCCCGGGGACGGGCGAGACGCTCGCTCTGGTGTCCAAGATGGCGCTCAATGACGGCCGCATTCGATACGTCGCCGAGCCGAGGGAAGGCCTGTCGGTCGCCCGCAACCGCGGACTTGCGGAGGCCACGGCCGCTGAGTTTGTCGCATTCACCGACGATGATGCCGTGGTCGATGCAGGCTGGCTGTATTGGCTTCTCGCTCCGTTCGCGGATAAGTCAGTCACAGTGACCACCGGCATGGTCTTGCCGCTGGAACTAGAGACGATCGCGCAAAAGCGATTCGAGCAGTACGCGGGCTTCTCCAAGGGAACAGATCGGCGCTCCTACGACGTGGCGGCAGGGCGCGCCGACGATCGGCTCCTATATCCCTACTGGGGCGGCATGTTCGGCTCCGGCAACAACATGGCGTTCAGGCGCCGTGATCTGATCATGGCCGGTGGTTTCGATACGACCTTGGGCGCGGGAAGCCCGACCGGTGGCGGCGAGGACATCGCGGCGTTCAGTGATGCGATCCTGCGCGGCGGTCGGCTCGTTTACGAGCCACGGTCACTCTGCTGGCACGAGCATCGCCGCGATGAGGACGCGCTCCGTAAGCAGCTTTTCAACTACGGCGCCGGGTTCACGGCGAGTCTCTGCAGGGCGGCTTGGCGGGACCCACGCTTTCTGTGGTCGGCTGCGAGGGCGATTCCAACCGTCATCAGGTTGCTCTACCGTCGCCGCCACGCTGGCTCGGCGGCAGGCGACGGGAGGCTGCCGGCAGAGCTGTCGAGGCTAGAGCACTCTGGGATGCTGCGCGGTCCAGTGCTGTACGCGAAGAGCGTGCGCCGGGTCTCGCGACTCGGACTCAGCTATCGCGCCGAGCTCTAAGCCAGACGTCGGCTTTCCCACCCTCGGTGACGACGTCTTGGTGTTCGCCAAGGCTTCGATCTACTTCGACGGCAGCGGGCACCTAGGGTGCGCTAATCCTGAGTGGGCGCGACGGGTCATCGCGTTGCTCTCATCTTGCGGGCACCGTAGACGATCGCGGCTGGGACGCGGCGTTGTGTGTGGCGGCCGGTGTGCGCGCGGTCGGTCTTGTAGTAGTGCAGGTATTGGTCGAGGTCGCGTCGCAGGGCGGTGAGCTTGGGTACGAGTGAGCGGGCGAAGCTGGGGCGCCAGCATTCCTCGAAGGATCGTGAGCTGGACGCGTTCGACGCAGCCGTTGCTGGTCGGTCGGCCGGCTTTGATGCGTCGCTGGTGCGCGCCGGCGGCGGTCACGGCTTTGCCGAAGTCGGCGGAGACGAATTCTGAGCCGTTGTCTGTGGTGACGGTCTGAAGCTTCCAGCCCGCTTGGGCGAGCTCGTGGCAGACGCGGTGAATAACCGCTTGGCAGTGGCGCGTGGTGAGGGGCTCGCTCGTAGGGGTCGCGGTGGCGCGCGATCAACGCCAAGCGCCTGGCCCGCGTGTTCAGGCGGACGCGGCACAGTACGCGCCAGATGCCGTGCTCTGAGATCCGCAGCCCACCCCATTTCTCCCGCGCGAGCTCAGCGCTAATCCTCGCGGCCCGAACCCAGGGTGCGCCAGGCTGAAGGCGATGATCCGCTGCTCCAGATGCGGCCCAATCTCGTTGGACATTCTCGGCCGCCGGCGCTCGCGGACGTTCAGCGCCTCCAATCCCCAGCGGTCCACCTGGCGCTTCCAGCGATAGTAGGTCGAGCGGTGCACCCCCATCAACCGGCACGCCTCGCTCACATTCCCGCGCTCATCAGCCAACGTGAACAACCGCAAGCGATGGCCGACCAGTGCGTCATGCTCTGTCACGACGACTGCTCCCCTCCTTCGGTTCTTGGCGAAACGAAGCCTGAGCACACGCACGGACGGCCCCACCAGCAAGGCGGGGCCGTCTGCGTCTCGCGCCGCTGATCAACCCAACAGCACCGCAGGGTGTGCTCGGCCTCTCCGGGGCCTGCGACTACACGGCAAAACCACCGCCTGGGAAGAGAAGGACCACCCCCAGCTCCACCAGCCCCACTAACCCGAGTGTCGCCACAACTCCGGGTTAGTCCAACCTAGGGCCTCGACGTAGGCGCACCGGTCGCAGCCCTCCGCAGGACTGCCTCCGTGCGGTCCGCCGTTTGCTGCAGCGTATACCGCAGAGCGACGTGCCTGATGCACTGCTCGGCTAACTCGGGGCGCTCGTCTCGCCATCGACTCAGCGCCCTCAACCGGCCGGCCAGCGTCGCGGCGTCACCGCGCGGGAAGAGGAACTCCGCGAAGGGTCCGTCCAATATCTCCGGAATGCCGCCGGAATCAGATCCCACCACCGGGCGGCCGGTCGCCATGCCTTCGATCAGCACCCTCCCGAAGGCCTCATCCCCAAGTGAGGGGAGGACGAGGACATCGGCCGCGTGCATCACTCCGAGCACGTCAGGCCGCATCGGAAGCCACTCGCAGCCGGCTGGAGCTCGATCCTGGAGTTGCCCTAAGTAGGCCGCGGGGTCCGCGCTTCGGACCGCGGATCCCACCAGAAGGAGTCGTGCCTCCTCGGGAGACGCATCGAGATACCGCCAGGCATCGAGGAGAACCTCAACGCCTTTCTCAGTCTCGATCCGACCGAGATACAGGGCGACAAATGCGTCACGCGGAAGCCCGAGCGTCTGTCTGCTCCGAACCCGGTCGTCTTCGGTGCCCTTGGGGTAGTCGGATAGGTCGATCCCGTTGGGGATCGTCTCAACGCGCTCAGGGTCGAGACCGTACTGGGTCCATGTCCTGCGCATGAACTCCGACGCGACGACGAACTGGCGGACCTGCTTGCCGAGAACGGAGATCGACGCTGACCTGAATGGGGTGACCTCATGCAGGTAACAAACAATCGGGGCGCGAGCGAGAGCCTTTACGCCCGCAGCCCACCCGAGCTCACTGAAATTGTTGACGTACAACACGTCGGGTCGCGTTCGCATGGCGGACCAGACACCCGGAGCGATCCGACGAAGATCATCCCACGGCGACCCGCCGTACCGGATGGACGGTCCTTCGACCACCGACTCGCAAAACGAGCCAAACTCTCCGTGTAGCTCACCGTCCGTGGTATAGCGGAGGTCAACCCGGAAACCGCGCCGCGCCAACTCCCGAGTCAGCTGCAGCACGTGCATCTCTACACCGCCGATCGCCGCGAGCTGCGGCAGGTACGTCAGTAGCCGCATCCACCCAGTTGGTCTGCGCACATCGACGCGAGCATTCGACGTCGAACTATAGGCGCTGCGTTCAAGACAAGGTCCGTGGTTCGAGTGGCTGCCCGTCCGACGCCCGGCTGCATCGAGGGGGAACGCGTCGGCGGGCACGGTGTCCTGGCGGGCCTCGACGAGCTCGAGCAGCCCTTCGAGTTCGAGCGCGTCCATGAATACGACCTGCACCTGCGTGCTCGTCTCCTCGATGCTCACGAGCTCGGTGATCCACTTGCGAGTCACAAGGGTCCATGACCGAGAACACCGCATGCTCCGGGCAGCCGGCGAAATGCGTGAGGTCGTAGATCCAGATCGAGTTGCGGCGGTAGTCCGCCCACTCCGGGAACGGCTTGCGATCTGACCGGACGCGTCGCGGTCGCTTCAGAACCAGGCCGTGAGCAGCCAAAACACGCCTGACGGTCGCCGGCGAGACCCACACCTGGTGCGTGTAGCTGCCGCGGTGAGCACTCTTGCGATGCGATCGATCGACGTCGCCCCGCTGCTCGAACAGTTCGAGGATCGCGGTCACCTCCGCCGGGCGCAGGCCGTGCACCGCGGCGCCGGGCTTGCCGTCATCAAGACAGCCCCCATCGCGCCGGCGTCGCCAACGCGCCCTGCTTATCGACCTGGCGGAGCTTTACGACCGTCAAGCGATCCACCGCCTCGACCGTGCTCACCTCCCCACGCAACAGCGCGAGCCAGATCTCATACTTCTGCGAAGGCGACAAGACCGCTTCGGTCGACGGCCCCCGCTACTGCCCGGGAGTGTGGGCGGCCGTCGAGTCACTGCCAGAAGGTGTTCGAGCAGATCGGCGGTCGCGTCCGCGGGTTAAGGATCGGGGACCGGCTGGTGTCGATCACCGACCCGGACGCGAGGCCGATCCGCAAGGGCGAGCTCGGCAAACCGACCGAGTGCGGGTACGTCAGCAGATCTACGAGATCACCGAGAACACCCGCAAAGGCGCCCGCGGCCTGATCATCCCCGCCGGAAACAAGCTCGAAAACCCGAGCGAGAGCAGGCTGCTGCCCCACACCAAGGCCGAGCTCGACCGCGCTGGGATCCGCGCGCGGGAGATCGTGCTCGACGGCGGGTTGATGCCCGGCCCGATCCGAGACGCATTCCCCGAACTGGCCGGGAAGTAGATCCACATCTCCGGCCAGCACGAACTCGGCAGCGGCGAAACCGCACGCCCGCTGCCGGACCGGCATCGAGGGCCGGATAAGTCACCTCAGACGTCGCCACGGGATACGCCGATCCCGACTCAAAGGCCATGACGGGGAGCAGATCTGGACCGGATGGGCGATCCGCGCCTACGACCTCAACACCCTCGCCATCCGAACCCGCTGAAAACACTCCTCCAAGCCTTTCCACCCGGGCAACCATTCCAATCCTGACTCGGCCGCGTCATCCCAGCGGGGCCGTTTCAGTCAGGTCGTTCATCCGGGGAAAGTAGCTGATCCCTGCTCGGCTACTGGTAGACCCTCACCCAGTCCACCAGCAGCGATGCAGGAAACCGCGTCGCTGCGCTTGGTGGGCCGCCCCAGTCACCGCCCACGGCCAGGTTAAGAATGAGGTGAAACGACCGGTTGTAAACCCACTTCGCACCGGGCGGAAGATCTTTGGGAGTAACGGTTCCGTAACGAACACCGTCGAGCAGCCAAGTGATCGAATTCCTACTCCAGCTGATTGCAAACGTGTGGAAGGCTGACGCAAGCGACCGTCGTGAGCTAATCGCCCGGTCGACGGTATAATGCGAAGTGCCGAACGGCCCGTTGATGAATCCATGAGCGATCGAGGGCTGTTGGCCGAGCGCCTCAAGTACATCAACCTCCCCGCACGCAGGCCAGCTCACCTTGTTGACGTTATCGCCGAGCATCCAGAACGCAGGCCACAAACCTCTGCCTGCCGGGATCCTCATGCGGGCTTCGATCAAGCCGTGGTTTGCCGAGAATAGCCCCTGCGTTTCGAGCCGAGCTGACGTGTAGTTACGGGTCAAACCGTCGGGACCAGTTGCCGTCTGCCGGCGCGCGACGATCGCCAGATGGCCGTGGCCGTCGTCCGATGCGTTCGCCGGACTGTCGGTGTACGTCTCGAGCTCCTGGTTGGTGAAACCCCACGCACCGACGTCATGAGTCCACTTCGCGGCGACCGGGGGGGTCCCGGCCGGACCGTTGAACTCGTCCGACCAGACGAGCTTCTTGTAGCGGGGGAGCGCTGAAGTCACCGGCTTATTCGGATGCCTATAGGCTCGACCGAGGGCGGGCGCCGACAGAGCCAACCCAACGACGAGGGCGATGATGAGCATTGCAAAGTGTCTCATCAGCCCGCACTCCGTGCAAACGCTGTTGGCTGGTCCAGCGATCGCGATGTAGTGGACATCCCAGCGACGCTCAGACGGTAGACCGTAACGTCATGATTGTGGTACACGATCGCTCCACCCAGGGTCGTCGGTAGCGCACGTACCAAGTCCGGGTACTTTTTCGGCGCTCCATAGTAATCGACACTGGCGCTCATGCTGCGGCTGCTCACGACGTACGCCGTCTGATGCCCGAGACTCGCGAGCCAGTGCTTGACCTGCGGAAGGTTGCTCTCATTCATCCATGACTGCCCGACCTGAGGATCGGATGGCATGACCGCAAGGTCATAGTCCCCGTAGTCAGCGGTTTCGAGCGTTGGAAAGTTCTGTTGAGGAAGCACGATCAATGATCCGTGCGGGATGTGAGCGTATAGCCAGCCGCTGGCGGTCACCTCCGCGGGCGTGAATGCGTTGACACGGACCGCACCGTAGAGCCCCTGAAGCCCCGCGAACAGTGCCGCCACGGTCACGGCAGTAGCGAGCAACCATCGACGCGGTAAACGCAGCTCGACGAGGGCGCCAGCGATCAGCAAAGCGCACCACGGGGCAGAAAACAAGAAGACGCGGTTAATCGCCTCTCCGCCGTAGTTCTGCACTCCGAGGATCAGAAACGGACTGAATGCCAGCACGGCGGCGAATACGACGCGTCCGAGCGCCCGGCGCCGGCACAAGATCGCCACCAGAGTTGACAACCACATGCACGTAGCTAGTAAACGTATGATGAGCTTTGTTGTTGCGTCCGCGCCGCCTTGGTGAGTGCCGGTCGGGCCGGCGGCGTTCTGGATCGGGTTTCCGCCGCTGAACAGGCCGCCGAAGTCATGAGCAATGAGCTGGTAGTGCAAGCCGAGGTAGGCCCCGGCGATCACCGCCATCGAAATCAACAGCCACCTGGGACGAACCAGATCGAGTGCCGTAAGCGCACCGACTCCTGCGAGCGCCGCATACGGAGTGAGCTGATGCGCGGCGACGATCGCGAAATAGATCGTCAACACAAGCGTCACCGCGACCGCTCGCATGGTTTTTGAAGTGGCCGGGGCCGGCTTCATACCGGCGTATAACGGGGCGCGAAGCCGGGCGAGTCGGCCACGCGGCTCCTCCGCGGTCGCTGGGGCACGTAGCCAGCGCACGATGATCAGGACCATCGCGAGCCAGAGCAGATAGCCAAATGCCTGCGGCGAGAGATAGTCCTGGCCCACCCAGGCGACCACGCCTTCGTAGAGTAGGACAGCGAGCCAGGGGATTCGGCGGTCGTCTGTCAGTGAGCGAAATACCGCGAGCAGCAGTAGCGCGTCCGCCAGTTCGAATGCAAGCGGCGCCCAAGCTGCGAACGAGAGTGCATTTACATGCGCCAGCGAGCTGATGCTGGCCACTCCTGCGAACAGCGCCGGCCACTGCTGATAGATGTTTGTCGGATCAATGACGTGGCCGTACTTCTGGAATGTCGACACGATCCCCAGGTGCTTGTAGACCCATGCGTACTCTGGAACGCCAAAGAGGATCGCGACCGTCGACTGGATCGCGACGATCAGGGCTACTAGGTGCAACCCTAGGAGCCACCCGCGCGGGTCTCCGCGGCGCAGCTCGAGCACGAACCCGATCACCAGTGCGACCAGACCGAGGACGAACCAGATGTTGGCGCTCGCAAGCAGACCGAAGTTCGCGATCTTCGATGCATCGATCTGGCTGACGCCGAAGGCCCAGGAGCCGATTCCCAGAACGGGAAGAACCAGCTGAGGCTGGATCCGTCGCAGCGACGGGCGGCTGGCGGCCAGGGGCACCGGGCGGTTCACCGCATGCTCGTACGTAGTCATCGATCCACGCTCCACCAGAGTCGAGCCCCGCACGAGAGCGCGCCGGCACCTGCCAGCGCGAGCAGCGCACGCGGCTGCCACAAGTTCGTCCAGATCATCAGTGCGCTGGCGATCGCGACCACGGCCAGACTGACAGTGAGCGTCAATCCGGCCTGTGCGACGTCCTCGCCGCTGTCGACCCAGCACATCACCGCTGCGCCGCCGGGCACACATGCGAGGACCAGCGCCCCCGCCAGGGCCAACCAGTGCCACGGCGCACCGAGGACCAGTGCGAGGGCCAGCGCGCTGCCGATGATTCCCGCATATGCGGTCAGGTCGGTGCGCCGCCTGCTCATCGGACTCTCCGAGCCGGAACGGCGGCGTAGCGGCCGCGCAGCTGGTCGGGAGTGAGCGGCGAAACCCCGGTGGTCCTCACGGCGGATCGATGATCGCCCTCGGGCGTGGCAATCATGTCAGCCGGCGGGGGCGCGATTGATAGATTGGGCCGATTACGGGAGCGGCTGACCTCACGATCGGGGAATACAGGCGCCGGGTCCACCTCGGCACCGAGGCCGTTTACCGTGTCTACGATGTGGACGACGACCTCGCCGAGGTCGAGGTAGTCAAAGCCCCGGGGCTGCAGGCCCGGACAGCGCTTCAAGTTCACCGTTGACGCGGTCTGCAGGATGACGGTCGTCGTCGCGCCCGTGGCCAGGACTGACCCGCCCCGCGAGCGAAGCTAGTTGCACACGGCGCACGTGATCGTCCCCTAGCGGCTTAGGCTCTGAAGGGTTGCCAGCCGCTGCGGGCGACGACCGTGTACTGACGCGCTGGAATCGGCGTCGTACTCGAGTTCGCGAACCGCGGGGACACCAAGGTCGTGCGCCTCCGTGCGCTTGGTGAATCGCTCGGTCAGGATCGTCCGCAGCACACGCAGTCCATCGCGAACCGGGTGCAGCTTGCTGACACCGTGAATCCGCTCCTGCTCGATGCTCGGGACTTCGACCACGTCCAGCCCGGCCTTGGCGACCCGCACGTTGATCAGCGTCTCGACCTCGAAGCCGGCGCAGTCGACGTTGATCACCGGCAGGACGTCGGCCCAGAAGGCGTTGTAGCCGTAGCACAGGTCGCTGTACTTGGTGCGGTAGAGGACGTTCACGATTGCCGTTGAGGAACCGGTTGCCCATCCCGCGCAGCGGCGTGATGTCGACGCTGCCGCCTCCGTCCATGAACCGGGAGCCCTTGGCGAAGTCGGCTCCGTTGAGCAGCGCATCGACGTAGGCCGGGATCTCCTCAGGATCGGTGGAGCCGTCGGCGTCGATCATCACGATGATGTCGCCGCTGGCGGCCGCAAAGCCACACGCCAAGGCGTTGCCCTTGCCCTTGCCGTCCTGCATCACGACGCGGATCGACGGCATGAGTTGCCGTGCGACCTCGATTGTGTCGTCGGTCGAATGTCCGTCGACGAGGATGATCTCGGAGAGATCCTCGGACGGGAGCCGCGCGAACACATGTGGGAGGTTGGCGGCCTCGTTCAGGGTCGGAATCACCACGCTGACGCGGACGCGCCTCTGGCATGGACTGGTGATCCGTAGCGCTGCGGTGTGGGTATCGCTCGGCTTCATTTTTCTCTTTTTGGACGTCGTTGACCACCGCGCCGGTCTTAGCAAACCCTTCATTTGCTGAGCCTTTCGACCTGACGTGGTTGCTTTCACATTTGTTGTCGGTCATCTCGATCCGGCACTCAATGACCCATCTGGGTCACTTTGATCCGCGCAAGCCGTGAGACCCGCCCACGGTTGACCGACAGCCGCTGGGCGCGGCACACTGCGCTGTGTGTCCGCACTGACTTCGTTCAGCGACCAGCTCGAATCCGCCCTGGAGAGGGTCAACGTGCCCAGTTACGTGCTCGACCCGAACGGAATCGTCCGTTGGATCAACCAAGCCGCGAGCCGGCGCGTTGGCGACATCCGCGGTCGCGAGTTCACGTCGATAGTGGTGCCCGAGGACCGGCGGCGATCACGGGAGCTGTTCGCATCGAAGGTGACCGGCAATCTGTGCGTCACCGACGACGAATTCGTGCTCATGGATTCTCAAGGCAATCGGGTGTCGGTCGAGATCAGCTCGGTCCCACTCGTCCGCGGCGAGCGAGTGATCGGGGTCTTCGGCCAGATCAAGGACGAGCGGCAGGCTGTCCCGCTCGCACCGGACCTCCGTCTGACGCCGCGCCAGTCCGAGGTCCTGCGGATGCTCGAGCGCGGGCGCTCGACTCGGGAGATCGCGGACGACCTCCATCTCAGCCCGGAGACCGTACGCAACCACGTGCGTCACGTGCTGCGCGGGCTCGGCGTCCACTCGAGGCTCGAAGCGGTCGCGCTGGCGCGAGCGGCCGGCCGCTGACGGGTCGAGCCTGCGGCGAGCGGCTCGGCACCCGCGCGGCTGCGGCGGGGACCGCCGGTCTTGCAATAGCGTGGTAGCCAATCGCGGATACGGAGCCGGCATCCAATGAGCACCACCAGGGAGCGGATCGTCGATGTCAGCGCGGAGCTGCTGCGCCGGCAGGGCTATGCCGCCACCGGGGTCAAGCAGATCGTGACCGCGGCCCGGGCGCCGTTCGGCTCGATCTATCACTTCTTCCCCGGCGGCAAGGAGGAGCTGGCGGCGACGGCGATCCGGCGATCCGGGGCACTGTACGAGCTGCTCATCCCGGCCGTGTTCGACCCGGCCCCCGACCTGGTCAGCGCCGTGCGGGCGTTCTTCGCCCGCGCCGCGGCGCACCAGGAGGACTCCGAGTACGACGACGCCTGCCCCATCGCCACCGTGGCGCTGGAGGTATCGAGCACCAGCGAGCCGATGCGCGAGGCATGCGCGGACGTGTTCGAGAGCTGGATCGCGGCCGGACTGCCCCGGTTCACCGCGGCGGGACTCGACGAGGCCACCGCGCGGGAGCTGGTGATCGCGATGATCGCGGCGGTGGAGGGCGCATTCGTGCTGGCGCGCGCGACACGCAGCACGGAGTCGCTCCACATCGCCGGCGAGCTCACCGCCGCGGCGACGCAGAGGGCGCTCAGCGCGCGTCAGTGAGGCACGCGACCGCCGCCGGCGCCGGGCTCGGTGGCGGGCCCGCGCGGCGCGGCGATGCCGAGCACCCGCATGGCCTTGAGCCCCAGCGACAGCTTCTCGCGGCCGTCGGTGGAGGACACGTCGAGGCCGGTGAGCTCACGCACGCGCTCGAACCGGTAGCGGATGGTGTGGCGGTGGGTGATGAGCCGGCTGGCGGTGGCGTTGACGTTGGCGTCGCAGTCCAGGAACGTGGCCAGCGTGCCCAGCAGGTCGGTCTCGTACTGCTCGTCGTAGGCGACCAGCGGCCGCACCGTCTCCTTGTAGAAGCGCTTGAGCTCGGCGGGATCGCTCATGTAGGGCAGCAGCAACTGGTACGTGCCGGTCTCCTCGTAGGCCAGTTCGATGCGCTCGGCGTCGCCCTCGGCGACGTTGAGGGCGAGCAGCGCCTCGTTGTAGGCCCGCTGCAGGTCCAGCGGGTCCTCGGCCCGGCGGCTGCGCCCCAGCGCGAAGGCAAAGCCGCTCAGGCCCGCCTCGAGCTCGCGCAGCACCGCGGCGGTAACGCGGCGCCCGGTGTCGCCGTCGCCGTCGGGGATGAGCAGGACGACCTCGCCGGTGTCGCCGTCACTCGGCGACGCGATCGAGCCCGAGGCGATCGAGCGCGCGCCGCGGCCTGCCACCGCCAGCAGCCGGCGGCGCCAGTCGTCCTCGGTGGGGTTGCGCGGGTGGGCGCGCACGACCGCGACGCTGGCGCCGGCGCTCAGATCGGTCCCGAGCTCCTTTCCGCGGGCCAGCAGATCGTCGCGGTCAGCGATCTGGCGCGACAGCACCGCGCGCTGGAATCCGGAGGCCGCCTCCTCGCTCGCGCGCTCGGGCGCGCGGACGCGCTCCACCTCAGAGGCGATGAGCGTCGTGACCAGCCGCAGCACGGCGCCGTCGGGCGTGGCCTCGCGGGTGCGCATCCGCAGCTGGCCCACCGGTGACTCGGCGACGCGCAGCTCGACGGTGGTGACGTCCTCGGCGTCGCGCATGAGCGAGCGCTCGTCAGCGGGCGAGCGGGCGGCGACGGCCAGCACCGCCGCCGTGCGGTCGATGAGGATCAGGCTGGCGTCGAGCGCGCGGGCGGCGGCGCGGAGGATCTCGGGCAGGCCCGCGCCGGCCTCGACGGCGTCGGTGATCGCGGCGAACGCCCCGAGGTCCGGGGTGCGCGATCCGCCGCGCTCAGCGCTGTCGGCCAACTCGTTCACCCGTGGGCGCTCAGAACAGGCGCGGCCACTCGAGGATGATCAGCGCACCGAGCAGGATGCCGCCGCCGACGAGGGCGGCCAGCACGTAGAAAGAGAGGACGATGGCGACGACGCGCTCGATCGGGCGGCGATAGGCAGACACCGCGGGGACCACGAGCAGGGTGATGAACGCGATGAGGCCGAGGAAGGCGCAGCCCCCGGCGACGATGTATGTGATCGTTGTGTTGGTCACGTTTCGCACCCCAGATTGTGCCGGAAGGTGGCCATAACCGGGGTCCTGGGCTCCGAACCGGCGCAAATTGCGGGCAAACGCTCATTCGTTCGCCGTCGCAGCGCGGTCCCCTCCGCCGACGGGCCCCGCGGCAACGGCGTGAGGATGCGCCCCGCGCAGCCCCGCCGCCGCGTCGCGCGCGTGCGACGCGCCGTCGGCCCCCCAGAAGAGCCCGATCACCGTCGGCCCCGAGCCGCACACGATCGCCTGGTCCGCGCCGGCGCGCAGCGCCGCCTCGAGCACGTCGCCGATCTCCGGCGCGAGCGACAGCGCCGCCGGCTGCAGGTCATTGACGATCAGCTCGGGCGCGAACGGCGCCGCCAGCTGCGCCCGCAGCGACCGCAGCTCGTCGGCGGACCGTGGGAGGCCCATGCGGTCCGCCTCGCGGTACACGTCGGGCGTGGCCAGCGCGAATGCCTGCGGGAGCACGAGCACGCCATAGGACGCGAGCTGTGGTGCGGGCGCCAGGGTCTCGCCGGCGCCGGTGCCGAGCAGCGGGCCGGGAGCGAGTTGGCTGGGCACGTCGGCTCCGAGTCGCGCCGCGATCCGCGCGAGCGACTCCTGCGTCACCGGCGCAAGCCGCGGCGCGAGCCGCAGCAACGCCGCGGCGTCCGCGGAGCCGCCGCCCATCCCCGCTGCCACCGGGATCCGCTTGGCGATCGTGATCTTCACGGGCGGGGCTCCCCACCCGGCGTCCCGGAGAGCGGCGAGGGCGTCGGCCACGAGGTTGGGCCCGCTCACGCCCTCGCATACGACCTCATCCGCAACGG
This sequence comes from uncultured Actinomycetota bacterium, assembly GCA_963801435.1. Classification (GTDB taxonomy): domain Bacteria; phylum Actinomycetota; class Thermoleophilia; order Solirubrobacterales; family Solirubrobacteraceae; genus Palsa-465. The sequence continues at coordinate 148,572 of CAWDFE010000034.1, forward strand.
CGGCCGCCACCTCGAGCTCATCGAACACCGACACCGCATCGAACAGCGTCACCAGCTCATGGCGGCCATCGGCCCGGGTCGGCCCGACGTAGAGGCAGAGATTGATCTTGGCGGGAGCCCGCTCGCTGGTCATGCGCGCAGGCGCGCCGCCAGGTCGCGGAACTCCTCGGGCGAGAGCCGCTCGGCTCGCTCGTCGGCGGGGTGCCCCATGTCGGTCAACGCCGCACGAGCCCGGTCCCGCACGCCCGCGTCAAACGCGGGCGCCAGGGCCAGCGACCCGGCCAGGGCCTTGCGCCGGTGGGCGAACGCCGCATGTACGAGCGTCGTCACGGCGGGGCCGGCCCCCGGGCCGTGGCGGCGCAGCCCCAGCAGGACCGAGTCGACATTGGGCACCGGGCGGAATACGTTGCGCGAGACCGCGCGCAGGACCTTGACCTCACACGCGAGCTGGGCCAGCACCGACGGCACCCCGTAGGCGGGCGTGCCTGGCGCGGCCGCGAAGCGCTCCCCCACCTCCCGCTGGACCATGACCACCCACTGGCACACGCCGGGCAGCTCGGTGATCGTGCGCAGGATGACGGTGGCGGCCACTCCGTAGGGCAGGTTGGCAACGACCTTCGTCGGGGCGGGCGACAGACCCGCCAGGTCGAGCGCGACCGCGTCGGTCACATGCAGACTGACGTTGGCGAAGGGCGCGAGCTCGCGCACCAGCGCGTCACCCAACCGCTCATCGACCTCCACCACGTGCAGATGCCCCACGCGCGGGGCCAAGCGGACCGACAGCACGCCCGGGCCGCCTCCGACCTCCAGCACCACGTCGTCGGCCGAGAGCGCAGCCAAGCGCTCGATGACGTCCAGGATGTTGCGGTCGACGAGGAAGTTCTGACCGAGCTCCCGCTGGCGCGCCGAGCGCGCGCTCACCATGAGAACAGCGCCTCCGCGTTGGCCTCCACGGCGCGCTCGAGGTCGGCGTACTCCACGCGCCGCTCCACCGCGAGCGCCTGTGCGGTCATGGCCACGTGGGCGGGTTGATTGGGTCTGCCGCGCACCGGCTGCGGGGACAGGTACGGGGCGTCGGTCTCCACCAGCAGCCGGTCGACCGGAATGCGCAGCGCGGCGCCGCGCAGGTCCTCGGCGCGCGGATAGGTGGCGTTGCCGGCAAACGAGAACCACCAGTCCGGGTGACCCAGGCACTCCTCCACGCGGCCCGCCATCGAAAAGCAGTGCAGGATGACCCGGAGCCCGGCGGCCTGCTCGCTCAGCATCGCCAGGGTGTCGTCGTCGGCCGCCCGCGTGTGGATGACCAACGGTTTGCCGGTGCTGCGCGCGAGCTCGATCTGGGCGGCGAACGCGCGCTTCTGATCGGCGGCGGGCGCGTAGTCGCGGTAGTAGTCAAGGCCGGTCTCGCCGATGGCCACGCACTTCTCGTGGGCGGCGAGCGCCTCCAGTTCGGCGAGGTCGGCAGCGTCAAAGCCGGTGGCCGAGTTGGGGTGGCGGCCGATCGCGGCGTACACCTGCGGGAAGTCCTCCGCGGCCTGGAGCGCGGCCCGGCAGGACGCGCCGTCGGTGCCGACGGTGAGGATGCGCGTCACCCCCGCCTCGGCCGCCGCGGCCACCAGATCGGCGTTGGGCGGCTCGCAGAAGTCCAGGTGGGTGTGGCTGTCGATCACTGCGCGGGAGCGACGGCCCGCTTGGGAAACAGCGGCTCCAGCGCGGCCACGGTGCGGCCTCCGCCGGTGGCCGCAAAGGCGGCGCCGGCGATCGAGAGGTCGGGGGCCGACAGCGCGTCGAGCAGACGCCCGGTGCTCTCGGGGATGTAGGCGGCCAGGAGCACGCTGATCACGCGCACCGCCTCGGCCAGCGCGGCCAGCGTCCGGTCCAGGGCCTCGGCGGCTGCCGGGTCCTTGGCCAGCTGCCAGGGCGCACGCTCCTCCACGTAACGGTTGCAGCGCCGCACGCGCTGCCAGATCTCCTCGAGCGCGGTGGTGACCTCGGCCCGGCTCAGCAGGTCGCTGACGCGCTCGCACAGGCCGTCGAACTCCCCGGCCAGCACGGGGTCGGTGGCAGCATCGGGGACGACGCCGTCGCGGTAGCGGTGGATCATGGCGAGGGTCCGGCTGGCGAGGTTGCCGTAGTCGTTGGCCAGCTCTGACTCGTAGCGTGCGGTGACCGCGTCCATGCCGACAGAGCCGTCGCCGCCGAAGGGCACGTCGCGCATGAGGTAGAAGCGCAGCGCGTCGACCCCGAACTGGTCGATGACCTCGAACGGGTCGAGCACGTTGCCCAGCGACTTGCTCATCTTGCGCCCGTCGGCGCCGAGCAGGAACCCGTGAACGAAGACGTGCTCGGGCAGCGCCAGATCGGCGGCGAGCAGCATCGCGGGCCAGAACACCGTGTGGAACTTGAGGATGTCCTTGCCGACGATGTGGTAGGTGGCGGGCCAGAACCGGTCGGTGAGATCCTCGCCGGGGCGGGCGTAGCCCAGCGCCGTGTAGTAGTTGAGCAGCGCGTCGAACCAGACGTAGAAGACGTGATCGGGATCCCACGGCACCGTCACGCCCCACTTCAGCCGCTTGCGGCTGAGCGAGATGTCCTGCAGCCCGGAAGTGATGAAGGACAGCGCCTCGTTGTAGCGCGCCGGCGGCATGACGAAATCGGTGTGGTCCGCGTACAGGCGCTCGAGCTGCTCCTGGAAGGCCGAGAGCTTGAAGAACCAGTTCTCCTCCTGGTGGAGCTCGAGCACGATCTCGTGGATCGGGCAGCGGTTGCCCTCCAGGATCTCGTTCTCCACCTTGAAGTCGGCGCAGCGCGGGCAGTACCAGCCCTCGTACACGCCCTTGTAGGTGAAGCCGTTGTCATGGACGCGCTGGAGCACCTCCTGGACGCGGCGCTCGTGCTCCGCGTCAGTGGTGCGGATGAAGAAGTCGTTGGACGCGTCCAAGCGCGGGGCCAGCGCCTTGAAGCGCTCGGCGTTGCGGTCAGCCAGCTCCTGCGGGGTGACCCCCTGGGCGTGGGCGGCGTCGGCGACCGGCTCGCCGTGCTCGTCGGTACCGGTGAGAAAGAACACGTCGTCGCCTCGCTGGCGCATGTGGCGGGCCAGCACGTCGGCGGCGATGGTGGTGTACGCGTGGCCGAGGTGCGGCTGCGCGTTGACGTAGTAGATCGGGGTGGTGATGTAGAAGGACATGGCCTGACCTGAAGGCTAGTGGGCCTAGATGGTTGACTCTGATGGCAAATCTCACCCCCACGGTGGCTTTTGCCATCGGAGTCGCGCCGTGGCGCGGACAACCGCGTCCTACGCCCGCGGCGGCGCCGTGGTGGAGCGCACCACCAGCTTGGGCTCTACCAGGCGCACCACGGTGGGACGCCGGTTGTCGATGCGGTCCAGCAGCAGCTCGAGGGCCATCCGCCCCATCGCGGTGCGCGGCTGGTCGACCGTGGTCAGCGACACGTGGGCGAGGTGGGCGATGAAGTTGTTGTCATAGCCGACGACTGACACGTCGCCGGGCACGTCGAGGGCCGCCTGGTCAAAGCCGCCCAACAGGCCCGCCGCCACCATGTCGTTGGCGGCGAACACGGCGGTGGGCAGCGAGGGTTCGGCCAGCAGCGCCCGGGCGGCGGCGGCGCCGGCCTCCTCGGTGAAGTCGCCCGGTATGACCCGCGCGCGAGCGCCGAGGCGGCGGGCGCGCATCCCCCGCAGGAAGGCCGACCTGCGCTGGGGGCCGCCCGCCCCCTTGCCCCCGTCGACGTGGGCGATCCGCTCGTGGCCCAGCCCCACGAGGTGGTCGAGCACGAGCGCGGTCCCGTGGTTCTCGTCGATGACGACCAGGTCGGCATCAACGCCGCGCACCTGGCGGCCCACCATCACCACCGGGACCTCGGCGGCAGCGGCCGCGATGTCAGCGGTGCGCATGCGCGGGCTGACGAGGATGACGCCGTCCACGCGGTACTCGAGCAGGGTCGCCAGCGCGGCGCGCTCTCGCCGGGCCTGGCGCCCCCCGGCGCCCAGCAGCAGCTGGTAGCCCAGCTCGGAGGCCAGCTCCTCGACGCCCCCGGCGATCTCGGCGAAGAACGGGTTGCGCAGGTCGTCGAGTACGACGCCCACCGTCTTGGTGCGGCGGCTGGCCAGGCTGCGGGCCATCGCGTTGGGGCGGTAGCCGAGACGGTTGGCGACCTCGAGCACGCGCGCGCGCCGCTCCTCGGACACGTTGGGCTGCTCGCGCATCACCAGCGACACCAACGCCCGGGAGACGCCGGCCTCGCGCGCCACGTCCTCCATCGTCGGCGCACGGCGCACCAGCGAGGTCAGAGGACTGCGGACGGACATGAAGACCGGCGCGAGCTTACTTCGCGCGCATCACCGCCGCAAGTCGATTGTCGCGCTCTAAACGGACCACACGACCGCACCCGAACCGGGGGGATTTGGCCTTGACTCGGGGAGAAGCGACGGGTTATAGTCCGCGCTTCGCCGCTTAGAGCGCTCTAACCGAATTTCGGTCTTGGCGCGCTCCAACGTCGAGGGAGATCGAGGAGTGCCCGACAGCCCTGACCCGCCTTTCGCGCAGCCATGCGCGTCCGCCCAGCGCTTGACCGGCGCGCAGGTGGCCGACACCCTTCACGCCTTAGACGAGCACGGCTATGACGGATGGCTGGTGCTCGAGCAGGACACGGCCATCACCGCGGACGAGCCGGCGGTGAACAGCGCTGCGATGCTCGCTGCCAGAGAGAGCATCGCGTTCCTCAACTCGGCTCACCGGACGGAGGAGATCCATCGATGACACGACTGCGTCGCAGTCTGACGGTGCCCGCGCTGGTGGCAGTCAGCGCGCTGCTCGTCGCCGCATGCGGCGGTAGCTCCAGCAGCAGCAGCAGCGCCAGCAAGTCAGGCAGCACCACCTCGGCGGTGAACATCGCCAGCTCGAGCAAGCCGTGCACGTACAAGTTCGCCCTCATCACCCACGGTGACAACGGCAACTTCTGGAGTGTCGTGTACAAGGGCGCCAAGAACGCGGCCGCGGACCTGGGGTGCACCCTCACCCAGACCTACGGGTCCCAGCAGCAGGGCCAGGCCGAGCCCGACGACAATGCCGAGAACGCCCAGATCCAGAACGCGATCAATGCCCACGTGGACGGGATGGCGATCTCTGACCATGATCCGAGCCTGATGAACCCGACGATCAAGTCGGCGGTTTCAAAGGGGATTCCGGTGGTTCTGCTCAACGCCGGGTGCGACGATCAGGACATCGCCGCCAGCAGCGCCATCACGTGCGTCGGCCAGCCCGAGCAGCTCGCCGGCCAGGCCTCCGGAGCGCGCTTCAAGCAACTGGGAGCCACGAACGTCCTGTGCGTCATCCATCAGTCAGGCCAGAACCTGCTGGACCGCTGCAACGGCATCGCTCAGGGACTGGGCGTCGGCCAGCAGTGCAAGTCCGGCAAGCCGCCGTCCAAGGGGCCGGCGTGTACCGAGCTGACCCTGTCCACGCCCAACGCGGCGTCCAACCCCCAGCAGGCGATCGGGCAGGTGACCTCGTACCTGCAGTCCAATCCGCAGATCAACGCGGTGATGCTGCTGAACAACGCGCTCGCGCCGGTCTTGATCAACGCGCATCCCGCCAACGTCAAGATCGCGACGTTCGACCTCTCCACCGACGTCGAGAACGAGATCAAGGCGGGCACGCTGGTGTTCGCGGTCGACCAGCAGCAGTACCTGCAGGGCTATCTGCCCATCCAGTTCCTGTTCCTGTTCAAGAAGCACGAGGGGCAGAGCGTCGGCGGCGGCACCACCGTGGCCAGCGGCCCGCTCCTGGTTGACAAGACCAACGTCAGCAACGTGTCGGCCGCGATCGCCGCGGGAGACGACTGACGCGCCAGTCGCGGACACGGCAAACCGCGCACCTGCGCCGGGCGAGGGACTGGCCTCGCCCGGCGTCGGCTGCACGCGTGATCGGAGAGTGACCGAGCGACGATGAGCGCCACCTCACAGCCAACGCCGACGCCCGCCCCGCAGCGGACGGAGCCGGCGGAGCCCGACGAGCGGCTGGTCCCCATCAGCCGCATGACGCGGTTGATGCGCCGTCCCGAGCTGGGTGCTCTGATGGGCGCGATCGCCGTCTGGATCCTGTTCGCGATCACGGACGCGAGCTCCAACCATCTGTGGCTCAACCAGACGGGCCTGGCGGCGTGGACCCAGCAGGCGGCGTTCTTCGGGATCATCGCGGTCCCGGTGGGGCTGCTGATGATCGGGGGCGAGTTCGACCTGTCGACCGGGGTGATGTCCGGAGTCACGGCGATCGTGCCGGCGCTGCTGGTGGGCAAGTACCACTGGGACACGTGGCTGGCGATCGTCGCCACCGTCGCGTTCGCGGCCGCGGTCGGGCTGCTCAACGGCTATGTCGTGGTCAAGAGCAAGCTGCCGAGCTTCATCGTCACGCTGGCGACGTTCTTCATCCTGCGCGGCGCGAGCGTCGGCGGCGTCCTGCTCCTCAACCACGGGAGCACCAACGTGTCGATCAGCACGGCCCACCCGCCGGGGCTGGCGAGCGCAAAGTCCGTCCTCGGCAGCTCGTTCTTCTCCAGCGGCGCGCTCCCCAACGGCTACAGCACCGCGATCATCTGGTTCATCCTGGTCACCATCGGGTGCTCGTGGGTCCTGAGCCGGACCTCGTTCGGCAACTGGATCTTCGCCGCGGGCGGGGACCAGAACGCGGCGCGCAACGTCGGCGTGCCCGTCAACCGCACCAAGATCCTCCTGTTCGTGAGCACCGCCGTGGCGGCCTCGCTGGTGGGGATCATCTCCTTCACCCAGTCGGGCTCCGCGGTGTCCGAGCAGGGCGTGGGCTACGAGTTCTTCTACATCATCGCCGCGGTGGTGGGCGGTTGCTTTCTCACCGGCGGGTACGGCTCGGCGGTGGGTGCGGCGCTCGGCGCGTGCATCATCGGCATGGCGTTCGAGGGCGTGATCTACGCCGGCTGGGACAGCTCCTGGAACTTCGCCTTCCTGGGCGCGATCCTGTTCCTGGCGGTGGCCGTCAACACCCTGATCTACCGCCGCGCGGTCACGGCGAGGCGATGAACATGGAGGGTTCGGACATGAACGCCACCCGGCCGACGCCCGAAACGGGCGCCGCGGGCGCGACGGGGGCCGCGGCGGGCGAGGGCGGCGCGCCGTGCCTGCTCGAGGCCCGTGGGGTCTCGAAGTACTTCGGGTCGGTAAATGCGCTCCAGGACATCTCGCTGACGGTCAACGCCGGCGAGGTGACCTGCGTGCTGGGCGACAACGGCGCCGGCAAGTCCACGCTGATCAAGATCCTGTCCGGGGTCCATGCCCCGGACAAGGGCGAGCTGCTGATGAACGGCGAGCCGGTGACCTTCACCAACCCCCGCGACGCCCGCGCGCAGGGGATCGCGACGGTGTTTCAGGATCTGGCCACCGTCCCGCTCATGAGCGTCTGGCGCAACTTCTTCCTCGGCAACGAGCCGACGAAGGGATGGGGACCGCTGCAGCGCATGGACATCAAGCGGGCCCAGGCGGTCATGCACGACGAGATGGCCAAGATGGGCATCGACGTGCGCGACCCCAACCAGACGGTGGGGACGCTGTCCGGAGGCGAGCGCCAGGCGGTCTCGATCGCCCGCGCGGTGTACTTCGGCGCCAAGGTTCTCATCCTCGACGAGCCCACCAGCGCCCTGGGGGTCAAGCAGTCCGGGATCGTGCTCAAGTACGTCATCCAGGCGCGCGCCCGGGGGCGCGGGGTGATCTTCATCACCCACAACCCCCATCACGCCTTCCCGGTCGGCGACCGGTTCGTGCTGCTCAAGCGCGGGCGGATGATGGGCTCCTACCTGAAATCCGAGACCTCGCTGGAGCAGCTCACCGCGCTGATGGCCGGCGGCGCCGAGCTCGAGCAGCTCAGCCGGGAGCTGCAGGGGCTGGCCGCCGATCCGGAGATCGCCGAGGTCGCCAAGGAGCTGGCGGCCGAGGTCCGCGAGACGACGTAGCGGACCGATGGCGGATCTCGAACTGCTCACGGTCGGGCGGATCAGTATCGACCTGTACTGCGGGCAGCTCGGCGCCGGCTGGCGCGACGCCGAGACGTTCTCGGAGGCGGTCGGCGGCAGTCCCACCAACGTGGCGATCGCCGCCGCGCGCCTGGGACGGCGGGCGGCCCTGTACACGAAGGTCGGCTCCGATCCGTTCGGCGACGTCGCGTTGCAGGAGCTGCGCGATTTCGGCGTCGACGTGCGGTTCGTGGGAGTCCAGCCCGACGGCGTGACCCCGCTGGCCTTCGCCGTGCTCGACCCGCCCGAGGACCCCCAGCTCCACTTCCGCCGCCAGCCGCCGGTGCCCGACTTCCAGCTGCACGGCGGGGAGGTGCCGGCATCGGTGCTGACCGGCATCGGGGTGCTGTGGATCTCCGGGGGTGCGCTGGCCCAGGAACCCAGCCGCGCCACGGTGCAGGAAATGCTCGCGGCGCGCGAGCGCCGGGCGCACACCGTCCTCGATCTGGACTACCGCCCGACCTTCTGGACCGGCCGCGCCGAGGCGTCGCGCATCATCGGCGCGGCCGTTCACCACGCGACGATCGCCGTCGGCAACCGCGAGGAGTGCGCGGTGGCGGTCGGCGCCGACGATCCCCACGAGGCCGCGGCCCGCCTGCTGGACCGGGGCGTGGAACTGGCCATCGTCAAGCTCGGCGGCGACGGCGTGCTGCTGGCCGACGCCCGGGGCGAGCGGCTGGTGGCGCCGGCGCCGATCGAGGTCCTGTGCGGGCTGGGCGCCGGCGACGCGTTCGGCGGCGCGCTGTGCCACGGGCTGCTGTCGGGGTGGCCGCCCGAGCGCGCGGTGACGTTCGCCAACGCCGCCGGCGGAATCGTGGCGTCGCGACTGCTGTGCTCGGCGGCGATGCCCTACGAGGCCGAGGTGGTCGAGTTGGTGGCGGCGATGCCGGCATGAGGGTTCCGGCGCGGCGGCAAATCGGCGTCGGGGTCATCGGCTTCGGCTGGCTCGGCCAGGCCCACAGCCGCTCGCTGCTGCGCATCCCGACGCTGTTTGGAGAGCGGGCATATGACCCGCGGCTGGTCGCGTGCAGTGACGCGCTGCGGGCCCGCGTTGACGACGCGGTGAGCTCCTTCGGCTTCCAGCGCGGATCGGTCGATTGGCGCGCGGTGGTGGAGGATCCCGACGTCGACGCGGTCTGGATCGCCGCGCCCAACATGGTCCACGGCGAGCTCGTGACCGCGGTGGCCGCCGCCGGCAAGGCGGTGTTCTGCGAGAAGCCCGTCGGCGGCACGCCCGAGCACGTCCGGCAGGCCGCGAGCGCGGCGCGCGCCGCCGCGGTGATCAGCGGCGTGGGCTACAACTACCGCTGGGCGCCGCTCGTGCAGTACGCGCGCGACCTGATCGCCGCTGGTGAGCTGGGCGAGATCACCAACTACCGCGGGCGGTTCTTCTCGATGTACGGCGCCGATCCGCTGGGGGTCAACTCCTGGCGCTTCCAACTCGAGGAGGCTGGGTACGGCGTGACCAGCGACCTGCTGTCGCACGCGGTGGACCTGGCGCACATGCTGATCGGCCCGATCGCCCGCGTCACCGGCACGATCGACACGTTCATCCGCGAGCGGCCGCAGCCCGCCGACGGCGCGGGCCACTACGGCCGGGGCCGCCCCGAGGACCCGATGCGGCCGGTCACCAACGAGGACTACGCGGGCATGCTGGTGGAGTTCGCCAACGGCACCCGGGGCTCGTTCGAGGCCAGCCGGACGACGCTGGGCCCCGAGTCCGAGATGGCGTTTCACGCCTACGGACGCCGCGGCGCGGTCGGGTGGAACCTCGAGCGCCTCAACGAGCTGCGCCTGTATCGCGCCACCACCGACCGCGCCTCGGGCTACACGACCGTGCTCGGCGGCGATCGCTTCGGCCACCACGGCGTGTTCGTCCCCGGCAGCGGCAACCCGATCGGCTTCGAGGACCTGGTGACGATCGAGGACCACGAGTTCTGCACCGCGGTGGCGGAGGGGCGGCCGTTCGAGCCCGGGTTCGAGCAGGCGCTTCAGTGGGCGACGGTGCAGGACGCACTGCTGCGCTCGGCACGCAGCGGATCGTGGGAGACGGTGACCACGCTCGCCGCGGAGGCCGCGGCGTGACGATTGCGCCCATCAGCGTCGGGGTCATCGGAGTAGGGCGCATCGGCCGCATGCACGCCGAGCTGTTGGCGCGGCGGGTGCCCGGCGCGGCAGTGGGGATCGTCTACGACGTCTACACGCCGCTAGCCGCGAATGTCGCCGGCGAGCTGGGCGTGCCGCTGGCCACCAGCGTCGAGGCCGTGCTCGCCTCCGACGTCGACGCCGTGGCCATCTGCTCCACCGCCGACATCCACGTGGACCTGATGGTGGCCGCCGCCGAAGCCGGCAAGGCGGTGTTCTGCGAGAAGCCGGTGTCGCTGGACCTCGAGGAGCTCGAGCGTGGGCTGGACGCCATCGAGACCCACGGGGTGCCGTTCCAGGTCGGCTTCAACCGGCGCTTTGATCCCGCGCACGCCTCGGTGGCCGAGGCCGTCGCCGCCGGGCAAATCGGCGAGCCGCACCTCGTGCGGATCTCTAGCCGCGACCCCGAGCCGCCGTCGCTGGACTACGTGCGCACCTCCGGCGGCCTGTTCCTCGACATGACGATCCACGACTTCGACATGGCCCGCTTCGTCACCGGCTCAGAGGTGGTGGAGGTGTTCGCCCGTGGCGGCGTGCGGGTGGCGCCTGAGATCGCGCAGGCCGGCGACATCGACACCGCGCTGGTGACGCTCGTGCACGCCAGCGGCTGCCTCACCGCGATCGACAACTGCCGGGCGACCGCCTACGGATTCGATCAGCGCGTCGAGGCGTTCGGCTCAGACGGCATGGCGGCGTCGGAGAACCCGCCCGCCCACACCGGCGTGCTCACCACCGCCGGCGGCGCCCACCGGCCGCCCCAGGTGGGTGGGCCCGGGTTCTTCCTCGAGCGCTACCTGCCCAGCTACGAGCGCGAGTGGGCCGCGTTCGTGGGGGCGCTGCGCGACGGCAGCCCGCCGCCCGTCGGCGTCCAGGATGCCCGCGCCCCGCTGGTCATCGGGCTCGCGGCATGGCAGTCAGTGCGCGAGGGTCGGCCCGTGCGCCTCGAGGAGGTGACCGCCTAGGTGAGGATCTTCGTCACCGGCGCCGGCGGGTTCGTGGGCTCCAACCTGGCGCACGTGTTCGCGCAGCGCCACGGGGCCGAGGTGATCGCGCCCTCCCACGACACCGTCGATCTCACCGATCGCGCGCTCGTGCACCGCTGCGTCGCCGCCACCCGGCCCGAGGCGATCGTGCACGCCGCGATCTGGAACGATCCAACCATGCTGATCTCGGACCGCCGCCGGGCCTGGAAGGAGTACGTCGGGGCGACCCGCAGCGTCGTCGACGCGGCCAACGACGTCGACGCCCGCGTCGTGCTCATCTCCACCGACTGGGTGTTCGACGGCACCCAGGGCCCCGCCACCGAGACCGAGCCGCCCAACCCGATCAACCCCTATGGCTTCCTCAAGGCCGCCTCCGAGCTCGTCATCACCCAGCGGGCGCGCCGGGGCACGGTCGCCCGGATCGCGGGCGTGCAGGGCATCCACCGCGCGCAGCCACAGACTCCGCGTCACCAGGATGCCGGCTTCGGCTATCTGGTGGCGTCGGTGGTGGAGGCGCTGCGCGACGGCCGGCGCTTCACCGTGTGGGACGGTGACGGGCTCAACCGCGTCGCCACCCCCACGCTCGCCACCGACGCCGCCGAGCTCATATGGCTCGCGCTGGTGGGCGAGGTCAGCGGGATCCTGCACTGCTGCGGCGGCGAGCACACCGACCGCGTGGGACTGGCGCGCCGGGCGGTGGCGGCGTTCGACCTCGACGCCGAACTGCTCGACGTCGGCCCCCCGCCCGAGGAGGCGCTCGCCGGCGGCGCGATCCCTCGCGACACTCGGCTGGATGCCGCGATCACGGCCCAGCGGCTCGGCGCCGAGCTGCCGGACCTCGACACTACCCTGGCACGGCTGCGCCACGAACTCGAACACCTGACCCCCGCTTGGAGCCCCGCATGACCCCGACAGAGACCATCACCGTCGCCCAGGCGCTCGTCCGGTTCCTCGCCGCCCAGCACGTGGAGCGCGACGGGCGCCGCGAGCGGTTCTTCGCCGGGTGCTTTGGCATCTTCGGCCACGGCAACGTCGCCGGCCTCGGCCAGGCGCTGGCCCAGCATCCCGACCTGCTGCCCTACCACCCGGCTCGCAACGAGCAGGCGATGGTGCACATCGCCGCGGGCTACGCCCGCCAGCGCAACCGGCTGGGCACCTGGGCGTGCACGACATCGGTGGGGCCGGGGGCGACCAACCTTGTCACGGGTGCCGCCCTGGCCACGATCAACCGGCTGCCGGTGCTGCTGCTGCCCGGTGACACGTTCGCCACCCGCTATCCGCATCCCGTACTCCAGCAGCTCGAGATCCCCCACGACGCCACCGTCTCGGTCAACGACTGCCTGCGGCCGGTGTCGCGCTTCTACGAGCGCGTCGAGCGGCCCGAGCAGCTCATCCCCGCGGCGCTCGAGGCGATGCGCGTGCTCACCGACCCGGCCGAGACCGGCGCGGTGACGCTGGCCCTGCCCGAGGACGTCCAGACCGAGGCCTTCGAGGTGCCCCCGGCGTTCATTCAGCCGCGGACATGGACGGTCTATCGCCAGCCCCCAGCGCCACAGGCCGTGGCCGCCGCGGCCGCGCTGATCCGCGGCGCCCGGCGGCCGCTCATCGTGGCCGGGGGCGGCGTCATCTACTCCGAGGCGAGCGCCGCGCTGCGGGCGTTCGTGGACGCGACCGGCATCCCCGTGGCCGAGACCCAGGCCGGCCGCGGCGCTCTCGTCTCCGACCATCCGCTCAGCCTCGGCGCCGTCGGGGCCACCGGCACCGCCGCCGCCAACGCCCTGGCCCGCGACGCCGACGTGGTCATCGGGATCGGGACGCGCTGGAGCGACTTCACCACCGCCTCGAAGTCGGCCTTCCAGGCGCCGGACGTGCGCTTTGTCAACGTCAACGTGACGAGCTTTGACGCCGCCAAGCTGAGCGGGGCGGCGGTGGTGGCGGACGCGCGCGAGGCACTCGTGGAGCTGCGTGAGGCGATGGACGGCTACCGCGCGCCGCCCGACTGGGAGCGGCGGGCCGGCGAGCAGAGCGCCAGGTGGGCGCAGGAGGTGACGCGGTTGGTGTCCGTCACGACCGACGGCGACGGCGCGCTTCCCTCCCAGGCCCAGGTCATCGGCGCCATCAACGACGCCGCCGCCGACACCGGCGTGGTGGTCTGCGCCGCCGGCTCGGCGCCCGGTGACCTGCACAAGCTGTGGCGTGCCCGCGACCCCGCCGGGAAGGGGTACCACGTGGAGTATGGGTACTCGTGCATGGGCTACGAGATCCCCGGCGGGATGGGCGTCAAGCTGGCCGCCCCCGAGCGTGAGGTGTTCGTGCTGATCGGCGACGGCTCCTACCTGATGCTCCCCAGCGAACTGGTGACGGCGGTGGCCGAGCGCATCCCAATCGTGATCGTGCTTGTTGACAACCACGGCTACGCCTCGATCGGCGCGCTGTCGCGATCGGTCGGCTCGGCGGGCTTCGGTACCCACTACCGCTTCGCCGCCAACGGCTCGCTGCCCGTCGACGATGCCGCCGGGGCAGGACTCGCGCAGCCCGCCGGGTCCGATGTCCTCCCCATCGACCTCGCCGCCAACGCCGAGAGCCTGGGCGCTCGTGTCGTGCGCGCGCGGACCATCGTGGACCTGCGCACGGCGCTCGCAGAGGCACGCGGCGACGACGGCCCGACCGTGGTGTGCATCGAGACCGACCGCTACGCCGGCGTGCCCAGCTACGACGGCTGGTGGGATGTCCCGGTGGCGCAGACCTCGACCCAGGAGCCGGTGCGCGCCGCCCGCGCACAGTACGAGCGCAACGCGTCCACCCAGCGACAATTCCTGGATAAGAGCCGATGAGCGACCTCGTCATCCACCCCGCCGCCAGCCCGGCCGCGGACGGGACGTTCCTGGACGTCACGCCCGCGTCGGCAGGATGGACGTACGTGGGCCTCGAGGTCCTGGCGCCGCCCCCGGGCGTGGTGGTCAAGCGCAACACCCGGGACCGCGAGGTGTGCATCGTCGTGGTGTCGGGCACTGTCACCGTCAACTCCGAGCACGGCGAGTGGAGCGACCTCGGCGGCCGGCCCGACCCGTGGAGCGGCCCGCCCGACGCCGCCTACCTGCCGCCGGGCACCACGTTTCAGATCGCCTCGGCCGACGCGGCCGAGGTGGCGCTGTGCTGGGCGCCGGCGCCAGGCGGCGGAGCGCAGGCACGCGTCCTGCCCGGCGGCGCGATCGAGGTGGAGACCCGCGGGTACGGATCGCAGGAGCGCACCATCCAGCCCATCCTGATGGCCGACCAGGACGCCGACTCGCTGCTGGTCGTTGAGGTGCTGACGCCGGGCGGCAACTGGTCCAGCTACCCGCCCCACAAGCACGACCACGACAACCCGCCCGCCGAGACGTTCCTGGAGGAGACCTACTACCACCGCATCACGCCCGGTCAGGGGTTCGGGCTCCAGCGGGTCTACAGTCAGGACCGGTCACTTGACAAGACGCTGAGCTTCGGCGATCGCGACTGCGTTCTGGTGCCGCGCGGATACCACACCGTGTCGGCGCCGCCGGGCTACGACCTGTACTACCTCAACGTGATGGCTGGGCCGAAGCGTCAGTGGGCCGTCGTCAATGATCCAGATCACGAGTGGCGCGTCGCGCCCTCGCCCGCAACCTGAGTAGGAGCTTTCCGACATGTCCGCCACCGCCACCCGACTCCTGGACAACTACATCGCCGGTCGCTGGACGCCGGCGCAGGCCGCCACCGAGATCCTCGACGTCACCAACCCGGCCACCGGGGAGACGCTGGCCCGGGTGCCGCTGTCAGGCGCGGCCGATCTCGACGCCGCGGTGCAGGCCGCGCGCGCGGCGCTGCTGGAGTGGCGCGCCGTGGCGACGATCGCGCGGGCACGCAAGCTGTTCGAGCTGCGTGAGCGGCTGGTGGCGCGCTCGGACGAGATGGCGCGCTCGGTGACCACCGAGATGGGCAAGACGATCGCCGACGCCAGCGCCGAGGTGGCGCGCATGATCGAAATGGTGGAGGCGGCGTGCGCGATCCCGACGACGATGCAGGGCCGCATCCTGGAGGACGTCTCGCGCAACATCGACGCTGAGACGATCCGCCAGCCCGTCGGCGTGTGCGCGGCGATCGTGCCGTTCAACTTCCCGGCGATGGTGCCGTTCTGGTTCTTGCCGTTCGCCATCGCCTGCGGCAACACCTTCGTGCTCAAGCCCTCCGAGCAGGTGCCGCTCACCCAGCAGATCGCCTTCGAGGAGCTCGACGCGCTCGACCTGCCCGCCGGCGTGGTCAACCTCGTCAACGGCGGGCGCGAGATCGTGGAGGGGATCCTCGAGCACCCCGGCATCGACGCGGTGTCGTTCGTCGGCTCGGCGCCGGTCGCGCGGCTGGTCTACGAGGGCTCGGCCAAGGCGGGCAAGCGGGTGCAGGCCCTGGGCGGTGCCAAGAACCACATGGTCATCATGCCCGACGCCGTCATCGACAAGACCGTGGAGGGCATTCTCGGCTCTGCGTTCGGCGCGGCCGGGCAGCGGTGCATGGCCGGCTCGGTCGTCGTCACCGTCGGCGACGCGCACGAGCAGCTCATGGGCCCGCTGGCCGAGGCCACCCGCGCGCTGCAAGTCGGCGACGGGATGGACGAGGCCAACGACGTCGGGCCGGTGATCTCCTGCGCGGCACGCGACCGCATCGCCGACTGGGTCGCCCGCGGGCTGAGCGACGGCGCGACGCTCGTGGTTGACGGGCGCGGCGTCACGGGCGAGGGCATCGCCCCCGACGGGGCGTTCCTGGGCCCGACCATCCTGGACGAGGTCACCGCCGACATGGCCATCGCCCAGGAGGAGGTGTTCGGGCCCGTGCTGTGCGTCGTCCGCGCCGAGTCGCTGGATCAGGCGATCGACATCGTGAACTCCAGCCGCTTCGGCAACGGCACCTCGATCTTCACCGAGTCGGGCGCGTCGGTCCGCCGCTACCGCCACGAGGTGCAGGCGGGAATGATCGGCGTCAACATCGGCGTCGCCGCGCCGGTGGCGTTCTTCCCCTTCTCGGGCTGGAAGGACTCGTTCCTCGGCGATGTGCACGCCCACGGCACCGACGCGGTGGACTTCTTCACGCGCAAGAAGACCGTCACCAGCCGCTACTTCTCAAGCGGCCAGGGCTCGGGCAGCTACTTCGTCGAGCGCTAGCCCTCCCCTCGGCGCCGGGCCGCCGGGGTCATTTAGTTGACGCTCGGTTAGCGCGCGTTGACACCGCGCGCCCCGGCGTGCTACTGATATCCGCGCCGAAACCGATTGCGCAACCGATTGTGGGGATGCCGAGGGCCCGACTCAACGACGTAGCGCGCCGTGCCGGGGTGTCAAAGTCGACGGCATCGCGCGCTCTGAACGGGGTCGGCGAGCTGTCCGCCGAGACCCGTGACGCGGTCGCGCGGGCGGCGCAGGCCCTCGACTACCGGCCGTCTCCGGTCGCCCGCTCGCTGCGCACCCGGCGGTCCAGGACCATCGGCCTCGTGGTCCCCACGGTTGCCCACAGCTTCTACGCGGCGGTGACCAACGGCGCGCAGGCCATCCTCCAGGACCACGGCTACCGGCTCGTCCTCGTGGACTCCGGCGAGGAGCCGGCGACGCTCACCGCCGCCGTCCAGACGCTGCTCGATCACGAGGTGGACGGCGTCCTCATGTCGACCGCCCCCGTCGGCGCCGAGCAGTTCAACGTGCTGTTGGACGGGACGCCGTGCGTGTTCATCGACGAGCTGGCCCCCGGTGCCGGCGTGGGCAACGTGGTGCTCGAGAACGAACGAGGTATGGGGCTGCTCGTTGACCACATCGTCTCCCACGGCCACACGCGCATCGCGTTCCTGGGCGGCCCCAATGACCGCACGAGCGGTGTCGAACGTCTGAGCGGATTCCGCGACGCGATGCAGCGCAACGGCCTGGCCGCGGACGAGGGGCTGATCGGCGAGTGCGACTGGACGATCGCCAGCGGGTTTGACCATGCGCGGGCGCTGTTGGCGATGGAGCGGCCGCCGAGCGCTCTGATCACCGCCAGCGGCGAACTCGCCATCGGCGCGCTGGTCGCGACGCGCCGCGCACGCGTCGCGGTCCCGGGGGACGTGGCGCTCGCCTGCTTTGACGATCTCTACTTCGCGCCGTTGCTCGAGCCGTCGCTGACGACGATCGCCTACGACGCCCGCGCCATCGGGCGCGACGGCGCACAGCTGCTGCTGGCGGCGATCGAGGACCCGCGGGCGCCGTGGAGCGAGGCGCGGATCGACGTCGAGCTGGTGCGCCGGCGGTCGTGCGGGTGCGACCACGATCCGGCCGCGGCGCTGGCTGAGGTGGTGGCGTGACCGCCCCCGCCCATCCACCGCAGACGAGCGATCCCGCGGTCGAGGCCAGGACGGTCCCTCCCGCGATCGAGTTGCGAGGGGTCTCCAAGCGCTACCGGGACCTGGTGGCGCTCGAGCCGCTTGACCTCGAGATCCACGAGGGGGAGTTCTTCTGCCTGCTCGGGCCGTCGGGGTGCGGCAAGACGACGACGCTCAACCTGATCGGGGGCTTCGTGGAGACCACGGGCGGCGAGATCCTGATCCAGGGCCGGCGCACCGATCGCGTGCCACCGCACAAGCGCAACGTCAACACGGTGTTCCAGAACTATGCGCTGTTCCCGCACCTGAGTGTGCGTGACAACGTCGGGTTCGGGCTGCGGATGGCGCACGTGCCACGCCGGGAGGCGGGGCCCAGGATCGACGAGGCGCTGGCGCTGGTGGGTCTGACAGAGCTCGCCGAGCGCCTCCCGGCCGAGCTGTCCGGCGGCCAGCAGCAGCGGGTGGCGGTGGCGCGGGCACTGGTCAACCAGCCCGCCGTGCTCCTGCTCGACGAGCCGCTGGGAGCGCTCGACCTCAAGCTGCGCAAGCGGCTGCAGATCGAGCTGTCGCAGATTCATCGCGAGGTGGGCACGACGTTCGTCTTCGTCACGCACGATCAGGAAGAGGCGATGGCGATGGCGGACCGGATCGGGGTGATGAACGAGGGGCGGCTTGAGCAGGTGGGCTCTCCAGAGGAGATCTACCGCCGGCCGGCGACGCGGTTCGTCGCCGACTTCATCGGCGAGTCGAATTTCCTGGAGGTTCGGAGGACGACGGACGGGAGCGTCGTGGCCCGGGATGGAAGTCCCGTGGCATGCCCGTCCCCCGTGGGGGACTGGCAGCGGGCGACACTGATGGTGCGGCCCGAGTGCGTCCGCGTGATCGCCGGCAACGGCCATCCCGCGGGATTGGTGGGGACGGTCGTGGGCTCGTCTTTCCTCGGCAGCTTCAGCCGGGTGGCGGTGCAGTGCGAGGCCCTCGACGCACCGATCATGGCGGCGCTGCAGGCCGATGCCGCGGCGCCGCTTCAGAGCAGCGCCACCGCGACCGTGAGCTGGTCGCCGCAGGACGCAGTGGTCCTGGATCCACACATGGACAACGAGGAGTGAGCTGATGAGCATCAACGGACCGGTGACACGCCGTCAGGCGTTGAGGGCGAGTGCATTGGGGGTGACGGGGCTGTACGTGGCAGCGTGCGGATCGTCGAGCTCGACACAGAGTGCGGCGTCGAGCGGGGCGTCGAGCTCCGGGGCGGTGAGCTCGGCCAAGACCCCGGTGACGCTGAACTGGGAGACGTGGAATGACCACTACCTCCCGGCGCAGATCGCCGCGGTCAAGAAGTCGACGGGCATCGCCGCCCGTCCCAGCCTGGAGTCCGACGACTCCGACGGGTACCTGAAGGTCAAGCAGACCGGCGGTCAGTACGACATCGTGTCCACCGACGCACTGTGGGCGCCGAAGTTCTTCAAGGACGGCCTCACCGAGCCGTTCGACATCGCGTCGATCCCGGTGTCGTCGCAGCTGTACTCGATCGCCAAGGAGGTGCCGTTCTGGAAGCAGGGGAGCGGCTATCTCGTCTATCCCAACGGGTGGTCGTCGGTCAACATCTACTACAACCCGAAATACGTCTCACCGGCGCCCACCTCATGGGAGGTGCTGACCGAGGCCAAGTACGCCGGCAAGGTGGTGGCCGAGAATCAGCCGACGGACCTGATGGCGATGGCGGGCCTGGCCACCGGCGCCAAGGAGCCGTACGGCATGACCACGGCTGAGATATCGCGGGCCCAGGACTTCCTGAAGTCCGCCAAGCCCGCGTTCCTCAAGCTCGTGTCCCAGAACTCGGACTCCGTGCGAGCGCTGGCCGACGGCTCGGCATGGATGGCGCTGGAGAACCTCGGCACCGACTTCCGGGTCAAGGCCGCGGGGGGCCCGACCGTCAAGGAGGCGACGCCCAAGGAGGGAGTCGTCGGCTGGATCGACGGTGAGCAGATGGTCAAGGCCTCCGCGAACAAGGGCCGCTTCACCGAGTTCCTCAACGCGATGGAGCAGGCGCCGTGGGTGGCGCAGAACTTCCTGGTCAACGGCCGGCCTCTGTTCAACGAGAAGGCGTACAAGATGCTCGTCAACCAGGGGTACAAGGAGCGGGCCGACCTGCTCTGGTACAACCAGCCCGATCGGGCGCTGCAGATGACGCTCAAGGGGCCCTCGGGCAACGTCCAGGCCTACATCGACGCGTTCAACCAGGTGTTCGGGGCCTGATCAGTTGACACTCGTGCCGGAAGCGGCGGTGGGGAGCCCGCCCGCGGCGGTGCCGCGGCGGGCCCCGCTCGCCCGCCGCCTCGGACAGTACGCGGGGTTCTCCCCCGCGGTGGTGCTGTTCGGCGGCTTCTTTTTGGCGCCACTGGTCCTCATCGTCCTCTACAGCTTCTGGGAGGTCGTCAACTACAACGTCGTCCACCACTGGACGCTGGACAACTACCGCTACTTCTTCAGCGTGCCGACGTACGTCACCACGCTCTGGGACACGATCTGGGTGGCGGCGGTGACGACGGTGCTGACACTCCTGGCCGCGTTCCCGCTGGCCTACTGGCTTGCCCGCTATGTGCGCCCGGCGGTAAGACGCCCGCTGCTGGTGCTGATCATCGTGCCGTTCTGGACCAGCTACCTGCTGCGGGTGACCTCGTGGACCACGATCCTCGGCCAGAAGGGCGTGCTCAACCGGTTCCTCGAGGCGATCGGAGTCATCCACCAGCCCCTGTCGTTCCTGCTGTACGACCGCCCCGCCGTGATCCTCGTGCTGATCTACCTGTACTTCCCGTTCGCGGCGCTGACGCTGTACGCGTCCCTGGAGCGGTTTGACTGGATGCAGATGCGGGCGGCGATGGACCTGGGCGCGCCGCCGCGGGTGGCGATCACGCGCGTGCTGCTGCCCCAGATCCGGCCCGGGATCACGGTGGCGGTTATCTTCGTGTTCATCCCGGTGCTCGGCGAGTACCTGACCCCTCAGCTCGTGGGCGGGACCCGTGGGGTGATGATCGGCAACCTGATCGTCAACTTCTTCCAGGGTGCCGAGTACACGCGGGGCGCCGCGATCTCCCTCCTGATCGCGGCGATGATCGTCGCGATGCTCGTTCTGTTCCGAAAGCAGCTCGACGTGGCGGACACCTATGGCCGGTGAAGGCGCCGACGCCGTCGCTCACCACAAGCGCCTGGTCCGCAGTGCCCTGGCGGGATGGGCGCTGTTCATCTACTTCTTCCTGTTCGCGCCGATCATCCTGCTGGTCCTGTTCAGCTTCAACGCCAACCAGTACGGCACGCTGCCGATCACGGGGTGGACGCTGCACTGGTATCACGCGGCGTTCAGTGACTTCGAGATCCAGGATGCGCTGAAGACGACGCTGTCGGTCGCGTTGGAGGTGACCCTGATCGCCACGGTCGTCGGGACCGCCGCGGCGTTCCCGCTCGTGCGTGCTCGGCTGCCGTTCCGCAGCGGGATCCGGGCCGCGCTGACGCTTCCGATCATGCTTCCCGGGCTCCTGATCGGCGTTTCCCTGCTGACGTTCTTCACCAGCGTGCTGCACGTGCAACTGTCTAACCAGACGGTCGTCATCGGGCAGAGCGTGTATGTCACGCCGTTCGTGATCCTGGTCGTGGCGTCGCGGCTGGAGGGTTTTGACCGCTCGCTGGAGCGCGCCGCATCCGACCTGGGGGCCAACTCCTACCAGCGGTTGCGCCACATCACGCTGCCGCTGATCGGGCCGGCGATCTTCGCCGGCGCGCTGTTCGCGTTCACCCTCTCGCTCGACGAGTTCGTCATCACGCTGTTTTTGATCGGCGGGGGCAACACGCTGCCCATCTACATCTACACGCAGGTGAAGTTCGGGATCACACCAGAGGTCAACGCGCTGGCGACGCTGCTGATCGCGGCGTCGCTGACGATTACCGCGGTGGCGTTCGTCGCGCCCGGCATGGTGCGGCGAGCGCGCCGCCGCCGCAGGATGCGCCCGCGGCCGGTGATCGAGACGTGACCAACAACATCAAAAGGAGCACGCCGTGACACAGAGGCTACGGGTGGGGGTCATCGGCTGCGGCGTGATCGCCGAGGTGATGCACCTGCCCCATCTCAACGAACTTGACGACCTGTTCGAGCTGCGGGCGGTGTGCGACATCTCCCTCGACAAGGCCGCCGCGTGCGCGCGGCGGTTCGGCGCGCCGTCGGTGTTCGAGTCCTGGGAGGAGATGCTCGCCTCCGAGCCGCTCGACGTGGTCATGGTCCTCACCTCCGGCAGCCACGCGCCGGCGGCGATCGCGGCTGCGCGTGCTGGAATTCACGTCTTCGTGGAGAAGCCGATGTGCCTCAACCTGGACGAGGGCCTGGCCATGCTCGAGGCCGCCCGCGACGGCGGCGTCCAGCTCATGGTCGGCACCATGAAGCGCTACGACCCCGCCTACGAGCGCCTGCTCGAGCTGCTGCCGGACGCCGGGGAGCTGCGTCTGATCCGCGTCACGACGCTGGAGTCCCCGTTCGGACCCTACGTTGAGGGGTACCCGATGGAGCCTCCGATGCCGGGGCCGCCGGAGCTCGTCGCCGCGCTGCAGGCCGCGGACGCGCGCCGGCTGGCTGCGGCGCTGCCGGACGCTGACGAGCAGACCCGGTTCTGCTATCGCTGGATGCTGCTCGACAACCTCGTCCACGAGCTCAACGCGCTGCGCGGCGTGCTCGGCGAGCCCGATGTCGTCAAGTACGCCGACCTGAGCCCGCGCGTCGTCAACCTCAGCCTCGTGTTCGGCGGGGTCGAGTGCCACCTCTCCTGGGTCGACCTGCCGGGCATGGCCCGCTACAGCCAGGAGCTGGCCTTCTACGGACTCGACCGCCGGCTCATCCTGACGCTGCCGTCGCCCTACCTGCGCGGGTTCCCATCGCAGCTGGCGGTCGAGGGGGCCGGAGACGGCGGCGCCTCACACTCGTGGCGGACGGTCGAGACCGTGTCCTACGTCGAGGCGTTCAAACGGGAGCTGGTGGAGCTCCACGCTGCGATCCGCGAGCAGCGGCCTCCCCGCACCGACGCGATCGACGGCCTGCACGACGTCGCGCTGTGCCACGCGATCGCTCGCGTCCACCTCGGCGGGGAGCCGGTGCAGAGCCCGACGGAGTTCGTCAGCGGGGTGCAGGCATGAGCGGCGAGGAGATGGTCGTCGCCAACGCTCCGTGCAGCTACGGGGCCTTTGAGATCACGGTGGGGGTGGACCCCAATGTGCCGCCGGCGCTGGAGTTGCTCGACGCGGTCTCCGACGCGGGCTACCGGGGCATCGACCTGGGGCCGCTCGGCTATCTCGGGGACGCTGACAACCTGCCGGGGCGTCTGCACGACCGTGGCCTGGCACTGGCCGGCGGCTACTTCGAGGTGCCGTTCTCCGAGCCGGAGCGGCTGCCCGAGGAGCTGGCGCGGCTTGACCAGCTGCTCGACGTGCTTGATGCCGCCGCCGACGATGGCCCCGCCGCCCGGCCGACGCTGGCCGACGCGGGCTCAGAGAGCCGCCGCTCCTACCCGGGGCGGGCCCATGCCGACCACGCGCTCGGATGGGACGACGCCGGCTGGCAGGGCTTCGCCGACGCGATGGCACGGCTGCTGGAGCAATGCCGGGCTCGCGGCTACGAGCCGACGTTCCATCCCCACACCGCCACCTATATCGAAGCCCCGTGGGAGATCGACCGCCTCCTGTCGATGACCGACGCGTCGGTCTGCCTGGACACGGGCCACCTGCTGATCGGCGGGGGCGACCCGGTCCAGGCCGTACGCGACTGGGGCGCGCGGATCAATCACGTGCACCTCAAGGACGCCAGGCTCGCCGTGATCGAGGAGATCGTGGCCGACCGGGCCCCGGTGCGGGCGATCTGGGAGCGGGGCGCGTTCTGCCAGCTCGGGACCGGGGACGTGGCGCTCGACGATGTGCTCGAGCAGTTGCGCGGCCGTGACTACCGCGGCTGGCTCGTCGTCGAGCAGGACATCCTGCCCGATCCCGCCGACCCGGGGAAGCCGGTGATCGACCAGCGGCGCAACCGCGAATACCTGCAGGCCCGCGGACTGTGAGCGGGCCCGTCCGGATCGCCCTGGTCGGCGCAGGCCGCATGGGGAGCGTGCACCTCGCCGCGCTGCGATCGTCGGACGCGATCGAGCTCGCGGGTATCGTCGAACCGTTCGAGCCGGCGCGGACGCGTCTGGACGGTATGGGCGTGCCGCTGTTTGCGACCCCGTCGCAGCTCATCGCCGAGGGCGGCGCCGAGGGCGTCCTCATCGCCGCGCCGTCCGACCAGCACGCCGAGCTGGTGACGACGTTCGCCGCGGCCGGGCTGGCGGTCCTGTGCGAGAAGCCGATCGGGGTCGGCGTCGACGAGGCTAGCGCCGCCAGTGCCGCGGCGGAGCGGTACGACGTCCCGTTCCAGGTCGGGTACTGGCGGCGGTTCGTGCCCGAGCTGCGGGCATTGCGCGGCCGGATCGAACGCGGCGAGCTGGGCGAGATCTACCAGCTGTCCTGCATGCAATGGGACCAGGAGCCTCCGTCGGCGGAGTTTCGGGCCCACTGTGGGGGGATCGCGATCGACATGGGCGTCCATGAGATCGATCAGACCCGCTGGCTGCTGGGCCAGGAGCTCGACTGGGTGGCGGCGGTTGGAGGCGGGACGTTGCCCGCGGAGGCCGCGTCCGCCGCGGATCCCGATGCCGCCGTCATCCTGGCGCGGTTGTCCGGTGGGGCGGCGGCGACGATCTCGCTCGGCCGGCGGTTCATGCACGCCGACTCGTGCTGGCTGGAGGTGTGGGGGACCAACGGCTACGAACGACTGCCGTTCATGTGGGATGCGGACGTGTGGGCGCCGGGGAGCTCTCCTGTCTTCCTGGCCGCCATGCGAGCCCAGGCCGAGGCGTTCGCGCGAACTGTCCGCGGCGCGCCCCTGGAGGGGGCGGGCGGCGAGGACGCCGTCGCGGCCCTTGAGGCCGCTGGGCGCATCGCCGAGGCGCTCACTCAGGCGTCCGTCCGGGCCTCCATCAGCGCGCGGTAGAGCGCGTTGGCGCTGACGCCGGTCAGCTCGGCCACCACGCCCGCGGCAGGGCGGGGCTTGGCGCCCGCCTCGACCAGCCGGCGGAGCGCGTCGAGCGGTGCGTCGATCCCCGGGGCGGTCTCGCGCGCCGGACCCACCACGAGCACGATCTCGCCCTTGGGCGCTGCGGCGCCGTAGCGCGCGGCCAGCTCGGCGGCGCTGCCGCGGACGACCTCCTCGTGGATCTTGGTCAGCTCGCGGCACACCGCGGCGGGCCGCTCGGGGTCGACCGCCGCGAGGGTCTTCAGCGACGCGCCGAGGCGGCGCGGGGACTCGAACGCCACCACGGTCTGGGGCTGGGCGAACACCCGCTCGAGCTCGGAGCGCTTGCGTGGGAGGAAGCCCACGAACTGCCAGCGCTCGGCGGGCAGCGCGCTGGCCACCAGCGCGCTGACCGCAGCCGAGGGACCGGGCAGGACCTCCACGGCGAGCCCGGCACCGACGCACGCGCGCACGAGGACGAAGCCGGGATCGGACACGAGCGGCATGCCGGCGTCGGAGACGAGCGCCACCACCGACCCTTCGTTCATCTTCGCCACCAGCTCCGTGGCCCGCTCGGCCTCGTTGTGCTCGTGGTAGCTGACGAGCTTGGCGCCGACGCCGTAGCGGTCGAGCAGCACGCGGGTGCGGCGGGTGTCCTCACAGGCGACCAGATCGGCCTCGCGCAGGGCCGCGAGCACGCGGAGGGTGATGTCCTCCAGGTTGCCGATCGGCGTGGGGCAGACGATGAGGCGGCCGGTGCTCATGATCGCTCTACGATACGGCCGCTCTCGAAGAGGAGATCTGCACGGCCATGATCGACGTTGACGAGCTCGCGCGCTTCGCCGGGATTCCGGCCCCCACCGGCGCCGAGGAGCCGCGGCTGCAGTGGCTGGAGCAGCGCCTGTCGCGGGCGCCCGGCACGCGCCGTCGCGACGACGCCGGCAACCTCATCTGGAGCGTCGGCGAGGGGCGGCCGGAGCTGCTCCTGCTGGCTCACGTCGACACGGTGTTCGGCGCCGCGACGGAGCTGGTGTTCACGCGCGACGGGGATGACCTGATCGGGCCCGGCATCGGTGACAACGCCACCGCGGTGATGGCGACGGTGTGGGTCGTGGAGCGCATGGCATCCGCGTCGGGGCTGACCGTGGCGTTCACCGTCGGCGAGGAGGGCCTGGGCAACCTGCGCGGCGCACGACAGGCGTGCGCGGACCTGCAGCCGGGGGCCGCCATTGCCGTCGAGGGCCACGGCCTGGATCACGTCGTCATCGACCACGTCGGCAGCATCCGCGCCCGGATCGCCGTCACCGGGCCCGGCGGTCACTCCTGGTCGGACCGCGGCACGCCCAGCGCCGTGCATGAGCTGATCGGGCTGGCCGCGGCGCTCATGGGCGACGGGACGGTCAACATCGGCCGCATCTCGGGGGGCGAGGCCGTCAACGCCATCGCCGCCGAGGCCGAGATGGTCGTCGAGCTGCGCTCCCTGGACGACGCCGAGCTGCGGCGCTTCGAGGAGCGCGTCGGCGGGCTGGCGGTGACCGCGCCGCTGCGCCTGGCGGTCGAGGTGGTGGGACGGCGGGGCGCCGGCCGCGTCGACGCGGGCGACCCGCTGGTGCGCACGGTGATGGAGGCGCGGAGGTCGATCGGGCTCGGCGAGACGTTCGCCGCCGGATCCACGGACGCCAACGCCGCCGCCGCGCTGGGCATCCCGGCGGTCTGCATCGGGTGCGCTGACGGCTCGGGGATGCACACGCCCGAGGAGCGCATCGACGTCCGGACGCTGGAGACCGGGGTGGCGCAGCTCGAGGCGGTGCTGGACCGCGCCCTCTGACTCAGACTCAGACCAGGCCGGCGAGGCCGTCGTAGGCCAGCGCGGCGGCACCGATCATCCCCGCCTCGGCCCCGAAGCGGGCCGGGACGATGCGCAGGTCCCGCCGGAAGAACGGCAGCGTCCGCTCGGCCACCACCGCCCGCGCCGGCGCCAGCAGCAGCTCGCCGGCGGCCACCACGCCACCGCCGATGACCACGATCTCGGGGTTGAAGATGTTGAGGAGGCTGGTGATCACCACTCCCAGGCGGGCCCCGATGAGCTCGACGGCCTCGATCGCCGCCTCGTCGCCGTCGTGGGCGAGCTCGGTGACGAGCGGCCCGTTCAGCTCCCGGCCGTCGGCCAGCGCCTTGGCCAGCCCTGAATCGGGGCGCTCTGCCGCCATGCGGTTGGCCTCGCGCACCAGGGCGGGCCCGGAGGCGAACAGCTCGGCGCAGCCGCGCCCGGGGCAGTTGTCGCGGCACGGGGGGCCGTCGAAGTCGATCTCCATGTGGCCGAGCTCGCCCGCCCCTCCGTGGGCGCCCCGGTAGATCGTGTCGCTGAGGATCATGCCGCCCCCGATCCCGGTCCCCAGGGTGAGGACGATCGCGTCCCGGACCCCCTTGGCGGCGCCGGCGCGGTGCTCGGCCAGCGCGGAGTTGTTGCCGTCGTTGTCCACGAACACGGGCAGGCCGAGCCGCTCGGCCATCACGTCGGCGAAGGCGATGTCGGCCAGGGGCGTATGCACGCCGACGGCGACCTTGCCCGTGCGGCGGTCGATCAGGGCCGGCAGCCCAAAGCCCACCGCCGCCACCTCGGTGCCCGCGGATTCGCGGGTCTGCGCCACCACATCCACGGCCATGTCGAGAAGGGCGCGTTGTTGCAGACCCGTCACAGTTCGCTTTACGCGGTGGTGAACGCCTAAGCTTGGATCCACAGCGCCGGCGAGTATTTTCGTACCGCCGAGGTCGACGCCGATGGTGCGTCGCGCTGACATGTCGTCACTATATGCAGAGCTCGATGTCCAACGATCCGCGAAATCGAGCGCCCACGGAGGATCCGCCGTACCGCGTCTACCGGTCCGGCGATGAGGACCGGCCAGGCCAGTCCGGCCCCGCGGAGCGCCCCTACAAGCTGTACCGCTCGGTCCCCAAGGGACTGCGCTCACGCCTGCGCGGCGAGGAGGACCTCGCGGACTCCGGCCGCCGGCCCGATGGCGATGGGCCTGGGCGCCCGGGGCGCGGGGGTGACCTCGAGCCCAGGGGGCCGTGGTGGCGCCGGCGCTGGAGCGTGCGCCGGGTGCTCAAGTACCTGGTGGTGGCGATCGTCGCCTGGCTGGTGCTGTCGCTCGTGCTGTTCCTGGTCAGCGCCCAGGTCCAGTCGGGCTCGGTGCCCGCCTCGGTCTCGGCGGCGCTCAGCTCCGGCAGCAACATGCTCACCGGGACCGACACGGTGCTTGTGATCGGCACCGACCAGCGGCCCAAGGGCTCCAAGGAGCCGGGGGCGTTCGCGGGCGGGATCCGCTCGGACACGATGATGCTGTGGCGGATCGGCGGCGGGACCTCGCGGCGGCTGTCCATCCCGCGCGACACCCTGGTCCCGATCCCCGGCCACGGCGTGGCGAAGATCAACGCCGCCTACTCCTACGGCGGCCCCGCGCTGGCGGTCAAGACCGTGGAGAACCTCACCGGGGTCAA
Source organism: uncultured Actinomycetota bacterium (assembly GCA_963801435.1). GTDB lineage: Bacteria > Actinomycetota > Thermoleophilia > Solirubrobacterales > Solirubrobacteraceae > Palsa-465. The sequence goes on from CAWDFE010000034.1 coordinate 176,695, forward strand.
GATCAACCACCTGATCATCGTCAACCTCGCCAACTTCCCGAAGTTCATCGACTCGATCGGCGGGGTGACGGTCAAGACCGGGCGGATCTGCTCGAACATCTCGGGCGGGGTCAAGAACGGCGGCTTCTCGCTGTTCCTGCGCCCGGGTGTCCACCACCTCACGGGCATCCAGGCCCTGACGCTGGCTCGCACGCGCGAGAACGCCTGCAGCGCGGCCAGCAACGACCTCACCCGCGAGGCCTACCAGCAGAAGATCCTCAACGCCATCAAGGGCCAGCTCCTGTCCCCCGGCATCTTCTTCCGCCTGCCGTGGGCGGCGTGGTCCGCGCCCAAGGCCGTGCGCACCGACATGGGCGGCCCCACGCTGATGACGCTGTTCGCCGCCGCGGAGCTCGGGGGCTCGGCCCCCACCGACATCCTGCAGCAGAACCACCTGCCGCTGCCCGACGTGCAGTCGGCCTCGGGGCAGGCGGCCATTCATCGGGCCGTGTCGCGGTTGATGAACGGCTCGTCTTAGCCTGGATCCACCGATAGTGGGCGGAGTCTCGGCGTTGGGGGCCGAGCTAGACGTCATCGGCGGAGCACCATAAGGGTGGTCCCTGTGAGCGACGCCGATGACGTATAGCGACGGCCATCCGGCGGCGAGACGACTCCAGGATCGGTTGCGGTAGGGACGGTCGTTGCCGGCCGCCCCCCGCGCAGATCCCAGCGTGCGGGTCTACCGCACTGGGCTCCTGCCTTGGGTAATGGCGGCGAATCGCTGCTCGGGCCATGGATGCAGGATCCGCGGTAAAGGTAGCCATCGATCCGCGAAACGCCCCATCCGCTGCCAGGTCAACCTGCTGCGCTGACTGCGCCGCCGAAGCGACCGTAGCCAGTGCCGGATGAGCCCTTCGCGGAAGGCGCGGAGCGCCTCGATGTTGTCGGGCACCGCGTAATAGTTGTAGTGCCCTTGCAGGACCCGGGCAAGCCAGCGACCCTGCTCTGGAATGGGCTGGTGCATGCGTCTGGCCATCTCGCGTTTGACGGCGAGTAGCTTGGCGCGCACCCGTTTTGAGTCGGTGATCCGCCGCAGCTTGAACCGCCCCGTCTTCCGCGTCTTCCCGCAGATATGCGTGAAGCCGAGAAACCCGAACGTCTCAGGCTTGCCAAGGCCCCGGGCCTCACGATCCCGGGCGGCATTGCGCCCGAACTCGATCAGCCGCGTCTTCTCAGCATTCAATTTCAGACCGAACGTCGCGAGCCTGTCGCACAGTTCAGCCCAGAACCGTTCGGCGTCGTCTCGATACTCAAACCCCACCACGAAGTCATCGGCCCACCGCACGATGATCACATCACCCTGCGCGTGCCGAGTCCTCCACTGATGAGCCCACAGATCAAGGACGTAGTGCGCGTAGACGTTCGCGAGCAACAGAGACACCGAAGCTCCTTGCGGAACGCCCTCCTCAAACGCCGTCCACGACCCGTTCTCGATGACCCCCGCGGCCAGCCATTTCTAGATCAGCCGCAGGACCCTCTTATCCGCGATCCGGTGCTCTAAGAACTTGACCAGCCATTGATGGTCCAGGCTGGAGAAGTAATCGCTGAAATCAGCGTCAAGCACCCAGTTCACCTTCTTGCCCACGATCCCAGCCGCCAGCGCATCCAACGCGTGATGCGGGCTGCGCCCCGGCCGAAACCCGTAGGAGAACCCCAGAAAGTCCGTCTCATAGATGGCGTTCAGCACCTCCACCAGCGCCCGCTGCAGGATCTTGTCCTCCAACGCAGCGACCCCGAGCGGCCGCAGCCGCCCATCGGGCTTCGGGATGTACACCCTCCGCGACGGTCTCGCCCGGTACGCGCCCCTGTGAACCCGAGCATGCAGATCCCGAAGGTTCTCCTCAAGATCCACCCCGTAGTCCACCCACGTGACCCCGTCCACCCCCGCAGCGGCCTTCGGCGAAAGCGCGAAGTACGCCATCCTGAGGCGATCGACGTCGACGTGGTGCAGGAGCGCGGTGAACCGCGCCTCCTTGTCCTTTGCTGCCACTCGGCGCACACGACCAAGCTCACTGAGCGCGCCTTGCCCGGCACTGAGTCCGGAGCGCGTTTCGCCAGCCGCGTTCCCCTTGGCTGATCGCCTTCCCTCCACCGCCTCCGCCGCCCCGCCCTGGGCGTTGTTCGACCGCTTCACAGGTACTACGCGACCATCCGACTTCTCACGATCGTCCATCACGGGATTACCGCCATCGGCGTTTCCCGCACGACCCGCCCCTCCATCACGACAGACGGGTGATCGTGAGACCTCCCGGTTCTCAGCATGAAGAGATCACGCGCATGCTCGGGTCCTCCGACCCCGCGGGGTCCCCTGGCGGCTCGCGAAAACGCCGCCACCGATGTTGCCTTCCGCTGATCCACAGCACGTCGGCACCCCGATCGTGCCCATTTCGAGGCTGCATAACCGGCCTGCGCGCACCCCGTCACCAACGCTTCGCTGCGCCCTCACGGGTCGCCAACGCATGGGCGGGGCCACCGCGACTCGCTAGATCTTCGATGTAGGACTCTTCCATTCCCTTCTTTCATGCCGGTTGTCCGGCGCTTTCGCGGATCCAGGCTAAGGCCGTCGGCAACGGAGCCGCCCCGAGAGCTGGGTGTGCAATCTAAGCCCGCATAGGGTGCATCAGACGACACTCGTCTCCATGCGGCGCCGCGAACCCCTCCTTCAGGGCCGTGGTTGACGTTGGGCGGTTCAGCTCTTGGCGGCCTTGGTCTCGGACTTCTTAGAGCCCGAGTCCGAACTCTTGGAGCTGCCGTCGGAGTTGGAGCTGCTCTTGGAGTCCGAGGACGAGGACGAGGAGGAGCTCGAGGAGTCGCTCTTGCTCGAGCTCTCCTTGGCGGCCTCCTTCATCTCGCGCGAGCGCTTGCGGGTGCCGTAATCGGTGTTGTAGAAGCCCGAGCCCTTGAAGTGGACGGCGATGGGGTGGAACACCCGCTGGACCGTCGCGCCGCACACCTCGCACTTCTCCACCGGGTCGTCGCCGATCCGCTGCATGACCTCGAACTGGTGACCCTTCTTGCACCGGTATTCGTAGATCGGCATCGCTTCAGAGAATATAGCTGGCACTCCCCCGGCCAGAGTGCCAAGCGCGCCGCGCGGCACCGGCGGCTACCATCGACGGCCGCCGCCCATGCCCCAAGACGCCGTCACCATGGAGAAGATCGTGTCGCTGTGCAAGCGACGCGGCTTCGTGTTCCAGAGCAGCGAGATCTACGGCGGGATCGGGTCCAGCTACGACTACGGCCACTACGGCGTGCTGCTCAAGAACAACGTCAAGGCGCTGTGGTGGCGGGCGATGCTCCAGGAGCGCGACGACATTCTGGCGCTGGACTCGGCGATCATCCAGCACCCACGCACGTGGGAGGCCTCGGGTCACTTGGCCGGGTTCACCGATCCGCTGGTGGACTGCCGCACGTGCAAGCTGCGCTTCCGGGCTGATCACCTCGACGTCTCCGCGTGCGGGCGCAAGCCCTCCAAGCACCCGGGCGAGACCCCGGACTGCGACCTCACGGAGGCGCGCGACTTCAACCTCATGTTCGAGACGACGGTGGGGGCGGTCAAGGAGGAGGGCTCGACCGTCTACCTGCGGCCCGAGACCGCCCAGGGGATCTTCCTCAACTTCCGCAACTACCTGCAGTTCGGGCGCAAGAAGCCGCCGTTCGGCATCGCCCAGATCGGCAAGAGCTTCCGCAACGAGATCACCCCCGGGAACTTCATCTTCCGCACGCGGGAGTTCGAGCAGATGGAGATGGAGTTCTTCGTGCCGCCCGACGGAGGCGTCGCAGTGGTTCGAGCACTGGCTCGCCGAGCGCCACGAGTGGTATCTGAAGCTCGGCATCCGCGCCGACCATCTGCGCCTGCGCGCCCACGACGCCGACGAGCTCTCGCACTACTCCAGCGGCACCAGCGACGTCGAGTACCTGTTCCCGATCGGCTGGCAGGAGCTCGAGGGCATCGCCAACCGCGGCGACTTCGACCTCACCCAGCACGCCGAGTACTCGGGGCAGAAGCTCGAATACGTCGACACCGTCAGCGGCGAGCGCTACGTGCCGCACGTCATCGAGCCGGCGGCCGGCGCCGACCGGGCGATGCTCGCCTTCCTCGTCGACGCCTATGACGAGGACGAGATCGGGGGCGAGCAGCGCACGGTGCTGCGCCTGCACCCGCTGCTGGCGCCGGTGAAGGTCGCGGTCCTGCCCCTGGTCCGCAAGGACGGCCAGCCCGAGCTGGCGCGGCGCGTCTGGGGCGAGCTGCGCGAGCGCGTCCAGGCCGAGTACGACGAGGGCGGCGCGATCGGCCGGCGCTACCGCCGCCAGGACGAGATCGGGACGCCATGGGCGGTGACGATCGACCACCAGTCGCTCGAGGACGACACCGTCACCCTGCGCGACCGCGACAGCCTCGCCCAGGACCGCGTCGCCATCGCCGAGCTGGGTCGACGAGATCGATCGGCGGCTGCGCGCGCACGTGGACCTCGCCGAAGATCCCCTTCGCCGACAGCGACGAGGACGCGGCGAGCTAGGCTGCGCCATGCCGGCGGTCACCCCCCGCCGGGGAGCGGCACGCCGACGTGGTTGCACTCCTGGTTGGCCCGGACGGAGGCGGGAGCGTTGACGTTGATCCCGTCGCTCGACGCCCCTTTGACCCCGCCCGCGGACCGAACGTGGGATCGGGAAAGTTCGGCACGCCGTGTCGGCGCATGCACGCGGCGTTCTCGAGCATGCCGCGCCGCCGCGCGGCCGACAGCTTCGGCCGCCCGTTGTTGTCCGGTCCGAACTTGCACGCCAGCGCCGCGATGACGGCGCCGCGCACGCGCACCGGCACTGGGCCTCGTTCGGATTCGCGCTGCACGCCACCGCGGGTTCTACGCGGCGGGGCATATCACCGCGGTAACGCCGTTACGCCGCCGTTATGCCGCCGTTATGCCGCCGTTACGACGGGGCGGTGACGGCCACCGGCGCGGAGGCGCCGGCGAGGCTGACGGCGTCGGCGGCCGCCCGCGCCACGATCACGTACTGACCGCGCGGCCGCCTGCCCAATGACACGCGGGCGCTGAAGGTGCCGCCGCTCGCCGTCAGGCGCCTGCTGGACACGAGCTTGCGCCGGCCCCGGACGAGCTTGTAGACCGTCACCGTCACCGGCTTGGCGGGCCGGACGGTTCCCGTGACCCGGAGCGCCGCGGCGGACGCAAGCGCAAGCGTGAGCACCGGCGTGACGCCGATCACCACCAAGTTGGACACCGCCGCGGGACTTGTCGCGTGTAGCGCCCGCAACACGGCCGACCGCGGGAGGGGCAGGGTCGCGGCGAAGGCGCCGTCGGCGCCGGTGGTGACGGTGGCCAGGGTGGTGAGCATGCCGTCGCCGCTGACGTTCTGCAGCTGCAGCGGCGCGCCGGCAACCGGCGCGCCGGCCCGCTGGCCGAACGCCCCGCTGAGCGCGACTGCCGCTCCCGGGCCGACGACGGTCTGCTCCGCCCCCAGCTTGAGTCCGAACAGCGGCCCGGCCTGCCCGTGGACCGTGGTCCGGACGGCGGGCAGGCGGTGATAGAGGTCGGTGCCGGGGCAACTGGTCAGATCGCCGTCCCGGTGGCCGGCGATCCGAGGCAGCAGGACACGCTGGCCGGGGGCGAAGGGGGTGTAGAAGGCATCCGAGGGGTTGACCTCCACGCGGACCTCGCCCAGGGCCGGCACCCCGTGCAGCGCCAGCTTCCACGCCAGCAGGCGCTGAAGCGCCGCCATCGCCGCCGCCGACGGCTCGGCGAACATGAACGAGCCGAGGATCGCCACCCCGGTCGAGATCGAGTTGTAGCCTCCGGCGTGGGCACCCACGACCGGCTCGTCGACGCCGCCGGCGCGCGCCTCCCAGATCCGGCCGTAGGCGTCGATGACGAAGTTGTAGGCGATGTCGAAGTAGCCGCGGGTGAACCGGTGGTAGTCGTAGATGGCCAGCAGCATCGCCGGCACCTGGCCGGGGGAGTAGCCGTTGGGGTTCTCGGTGTGATGCACGAAGGCGAGGTCGATCGCGCCGTAGTAAGGCCCTGATGCGGGGCCATGGCCGCGCCCCGCCCAGGCCGAGCGCGCGATGATGGGAGCCTGGCCGGGGCCCGCGGGCAGGTTGACGTCCACCAATGGGTAGGGGGCGGCGGTGATGTGGCGGCCCATCCCGGCGGTGGACACGTCCTCGACCGCGCCGGCGGCCACGAAGTGCAGCCGCACCCCGCTCACCGCATCCGCACTGCGCAGCTGGACCTGATCGGCGGGACCGAACCACAGCGGCTCGCCGAACTGCGCGTCACCGCCCACCGGCCGGTCGGGCTCGTGCCCGCGGACCGAGGCCAGCGCCCACCGGCTCCAGCCCCCGCCCCGAGGCCGCGCGCGCACCTCGATGCGCGCCGTCTCGGGGCCCGACCACTGCACCCCGGCCAGCACGAACCGTCGCCCGGCGGCGATCACCGGTGACACGCCGCCGACGTCGCCCACGTCGCGGGTGAAGACGCGTCCGCGGTCGCCGTCCCGTGCCAGTGCGCCGGCCGGCGCGATGGCCGCGCCCACGCCGACAGCGGCCGCACCACCCAGCAACCTACGGCGCGTGATGTCGGTCATCGCAGGCGGTGCCGCGGACGAGTCCGCGAGCGTGCGCGACGGCGCTGGGCCGCGGCCGTCACCGCGAGAAGCGCCAGCGTGACCAACCCCACCATCCCCGCCACCGCGACCCCGGGCGTCACGATGAGCACGACGATGGCGACCGCGAGGGCGATCAGCGCGTCGGTCAACAGCAGGTTGTGGTTCAGAGCGCGAGCCTTCGGAAGATCGAACGAGGCAGATGCCGCAGGACGGCGAACACGAAACGCAGACGGCCGGGGACCCAGACGGTGTGAGCACGCCCGGCGACCGCCCTGACCGTAGCATCGGCGACCTGCTCGGGCGCCACTGACATCGGCGCCGCCGCCATACCGGCGGTCATGCGGGTGCGCACGAAGCCGGGGCGGACGACCAGGACCCGCACGCCGGTCCCCGCTGCTGCGTCGGCCAGTCCCTGGGCCAGCGCGTCCAGGCCCGCCTTGGCCGCGCCGTAGACGGCGTTGGCGGCGCGGGGGCGCTCAGCGGCCACCGACGAGAGGACGATCAGCGTCCCGCGGCCCTGGTCTCGCAGGCGCCGCAGGCAGTGCAGCATCAGCGAGCCCGCTCCCAGGAACGTGACGCGCATGACCTCGGTGGCCTCGGCCGGATCGGCGTCGAGGCCCGCCTGGGCCCCGAGGCGGCCGATGGCCACGATCACGAGGTCGAATCCACCTGCGACCTCGAACGCCTCGGCCACGGCGCGCTCGTGGGACGCGAGCTCGCCAGCATCGACGACGACCACGCTCACCGGCCCGTGGCCGCCGCCCTCGAGCCTCCTCGCGGCCGCCTCCAGGCGCTCGCGGTCGCGCCCGAGCAGGCACACGCCGCCGAGGCCGTCGTCGGCCAGGCGGCGCACGATCGCCAGTCCGATCTCAGAGGTGCCGCCGACCAGCAGGACGCGTCGCGCATCCATGCTCAGGCCGTCACCAGTCCGGTGCGCACCGCCAGGTCCGACGCCCACACGCCCTGGGGGTCGTGGCGGTCGCGGACCGTCCGCCACGCTTCCACACGGGGGTACATGGCGGCGAGGACGTCGGGGCGCAGGCGGCCGTCCTTGGCCAGATAGACCCGGCCCCCGGCGTGCGTCACCCAGGCGTCGAATGCGTCGAGCAGCGCGGCGAGGCCCGGGGCGCCCGCGGGCATGTCGAGCGCCAGCGTCCACCCCTCCAGCGGAAAGGACAGCGGCGCGTCCCCGGCCGGGCCGAGGTCCTTGAGCACCGCCAGGTAACACGGGACCGAGGATCGCCGCATCGCCGCGACCACCTGCTCGAGAGTGCGCTCCTGGCCCTTGGGCACCACGAACTGGTACTGGATCAGGCCGGCGCCGCCGTAGAGCCGCGGCCACGCGGCCAGGCCGTCGAGGGGAAACATGTGGGCGCCGTAGGACTGCGGCTCGTCCGTGCGCCGGCGCGGCGCGCGACGGAAGCGGTAGGCGTTGTGGGCGCGAACGAGGCCGGGCCGCAACAGGCCGCCCGGCCAGCGCTCGGGAACGGTCAGCCGCGCGGCGACCGTGGTGGAGCCCGCGCGCGCCTCGGGGCCATCGGCGTGACGCGCGCGCGTCACGACCCCGCGAGCCGGGACGGGGCCGAGCAGGTCCACCCATGCCACCCGGTACTCGCCGCCGGGGCCGTCGAGGAGGGCCAGCGCATCGTCGAGGCGCTCGAAGCGGTCGCTGTCCACCAACAGCATCGGGCCGGCGAGCCGGCGCAGGCGGATCTCCGCCCATACGATGAGCCCCGTCAGCCCCATGCCGCCGATCGTGGCGCCGAAGAGGTCCGGGTCGCTCCGCTGGCTGAGCTCGAGCACCTCGCCGGAGGCGGTCAGAAGCCCCAGTGCGCTCACGTGCCTGCCGAACGTCCCGGCGGCGGCGTGGTTCTTGCCATGGATATCGGCGGCGATCGCGCCGCCGACGGTGACGTGCTGGGTGCCGGGAACGACGGGCAGGACCCAACCGTCCCGCGCCAACGCCCCCAGGAGGCGCCCCAGGGTCAGCCCGGCCTGCGCCCGCACCGTCGCCGCCGCGTGATCGACATCGAACGCGTCCAGACTCGTGGTGTCAACCACCACCCCTCCGTCGCGCTGAGCCGCGTCGCCATAGCTTCGGCCCATACCCCGCGCGATCGCACCGCGCGGGAGCCGGCCTGGTCCTGATGTGAGGGCCGGCACCACGTCGCCCACGGCGCCGACGTGAGCCGGGCGCAGGACGAGCGCCGCCGCGGAGCCGACGCCGCCCCAGCCGCTCATCATTTCGAAGCCGGGCTGCATCGAGGGCGCTCGTTGGGCGGCAGCCCCGTGCTCAGCCAGCGGCATTGACACTCATGGCGAACAGCAGCAGCCAGGTCACCGCGGCGGCTGCCAGCGTGTGGTCGGCGGTGAGGATCTCCTCCGGGGCCTCCCCGGCGCCCGCCTGGACGAGGGTGCCGTAGCGCATGAGACAGATCGCGAACGGTATGACCGTCAGCGGCCGCCACGGCATGCCGTCGATGTCGGGCAGTTCGAACGCCCACACGCAATAGGCGAACAGGGCGCCCGCACCGGCGAGAGCCAGCACCCGGCTGAGCAGGTCGTGGCTGTAGAGGCGCACGACCCGCCGGGCGCGGGCGCGGTGTTGCTGAGTACGGGTCAACTCGGCGAGCCGCTTGCCGGCCGCCACGAAGACCGCGGCGCAGGTCACCACGAGTACGAACCATCGCGACAGCCCGACCGGGGCCGCCGCACCGCCGGCCACCGCGCGCAGAACGAAGCCCCCCGCCAGCGCGACGAGATCGAGCACGGGAATGCGGCGCCAGAGCCAGCTGTAGCTGACGGTGAGCACGATGTACGCCAGCCCGATCAGCGCCACCATGGGCGTCACCGCCGCGGCGATGACGAGTCCGCAGGCGATCCACACCGCGCCACAGACGGCGGCATCCCGCGGTGAGATCTCCCCGGCCGCCACGGGCCGGCGGAACTTGCGCGGGTGGCGACGGTCCTCGTGACGGTCCCGCACGTCGTTGAGCGCGTAGATCCCGGCCGACAGGAGGCAGAAGGCGGCGCAGGTGACGACCACGCGTGCCGGGACGTCGTCGTGTCCGAGGGCTCCGGCAGCGCCGGGCGCTCCGACAACGAGCGCGTTCTTGACCCATTGCCGCGGGCGCGCGAGGGCCACGAGCGCACGGCGGCGACCGCGGCGCGCAGGACCGATGGTGCTGACGGGAGCCGAAGCCGGAGCCGCCGCGCCGGCGCGCGACAGCGCGGCCGCCGTGGCCGGCAGCGGCTGCCCGCGGACGCGCCCAGACCTCGCCGGCCCTTGATCGACGGGCTGCATCAGCGCCATGATGCGCACCCGGACTCAACCCAGCCTGACGGGCTGGTGAGTAACTTCTCAGTCGCGGTCATGAGCAACTTCTCACTCTCAGCGGTGCACTGAGCACTGTGTCACTCGTTCACCGGGTGACTCGGTTCCCCTGCACTGGTGACAATGAGTAAGTTCTCAGGGGCTCTTTAGCGGAGGGCGGGGTTATCGCTGAGACGATGCGGCCGTGTCAGTGAGGACGAGCGCTGGGGCCGCGCGCGCCCCGGTGAGTTCCGCAACACGGCGGTCGGCCCCGCGCCGGCGGGCTCGTCCGCGCCGCGTACGACGCGTCGTCGCCCTCGCGGCGCTGTTTGCGGTTCTGCCCGGCATCGTTTCGTACCTGCTGATGCTCGTGGCGCCGTCCGACACCAGCTTGGGCATCCGCAGCGTGGAGTGGCTGCGCGACAACGGCGCCCGAGGACTCGTCAATCGCGTCGAGTCCGTGTACTACTCGTTCAACGCCCCGGCCACGGGAGGACCTGGGCTCCGGGCCCTCCCCCAGCAGGGCAACGCCGCGCCACCGAACCTCGCTGGGCTGCGACGCGTTACACCGGCCTACGAACCCCGCGCGATCACGCCGGTCATCCACCCCGCGCTGCCGGGAGAAGGCGTGTGGCGTCCCACGTTCGCAGGCGCGAGGTCGCGGCCGCCCGTGCTGATCACCACTTTTCGCCCGGATCCCAACTACCCGCAGATGGTGGCCGGCGTCGCCTGGATCGACAGCACCGCGACGAGCACGTGGCTGTATCCCGGCCGCCAAGAGCCGGGGGTGGCGATGGCCTCGCGGGGCCCGATGGAGGTTCCGCCCGGCCGCCGGACGCAGCTGGTGGCGACGTTCAACAGCGCCTTCAAGCTGAGCGACTCCGGGGGCGGGTTCGCCAGTGGGGGGCACACCTACGCGCCAATGCGCGACGGGATGGCGACGATCGTGCGCTACCGCGACGGCCGGATCGACCTTCGCGCGTGGAGCGGCGGGCCGTCGGTGGGATCCGACGTCGTCTACGCCCGCCAGAACCTCCCGCTGATCGTCAACGGCGGCCAGCCCAGCCCGAATCTCAGCGACGGGCCCGAGTGGGGAGCCACGCTGGGCAACGCGGTCCGCGTATGGCGATCCGGCCTCGGGATCGACGCTCACGGCAACCTCATCTATGCAGCCGCCCCGATCCAGACCGTCGGCTCGCTCGCCGAGATCCTGCTCCACGCGGGCGCCGTGCGCGCCCTGGAGCTCGACATCAACACCTACTGGCCGAGCTTTATCACCTACCACCGGGCGGGGGCGATCGGGGCGGCCAATCTGCTGCCGAACATGGACCGCAGCCCGCAGCGCTACCTGACGCCCGATGACCGAGATTTCTTCGCCGTCTACCTGAGGTGAGCCGTCAGCGCAGGACGGCGGTCCCGCGCACCGTAAACCCGCCGGGCACCCGCGACGCGCTCACACCCGTGACCCGGATCCGCGGGTCCGAGAACAGTGTGACCGTGGCCAGACCCCCGAACGGCACGTCGGGCACTACCACGAGCTTGCCGTCGGGCGCGCTGACGGTGGCGTTCACGGTTGCGCTGAGGCCGAACAGGGTGGCGGTCCCGCGCAGGACCAGGCGACCGGCGCCCGACGCGACCGGGGTGACCGAGCTGAGGATGGGGAGCACGCGGCGCAGGGCGGCCTGCGTCACGCCGGCGCTGGCGACGAGGCGGTTCCCCTGCTTGACCAGGCGCGCGTCGTGGACGGTGAGCAGACCGTCCTGGAACACCTGCGCCGACGCGCGCAGCGATCCGACGTCGGCGACCTGCTCGAGCGTGCCCGGCAGATCGGCGGGCGCCGCCCGGTAGGTAGCCATCCGCACGGTCACCGTGTCGGCGTGGTGCCAGAGCAGCTGGATGGCCGGAAACGCCGACACGTGGACGGACAGCACGCGCCCCGAGTGCGACAGGTGGTCGCGCAGGCGCCGGGCGGCGATGCCGGGCAGCACCAGCTGGGCCACCACGAGCAGGGCCACGACCAGCCCCGCCGCCCCGAGGGCCCCTAGGCGGCGCATCGCGGCGCGGTCAAGCCAGCAGCGCGCGAGCCGCGGCCACGGCCTGGTCCATCAGCGGCCGCGTGTCCAGATCGGGCTCGGCCATGCGGCGGATGGTGACGCCGTCAGCAAGCGCGAACAGGAAGCTGGAGACGTCGTCAGGCGAGCCCTGCAGCTCGAACTTGCCCGCCTCGCTGCCGGCGCGCAGCGCCTCGGCGAGGCGGGTGCGGGTCCCGCGAGCCAGCTCGGCGAGCTCCGCGCCGATTTCGAGGTTGCGCTGGCCCAGCGTCAGCAGCTCGTAGAAGGTGAGCATCGCCCGTGTGCCCTCGCCGAGGATCTCCTCGAGACTGCGCACGAGGGCGTCGATCAGCTCGTCTGCGCCGGCGGCCCCGTCCACGGCCTTCTCCAGGGACTTGCCGCGGATCTCGGACTCGCGGCGGACCACCTCCACCAGCAGCCGCTCCTTGCTGCCGAAGTAGTAGTGCAGCAGGCCACGCGAGACCCCGGCCTCCCGGGCGACGCGGTCAAAGGTGGATCCGGCGATGCCCCGCTCGGCGACGCTGGCGCGCATGGCTTCGACGATCCGCGCCGCCCGCTCGGAGGGCAGATCGCGGGCAAGCGAGCGCTCGGGTGCGGTGGCCGCTTGCATCCGCGGCGATTCTACTTGGGCTCTTGGCCACCGACGCGAAAAGGGCGCCTCATGGGCGCCCTTACGCGAAACATGCACGGCTCACGCCGCCGGTTATGCGGCGGTGACCGGACTGGGCGGCGGCGTGGGCGTTCCGGCCGGAGGCGTGTACTGGAACTCCTCCTCGGCGCCGAACAGGGTGTCGAGCACCTTGGATCGCAGCGACTCCGAGAGTGTGAGAGCCAGGGCGACGCCGATGAACACGATCATCAGCTTGCGGCCCAGATGGCGCTTCTTCTTGGCCTTCGGGTGCTTGGGCGCATCCGACAGCGCCTTGGCCGCGTCCCGCACCGCCTCGGCCGCCGAGCGCAGCTCGTTCTGCAGCTTCTTGTCATCCAGGATCGCCTTCTGCGGCGCCTTGGCGCTCGACAGGCGGCCCATCGCGCTCCTGCCGGAGTCGACTGCGGTGCGCACGTTGTCGCGCAGCTCCGCGTCCTCGATCAGGCGCTGGATGTAGGGGTTGGCCTTGGTGATGCTGGCCAGGTCAGCGGCACGGAACGGCACCGCCTTTGAGACCTTCTTTCGTCGTGATGCCATGAGTCTCCCTCAGTCCTGGGGCGGGTCAGTGGTCAGGATACGCGATACCCCCTTTGCGGCCGTTGTGTCAACGCCGCGTCCAGGACCTCGTCGATCGTCGACACGAACACGAAGTGCAGGGCCTTGCGCAGATGCTCGGGGATCTCGTCGATGTCCTGCTCGTTGAGCTCGGGGGCGATCACGGTGCGAATCCGGTTGCGCTGAGCCGCCAGCGCCTTCTCCTTGAGACCACCGATCGGCAGGACCTGGCCGGTGAGCGTCACCTCCCCGGTCATTGCCACATCCGCGCGCACCGGGCGGCCCGACAGCAGCGAGGTCAGCGCGGTCACCATCGTCACGCCGGCGCTGGGCCCGTCCTTGGGGATGGCCCCGGCGGGCACGTGGATGTGGATGTCGTGTGTGGCGAACCAGTCCTCGGGCAGGGTGGGGAACAGCTGCTCCGCGTTGGCGCGCACGTAGGAGCGGGCCGCCTGTGCGGACTCGCGCATGACGTCGCCGAGCTGGCCGGTGATCGTCAGCTGCCCGCTGCCGGACATGGCGGTGGCCTCCACGAAGAGCACCTCGCCGCCCACCGGAGTCCAGGCCAGGCCGGTGGCCACGCCCGGGCGCGAGGTGCGCCGGCGGGCCTCGGAGAAGAACCTGCGCTTGCCCAGCAGCTCGCGGACCCGCGGCTCGGTGATGCTCGCCTTGCGCATGGCCTTGCCCTCCGCCACCTGGCGCGCCACCTTGCGCGCGACCGAGCCGATCTCGCGCTCGAGCTGGCGCACCCCCGCCTCGCGGGTGTAGTCGGAGATGATCGTGCGCAGCCCGGCGTCGGTGAAGCCGATCCGGCCGTGGGTGAGGCCGTTGCGCTCGATCTGGCGGGGCACAAGAAAGCGCTTGGCGATCTGGAGCTTCTCGGACTCGGTGTACCCGGCGAGTTGGATCACCTCCATGCGGTCGCGCAGCGGACCGGGGATGGTGTCCAGGTTGTTGGCCGTGGTGATGAACATGACCTCCGACAGGTCGAAGGGCAGGTCCAGGTAATAGTCGCGGAACGTGCTGTTCTGCTCGGGGTCGAGCACCTCGAGCATGGCGCTGGAAGGGTCGCCCCGGAAGTCCGAGCCCATCTTGTCGATCTCGTCGATCATGAACAGCGGGTTCTTGGCCCCGGCGTCGCGCAGTGCCCGGATGATCACGCCGGGCATGGCGCCGATGTAGGTGCGGCGGTGGCCGCGGATCTCGGCCTCGTCGCGCATGCCGCCGACGCTGATCCGCTCGAACTGCCGCCCCAGGGCACGGGCCACCGACCGGCCCAGCGAGGTCTTGCCGACGCCGGGCGGGCCGACGAAGGTGAGGATCGAGCCGGCGGCCTGTCGCCGGCCGTCCCCGTCGGCCACCAGCGACCGCACCGCCAGGAACTCCAGGATGCGCTCCTTGACCTGTTCGATGTCGAAGTGGTCGGTGTCGAGCACGCGGCGGGCGTGGGCGAGGTCGAGGTTGTCCTCGGTGGTTGTGTCCCAGGGCAGCGACGCGATCCACTCCAGGTACGTGCGCACGACGCCGTACTCGGCCATCGCGGGCGCCAAGCGCTCCAGGCGCCCCAGCTCGCGCTCCACCTGCTTTGAGACCTCCTCGGGCAGGCGCAGTGCCTCCAGCTGCTCGCGCAGCTCCTTGGCCTCAGCCTGGGCCTCGTCACCCTCCCCCAGCTCGTCCTGGATCGCCTTGAGCTGCTGGCGCAGGTAGAAGTCGCGCTGGCCCTTCTGCAGCTCTGACTGCACCTGGGACTGGATCTCGGTGTCCAGCGTCACCACCTCGAGCTCCCGGGCGAGGATCTCCGACAGGCGCCGCAGGCGCTTGGTCACGTCGAGCTCTTGCAGCAGCCCCTGCTTCTCGTCGGCGGACAGCCGCAGCGCGCCGGAGATGAGGTGGCTGAGCATCACCGGGTCGTCGACGTTGGCGACCATGACCTGCAGCTCCTCGGGCAGGTAGGGCACCTGGCTGACGATGCTCGAGAAGGTGCGCTGCACGTTGCGGGCCAGCGCCTCGAGCTGGGCGCTCTCGCGGACCTTGTCCCGAGCGTGCTCGACCTCGGCCACCAGATAGGGCTCGGTCTGCACCCACTGAGTGACCCGCACCCGTGGGCCGCCCTGGATGAGCACTCGTAGCGTGCCGTCGGGCAGGCGCACCATCCGCGCGACCGAGCCCAGGACGCCCACCGAGTAGAGCTGGTCGGGACCGGGCGTCTCCACCTCGGGGTCGCGCCCACCCAGCAGGACGATCGACCGGTCGCCGCGCAGCACGTCGTTGATCAGCTCCAGGCTGCGTGGCTGACCGACGTTGAGCGGGATCACCAGGTCGGGAAACGTGACCGAGTCGCGCAGCGGTAGCACGCCGACGCGCGCGGGAAGCCTGCGGAACCCGTTCTCCCCCGCCTCCTGCGCCTCGCCGCTCACGGGGGTGGCGGGGCCGACGTCGAGAACGGTCACTGCGGATCACCGCTCTCCATCGGGACCGCGCGCCGGCTCTCCCGGCGGCCGACGAGCGGCAGCTCAACGCGGAGCATCCCATCCTCGTAGCGGGCGGTGATGCGGTCGGCGTCCACATCGGCGCCGAGCTCGATGAGACGGCGGAAGGATCCGCGCTCGATCTCGATCTGCTGGTAGACGTCGCCGGCGGGCGCGGGGCCGCGGCGGCCGGCCAGGAACAGCTTGCGGCCCTCGATCTGGAGGGCGATCTCGCCGGGGTCCATGCCGGCCAGCTCCGCCGTCACGATCGCCCGCGGCGGGTCTGAGGCGTAGGCGACGTCGACCGCGGGCCACTGACCGGTGTGGCGCCGCGACAGCCCACTGCGCTCGAACACGTCCCCGAACAGCTCGTCCATCTCCCGTCGCATCCGCTCGAAGTTGGCAAACACATCGCGCTCGGACATGGTCTAAGCGTAATCAGACGGTGTAGACAGCGCCCTCGTGCGCCAGCTCGACCCGTCCCCCGAAACTGTCAGCGGCCTCGGATGCCGTCAGCTCGGGATCGAGCTCGTCGGAGTAGTGCGTGAGCACGAGGCGGGCAGCGCTGGCGGACCGGCCGTGCTCGCCGGCCTCCCGCGCGGTGAGATGGCCGCGCACGCCGTCGCGCTCGGGACGCGGCAGCGTGGCCTCGATCATCAGCACGTCTGTTTCGCGAGCGAAACGCACGAGCTCATCGTTGGGCCGGCAGTCGGCGCCGTAGGTGAACCGCCCGCCGTCACTGGCCAGCTCGACGGCGAACGTGGCGATGAAGTGCGGGACCTCGCAGAAGGTGACGGTCAATGGTCCCACCGGCACGGTGTCGCCGCCGCCGTACTCGTGCACGTGGAAGGCGCTGTCGATCAGGTCTTCGCTGCCCCAGCAGCTGACCACGCGCCGCAGCAGCGCGCCCCCTCCGGCCGGCAGGTAGAGGCGAGGACGTGCCGGCTCGTCGGTCCCCGGCCAGCCGCCGACCGGCACCGGCTGCTGGCGCGGGGCGTAGCTCAGGGCATAGCCGAAGGGCACGAGATCGAGGAAGTGATCGGCGTGCATGTGGCTGATGATCACCGCGTCAACGTCGACATAGTCGACGATGCGGCGTAGCTTGGAGAACACGCCGTTACCGCAGTCCAGCAGCGCGGTGAAGCCGTCCTGCTGGACCAGGTAGCCGCTGCACGCCCCCGCCGCGTCCTGCCAGGACGGCGACTTCCCAAGCACCGTGACCTGCACTCCGCTCCTCCTGTTTTCCTTCTGACACTCTAACCGTCGTGGCGGTGATGCACGAACAAATGCCGATGCTGATCGGCGTGGTGTCGCACCGATTTGAGGTGTCGACCCTCGTACTCGGCCTGCTGCTGGCGCTGGGGGCGCTGTTGTCCGGCCTGGCCGGCCGGACGTTCGTCTCACTGGCCGCCGTGTTCGTGATCGTCGGGTTCATCCTCGGCGATGGGGTCACCGGCATCCTGCACTTCAGCCCGCAGTCGCCGTTCGTGTCCGAGATGGCGACCGTGGCGCTCATCGTGATCCTGTTCCGCGACGGGCTGGAGGTCGACGGAGAGCTGCTGCAATCACACTGGCGGCTGCCGTTTCGCAAGCTCGTGCTGGCGATGCCTCTGACCGCGCTGATCGTGGCCGCGGGAACCAAGCTCCTGACCGGGCTGTCCTGGACGGAGTCGTTCCTGGTGGGAGCGCTGCTGTCGCCCACCGATCCGGTCCTCTCCTCCAGCGTCGTCACCAACCCACGAGTGCCGGCAGTGGTCCGCCATTCGCTCAACCTCGAGTCAGGGCTCAACGACGGGCTGGCGTTGCCGGCGGTGCTCGCCCTGACGGCGGCACTGTCGGCGCGCAGCGGCCAGTTCGTGTGGTGGCACTTCGTGATCGAGAACTTGGTGTTCGGCTTCGTGGTGGGCGTCGCCGTCGGCCTCGCCGCGGCGTGGCTGGCGCCGCGCGACAGACGCCTGGAGGAGGGGATCCCACCCCACCAGCGTGCCCTGTTCGCGCTGGGCACCGCGTTCGCGGCCTACGGCGTCGCAGTGCTGACGCCGCACGGCAACGGGCTGATCGCGGTCTACGTCTGTGCGATCGTGCTCGGCATCCGGCGGCCGGACATGCGCCGCTACTTCGAGCGCCAGGCCGCCGACGTCGTCGAGATCGTGAAGCTGGGGATCTTCGTGGTGTTCGGGGCCCTGCTCACGTTCCACGGCCTCTTCGGGTCTGGCTGGGCGGCGGTCGGGGTGGTTGCGGTCACCCTGCTGGTGGCGCGGCCGGTGGCGGTGTTCGCGGCTCTGGCCGGGACCCGCACCGACACGGCCACCAGAGCGTTCATGTCCTGGTTCGGTCCCAAGGGCGTGGCGACGATGACGTTCTCCGTCCTCGTGCTCAGCGAGGGGATCGCCGCCGGCTCTACGATCTTCAACCTGGCCGCGCTCACCGTGTTCTGCTCGATCATCGCCCACGGCGTGACCGACACGGGCGGCGCGGAGTGGCTGGCGCGCCGCGAGGAGGCCAAGGCTGCCGCGGACGCGCGGTCCGCAGAGGTCGAAATCGATGGCGAGGCGGGCGCGCTCGGCGCCCGTCAGTGACCGTTGTGGTCGCCGTGGCGGGAGGGGTCCATCAGCCATCCCATGAAGATGGCGATCAGGATGAAGGCGATGAATCCGCCGATCAGCGGCCAGTACATGGCGCGAACCTTATACGAGGGGACGGCATGGAGGACACCGCCCGCCCGCCCGACACGGTGACGCGCGGCCGCGGCCGCGGACTCACGCGTGCAGCGCGACCTGCTCGTTGGGCGAGGGGAAGGCCCAGGCCACCTGGAGGCGGCGCTCCTGGCGGAAGACGAAGCGCAGCTGGCTCGGGGGACGCAGGCCGTCCGGGTGCGCCGGGCGGAACGTGGCACAGGGACCGGCGTCGGCCACCGCGCACAGAAGATTCTGACCAAAGAAGCAGTTCTCGCAGCTCGCCTTCGCGGCGGGCGCCCGACCGTTCGCCATTACCTGACCTCAACCCCGACTCTTGTGAATCCCAACTGGAAGCAGGCGAGGATCAAAGCGGATTCCGCGGCCTCGCGCAAAGTCCATTTCCGGAAAGCGCAACAAATTCACAATCGCGGAAAACCCGGGAAACTCCGGGGATTATTTGTCGCGCGTGGCGGTTGCCCGCAATTTCCGTAGCTTTCGGAGGGCCGTGTCCGCCACCCCCGACGATCCCCCCTTCCCGGTCCCGCCCGAGCTCCCGCCGACGGTCGCCGATTGCGAGCGCGAGGCCCTGGCCCGGATGAGTCCGGAGGCCCTCAGCTACATCGAGGGCGGCGCGGCAGACGAGGTCACCCTGGCTGACAACGTGGCCGCCTGGCACCGATGGGCCCTGCGCCCCCGAATGCTCGTCGGCGCGAGCAGCATCGACACCGGCGTGAAGCTGCTCGGGACCCGCCGGCCGCACCCGGTGGTGGTCGCGCCCACGGCGTTCCAGCGCCTTGCGCACCCGGAGGGAGAGCTGGCGATCGCCCGGGCGGCCGCGGCCACCGGCACCGTCATGTGCGTGTCGACGTTCGCCAGCGCCGGCGCCGTTGCGGTCGCCACCACCGTCCCCGAGGTGACTCGGTGGTTTCAGCTCTACGCCCTCACCGATCGCGGCGCCACGCGCGAACTGATCGACGGCGCCGCGCAGCGCGGCTACGAGGCGCTGGTGGTGACCGTGGACCGCCCGGTGCTGGGCATCCGCGAGCGCGAGCTCCGCGCCGACCTTCGCGATCCAGTGGCCGACATCCCGCGCCAGGATCCCGGTCAGATGCCGGCGGCGCCCGCGGCCGCGCTCTATGGGCAGATCGACCCCGATCTGCGCTGGTCCGACATCGAGCAGTTCGCCGCTCACAGCCGGCTCCCCGTCCTGGTCAAGGGCATCCTCACCGCCGAGGACGCCGAGCTGGCGATCGCCCACGGCGCCGCCGGCGTCGTGGTGTCCAACCACGGCGGCCGCCAGCTCGACACGGTGCTGTCCGGCGCCGATGCGCTGCCGCCCATCGTCGACGCCGTCGCCGGCCGGATCGACGTGCTCGTCGACGGCGGGATCCGCCGCGGCACCGATGTCGTCAAGGCGCTGGCGCTCGGCGCCGACGCCGTGATGGTCGGCCGCCCGCTCACGTGGGGGCTGGTCCTCGGCGGCGCCGACGGCGCCCGGCACGTGCTGGAGACGCTGGTGGCCGAGCTCGTCAACGCGCTCGCCCTCGCCGGTTGCCCCCGCGCCGCCGACCTGGATCGCAGCTTCGTCACTCCGGCCCCCTGGGCGGGACCGACCCCGTGACCGTCCTCGTCACCGGGATCAGCGGGTATATCGGCTCGGTCCTCGCCGCCCGCCTGCAGCGCGACGGCGAAACGGTGCGCGGCTTCGCTCGCCGCCCCGAGCGCGTGCGCCTCGATGTGCCGGTGATCGCCGGCGACGCCGTCTCCGGCGCGGGCCTGGCCGAGGCACTGGAGCGCGTGCACGTCGCCTACTTCCTCATCCACGCCATGGAGCCCGCCAACGACGGCCCGTTTGCCTCCCGGGAGCGTGTCGCCGCCGAGCGCTTCGCGGCCGCGGCGACCGCAGCCGGAGTCACACGCATCGTCTACCTCGGCGGGATGGCGCCCGCGGCCGGCCCACTGTCGGCCCACCTCGCCAGCCGCCTGGAGGTCGAGGACGTGCTGCTGGACGCGGTGCCGGACTCGGTCGCCCTGCGCGCGTCGATCGTGATCGGAGCCCGGTCTCGCTCGTTTCGCTTCATGGTCCGCCTGGTCGAGCGCCTGCCGGTCCTGGCCTATCCCGCGTGGCGAACCAACCGCACGGCTCCGGTCGACGAACGCGACATCGTCGAGGTGCTGGCGCGCTGCGCCACCTCGCCCGATGTGGGCGGGCGGCGCCTGGACGTCGCCGGTCCCGACGTGGTCTCCTACGGCGAGCTCATCGACCGCATCGCCGAGCACATGCTCGTGAGCCGACCCGGGCTGCGGTTCAAGCGGCTCTCGGCGACGCCGATCGCCAGCCGCGTGGCAGCTACGGTGGCCGGGGAGCAGTGGGAGCTCGTGGGTCCGCTGATGGAGAGCCTCGAGACGGATCTGCTCCCGGGGCAGATCGAGGCGGCCGCGCTGCTCGGGGTGAGGCGTCACTCACTCGACGCCGCCATCGAGCACGCGCTGGCCGACTGGGAGCGCGAGGAGCCGCTGGCGGCGCGCTGAGCCGCTGGCCGTGTCGACGCGCCGCTTCGCGTTAGTGTGCCCGGCCTATGAGCACCGTTTCAGCCAAGATCGACATCGACGCGCCGATCGAGCGAGTGTGGGAGACCGTGATGGATCCCACACGCCTCGGCGATTGGGTGACGATCCACAAGGCGGTGTCCAACGTGTCTGACTCGCCTCTGCGCGCGGGCTCGACGATGGATCAGGCG
This sequence comes from uncultured Actinomycetota bacterium, assembly GCA_963801435.1. Lineage (GTDB taxonomy): Bacteria > Actinomycetota > Thermoleophilia > Solirubrobacterales > Solirubrobacteraceae > Palsa-465. The sequence goes on from CAWDFE010000034.1 coordinate 197,831, forward strand.
ATGCACGTGCGGGGGCTCACATTCCGCGTCCACTGGACCCTGATGGCGATTGACAGTCCGCGTCACGCCGAATGGGAGGGCGGAGGGCCGGCACGGTCCACGGCGATCATCCGCTACGAGCTGGTCAGCGATGGCCAGGGTCGCACGACATTTCAGTACACCAACGAGTTCCACCCTCCGGGGGGCCGCATCGGGAACGTGGCCAGTCGCATGATCGTGGGAGCCACCTCCGAGCGCGAGGCCCGGAAGTCACTGCAGCGGTTGAAGGCACTGGTCGAACGCGGCTGAGACCAAATCTGCACCGTTACCGGTCACGGGTTGTATCTTCTTACACGAATACGTCTAAGACCGTTGCCGCGGAGGTGGCCCAAGTTGGCAGATTTCGTTGACAGTACCGTGAAGGACATCGACCGGAGGTTGAGCGAGCTCAAGGTTGAGGTGACCAAGCTGGAGGCCGCTCGTGCCGCGCTTGTCGGTGGGCGTCGCCGGCCCGGTCGCCCGGCCAGCGCCAATGGCTCCAGTGCCACCACCCGCCGGCGCACCACGCGCCGTGCCGGCCGCCCTCGCGGCCGTCGCGGTGGCAACACTCGCGCCAACCAGGCCCTCGCGCTCGTCCGCGAGAAGCCCGGCATCACGATCCCCCAGATCGCCGAGTCGCTGAAGATCGAACCGAACTACCTGTACCGCGTCATGCCGAAGTTGGTGGAGGACGGACAGGTCACTCGGGAAGGCCAGGGCTGGCACCCGACGGCCGCGAAGTAGCGGCCGACCCCAGGCGCGCCTGGGGCGACTCCGCCGCGGCGCGGACCGGGAACGGCACGAATGCCGCCGCGATCGTCAACGATCGCGGCGGCCAAGGGGCAGGCAGTGCCCAGGGGCGGCCCGAGTGTCGTGGATCACGACACTAAATAAGCCCCAACTGCTTGACGGCTTCGCGCTCCTCGGTGAGCTCCTTGACGGTCGCGTCAACGCGCGCCCGTGAGAAGTCGTCAAACTCCAGTCCCCCGACGATGGAGTACTTGCCTTCGGAGCAGGTGCACGGGTACCCGGAGAAGATGCCCTCCGCGATCTCGTAAGAGCCATCCGACGGGATCGCCATCGACACCCAGTCACCGTCCGCGGTGCCGTGCACCCAGTCGCGGACGTGGTCGATCGCCGCGTTGGCGGCCGAGGCGGCGCTCGACGCGCCCCGCGCCTCGATGATCGCCGCGCCGCGCTTCTGCACCGTGGGGATGAACTCGTTCTCGATCCAGTCGCGGTCGTTCACCGCTTCGGCGGCGTCGGTGCCCTTGACCTTGGCGTGGAACACGTCCGGATACTGGGTGGCCGAGTGGTTGCCCCAGATGGTCATGTTGCTCACGTCACTGATCGCCGCCCCGGTCTTCTGGGCGACCTGGGCGACGGCGCGGTTGTGATCCAGGCGCATCATCGCGGTGAACCGCTCGTTGGGCACGTCGGGGGCGTTGCTCTGCGCGATGAGACAGTTGGTGTTGGCGGGGTTTCCGACCACCAGGACCTTCAGATCGGAGGCGGCATGGGCGTTGAGCGCCCGCCCCTGCGGCTTGAAGATCCCGCCGTTGGCCTCCAGCAGGTCGCCGCGCTCCATCCCCTTGGTGCGGGGGCGGGCGCCGACCAGCATGGCGATGTTCACCCCGTCAAACGCCTGGTTGGGATCGTCGTAGATGTCCACCCCGGCGAGCAGGGGGAAGGCGCAATCGTCGAGCTCCATCGCGGTGCCCTCGGCGCCCTTGACCGCCTGGGGGATCTCCAGCAGGGACAGATGGACCGGGGTGTCGGGTCCCAGCAGCTGTCCGCTGGCGATCCGGAACAGGAGCGCGTAGCCGATCTGACCGGCGGCTCCCGTCACTGCAACTCTGACTGGGCTGTTACTCATAAATGAAGAACTGCTTCCCTTTCTGGTCTCAGTGGTCGCTCACGCACGTGCGAGCGTCTTTGCGTGACGGGCCACTAGGGGACGGCCACTAGTTCAGGTCCACTCGATACACGTCGCCGAGCTTAGCCTTGAGATAGCTCGCGAACGGGGTGACGGACATGGGTCCGCCGACCTCCCGTGCCAACAGCTCGGCCGTCGTGAACTTGGCCCCATGGCGATGAACGCGTTGTCTGAGCCATTCGCGCAGCGGTCCCAGCTGGCCGGCGGCCAGCTGGTCGTCGAGGTCGCCGATGTCGGTGTGCGCTCGCTCCCACAGCTGGCCTGCGATCAGGTTCCCAAGAGCGTAGGTGGGGAAGTACCCGATCAGTCCCGCCGACCAGTGCACGTCCTGGAGGACCCCTTCGATGTCATTGATGACGGGAATGCCCAGGTACTCCTCAAAGCGCGCGTTCCATGCCTCGGGCAGATCTCGAACGGCGAGGGTGCCCTCCACGAGCTCCTGCTCGAGCTCGTAGCGCAGAATGATGTGCAGCGCGTAGGTGGCCTCGTCGGCCTCGACGCGGATGAACGTGGGCTTGACGCGGTTGACGGCGCGGTACAGCGCGTTGGCATCGAGGCCCGACAATTCGCCGCCGGCCAGCGCGGCAATCCGCGGCGCCAGCACAGTGCAGAATCCGCGCCCGCGTCCCACCATGTTCTCCCACATGCGGCTCTGGGACTCGTGCATCCCCAGTGACTCGGTGGACCCGATCGGGGAGCGGCGCAGCCTCCCTGGCAGGCCGGCCTCGTAAAGGCCGTGCCCGCACTCATGCATCGCGCCGTACAGGCCGGTGGGGAAGTAGTGCTCGTCCCAGCGGGTGGTGATGCGAACGTCGCCACCGCCGATCCGGGTGGCGAACGGGTGCACGGTGTCGTCGATCCGCCAGCCGGCGCGATCGAAGCCCATCAACGCCACCACCTCATTGACCAGGTCCCGCTGGTGGTGGACGGCAAACGACGCGTGCAGGGGACCCTCGTTGACCGGCTCGGCCTCGGACACCCGTGCGATGATCGGCATCAACTCCGCCTTGAGCTGCGCGAACAGGTCCGACACCTCCCGCGCGGGCAGCTGCGGCTCGTAGTCGTCGAGCAGCACGTCGTAGGCGCACTCGAAATCGCCGCTGTCCATGTGGCACTCGACGTAACGGCGCGCCAGCTCGAAGTTGTGCTCGAGGTACGGCGCGAAGCCGTCGAAGTCCCCTCGCTGCCGCGCGACGATCCACGCCTCCTGGCCCACCGAGGCGGCCCGCGCCAGGTTGGCCGCCAGATCCGGCGGGACGCGGCGGGCCTTCTCCCATTGGCGGCGCACCAACACGATCAGCCGAGGGTCGTCGTCGTCAGGATCGGCGCCGTTGACCTCAGAGGCAGCCCCCTCCAGCAACCGCCCGGTCTCGTCGTCGACGAACATCTCGTGGCTGATGCGCGTGAGAGTCGCCAGGGACTCGGCGCGTGCCTCGCCACCGTGCGGCGGCATCATCGTCTGCTGATCCCAATGAGCCAAGGACATGGCGTGGGTCAGATCCGACAGCTGTCCCAAGCGCTGCTTGAGACCGTCAAGTCGCTCACTCATCTCACGTCTCCTGAATTTCCGTGGCGCAGATGCGCCTATGAGACCATTCCACCATGTTGAAGCGGTCGACCTCCATCAAGCTGTTCGACGCGTTCGGGATCCGCATTGGCGTCGATGCCAGCTGGTTCATCGTGCTGTTCCTGATGATCTTCGTCCTGTCCGCTCCGTTCCGCGACGCGCTGCACAGCTCCGACGGGGTCGCGTACGTCACCACGGTGGTGAGCGTGCTGCTGCTGTTCGGCTCCCTCATCGTGCACGAACTGGGACACGCTCTGGTGGCGCGGCGGCAGGGCATCGAGGTCAAGAAAATCGATCTGTTCCTGTTCGGTGGACTTACCCAGATGAGTCGCGACGCAGCGTCGCCCGGAGAGGACTTCAAGGTCGCGATCGCTGGCCCACTCGCGACGTTCGGCGTCATCCTATTGTGCCTGGCCATCGATATCCCGATCGTCGGCACCAGCCGGCTGGGACACGCCATCGTGTTGGACTCGAGCATCCGCATCACCCCGGTGCTTCTGTCACTGAGCTGGCTGCTGTTGATGAACGTTCTCCTGTTGGCGTTCAACCTGCTCCCGGCGTTTCCTCTGGACGGCGGGCGGGTGGCGCGATCGATCGTCTGGCGGGTGACGGGGGACAAGCGCCGCGGCACCGTCGTGGCGGCGCGGATGGGCCAGGGCTTCGCCCTGCTCATGGCCGGCTTCGGTCTGTGGTGGATCGCCTCGTCCACCGGCTTCGGCGGCCTGTGGCTGATGGCGCTGGCCTACCTGCTGTGGCAGTCGTGCCGCGGGGCGCTGATGCAGTCGGCCCTGGCCGAGCGCATCGAGGGGGTGCGGGTCGCTGACATCATGGACACGCACCCGGTGGCGGTTCCGGCGGGCACGCCGGTCACCGAGGCGGTCGACGAGTACTTCCTGCGCTACCGCCACGCGTGGCTGCCGGTGGTCGACGAGGACGCCCATCTACTGGGCATCGCCCGCCAGGAGCGCGCCCAGGCCTCGATCGACGGCGGCGAGGCCTGGCTGACGATCGGCGCGGTGCTGGAGTCCGACGAGGCGCCCAACTGGCGCGTGGAGGAGGACCGCCCGATCACCGAGCTGCTGGCCTCCGAGACGCTGGGGCGGCTGGGCGCACTGCCGGCGGTGGACGGTGACGGGGTCCTGCGCGGGGTGGTCACAGTCGATCAGGTCCGCCGCGCGCTGCAGTCGGCGTTCAGCCGGTCCCCGGCTTAGTCCACTCTCCCGGTAGGCCGGGCGTTTGAGGGCGCGGCGTCACGCCAGCACCCTCATTTATATTGCTTTTCAATGCCCTCCCATGACGTACTGATCATCGGCGCCGGGCTGGCGGGCCAACGCGCCGCGCTGGCGGCTGCGCAAACCGGCGCCACCGTGGGGATCGTCTCCAAGGTCCACCCTGTCCGATCGCACTCGGTGGCTGCGGCCGGCGGCATCAACGCCGCGCTCAACCCCGAGGACACCTGGGAGTCCCACGCGTTCGACACGATCAAGGGATCGGACTACCTCGGCGACCAGGACGCGATCGAGATCATGTGCCGCGAGGCTCCCGGGGAGATCCTCTGGCTCGAGCACGCCGGCGTCACCTTCCACCGCAACGAGCGGGGCAACCTCGGCACCCGCGCCTTCGGCGGCGCCTCAGCCGCCCGTACCTACTACGTCGCCGACATCACCGGCCACGCCATCCTGCACGTCCTCTACGAGCAGCTGATAAAGCACTCCGACACCGTGGATCGCTATGAGGAGTGGTTCACCACCGACCTGCTCCAGGGCGTGGACGGCCGCTGCATCGGCGCCATCTGCCGCAACCTTCGCGACGGCCGCCTCGAGGTCTTCAACGCCAAGGCGGTGATCCTCGCCTCCGGCGGCGCCGGCCAGGCGTACCGGCCCACCACCAATGGACTCATCGTGACCGGCGACGGGATCGCTCAGGCCTACCGCATCGGCGCCCGGCTCATGGACATGGAGATGATCCAGTATCACCCGACGACGCTGGCGGGCAACGGGCTGCTCATCACCGAGGGCGCCCGCGGCGAGGGGGCGTGGCTGCTCAACGCCAAGGGCGAACGCTTCATGGAGACATACGCGCCGATGACGAAGTCGCTTGTGCCGCCTGCGGATCCCCTTCTGTACACAACAAACGTCGGTCTTCCGCTGGCCAACATCGCGCATCAATCGTTCAGCCTGCTCAGCAAGTATCAGTTGACCGATGTCTGGGAGCTTGGCGGGCAGGCGGTCTATCGATCGAAAATCTACGGCGGCACGTTGCTCGCCGCCAACGAAGGGACTTCGCTGCCGAGCTTCTGGCGCTTCGATACGTTCGCCGAAGCGAAGATCAACCAGAACTGGAAGGTCAAGCTGTTCGTCAACAACATCTTCAACAAGCTTTATTACAATGCGTTGTACCAGAGCGCGGCGCCATTCGTGCTGGAGGCGCCTGGGCGCGCTGCTTATCTGGTGCTTTCGGCGCGATACTCACCCCCTAGCTACCATGTTGATCTGCGTTCCCGACGTGCTCAGCAAGGCCGACGTGGCGGATTTCCGCCGCGCCATGGACGCCTGTGTCTGGGAGGATGGTCGATCCACTGCGGGCGCGCAATCGGCGCTGGTGAAGCGCAACGAGCAATTGCCGCCGGACAGCGAAGTCGCGCGCAAGCTCGGCAACCGCATCATCTCGGCGTTGACAGCAAATCCGCGGTTTCTTTCTGCGGCGGTTCCGCGGCACATCTTTCCTCCGCTGTTCAATCGGTACACAGCCGTGGATGGCCATCACTTCGGCATCCATGTCGATAACGCCGTGCGCGGCGATCGCCTGACGGGCCTGCGCATCCGAACTGATCTGTCGGTGACGCTATTCCTGTCCGAACCCGACGAATACGATGGCGGTGAACTCGTGGTTGAGGATCTCTACGGTTCTCACGAGCTGAAGCTGCCTGCCGGTGACCTCGTGCTCTATCCCGCCTCCAGCCTGCACATGGTTACGCCGGTCACGCGGGGCGGGCGGGTTGCGTCCTTCTTCTGGTTGCAGAGCATGATCCGCGATGCCCATGCCCGCAGCATGATCTTCGACCTCGACACGGCGATACAGGCGCTCGCGGTGCGGCTTGGGCGCGATGATCCGGAAACCGTCAGGTTGACCGGCATCTATCACAACCTCATTCGCTGCTGGGCCGAGGTTTAGCGTGCTCTCTCTGATTGGTCGCCGGTTCCCAAAACCGGTCAACCGCGTGCCGAGGCCGTTGCGACCCAATCAGCCGCATCAACGCGACCTGACCGCGACCACGGCCACGTAGGTCACAAGCTGCATCTCGGTAGGCTGATCGGTATAGCCGATCAACGTGTGCAATGTGCGGCCGAGGATACTGTCTTCCGAAAGCAGCCAGCCAGTGTCCCATACGACCGTGTCGAGCACAGTGAACCAGTTGGCACGTGCGAGGAACGCAACTGCCTGCGCGGCCATGCCGGCGGCAAGCAACGTAATGAGCGCGGTCGTGGTGGCAAACAGTGCGCGCGGCGGAATACGCAGCAAGCCGAAATAGGTCAAAAGGCATACGGCTGCGCCGAGTGCTAGAGAGCAGGCTCATGGCCGAATTGCCATCAGACGCCGCGACGCCGTAAAGAAACAGCGCGACCTCGCTGCCCTCGCGCGGCACCGCAATCCCGACCACGACCGCAAGCGCAAACAGCGATTTGGACCCTTTCGCGACCGGGTTGGTTTCCCCGGCAATCAGTGCCTCGAGCATGGCGCGGCCGCTCTTGCCCATCAAATCGGAGAGCACCGAGTCCAATTTGATGTTGGCGTCCTCGAGTGTCTTTTGGACCCGCAGCATGGCTCGACTGTTCGCGAACCAATTGCTTACGCGTGCGCAGCAGGCTGCGCATCTCCTGGGTCTGCGTATAGGGCACGAAGCTCGCTCGGATCAGACCGTGCGCCAACAGTTCGGCCAACCACATCGCATCGTTGACGTCGGTCTTGCGGCCGGGCACGTTCTTCACATGCGCGGCGTTCGCCAACACCAACACGACGCACGCGATCGCGCTCCCGCTCCACCCTGATGCGATAGCCGTCGTATTTGATTTCGTGAAGCCCACTCGGGGCGCCCGGAACCTCGGTTCCCCGGGTCGGGATGCAAAACTCAAACGCCTTTAACATGCTGCGTAGGCGTTTTTGTCAAAATTGCGAGTCCGCCCTCAGCGTCTCAATCCAGGTATTCAGCAATCTTCTCAAGCGATGCATCAAAGCGCTCACCAAGTACAACGCAATTGTTATCCTCCTTGACGAGCGCGTATCTGCCGAGATAGGCCTCGTGGATCGAACGTGATCGTGACTTATAGATAGCGTAACCGAGCTTGCGTGCACGCGCCCGCAACGTGTCTTCCTTCACTGAGCGCATGCGAGCGTCCCTGTTAATTGAGGCCGGGCTAGGCCCCATAGCAGTCGCTTTCACAATCGCTCGCTCACACCAAGCGCGGTTATGATGCATTAGATACAAACTCCAGCATTACATGACGCTGGCCATGGCATTAATGTTTCTGAATGGGCGCGCGTCCGCCTTTGTCTCAAGTTCGGAAATGAACGCACAACTCGCTTTAGGTGGACCTATAGCGAGATTTTGGAGATTTTCGCCCCGCGCGGGGAGGCTCCATACAACGAGCGCACTTAGCAATACGGCGCGGCTACTCGGAATTGCGAGTTCGCCCTCAAGACCAGGCGTAGTGTCAGCTGACGCGAGAACGGTTCGTGCCGCGCGACGAATCCCTGGATGATGGAAGGGACCTCGCGCATCTCGAGCTCGCACCGACGGCGCAGCTCCTTGGCGACGTCGGCCGAGATGTCGCGCGCCCAGCCCTCGCCGGTATTGAAGCTGACGACGCGCACGGGGTTCGAATACTGCCCTTCGAGTAGGTCTTGGATGACGGTCTCGAGGTCCGTGGCCTCGACATCGGTTTCGCAGTAGGCGCGCACGCGACGGCCGAAATCGTTCACCACGAGGCAGACGTCCTGTTCGTCGCCGCTGGGCACGATCGAAGGTGTCCAATTCGATCTACGCATCACACTACTCCAAACGAAACCTCAGGCGAACAACTCGGCGCCGCTAGGGGTAAATTTCACATAGGTCCCGGATTCGTGCCGCACCGTCCAACCTTTTTCGACCGCCCTCTGGATACCGACGCGGAACTGCTTTGCCGTGCCGCCGCCGGCCTTTAGGAAGGCAGCGTTGACCAGCTCGATGTAGATCCGGCCGTCCTGGGCAGGCTCGGTCGCGTTGGCGATTTCCAGGAGCTTGCGCGCGGTGGCGTCGGGATCAGTGAGGCGGCTCGGTTCGACGAATTTCATGGGCTGCGCACCCTTGAGAGATGGGAACGTGGATCAGGCTCTCTCGAGCCGGTACCTGTCAAACGACCCGTCATTTCTTGACGAGCTTGCGTCGCGCTCCCCTCATCGTTTGCCCTCCTGCAAGGCCAAAGTCAGAGCGATGTGTACCAATCTCACCGGCTCACGGCCCTCAACCGCCGATAACAGGACTTCCATCACCATCTGCCACTCCTCGCGTTCGTGCATGCTGCGAGGTAGGGCGTCGATATAGCGTCCGGCATCCTCGAGCGTGACGAGCTGGCGCCCGTCCGGCAACTCGATTGGGTCGTCAAATTCACGGCCCCAGCCTATACGCTTTGACATCTTCCTCGCTCCAAGGAAATCAAACCGGAACCGGAGGGAACCGCGCAACAGTCGCCGCTTTATCCTGAGATTGGGTCTAGACACATATTCATGGAGATGATCGATGCGCCAACTAATGCTCGCCTCTATCGCGTTACTGATCGGGGCGTCATCGTCATTAGCTCAGGGCCATATGGGCACCCCGCAGGAGCAACAGGCGTGCACGCGAGACGCACAGCGATTTTGCCGGAAGCAGTTGGGCGACGACAGTGCGGTTCAGCAATGTTTGCAGCAAAATCGCACGAAGCTGAGCAAGAGTTGCCAGAAGGTATTCCAGAGCCACGGAATGTAAACTAGGGAGTGGCGGCGTCCGGTGGCAACAGGCGATCAGGCATTCGCGATTATCCGATACCCCATGCCGCCGATAGGTCCCCTGGCATTCCAGTCGAAATTCGGGCGGACATCAGCGCCTTGCTGTGCCGCAGGCCTGGCAGGCAAACAGCGGCTCGATATCGGACAGGCGAATGTCGTCCGACCACCGATCCGCGCTGATCGCGACCGAATGGCTGCAATGATAGTCCGAGCAATAGACCAAGAGACCGCGCACGCCTGAGGAGCGCATTTCTCCGAAGGTGATCTTTTGCAGGCGGGCGGACATGCCCCCATGATTCCGCCGATCGCGCCGGGAGGGAAGCCGCTTCCTCCGCCATGGCCATGACAACGGGCCTGAGCATCATCTGGAGGCGATATTCTTCCAGGCCAGGATCTCCTCGATCGTCCAGCCGTCGGGCCCCCCTGGGCGATCTTCGCGCGCCAGCCAATATTCTCACGCTTGATCGTGCGATCGGTGGTGATGGCTAAGCCGCCGCGTGGACACGAAACACGGCAGGGGCGGCCTTTGGGCCGCCCTTTTCATTGGATTTCTTTTGCCTTCATTTACAAACTATCATTTTAGCTGCAAGCTCTGGCCTTATCTCGCGGAGATTACCAATGCGCACCGCAGCCGACTTCAATCAGCTATACGCGACGCGTGATCCGTGGGGCATCTCGCGCGCAAGGTTTCGGTGGACAAGGCCCTCGGTCGCTGCGTGGGCCCGTTCGTCGCTGGCGAGCGCGTCCTTGAGCTTGGGTGCGGCGAGGGTCATCTGACGGCCGCGATCTTCGGCGCGGCCGGATGGGTTACTGGGGTAGATATCAGCGACGTCGCCATCACTCGGGCGAGGGCGCTCGATCTTGCCAATGCCCGCTTCATTGCCGTGATTTCATGGATGTTTCATTTCGTGGATACGATGTCATCGCGGCGATCGAGAGCCTTCATTACCTTTCGCGCGAGGAGCAGCGGGCATTCCTCGACAAGGTAAAGCGCGAGCATCGCGGCATCCTCATCGTCTCGGGTCCGATCATAGGCGGCGAGTACTTCACCCGACATCGGATTGATGGAAGAGTTTCGCGAGCGCGGCCTTCAATTGCTTGAGCAACGCAATACCTATGTCAGGCGGAGCGGCGCCGCGCTCCCGATCGATCTTGCGATCCGGGCCTCGGGGATTCCGGAACTTCTCGATTGGCTACCAGACGCGCTGGTTTACCAGCGTTGCTATGTCACCCGCTGCTTTCGGCCCATTGCCTAGCCCCGGCGGCGGCGCTCCAATGGGGCATGTCCGATCCAATTCCCGGCAATGATCCGAACGCAGCCTATGACGTGGTCCCGACACGGGGCTGGCCGCACGGCTGGACTGTGACATGCAACGGCATCCCGGTTCGCACTTCGTCAACAAGACCAACGCCGAGCACTACGCGACCGATCCGGACTACCGCGTCAGCCTGATAGTGACGAAGTATGCCGACCGCTAAGGGGCTGGTCGCGCCAGTTCGACGAGCCAATCCCTGGCTGCCCCGCGGCCGCGAACTCGTCACGCTCCAGCTCCCCAATGATGCCTTTTGCCCGACGGCTCGAAAGCGCGCTAATTCAAAAAGACTACACGAGGCGAATGCTGCGGTCGCGGCGCTTTTCCCTCAGCGGGGTGACCGACCGCCCGTGCGGTAATCGAAGTCGCCCATGAACTACGCTGCCGAATAACGTCCGATGTTGGGAGTAAAGCGGAAAACATCTGCTCGCAGCGAGGATTTCGCATTTTGACCCGCTACGGACGTCGCGGCGATCCAAGCTCTTCGGGGTTTGAGAGCATGCGATACCTTTCGAGGGCGGGACACGCGGCGAGAATTCTGGGTATCGTTGGCCGCTGCGGTCGCCCTGCAATTCAATGGGATGAGGCGTTCACAGTAATTACTCGCTTCTCCTGGCCTCTCAAGGCTTCCAGAAGTTCTTCGGCCGTGAAGGGCTTGATCAAGACAGCAACACCTTGCGCAGAAATCGAGATCGTGGTCTGCGATCTGGTGTCGCCGGTCATCACAACGGCCGGTACGTTTCGGCCGAGTGCGGCACGCAGGTGCCTGATGGTCTCTACACCATCCGGTGAGCCACGAAGGTTGTAGTCACACAGCAGCACATCCGGGCTCAGGTCCTGCTCTCTGATTAGCGTCAAAGCCTCCGTCGCCGTTGCAACAATGGTGGGCGACCTCTTCTTCAACAGTCTCCCAAGCGCCGTGCGCACGGACGCCTCATCCTCGATCGCGAGAACGCTGCCCAGGAAGGCATCGTGGTGAGTATGCACCGGTGGGTTTGTTTCCGGTATCTTGACACCGGATCGACCGCGGGGAACCACAATGAAAAACCGTGTACCCTTCCCGGGGATTGAGCGCACCTCGACCCTGTGATCCAGGATTTCCCCGAGCCGCTTTACGATCGCAAGGCCCAACCCAAGCCGCCCCGCTCCGCACCGACGGTCCCCTGATAGTACTCATGAAATATGTGCGGGAGTTGGTCTTCGGTGATACCGACGCCACTGTCCCAGACTTCGATGCGAACATTGTCGCCGGTCCGCCGGCACCCAAGCAGAATTCGTCCCCTGTCGGTGTATCTGCATCGATCGACAGCAGGGTTGCGGATCATCTCCGCGAGCATGCGCCTGTCGCTGCGGATGATGAGCTCGGAGCGGACGATGCACAGTCGGGGCCCTCCTTCCTGCACAGGCGCGACGAAGTCTCCAGCGAGCGGCTCGAAGATTTCGTTCAGCGAAAACTCGCTCACCGACGGACGCAGGTTTCCTGATTCCAGCCTGTTCACGTTGAGCAGGCTCGATAGGATGCTGGTCATGGTGTCCAGCGACTGCCCGATTCCATCGACAAGTTTGCGTGCCTCGCCGCTTGCGTGGTGCGGCTCAAGCGCTGCTTGCAGGAGTTTCAGGGTCTGCAATGGCTGTCGCAAGTCATGGCTTGCGGCGGCCAGAAAGCTCGATTTGGCGCGATCGGCCATTTCTGCTGTTTTCCATGCGAGCGAAAGCTTCTCATCAAAACGTTTGCGCTCGGTAACATCCGTCGTGAGCCCGTTGATGCGCGTGGGTTTTCCGGCTGAATTGAACTGGACGATCGCAAT